>NZ_BIMK01000005.1 GCF_004001045.1 Paenibacillus chibensis
TTTTTATTATCGCAATGTAAACTTAACGAAACCTTAAGCTTGTTTGCCAGCTCCCCAGAAACTACAAAAAGCCGTCCTTTCATGCCCCTAAAAGGGTGAAAAGACGGCGGTTCATGCGGTTCATGCTCAGGATTTATTTTGGAAGCCGGATCCGGAAAATCATGCCCTTCGGCTGGTTATGCAGCGCCTGAATGGTGCCGTGATGGCTGTCAACGATCCACTGCGCGATGGACAGGCCCAGTCCTGAACCTCCGGTTTCGCGCGAGCGCGCCTGGTCTTCGCGATAGAAGCGGTCGAAGATGCGCGACAAGCCCTCCTCACTGATGCCAATGCCGGTGTCGCTGACCTCGATGTACGCTTTGTTTTCCTTGACGGACGTACTGATGCCGATGCTGTCATGCTTGCCGGTATATTTCAGGGCATTGTCCAGCAGGATCACCAGCAGCTGATGCAGACGGGCCGGATCGGCTTCGATCCGCGTCTTGCTGTGCAGCCTCAGCCACATATGCTTCTCCGACAGCTCGGCGATCTCGGCATACGGACTGCATACCTTATGGACGAACTCATCCAGATCGATGGACTGCTTCTCCAGCTGCGTTTCGGTGGAGTCGGCCCTGGCAAGCGTCAGGAGGTCGGTCGTGAGCCGCGAGAGCCGCCGCGTTTCGGAGAGGGAGAGGGCGATATTTTCGAACGTATCCACAATCCGCTTCTCCGGCGTCGTCTGCATCAGCTCCAGCTTGTTCTGGATAATGGTGAGCGGCGTTCGCAGCTCATGCGAGGCATTTTCCACGAATTCCACCTGTTTGTCCCACGAGCGGATGATCGGCTTCATCATTTTCCGCGACAAAATAAAGCTGGCGCTGATGGACAGCAGGATGAAAATAACCGAGCAGATAATGATGATCTGTTTGAAATTGTCGATCAGGTTCTGCTCCGAGTCCACATTGACCATGAGCTGAATGTAGGCCCCTGCCTGCGAGGGATGGGGCACGGAAATCGTCCGGAAGTGGTAGGAGCCGCTTACTTTCACGTTTGAAATGGCGCCTACGGTCGAAGGGTCGAATTTCATGTCGCTGAAGTAATTTTCATAATTGATGAAGCCGATCTGCTGAATGTTGACGATCTTGCCGTCTTTATCCCATAGGATCGGAATAACCCGCGGATTGAAGACGGGCCGCCCTCCTTTGTCGGGAGGGGGAGGGAAGCCGGTTTTATCCGCAAACGGGTCCTTGTCCGGGCCCGCGCCGTTGCCTTCGCCTTTGCCGTCGGTTTCGATCATCATTTTGTAATTGTTCAGATCATTGTCCGTTTTGGCATACAGCGTGGTCTTGATCTGGCTGAAAATGATGGTGCCGAAGATGCCGAAGAGGAGGGTGAACGCGATCAGGGTATAGACCATAAAGCGCAGCTGCTGACTGCGGATCACCTTGTTTTTATTCATGGTCGTCCTCGCTCTCGGACAGCATGTAGCCCATGCCGCGGATTGTCTTGATGTATTTGTCATAGCCGAAGGCTTTGAATTTTTTGCGCAGGTTGCTGATATACACCTCGATGACGGTGTTGGTGGTGCTCGAATCCATGCCCCAGACGCGGTCGAAGATCTGTTCTTTGGTCAAAATCATATTTTTGTTGTTGATCAGATACTCCAGCAGGTCGATTTGCTTCCCGTTCAAGAGGACTGATTCCTCGCCGATCTGGACGCCGCGGCTTTTGAGGTTCAGCTTGAGGTCCTTGAATAGGAGCGTGTTTTCCTTGAAGCCGCCGAACGAGCGCCGCAGGATCGCCTCCAGCCGGAGCAGCAGCTCTTCGCGGTGGAAGGGCTTGACGAGGTAGTCGTCTGCACCGGACTTAAAGCCGCGGATTTTGTCATCGATGCCGTCCTTGGCCGTGAGAATCAGGACCGGAGTGGAAATGCCCTTTTGCCGGAGCTGCCCGAGCACTTCGTATCCGTTCATGTTCGGCATCATGATATCGAGAATGATGACATCGTAGATATTCTGCTCCGCCATGTATAAGCCTTCTTCCCCGTCAAAAGCCTGCTCGGCTTCAAACAAGTCCCGCGTCGTTTCGCATACCGTATCGGACAGATGTTTATCATCCTCAATGACAAGAAGCCGCATACCGTTTCACCTCTTTTGTAAAATTGTTCCCCGCAGGAAAACGACTGTGGCCGCATCCCAAAGGGATTAGCCGCTGCTTTAGCGAAAGTTGAGCTGCAGGGAGGGATGAAAATTGCCGGGGACCGGTTAAACATCCCTGATATCTAAAAATAAACAATTCCGCTCGAATGTCAAATCTGCCCAAGAAAAAAAGCCCGGCATCAGCCGGGCATTTCCGTTTGGAGTTTATGCTGGAGTTCATGCTGATGCTTTCGGTTCAGCGAAGGCAGCACGATCAGGTAATACACGCTGACGATAAAGATGCAGATGGCCAAAATCCAGTACAGTCCGGCCACAGAGACGATTTTAGGAAAGGCAATGGCTAGGAATCCGAGCGCGATTGCCTGGCCTGTCGTGCCCAAAGGCTCAATCCACGAGCTGACCCGTCCCATGCTCTGCGGTTCGACCAGCTCAGGCATCCACCCGCCGAGCACGACGTTGATCGGTGCGAGAATGATGCCGAGCAGCACCATCATGCCAAGGTATACCTGAATATGGGCAAAGCTGCCGAGTGCGATCGTCAGAAAGCCGATGAGGAAGAGACCGGTAATCAGGACGCCCACTTTGCCGGCTTTTTTAATGACCAGCGTGCTGATGGCGCTGCCGATCAGGTACCCGATGCCGAGGAATACCATGACCAGCGGGGTATAGACTTGATAATGCTCCGGACTGAGCTTGTATTTCATGGTGAAGAGGGGCAGGATCGAGAACACGCCGTTCACGATGCCGAAGAAGAAGAAGCCGAGAATGATCGCGAGCAGCAGCCGGGACCGGACAATATACTTGAAGCCTGAGCCGAAGTCGGCGAGTATGCTTTTCATCCCCAGATCCTTCAGGCTCGCTTTACCGTTGGGCTGGCGGACATGCTGGGGAAAGCGGCAGGCTGCCAGCAGAATGCCTGAGACGATAAAGCTGGCCATGTCGATCATGATGGCACCTTCGATGCCCAGATAGTAGTAAGCGGCCGATCCCATGCTCATACCGAACAGCATGAATATGCCGGCGATCGACATGTTCAGGCTGGAAGCCTGAACGTATTGTTCGGGTTTCATGATCCCCTGCAGCAGGCTCATTTCTGCCGGCGCAAAAAATTTCGAGACGGCGCTTCGCAGGAAGAGCAGCGCAAATGCGGCGAAAATCCAGTCTTCATGCACGGCCAGAAGCAGTACGACGGACAATCCGGCCCGTATCCAGTCGCTGTAAACGGCGATGCGCTTGCGGTCCAGCCTGTCGGCCAGCACGCCGATGAACAGGAATACCGCCAGTGTAGGAAGGGAGTACATCAGCTCGGCGACCGTGGCATAGGCAGGCTGGCTGCTGAAACGGTCAATCAGGTAAAACGCGAAAGCCATGTTGCCGACCATCGTACCGAGCTGCGAAGCAAAGGTGGCCAGAAACATTCTTACGAATAGCGAGTTGCGAAAGAGTTCCATGCGGGGGATGCCTCATTTCTTTTTTATTTGTGGATTATGATCCTTCGAAGGTCGATTCTTAGGATGGGGTTTCGCATGATGCTACATATTTGTATTGTACGAGTGGAACATCCATGTGCAGTTCATCTGAAATCAGTGTACTGCGATTTGCTGCGGTTGAATAACGGCGCAAGAATGATGTTGTTCTCGGTCTCTGGACCGAGGCGGGCAGAATGAGGGGAAACGCCTGGATCCCAGCCAGGCGGCATAAGAAAAGCCGCAGCTTGGGAGCTGCAGCTAACGCGTCTTTTAAAGGTATCTAATATGCCGGGGTTCCGCGTCCGCGCGAGCACCAGAGCACCCACCAGATCAGGAGCGGCTGAAAGATCAGCCGAATCCATAGCGCCGCAGGCGGTGTCGAGCCGAACCCCGGTGCTGGAATATGTTTGACGGCGGCATAGATGTTCGCAGGGAATACGAGGACCAGGTACAGCGCAATCAAGGTGCCGGTCAGCTTCATGGTGCCTGGGATAAGCAGAAGCACGCCAAGCGCAAGCTCCATCACGCCCGTGACATAAATAATAGGCAGTCTCAGCGGGACAAAGTCCGGCAGCATCTGGGCGAAGCCGTCAGCCTCAATAAAATGGAACACGCAGGCAGCAGCAAAGAAAAATGAAAAAAGAATGCGGGCAACCCGTTTGGCGGTTCGGGTACGGGCAAAATCACCTTGGCTTGAAATCGCGATCACCATCCTTCCTTGACGGGTTTCCAAGCATCTTTCAGCGGTCCGCTTGCACCAAACAGCGGGTCGGTGCGGGGAAGGGGCACATGCCGGATTTCTTCCAGCACGCGCGGGCGTTCATCGGGTTTGCCGGTACACATATTATAATCCATGCCATCCGGATACGCGCCGACGACGCTGAAGTCGGGGGAGGAAGAGATTTTTTGGTGTCCGGTGCCTGCGGGAAGCACGACCACGTCGCCTGCACGAAGCTCCACCCTCCGTCCGTTTTCGCCGCCAAGCTGAAGGATGGCCGTGCCACCGGCGACGCCGAGTACTTCGTGCGTGATGCTGTGGTAATGATGATAGCCGAACACCCCGTTCGTCCAGCTGTTCAGCCAGCCGTTCTGATTGAATATGCGCTCCGCTTGGGCAGGGTTATCCCGCAGCACCCCCCTATAGACCAGTACGGGCAAAGTAGGGTTATTGGGAATGCTACCGTCATCCTTGAAATAAAACGTATTGATTTCAGCTCCGTACAATGCAGATCCCTCCAAATTAACCGATATAGGTATGAAATAGGTATAAAGTGGTACAAATGTATGATTGTCATTAAACGGATATGGATGAGCTTGAACCCTTCTGGAACGAAGGACCCTTTTTTTTCTAGGGGCATTTGTGCTATAATGCATGAGGAATATATAACTTTATACTTTGTGGGTAAATGAATGAATATATCCTTGGATAAAAGTCACTTTCATGGCCTAACTTCTCTTCATATGTTAAGGGAATGTTAGGCCTTTTATTGTTTTAAGGCCCGACATTTCCGGTCAAATCAAGTCCGGCAATCAGGGTGAAGGCCCGCCCGCTACTTCGTAATCAGGAGGGAAAGAAGGATCCGTTTCCAGACCGCATGGCAGTTTGTAAGGTTCTGCCTTTAGAAGTGCAACCAGACCATGGAACGGGTCAAATTCAATGGACCAATTACATAATCAATCATTTCAACAAATTATCGCCAGTTACACTGGCAAGCTTTTGCGAGACCATTTTGGCAAAGGACCGGAATCGGTTGTGGTCTCGATCGGGCATACATCGATAACCATTCATTTGCGCAATTTCCTGACTCCGGCGGAAAGGATTCTGCTTGAGCAGCAGCAGGAAGAACTGGTCATAACAACCAGGGACAAGCTCATGCTGGCGGTCACCCCGGAAATCTTGCAGTATCTGCAGGATGTCCTCGGCGTACATGCGGAAGAGTGTTACTATGATTGGAATTTCATTCAGGGAACGGGGATGATCGCGGTCGTTAGCCCGGAGCTGATCAGGTATACACCTGCTCCGGCGTATGATTCCGGCAGACAGGAAATTGAGGCCGAGCTGAACCGGATCAGCGCCCAAGTACAGAAGGAGCCGTGCAGCACGGCTTCATATGAGATGAATCCGCGGACGCTGCTGTTCATCCGGAGCGGCGTGCTGCTGCCGATGGAGCGGGAAATGATCCTCCTCGGCCAGGGGGATACCCTGAAACGGGTGAAACGTAAACTCGAAAAGGAATACATTATGAGCAGCCGTGTCCTGGAGGGCCTTCTTCAACATCGGATCAGCGACTGCTTCATCGACTGGAATTATGCATTGGATAAAAGTATCGTCATGTTAACGTTAAACCCGCACCGGTGATCAGCCGTGCGGGTTTTTCGTCTTTATTTCGGTGAGTACCTCAGTCTGAGCCGTTCCGCCATGTCATGGATTTCCCGGGATCCGGGCAGGACGAGCCGCGCCGCCGAAGCAGCCATACCTTCCGCGGTTTGCCGGCCGCGGATGACATCTTTGACTGCCTGCGCGAACTTCTCGGATGCTTTCGAGCCTATGTCTGTCAGTTCCTCCAGCGAAGCCGTGCTCCCGCCTTCGACGAGCGGGTAGTCCGCTGCATCCGCTCCGGCGCCCGCCAGGTCGTAAAAGTCTCTGACGAGCTGCGCCCGCTCCCGGCCCGAGCCCTCAGCTACGACAAAGGCCTGCACGACAAAGGCATGAGCCTGCCTGCGCTGCGCGATGCCGCAAAATTTAAGCCCGCCAATGCTGAGGTCAAAGTCGCCCGGGCAATAAGCCCCGGCGACTTCGCCCTTATTCACCTCACAACCGGTCGAAGCCAGCGCTTCGCGAATCAGGCTGTACATCCGCTCGAAGTCGCCGTGGAAGCGTTCATCGCCGGGGCCATCCTTCGGCATAATCAGCGACAGGTTCACGACGCCAAGATCGAGTGGCACCGCGGCACCGCCGGAATTGCGGATGGCGGTAGGGTATCCCCTTTGCTCCAGCCAGGCTCTGGCCTTGGCTGCCCCCGGCAGACGGCTGTCGCGGAGGCCGATGATGAAGGAGCGCGGATGACGCCAAATATGGCACAGCGGGGGTCCGCCCCGGCCGGTTTCTTTGCAGAGCAGCTCGTCCAGTGCAAAGGAATACAAGGGATCCTGCTGTGTGTATTCATTCATTCGGTCCAAAATGAGCATGGAACCGTAAACGTCATGGTTTATATCGGACATCGGGATGACTTCCTTTCGCAAGCATTATGTCCGGCCTTCCGCCGGAACGACAAATTGAATGATGGACTGCATGGCACAGGTCTCGTAACCGATCGAGCGGTATAACCGGATGGCGGCCTCGTTATCCGCGAAAACATTCAGGTACACATGCGGTGACACGGCCGCTCCCGCGCGGGTCAGCTCCGCGCATATCAAGGTCCCGAGTCCCTGTCTTCGAAAGGCGGGAATCGTCCCGATATTGCCAAGCTCGACGTACTCCCCGCCGTAAATGTGGTACCCGCCGACGGCTGCCAGCTGCCCGTCCTCCATGACCCCAAAGAAGGGATACTGCAGCTCTTCCACGGAAAAGGCCATGGTGCCGAGCTCTTTCATTATGGCATCGATCCGTCCGAAATGGGATGGTTCCAAGCGGAGCACGCGCGAATCGGCCGGGGGAGGCATCTGCCGGTGCACGTGCTTCATCAGAAGCAGGTTCTCCGGAGGCTTGGCGAATGCCAGCTGTCCGCTCAGACCGGCCATGTCCTCTTCATGCACGATAAAGCTGCCGGTCACGCCGTCCGGCAAACCAAGATCCTCTTTTACGAAAGCGAGCACGGACCGGAAATCAAACGACGCTTGCGCCGGGAACACGGAAAAAGCATGGAAGGACAGCCCCTGCAGATAAGCCAAAACGCCCAGTAGCGTACCCTTCTCGTTAAATTGCCCGTAATGCGTCGCGTTAGCCCGGCGGGACGTCAAATAGGAATAATACAGAAAATGTCTTTCCCGGTCGAGCGAAGCGAGGATGGCTTCCCGTTCTTCCGGTGTAAGTGTGCGAATCATGGTTTTGCTCCTATCCTGGTTCTTTGTTGATGTCCTTTCATTACACTCCCTATTCGACATGATGCAGGGCATCTCCTTGCCGGGAGCCGTCCTGCGCATGGAGCGGAAACCGCTCAAAGTGCAAATAGATCAACGTACGTATTGCCAACAGGTAAAATATGGATTATAATTTAAACAGACCGATCAGTCGGTCTTAAAAATAAGAAGGGTTGTCCCATGAAAAAAACCAAAGATGATGCAGAATTGACGAAACAGGCCATTGTGGAGGCTGCTAAGGGGCTTTTCTCAGCCAAGGGCTACGCCGCGACCTCCATGGCGGATATTTGCTCCGCTGCCGGATGCAGCCGGGGCGGTCTGTACCACCATTTTGACAGCAAAGAGGACTTGTTTATTTATTTGGCCGATCAGGCGTTTACCGTTTCCTGGGAGCAGTGGGGGGAGGTGGCCCGGGATGGGATGACGGCTACGGAGCAGCTGTACCTGTATGCCGATTATTTCGTCGACACGCTGCAGAAGCCGCTGAACAAGGCGGGGGAGGAATTTTTGAGCCGGATTGGTCCGGACTCCGAAGCGGGGCAGAGGTTTATCGGGATTCTTCAAACGTACATGCAGCGCTTTGAAAGCCTGGTGCGTACCGGCTTGGAACGGGGCGAATGGAAGGGCGACAATCCGCAGGAGCTCGCGATGATCATTCTGGGATACTACTCGGGTCTGAGCGACAGCATTCCGATGATGGATAAGGCAGACGCGAAAAAGCTTTATCGTAAAGCAACGATGCTATTACTCGAAGGGATCAAACAATAAATTATTCCTTGAGGAGAGATGTGCATGAGCACGCATTTTGCATCCGATACCGATCCGGAAATCAAATTTTCGATCATTATTCCGGCCAGGAACGAAGAGAAATATATCGGACGCTGTCTGGAATCCCTGGCCGCGGCCGCGTCGGCATTTCCGGGGCAGGTCGAAGCAATTGTCGTCCTGAACCGCTGCACCGACCAAACCGAAGCCATCGCCAAGTCATTTGGGGCGGTTACCCTGGTCAACGACAGCAAAAATTTATCCCTGATCCGGAATGCCGGCATTCGTGCTGCCAGAGGGGAAATCGTCGCGACAATCGATGCGGACAGCTGGGTGGCGGACAATATGCTTATCGAGATCGACCGGATGCTGGCGACAGGCCAGTACATCGGAGGTGGTGTCAGGACGGCGTTTGAACGCAGCTCCCTCGGCATCGCGATGTCGGCGCTGGTGCTGATCGTACCGCTTCTTATCAAATACGGAATGGTATCGGTGGGTCTCTTCTGGGGATATAAAAGGGATTTTGAAGCCATAGGCGGCTTCAATGAGAACATGCTGATGGCCGAGGATGCGGAGTTCGCCTGCCGTATGAAGAAATGGGGCAAGAAAAACGGCAAAAAGTACGGCACCGTCACGAAGTCCGTCATGACGACCTCGTGCCGGAAGTTCGATCAAGGCGGGGACTGGGTGCTGGTGAAGCGTCCTTGGATCGTGCTTGCCTACTTGAAAGGGACGGACCGCAAGCATGCGGACGAAACCTATTACGAAATGGAATATAAGTAATCGAACGTTCAGCCTGAAAACAAAACCGGGACACTTCCATTGAAGTCGTCCCGGTTTTTCCTTAGTTAATGGTGGCCCGTAATCAGCCCGCTGACGAATTTCTTCATGTCCTCGCCCGCATGGTTCAGCTGCTCGATAACCTCCATGAATTCCGTCACCAACACGGCCTGCTCCTGCGAGGAGGAGGCGATTTGGGTGAAATCGGACTCCATCTGACGGATGGAATGCTGCACGCTGCCGAGTGTATCGGAGATTTGCTGCGTTGCGCGCTTGGTGTCCTCGGACAGCTTGCGGACTTCCTTCGCCACCACATGAAAGCCTGCTCCCAGCTGACCGGCGCGCGCGGCTTCAATGGAGGCGTTCAAGCCGAGAATGTTTGTCTGCGACGAAATGTTGCGAATGAAATCGATCGTTTTATTGACCCTTGCGGACTCCTGCACGGCATTTTTGGAATTGTCCAGGATGTGCTCGCTGGTGGCGGACAGCTCTTCGGAATGCGCGGCCACGTTCTGCACCATATCGACCAGACGGCTGGAGATCCCTTCAATCCGCTTCATGTATTCCTCCAGCCGTTCCTGGTTCTCGTAGCTTTGCGCCGTGGCCAGCACCCCGATGACCTGCCCAAGCTCGTCCCGGATCGGAATGGCCGAAGCCAGAATACGGTTGCCGTAGATTTCGGCCGGAAGCTGCGTTGTGGAATTCTTTCCGGAGAGAGCGGTCTTCAAGTTTGCATCCTCTTCCGGGATCGGATCCCCGGCTTTAATCCCGAAATCGATTGTATCCGACGGCTCGTACAGCAGAAACTTATCCCGATCGGTCACTCCAATCATCATTCCTCCGCCGGTAATCTGCTTAATATAAGGCACCGCCGTCATGATGATATCCAAGATGTTCATGTTCTGTACCTCGCTTCCTATTATTTTGTTACCAATGAAATTGCGTCCTGGCATGTAATACGCTACACACTATATCGTCGAAATCCGGCGTAAATGTGAGGAAAACGGCATAATCCAAATGTTTACATGAATAATTCTGGGATAAGGACAGCGGATATTGTATATTTAGGATAAAAAGCTTTGAATGCTAGCATTTGTAAATATTGGCGATGAAAAGGCGGGTGAGTATATTATGACGTCACGGAATTCCCTTCAACGTGCAGCACTGCTGTTTGTAGTCTTCGCGGTCCTCATTCTGTCGGTGGACAGCTACGCTGTGCGGACGACGCCGCTGGGCACGAATCAGGAGATTGTGAATGCTGCGCTGCTGTTCGATGTTGTGATTGTGATTCCTTTGATGTACGGACTGCTGATCGTCCGGAAAAAGGGGCAAAGCATGCTGAAGGTGCTGCAGGCTGTCATTCCATGCGCCGTCTTGGCCTGGATTGCTCTTCCCGATTCCGGGCGGGATTTGCTGACCGAGGCGCCGCCAGCGTTAAAGGCTGCCATGACGGTTCTGGAGGGGCTGTTTGTGATGGTTGAAGTCCGGTTGGCATACGGCTTCATCCGGCGTTTCCGAGGGAATGTAAAGCTTTACGGCAGTGCGGCGGAGGCGATTCGTATGAGCCCGTCCCGGCGGCAGGCCAAGCCCTCGGCATTATCTGCCCTGATGGTGAACGACTTGCTGATGGTGTACTATTTGTTCTTTTCCTGGAAAATGAAACCGACCATTACTGAGCCGGGGACAGCAACCTTCTCCTATCACCGCAAAACAGGCCAAACCGTCTTGGCCGCGGTCTTCACGCATGTGATCTTAATTGAAGCCTTCGGCATGCACCTCTTGGTCAGACAGTGGTCGGACGTTGCGGCCTGGATCCTATCGGCAGCCGACTTGTGGCTCTTATCGCTGCTGTGGGCGGACTGCCGGGCATCGGCGATCCAGCCGCTCGAGGTATGCGGGAATCGGCTCCGCATCCGGTACGGTATGCGCATCCAGGCCGATGTACCTTATAGTCGAATAACTTCGGTGGATACCGCGCTTGAGTTCCATCCGAATAAACAAGAGAGCAGGGCAGCCGCCCTTTCAGGCGTGACGCCGAACGTGCGGATCATTCTGACCGAGCCGATGACGGTGCAGACGCTGCTGTTTCTTCCGCGAAAAGTTACCGCCATCTATCTCGCGCTGGATGACCCTTCCGCTTTTGTGCAAGCTGTACGGCAGAAATGCCAAGATGGTGCATAGAATGAAAATAGGGAAAAAGATATCCCTTTGAGGCGACGCAGCGGTCTGAAGGGGAGAAAGTCATCCATGTGTAAGACTTGAAATCCTGGCAACATAATTCAGCGTTTCCGGGTCATACTAAGGAAACAGCTGGATAAATTGAACTAAAGAAGGCGTAGCTGCTGCTGCTGCTCCTGAATGAGGAAATATAATTCCAGGAGACAAATATCACTTTAGTTCAATTTATAGGGATGCTGCGAAAATATAGGATGAGGACGGGATTTGCGATGTACTTCGGAAAAAAAGCGGTTGAGGAAATTCCTGAGGCGGACACGATGATCTGGTCCTGCTCCAACGAGGACTGCAACGGCTGGATGAGGGATAACTTTGCTTTTGAACAGGAGCCCCTGTGCGTCCACTGCAGCTCCCCCATGATCAGCAGTACGAAGATGCTGCCCTTGGTCGTCAATGACCATCCTATTAAAATGCTGAAGAGGGGCACTTTGATCTAAGCTGCCGGCCATCATATCCAAAGCGTCCATTGACGTACATGCCAGAAGATCAGACCGCGTTTAGATGAAGTTTTTGCTTGCAATCGGATCTCTTAAGAAAGGAAACAGGGCCTCCGCTGAGGGGGCCCTGTTTCTGTACTGCGCTTGCACATGCGCATTGTTCGCTATATGGTAACTTTACTGAGTGCCTTTTCCGCCGGGATGTAGTCGTACCCGAGATCGCGGGCTACCGCTTCATAGGTTACATGTCCGCCAAGCACGTTTGCGCCGCTGCGGATGGCCGGATTGGCGGTCAAAAGCTGCTGCAGATCGGTGTCTGCAAGCTTGAGGGCAAACGGCATCGTTGCGTTGGTAAGCGCAAGCGTCGAGGTGCGCGGTACCGCACCCGGCATATTGGCAACGGCATAATGCACGACGCCGTGCTTCACATAGGTTGGATTGTCGTGGGTGGTTATATGGTCGATCGTTTCCACCACGCCGCCCTGGTCGATGGCCACATCGACGATGACCGAGCCGGGTTTCATCGTTTTGACCATGGTTTCCGTCACGAGCCGGGGCGCCTTGGCTCCGGGAATGAGCACGGCGCAGATCAGGAGGTCGGTTTCGGCGACTGCTTTGGCGATATTGGCGGGACTGGATACGAGCGTGCTGATCTGATTGCCGAAGATATCATCCAGTTGGCGCAGGCGCGGAATGCTCAGGTCGAGCAGGGTCACATCGGCGCCGAGTCCTGCGGCGATCTTGGCGGCGTTCATGCCGACGATACCTCCGCCGATGATGGTCACCTTGCCGCGGGACACGCCGGGAACGCCGGACAGCAGGATGCCTTTCCCGCCGTGCGGACGCTCCAGCAGCTGTGCTCCGATCTGGGCGGCCATGCGGCCGGCGACCTCGCTCATCGGGGTCAGCAGCGGCAACGTGCCGTTCACGTTCACCGTTTCATAGGCGATGGCATGCACGCCGGAGGCCACCAAGGCTTTGGCCAGTTCAGGTTCCGCGGCCAGATGCAGGTAGGTGAACAGGATCAGACCTTTGCGGAAATACCCATATTCGCCCGGCAGCGGCTCTTTGACCTTCATGATCATATCCGCCTGATTCCAGACGTCCTTCGCTTCACTCACGATGACGGCTCCGGCTTCTTTATATTCGTCGTCGGTGAATCCGCTTCCAATTCCAGCGTTATGCTCCACGAGCACGTTGTGCCCATGCTGGATAAATTCCAAGGCACCTGCCGGGGTGACGGCGACGCGATTTTCGTTGTTTTTGATTTCCTTTGGTATTCCGATGTTCATGACAGATCACCTCTAACGTTAGATTGTGGCGCATTACATCCATTACAGAACCATTAAAGCGGTATTCTGTATTTTTTCTCCATGTATCCAAAGTGTACAATCGATCGTTTTCCGCTGCATCATACGTCTTGTCAAGGAAATAGATCACATGACAGGACATAATGTTCACCCGGACGATGGCGGAGCGCGTATTGAAAATGGTTGGCTAAACTTCTATAATGTCTCCATTAAACCAAGGGGATGTGACGGCAAAATGGGCGGTTTTACGCTTTACGTCAAGGATGTGCTGCAGCGTCCCGTATTTCAGAGAGCCCGATTGATCGCTGGCGCGGGCGGCACCGGCCGCAAGGTCGGCTGGGTTCACATTCTGGAGATCGCGAACGTGGCCCCTTTCGTGACGAAAAATGACCTCATCCTGACCACTGGCCTCTGGCTCCGCCATTATGAGCAGCAGCGCCTGTCCTATATGCAGCAGCTCATACGCCAGGAAGCGGCGGGGTTATGCGTCGAGCTCGGTACAAGCATCGAGAACATTCCCGGCGAGATTCTGGAGCTCGCGGACGCATCGGATTTCCCGCTCATCGTGTTCGAGCAGCCTGTCCGCTTCGTGGAAATTACCCAGGATATCCACGGACTACTGATCAACCAGCAGCATCAGATGCTGAAGGATCTGGAGGCATTTTCACGCAGGCTGCAGCAGATTACCCTGCAAAGCACCGACGTGAATGCTGTTCTCCATGTATTATATGAATACACCGGACAGCAGGTTGTGTACCATTCGACCGTCGATACGAATAAATTTGTCCCCCGCGTCGTTACCGCGTCTTCGGCGGATGAAATCACCGCCGTTTACAGACGACAAGTGGAGGCGAGCGAAACGGCCCAGCAGGAAGCGGGGGTGTTTGCCCTGCCGCAGGATCGTTTGCTGCTGACGCAGCCGGTGATTTGCCTCGGCCAGACGCTTGCGCATGTCGGACTCATCATTTCCCCCCACCAGGCGCAGGACCGTATCACGCTGCTGCTGGATTATACGGCGAAATCGCTCGCTTCACTTCTGCTTAGGATGCTTTTTCTCGAGGAAAAAATGCTCCGCGACCAAAATCAGCTCATTCAGGACATTTTGAACCAGCAGGCCCGGGATGAAGAGGAAGCGCGGGCGCGCATGGGACTGCGGCCCTCCAAGCAGGGAGAGATGTGGTTTGCCGCGGGAGTGATTGAGACGGAGGTAACCGGAGGCGACGGGGAGCTGGACCGGGACAAGGTAGAATCGGATCAGCAGGATCTGCTTGTCCGGCTGCGGGCGCTGTTAAAGAAGCATGCCCTGCACAATCTGCTGATGCAGAAGGGTCCCCGCATCTATATGCTTTGCGCGCGCGAGAAGGCTGCGAGGGATGATAAGCCCGCAGAGCTGCAGCAGACGCTGCGCAAAATCGTGGAGCGTCTGCAGCTCCCGGCGGCACCTTCCCTGCGGCTGCAGGCCGGTTTTGGGCTGATCCGCACCCGGATGACGGATATGCATAAAGGCTTTAAGGAAGCGGAGCAGGTGCTGGAAGTATCGGGCTCCGTGGCAGCGGTACAAGGCGGATTATTTTACGACCGGATCGGGGTGTACCGGCTGCTGAAGTCGATTCCGGCCGAGACGCTGGCGTCTTTTATCTCGGATCAGCTGGGGCCGCTGATGGCCTATGACCAGGAGCATCATCTCCATCTGCTGCAGACGCTGGACATGTATCTGAAATGCATGGGATCGAAGAACGACACGGCCAAGGCGCTGTTCATTCACCGGCAGACACTGTACAACCGGCTGGATAAGCTGACGGAAATTTTGGGCGAGGATTACCTGGAGCCGGAACGGCGCGTGTGCCTGGAAATGGCGCTGCTTGCGCTGCCGCTGTTATCGTAAGCAGTGAAAGGGAATCATTCATAAAATGCAAATATAAAGATAGGCTCAGGCAATATGGACAGTGCTTAATAGAGAACAAACCTAGCGACCATACTGTTACATGCTCAGCTTGTTTATGAGCCAGAAAGCAAAGAGGACATCGAATATGAAAAAAGTCGGACTCGTCATGAGAAAAATCCAGTTTAGCGAAAATCAGGGGCCGCGCGTGTTCGCGGACCGGCTGAAGGCCATCGGCGAGGAGCTGGGCGTGGACATCGTGTTCATCTCCCCGGAGCGCCATGTCAGCGGCTATGACTGGGTACCGGGTTACGAGCATGAGAAAGGCGATCTGGTTAACTACGATATCGTGCTGGACCAGATTTACCAGAACAACATTGAGCATGTCATTTATACGGTTTCAGGTTTTACCTATTTGAAGATGTTTCTGGAGAAAAGCGTCCTGTTCCCGCACAGCTTTCCCGATCCCGCGCTGACGGGATATGACATGATGAAGCCTTTTTACCAGATGGTCGATAAGGCGATCGTTCAGACGGAGTTTCTGAAGGAGGAATTTGCCCGCAATTTCGGCGTGACCGATGTGAATGTCATTCCGATCGGGTTCAGCGAAAGCTTGGCGCACAAGCATTTTGATCCGTCGCAGATCGTGGATAACCGCATTCTCTGGATCGGACGCGATGAGGAGAACCGGCGCCCCGACCTGGTACTGAACTACGCGAAGCTAAATCCGGATAAGGAAGTGTTCATGGTGTTCGGCGGCCAGCGGTACCGGGAGAGCATGAAAAAGTACGACATTCCGGATAACGTTCGGCTGCAGTTTGCCCTCAGCCAGGACGAAGTGTTCGCGCTCATGAACTCGGCCAAGGTGTATTGGAGCTGCTCCCGGTTCGATACGTTTGCAATGCCGCTGACCGAAGCGCTCGCGATGGGCAAAATCGTCGTCAAGCCGGAGCATCCGTGCTACCGCCATATTAATGCAAGGCACTCGTTTTCCGGGAATGAGGAGAATTGGTTTGAGCTGGTGAACATGGCTGCCGCAGCGCCGCAGTCTTATTCGATGGATAACCGGCATTATGCGTTCGACCAGTTTTCCAGCCGGGTGATGAAAGAAGGATACAAGAACTTTTTTGATGCCTGGCTCAGAGATTGACGGAAATCAATTAATCGGGGAATATGTATATATATACATAATTACGGTATTCGGGATGTTGAATCCTTAATCTGATGCGCAAAGGTGTGTTCATCCATGTCCTTTCTTGGCAAATACGCCCGCAAGTACGGCAAAATGTTCGCACTGGCGGTGCTGTTCCTGATGGTGGAGGCGTTTTGCGATCTGCTGCAGCCGACGATCATGTCCAAGGTCATCGATGACGGCGTGGCCGCGGGCAGCATGAACAAGGTGTTCACGCTGGGCGGGATCATGCTGCTGGTGACGGGCGTCGGCGCCGTATCGGCGACCATCCGCAATATCGTCTCCAGCCATGTTTCGCAGCGGTTCGGTGCGGAGCTCAGGTCCGACCTGTTCCGCAAGATCCAGTCCCTGTCGTTTGAGCATATGGACCGGTTCGACCGGGCCTCGCTTGTTACCCGCCTGACGAATGACGTTACGCAGGTACAGAATTTCATGAACGGACTCATGCGCTTCTTCGTAAAAGCCCCTCTCCTGGGGATTGGTGCTCTGATTATGGCGCTGCGCCTGGATATTCACCTGTCCGTGGTGCTCGTTGTGGTTGTGCCGGTGGTGGCGATGCTGATCGTGCTGAATATGAAAATCAGCTTTCCGTTTTTTATCCGCGTTCAGCGCGCCCTGGACCGGGTGAACGGAGTCATGAGGGAGTATTTGTCCGGGGTTCGTGTTGTAAAAGCGTTCAACCGGTTCGACTATGAGGTGGATAAGTTCCGGTCGGCCAACGAAGAGCTGTCGCAGCGCTCCACGACGTCGATGCGGGTCATGTCCGTTTTCGGACCGGGCATTTCGCTGGTGGTGAATTTCGGCATCATAGCCGTGCTGTGGCTTGGCGGCCTGCGGGTCGACAATAACCAAATGCAGGTCGGCAGTATCATTGCATTCATCAACTATATGACGCAAATCTTATTCTCTCTGATGATGATATCGAACGTGTTCAATATGTTTGTCCGTGCGAAGGCATCTGCCGGCCGGATCGGGGAAGTCATGGACGAAGAGGGCGGCATGCCGGGTGAAGCGGTCAAAGCAGCTCCCGCGGCGGAACGCGGCCGGATCGACTTCGAGCATGTCAGCTTCGCATATGCAGGTTCGTCGGGGGACCCCGTCATCCGCGACTTTACGCTGACCTGTCTGCCGGGACAGACGATAGGCATTATCGGTTCGACCGGCGCGGGCAAAACCTCGCTGGTGCACCTTATTCCGAGGTTCTACGATGCAACCTCCGGCACGGTCAAGGTGAACGGAGTCGATGTCAAGGAGATGGATCCGAAGGTGCTGCGTGAATCCATCGCCATCGTTCCCCAGAAGATCATGTTATTCTCGGGCACGGTCGAAAACAATCTGAGATGGGGCAAGGAGGAAGCTTCGGACGAAGAGCTGACGCTGGCGGCGAAGATGGCGGAAGCCCATGAATTTATTATGGCTTCCCCGGAAGGCTACAGCAGCCGGATCGGTCAAGGCGGCGTCAACTTCTCCGGCGGCCAGAAGCAGCGCCTCTCCATTGCGCGCGCGCTGGTCAGACAGCCGGAGATTCTGATCCTGGATGATTGCACGAGTGCGGTGGACGTAAATACGGAGTCCCGGATCAAACAGGCGTTGAAGACGTACGCCAAGGGATTAACTTGTATATTGATTGCCCAGCGGATTACTTCCGTTATGGATGCGGACCGGATCGTCGTGATGGACCGCGGGGAAATCGCGGGCAGCGGCACGCATGAGGAGCTTATGCAGAGCTGCCGGGTGTATCAGGAGATCTATCAGTCCCAAATGGGAAAGGAGATGCAGCCGTATGCCGCAGAATAATGCAGCGGGGGAACAGCAGGCTCCGATGCCTCCGGGAGCTCCGGGCGGAAGACCCGGCCCCGGCGGCCCGATGAGGGGCATGATGGGCAGAGGTCCCGGCGGAAAACCCAAGAATTTTGGGGGAACGCTCCGGCGTTTATGGGGTTATATCGGAGGGGAGCGGAAGCTTCTGTCGCTGGTCCTGTTGTTTATTGTCATCGATGCGGGCGTGACCTTGCTCGGTCCCTACTTGATCGGCAGATCGATAGACGCCATGTCTCCGCTGGGCGGAGGCGTGAATTTCAGCCTGCTGCAAATTCTGATCATCGTCCTGGCCGCGGCTTACGTAACGGACGCCGTGCTGACGTTCCTGCAGGGCTGGATGGTGGCCGGCATTTCGCAGCGGATCGTCGCCTCATTGCGGCGCGCGCTGTTTGGCAAGCTGCAAAAGCTGCCGGTCGCCTATTTCGACGCCCGCTCGCATGGCGAGGTGATGAGCCGGCTCACCAACGATATCGACAATGTCAGCTCCACCATATCCCAATCGACCGTACAGCTGATGTCCGGGGGAATTACCATCCTCGGGTCGCTTGTGATGATGATCATCCTGAGCCCGATCCTGACGTTGGCAAGCCTGATTACCGTGCCGATCGTGTTTCTGCTGACACGCACCATTACACGCAGAACCAAAGTGCTGTTCAAGGAGCAGCAGAACCAGCTCGGCATGCTGAACGGGCACATTGAGGAGAGCATTTCGGGCATGGAAGTCGTCAAGGCTTTTAATCATGAGGATAAGGCGATATCGGATTTCGAAAAGGTGAACCAAAAGCTGTTCGAGGTCGGCCTGAAAGCGCAAATCCGCTCCGGCTTTATGATGCCGATGATGAACGTAATCAACAATATCGGATTTGCGGCCGTGGCGATCGTAGGCGGTCTGCTGGCCGTCAAAAGCCTGATTACGATCGGCGTCATCGCCAGCTTCATCAGCTACTCCCGTCAGTTCGGCAGACCGCTTAACGACCTGGCCAACATCTATAACCTCCTGCAATCGGGAGTTGCCGGGGCGGAGCGCGTGTTCGAGGTGCTGGATGAGAAGGAAGAAACCGCGGATGCCGCCGATGCGAAAAAGCTCAATCAGATTGCGGGCGAGGTCGAGTTCGATCAGGTCAGCTTCGGCTACCGGCCGGAGATCCCTATTCTGAAAAATATCACGTTTACCGCGAAGCCGGGAAGCAGCACGGCTCTGGTCGGACCGACCGGGGCAGGCAAGACGACGATCGTGAATCTGCTGACACGCTTCTATGATGTGACGGGCGGATCGGTGCGTATCGACGGGACCGATATCCGCGAATATACGAGGGACAGCCTGCGCCGAAGCTTTGGCTTCGTGCTCCAGGACACGTACCTGTTCTCGGGGACGATCAAGGAGAATATCAAGTACGGCAAGCCGGAAGCGACGGACGCGGAGGTGCGGGAGGCAGCGGCCATGGCCAATGCCGATGTATTCATCCGGCGACTGCCGGAAGGCTACGACACGGTGTTGTCCGAGAATGGCGGCAATCTCAGCCAGGGACAGCGCCAGCTGCTCGCCATCGCCCGGGTGCTGCTCGCGCGCCCGTCCATTCTGATTCTGGATGAAGCCACAAGCAGCATTGACACCCGCACGGAGCTGCATATCCAGGATGCCCTGCTGCATATGATGCAGGGCCGGACGACATTCATCATCGCACACCGGCTGAACACGATCCGCGATGCCGATACGATCATGGTCATCGACCACGGAGAGATCATCGAACAGGGCAGCCATGAGGAACTGATGCGGCAGCAGGGCTTCTACGCCCGCATGTTCGACAGCCAATTCAAAAATCTGGAGCACGCCCCGGAAACGGATGCTTCAAAACTGCATGAAATATAGACCAGGAAGACGCCGGAATACCGGCGTCTTTTTTTATATATTCCTGATCGTACTGCCTCCAAAGCTGAAAAGATGACGGATGGAATCCCCCGAAATCCCGGCACATCTCATTTTCTGGCAGGCGTCATTTAGTTTAAAACGTTTTCGTAAAGGGTATTTCCATAGAGAGAAGCTTACAATTTGAGGGGGGTCCAGCATGAAAAAAGGAAGACTTCTTCTGGCCTGCGTCCTGCTTGTCTCGATGCTGTCGGGATGCGGAAGCAGCGATGGGGCGGAAGGGAAGGTCAAGCTCGAGTTTTTTCAAAACAAACCGGAAGCGAAAGGCTCCTTCGACAAGCTGATCGCGAAATTCAATCAGACGCACCCGGGCATCGTGGTCAGCCAGATTAACCCGCCCGATGCGGAAACGGTGCTCAAGACGCGCGTTGTCAAGAACGATATCCCCGATGTCATCGCCCTCGGCGCGACCGATACGTACTCCATCCTCGCACAGAGCGATATTTTCACCGACCTGACGCAAAGCAAGCTCCTGGATACCATTGAGCCCAATTATATCAAGATGCTGAAGGACATCACCGGCATGGATCGAGTGACGGCGGTTCCCTATGCAACCAACGCCAACGGCATTATGTACAACAAGACCATTTTCAAGGAGATGGGCCTTTCCGTTCCGAGAACATGGGACGAGCTGATTGCTACGGCGCAGAAGGTGAAGGACAACGGCATGATCCCGTTTTATCTTACATACAAGGATGATTGGCAGACGAATCTTCCGTTTAACGCGCTGGCCCCGAACCTAGTCGGCATCGATTTCTTCAAGCAGCTGCGTGAAGGGAAGGTCACGTTCAAGGAGAAATTCCGCGAGGTGGCGGAAAAGCAGCTGAAGCTGCTCGACTACGGACACGGGGACAACTTCGGCAAAAATTATGCCGACGGCAACCGTGCCTTCGCCAAGGGCGAGGCCGCGATGTACATTCAAGGGAGCTGGGCGATTCCGGAGATCCGCAAAGCGAATCCGAAAGCCGACATCGGCTTCTTCCCGTTCCCGACGGGCAATGATCCGGACCAAATCAAGCTGATCTCAGGGGTGGATACGCTGCTGACGATATCGGAGGACACCAAGCATAAGAAGGAAGCAGAAGAGTTCATTTCCTTCCTGCTCGAGCCGGAGAATATCGGGCAGTACATACAGGAACAGACCGCTTTTGCCGCCGTCAAAGGCGTGAATCAGGAGGATCCCGCGGTTGCCGGCCTGCTGCCTTATTTGAAGGAGGGCAAGGTGCTGGATTTCGCCGACCACTATTTGCCTGCCGCGATGCAGCTGAACTCGATCGTGCAGGGATTTTTGCAGAACCGGAATATCGACGGCTATTTGCAGACGCTCGACCGCGAGTGGGACAAGGTGCAAAGCCGCAAGTAAACCAACGCACGGATCAAAGGAGGAAGGAAGAATGACGAAGCGACTCACGGCTTTTTACTGGATGACCGTGCCTGCTGTTATCTTGTTTTTCATCTTCATGACGCTGCCGGCCTTGCAGGGCGTTTATTATTCGTTCACCAACTGGAACGGCTTCGGCAAGCATTACGACTTTGTCGGCTTCAAAAATTACGTCAATATTTTCACGGATAACAATGTGGGCAATGCCTACTGGTTCACGTTCAAATTTGCGATCGTCACCACGATCCTGATCAATATACTGAGCCTTTTGATTGCGCTCGGACTCAATGCGAAGATCAAGTTCAGAAACTTTTTCCGCGGCATTTACTTTTTGCCGAATATTTTGAGCGTGCTGATCGTCGGGTATATTTTCAACTATCTCTTTTCAAACGTCTTTACGATCTGGGGCAAAAACTCAGGTATCAGCGCCTTCTCAACCAATATTCTCGGCAACGAAAATCTGGCCTGGATCGGAATCGTCATCGTGGCGGTGTGGCAGGGGATTGCGTTCAACACGATTCTGTACCTGGCCGGACTGCAGACCATCCCGACCTCTCTATATGAAGCGTCCAATCTGGACGGGGCCAGCCGCTGGCAGGAGTTTTGGAAAATCACGTTCCCGCTGATCGCGCCGTTCTTCACCATCAACATGGTGCTCGCGATGAAAAACTCGCTGATGGTCTTCGACCAGATCATTGCCTTGACGAACGGCGGACCGGGCCGGGCGACGCAGTCGATTTCGCATCTGATCTATACCGGCGGCTTCCAGGGCGGGGAATTTGCCTACCAATCCGCGAACTCGGTCATTTATTTCATCGTGATTGCCGTCATCTCGGTGCTGCAGCTTAAATTCCTCCAGGGAAGGGAGACGGATATGTAATGCGAACGAAAACCAACTGGCTTGTCCTGATCCTGATTGCCGTCGGCACGATTCTGATTTTATTCCCGCTGTACATGACGCTTACGATCGCGCTGAAAAATCCGGAGGAAATGACGCGCTCGGTCTTCGCCATTCCGACGACATTCCACTGGGAGAACTTCCGGAATGCCGTGAACATGACGCACTTCTTTCAGGCGTTCCGCAACAGCGCACTCGTGACCTTGTGCACGGTGGTGCTGACGCTGCTGACCAATTCGCTGGTGGCTTACGCCATCGCCCGGAACATGAACCGGAAGTTTTTTAAAGGGTTGTATTTTTACTTTATCAGCGCGATGTTCATCCCGTTTCCGATCATCATGCTCCCGATCGTCAAGCTGACCTCGGCGCTGCATATGACCAATCTCGTGGGCCTGACGATTCTGCATACGGTGTACGCGCTGGCGTTTAACGTTTTCGTCTACGTCGGCTATATCCGCTCGATTCCGGTCGCGCTGGAAGAGGCGGCTACAGTAGACGGAGCGGGCACGTGGGGCACGTTCTGGCGCATCATTTTCCCGCTGATGGGTCCGATCAATGCCACGGTCGGCATTCTGATCTGCCTGTCGACGTACAACGACTTCCTGCTCCCGCTGATCATTATCAGCGACCAGAATTCGTATACGCTGCCGCTGGTGCAGTATATTTTCCAGGGACAGTTCAATACCGACTTCAACCTGGCCTTCGCTTCATACCTGATGGCGATGCTGCCGATGATTATTATCTATCTGTTCGCGCAGAAGTGGATCATCAACGGGGTGACACAGGGGGCGGTGAAGTAGATTTTAATTTTGAGGGGTACCCCGGTGGCTGCCAGCTGCTGGGATACCCCTTTTGTGTTCTGAGGCGTCGCCTCGTCCTCTACGCTGCTTCGTGCGTATTTCCGCATTCCGATCAGAGCAGAAGAAGAATGTCTTTTTAGATTGTAAATGTTACTCCAGCTCTTTGTCTGGCTTGCTGCCGCTGCCCGCAGAAGAGGATCTGCTCCGTAAACGTCTGAAAATCTTTTCTTTGTTTTTCTTCAGCAGCACAAACAGGGTGATCAGCACCGCCAGCACGACCATCGTGGCCGCAAAATACCGGGAGGCGACATGCAGCAGCTGCTCGATGTTCGGGCCAAAGATTTTGCCGACCGAGACATATACCAGCACCCATGCCAGGCCGCCGATATAGTTCAGCACGAAAAAGGTGCGCTGCGGCACTTTCAGCACGCCGGAGACGTACCCGGTGAAATGACGCAGTCCCGGCACGAAGTAGCTGATCAGAATCAGCTTGTTGCCGTATTTGCCGAACCATGCCGTCACCTTCGCGAGGCGCGCCTGGTTCAGTAATACGTATTTTCCGTACTGCTCAAGAAAAGGCGTTCCCAGCCTGTAGCCGACGAAATACGTAATCGTTGTGCCGATAATGGCACCGATATACGAGTAGAAAATGATAAAGGGAATATGAAAATTGCCTAGCGAGGACATGTGGCCGGAAATCGCCATCGCAAGCTCACCCGGGAAGGGGAGGGCCAGCGATTCCGAAAATAAACCGAAAAACAGCACTAAATAGCCGTATTGTTCAAAGAGATTGCTCATCCATTCCATGCGTATGCTCCTTTACCGGGGGGACTGTATCATGATACGCATCCCACGCCTGTTCATAGATCCATCAGAATACATGATTTCTGGAATCAAAACCTGCATTTTGTTCCATTCTAAAGAAATCAGCACCGGGCCGAAACTGACCGAAGGCTAGGATGGAACTGGACCTTGGTCGTGCAGCAGGTGCTGCTTTGTTATTGATTTAGACGACCGGGGGAGGTTCATCCCTGCAGGGGAATAGAAACACGGGTCATATAGTCATACATCCAAGAACACTGGCTAGGAGGATGGACATGTTTTTTTTGCCAAAAAGAGTAGTTGCGTTGCTGATACTTCTGTTCTTTACCTGTGCGGAGAATGATTGGGTTCAGGCTTCCGCCGATCCGAAGAGTGATAGGGAGAAGGAGGCCGAAGCTCTTTACCGTCAGTACGGCTACACCTCGGTCGAAAAAGCCAAGGCGGACTGCGAAAAAAAATTCGGCTCAACCATGCCGCTGCCCCGCAGTAAGCCGAAAGTCTCCTTTACCCACGCATATGGCCGATGCAATTTTAACGAGAAAGATCCGATGAACAATGAGCTGGAATTGGAATATATCCATATGCATCAGAGCGGCCATCATTACAAGGTAGAAGTGAGGCCTGTCGAATATAAAATTCGAAGTTCATATCCCGAACGTATGCGGACGGTTTCTCTTCACAACGGCTCCAAGGCAGAGTTCTGGATAACTCCGGGTATAAGAGGGTTCTATGTTCTGTTCTTCGATAAATACCAATGGCAGTATATTGTCAGTGTGGACAAACGAATCGGGACGAATACCCCCGAAAAGCTGCTGACGGAAATCGCCGATTCGCTGGAGTAGTCAGGCAGACTTCAACGGATATGAACGCAAAAAGGACCCTCCTTCGAGGGTCCCTGATGTGATGACCGATTTTTCACGATCATTCGACGGGTTACTTATTGGTCCCGTGCTGCTTTGTCGGCAGCTGGGAGTTCGGCTGGCCTTTGCCGTAATGCTCCTGGTTCTTGCGCTGCTTTTCCTGCTGCTCGTGGACTTTCTCCACAAATTCATGCGTGTTGTCCGTCATCCGTGCTCAATCCTCCTTCGTCATCGAAAATGGCATTCCTTGTTACGATGTCCGAATTCGGCGGCTTGGATTCATGCGGGAGAGAGGCATTCCTCCACAAACTGAAGCACTTCCGCCCGGATCGGAACCAGGCCCTGCTGCGCGGAGGCCGGATCTTTCCGAAGCTCCCAGAACTTGTCCATCAGTTCCCGGTCGCCGCCGAAGGTCAGCATGGACAGCCGCTCGATCTCGTCCGCGATGGCTTGTCCCTCCGCCGATGCCGGCGCGATTCCCTCCTTCAGGCACTGCTCGATCCGGGCGATGACCCGTACCCATTCGCGCGTCGCCTCATCGCTATTTTCCAGCCTCGGCATGCGCTCCTTCAGAACCGCGAGTTCCTTTTCGTCAAAATATTCCTCCCAGCTTACCGTCCGTTCCTTGGATTGCTTCACGAGCGGCAGCAGCGCCTCCCAGCGGATTTCGCCTTCCGCCTCCAGCAAATTCAGCAGTGAGTTCGTGTTGTTCAAGCTCTCCTGTAGCTGCGCCTGCTGCTGCCTCAAATGCTTTTGATGCGCTTCCAGCAGTTGACCGATGGACAGCTCGTCCAGCAGCCGCCGGATATCGGCGAGCGGCAGCGAGAGGGATTTCAGCAGTGATATTTTTTCCAGCCGCAGCAGGTCTTCGTCGGTATACATGCGTCTGCCGCCAGCCTCTTTTTTGCTGGGGCCCGCGAGCCCGATCTGGTCGTAATAGCGGATCGTGCGCACGGATATGCCGAGTTTGCCGGCCGCTTGTCCGGTGGTCCATTCATGATTCATAGTTAGTTCATCCTCTTTTTCCTGAAATGATGCTTGCAGGTTACGCTGCGTTACCTTGTAGACTACTCCCTATCGATAGAAAAAGCACGAACAACCATAGGGGGTATACAAAACATGAATGATGCAAAAAACAACTTTTGGCGCAAGGATCCGTGGTCGTACAAGGAGCTGCTGGCCATGCTGGCGTTGGTCTTTCTCCTCGTACCTTGGCTTATTGAGAATCACGTACAAGCTCGGCTGCAGCAATTTTTTCATCATGATTTATACGCAGGGACACTTACCGGGCTGATCATGGGCATCGTGTTTACGGCAGGGGTGTACTGGATTGCGCTCGTTCCGAAAAAAAAGAGCTTGTCCGCCGTCGGCATGCGCCCTTTCCCGGCACGTTACTGGATCTTCGTCGGATTGTGGTCCCTTGCCGTGTTGGCGTCTGCCGTGCTGATCCTGCTCGTGATGTCCTGGTTTGGGGGAAGCTATGAAAACGATAAGACAGAAAGCATTCAGAGCCAGGTTTCCGCATTCAGCATCCTCATCGGCATCTTGTCCGCGGGCGTCGTTTCGCCGGTATATGAGGAAATATTTTATCGTGGTTTCCTGTACCGCTGGTTCCGGACGCGCATGGGAAAGGGATGGGGCTTGATTCTCAGCTCGGCGGTGTTCACGGCGGCGCACATTCCCACCTACAATACCCTTGCCCTCAATTTCGTGAGCGGGCTGATTTTCGCATGGACGTATGAGAGAACGCATTCCATTCTTCCCGGCATTCTCATCCACGGATTGACAAATACGATCGCGGTTCTGCTGACCGCATTTGCATAAATTGTATACATTTTTTTGCATGAAGTCACGGTGCGGACAGGCTGTAATCCTTGCGATTACGGCCTTTTTGGCTTGTTATTAGTTTTGTGTCAAACCCCGGAATCCTTGATTTAATTCACTTTTAGCGGTTGACAATCCCTGGTCAGCTGGTAGAATGATAACTAAATCGATCTAAATGAGAATGAGTATCATTCTTAATATATGTAGTTTTATGCATATAAACTGGATGGATTGCAGCTAGCGTTTCCTTCGTTCAACTTATTATGGAAAGAGTCGAATTCCTTATGAAAATCAGGTACTTGTGGATAGCATTCATACTTTTATCGATCATATCCCTGTTCGTCGGAGTGAAAGACATTACGCCGTGGGATCTTATGCATCTGACTCCGGAACAGCAGCAGGTACTGTGGATCAGCCGGTTTCCGAGGCTTGTGAGCATTATTATCGCGGGTACCAGCATGAGTATTATCGGTCTGATTATGCAGCAGCTGACCCGCAACAAATTCGTCTCGCCAACGACGGCGGGAACGATGGATTCAGCAAGATTCGGCATTTTGGTGGCCATGATGC
This sequence comes from Paenibacillus chibensis, assembly GCF_004001045.1. Taxonomy (GTDB): domain Bacteria; phylum Bacillota; class Bacilli; order Paenibacillales; family Paenibacillaceae; genus Paenibacillus_AQ; species Paenibacillus_AQ chibensis. Next base: position 27,195 of record NZ_BIMK01000005.1, read on the forward strand.
TGTTTTCCAATGCGACCACGCTGGAGAAGATGCTGATCGCCTTCGTATTCGCGCTGCTGGGTACCTTCATTTTCATGCGGATTCTTGACAAGGTGAAGTTCAAGGATACGATTTTCATTCCGCTGGTGGGACTGATGTTCGGCAATATCGTCAGCTCGATCACAACCTTTTTTGCTTACAAAAACGATTTGATCCAGAACATGTCGGCCTGGCTGCAGGGAGACTTCTCTACCGTGCTGAAGGGACGCTACGAAATGCTCTACATCAGCATCCCGCTGCTGATCATCGCCTATCTGTACGCCAACCGCTTCACGATTGCGGGTATGGGCGAGGAATTCGCGGTTAACCTGGGGCTGAATTACAAAGCCGTCGTCAATATCGGTCTGGTGCTGGTTGCAGCGGTATCCTCGGTGGTCATTCTGACGGTCGGCACGATTCCGTTTCTCGGGCTGGTCGTTCCGAACATTGTCACGATGTACCAAGGCGACCATTTGAAGAAAAATCTCACGCATACCGCTCTGCTTGGAGCCGTGTTCGTCCTGTTCTGCGACATTTTGGGCCGGATCATCATTTTCCCGTATGAGATTTCAATCGGCCTCACGGTCGGCGTGCTGGGCAGCGCGATCTTTATTTTCCTACTCCTGAGAAGAAAGGCTTATGCGTCATGAAAAAAAAGCTGATTTTTCTATCCGTCATCGCGCTTGCGCTGATCGCCGTGTTCATGCTTATCCAGGCCGGCGGCCACTGGGATTACATTCTGCCCCGCAGAGGCAAAAAAGTGCTGGCGATGATCATTACAGGCGGGGCGATCGCTTTTTCCACCGTCGTATTCCAAACCATTACCAACAACCGCATCCTGACGCCGAGCATTATGGGACTCGATTCGCTGTATATGCTGTTCCAGACCTTCATGGTATACATATTCGGTTCCGCCAGTTTGAACATGATGGGGAAGAATGTGAATTTCATCATCTCGGTCGGCCTGATGGCGCTCTTCTCGATGGTCTTCTACAAGCTGCTGTTCAGGCGCGAAGGACAGAATATTTACTTCCTGCTCCTGCTCGGGCTGATCTTCGGCACCTTGTTCCAGAGCCTGTCAACGTTTATGGAGGTGCTGATCGACCCGAACGAATTCCAGATCGTGCAGGATAAAATGTTCGCGAGCTTCAACAACATCAACACCGAGCTGCTCGTGCTGTCGATCGTGCTGATGGCGGGTGTCGCGATTTATTTCGCGCGTTATGCCAAGTATCTCGATGTCATTGCTTTGGGAAAAGACCAGGCGGTCAACCTGGGCGTGGACTACGACAAGGTCGTCAAAAGAATGCTGGTCGTGGTGGCGATTCTGATCTCCATCTCGACGGCGCTGGTCGGTCCGATCACGTTCCTCGGCCTGCTCGTGGCCAACGTCAGCTACCAGTTCATGAAAACATTCAAGCATCACTTTCTCATCATCGGAGCCATGCTGCTCAGCGTCATTGCCCTTGTGGGCGGCCAGCTGCTGGTCGAGCGGGTCTTCACCTTCTCCACCACGCTGAGCGTCATCATCAATCTGGCCGGAGGAGTGTACTTCCTCTACCTGCTGCTAAAGGAGAGTAAATCGTCGTGATCGAGGTCAAAAATGCAACCAAACTGTACAATGGCAAGCCCGTCCTGGATGACGTATCCGTCTCCATCCGCAAAGGGAAAATCACGTCCTTTATCGGCGCAAACGGCGCAGGCAAGAGCACGCTCCTGTCCCTGATCAGCCGCCTGATCAAAAAGGACGGAGGCGACATCCTGATCGAAGGCGAGTCCGTCGACAAATGCAAGAGCAGCGATCTTGCGAAAAAAATATCGATCCTCAAGCAGGCCAACCATATCAACGTGAGGCTTACGATCCGCGAGCTGGTCAGCTTCGGGCGGTTCCCGTACTCGCAGGGCAAGCTGAAGCCGGAGGACTGGGCGTTCGTCGACGAGGCGATCCGCTATATGGAGCTGGAGGATCTGCAGCATCAGTATCTCGACCAGCTGAGCGGCGGCCAGCAGCAGCGCGCTTTTATCGCCATGGTCATCGCCCAGGACACCGAATACGTGCTCCTTGACGAGCCGCTGAACAACCTCGACATGAAGCACTCGGTGCAGATCATGAAGGTGCTGCGGCGCATGGTCGACGAGCTTGGCAAAACCGTCATTGCCGTCATTCACGACATCAACTTCGCATCGGTATATTCCGATGATATCGTGGCTCTCAAAGACGGGAGAGTCATTAAACAAGGACCCGCCGCGGAAATTATAGATTCCCCTGTACTGAAGCAGGTATACGGCATGGACATTCAGATCGAGACGATCAACGATCATCGCATCTGCATTTATTTCTCTTAAAAGCTTCTCCGGCAATATTAACTTTCGGTAATGATATGGGATGTGACGCCAGCATGCCAGGGCCCGGCAGCACGGCTTGCATCGCATAATTTTATAAAAAACTTTAAAGTGATTGAATTATTGCGCATAGGTAGCGTAGGGGACGGAATCGTTCTGAAGAAGCGCAGCGCTCACCTTTGTCTCCGGATTTCTACACCTTTTCAATGACAAATAAAGAAATCTGGAGACAACAGTGATCGGAAGAACGATCCGTCACCGGAGCGGCCGCCGTGCACGAAAGCGAGAACTTAAATAATATGATGAGGTGACCCCTGTGAAGAAAAGAAACATGCTCATGCTGATCCTATCCGCGATGCTGGTGCTAGTGCTGGCAGCCTGCGGTAACAATAACAAAGCGGCCGAAACGCCGGTGAAGGAAAGCGAAGCCAATGCGGCGTCCGCGGCCGAGTCCGAGGAACTGACCATCAAACATAAGCTTGGCGAAGCCAAAGTGAAAAAGAACCCGCAAAAGGTCGTTGTCTTCGACTTCGGCATTCTCGATACGCTGGATAAGCTTGGAGTTCCTGTGACAGGTGTGCCGCAGGCCAACATTCCGCCGTACCTGTCCAAATACGAAGATAAAGCCGCCTACAAAAACGTCGGCAGTCTGAAAGAGCCGGATTTCGAGGCAATCAACGCCCTGGATCCCGATCTGATTATCATCTCCGGACGGCAATCCGAAGCTTACGAAGAGCTGAATAAAATCGCACCAACCGTATTCCTCGGACTGGATACGACCAAGTTCATGGAATCGTTCAAAGAAAACATGAACACTGTCGGTCAAATTTTCGGCAAGGAAGCCGAGATTCAAACTGAGCTTGAAGCCATCGACAAGTCGATTGCTGAAGTGCATGACAAAGCGGCCGCTTCCGGCAAAAAGGCGCTGATCGTGCTTTCTAATGAAGGCAAGCTGAGCGCATACGGTCCAAATTCCCGTTTCGGCATCATCCATGACGTGCTTGGATTCGCCGCAGCGGACGACAAGATCGAAGTATCGACGCATGGTCAAAGCGTAACCTCCGAATATATCGCAGAGAAGAATCCTGATTATCTGTTCGTCGTGGACCGCGATGGCGCGGTGGCAACGGATAAGGACGGGGCAGCCGCCAAGAAAACGGTTGAAAACGAGCTTGTGAAAAACACGAACGCATCGAAAGACGGACATATCGTCTACCTGGATCCGAACTACTGGTACCTCTCCGGCGGCGGTCTGCTGTCTGTGCAGGAAATGGTGAAGGAAGTTGGAGAGAGCATCCAATAAGCTGCAATGAGCCGCAGTTTGGAAATCTCCTGCAGCATGATTCGTAATCCTGCATCAATGGGTCACAAAAGTGCATCGTCACAAAAGCGCATCACAAAAAAAGGCTGTCTGCCATCCGCGAGGGATGGCAGGCAGCCTTTGGTTTTTTCACAGGTTTTCTTGAAACGGGGACCTGACGCTTTCCTTGATTAAAACAAGTACTGCACCATGATCATATACAAAATCGTTCCGCCCCCGATGCTGAGCAGGAGATTATGCTTCCATTTATGGACGGCGATGACGAACAGGCTGGCCAGCAGCTCGGGTATGCCATAAGGCCAGGCGGAAGGGGAGACGGATTTGAAGCAATAAACGATGAGCATGCCGATAATCGCGAACGGCAGCACCTTGCCGAGATAGGCAACGAAGTCCGGAGTCTTCTTATGCGCCGGAAACACGAGAAACGGCAGGACGCGGGTCAGCAGCGTAGCGGCCGCGATGACGAGAATCGTTAAGGCGGCTTCCGTGGTGGATAGAACCATTATTCAGACTCCTTTGCATGCAATTTGCCTCTGAGAAGCGATAGGGAGACCAGGATGCCGGCCATGGCAAACAGAATAAAGCGGTCGGCTCCGAACAGGATCAGACAAAGGGCGGTGATGACGATGCCCAGCATGGCGGGCACATGATTCTTGGCCTGCTCCCACTGCTCCACGAAAATGACGATGAACAGCGCCGTCATCGCAAAATCGATGCCCGTCGAATTAAACGAAATGAGCGAGCCCGCAATATTGCCGATCAGCGAGCCGGCGATCCAGTAGCCCTGATTGAGGAGGGCGATGAAAAACATGAACCATTTCGGGTTTACATGATCAGGTGCCTTCACGGAGCTTAGCAGGGAAAACGTCTCGTCCGTTAACGAGAACATCATGTAGGGCTTCAGCTTTCCGAGCGCCTTGAACCGGTCCAGCATGGAGAGGCCGTAAAACAAGTGGCGCGCATTGACCATCAGCGTGATGAAAAAGGCAGCGGCAAGCTGAAAGGGGCTGACCAACAAGTTGATCGCAACGAACTGCATGGAGCCCGCATAGATGAGAAGGCTCATCATAAAAGCCCATGCGGCATTGAAGCCTTTGCTGTGCAAGAGGACGCCGAAGGCGATTCCGAGGAACAGATAGCCCATGAGGACGGGCAGCGTATAAGGGAAAGCGGTTTTGAGTGCGTTTCTTTTCATGATCTGATTCTCCTGGCTGTAGTCATCTATGGTAGTTGCTTGTCTGTTCAGTAGGGTTGATGCTAGTGTATCGCGATCATGTGGATTCGACAATTGAAACTTGGAGAGAACGCTTCATCGCAGGACGGCCGTATACCCGAATCCGGAAGATGCATTATAATAGAATGACCATATTGAACGGATCAGGGAGGAATAGAAGCAGTATGGCTTACCTGGAGTTTGACCCCAGCGATTATTCGGTTACGTTTCAATCGGACACCATTACGCTGCTGGCCAAGGAATATGCGCTGCTGCAGTTTCTCTACCGGCATGCTGGTCAGGCCTTTACGAGAGAGCAGCTGCTTGATCAGGTGTGGCCGATGGAGTATCCGGGCGAACGCACGGTGGACGATCATGTCTACCGGCTGCGCAAAAAGCTGAAGCGCTGGAGCGCGCGGATTCAGCTGGGTACCGTGCGGGGGCTCGGCTACAGCCTGGCGCTGAAGGGAGCGCCTGCGCTTGCGGTTCCGTCGCTGACGGACAGCGGACTTCAAAAGCAGATCCGGCAGCTGCTGGATACCTACCAGATGCTTGGCCAAAGCAAAGCCATGCTGGCGCTTGCCAATCAGCAGGAACTGCTGGGTGTGAGCATCGATTCGCTGCATTTGCAATTTTTGCGCTTTGTGCAGGCGGATCTGAAAGGTCTGATGCACGCCGCCGAAGCGGATGGGCCCGGCGTATTATATTGGCTGCTCGCATCGTATTATTCCTATTATCATGAGCCGCAGCAATGCCTGAAATATTTTGAGCATACGATTCAGGCGCGTATTCTCCCCTATGAAATGCACCGTGAGCTGGAGCTGCTTAATATATTGGGTCTGTATGCCGATAACGGCCGGACGGCGGAGGATTTGGAGCGCGTGCAGAAGGCTTACCGGGTGATCGACGGGCTGGACGGCGAGCTGGATAGCTTTAGGGTCCACATTGCGTCAGCCGAAATGTACATCCATCTCAAGGCAAAGGACGCGAAGGAAGCCGGTCGCTGCGCGGCGGCCATCGAAGCGATGCTTGCCGAAGCTCCCTACCTGCGCGAAATTTGCACCTATTATGGCCTGAAAGGGAGACTGCTGCTGCTTCAGGGGCGCCGTTCGGAAGCGGCGGCAGCCTTCGAGCACGGGCTTGTCGTCGGCGAAGAAGCGCATAACATGCCGCTGCTCGTGCATTCCATCATCGGGACGCTGGATTTTCTGGAGAACGTGCACCGTGATCCTTTGCTGCAGCGGAAGTTCCGTACACGGCTGAATGAGCTGGACCGGATCTATAATTTTACGGCGAATAAGCTGCCGATGGAGCAGTTGATCGAGCGGATTTTGGGTTCCGTCTGATATTCCTCTGATATTCCTCCGCTAGGATGAAGATATTCTGATTGCGGAGGAATGTTTATGTCCACGTTCACTTCATCATCCCCTTCAAGCCGGCGTCCGGCGTCCGTTTGGGCCAACAAGACGTTTACGCGCATGTTCACCGCTTACGCAATGGCGTCATTCGGCGAATGGTTCGACGCGTTTGCGATTGAAATTCTGGTGGCGTACCGCTGGCACGCCGATCCTTTCATGATTGCCCTCATCCCGGTGATGATGGCTCTGCCGGGAATCCTGCTCGGCTCCTTTGCCGGCGTGATCGCCGACCTGTGGAAAAAGGTCAACCTCATGATGCTGGCTGATGCGGCCGAGACGGTGCTTACCGTTCTGCTGCTGTTCGTTCCGAACATCTACTGGCTTCTACCCGTGCTGGTGCTTCGTTCCGCGGTGGGCGTCATTCGCGTTCCGGCGCATCAGGCGCTGACGCGCCAAGTGGTTCGGGAGGATCAGCTGCTGAAGGCTACCTCTTATAACGGATTGGTCAACCAGTTTTCCAAAATCGCCGGCCCCCTGCTAGGGGCAGTGGCTCTAACGGTAGTTTCGCCGCAAATGTGCATCTTGGTGAATGCCTTTACGCGTCTCTTTTCCGGCGTTCTGCTGTTTACCCTAAGGCACACCGACGAGAATGCGGCAGCCGCACCGAAGCCCGGGGAACCGCAGGGTCTGGGGAGCGGGGAAACAGATAAAACGGGCTTTATCCAATTGTGGAAGCAGGGATGGGGCGTGCTGCTGCAGCGCCGAATCCTGCTCAGCAGCTTTATCGTGAATCTGACGGTGCTGCTGGTCATCATGATGATTGATTTTCAATTCCCAACCTTATTCCGGGAAATTGCTCCGAACAACGAATCGCTGCTGGGATGGACGGTGTCGGCCACCGGCGTAGGAGCCGTCCTCACCATTCTGCTGCTGAACCGTCTGGGCAGCGTGCGTTACGGACTCGGCATCGGCGGCGGCGTGGCGCTGATTGGCGCAGCCTTTGGATTCATGGGGATGCTCGGCCCAGGCACGCCGGAAGCGTGGAGCCTTGTTCTTGGCTTTGTCATCGGCATCGGGAACGGCTTGACCATCGTGACGTATAACTACGTGCTGCAGAAGGAGACGCCTGAAGGCATGACAGGCCGGATCTTCGGCATTCAAAATACGTCTGCCAGCACGATCATGATCGCTGCGCCGTTAATGGGAGGCTTCCTGATCCAGAGCCTGGGCGTGAGCAAGGTTTTTATGATGCTGGGTTTCGCTATTCTCATTATTGGTTCCCTATGCCTGGCTTTACAGCGTGTGCTGTGGCCATCCGGGCAGGCGACAACGGCATCTCAAGAGTACCAAGAGGTTTCAGGCTGACCCGGGCTTCTCTCGATGTGAACGGGAGTTCATGTGCTGCTCGTTCCCGTTACAGAAGGAGATTGACAGATGTTTCCTTTCTCCTTTTAATAGAGATGAGGTGATGTAAAATGACAACCGCTTTACTCATCATTGATATGCAGATTGCGTTATTTTCTTATGAGAATGAACCCCTGTACAGGGATGAACAAGTGCTGGACAACATCCGTGTTTTGATAGAAAAGGCTCGCCGTGCCGGGTCACCGGTCATCTACGTGCAGCACTGCAGCCTAGAGGACGACGAGTTCCGGGAAGGCTGCGAGACGTGGCCGATTCACCCGCGGATTGCGCCGCTGGAGGACGATACCATCGTCAAAAAATATTCCTGGGACGCGTTCCACGGTACGCCGCTTCAGGAATACCTTCAAAAACTGGGAGTTCAGAATCTGGTGATTGCCGGGGGACAAACCGAGTTCTGCCTGGACACCACCTGCCGCAGAGCGTACAGCATGGGATACAAAAATAATATACTTGTACAGGATGCGCATACCACCCTGGACAGCAAGCTGATGACGGCCCCGCAGATCATCGCCCATCATGAGCATGTGCTTGGGGGAAGATTCGTGAAGCTGCAGCCGGCGTCAGAGGTTGCTTTCTCTTAACGCCTAACTTCTCGCCTTGTAAGTTGTCTTACTTATAGGCGGCTGCTTAAAGCAGTAGGAGGTGGGAAGGTCGTTTTGAATTGGTATAAAAGAATGGTTCTGTTTTTTGTACTGTATGTGGCCATGTCACTCTTGGTTTATTTGCTCGGTACGTATACATCGCCGGTTGTATTGATCGTGTGTTGGTTTTTGGCCGTGATCGCGTTTATGCTGATGGTGATGTATCTGATCGATCACTACTTTGTAAAATACAGGAAGAAATCGAGGGATTCAGGATGATCCGTTATCCGATATTGCGCGAGGGGGCCGTCATCGGCACCACGGCGCCCTCATCCGGCGTGGAGGAATCCATGCATGAACGAATCCGGGAGGCGAGCCGCCGCCTGGAAAGCGAAGGGTTCAGGGTTGTGGCCGGGGATACCGTCTGGACGCAGGCCAAGGCGAAATCCGCACCGGCCAAGGTACGGGCCGCGGAGCTGAACCGCATGCTGCGGGACGAAACGATCGATCTGATCGTGCCGCCATGGGGCGGCGAGCTGCTGATCGAGATTCTGGAGCATCTGAATTTCGATCAGCTGCCGGAAAAATGGATTCTCGGGTACTCCGATATCAGCCTGCTGCTGCTGGCGATCACGCTCAAGACAGGTCTGGCGACCGCCCACGGCACCAACCTGGTGGACTTGCGAGGCGAATATTCCGACGAAACGACCGCCATGTGGCGCACAGTGATGTCTACGGAAACGGGCGATTCGGTGGAGCAGCGTTCGTCGGCCTTGTATCAGAAGGAATGGCGGCACGATGCGCCATCGCCATGCGTGTTCCATTTGACGGAGCCGACCGTATGGCAAACGGCATCCGGCGGCAAGGTCAGCTTGAAGGGCCGCCTGCTGGGCGGCTGCATCGACGTGATCCGGCATGTGATCGGTACAAAGTATGGCGATGTCCGCCGTTTCCAGCAGGAGAGAATCGGCGGAGAGCCGATTCTCTGGTACCTGGAAAACTGCGAGATGAACATGGCCGATCAGCGCCGGTCACTGGTGCAGATGAAGCTGGCGGGCTGGTTCGATCACTGCTCCGGCCTGATGTTCGGGCGCAGCCCGGCGAACCGTCCGGTGGAAGGCTATACCGCCGAGGATATGTACCGCGAGCTGGAAGAGGAGCTGCAGGTGCCGGTGATCTATGATATCGACTGCGGACATGTGCCGCCGCAGATCACCTTGATCAACGGCGCATACGCCGAGGTTCAGGTGGAGAACGGGCAGGGACGGATTACGCAGTATTTTAAACCGTAAGCCATACGCAAGTGATGAAGCGAAACGCCGCTGGATCATCCGATCCGGCGGCGTTTTTCTTGTTTAAAACGGAATCTTAAAAAATCACAAGCCGCATCAACGAAAACCATGCATCTTCTTCCTTTTGGACAGTAGTATAGAGTCAAAGGCATTATGTACATAAGGAGGCGATGCAGCTTATGACAACAGGCAAAGGAAGCTTCATGACCAACATTGGCAAGTGGGAAGACGCCGAACCCGGCGTCATTCGCAAAATCATGCGCCCGGGTGAAGCCCTGATGATGATGGAGGTCCATTTTGAAGAAGGAGCGGAAGGCTATGAGCATGCTCATCCGCATGAACAGATGTCCTACTGTCTGAAGGGCAAGGTCGAATTCACCGTTGAGGGGGATAAGACCGTCATTTCCGCTGGCGAAACCATTGTGATCCCGGGCGGTGCCAGACACAGCGCCAAAGCACTGGCGCCGAGCGCGCTGCTGGACTGCTTTACGCCTGTGCGCGAGGACCTGATTCGGAGGTAGATTCAATCCTGTCATAGCGAAGTCCCTTGAAGGGGCTTCTTTTCTGTTTTCATTCTAAAATGAAGCAAAAACGCCTGCTTCCCTTGAAAATATGTTAGTATTTGGAAAGGTGATTATCCTGAGAATCAATGTTAGTACCGAGGGGGAGATGCGAATTGATAGAAACAGCGGGAGCTTCAAAGGAACGCGTAATATCCATCCGCAATTTGGAGATGAGCTACGGAAGCAAGCCGATTTTGAAGGGCATTGATCTGGATGTATATGAGGGGCAAATTATCGGCTATATCGGTCCAAACGGCGCGGGCAAAAGCACGACGGTCAAAATCATGCTCGGCCTGATCGAAGGCTACCAGGGTGAAGTCCATATTTTCGGCCGGGATATCGCGGATGGCGATATGGAATACAAGCGGCGGATTGGTTATGTGCCGGAGGTGGCCGAGCTGTACGACAGCCTGACCGCGCAGGAATATTTGTCATTCGTAGGTGAGCTGTACGGGCTCACGCAGCGGAAGGCTGACCATAAGGCCAGGCGGCTGATGGCCAAATTCGGGCTGGAGGAGGTATACTTCGACCGGATTTCCTCGTTCAGCAAAGGCATGCGGCAGAAGGTGCTTTTGATCTCTAGCCTGCTGCATAACCCTGACATTCTGTTTCTGGATGAACCGCTTAGCGGTCTGGATGCGAACAGCGTCATGATCGTGAAGGAGATTTTGTCGGCGCTTGCGGCTGAAGGCAAAACGATCTTTTATTCGTCGCATATTATGGACGTCGTGGAGAAAATCAGCAGCCGCATTCTCCTGCTGAACGGAGGGCAAATTGTCGCCGACGGCAGCTTCGAAGAGCTGCGGGAACAGTCGCATGAACGCTCGCTGGAGCAGATCTTCAACGATCTGACGGGATTCCATGAATACAAGGATGTGGCGTCGTCGTTCGTGTCGATCGTCCAGGAGGTGTAGCGAATGGGTACAATCCGTTGGTTGCGGATTCTCGATCCGCTGCGGGGGTTATTCGAGAGGTTCGGCGTCGATTATGCGATGATGTGCAGAATTTTGGAGATCAAGCTGCTGATGGATGGGCGCCGGGCACCGACGATTATCCAGAGATCCGGGAAAAACGCGGATCCCGATGCGTTGTCCAACCAGTTCATCAAATCGCTCTGGATTTACGTGCTGCTCAGTGTCGTACTGCTGCCGATTATAGCCATGAAAATCAATTTGATGTTCCAGATGAGTCTCGTATTCGGCATTCTGATGTTCATGGTCACCACGTCCATGATTTCCGATTTTTCCTCGGTCATCCTGGATGTCCGCGACCGCAACATTTTATTTTCCAAGCCGGTCCGGCGTCAAACGATCAATATGGCAAAAATACTGCATGTGATAATCTACCTGCTGCTGCTGACGGGTGCATTAACCCTCTTGCCGCTGTTGGTGGGGCTCTTCACGCATGGCCCTTTGTTTTTCCTGCTGTTTATCGTGGAGATCATCCTGATGGATTTGTTTATCGTAGCGCTGACGGCCGCGCTGTACTGGCTGGTGCTGCGCTTCTTCGACGGGGAGAAGCTGAAGGACATTATTAACTACGTTCAAATCGGACTGACGATCGGGATGACGGTCGGCTATCAGTTCATTTCAAGATTATTTAACCTGATGGATATGAACATCGCATTTGCCCCCAAATGGTGGGAGATTTTCATTTTTCCAGCCTGGTTTGCCTCACCTTTTGAATGGGTGCTGAGCGGCTCGGCCCATACATACATTATTCTGTTTTCGGTGCTTTCGGTTGTCGGACCGCTCGCAGCCATTTGGATGTACTCGCTGCTGATGCCTTCCTTTGAACGGAACCTGCAGAAGCTTGCCAGCCATCAGGCGCGGGGGAGAAAGAGCCGGACTGGGTGGAATGATCGGCTTAGCAAGTTGTTCTGCCGGGGGAACATCGAAAGGCTGTTCTTCCGCTTCTCCTGGGACATGATGGGACGGGAGCGGGATTTCAAGCTGAAGGTCTATCCGCAGCTCGGATTCTCCTTGATTTTTCCGTTTGTCTTCATGTTCAACATGCTTCATTCCAACAGCGGCTTTGCTGAGATGAGATCGGGCAGAAGCTTTTTGTTCCTGTATTTCTGCGCGCTGATGATTCCGACCGTCGTTCAGATGCTCAAGTATTCGGGTAACTCCAAGGGCGCATGGATCTACCAGACGGCCCCGCTAACGAATAGCATACCGGTCTATAAGGGGACTTTGAAGGCGATGATCGCCAGACTGTTCGGACCGGTGTTCGTGTTCCAGGCTATTGTTTTTCTGTTTATTTTCGGGGCGAGAATCATTCCCGATCTTATCGTCATTCTGCTTAGCGTGCTGCTGTATACGATGCTCAGCTTTATGGTGTTCGAAAAAGAGCTGCCGTTCTCCGTGCCTTTTCAGAGCGTCCAGTCCGGCAATGCCTTGATCTTTTTCGGAATGATGCTGCTGCTTGGCGTACTGGCTGGAGCGCATTTGGGATTTACCTTTTTGGCATACGGAAAGTACCTGTGGATGCTGGTGCTGCTGGTTCTGAACCTGATCGCGTGGAAGCTGGCGTTCCGCCAGGTGCGTTCAGACCGGCTCCAGCGTTTGTGAATCCATGCAAAGGATCCCCCTTGACGGGGGATCCTTTTTTTATTACGGGATGTTTTATGTCCTATTTAGGCATAGAGAGAAGCGAGCCGGGAAGCCGTCTGACTCCAGGTAAAGCGCTGCAGGACGATATGACGCCCGGCTTCACCCTGGGAGTTTCGGAGTTGGCTGCTTTTGCTCAGACGGACCAAATATTCTGCAAAATGCTCGGGACGGTGGTATGCGTCCACCAGATACCCGCTTTTCCCATGCATGACAATCTCAGGGATCCCGCCGATTCGGGAAGCGATGACGGGCAACCCGGATGCCATGGCTTCGACGTTGACCAGCCCGAAGGCTTCATGCTTTTGGGAGGGGCATACAAAGCAGTCCGCCATGCGGTACATGCGGTGAATGTTCTTATGGCTGATTTTCCCGGCCCAGATGACGGATATACCCAGCTTTGCGGCTTGAGCACGCAGCTGCTTCATATAGAGGCTACTGCCTTTTCCGGCAATCACTAGCTTCATAGGGGTTTCCTTGCCGGCGATGTGCATCGCTTTGAGCAAGACGGGAATTCCTTTCCGGGGAATGACACGGCCGACGAAGAGAACGGTAAACCGGCTGCCGATACCGTATTTGCTTTTGGCAGCGGCGTGTTCTGCGGCGGTGGGAGGGCGGAATCGGCCGACATCTACACCAAGCTCGGCCGTGCGGATTTTGTGTGATTGAGCTGGAAACCGGCTGGATAGCTTGTGCTTCAGGGAAGCACTGTTCGCAATAATTAGGTCTGCATGCTTCATGCTGGCCGCAACATGGCTCGTAAGCGGTACGAAAGTCAGGGAGTGCAGAAAAAGAGTTACCTTCGTGTGCGGCAGAGCCCTTTTGATAGCCGCCATATAATGGGGACGATTGTCCACTTGAATAACGTCATACGATTTCCCGCGCAGGTAGCGAAGCACGGATGAAAGATAGACTTTTGAACTTCCCGAGCGCACCCGGATGATATGAACGCCTCCTTCCCAGCTGTTTGCGGGAAGTCCGGATGAAGCTCTGCTGATGACGGTTACTTGATGCTGTTTCGCAAGCTGTTTGGCAATGGCAAGGATGCAAATCTCGACCGAACCGTTACCGGGAACGGGGATTTGCTCGGGGGCTACGATCAACAGTTTCAACATGTCTTCCTCCGATCCGTTAGGAGCCTTTTTGATGATTCTCTACTCTACTTGTATGCTAACCTCCGAAAGAAAGTATAGTCTTTCATCCGTATAGGCCGCCTATCCTTGCGAATAGGGTCACAGCAGCCTGTTCCGTGGAAAAAAACGAGCATAAGCTGTACAGACTGAAGGCTACCTTTTTATACTTCCCGGAATGGAGAGATGAGGAGATGACCGTAAAAAGAAAATTGCGTACGACCTTAATGAGCAAATGGATAAAAACGAAGCTTCTTATGGCTCATGATGATGTGAGGCCGGTGATACCGGATACGCGTAAGTTTAGTAAATCGGCTTTGAAGTCGATGCTAGGAGCTTATGGAATGGTATATGTGAAGCCGGACGTGGGGACCTTCGGTAAAGGCGTGATCCGCGTGGAGAAGCGGGGAGCCGGAGGTTATTCCCACCAGCTGGGGACGAAGGCCTTCATAAGCCGCGATATCGATACCCTATACGGATCTCTTGCAAAATTAACGGGAAGTAAGAGTTATTTGATACAGAAGGGGATCCATCTGGTCAAATTCAACCGCCGCCGCTTTGATATTCGTGTGATGGTTCAATTGAGCCCGCAGGGCGTATGGGAGACTACAGGGTTGATCGGCAGGGTGGCGCATCCGGGGAAAATCGTAACCAATTATCACAGTGGCGGTAAGCCGATGGATGTGAAGCGCCTATTGGGAGCGCACTTACACGGGAAGCAAATGAATAGAACGATAGAGAAGCTGGAGCAATTGGGAGTAAAGGTAGCTCGTCATATGCATGCCAAATACCCCGGCTTCAGACAGCTTGGGCTGGATATTGGTTTTGATCATACCTGGACACCCTGGATTCTTGAGGTCAACACCAATCCCGACCCGTATATTTTTAACCAATTGTCCGACAAAAGAATGTACCGGAAGGTGATGAGATACCGTCGCGCTGCGCAATAGATTCCGGCCATGATCTCTTGGGGGAACGCCCGAAAGGCGTTTTCCCATTTGCACTTTACTGCCTATATTTCACACTTTGATTATGACCCGCAGAAGTAGTACATTAATAGATGAAATCATAAGGAGGTTTCTGAATTAATGTTCTATGAAGACAATGAGAATCTGACCATCATGACCTACACCTTGAATAGTGGCATTAAAGGAACTGTACCTTTATCGAATAAGCAAATTCAGGAATGGATCGAGTGCTATCGTACCGATGCAAAATTCATCACAGCTATTGGCAAGGAGTTTTTCGGCCTCAATCCAGAGCTGGTCGCGGATTTTAAAGTGCATAATCGTTTTTCCAATTACGCGGAAGTGCTGAAGCCTGTGGGCAACCCGCCCGCGGCAGAATCGGATAACACCGACCAGCTGTCCAAAGCGTACGAGGAGAACCGTGTGTACTTTAAAGTCGACTGCAAGTGCGGTACTACCTACACGACCTTTTCCCAATACTACACGACGAAATGGTATTGTTCCAAGTGCAAGGAAATCGTGTTTTTGGACAAGAAGAAGGGCAGAGTGTCGACCGACAAAGGCGATGCCTGGTACATGACCAACAAGTATTATGTGTCAAGAGACTAGCATGAGCGAGCGAAAAACGCCCTTCGCCGGGTGAAGACATAGAGGAAGTATGAATAACGATGTGTTAAGGGACTGTCTTTGGGCCGGATGCCGGCTTGGAGCAGTCCCTTTTGTTTGATGCGCAAGGCGCGCTACAGTTTGAATTTTTCGACCAGCTGCTGCAGCTTTTCGGATAAGGTGGAGAGAAAATATGCCGAGGAATCGACCTCCTCCATGGCGGCCAGCTGCTGCTCGGAGGCGGCCGACATCGTCTGCGCGCTGTCGCTGTTCTGATTAGCCACATCGACAATGGTATGGATCGAGGACACCAACTGCTGGGCGTTCTCCGACAGCTTGTGAACGGAGGAAGAAATATATTCGCTCTGCTCGGTAATCCGTCCGGCGGAATGCTCGATCTGGCTGAAGGAGGTACCGGCATCCGCTATAAGTTCGCCCCCCTGGGCGATATGAAGGGCGGTTTGCTCCATGCGGGCTCCGGCCGTTTCCATGATGTCCAGCGTCTTCATGACCATGATGCCGATCGTTTCCGCAGAGCTTGCCGAACGCTCAGCCAGCTTACGGACGGAAGCAGCCACCACGGCAAACCCGCGACCTTCCTCTCCCGCCCTTGCGGCCTCGATCGCGGCATTCAGCGCGAGCAAATGCGTCTCCTTGGCGATCTCCGAAATGACATCCAGCACGCTTTTGATTTCATGGGAATGGCTTGTCAGCAGTTGAATCGTATGGGCAAGCTCCGCAAAGGTTTCGTTCACGAGTCCCATTTGCTGCGCGGTGTTTTCCATGGACAGGCATCCGACGCGCGCTTTTTCCAGATTGCCGTTTGCCGAGATGAGCGCCTGCTCCGCATTCAGTGAAATGTTGAGGATCGATTGGGACATGTCTTGGACAAGCGCGGAGCCCTTCGCGAGAATATCCAGCTGCATTTCGGCTCCGTCGGCCAGCTCGCCCGTGACGATGACCGTGTGCTCACCTGCTTCGCCCGTCTGCCGGGCGCTTTCCGACAGCTGCTGTGCCGAAGCCGAGACATGGCGGGAGGTGGCCTGAACCTCCGTAATGATATTTTTCAAGTTGAGCGCCATCTGATCGAAGCTTCTGGCGAGCCTTCCGATTTCGTCGCGTTTCGTAAAGGAAAGCGGCTCCAGGGTCAAATCGCCTGCGGCGACGAGCTCGACTCGTCCGGTCATGACGGTGAGCGGTTTGACCATACGGCTGACCATGGCATAAATGACGAGGGCGGTGGCAAGCAGCATGGCCGCACCCAAGGCGTAAGGCTTGACGATCATTCCGAGCGTACGCTCCTGAATGATGGAGGCATCAAAAGTCACCGCCATCAGGGCAACGATCTCTTGATTCGGATCATTATTGTGGAAAATGGGGGCGTAACCGGTCTTCAGCCGGGCATGATCGTAGGTATACACCTTCGAGTAAACCGGATGCTTCATCGTCCGGATCCTCTGTACATCGTCGGCATTCAGATAAAAGCGGCTTCCCGCTTCGTAACCTCTTTGCTTCAGCTTGCTGTCCGGCGCTAATATCTCACCGTCCATCGCTACAATAAAGGCTTCTTTAAATATAGGCTTATGTAAGGTAATCCAGATGATGCTTTTCTCCATCCGCTCCCTGCCTGCGCTGCTGCCGGCCGCGAGCGCCTCGATTTCCGCCGGATCAACCAGTCCGGTCGTAATGTTGGCGCAGCCCACCAGCTCAGCCCCGGCGGATTCCTCCACTTGGCGGTATGCCATCCTGTAGCCGAACAGACCGACCGACATGCCCATGATGAGCAGCAGAAAGAGCATGGAGAGTGTGATTTTTTGAGCCAATTTCATTCTCATGAACCTCCATTTAGTAATATTAAGTTTTTGCATAATCCTTTTCAGGAGTGGTACAGCAGGAAAATTCTTTTGAGATTTATAGGGATATTTTGGTAAAGATAGCGCTGATTCTGGGTAATAAATCATGGATTGGCGCCGGTGGGTCGAGTGGATATGTATGTAGATTCATAAGCCGGCGAGGGGTATTGCCTAAAATTTTTAATATTTTGTGACATAATTCACATTATCTTATTTTTGAGACGGAGAATGTGACATTTATCACATTGCCAGCATCGTCCGTCTGCCAGAATACATGAAGAAGAGGTTATGCGATAACAAATGGCCCGCTCCTCAGCGGAGCATGCAGGAGCCTCTGACAAGCAAAAATCATGTGTTCACGAATCCGGGAAGCACGGGGTTCTGAGAATAACTTTTGAAAAGAGGGAAGAAAATGGATGTATTGATGCTGTCTCGGTTTCAGTATGCGGCAACGACGATTTTTCACTTCTTCTTCGTGCCGGTGTCGATCGGACTCGCGTTTCTGATCGCCATCATGGAGACGATGTATGTCGTCAAAGGCAAGGAAGAATACAAGGACATGGCCAAGTTCTGGGGCAAGCTGTTCCTGATCAACTTCGCGATCGGCGTGGTGA
Organism: Paenibacillus chibensis; assembly: GCF_004001045.1. Taxonomy (GTDB): domain Bacteria; phylum Bacillota; class Bacilli; order Paenibacillales; family Paenibacillaceae; genus Paenibacillus_AQ; species Paenibacillus_AQ chibensis. Next base: position 45,092 of record NZ_BIMK01000005.1, read on the forward strand.
CGGGCATACTGCAGGAATTCCAGTTCGGCATGAACTGGTCGGATTATTCGCGTTTTGTCGGAGACGTGTTCGGAGCGCCGCTTGCGGTTGAAGCGCTGCTGGCCTTCTTCCTGGAATCGACGTTTATCGGACTTTGGATCTTCGGCTGGGACCGTTTGTCCAAGAAGGTGCACGCGCTGTGCATCTGGCTGGTTGCCATCGGTACCGTGATGTCCGCGTTCTGGATTCTGGCTGCGAACTCCTTCATGCAAAGACCTGTCGGCTTTACCCTCAATAACGGACGCGCTGAAATGAACGACTTCCTGGCACTGATCACCAACGGTCAGCTGCTGCTGGAATTTCCGCACACGATCCTGGGTGCCTTCCTGACCGGAGCGTTCCTGGTCGGCGGCGTGAGTGCCTATAAACTGCTGAAGAAGCAGCATGTAACCTTTTTCAAGAAATCATTTACGATCGCGGTTATCGTGGGTCTTGTGACTTCGATCGGCGTGGCTCTTGTGGGTCACCAGCAGGCGCAGTATCTGGTCAAAACCCAGCCGATGAAAATGGCTGCAACCGAAGCGCTGTGGGAGAACAGCGGGGACCCTGCGGCTTGGACAGTTACGGCATTTATTGATACGAAAAACCAAAAGAATTCGGGCGAGTTCCAGATTCCGTATCTGCTCAGCTTCCTGTCGTACAGCAAGTTCTCCGGCGAAGTGCAGGGCATGAAGGAGCTGCAGGCCGAATATGAACAAAAATACGGTCCTGGCGATTACATTCCACCCGTCCGCACGACGTTCTGGAGCTTCCGCATCATGGTAGCCGCAGGCTCGCTGATGATTCTGTTCAGCTTGTATGGCGTTTATCTGGCTGCACGCAAGAAACTCGAAAACAAAAACAAATGGTTTTACCGTATGATGCTGTTCAGCATCTCGCTGCCGGTCATCGCGAACACATCCGGCTGGCTCATGACCGAAATGGGACGTCAGCCATGGACCGTATTCGGCCTGATGACGACGGCAGACAGCGTTTCGCCTAGCGTCACCGCCGGGCAGGTGCTGTTCTCGATCATTGCCTTCATTGGCGTGTATACCATTCTGGGTGTCGTGATGGTGTTCCTGTTCGTTCGCACGATTAAAAAGGGACCATACGAAGTGAAGCCCGCAATAGAAGAATCCCATGATCCATTCGATAAGGAGGGATACCGTCATGCTATCTCTTAATGAACTCTGGTTTTTGCTCGTCGCGGTGCTGTTCACAGGATTTTTCTTCCTGGAGGGCTTTGACTTCGGCGTTGGGATGTCCACGGGAATCCTCGCCAAGAACGATAAGGAGCGCCGTTTGCTCATCAACTCGATCGGACCGTTCTGGGACGGCAACGAAGTATGGCTCCTGACCGCGGGCGGCGCGATGTTCGCCGCTTTCCCGAACTGGTACGCCACGCTGTTCAGCGGATTTTACACGCCGCTGGTTCTGCTGCTCCTGGCGCTGATCGGGCGCGGGGTTGCGTTTGAATACCGGGGCAAGGTGCAGACCGAATCCTGGAAAAAAACCTGGGACGTCATCATCTTCGTCGGCAGCTTGCTGCCGCCGCTTCTGCTGGGCGTCGTGTTCTCCGACCTGATTCAAGGTCTTCCGATCGACCAGGCGATGGAAATGAAAGCTTCCTTCTTCGGCGATATCGTGAATGTATATTCGGTCGTCGGCGGACTGACGATGGTGATGCTGTGCCTGGTACACGGACTGCTGTTCGCTACCCTGCGGGTGAGCGGCGAGCTTCATGACCGGGCTCGGAAAATGGCCCGCACGCTTATGGTGCCGCTGGCTGTACTGGTCGTTGTCTTCTTGACCCTGACGTACTTTAATACGAGCATTTTTGAAGTTCGCGGCGGCATTTTGGCGGCGGTGATCGCCCTGATGCTGATTGCCTTCGGACTGGCGGCGTTCTTTTCCGGCAAGAAAAGAGACGGCTGGGCTTTCGGCATGACGGGAGCGGTGATCGCGGCAACGATTGCCTTCTTCTTCATCGGGCTCTTCCCGAACGTGATGATCAGCTCGATTGATTCGGCCTTCAACCTGACCTTAACCAACGCGGCATCCGGACATTACTCGCTGAAAGTAATGACCATCGTGGCTTTATCCCTGCTGCCTTTCGTGCTTGGTTATCAGATCTGGAGCTACTTCGTCTTTCATAAACGGGTTCACGAGAAGCATCTGGAGTATTAATGGACCGGAATTTACTGGGCTACAAAGGGATAAAGCCAACACTTGCCGCCGTTTTATTGCTCACGCTCGTGCAAAGCGGTTCGATCGTTCTGCTGGCAAGATGGCTGGCGGAGGTTCTCTCCGCCCTCTTTGCCGGTGAACCGCTTCATACGCAGTACAACAAGCTGACGATGTTCCTGGGCGCGTTTCTGGTCCGGCACATCATGGGCTTCATCCAGCAAAAAATCAGCTATGCCTTCGCGGAGCGGACGGGAGCCAGCCTGCGGCAGCAGACACTTGAAAAGCTGTTCCGGCTCGGACCCCGGTTTGCCAAGCAGGAGGGGACGGGCAACCTGGTGACGCTCGTACTGGAAGGCACGTCGAAATTTCGCAACTACCTCGAACTGATCGTACCGCGGATGGCGGGGATGTCGATCATCCCCTGGGTCATCCTGGTGTATATTTTCATGCAGGATATCACCTCCGGAATCATCCTGATCCTGTCGATGCCGATCCTGATCGTATTCATGATCCTGATCGGGCTTGCTGCCCGCAAGCATACGGAGAAGCAGCTCGATTCGTACCGCACGCTCTCGAACCATTTCGTGGATTCGCTGCGCGGGCTTGAAACGCTGAAGCTGCTGGGGCAGAGCCGCTCGCACAGCGATACGATCGCCCGGGTAAGCGATCGCTACCGGTCGGCCACCATGCGCACCTTGCGCGTGGCCTTTCTGTCTTCCTTTGCTCTGGACTTCTTCACGATGCTGTCGGTGGCCGTTGTTGCCGTCGGCCTGGGTCTGCGGCTGGTCAACGGCGATCTGGCGCTCGTCACCGGACTGACGGTGCTGATCCTGGCGCCGGAGTATTTCCTGCCGGTGCGGATGGTCGGATCGGACTTTCATGCAACGCTCGACGGCAAGGAGGCTGGAGCGGCGATGCAGCAGATCATCGATGAACCGCTGCAGGAAGAAGCAGCTGCGGAGAATGCTGGTCTGGAGAAGAAAGAGCTGAACTGGACGAAAGACAGCCGTTTGCAGCTGTCCGGCGTGGGCGTGCAGCATCAGGAAGAAGGACCTCATTCGCTGAATGAGGTTACCCTGGATATTCGCGGCATGGGCAAAATCGGCATCATCGGCGCCAGCGGTGCCGGGAAATCGACGTTGATCGACGTGCTGGGCGGGTTTTTGAAGCCGTCCGCGGGAAGCATGGAGCTGGATGGACGACGCATGAGCTCCCTGACGACGGATGCCTGGAGACGTTTGACGACTTATATCCCGCAGCATCCGTATATTTTCAGCAGCACACTGGCGGATAATATCCGCTTCTACGCTCCGGACGCGGCGAATTCCGAAGTGGAGCATGCCGTTGCGGCTGCCGGGCTGTCGGAGCTGGCCCACGGACTACCGCTTGGCGCCGAGGAAATCATCGGTAACGGCGGCCGCCAGCTGAGCGGCGGACAGGCGCAGCGCGTGGCGCTCGCCCGCGCATTCTTAAGTGACCGGCCTGTCATGCTGCTCGATGAGCCGACGGCCCATCTGGATATTGAGACCGAATACGAGCTTAAGCAGACGATGCTGCGCCTGTTCGAGAACAAGCTGGTATTTCTGGCGACGCACCGCCTGCACTGGATGCCGGATATGGATCTGATCATTGTGCTGGATCAGGGAAGGGTCGCGGAAATCGGCACTCATGAAGAATTGTTAGCCCGCAGGGGAGCCTATTATGAGCTGATCCAATCGCAGAGGGAGGGAGCATAAGTGAGACACGAAGGATGGCTTTTGCCTTACGTCCGCACGTACTGGGGACGTTTTCTGATCATCATTGCGCTGGGCTGTCTTACCCTCCTGACGGCGTCCATGCTCATGTTCACCTCGGGCTTCCTCATCTCCAAGGCTGCGCTTCGTCCGGAAAATATCCTGATGGTGTACGTACCGATCGTGCTGGTGCGCACCTTCGGGATCGGGCGGGCCGTGGTCCATTATGTGGAGCGCCTGGTCAGCCACGATGCAGTGCTCCGGATCGTGGCGCTGATGCGTACCAGACTGTACCGGATTCTGGAGCCGCAGGCGCTGTTCATCTCCTCGCGGTTCCGTACCGGGGATATGCTGGGCGTTCTGTCAGACGATATTCAATATTTGCAGGATGTGTATTTGAGAACGGTTTTTCCGAGCGTGGTGGCTCTGGTCATGTACATCGGCTCGATCGCCGCGCTGGGCTGGTTCGATGTCCGGTTTGCGCTGTTCATGGCGCTGTATGTGTTCATTCTGGTCGCGGTACTGCCTTGGGTATCGCTCCTCCTCACCAAAGCGAAAAGCCGTCTCTCCAAACAGCAACGCAGCAGATTGTATACCCGGCTGACCGATGCCGTGCTGGGCATGAGCGACTGGGTAATCAGCGGCAGACAATCCCAGTTTCTTGCGGCTTATGAAGCCGAAGAGCGGGAGGCTGCACGCGTGAACGGCCAGCTCAAGCGCTGGGCGCGCTGGCGGCAGCTGATCGGGCAGGCCGTGATCGGGCTGAGCGTCATTACGATGACCGTGTGGGCCGCGCGCGAGTATGCCGGCGGACATATCCCGGCCACGCTGATTGCGGCGTTCGTGCTGGTCGTCTTCCCGATCATGGACGCGTTTATGCCGGTTTCGGATGCAATGGAGAAAATCCCGAGCTATCAATCGTCGCTGCAGCGTCTGCGTGAGATTGAGGCTGCAGCCGGGGAGTACGGCGGAAACGGCAGCACAGCGGCGGGTATATCGCTGGAAGAAGTACGCCGCCTGGCTGCATCCGATGTGCACCTGAAGGTGCAAAACGTCAGCTTCCGCTACGATGATGCGTCCCCGTGGTCGCTGCAGGATGTGTCCCTCGATCTACCGCAGGGCAAGCGGATCGCGATCATCGGCCGCAGCGGCGCCGGCAAATCGACGCTGCTGAAGCTGATCGAGGGTGCCCTCGCTCCTTCGGCAGGCACCGTCAGTCTAAGCGGCGTGGACGCCTCCGCAATCGGCGAGCGCATGCCTCAGCTGGTGTCTGTGCTGAACCAGAGCCCGCATCTGTTCGACACCACCGTGGCGAACAATATCCGGCTGGGCGACCGCGACGCCGAGGATGATCAGATCCGGCGAGCAGCCGCCCAAGTGAAGCTGGACCGGCTGATCGAATCGCTGCCGCTCGGCTACCGAACGCCGATGCACGAGACGGGGCAGCGCTTCTCCGGCGGCGAGCGCCAGCGGATTGCGCTGGCACGGGTGCTGCTGCAGAACAATCCGGTGGTCGTTCTGGATGAGCCGACCGTCGGTCTCGATCCGCGGACGGAAAAGGAACTGCTCGCGACCATACTCGAGACGATGCAGGGCAAGTCGCTCATTTGGGTGACGCATCACTTAGTCGGCGCGGAGCATATGGATGAGATCATTTTCATGGAAAATGGACGCGTCGAGATGCGAGGCTCCCATGCGGAGCTGATGGCTGCGTCGGAGCGGTACCGCAATCTGTACCGGTTGGATCGCCCGGAAGCTTTCATGGTTAAATGATGGATGACAGGAGTCACGCCGGGTATGCGGTGTGGCTCTTTTTGCGTGACCTGCGCTGCATAAAATCCTTCTTCCTGTCGCATCCTATACAGGAGCAAGTTGGTAATGGACACGTGAAGGAGGTGCAAGGAAAGGTGAGCAACAATTCCCAGGAGCCTAGCAAATACGAAGTGCAAACGACAAAGCTGAACCAAATGCCGGTACCGGACAAGCAAAGAGAAGAGTTTGCGGAGGAAATGGTAGAGGACGCGAAAGAAGCGTTCGGCAAGCAGCAATCCAACAATCAAGAGTAAGGATTTGGAAGAACCGGGCAGGTACAAGCGATTCGGTTCGCTCTAACATTTGTGAATACGGCCCTTTGGGGGTGCCTTTCCAGGTCTGCGGGCCGGGTGGGGCACCCCTGTTGCCGTTCAGGCGACAGATCCATCGGATACTCAGCCCGATTTTTCATACGAGGAATTCTAATACTTGACTTATCGTTCAAGAAAAATTATATTATTAGCCATAAGGGAGGGAGCAGGATGGGGAGACATAAGGAATTTGATCAAGAGAAGGCTGTCGATCAGGCGCTCGACCTGTTTTGGGAGAAGGGCTATGAGGGCACCTCGATACAAGATTTATGCGATCACTTGGGAATTCACCGGGGAAGTCTTTATGATACGTTCGGCGATAAGCATGAATTGTTTTTGGCCTGTCTGGACCGTTTCAGCGAGCGCGCCGATGATAACTATAACAACATTTTAAAAGAGGACAGCGATTCGCCCAAGGAGCAACTGGAACGGTATTTCGCCAGAGTCATCGATGTGTCCATGAACAATGCGGCCCGCGGCCGTGGCTGTTTGATGACGAATACGACCCTTGGACCGGTGGCTTACGTGCCGAATGTAGCTCGTCGTTTGGAGGCGTATGCGATGAACATGGAGGGGCTGTTCTTCAGCTTCGTGATGCGTGCGCAGGCAAAAGGCTGTCTGAAAAGCAAGCATAGCGCCAGAGAATTGGCGCGGTTTCTCACAGGAACCAAACAAGGATTGCATGTCATGGCTCGTAATGCGGCAGATCGCAGCATTCTGGAGGACTTTGCCAAGGTGGCGATTTCGACCGTGTTGTAACTTTTTTTGACAAATTCTTGAATGCTTGTTCAAGTATTTTATGAGGATGATCCCAACGAAGCGTGTGAGATATCTATTTTTTGCTTAATTCTTGAACGATAATTCAAAAAAGGAGATGACATGAATGAAACGAATGTTATGGGTGATTCTGATGATGTCCATCGGCGCGACCTTCACCTCACCGTTATTCCCGCTCTATCAGGAGCGTTACCAGTTAACCAGTCTGCAGATTACGATCCTGTTCGCGGTTTATGCGCTGTTCCTGCTGCCCTCGCTGCTCATTGTGGGATCCAGAGGAAGCGGATGGGGATTAAAAAGGGTGCTGCGGGCCAGCATCTGGATTTCCATCCTGGCGACCCTGCTCTTTATGACCAGCCAGCAGGCATGGATGGTGTACGCGGCCAGAATATTGGAGGGAGTGGCTTACGGCACTTTTACCGGGACAGCCGTGGCCTTTCTGTTGAAGCAGAGCTCCAAGGAGCAGGCGAAGAAGGCGATTACCTTATCGGGCATCACCGTGTCGGTAGGTTTCGGCTTGGGCCCGGCAATGACCGGGCTTGTGATTCAATACCTGCATTTCATGCCGCTACGCGTTCCGTTCTGGTTATTGACCCTTCTGCTGGCCAGTGCATGGATCGGCCTGGAAACACTGAAGGATCAGGATTTCATGACGAAAAAGGGCCATGCCAAAGCTGCCAAAACCGCCAAAACCGTTCCTGTACCGATATCGCTTGGGGTGCCTGACCCGATCCGCAGTCATTTTTGGTCGTTCAGCGCGCTGCCGATCTTTACCTTGTTCACGCTGAACGGGATTATCCTTTCCCTGATCCCGTCTTTCGTCAAAAGCGTCATTCATACGTCAAACCTGTCCGTATCGGGGCTGCTGATTCTGCTGCTTCTCGGGGGCGGCGCTTTGATGCAGCTGGCGCCTATCGTTAAACAGCCCGTCAACCGCCTGCGCTTCGGAATTCTACTGCTGTCCGTGGGCGCGTGGCTTGTCGTCTTCTCCGGTTCCACGGGAAGCATCAGCCTGCTCTGGTTCGGCGTGCTGATTCAGGCCATCGGGAGCGGGTGGACGTTCCAGATCAGCCTGCAGCTTGCGGGTGAACTTCCGGATCTTGATGCGCGTCCGAAGGTCATCACCACCTTCTATCTGGCCGGGTATTCCGGATTTATCGTTCCGATTGTCGGTACCGGCGCGCTTTCTTACTTCTTCGACCTGCATGTGTCGCTGATCGTGCTGAATATTCTGGCTTCGCTGCTGGTGCTTTACATGCTCGCATATTCCGTGCGGTTCGCGCGGTATTATCACAATAGAAAAGCAGTGGCTGCAGAGGGTCAAAGCCTGCCGGTGCCCAAATCTCCAAGCGGGAAGGCTGCTGCAGAGCAGTCCTAAGCCATTTATAACAAGCTAATCTAAGGCAAGCAGGGTGTCCCAAGAATTTAGGGGCACCCTTTTTTTATGATCTATATCATGAACAAACACGCACCATCGGAACGTCCGCCGGCGTGCAAACAAAAGCAGCCCATCCAACACGGGACAGGCTGCTTCATAAACTTCATTTTGGAGGAATGACCAATATGCTTAGTCTTCCTTCGGATGAATCATTTGCTCCGGACGCACCACGGCATCAAACTGCTCTTCGGTCAGCAGGTTGCTCTTCAGGGCTGCTTCCTTCAAAGTCAGTCCTTCCTTGTGAGCCAGTTTGGCGACCGCGGCGGCATTTTCATAACCGATATGCGGGTTCAGCGCCGTGACGAGCATCAGCGACTGGTTCAGGTTGCGTTCGATAATGGAGCGGTTCGGCTCGATGCCAACCGCGCAGTGATCGTTGAAGGATACCATCGCGTCTGCCAGCAAACGCGCCGATTGCAGGAAGTTGAAAATGATGACAGGCTTGAACACGTTCAGCTCGAAGTTGCCTTGGCTGGCGGCAAAACCGATCGCCGCGTCATTGCCCATCACTTGGCACACGACCATCGTCATGGCTTCGCTTTGCGTCGGGTTGACTTTACCCGGCATGATGGAGCTGCCCGGCTCGTTGGCAGGGATCGTCAGCTCGCCGATGCCGCAGCGTGGACCGCTGGCCAGCCAGCGTACGTCGTTGGCAATTTTCATGAGATCCGCGGCAAGCGCTTTCAGCGCGCCGTGAACATACACGAGCTCATCATGGCTTGTCAGCGCATGGAATTTGTTTTGGGCGGAGGTGAAGGTTTTGCCGGTCAGCTTGCTGATGTTGGCAGCCGTCATGTCGCCGAACTTCGGATGCGCATTGATGCCGGTGCCGACCGCCGTGCCGCCGATGGCCAGCTCACGCAGGGATTCGATGCTGCTGCGGATCATCCCTTCGCTTTTTTCGAGCATGCGGTGCCAGCCGCTGATTTCCTGGCCGAGTGTCAGCGGAGTTGCATCCTGCAGATGCGTTCTGCCGATTTTAATGATATCCATGAACTCTTCGCTCTTTGCTTGAAGCGTTGCTTTCAGCTTGTCGATCGCAGGGATGACTTGATCCTCAACGGCGATCAGGGCTGCGATATGCATCGCTGTCGGGAACGTGTCGTTCGAGCTTTGCGATTTGTTCACGTCGTCATTCGGGTGGATGCGCTGCTCGCTGCCTTTTTCCTGAAGCATCTGGTTGGCGCGGTTTGCGATGACCTCGTTGACGTTCATGTTTGACTGCGTGCCGCTACCGGTTTGCCATACAGCCAGCGGGAAGTGCTCGTTCAGCTTGCCCTCGATAACCTCGTCGGCTGCTGCTACAATCGCGTCAGCCTTTTCGGCGTTCAGCTTGCCCAGCTCTTTATTGGCGAGAGCCGCACTCTTTTTCAGGATCGCAAATTCGCGGATCAGTTCCAAAGGCATTTTTTCCGTGCCGATTTTGAAATTCTCAAAGCTCCGCTGCGTTTGGGCTGCCCACAGCTTGTCCGCAGGAACCTTAATTTCACCGATGGTGTCTTTTTCAATTCTGAATTCCACTTGCATTTCCTCCTTCACCACACGTAAGTTCATATTCAAATCTGAAGTCCATCCCCGCAAAACGATCCTGCAGGAACAGACCCACCTGATATGAAATATATCATAATCTTTCCGGTATATAAAATGAAATCCAGTTTCACTCCTCGATTTCATTTTATCTCTATAAACTGAAATCCAGTTTCACTCCTCGATTTCAATTTATTTTGTTCAGGCATACAAAAAATTAACATTTAATAGCATTTTGTTTAACAATATCCTTTTATACTGATGTAAGAATCATTCATTCCAAGGGAGGAACTGTAATGAAGAATAAGAAACGGAGTATTGTACAAGCCGCTCTATGCCTGACGGCAGCAGCAAGTTTGGTTATTTCCGGGGGAGTTGTCCATGCCAAAGGCAGCACGGCAGCCGCCAAACCGGCCACGAAAGCCAAAAATGTCATTCTGTTCGTCGGGGACGGCATGGGAGCGGCGCAGCGCGATGCCATTCGCTTGAATACCGTCGGCTTGAACGGCAATCTGCAAATGGACGATATGCCGTATTCCGCGTTGCTTCGCACGCATTCCACCGTAGCCGTGACGGACTCGGCCGCTGCCGGAACCGCCATTGCGAGCGGCGTTAAAACGTATAACGGTGCCGTAGGCGTTGATGTGAATAAAAAGCCTGTCAAAACGCTGCTTGAAGTCGCCAAGGGACTGGGAAAATCTACGGGCCTCGTCACGACGAGCCAAATTACGGATGCCACGCCAGCCGTTTTCGGATCCCATGTCGAAGACCGTTCGCAGCAAAGCAAAATCGCCAAGCAGTATCTGGATAACAGCAAAGTAGACGTGCTGCTCGGCGGCGGCGAGGACTTCTGGTATCCGGCAGGCAACCCGGGCAAGTTCGAGGATCATCCGGCCGAGGATCCGACCGAAGAAAGCAAGGGTACTGAGGGCAATCTGGTGGATCACGCCAAAAAGCTGGGCTATCAATACGTTACGAGTAAGGAAGAGCTGCAAAAAGCGAAATACGGCAAAATTCTGGGACTGTTCGCGAATGAGGAGATGTTCCAGCAAAAACCGGAGGGCGAAGGTGATGTGTACAATCCCGTCGTGCCGCTGAAGGACATGACCCAGAAGGCGCTGGATACGCTGTCCACGAACAAAAAGGGCTTTTTCCTGATGGTCGAGGAGGAAGGAACCGACGAAATGGCGCATGAGAACAATGCCAAGCTGACGATCAAAGCCGGACAGGAGCTGGATAAGGCCGTCGGTGTGGCGAAGGAATTCGCGAAAAAGCATCCGGACACGCTCGTGCTGGTGTTGGCCGACCATGAAACCGGCGGCTTCTCGCTGGAGCCGGTCGATGACAAGGACGAGTCCGGCGACGGCATCTCGCAGGAAGACGGACCGTTCAGCATCTTCGGCTCCAAGGAGCAGTTTTATGTGGATTGGACGACTTCGGGACATACCGGTGTAGACGTTCCGTTGACGGCTATGGGCAGCGGCGCGGAGCTGTTCACCGGAGTGCATGAGAATACGTACGTGCATGATGCGATTCTGAAAGCCTGGGGTCTTAAGAAATAAATCTGTGGAGAGCTTGGATGAAAAAAAGCCGCTATCGCTGAGGATAGCGGCTTTTGCTTATGTTATGAATCGGAGGAGGGAAGCAGCTTTATTTGGCATGCTTGACCTTGACCTTCTTCGGTTTCCGCGCTCTGCGCAGGAACAGGGACAGCACCAACGCTATGATCGCAATCCAGGTGGCGACGATGAAGGCGTCATTGATGCCTTCAATGGTGCCCTTCTCCGAGATGATGCCGAAGACGCTTTGCAGGGCCAGGCTATAACCTGTTTGGACGGGAACGCCTGCGGTCGCCGCTACACTTTGCCCCAGTGTAGCCAAGTCCTCGGTGATGAACGTGTTATCCGACGTATAGTGATTGGCGGCATCTGCGATATGAGTGGTTGCGCGGGTCGACATCACGGTAATGAGCAGGGCGGTTCCGATGGACCCGGCCACCTGCCGCATCGTATTGGACATGGCCGTACCGTGGGCGCCGAGACGCGGCGGCAGCGAATTCAGACCTTCGGTCTGCACGGACATCATGATGAGCGACATGCCAAAGCTCCGTATCGTGTATATGACCATCAGATGCGAGAAGGAAGTGTCTGAGGTCAGCTTGCTGAACTCAAACGTCATCACGGCGGTGATGAACAGCCCGACAATGGCCAGCGGCCTCGCTCCGATCTTATCGAAGATCGCGCCGGAAATCGGCGACATCACACCCATCAGCAGAGCGCCTGGCAGAAGGAGAAGGCCTGACTGAAGGGGCGTGAAGCCGCGGATATTCTGCAGATAGATCGGCAGCAGCAGCATTGCACCGAACATGGCCATGTTAACAAGCCCGCCGACAATGGTGGAGACGGTAAAGATATCATATTTGAACACCCTGAACTCCAGCATGGGAACGTCTATTCTCAGTTCACGCAGGACGAACAACATAATGAAGACAATTCCGACAAACAGGGAACCAAGCACGGTAAAGCTCTCCCAGCCCTTGTCACCAGCGGAGCTGAAGCCGTATAACAGCATTCCGAAGCCCAGCGTTGAGAAAACAACGCCCCAGAAATCGAACTTTGGCTTGGTGAGCTTGTTGACGTTAGTCAGCCATCGGAAGGCGAAAAGGATATCCAGCAGCGCCAGCGGAATGACCATGAGAAACAGGATCCGCCAGGTATAATGTTCAACAATCCAGCCGGACAGCGTCGGCCCGAGGGCAGGTGCGAACATCATGGCGATCCCCATCGTGCCCATGGCGGTGCCCCTTTTTTCGGGTGGAAAGACCGTCAGGAATACGTTCATGACGACAGGCATAATAATCCCTGCGCCGCTGGCTTGGATAATCCGTCCAACGAGCATGAGTACGAAGGAATTACTCAGCGAGCACAGTATGGCTCCGGCGGTAAACAATCCCATGGCGGACATGAAGAGGGCACGTGTTCCGTAGGAATTAATCAAAAACGCCGTAACCGGCACCAGCACGCCGTTCACCAGCATATAGGCGGTGGACAGCCACTGGACGGTCGTAGCCGATACATTGAATTCATTCATCAAATGGGGGATGGCTACGTTGAGCAGCGTCTGGTTCAGAATGGAGATGAACGCTCCAAGCAGCAGCACGGTGAGCGTGCGCCCCATATGAAATTCTTTTTCCATAGCAGGACCTGCCCCCTCGCTAAATGTGAATTCGGACGGTAGCGTTCATGCCAGGAACAATCCCGAGACCTTTATAGCCTTCAATGGTAATGATAATCGGCACGACCTGCGTCACTTTGGTGTAGTTGGCGTTCGAGTTCGTGCTTGGGAACATCGAGAAGGTGGAGGCGGTAGCGAGCCCGATCTGATCGATTTTTCCCGTCAGCGTGGTGTCCGGGAAGGCATCGACGTAGACATCAGCCGTTTGGCCGACCTTGATTTTGTCCAGCTTGGTTTCTTCAATATTAGCGGATATCCACAGGTTGTTCAGATTATACCCTCTGGCGAGAGACGTGCCAGGTGCCACGTAGGAGTGAGGAATCGCGGTTTGCTGAACGATCGTGGAACTGAGGGGCACGGTGATATCCAGCTTGGTTCCTTGCGCCGCCACGCTTCCGATAACATCGCCTGTTTTGAAGTATTGCCCAACCTGGCCGTTCCAGCTGTCGAGTCGTCCTGCCGCCGGTGCGGCTATCGATACGGCTTGTCCCGTGACCTGGGCATTATCCGTCTTGACGTAGCTGGATGTCTGGTTGTAATAGTAGATCGCCGCTCCGCCCAAAGCGAGCACAACAATGACGACGAGTACATTGACAAGAAGTGCGCGTGAGTTCATAAATGTTTGTCTCCTCCTAAATGGTTGCTAGCTGTAGCCAATTACGAAAGAGCATCCCCAAAATGGAGATTTTGTATTCAGCGCCCATGCCTGTGAGGCCAGTCGCCGGAGCCCGGGATAATCGCGAAGCATTTGGGGATAAATAAGGAATCAACGCATGGAAAAGGGGACATTATGCATGAAAATATACGTCGTGTACGACAGTGAAAATGGGCACACCGAAGCGCTGGCACGGGCGGTGATGGAGGGGGCATCCAGCGTGGATGGCGCCGAGGCGGAAATATCGCATGTCAATGATGCTGATATCTACAAGCTGGAGCATATGGATGCGATTATCTGGGGCTGTCCGGGCCATTTCGGCACGATCAGCGCCGGACTCAAAACATGGATTGACCGCCTGGGGTATTTGTGGGCCCAAGGTAAGCTCGTCGGGAAGGTCGGTGGCGTGTTCTGCACGACGGCTACCGTTCACGGGGGGCTGGAATCCACCATGATTAACCTGATCACGCCGATGCTCCATAATGGAATGATCATCGTCGGGCTTCCCGGTAATATTCCCGAGAATGCCCTTTATGGATCTTATTACGGTGTCGGCGTGACTTGCCCCGTCGAGCTGTCGGAGGATGATCCGAAGAATCTGCCGAGCGAAAACGATCTTGTTTTGGGACGGGCGCTGGGCAGACGGGTAGCTGAGGTAACCAAGCAGCTGGTTGCGTCATCTGCGGCAAGGTAGGGTGATCGCTATATGGTTATTGCCTTTGTCGTACTTGCCATCGTGGCGCTTGTTTTTCTGTTCATCTATAACTCCCGTTTAACGAAAAAATCAGCCCGAGCCGAAGAAGCCAGGAAGGTACCACCTGAAGCTTCGACTCCATTGACTGAGCCCGCCGCGCAATTGAGGCCGGCAGAGCCTGCCGAAATTCCGGCAGCTGCGGAGACCCTCAGCGAATTCCGTCCGAGAGCGGCCGTTCCTCAAGCGCCAGACCGGACCGCATTGGTGGAAGCCGAAACGGAAGCGCATCGCTCCGCAAGCGAGGGAGACCGGGCCTATCGGGAGGCACTGCGCAAGTTTGCCGTTCAAACGCCGGCTTCGGCGGAACAAGCCGCTGAGCCCGTCCATAAGCCCGATCCAAGCTCCGATGCAGCCTACCGCGAGGCGCTGCGTTCCATGATGAAGGATCAGAAGAAGTGATGAATGGACAGGCGGACGGAAATAACGAATTAGCAAAAGCAGCCATCGACGGGTCAGCGCCGGAGGCTGCTTTTCTTTTGGAAAGCATTGACCGCGGAAAGTCGAACATTTCATTGTCACCGGACCGCAGCGGGTGTTATTTTAAAATAAGAAATGGAAAATGCTGCACGCGGCAGCGTGACGGCAGAGGCAGTGGAGGGAACCCATGACGGCAGTAACGATAGGCATCGGGTGTGTGATCCTGATTGCGCTGGTTCTCGGGGGAGCCAGCATCTACTTTTATAATGTCGGGATCCGGCGCAGCAAAAAGGATTTTCTGGAGGAAGACCCGACCTTGGTCAAAATCGATCATCCCTGGGAGCAGGAGGAGGAATGGCTGAACAGCCAGCCGCTTGAAACGCTTCATATCCAGTCCGATGACGGACTTCCATTAACAGGCTATTATGTTCCGGCAGCGGAGCCTTCGGACCGGACGGTCATTCTGGTTCACGGGTATTCCAGCCAGGGCAGGGAAATGGGCGCTTTTGCCAAGCTGTATCACGAAATGGGCATGCATGTCCTGATGCCGGATAACCGGGGGCATGGGGCAAGCGGCGGCGATTACATCGGCTTCGGCTGGCCGGACCGCAGGGACATCCTGCAGTGGATTCAGGTTGTGCTTGCCCGGAGCGGGACGCAGACGAAGATTATACTTCACGGCGTCTCGATGGGAGGCGCGACCGTGCTGATGACGAGCGGAGAGAAGCTGCCGGAGCAGGTGAAGTGTATCGTATCGGACTGCGCGTACACGTCGGTAAAGGACATCTTAACGTACCAGCTGAAGCAGATGTACAAACTGCCCCCGTTTCCGCTGCTTCCGGTCACCAGCCTGGTATGCAAGCTGCGGGCGGGATACTTTTTCGGCGAAGGCTCAGCGCTTCGGCAGGTCGCGAAGACAAATCTGCCGATATTGTTCATACACGGGGATCGGGATGCGTTTGTCCCGTTTGAAATGGTACATCGTCTGGCTGCGGCGGCGAGCGGAGACAAGGAGCTGTACATCGTGCCGGGCGCGGTGCATGCCAATAGTTATTTCATGGACAAAAACCGCTACCGTGAGCGGATTTGCGCTTTTGTCATGCGATATCTGGACGGTACGCCGGCCGATCCGCAGCTTCCCGGGAACCGGAGTGAACAAGCCTTGGTTTCTGCGCCTTGATGAAGAAGGCCTGCATGGATACCAGACTCATGAATTCACCGAACGAAATCCGAACCATCTGAAGCTTAGCCATGGGACGGCCTGCGGTGTAAGCTGGATGACCGAGCTAATGGTGATGCTGCGTGCTTGAGCTGGGCCGGCTGGATTCGGTATGAGACCAGATGCAGGGGGAAGCATAAATCTTGGAATGGGATTCAAGTCAAAAAAACGGCAATGCCTGAATGGGCAATTGCCGGTTTTTTTGTTGGACTGAAGCGGGGTCATATCGCCCGCTGAAATTGGCTGGAATACAGCTCGTAGTAGTAACCCTTAGCTTCCAGCAGTTCATGATGGCTTCCCTGTTCGGCAATGGTGCCGTCATGGATGAACATGATGCGGTCGGCATCCTGGATCGTGCTCAGGCGATGGGCAATCACAAAGCTGGTACGTCCTTTCATGAGCGTCTTCATCGCTTCCTGGACGTGCATTTCCGTACGTGTATCCACGCTGCTGGTCGCCTCATCCAGAATCAGAATCGCCGGATCGGCAAGAATCGCGCGGGCAATAGTCAGCAGCTGGCGCTGACCGTGGCTGATATTGCTGCCTTCGGCAGCCAAAACGGTATCGTATCCGTCCGGAAGCCGGACGATAAAACGATCCGCATTCGCAAGCTTGGCGGCCGTTTCCACCTCTTCATCGGTGGCGTCCAGCCTGCCGAAGCGGATGTTCTCCCGAATGGTGCCGGAGAATACGTAAGCATCCTGAAGCACAATGCCTACTTTGGAGCGCAAACTGTTCTTTTCGATGGTTTGGATGCTGTGGCCATCGATGAGAATATCCCCTTCTTGAATCTCATAGAAGCGGGTCAGCAGGTTGACGATCGTCGTCTTGCCCGCGCCCGTCGGGCCGACGAGCGCAATCGTTTCGCCCGGAGCCGCTTCGAAGGATACCTGCTTGAGGATCGGCGTTTCCGGATGGTATCCGAAGAATACCTCCTTGAACTCCACCTGTCCCTTGATGTCTTCCAGCTTGGCGGCGTGGCTTTCTTCCTCATATTCGGTTTTCAGATCAAATACCTCGAATACGCGCTCCGCTCCCGCAATCGCCGATTGCATCAGGTTGAACTGATTGGCCAGATCCGTGATCGGCCGTCCGAACTGCTTGGAGTAATTGAGAAAGCTGACGATGACGCCCACGCTGGTATGCCCGTTAAAGGCCATCCAGCCGCCGACGGCGGCAATAAGGGCGAAGCTGAGATTATTCACCATGTTCATTACGGGGCCGACCAGGCCGGAAACGATTTGCGCTTTGATGCCGACGCGGTTCAGATTGCGGTTGATGCTCCGGAACTGCTCTATGGCGACAGGATCGCGGCGGAAAAGCTTAACGATCTTTTGCCCGCTGATCGTTTCCTCGATAAAGCCGTTCAGCTCGCCCAAATGCTGCTGCTGGGATTTGAAATATTTGCGGGTCACGCCAGTAATCCGGCGGGTGGCCACCAGGACGAGCGGAATGCTGATCAGGCTCACCAGGGTAAGGGAAAGATTCAATCTCAGCATGATGGCCAGCGAGCCTGCCAGCATAATCAGGCTGTTCAGCAGCTGCGTGACGCTTTGATTGAGCGAATTCGATACGTTCTCGATGTCATTGGTCGTCCGGCTCATCAGTTCGCCCGTATTATGGGTGTCAAAGAACCGTAAAGGGAGCTGCTGGTATTTATCAAACAGATCATGCCGGAGCTCGAGCACGGTGCGCTGCGATACGCCTGTCATGACATAAACCTGAATCCAGGATATAAGGCTTCCGAGCGCGTAGATGCCGATCATGAGGAGACACAAGGACCAGAAGCCCTCATGCTTGTTCGGCATAATAAATGTATCGATAGCCTTCCCGATCAGAAAGGGACCGATCAGCGCAATGATCGAGCTGAGGATCGTGGAGGCATAGACCGTAACCAGTCCCCAGCGCTGCCGGTTTAAGTAGGACCATAGCCGTTTCAGGGTAGCCGATGCCTGTTTGGGCTTAGCCTTGCTCATCATCATGGGGCCTCCCCCAGGACCCCGGCCATTACCGACCAGGGGTGGTCCGCCCGAGGGACCGGCAGCTCCGAATTTAGTTGGCTGCGGCATGGGTTTCATCCTCCTTTCGCTGCGACCGGTAAATGTCTTGATAGATCTCGCTGCTGCGAAGCAGCTCCTCATGCGTGCCTTGGGCGGCGATCGAGCCGTTCTCGAGCACCAGAATTTGATCCGCTTCGATCACAGAAGATATCCGCTGGGCAATGATGATGTTGGTGCTATGCTTCATCATGCTTTTCAGCGCGAGCTGGATGTGGGCTTCGGTTCCGACGTCGACGGCGCTAGTGCTGTCGTCAAGAATTAAGATCCGCGGCTGGATAAGGAGGGCGCGGGCAATGGATAAGCGCTGCTTTTGCCCGCCGGATAAGTTCACGCCCCTCTGTCCGATGACGGTATCGTAGCCGTTCGGCGTTTGCATGATGAAATCATGGGCCTCGGCTGCTGTGGCGGCCTCGATAACTTCTTCCAACGAAGCCTCGGGACGACCATAACGGATGTTATCTATGATGGAGCCGCTGAACAGGATCGACTGCTGCAGCGTCATGCCGATCATCCCGCGCAGGTCATCGAGCGGAATGTCGCGCACATCAGTCCCGTCGATACGGACATGACCGCCGGTTGCTTCATACAGGCGCGGAATCAGATGGACGAGCGAGGATTTGCCCGCCCCAGTTTCGCCCAGAATGGCTGTCGTTTGCCCGGGCAATGCCTTGAAGCTGATATTCTTCAGGATGAGTTCGCCGGAATCCTGCTCCTGCGGCGCCCCATAAACGAAGGAAACATCGCTGAACTCAATTTCCCCCGACCATGCGGCCCGCTCCGCATGCACGAATTCGGGATCGTGGATTTCCGGCTCGGTATCGAAAATCTCCTGTATCCGGCCGCCGGATACTTTGGCGCGGGAAATGAAGGTCAGCAGGTTGGTGATCATCAGCATGGCGAACAGCAGCTGCGTCACGTAATTGATGAATGCAATCAATTCCCCCGCCGACAAAGCACCGCTAAGCGTAAGCTTGCCCCCAAACCAGAGAACGGCGACGATGCTCAGGTTGAGGATCAGCGTCATCACCGGCATATTCAGTGCCAGCAGCCGGGTCGCTTTGATGGCAATACCGGTGTAGGCCTCATTGGCCGCCGCGAACCGTTCGCGTTCATAATCGGAACGCACGAAGGCTTTCACGACGCGGATGCCAGAGAGATTCTCCTGCAGCACGCTGTTCACGCCGTCGAGCATGGCCTGCACCTTCGTGAACAGAGGAAAGGATCTGCGGATGAGTACAAACAGAAATCCGAATAACAGCGGAATCGATAGCAGCAGGATCAGCGCCAAACGCGGACTGATCACGAACGCCATGATCAAGCTGCCGATAAACAGCAGCGGAGAGCGGATGCTCCGCAGCATCATCTGAACGAAGGTCTGCATCTGCACGATGTCGTTCGTCAGCCTGCTGATCAGCGATCCGGTTTTCAGCTGATCGATATTGCGAAACGAAAAGGTTTGTATTTTCTGGAACAAGCTGTCCCGCAGGTCCATGCCGACATTTTGGGAGGCATAGCTTGAAAAGACCGTACAGCCCACGCCGCCAAACAGGCCAATCAATGCGACGCCGAGCATGAGCAGTCCGGTATGCTGGATATGGGCCAGGTCGCCTGCCACAATGCCTTCATTTACGATGCTGGCCATCAGGGCCGGCAGCCATAAATCCATGGATACTTCCAGCAGCATGAGCAGCGGGGCCAAAATGACGGAGGTTTTATAGGGTCTCAGATAGGTCCTTAGTTTCCACATGTTCTTTCCTCACTCCGCATCTTGGTGATTGGGACCGGACGAAGCGGATGTGGACGGATCTGCGGCTGGCGGTGTTTCCATTTCGCGAAGCTCGAAGGTTCGGATATATTCCTGCATCATTTGGTCCACAGCCTTGAGCTCGCCCGTGATGATGGGGGCTATGGATTGAAACTCCGGCAGTTTGAGCTGCTGCATCAGCGTGTCCCGCTGCACCTGCAGTCGCTCCAGAAACATGAGCACGCGTCCACGGCGGAAGGTCTGGGCACTTTGGAAGCTGCGTGCATGTTCTTCCTCGAGGCCTTCCCTGCGTCCTCGCCGCTCGTGGTCATGTCTGCCATGCCCTCCATGGTGTCCTCCGCGCCCTCCGCGCCCTCCGTAATCCTGACCATCACGTGATCCCGGTATACCGGTTTGGCGATCATCGCGCATCGTATCACTCCTTCATCATGTATACAAATGAATACAATTCATATTTGTATACAAATGTATACGAATTTTATTGTTGCTGTCAATCCATTCCATTTCCCGGAAAAGAGATAGAACGATTTATACAATGATTGTTATGTTTTTGTTATAATGGCATCAGTCAAAGAACGTAAGAAAATACTTTTTCATCATGCCAATGGGATAAGCGCCATCTCAAGACAAGGAGTCCCCGACGTATTATAATTTATATATTTTATCTAACAAATGAATAACTGGATTCTATTATTAAAGCCATAAGGAGAACCTCGGGATGAAGGCAAACCGGCGTTTGAACCCTCGCATGCGGCTGAGCGACATGGGTATGGAAAAGCGGCTGCTGCTGGTTTTTATCATCATTATTATCCTTCCTCTCTCCATTATCAGCTTGATATCCTACAACAGCTATTCACGGTCGATCCAGGAAAATACCGTCCTTTACTCCCGCAATATGATCGGACAGATGATGGAGAGAGTGGATGATTACATCGACGACATGAAGCGGATTTCATCCATTCCGGCTTATATCGACGATATTAAGCTGAATCTCGTTCGCTCCAATGAATATCATGAGCAGAGGCGTCAAGCCGTGGGCGATGAGGGGAGCCAAGCGTTTCCAAATGATTTCGACCTGCAGTTGTCCATCCAGCGGGGCATCGAGGGAAACATCGCTTTTATCAACAATATCAAGCGAGGGGCGAATTCAGTTTATATCTTCGACGAATACGGCAATGGTTATTATTCCAGCAAGGATGGCGCGGTTAGGCTGGACATCGCGGACAGCTATGCGCTCTGGAAGGACAAAGTGGCGGTTACGCATGGGGAAGCCATGCTCTTTAGCACCCAAGAATACCGCAGCAATCTTAAAAGCAACCGGTATGCGTTTACAGTGGTTCGCAAAATTCTCGACCGTTCGCTGAATCCCATCGGGCTGATCGCGGTGGACGCGAATATCAGCGTCATCGAGGATCAGGTGGTGGAGCTGGATAAGGTAACCCGGGGCACCTCGCTCATCATTGATGAGCAGGGAAATGTGATATATGACAGCGGGCGAAAAATATTGGCCACCAACGCCTCTGAAAATCCGGTGGTGCTGAAGGCCGAGGGGAGCAGTGGGAGCTTCTACGACACCGTGGACAGCAAGCGTCAGCTGTATATCTACTCGACCTCGCCGCAGACGCAGTGGAAAGTCATTATCCGGATCCCGGTAAAGGAATTGACGAAAGAGGCGGACGTGACCCGCAACGTAACCCTGGTGGCGACATTGTTCATCATCGGCATCGCGCTGTTAGCCTCCATTATTCTATCCTTTGCATTTACGAAGCCGATGAAGAAAATGATCGAGCTGATGCGGCGGGTGCAGGCAGGCGATCTCAGCGTCAAGTTCAAGGTCAAGCACCGCGACGAAATCGGCCAGCTTGGGAATCAATTCAACCGCATGCTCAGCCGGATTCAGCATCTGATTGAAGATATATACCAGATCGAGAGTCAGAAGAAGGAGGCGGAGATGCAGGCGCTGCAGAGTCAGATCAATCCTCATTTTGTCTATAACACACTCGAGACGATCCGGATGACCGCCGAGCTTAATGATGACACGGATGCGGCCGACATGATCTCGATCCTGGGCAAAATGCTGCGCTACAGCATTGGCGGTCATATCCATGATGAGGTTGCGATGCGCGAGGAGATGGATCATGTGGTCCATTACGTGCAGCTGCTGAATTACCGTTATCCCAGCCGGTTCAAGCTTCATCTGGACATGCCGGATCCGCTAAAGGATTATGCCGTCATTCGTCTCTTATTTCAGCCAATCGTGGAAAATGCTGTTTATCACGGATTGGATGACCTCAAGCTTAAAATGAACATTTGGATCGAGGCGGAAATGACATCCGGAATGACGCGTATCAAGATCCGTGACGACGGCTGCGGCATGGATCATAGGACGCTGGAAGCGCTGAATCAATCGCTGCAGTCCAAGACTGCGCCGCGCCGCATGGAAGGAAGCGGAGGCATTGGTCTCCGTAATGTCCATGAACGGATCTGCCTGCATTATGGGCGTGCTTACGGAATGAAGGTTTTCAGCAGTCCGGGAGCGGGTACCGAGGTTGTAATCGAGCTGCCGCCGTTTCCGGGTAAACCGGCAAGGCTTGCGAGTAGCCTGGATGTTCACGGGAGGATTGGGCGATGAGAAAACAATGGAGGCGCATCATGCTGATAGCCGTCCTTCTAATATGTCTGCCAGCAGCCGCCGGATGCAGGGACACAAAGGTATCAGACCCGGATGTGACCCCGGAACAAGGCACACAAGAGCCGAAGGGACCGACTGGCGGCACACTCCATGTCATGACCAACCGCGTGGATCTCATCGAAAGCGGCGTCATGGGGAAATACGCGAAGCGATTCGAGCAGAAAAATCCCGGGGTAAAGGTGGAATTCGAAGGCTTCACGGATTATACGAATGACATTATGGTGAGGCTGTCGACGAGGGAAATCGGAGATGTGCTTTTGCTGCCGGTCAGCATTGCCAACAAAGAATTGCCGAGTTATTTTGAGCCCCTGGCTTCATCGATGTTCGCGCATGTCCGATTTCCGGATTTCAAGTCCTACCAGGGAGTGCGGTATGGAATAGCCACCGGCAGCAGCACGATCGGAATCGTGTATAACAAAAAAGCTTTCGCTAAAGCCGGCATACAGGAGATCCCGCATACGCTGGATGCTTTTTACGAGGCATGCGCCAAGCTGAAAGCGGCTGGCGTGATTCCGCTCTACATGAATTACGGTGCCAAATGGCCCCTGCAGCAGTGGGGGGAGAATATGGTGAATTACATGAACGGTTCCGGGGATGCGTTGAATAACATGGTCAACGTCGACGAGCCGTTCCAGTTGAATAACTCCTGGGGACAGGCGGTCAGCATCGCCAAGACGCTGATCAACCGCGGCTATGTAGAGGAGCATCTTTTTTCGAATACCTGGGAAATATCCAAGAGCAAGCTTGCCTCCGGCGAAGCCGCGATGTATTTTCTCGGCAACTGGGCAATTCAGCAGGTGATCGATGCCGGAGCGGAACCCGAGGATATCGGTTTTTTTCCGTTTCCCTATGATAACGGCAAGCAGCGCTACGCGCCGCTGACGCCTGACTGGTTCATCGGGGTCAGCAAATTCAGTGCCAATAAAGAGCTTGCTCGGAAGTGGATTGAATTTTTCGTCAAGGAATCCGGGTACGTGAATGACTCCGGCTTTCTGCCGGTCGACGCGACGCAGCAAACGAACCTGCCGCAGTTTCAGCAGTTTTTGTCGTATAAACCGGAATTTGTCGAGAATAAGCAGCAAACGGATGAATTCGTGAAGATCGCGAATAAAGCGGGAATATCCTTCTGGTCTGGGGATTACATTCAGGAGCTGATCGCTGCCCCCGATCTGGGCGAGGCCTTCCGGGACTTGAACCGCAGATGGAAGCAGGCCCGCAAAGATTCGAAAATATAAAGGGCAGGGCAATGTCCGCTACATTGGCCAGAAGAGCTGTATGCGGAGTATGGCCCTGAACCGGTGGAGGAAGACATGGCTAAAAAAATTACGATGCAGCAAATCGCCGACCATTTGGGCGTATCCAAGTTCGTCGTTTCCAAGGCGCTTTCCGGCAAGGGCGGCGTCAATGAAACAACGAAGGAACGGGTCATTCAAGCGGCATCCCAGCTGGGTTATTTTTCGCAAAAAAATGCTTACATGAGAAGCCCGAAAACAGAACGTCCGGCATCAAAAAACGGCCATAAGCAGTCGGTAATTGTCTTGATGCCCAACATCCGATTCCAGACCAAGGAGTCCCTGTATTGGGGGAGAATCGTCGAAGGCATATCCGGCGGTCTGGAGGAAATGGGCCTCGGCATGGTTATCATTTCAGAGCAGAGCGTTGATAATTTCGTCCATATCCTGAATCCGGAAGGCATCCTCGGGCTGATCGGGGTCGGAGAAATTTCCACGCCGCTGCTGCTGGAGGTGCATCGGATGGGCATGCCCATCGTGCTGGTCGATATGGAGGACCCGCTGATTCCTTCGGATACGGTCTTCGTCAATAACATGGACGCCATGGCCAAGCTCACCAATTATCTCATCGGGATCGGCCACAGGCAGCTGGAGTTCATTGGGAGTGACCGTTTCTCGCGCAGCTTCCGCGACCGTCATACAGGCTTCCGGATTTCGCTGGAGGAACATGGCCTGAGCGCGCCGGTTCAGGAGGGGCTTGCACTACAGGAATTGGAGAAGGGCGATATCGAAGCTGAGGTCAAAAGCTGGTTATCGCGGAAGCTTAAAGCGAAAGCGATGCCGACGGCTTTGGTATGCGCTAACGATTCCATTGCCGTCACGGTTGTGCATGTATTGAATGAACTGGGTTTGAAGGTGCCGTCCGATTTGTCGGTGACCGGCTTTGACAATATCGAGGATTCCATGAAGAGCGTCGTGCGGCTGACCACGGTGCATGTGCCGAAGGAAGCGATGGGGCGCCGTGCCGTGCAGAAGCTGCTCGAGCGGATCGAACATCCCCTGGAGCCGATGGAGAAAATCCTGCTTGCGGGCGACATTGTGTACCGGGATTCGTCGGGAGCGGCTGCGGATAGCCTGGGCGAAGGAAAATAGAAGGAAAATAGAAATAGAAGGAGATTCACTAATCCGCGAAGGGTCAATGGTTTCATTAGCCAGTTCCAGCGCGCGATTCGGAAATAATCCCTAAAAAAATGCACCCCTGAATGGTTCAGGGGTGCTATTGCTTTATAAATAGGATTGTGAGGGTATTTCGTCATAAGTCCGCGGTAACGGTCGGTGTATTCACCGACATTCGCGGCTTATTTGGTCTCGATGATGAGCGGGACAAGCTGCTGCTTATCGACGTCAACCAGGCCGAGATCGGTGATTTTCGCTCTCGGAATGACCGGAAGCGTGACGACGATCATGCGATGAATCGGGTTTTTGCCCGGCATGATTTCCGATTGGATTGTGTCGATGAACTGTCTGATTTTCGGTGCAAGGCTTTCGCCTTCCTCAAGGCTCATGATGCCGGCGAGCGGAAGCGGCAGAAAAGCGATGACCTTGCCGTCCTTCACGGCGATCATGCCGCCGTTGCGCTTGCGGAGTTCATTGGCTGCAATGACCATATCCTCCGTGTTCACGCCGAGCACGGCCAGGTGGTGGCTGTCATGGGCTACCGTCGTGGCTACCGCGCCTTCGATAACGCCGAAGCCGGCGAGCAGCCCAAGCGCCTTATTGTTGTTCAGCCCGTGACGGTGCCAGACGGCAACGCGATTAAGCGGGCCTTTATGGCCGTCGTAGGCTTCGGGCACCAGCTGTCCGTCTTTGACCGGGAGCACGGTTTCGATGAAGCCGGTCGGTACGCCGGGAGCGAAATCATATTCAATGACGCGGACGCGGGCTTCGGAAGCGTTCGGGTCTTCGACGGTAAGCCGCAGATCCTCCGCATGAATTTCAGGAAGATGCACGGTTTGCAGATAGGTTGCCGGCGGCTCCAAATGCTGCTGGCGCTCGATAAGCACGCCTTCCTTAACGATATGCTTACCTCCGATAAAGACGTCGGACACCTTCATGGTCTCCAGTCCGTCGACCAGAACGATATCCGCGAGTCTGCCGGGAGCAAGGGCTCCGATATCCTTGCGGTTCAGGCGGTTCGCGGCATTCAGCGTCGCGTAGCGGATCGCATCGACGGCGGGGATGCCTTCCTCGATGGCGCGGACCACTACGTGATTGATATGGCCGCGTTCGATAAGATCCGATGCGAGCACATCATCGGTGCACAGGGTAACGTTAGGCAGATAGCCTTTGCCGACGATGGCTTTGGAAATCTCAGCCATGTTCAGCGAGAACGAGCTTTCGCGGATGTCGACGATCATGCCGGCACGCAGCTTGGCGATCGCTTCCTCCATCGTGCGGCATTCATGGTCCGAGTCGGGACCGGCGACCAGATAAGCGGACAGCTCCCGTCCGACGACGGTCGGGGCATGTCCCTGCGGGATTTTGCCTGCGCGCTCGTTGGCTTCGAGAATTCCCATCATGCGCGGATCTTCATGAATAACTCCGTGGTAGTTCATCACTTCGGCGACGCCATCGATGCCTTCCCATTCCAGCATGCGTTCAATCACTTCAGGCGTGAAGTCCGCCCCGGCCGTTTCGACGGAGGGAGCGGAAGGCACGCAGGAAGGGGCTAGTGTCATGACGCGCAGATCGAGCACGCGGCTGGCATCAACCATGTAGCGCACGCCGTCCTCACCCAGAATATTTCCGATTTCATGCGGATCGGTCACGATCAGAGTCGTGCCGTGCGGCAGTACGACTTCCGCATAATGGGCGGGAGTCAGCATGCTGCTCTCGATATGCAGATGTGTGTCGATCAAGCCTGGAACGGCGTATTGCCCCTGTCCGTCGATTTCGCGGTTAGCTTCAAGGCGGGTAACTCCCGGTTCCGTCACATGGACGATCGTGCCATCGACAATGCCAATCGCTGCCGGATAGATCTCACCGGTGAAGACGTTTACCAAACGGATATTGTTTACGGCGAGGTCCAAGGGATGATCGCCTCGTGCTGCGGCTATAAGTTTGCGGTTCATGATGTCAGGTCTCCTTTTTCCAGATTATTTGAGCCAGAGGTAGTAAACGAGCGGGATACACAGGATCCAGAGCCCGATATGAATGTCACGGAATTTGCCCATGAATACTTTGATGACGACATAAGACAGGATGCCGAATACGATCCCGTTCGCCAAGCTGAACGTAAGTCCTGCGGCGATAACGGTAAGCAGCGCTGGAAGGGATTCTTCCCAAGCTTCCATATCGATATTCTTCAGCGTCGCAAGCATGGACAGGCCGATCACGATCAGAGCCGGTGCCGTTGCCGCACTAGGGATAAGCAGAATCAGCGGCGTAATGAACAGGGCCAGCAGGAAGACGAGTCCGGTCGTCACCGCCGTTAATCCCGTCCGTCCGCCGGCTTCGACGCCGCTCGCGGATTCGATGTACGTCGTGATCGTGGTTTGTCCCATCAACGCGCCGCCAAGCGTCGCGATGCCGTCAACCAGGAACGGGCGTTTGATATCAGGCAGGTTGCCGTCTTTATCAAGCAGGTTTGCCTTCGCCCCTACGCCGAGAACGGTACCCATCGTGGAGAAAAATTCCCCGGTAAAGAATGTGAACAGGAGCGGGAAGAACGCCAGCTGCAGCGCGCCCGGAATGTCGGCCTGGAACATGATGGACGACGGGTTCGGCGGCAGTGAGAACAAGTCCCCGAAGGAATGAGGCAGCTTCGTAATACCCATCGGAATGCCGATCACCGTGGTAATCAGGATGCCGATGAATACAGCAGCTTTCAATTTGCGTGCCATCAGACCGATGATGATGACCAGACCGATGACGGACAATAGAACGGTGGAGGAATGAAGGCTGCCGAGCGTCAGCGTTCCGGTTTTGTTTTGTACGATCAGTCCGGCGTTGGAGAAGCCGGTGCCGATAATGAACAGACCGACGGCTGCGCCAATAGCGTTTTTAATGTTTTTTGGAATGATTCGCGATATCGTTTCACGCAGTCCAAGGAACGTCAGAAGCAGGAAGAGCACGCCGGAGATGAAAATCATCCCGAGGCCCTGCTGCCAGGTTGCGAGTCCCGCTGCGACAATGGAATAAGCAAAGAATGCGTTTCCTCCCATGCCAGGCGCCACGGCAAACGGGCGTTTGGCATACAGGCCCATGATGATGCTGAACAGTCCGGAAGCAAGCAGCACGGTCACCATGACGGCCCCTTGATCCATGCCTGCTGCCTTCATTAAGTCAGGCTGAACCACGATGATGTAGGCCATCGTAACGAAGGTGGTCAGACCGGCGAGAATTTCCGTCTTGATATTCGTCTTGTGCTGGCTGAGCTTGAAAAAACGATCTAACCAAGATGAATTCGTGTTATCCATGATTGCAAGAAGCTCCTTTTCTTGTTGTATATACGTTCTTGTGCCCTGTAACTATAACATGTGTTTTTTGGAACCGTCAAAGGCAAATCCGAACTTTGTATATTTAAACAAACAAAAATGTTCGTATTTACAGTTGATACAAGGTTCGGAGCGTGAGATGTAAAGGTCCCCGGATGGCCCGTGGAAATTTTACATATTCAGTGATATGGTGTATAGAAGCAGAGTTGATATGGACAGAAATCAGCATGATGGACAGAGATGGGAGCGAAGCGGTATGCAGACGGTAGAGCAATGGATTCAATGGTTAGGCAGCTTTGGCAGCGATTCGGACGGCGGGGTGACCCGCCTTTTATATACGCCCTCTTGGAAGGAGGCGCAGGAAGCTTTAAAGGGGGAGATGGAAACTCTTGGGCTCCTGACCTTCTACGACGATGCGGGGAACCTGTTCGGACGGCTGGAAGGTACCGGAGGGGAACGTTCGTGTATTTTAACAGGGTCGCATGTCGACACGGTGAAGCATGGAGGCAAGTATGATGGCGCTTATGGTATCGTCGCCGCAATCACGGCGTTGTCTCGGCTTCGCGAGCGGTACGGTGCCCCGAAGAAAAGCATTGAGGCGGTAGCTTTCTGCGAGGAAGAGGGTAGCCGCTTTCCCTATAACTATTGGGGCTCGACCTTTATGACAGGGACGGCATCTTATACGGCCATGGAACAAACCCGGGATCAGCAGGGCGTGTCCTTCATGGAAGCCATGGCCCAGGCGGGTTTCGGACCGGGAACGCATGGCCGGGGTCCGCGCCAGGACATCGACACCTTCATCGAGCTTCATGTGGAGCAGGGCGCGATTCTGGAGCGGGAGCAACGGTCGATCGGGATTGTGGAACAAATCGTGGGCCTGCATCGGTACACGGTGCGCGTCCACGGGGAGGCGAATCATGCGGGCACGACGCCGATGGCTTACCGCAAGGACGCGGTCCGGGCGGCAAGCGCAATGATCGTGGACATCATGAACGAAACGGAGCGCTTTGGGGCGCCGCTTGTAGCGACGGTTGGCCAGATGGAGCTGGTGCCGAACACGCCTAACGTCATTCCCGGAGAGGTCATCTTCACGATCGACATTCGCCATCCGGATGCGGAGGCCTTGCAAGTGGCGAGCGAGAGCCTGGTGGCAACCGTTCAGCGGGTTGCTGATTGTATGGGGATGCAGGCCGATACGGAGCGCTGGATGAATGTTGCGCCGATCGCTATGGATAAGGCGCTTACCGATGCGATTGAGGAAATCTGCAAGCAGCAGGGGCAGTCTTACCGGCGGATGCCGAGCGGCGCGGGGCATGACGCGCAGATTTTTGCTGCGCACTGCCGTACGGCAATGGTGTTTGTCCCAAGCCGCGGAGGCATCAGCCACTCGCCTCTGGAATATACCGAGCCGGAGCAGCTTGAGGATGGCGTTCGCGTTTTGATGGATTTACTGTATCGGCTCGCCTACTAGAGCTATCATAAAGTGCTGATTCCTGGTTCTCCGGGGATTGGTTTTTTTGTGTCTTGGGAGCAGAAACGGCCCTCTTGGCGGAGGGCCGTTTCCGGGGAGTCCTTAACCGAGCCGCTCCAGCATTTCCATGCAAGCGCGGCCGTTGTGGTACGGGCATTTCCAGGCACTGACCTTTGGTTGGCATCGGTTCGGACGCCCGTCCCGGTCGGCGTTCCAGAACCATTCGCCATGCTCATGGTCGATGAGGCTTGCTTCGATGAACTGCCAGGAGCGGTAGGATGCATCGCGGAACCGGTTTTGGCCGGTCAGTTGATACGCGTTGTAGAAGCCGACCATCGCTTCCGCCTGCGGCCACCAATCCTTTCGGGCATCGATAACCCCCGCGGGGTCCGCTTCGTTCACCATGCCTCCATCCGGGTCGACGCCGCACGCCAGCGCATGCTCCGCCATGGCGATTGCCGTTTGCTTAACACGCTTGAGAAGCGTAGCATCCCCGAGCACTTCAGCAGCTTCGACCAGCAGCCAGCTGCCTTCGATATCATGGCCATAGGAAATATGATCTGATTTGGACGCCCAAGCCTCGTCGAAGAACAAGAGGAAACGGCTTCGGTCGGGATGGACGATATGATCCAGCGTCACCTCAATCAATTCGGCCAGCGTTCGCCGGAGTTGTTCGCTCTGCCACACGCGCAGCAGATTGGTGTAAGCCTCCATCACATGCAGGTGGGTATTCATCGATTTGTGCTCGTTCAGGTCTTGATCGCTCAGGCTGAAATCTTCTGTTGGCTGCCATTCCCGTGACAGGGCTGCGATATACCCTTTATGCACGGCGTCGTAGCTGTGCTTCTCCAGCATCCTGAACAGGTCGACGGCAAGCTCGAGGGCCTCCTCATGCCCGGTCGCCCGGTGATACTCCGACAAAGCATAGATGGCAAAGGCTTGCCCGTACACCTGTTTTTTATCATTGGATACGCTGCCGTCCGCATGGAGCATCCAGTACATGCCGCCGTGCTCACGGTCCACGAAATAGCGAAGGAGGTAGTCGTACGCACGCTTCGCGGTTTGCCGGTAAGCTTCCACCCCATCAAGGCGGTAAGCCGCCGCAAACGTCCATAGGATGCGGGTATTCAGCACCAGGCTTTTGTCGGCTTGCGGGGTCACCGTAAGATCCGGCATAATTTCGCCGAGAAATCCCCCGTGCGTCTCATCCGGCGCGTGTTTCATCCAGAATCCGAGAATGCCGTCGGTCAGCTCCTGTTTCAGCCTGGATTTCCATGTCGCGGCTGGCTTTGTTTCAGCGTGCATCAGGCAAGGCCTCCTTCCGACAAATGCGTTTTGGTCTCGTAAAATCCGCGAATGATCCGCTCGGCTTGTTTGCCATATGGACAATAGTCGTCATTAGCGGCGGCTGCATCAGGCGAATAAAGCGAGGCAGGCCAATCCCATAGCATAAAACCGGAAATCCAGCCCCGCGGTCCGCAGCTGTCGAACATCCGCGCATAGTATTCGGCCTGCTCTTCTTCGCTGGGGTCTCCCGCCAGTCCCCAGTCATTCGGGATTTGGCTGGAGCCGGTGCGGCTGGGGCAGCCCGCTTCCATGAAAAAGAAGGGCTTGCCGTGCTTCTTCACTACCGGCTCAATCCGGTTGAGCTGCTCCTCCCAGGCTCCAACGGGATAATATCCGCTAGACGATATCACATCCACGGCATCCCACCACCGGACCTGCTCCTCTTGATACTTATCGCAGTTATACGTAATGAGACCGGAATAAATCTTGCGTACCTCCTGGATCAGCTGGCGCCATTCCTTTTCCCGGCGGTCGGTCTGAACCATCTCGCAGCCGACGCACAGCATGTCGCATCCGGCTTCTTCGGCTATATTCGCATAGTGAAGAATGAAGCGGGTATAAGAGGAAAACCAGTCGGACCATTTCGGCTCGCAAGGCACGTCGATATCGAAGAAATTGATGTGGGCCCTCCATGTGCCGTCCGCACAGTTGACAACAGGCTTCAGACAGACGCGGAGCCCGAGCCTTTTCGCTTCACGAATCGCCTGTTTGACTTCGCCGTCGGTGACGGTCGGCTCCTTTTCAAAACGGATTTCTGTAGACTGCGCCGTATCCTGAAGCGCTCCGAGCGCGATGGCCGTCCAATTGACCCCCAGCGTGCGCTTCATCTCCTTCATGGAATGCTCTGCCGCCGGCGTACTCCATGTACCGCGAATGCCGGTCCATCCCCAGGTCATCCCCGCGATATAACCGAATCGTTGTTGTGATTGCACTTCAAACGCCTCTTCTCCAAATAAATTGTTAGTATATAATTTATTTTGTTATGATAACTTCTTATATTTTTTATAATACGAATCTGAAAATATAGCAACATTTTAAATTTAATGGAAAAATAAAGTGCTATTTTTCAGTTTGAATACGTCATTGCAAATAAAAAACACAATGAATAGAAGTATTAGGCTCTGTAAAAACATTTTTATAAATAAAAGTTAGCTTTTTGTTATTAATGACAATGTAAGACCAGAAATAAAAATGTAGACCATTTTTTAGCATATTTACATCCTCTATAATCAAATTTGTAAACGCTAACAATAAAGAAATGAGGGGAAGTTCATGAAGAAACTATTTTCGTTATCATTGATTATGTGTTTAATGATAACAGCATTGGCTGCGTGCGGCGGCCAAGACAATGCGACAAAGGGAAAAAATGGAGCGGATACGGCAGGTTCGGACAAAAAAACGGAAACGACCGATACCGGCAGCGCCAAAGACGACGGCCCCAGCGGCAAGCTAGTCTTCCTGACAAACCGTACGGACATGATCGGCAAGGAGTATGACGACTATAAAAAACGCTTTGAAGAGAAATATCCGAATGTGGATTTGCAGTTCGAAGCGATTACCGATTATGACAAGAACGCGAAAATTCGTATTTCCTCCGGTCAATATCCGGATGTGCTGTTTGTTCCGACCATTCCGAACGCAGACCTTCCGAAATATTTTGAGCCGCTCGATGACATCCAGTTCTCGGGAGATCTTTATTTCAAGGATGCGAAAGTATTGGATGGCAAAATGTATGGTGTTTCTTCCGGCGCCTCGACCGTAGGGATCGTATACAACAAGAAGGCGTTCGAGAAAGCGGGCATCACTGAAATGCCGAAGACCTACGATGAATTCCTGGCACTTTGCGAAAAGCTGAAGAATGCCGGCATCGTGCCGCTAGCCTCCAACTTCAAGGATAAATGGCCGCTCGATACCTGGGTGTATGACGTTCCATCCATTATCAGTGGTAAAACGGATCATGAGATGAAACGGGCCGAAACCGATACGCCATATACGATGGACAATGAATACGGCAAATCGTGGAGCATTTTGCGTGAACTGCAGCAGAAGGGATACCTTGAGAAGGACGTTAACTCCACGAACTGGGAGCAGTCCAAAAAGGATATTGCGCAGGGCAAAATGGCGATGTACCTGCTCGGCAACTGGGTCATTAACCAGGTCATCGACAATGGAGCTGCTTCAGAGGATATCGGCTTTTTCCCGTTCCCGGCGGACAACTCCGGGCAATATAAGGCTCCTCTGAATCCGGACTTTTTCTACGCTGTCAACAAAAACGGCAATGTGAAGGCTGCAAAAGCATTCATTCAATGGATGGTGGAGGATTCTGGGTATGAGGATTTTGCCGGATTCATCCCGGTGCTGAAAAACAAAGAACCGAAGCTGCCGCAGCTGGCGGAGTTTAACAATTACAAACCGCAGTTCCTGGAGGCTGTTTTCGGGGATGATACGGCAACGGCGATTCAAAATAAGGCCCAAATCGATCAGCAGGCCATGGTGCAGGAGTTCGTATTGAGCAAGGATCCGCAGAAGGTGCTGGACAAGTACGACGCCGCCTGGGCGAAGGCGAAGAAGAGCTTAGGCAAGTAATCCTCGCTTGAGGATAAAGACAACCGATCGCTGTTTGTAACGCAACGGACATGCCGCTGCGGCTAGTCGGATAGATGCCCGGCAGCTGCGCGGCTGGTCTGTTTGCGCGGGGTGCAGCCATCATTCATGTAGGAGGAAGGGATACCATGCTCAGCCATCTTTCGTTTCGCAAGCAGAAGACCATCGTCATGATTTTGTTTATCATCATGCCGCTGCTGCTGCTGCTTACCTTTGCCTATTATCCGGCCCTGGAGCTTATACGGCTCAGTTTTACCAATTGGGATGGACTCAGTCCGGACAAACAATGGATCGGATGGGAGAATTATAGAGAGGTCTTTTCCAATCCGGAAATTTTCGGCGTGTTTAAGCATAATCTGGCATACTTCGTTGTGGGGATTGTTCAGAACATCCTAGCGATCTATTTTGCGGTCCTGCTGAACAGCAAGCTGAAAGGAAAAATGTTTTTCAGGCTGCTGTTATTTTTGCCCTATATTCTGAACGGTGTTGCCGTGGCTTATCTGTTCGGATATGTATTTGATACGACGCAAGGTTCCTTGAATACCCTGCTCGGAGCGTTAGGCCTTCCATCCGAAACGAGCTGGCTCGGAAGCGAATCCTTCGTGAACTACACGCTTGCCTCGATCGGGCTATGGCGCTTCATGGGCTTTAACATGGTGGTGTACCTGGCTGCGCTGCAGTCGATTCCCAAAGACATTTATGAAGCGGCGGCCATTGACGGTGCCAGCGGCTGGCAGTCCTTTACCCGCATTACGCTTCCCAACATATATCAGATCATAGAGCTGAACCTCTTCCTGACAGTGACCGGGGCGCTCGAGGTGTTCGATATTCCGTTCGTGCTGACCCATGGCGGCCCGGCAGGAGCGAGCGAAACCTTCGTCATGAAAATTCTGGAGACGGCGTTCCAGTTCAATAACTATGGGTTGGCATCTGCCATGAGCGTCGTGCTGCTGGTGATCGTCATTGCCGTGTTGGGCGTGCAGCGGTATTTCTTGAACAGGGGGAGGGCTTAAGGCATGGTTACGCAAAAAAGTGGCGCCAATTACGCGCTTCAAACGCTCAAATACATCTCTTTGCTGATTGCGGTGTTTGTCATTCTTTTTCCGCCGTACATTATTGTGGTCAACGCCTTTAAAACCAAGGAGGAGTTCCTGGGCAAGCCGACGTTGTCCCTGCCGGACAACTTCCTCAATTTCAGCAATTTCATTCATGCGTTTAAGCAGGCGGATATGGGGCTGGCCTTCGGCAATACGATCCTCATTATCGTGCTGACGCTTGTATTGAACATTTTTCTCGGCTCCGCGTTCTGCTACGCGGTAGGGCGGTTCGATTTCCGGGGCAAGGGACTTATCGTGGGATTGTTTCTGTTTGCGACCATTATTCCGCAAATTACGACCCAGGTCGTGAATTTCAAAACTATTCAAGGGATCGGCCTGACCAACAACCTGCTGGGTCCCGTGCTGCTGTATATCGGAGCGGACATTATGCAGATCTACATTTATCTTCAGTTCATCCGGAATATTCCCGGCGAACTGGACGAAAGTGCAATGCTGGAGGGGGCTTCGCTGTTCCGGATTTACCGCTCCATCATCTTTCCGCTGCTCGCTCCGGCGACCGCGACGATTGTGATTCTGAAGACCATCGGCATTTATAACGACATGTTCACGCCGTATTTGTACCTTCCGAGACAGGAGCATGTGGTGGTATCCACGTCGCTGATGCGCTTTTTCGGCGTCAACAGCGGCGATTGGCAAATGGTATCCTCAGCGATTATGATTATCATGATCCCGACAACCGTCCTGTACCTGTTCTTGCAGCGGTATATTTTTGAGGGAGTCACCAGCGGTGCCGTGAAGTAGTCGGGCTTCGTTCCCTTAAGTGCTGGACCGATGCGACCGGGGACGTGCCAGGCAGCTTGGCGGGCAGCGTTGTGGCAGCAGCGAAAGGTTGTGATAAGCCTTGAATATCATCATTGTGGACGATGAAGAAATCATCCGGCTAGGCCTTGAAAGAATCATATCTCGAATGGATTTGGACGTAAACGTCATCGGGTCTTATGGAAACGGGATGGATGCACTCAATCAGATTATGAAATTGAGTCCAGACGAACTGGATTGTATCATTACGGATATTAAAATGCCGATGATGGATGGGCTGCGCTTCATTGAGCATGCCAGGGAAAAGATGGACCGGACGCCGGTCGTCGTGCTGAGCGGCTTCAGCGAGTTTGAATATGCCCGTCAGGCACTCCGCTTCGGCGTGATGGATTATTTGCTGAAACCGATCGACAAAAAGCAGCTTTACGAGCTGCTGCGAAGCCTGAAGCATAAAGGCGTGGATGAGAGCGGGGAGGAAGAGTCGCCGGTTGAATCTGCAGAGGGCGGGAGCGGTTGCTCGGATCCGCAGGCTGGGGAGCATTACGTCGTCGATCAGATCAAGGCTTTTCTGGATAAGGAGTATGACCGGAACTTTGAGCTGGAGCGTCTCGCCGATACGACCGGTATGAGTCCGAGCTATATCAGCCGCCTGTTCAGTGCCCAAACCGGCCAGACGATTACCGATTATCTGATCGAAGTGCGGATCGAAAAAGCGAAGCAGTTCCTGGTCGATCACCCGGATCTGAAAAATTACCAGATATCGCAGCTGGTCGGTTATAGTGATCCGGTGTATTTTAATAAGCTGTTCAAACGGATGGCCGGGATGACGCCGAAGGATTACAAGAAGCGGAATGCCAAATAAATATGAACAAAGAAAAGTCCCGCCCGGATGGCGAGACTTTTCTTGTTTTATGGAAAGGGCGGGTAAATTACCGCTTATGCATGAGGCAGGCCGCTGCTATTTCTTCGGCTGCTGGTTAACGTAGCTGTCGGACAGCTGGAGCAGCTTCAGTGCGCGGTCATATTCCTCTTTGGTCGTGCCTTGGCCGATCGAGCTTTTGCCGCTGAGCGGATACTGGGTTCCGTCCTCATAACCGCTGCCCGACATGAACATGGCATTGTCGTTCAGGAAGGAGCCTGTCGGCAGATAATAGCGTTCCGGCAGCAGATTGTACGTCTGATTGAGCAGATCCTGGCCGAAATGAATATGGTCCTTCATGGAAATCCCCAGCAGGTTGGCCACGGTCGGCATAATGTCCGACTGGGCGCCGACCTCTTCCCGGATTTGCTCATGCGAGATTCCGCTGCCGGTAATGATAAGCGGGATATTCAGCATATCCGTATAGGAATATTCATGACCGTAGATTTCTTCCATCAGCTTCTTGTCATCATGGTCAAGTGAATAGATCGGCAATCCCATGTGGTCGCCGTAGACGACGATCAGGCTGTCATCCCAGAGCCCCTTCTGCTTCAGCTCATCCATCAGTTGGCCGAAGGCGTAGTCGGCGTAGTTTTGGGCCCGGATATAGTCCCCGACGAAGGTGCCTTGATAACGTTCAGGCAGATCCATTTTATATTTGTTCGCCGGAATGGTGAACGGGTGATGCGCCGACATCGAGATGATCTGGGCGTAAAATGGCTTGCCTTCCTGGTCCAGCTCCTGCAGCTTGTCGGTAGATTTCTCGTACAGCACTTCGTCGGAGGCACCAAAGAACACCATGTCGTCCGTGCCGAAGAAGGTCTGATCGTAGTAATGCTGAAAGCCGAGGGATGAATAGAGCTCACCGCGGTTCCAGAAGTGCACGTTGTTCGTATGGAGCGTGAGCGTATTGTACCCGTTCGCTTCCATCAGACGCGGCAGGCTCGGAAGCTTTTTGTCGACATACTTCTGGGTTGCCGCGCCGTCTGGCGGAATGTAAAAGGACGTATTCACAACGAACTCCGCATCCGAGGTGTTTCCCTGTCCGACCTGCTGGTTGAAATTCGAGAAGTACAGGTTCTCGTTGGCAAGCTTGTTGATGTTCGGCGTAATTTCCTTGCCGTCGATTTTCAGGTTGATGAGGAAATTTTGGAATGATTCGAGCTGTACGATAATCAGGTTTTTGCCTTTGGCGTTTCCGAAATATTTCGGGGTTTCAGGCACGGTGATTCCCTTCAGCTTATCGATGGAAGCTTGGGTGATATCCTTCAGAGGCACAAGCGGTTCCTTTTTAAGCGATAAGATCGTATAGGCTTCATAATTCAAAATCCCCATTTGCTGAGCTTTCTTGATCTCGTTCATGCTGGCCCGGTTCGGCAGGATATTAAACAGGCAGATCACCAAACAAAGCATAAATACGACCGACACGATGCTTTTGCGGGTTTTTTGCTTGATGCTGATGCGCCAGCTTTTGACCCTGCGGCTTTTGAACAGCAGGACGAACAGCAGGATGATATCCGCGAATACAAGCAGGTAGTAGGGGTCCATCAAGGAAAATACGCTGCTCTTCACCTCGGTTACCTGGCCGACCTGGGCTAAAGCGTGGTAGGTCACGATCACGCCGTAATATTTGAAATACATAATGACCGCAAAAAAGACCCCGGTAAGTATCAGGTTCACGATGGTGTAATTCATTAATTTCCGTTTGGAAGAAAACCATTCAATCAAGCAAAACAGCAGCCAAATAAACGGCAGCTCTGTAATGAGCACCTTCCAAGGCAGCCAGTCGCCGAACGTAACGGCCCAGGCTAAGTATCCTTTTAAAAGCAAAATGATCGTAAACAGAACGAACGGCTTTTTTAAAAAATGGGCAATAGATTCACGTGACACGATACAACTTCCCTCCGTTGTCAAAAAAACAGCTGAAAAACCGGCAGATTTGCAGCAATCGGTTAAACAACTTAGCTGATAAGCTATTATAGTCCATGGAACGAACTAAAGAAAAGGAAAAAATCAGTTGGTTTACCGGAAAATAAATACAGAGATCGCAGCAGCGGCAGTTCCGTTTATAGCAATAAAAATATTATGACCTTGGGAGGTAGAGAAGTCAAAGTTCGATAAATACCTATATGGGTATGCAAAATAATAATGTGAGAATATTTAACATTATTTTTGTTTTATTTACTTTATTTGCATTGTGGTGGTCGGATAATTTGTGTAAAATAGCAAAAATACATTAAATGGTAAAATAAATAACAACACATGTGAGGTACATGAAGGGGATGGAGCGGAATGTTTGACTGGCTGGGGTTCAGAAAAGGGTTGCCGCTGTGGTGGTCGTTTCGATTGAACCGGGATTGGAAGGAAGACACCGGGCATGTATTTGAAGGAATCGCTCAACATCGAATGCACATCCTGCAGGGCTGGGCGGAGGATTATTGGGAGCATATGCAGCGGTTGCGGAGCCAGCTGCTGGAGGACAGGGAGGACCCTGCTGCGCTCGCAGCCTTGAGCCCGGGGGAGTGGGACGAAGCATGCGCAGCGGTGCGGAAGCGGGGAAAGGATTTCTCCGAGCTCTGCTTGGTGGACGGGCAGATGCGCGTCGTCTGTTCGACTTATCCGGAGCATGTAGGCAGCTTCATCACGGCCGGCGATGCCCTTTATTCCGGCCTCGAGGCGACCCGGGAAGGGGCACCCTGCCTTTTTGGGCCCTATGCCGATCCGCTAACAGAAGCAATCGGGCCGAGCACATCCGAATTTCATGACGCCATGACGATGATGTTCTTGCTGCCGGTCGCTGAAAAGGGAGTATGGGCCGGAGCCCTGTGCGGACGCGTTCCAAATGATGTGCTTGGAGACTTGATTCAGCGGGAATCGGGGCATATATATCCGGACTCCGGCGATAACTACATCTTTATGGCAAAGCCTGGACTGAACCGGCAGGTTGAGCCGGGGACGGCACTATCGCGCAGCCGCTTCGAGGATATTACGTTTACCCATGGCGACAATTTGAAGGATGGCGTCCGGACGGAATACGGCATCGTGCGCGTCGAGCGTCACACCGAGCTGGAGCTGGTCTTCAAGGATCCGGCCACCGGTGAACTGCATCCGGGCGTCAGGAACACCATTGCGAGCGGAGAGAACCTGTTTGTGGAGTTTCCCGGCTATCCCGATTACCGTCATGTTCCGGTGATTGGAAAAGGGGTTACGTTCCGGATGCCGCATTGCCCGGATATATGGGGAATGATGTGCGAGGGTGACCTCGAAGAGGTATACCGCATACGCAGTATCCGCTGGAAGCTGAAACGGATGCATTTGGGCGCTGCTGCAGCGGGGACGATACTGAATGCGGTGATGTTCGGCTTGCTGGCAAAGGGGCTTCCGCTCGCATTGGGCATCCTTATCGTGCTGATCGGAAATCTGCTGCTGGGCGCGGTAGTCGTCGGGATCCTTGAAAGAAAAGGCTCGAGGCCGACTGCCGCGCATTTGAGGGTTCTCAACCGCTTTATCCGGATCAATGCCGAGGGGAAGGGGGATTTGACCCAGAGGCTGGATCTCGGGCGTTTCGCGGACGATGAAGTGAAAGCGATCGGAAGATGGGTGAACAATATGATCGACTCGTTGGAGGCGATCATGCTGCAAGTGAAGCACGCGGCGGAGGATGTGCAGATCAGCCAGCTGGTCCAGCATGAGGGGGCCCGTTCGACGGGAAGCTCCGCCGAACGGGTCAGCGGCAGCATCCACAGCATGGTGAAGGGACTGCGTGCGCAGCTGAAAGATATAGACGTCGCCAAAGACGTTTCTGCGAAGATGAGCCATACGCTGCGGGAGCTGGAAGAGGCCGCTTCCCGGCAGATTGCCGTTGCCCAGGGCGAGGTCATGCAGATCGGCGGCAAAATGAAAGAAATTGAGGCGAAGATCGGCGAAAGCCACGAAACCATCCGCGGCTTTATGGAAACCACCCGCAGCGTCGGCAGTCTGCTGCAATCCATCGAGAACATATCCAACCAGACCAATCTGCTGTCGCTCAATGCCTCGATCGAGGCCGCGCGTGCCGGGGAGCATGGGCTTGGCTTCGCCGTCGTCGCCGGGGAGATCCGCAAGCTTGCGGAGCTGACCCGCCAGTCTGCGCTGCAAATCCAGAGCGCCCTGCAGCTGATATACGGACAGGTCGAAGTCTCGTTCCAGTCGATGAACGAAGGCTCCCAGGTCATCGCGGAAGGGACAGAGAGGGTGGCCACGGCAGCAGCGATGCTGGGAGAAGCAGGGGCGAACGAGAACTTGAAGCAGCAAATGGCTGTCGAGGTCGCCGCCCTGATGGAGCGCGTGGCCGCCGTCAGCGTCGAGAATCGGCAGATCTCCCTCGATGTGGAGGGCATGCTGCGAGAGCTGCAGGAGGATATCGGCAGGGTCAGGAGCGCATCGATCCATGCCGAATCCATCACCGGCGCGCTGCTGAAGTGGGTGAACCAGTTCCGGCTGACGGAGTCGCAGAAGCGATAGAGAATTCGGAACGGGGGTTAACTCACAAGGGAGCATGAATTGGAGAAGCTTTCTATATAATATAGAAGATAAAATAGAAGAAAGACGCGGAAGGCCGCTTGGAATATCGAAATGAGGGTCTCCTGCAGCCGCGCTTACGATACGGGCAAAAGAAAAAGCATCCGGTTACCCGGATGCTTTTCTCGTTTATATAGATTAATAACCGATATTAGATCACGCCTTGAGCGATCATCGCGTCAGCCACTTTGACGAAGCCTGCGATGTTGGCACCAACCACCAGGTTGCCTGGGTAGCCGTATTGTTCCGCCGCTTGGGCACTGTTGTTGTAAATATTGATCATGATCTGATGCAGCTTCTCGTCAACCTCTTCGAAGGACCAGGAGGTGCGGATGCTGTTTTGGGACATTTCCAGCGCGGATACGGCTACGCCGCCTGCGTTGGCTGCTTTGGCCGGTCCGAAGAGCACGCCGTTTTCGAGGAATACGTCGATCGCTGCGAGCGTTGAAGGCATGTTTGCACCTTCGGCAACGGCTTTCAGGCCGTTGGATACAAGCAGCTTCGCGGCTTCGGCGTCGATTTCGTTTTGCGTTGCGCAGGGCAGCGCGATATCGCAAGGGATCGTCCAGATATCCGAGCAGCCCTCGAAGTACTGCGCGCTCGGATGCTCGTTTACGTATTCGCTGATCCGTTTTCTTTCAACTTCCTTCAGCTGCTTCACCGTTTCGAAGTCGATGCCTTCCGGATCGTACACATAGCCTGCGGAATCGCTGCATGCCACGACTTTGGCGCCGAACTGGGTCGCTTTTTGGATCGCGTAGATGGCTACGTTGCCGGAGCCCGATACCACGACCGTTTTGCCGGAGAGGCTGTCGCCTTTCGCTTTCAGCATTTCGTTCACGAAATAAACTGTGCCGTATCCGGTAGCTTCCGGACGCGCGAGGCTTCCGCCGTATCCGATGCCTTTGCCGGTCAGAACGCCGGCTTCATTGCCGCTGCGGATGCGTTTGTATTGTCCGAACATGAAGCCGATTTCGCGTGCGCCTACGCCGATATCGCCGGC
The DNA here is from genome assembly GCF_004001045.1 of Paenibacillus chibensis. GTDB lineage: Bacteria > Bacillota > Bacilli > Paenibacillales > Paenibacillaceae > Paenibacillus_AQ > Paenibacillus_AQ chibensis. The sequence goes on from NZ_BIMK01000005.1 coordinate 87,203, forward strand.
TGGAACGTCGGTGTCCGGACCGATGTATCTGTAGAGCTCGGTCATAAAGCTTTGCGTGAAGCGCATCACTTCAGCGTCCGATTTGCCCTTCGGATCGAAGTCGGAACCGCCTTTGCCGCCGCCGATGGGCTGGCCAGTCAGGGAGTTTTTCAAAATTTGCTCAAAGCCTAAGAATTTGATAATACTGGAGTTTACAGAGGGGTGAAAACGAAGACCGCCCTTGTACGGGCCAATGGCACTGTTGAATTGAACGCGGAAGCCGCGGTTGACGCGCACGGTTCCTTGATCGTCGACCCAAGGTACCCGGAAGGTAATTAGACGTTCAGGCTCAACCAGTCTTTCCAGGATACCGTTCTCCATGTACTTCGGTTCCTTGGCAAGCACGGGGACAAGCGAGTCGAGAATTTCCTTCACGGCCTGATGAAATTCACTTTCATTCGGGTTCCGTTTACATACCGTTTCGAAGACTTCATTGACGTAAGCTTTTGCTTTCTTTTCAGCGGGCAATTCTACATGCAAAAATGTCATTGGCTTCTCTCCTTATTCCCTAGATTCAAGATTACAGAATGCTGAAGCATTTAGGGTACTAAAGGCTTACGCATTCTGTAAGCATGAATCTGTATTTAAACAAGAATTATACACGAGAAGTTTGGAAATCTTCAACCCTTTAATACTTTAAATAGGCATTGAATTTTAACTTTTTTTATTTTCTGAAACATTTCAGACATTTTTTTGGAATATTTAACCTGAAATTGGCAGGGGGGTTAGGCTCTATTTTTAGGTTATGGTATGATGGGTAAAAATAAAAGGGGAACGGGTGATCTTATTGTCTGGCGATGATCTGGAAACGAATTTCGTCCGTATATCCGTGAGGCCGCTTGTGGAATATGTATTCAGCAGCGGGAGCATCGATTCCGGGTTCCGTACCGCAAGCACGATGCAGGAAGGAACGAGAATTCATCAGCAGGTGCAGCGGAACTACCGGGAAGGGGACGAGAAGGAGCTGTATCTCCACACCGAAATGCCGCATAACGGCATCCGGTACCGGATCGAAGGGCGGTGCGACGGGCTGATCCAAACCGCAGAAGGCTGGATGGTCGACGAAATCAAATCGACGGCGGCGGGCCTGGACACGCTGGAAGGCGGGCGCCCCGTGCACTGGGCTCAAGCGCAGGTCTATGCCTATATGGTAGCGCAGGAGCGTCAGCTTGAGCAAATCGGTGTACAGCTGACTTACGTGGACACGGGGACCGGGGAAGAGCGGCGCTTCAAGCGCGCATGCACGTTGGCCGAGCTGACGCAATTCGTGCAAAGCGTCGTGGAGCGGTATGCGCCTTATGCCTCCCTGCGTCTCGCGAATGCCGCTAAAAGAGACGAGAGCATCAGGTCCCTGCCCTTTCCGTTCGATGCGTACCGCGAAGGACAGCGCAAGCTGGCAGGAGCGGTTTACGGCGCGATCCGGGAGAAGAAAAAGCTGTTCGCCAAGGCGCCGACCGGGATCGGCAAAACGATGTCGACCTTGTTCCCTGCGGTGAAGGCCATCGGGGAGGGGCTGCTGCAGCAGATGTTTTATCTGACGGCCAAAACGATTACGCGCACCGCCGCGGAGCAGGCACTCGGGTTGATGAAGGAGAAGGGGCTGTTTCTGCAAGCGCTCACCATCACCGCCAAGGACAAGGTGTGTTTTCAGGAGGAGACGCTATGCGCCAAGGAGGCATGTCCGTTTGCAGACGGTTATTATGATCGCATCAATGGAGCTGTTCTGGATATCTTGTCCCATGAAACCCTCATGACCCGGCAGGTTATTGAACAGTACGCCCGCAAGCACAAGGTCTGTCCTTTTGAATTTTCGCTGGATACGGCTTACGCGGTCGATGCGGTGATATGCGATTATAACTATATTTTTGATCCCAGGGTCTCCTTGAAGCGGCTGATCGAGGAACAGAAGAAGCGGACGGTGCTGCTGGTCGACGAGGCGCATAATTTGGTGGACCGGGGCCGGGACATGTTCTCCGCAGCCATCTCTAAAGCGGGCTTCTTACAGCTGAAAAGGGAGTATAAGGCAGTGAACCGGGGGATCGCGGATGCGGCGGATGCCGTGAATAAATATTTTATCGGACTCAGAAAGGCGTGCGGCGAGGCGCGGATGCAGCTTTCGAAGGAAGCCCCGCAGGAGCTGGCAGACCTGCTTGAAGCCTTTGCAGGCGAAGCGGAGCGCGCACTGGCCGCGGGAGGCGATAACGAGCCGCTGCTGCTGGACGCGTATTTTGCCGCCCAAAACTTCATTCGCATGGCCAAGCTCTATGACAGCCGCTATATCACCTATGCCGAGGTCCAGCACAGCGACGTCACGATCAAATTACTCTGTCTGGATCCGTCGTACCTGCTGACCCAGGCGGCGAAAGGCTTTCGATCGGCCGTGTTTTTCTCTGCGACGCTTTCCCCCTTGTCGTACTACAGGGACATGCTCGGGGCTGATCCGGAGGATTACAGCGTCTCGGTCGCTTCGCCGTTCCGCCGGGAGCAGCTTGATGTGCGGATCGTGCCGGTATCTACGCGATACCGCGACAGGGAGCAGACGCGCGAGCAGCTTGCCGATTTGCTGCATGGCCTGGTTTCGGAGCGAAGCGGCAATTATATGATCTTTTTTCCTTCTTATCAGTATTTGCAGAGCGTGTATGAAGTTTTCACAGGCAAGTACCCGGAGATTCAAACGATTGTGCAGGGTTCAGGCATGGGAGAGGAGGAGCGGGAGCGGTTTTTGGACGCCTTTCAAGCCGATAATCGCAAGACGCTGGCCGGGTTTGCGGTGCTTGGCGGCATTTTCTCGGAGGGCATCGACCTTCAGGGCGACCGACTGATCGGCGTAGCGGTGGTCGGCGTCGGTCTGCCGCAGCTTGGGCTGGAGCGCAACTTGATCCGCGACCATTTTAACGGCGAAGGCAAAAACGGTTACGACTATGCTTACGTGCTGCCGGGCATGAACAAGGTGCTGCAGGCCGGAGGCCGTCTGATCCGCTCCGAGCAGGATGAGGGGGTGCTGTTGCTGATCGATGACCGTTTCCTGCAGCCGCATTACATGCGGCTGCTGCCCGAGGAATGGAAAGACGACGCGTCCGAGTAGCAGCCTGCGGCGTACCGAAATGAGAGATAGCCGCACATCTTGGCGTTCGGTATAATGGACGGTAAATATGCGCAAAGGTGGGGTTGTCATGACGCTTCAGATCGGAATCATCGGGACGGGCTGGTTCAGCCGGGTACACGCCGACATACTTGCTGCGGCCGAGGACGTAAAGGTACGGGCTTTTCTTGGAACGAGCAAGGAAAAGGGAGAGCGAATGGCTGCGGCCTATGGATCCGCCGGATATGGCGATTTACGGGACATGCTGGACGCGGAGCAACTTGATGCGGTTTATGTTTGCGTCCCGCATTCCTTTTTTGGTGGAAAAGCCGCTTGGCGTCGACCAGGAACTTCCGCGCCGCATTTCATCCGCTATTCAAGAAGCCGGGCTGATCACCTCGGTCGGGTATCATTTCCGCTATCAATCGAGCATGGACAAGCTGAAGGAGCTGCTGCAAGGGCAGAAGGCCGGCATGGCGCTCGGCCGCTGGATGGACAGCATGCCGGGCGTATCCTGGTGGAGACGGCAGGACGGATCGGGCGGCCAGTTCATCGAGCAGACGACGCATGTGGTGGACCTGCTGCGCTATACGGCCGGTGAGGTGGAGGAAGTGTATGCGCTTTACGGCAGCCGCATCAAGCATGAGCAGGTCGAAGGCGTGGAGGTTGCCGATGTAGGCACGGTCACGCTCCGAATGGCAAGCGGCTTGGTTGCGAACATCTCCAATACCTGTGTACTGCCGGAGGGAGCGGGACTCAGCCAGACCGGGCTGACTTTCTATACCGATCAGGGCGTCCTGGACTGGAATCCGCAGCGGCTGCGGGCATCGCGGCCCGGTGAACAGACGGAGTATCTGGAGCGGGCGAACCCCTATGTACAAGAAACGGAAGCCTTCCTCCATGCGCTGCGCACAGGGGACGGCTCCCGGATTAAATCGAATTATGCGGATGCGTTCAGGACGCAGGCGGTTACCTGCGCCGCCCTGGAATCGGCTGCGACCGGCATGCCGGTCCGCATCCGGTATGAATAAACGCCAAACCTTTAATGCATCAGAACCGACATCATGAGCGGCGCGACCCCGAGCGTGAACAAGGCGGCCAGGATCATGGAAATGCTGGATATGGTCCCGGACAGCGAGCTCATCTCAAAGGCCTTGGAGGTTCCCGTTCCGTGAGAGCTGGTGCCGAACAGGATGCCGCGAGCGATATCATTGTCGATCTTGAACATGCGAAGCACCATCGGGCCAATCATCGAGCCGAGAAGCCCCGTAATAATGACGAAAACGGCCGTAATGTTCGGCACGCCCCCGATGACCTGCGACACGTTCATGGCAATCGGGGTCGTAATGGAACGCGGGATCAGGCTGGTCACGAGCGAGGAGCTCAGGTGCAGCCATTTGGCGAGAAACGCCGATGAGATCATGGCGACGCAGGAGCCGGTGAGCACGCTGACGATAATTTCGACGGCGTGCTTTTTGAGTATTTTGAAGTTCTTGTACAGCGGTACCGCAAACGCGACCGTAGCCGGCTGCAGCAGGCTGCTGAGCCATTTGCCGCCGGAGTTGTAGGATTCATAAGGAACCTGCGTCCAGATCAGAATAAGGATGACGATCGCGGGCGTGATGAGAAGCGGCGACAGATAAACCTTGGGCCGCTTTGCGTATATGCGTTTGGACACGGCATAAATGCCGAGGGTGAATATAAGGCAGATGAGGCCGATCATCGGGAAGCCCTCCGTTCTTTCTGTTTGGCAATCCGGGATGCGAGCAGTCCGGAGCTGGCCATGACGGTAAACGTGCTGAAAAGAACAACGATCAGGATGCGGACCCCGTCGCTTTCAAGCATCGGAATATATTTCATGACACCGACGGCCGCGGGAATGAAGAATAACAGCAGCTCAGCGAGCAGCCAGTTAGCTCCGATCTCAATCCATTCCAAGCGGATAACGCCGGTCTCAAGCAGGATAAATACCACGATGATCCCCAGAATGCTGCCGGGTAACGGCAGGTGCAAAAGTTCGGCGAGCTTGTTCATCAGCAGCGAAAACACCATCAGCACCGCTACCTGCACCGTACCTTTTACAATATTGTTCACAGGGATTCTCTCCTTTCATTTATATGAAAATTTTACATCAGTTATTTTCATGGGTAAAATGAATAAATCGAATAATGATCATTCCATTTTTCTATAGGGGCAGTTGGAAAGGAGAAGGTGGAGATGGATATCCGGCATCTGCAGTATTTTATGGAGGTGGCCCGGCTGCAGAGCTTCACGAAGGCGGCCGAATCGCTCTATATCACGCAGCCGACAATCAGTAAAACAATCCGCAACATTGAGGACGAGCTCGGAGTGACGTTGTTTGACCGCTCTAACAAAAGAATCGAGCTTACCGATGCGGGGAGAATTATTTATGAGCAGGCGCAGCCGATCGTCAAATCCTTTCAAAGCCTGTCGGCCGAGCTGGGTGATTTGAAGAATCTGCAAAAAGGGCATATCCGGCTCGGGCTGCCGCCGATGGTCGGTTCCAGCTTTTTTCCGGAAGTCATTGGACAGTTTCATAAAAAATATCCGCAGGTGACCATGCAGGTATTCGAGGACGGAGCAAAAAAGGTGGAGAAGGACGTGGAAAGCGGGCTGCTAGACGTTGGCGTAGCGGTGCTGCCGATTGATGAGGAGCAGTTCCACTCGTTCTCCTTCGTCCGGGAAAAGCTGATGCTGCTGGTGCATCCCTCCCATCATTTATCCGGGCGAGGCGCTGTTCCGCTGGCGGAGCTGGCAGGAGAGAGCTTCGTGCTGTTCCGGGAGGATTTTGCGCTCCATGACCGGATCATCACCGAATGCGTCCGCGTCGGCTATCAGCCGCGCATCGTGTACGAAAGCTCGCAGTGGGATTTGATCAGCGGCATGGTGGCGGCCAATCTGGGAATCGCGCTGCTGCCGGAAACGATTTGCCGCGAGGTGGATCAGGAGCGGATCCGCATCATTCCGCTGATTAATCCGTCGATTCCCTGGCAGCTCGGCATGATCTGGCGCAAGGACCGTTATTTGTCTTTTGCCGCGCGGGAGTGGATATCCTTCGCGAAAAGCATCCTGATGGTGGACAAGCCGGTCAGCTGATGTTACCTTGTTTGCAGACCTGGAACCGGCACCATATGTATACATTGACATTCATTTTTGCGGAGCGATATAATTAGGTATCCTAATAAATTGCTTAACCAATTTAGTTACTTAACTATTATTTTGAAGTCGATAACCAAAGGACCTCGAATCAATTCAATGAAAGGAGATGCTACCTTGAAATGAGTGATTATGCATCGGTCGAAAACGCGTCGGCTCTGAAGCTTATGCAGGCCACCATGCGCTTTAACAAGGCGGAATTCCGGCAGCGGAAAATCGTGGGCATCAAGATGAGCGAGCTGGGGCTGTTGTTCAGCATAAAAAAGAATGTGAAAACAGGTACAACCGGGCTGATGGTTTCGGAAATCAGTCATATTTTGCGCGTCACCTCTCCAACCGTGACCCAGCTCATCAAGACGATGGAGAAGAAGGGATGGATCGAGCGCACCATGGATGAGCTGGACCGCCGTGCGGTTCGGATCAGTCTGACGGACGAAGGAGAGGCCGTCGTGGAGAAGGCGATCGAATCTACGATGGAATCTTTCGCCGGACTGATTGAGTACTTAGGGGAAGAGGAGGGCAACCAGCTGGCTGAATTGTTAACCAAAGCGTACACCTATTATGAATCCCAAGCTGAGTCATCTGCAGGAGGAGCGATCGAACCATGCTGAAACTGTTTCGGACGTTGAAGCCTTTTAAGCTTCCGATTCTGTTTGTATTTTTACTGGTCTTTTTCCAATCGATGTCGGACTTATATCTGCCTACGCTCATGTCCGATATTGTGGATAAAGGCATTGTGAACGGAGATATCCCTTATATCTGGAAAATCGGCGGCTTCATGCTGCTGGTCGCCCTGGGCGGTGCGATCTGTTCCATCGGGGCCAGTTATTTATCGGCGAAAGTGGCCGGAGGGTTCGGCAAAAATCTTCGCAGCCGCGTGTTTCACCATGTCCAGAACTTCTCGCTGCAGGAGTTCGACAAGCTGGGAACCGCCTCGCTGATTACCCGGACGACGAATGATATCACTCAGATGCAGCAGGTGCTGACGATGATTCTGCGGATGATGATCAGCGCGCCGATGATGTGTATCGGTGGCATCATCATGGCGGTGTCCAAGGACGCGAAGCTGTCTCTGGTCATCGTCGTCGTTGTTCCGGTGCTGGCAGGCGCCATCGCCATCATTGCCGGCAAGGGCATACCGCTGTTCAAGGCGATGCAGGTCAGACTGGATAAGCTGAACCGCGTGCTTCGGGAAAACCTCACGGGCATCCGCGTCATCCGTTCCTTTAACCGCATCGAGCACGAACAGAAGCGTTTTAATGAAGCGAACTTTGACCTTACGCAAACGGCGGTCAAGGTCAACAAAATCATGGCGGCAATGATGCCGATCATGATGCTGGTCATGAACTTCTCCACCATCGCCATCGTCTATTTCGGCGGGATCCGGATCAGTCACGGACATATGCAGGTCGGCGACTTGATGGCCTTCATCCAGTACGCGATGCAGATCATGTTCTCGCTGATCATGGTATCCATGATCTTCGTTATGGTGCCGCGCGCATCCGCTTCGGCTACCCGTATTAACGAAGTGCTGGAGATGGAGCCGCAGATCCTTGATCCGGAACGCACCGGAACATCGGCACCGGTCTCGCAGCAGCGGGGTTATCTGGAATTCCGGGATGTCACGTTCAGCTACCCGGGCGCCGAGCAGCCGGCCATTCACCATATTTCGTTCAGCGCCGCGCCGGGCGAAACGACAGCGATCATTGGCGGCACCGGTTCCGGCAAATCGACGCTGCTCAGCCTGATTCCGCGCTTCTATGATGTAGACAGCGGCAGCGTGATCGTCGACGGGCAGAACGTGAAGGAGATGACGCAGGAAGAGCTGCGCGCCAAAATCGGCTTTGTGCCGCAGAAAGCCGTCCTGTTCACCGGAACGATTGCCGACAACCTGCGATACGGCAAGACGGACGCGACCGACGAGGAGCTGCGAAAGGCGGCAGATATTGCGCAGGCCACCGAATTCATCACCAAGATGAAGGACGGCTTCCAGTCCGAAATTTCGCAGGGCGGCAGCAATGTGTCCGGCGGTCAGAAGCAGCGTCTGTCCATCGCGCGGGCGCTTGTGAGAAAGCCGGAAATCTACGTATTTGACGACAGCTTCTCAGCGCTGGACTTCAAGACGGACGCGAAGCTCCGGTCCGCGCTGAAGGAAGTAACCGCTGACGCGACGGTTCTGCTGGTGGCGCAGCGGGCCAGCACCGTTATGGACGCCGACCGGATCATCGTTCTGGATGAAGGACGGATTGCCGGCATCGGCAAGCACCGCGAGCTGATGGATACCTGCGACGTATACCGCGAGATTGTATCCTCGCAGCTGTCAGAGGAGGAGATCGCATGAGTGAAGGAAGAAAGCATCCCGGCAGCCGTCCGGCGGGTCCGCGCCATCCGGGCGGGCATCCCGGGCAAATGATGCCGGCCGAAAAGGCGAAGGATTTCAAAGGCTCGTTAAAACGGCTTCTTGGTTATTTGCGGCCGCGCCGGGTGACGCTTGCCGTCATTTTCCTGATGGCCATCCTCAGCACGGTGTTCAGCATCGTGAGCCCGAAAATTCTCGGAAAAGCGACGACCAAGCTGTTTGAAGGCATCATGGCTAAGGCCAAGGGAGTGCCGGGCGCGTCGATTGATTTCCATTATATATCGGAAATTTTGCTGATCCTGATCGGCCTATATCTCTTCAGCGCGCTGTTCAGCTATTTTCAGCAGTATCTGATGGCGGGGGTTGCCCAGCGAGTCGTGTACGATATGCGCGACCAGATCAACAGCAAGCTGTCACGGCTACCGCTGAAATATTTCGATTCGAAGACCCATGGCGAAATTCTCAGCCGCGCGACCAATGATGTGGATAACATCAGCACGACGCTGCAGCAGAGCTTGACGCAGCTCATTACGTCTGTCGTGACGCTCGTGGGCGTCATCGTCATGATGCTGACGATCAGTCCCTGGATGACGCTGATCCTGATCGTGACGCTGCCGCTCAGCTTTATCGCGATCCGGATGATCGCTTCCCGTTCCCAGAAGCATTTTATGGGCCAGCAGCGTTCGCTGGGCCAGCTCAACGGGCACGTGGAGGAGATGTATACCGGACATAAAATCGTGAAGGCGTTCGGACGCGAGGATGAATCGATGGCAGCGTTCAACGAGATTAACGACAAGCTGTACCACTCGGGCTGGAGAGCCCAGTTCATCTCCGGCATCATCATGCCGATGATGTCGTTTATCGGCAACATCGGATATGTGCTGGTGTGCGTGGTCGGCGGTATTTTCGTCACGAATAAGACGATTACCATCGGGGACGTGCAGGCGTTCATTCAATATGCCAGACAGTTCACGCAGCCGATCATGCAAACGGCGAACATCGCCAACATCATCCAGTCCACGATTGCTTCGGCTGAGCGCGTTTTCGAGCTGCTGGATGAGAAGGAAGAGGTTCCAGAAGCGCTTGAGCCGGTCGTGCTTGAAGATCCTAAGGGCGCTGTCCGCTTCGAGCATGTGAAGTTCGGATACAAAGAGGATGAGCCTCTGATCGAAGACATGAACATCAACGTGCAGCCAGGCCAGACGATCGCGATCGTCGGACCGACGGGCGCCGGGAAAACGACGCTCATCAACCTGCTCATGCGGTTCTACGAGCTGAACGACGGGGCCATCACGATCGATGGCGTAAATATCACCGAAATGAAGCGGAGCAATTTGCGCAGCATTTTCGGCATGGTGCTTCAGGATACATGGCTCTTCAACGGCACCATTAAGGAGAATATCGCCTACGGCCGCAGCGGCGTAACGGAAGAGGAAGTCATTCAGGCGGCCAAAGCCGCGCATGCGGATCACTTCATCCGCACCCTGCCGGACGGTTATGAAACCGTGCTGAACGAAGAAGCCTCCAACATTTCGCAGGGTCAGAAGCAGCTGCTCACGATCGCGCGTGCCATTTTGGCTGATCCGTCGATCCTCATCCTGGATGAAGCGACCAGCAGCGTTGATACACGGACCGAGGTCTACATCCAGAGAGCCATGAACGATCTCATGAAGGGCCGGACCAGCTTTGTTATCGCCCACCGCCTTTCCACCATCCGCGATGCCGACTTGATCCTTGTCATGAACAACGGCAGCGTGATCGAGCAAGGGACCCATGAAGAGCTGCTGGCGGAGAACGGCTTCTACGCCGATCTGTACAACAGCCAGTTCACGGGCGGAGGTGCTCAGGAAGCGGGTTAAGGGACTTGAGCCTAGGCGGCTGTCGAACGAAAAAAATTATTCCATATTGCAATTGATATCGCAGTAAAGAAAGCAAGGACGCCACCCGTAACCCGGGACCGGCGTCCTTTTTTATGAATCCAGAGAGCATGAAATCCGAAGCTAAGCCAACCTGATATCGCAAGGCAAATTACATCTACATGTTTACGGATGGAATAATTTAGATTACAATAGCTTTTTGGAAAAGAGTTGACAGCGTTACCATCTTCCAAAAAAAGGATATATATTTTATTTATAAGGGGAAAGTAATGACATGATGAAGATGAAGGGCAGCTTCAAGAGGCTGACGGGAATGGCTCTGGCCGCCGCATTGACGGTATCCGGAGCGTTGACCTTCCAGCCGGCTAGCGTCAAAGCCGCAGACGATCAGGAAACGCATATCACACTTCTGGCCACTTCCGACGTGCACGGCCGGTTTATGCCATGGGACTACGCCATGGACACGGCTAACACGAACGGGAGCTTTACGCAGCTGTATACGCTGATTAAGCAGGTCCGTGCCGAGAATCCGAACACCATTCTGCTGGATGCGGGAGACGTAATTCAGGACAACTCTGCCGAGCTGTTCAATGACCAGCCGAAATCGCCGATGATGGTTGCGATGAACGAAATGGGTTACGATGCCTGGGCGATGGGCAACCACGAGTTCAACTTCGGCATCGACACCTTCAATAAAGTGACGGGCCAGTTCAACTCCACCAAGCTGGCGGGGAATGTGTACAAAGAGAACGGGGAGCGGTTTCTTCCTGCCACCAAAATCGTGGAAAAGGGCGGAATCAAGGTTGGCATCATCGGGATGACTACGCCGCTCATTACCGATTTCGAGAAGGATACCGATCATCTGAAGGGTCTTGTTGTTAAAAATCCGGTCGATGAAACGAAAAAGGCCGTCAAAGAACTTGAAGGCAAAGCCGACGTGATGATCGGCCTGATGCATATGGGTCTGGACAACGAAAACTCGCTGCCAGGGACCGGCGTGTCCGACATCGCGAAGGAAGTACCGCAGCTGACCGCGATTTTTGCCGGACATATGCACAAGCTCGTGAAGAGCGAAACCGTAAACGGCGTTCTGATCGGGGAGCCGGACAAGTACGGCACGCATGTGTCCCGCATTGACCTGACGTTCGTGAAGCAGGACGGCAAAATGGTGCTGAAGGATAAAGTGGCTACCGCCATCCCGGTAAAAGGCGCGGACGGCACACCGGCCGTTTCCGATCCGGATCTGGAAAAGGAGCTTCTGCCGTACCATGAATTTGCCCGGAAAGATGCCAACATCGTCGTCGGCGAGCTGACAGGCAAAAACAATTTGGTTCCTGCTAGCGAGATTAACGGCATCCCGGCCGTGCAAATCCAGGAAACGCTGTTGTCCGATTTCTTCAGTGAAGTCATGCTGTATTACAGCAAGGCTGACGTGGTCGCGCATCAGATCGACAATGACAAAGCCAAGCTGGACGTAGGCCCGATACGCAAAAAAGACATCGCCTACAACTATCAGTTTGCGCTTGGCGAAATTACCAACTATAAAGTGACCGGCAAAGATCTGAAGGATTACATGGAATGGTCGGCAGGGTACTTTAACAGCACCCGTCCGGGCGACGTGACCGTCAGCTTTGACCCGAAACGCAGATCCTCCAAATACAGCACCGATGATTTCTTCGGCGGCGTGAAATACGAAATCGATCTGTCCAAGCCGTACGGCAGCCGCATTACCAACCTGCGCCATATGGACGGCACGCCGATCCAAATGAACGAAACGCTCACATTGGGCATGAACTCGTACCGTATGGATGCCCTTGTCGCAAAAGGCGGCGCGCTGGAAGGCCGCAATTTCGAGAAGCTGTGGACATCCAAGGCGGAAAGCGCCTTCGGTGAAACCGGCGGAACGATCCGCAACCGTGCGATCGCGTACCTGAAGGACGTCATGAAAGGCAAATACGAGCCGAAGATCCAGGATAACTGGAAAATCATCGGCGTGGACACCGCTTCCAAGGAACGCGCAGACGTGGTGGACCTGATGAACGCAGGCATTTTGACCGTACCAACGACGGAAGATGGCAAGTACACCAACATCGCTTCCATCAACATTCTGGATCCGGTCAAGGCGGAAGACGCTGCCAAGCTGGCTGAAAAAGCGGGCGTGGATGCTTCGCTCCTTGCGGATGCGAAAACAACCGGCGAGCTGTACCACAAGCTGAATGCGGCGGTCAAAGCGGCAGCCAAACCGGAAGCTACCAAACCGGAAACGCCTGCCAAACCTGAGACTGACAAGCCGACTCCTGCCAAGCCTGTCACTCCGGCTCATCCCGTTCCTACCAAACCGGCTGTAAAACAAGCAAAAATTACGGCGGACTATCTGAACGTGCGTACCGGCGCCTCATCGGCATCCAAAGTGATTGCAGCCGCTCCGAAAGGAACGGTTCTGGAAGTGACGGGCACCGCACCATACGGCTGGCTGAAGGTCGTTTATCAAGGCAGAACGGCATTTGTTTACGGAAAATATGTAACGATGCTGCCATAAGCTGCATTTCATAGAGACCAGAAAAAGAGGCTGCCCTTTAAGGGTGAGCCTCTTTTTCGTTATGCCGTTAGCGGTGGCTCATCAGGTACAGGAACCAGACGGCATGATTCTGCTCATCCATGGCGATGCGCCGGAGCTGGCTTTTCAGGTAAGGGTCCTGCGCCCGGTCAGACAAGCTCAAATAGAAATCCACCGTAGCTTGTTCATCCATGAACGAAGACTCCAGACCGGCTTTGTACTCCTTGGGGCAAGTTTCCGTTTGTACGGGTTGATGGGTCTGCCCCGTCAGATGCGTGTATACATTCATGAAAAACTGCAGATGCTTCTGCTCATCCTCGCGAATCTCCAAAATACGCTTCTTGGCTTGTTCGGTGGGTGCGAGCTTTGCCAGCTGTTCATAACAAATGACTGCGCTGTATTCCCCATCAATGGATTTGATAAGGTCTTCGGCCAAGGCTGCATCGGGATTCGTCGCCGGGCGGAAATATAATCCGTGTGGAATCAAGTGATAGCCTCCTCCTTCTTCTTCTGAAATTGGGCTGCTATACCCTATGCTTTGGAGGAGAAAAGGGTGACAAGGCAGGCCGGGCTTGCCAAGCGGGAAGGTGTAGGATAAGTTATGAAGTACATCACATACGGCGGATCATATCAGGGTTTGAAAGTCTTGAAAACGGGAGGTTGTCTGATGAAAAAAATCATATCTCTGCGCGAGCCCTTCAATGCGAAGCTGGTGATGAGATCGGTAAGAAGCCAGAACCCGCTGCTGGTTCATGCGCATTCGGAGGAGCCGGTGTTTTCCAAGGTCGTGCCGGCCGGTACGCGCAAAATGCCGGTGACCGTCACGCTTGTTCACAGCAGGAAAGGACAGGTTGCGGAAATTGAGTTTTTGGAGGCTTGTTCGGACATAGAGCAGGAGGAAGCCGTCGCTTTTATCAGCCGCATGCTCTCCAATCACGTGGATTTGATTCCTTTCTACAGGCAGCTGGGGGATGAACCGGTGCTCGGTACGATTCTGCCGGAGCTTTACGGAATGAAAATTTTGCTGGAGCCGAATCTTTATCAGAACCTGGTGCGCACCATCATTGGGCAGCAGATGAACCTGAGCTTTGCCGCCGCCCTGGTCAGCCGGATTACGGAGCGGTACGGTTCTCCGTTCCAGGTGAAGGACTCCGTCATTTACAGCTTCCCGGAGCCGGGGGCTTTGGCTCGCCTGGAGCCTGAAGAGCTGATGGAGCTGCAGTTCAGCCGCCGCAAGGCGGAATATGTCATCGGTCTGTCACGGCTCGTGGATGAAGGAACGCTGGATTTGTACGCATTGCCTGCCTTGGACGACGCGCTTATCTTTGAGAAGCTGCTCCCGATCCGCGGTATCGGCAAGTGGACCATTGAATGCTTCCTGCTGTTCGGCGTTGGCCGGACCGACTTCTTCCCGGCCGATGACATCGGCCTCAAAAACGCGATGAAGCAGCTATGGGGCATGGGTAGCCAGCCCTCCTCGCCGGAGATGCTCGCCATCAGCAGCGGCTGGTCGCCTTGGCGCAGCTATGCGGCCTACTACTTGTGGGCATGGCTGGATGAATGGAAGCTGCAGAAAAAGGCCGCCGCTGCGCCTAAAAAGAAGTAGGGCACCGTATCACCCGGCATGTCCTCACGCCTCGTCGGTGCGTGATTCACGGCTGAGTCCGACGCCGTTCCAGAACATATCGATGATGTCATGAGCCAGCTCCGTCGGAGAAGGAGCGAACTCCTTGGCGACCTCCCGGTTGCCGAGCATCAGCATCGACGCGAGCGTGTGCGCCATCAGCAGCGGATGCAGCGGCCGCACTTCTCCCTTTTCGATCGCCTCCGTAAAGCTGACGGTCAACACATGATGGATGCTTTCCTCGCTACGGCGGATGCTTTCCATCTGCTCCTTGGACAGCGAATCGGAAGCTTCGCGCAAAATAGTCTCAAAATCGCCGTGCGGAAAGCGCAGCTTTCGTTCGGCCAGCATGACGAGACGGTCGTACAAGGGCATGCCCTGCTGCTGCATGATTTGCTGCGACGAGGTTTTTGCCTTGTCCATCATGGCAGAGACGGCCGCGGTAAACAGCTGTGCTTTATTTTCGAAGTGATAGTATATGGATGCCTTGGTCACACCGCACACCTTAGCGATTTGTTGAAGGGATACCGGTTCATAACCAAACTCCATAAACAGGTCGGAAGCGGTTTTCAGAATATACTGGTTGGTTGTGCCTTCCTGCTCCTGCCGTTTAGGCCGGCCTGGAGGGCGCTTCAGTTTGGGCCCATGCTGGGAAAAATTCATGTTTACTCCTCCACTGTATAGATCGAACGAAAGTTTATTGCACTGAAATCCATGTCGTAACAAGTATAAATCCATGCCTTAACAAGTATATCTATTTCAGACCAAGCTTTCTTTCATTCGTTCTAGAAATTTTCAAAAAAACTTGTTTGATAATTAACCTTCCGGTATATATAATTATTATAAACCGCATGAAGGCGGATTATACCTTCTGATTTTTATACTTCAAGGCAATACATATACTATACCATGTACACCCGGGCAAAGGGTGAGGAGGAGAATCATGCAGCAGGAATCAGGATTTGGACGTTTTGTGGCTGGAAAGCGCAGCAAGTGGATCACGCTGGCGGTCTGGATTATTGTCGTGGGAGTTCTTAGCGCGCTGTGGCCTATGGTGAACAAAGAGGTTCAGAATAACGCCGCCGACCTGAATGAAGACACGCCGTCCGTTCAAGCCGAGCAAGTGGCAGCGGAGCAGTTCAGCGGCGGTTCCAGCATACCGGCGCTGCTCGTATGGCACCGCGACGGCGGAATGAAGGATGAGGATGTGCAGCATGTGCAGAAGCTCTTCGGCGATTGGGGCAGCAGTCCGCTACCTTACCAGGACAGCGTCCCGCCGTTTGACAAGATGCCGGCTCAGGCGCTCAAAGCCCAGCTGTCCAAGGATCAAAGCACGCTGGTTACGCCGGTTCTTTTCAAGAATGACGCGGATAGCGACCAGTTGAAAGAAGGCGTGGAGAAGCTGAAGGAGCAGGCTGCCAAGGAATTCGGGGCGGATCCGTTCGCGGTGAAGCAGAACGCCGCCGGAGAAATCAGCGCCCGTGTAACGGGACCGGTCGGCATTTCCATCGATGCGGTTGGATTGTTTAAGAATGCGGACTTTAAGCTGCTGATGGCTACCGTCGTTCTCGTATTGGTCATTCTGCTGCTCATTTACCGTTCGCCGATTCTAGCGCTGATTCCCCTTGTCGCCGTCGGTTTCGCTTATGGAGCGATCAGCCCGCTGCTCGGGCTCATGGCCAGCAAAGGCTGGATTACCGTGGATTCACAGGCTGTTTCGATCATGACCGTGCTGCTGTTCGGGGCGGGGACGGACTACTGCCTGTTCCTCGTGTCCCATTTCCGTCACCTGCTGCAGGCGGAGGAGAGCAAGGGCAAGGCATTGCTGCGGGCCATTACCGAAACCTCGGGCGCCATCGCGATGAGCGGATTTACGGTCGTGCTGTCGCTGCTTGCGCTGCTGCTCGCCAAATACGGTGCATATCACCGCTTTGCAATTCCGTTCAGCGTCTCGATCCTGGTGATGGTGATCGCGAGCTTGACGCTGGTTCCCGCGCTGCTGGCGATTTTCGGCCGGATCTCCTTCTTTCCGTTCATTCCGCGCACGCCGGAGATGGAAGAGGAACGTGCCCGCCGCAAAGGCAAGAAGGCACATACGCATCGCCGTAAAAAAGAAAGCTTCGTTGGCAAATGGGTCGTGACCAAGCCGTGGCTGATTGTTATTGTGACGCTGGTGGTGCTTGGCGGTCTCGCTTCTTTTTCGAGCCAGGTGAAGTTTACCTATGATATTATGTCGTCCTTCCCGAAAGACATGGCGTCGCGAGAGGGATATGACACGATCGGCAAACAATTTTCTCCGGGTGAGCTTGCGCCCGTCAAGCTGATGGTGGATACGGGAGGCCAGGATGTGCTGGGAGCGAAGCTGGCTGAGCTTCCTTCTGTCAATGAAGTCTCCAAGCCGCAAGCGGGCGAGAAAAACGCAAACATCCTTGCCTACGATATTGAGCTGAAGATGAATCCTTACTCGAGTGAGGCTATTGATCTTATTCCACAGCTGCGCGCCACTGCCGAGCAATCGCTCAAAGAGGCGGGAATTGCTTCCCCTGCCGAGAAGGTATGGATTAGCGGTCAAACGGCTACCCAATATGATACGCGGGAAACCGGTGACCGGGACACGATGGTGATCATTCCCGTCGTCATCGGCATGATTACGCTGCTGCTTCTGCTGTATTTGCGCTCAATCACGGCCACCGTCTATCTGGTGCTCACGGTGATCTTGTCTTACTTCTCGGCGCTTGGGCTCGGCTGGATTATCATCCATTACGGACTTGGAGCCGATGCGATTCAAGGCGCGATTCCGCTGTATTCCTTCGTGTTCCTGGTCGCATTGGGAGAGGACTATAACATCTTCATGATCTCGAGCATCTGGAAGAAACGCAAGGAAATGCCGCTCAAGCAGGCGATCAAGGAAGGCGTCGGGGAGACCAGCTCCGTGATTACATCGGCGGGCCTGATTCTGGCCGGAACCTTTGCGGTGCTGGCATCACTGCCGATTCAAGTGCTGGTGCAGTTCGGGATTATCACTGCGGTAGGCGTTCTGCTGGATACCTTCATCGTGCGTCCGTTTCTGGTGCCGGCGATCACGACGCTGCTCGGCCGGTTCGCTTTCTGGCCATCGAAGCATGCCGAAGTGAAGGAAGGGGCAGTCCGTAGGGAGGCCTAGGAGGAAGGGTTCACGAAGATATCAAGTTTGATGCAGCCCGGCACCTCATTTTATGGCTATAATATTACAATACGATGATGTTATAGCTTCACAGCATAGATGAGGTGATGGACATGATAGAACATAGCAGTCTACTGCTGCAGCAGAAGGCGGAAGAATATATAAGCATTTGTTATGCTGAACTCGAGAAAACGGAGCGGGAACTGCATGACCGCCTGGCGGCAGTCCGCCAAGAAATTAACGCAACCGGAACGTATGAGCATACCTTCGAGGAACTGGAGCACGGGGCGAAAATGGCGTGGCGCAACAGCAACCGCTGCATCGGGCGCTTGTTCTGGGATTCCATGGTGGTGCTTGACCGGCGGCACCTGGATCGGCCGGAGGACATTTACGCGGCGCTGCTAACGCATATTGAACAAGCGACCAACGGCGGCAAAATTATTCCGACCCTCTCGGTGTTCAAGCCGGATGGCCCGATGAGCAGAGGAGTGCGCATCCGCAATCACCAGGTAATCCGGTATGCCGGCTATGAGACGGAGAGCGGGATCGTCGGCGATCCCGCTTCCGTGCTGTTCACGAAGGATTGCATGCAGATGGGATGGCGCGGGGAAGGCACGCATTTTGACGTGCTGCCGCTGGTGATCGAGTCGGGAGAGGAGGAGCCGCTGCTCCTGCCGATCCCGGACGAGCTGGTGCTTGAAGTGCCGCTGACGCATCCGGATTATCCGGCCTTTGGCCATCTTGGCTTGCGCTGGTATGCGGTGCCGATTATTTCGGACATGGACATGATCATCGGCGGCATTCGCTATACGGCAGCTCCCTTCAACGGCTGGTATATGGCGACGGAGATCGGCGCCCGGAATTTGGCTGACACGAACCGTTACAATGCCCTGCCGCGCGTGGCTGAGTTGATGGGCTTGTCCACGGCAAGCGAAACCTCTCTCTGGCGCGACCGTGCGGTGGTGGAAATGAACGTTGCGGTGCTGCATTCCTACAAGCGGGCAGGCGTCAGCATGGTGGATCATCATACGGCTGCGGCGCAGTTCCAGCTGTTTGAACAGAAGGAAGCCAAGTGCGGGCGACCGCTGACCGGATACTGGAACTGGCTTATTCCTCCCGTATCTCCGGCCACGACGCATATTTTTCACCAATCGTACGATAATACGGTGCTGTATCCGAACTTCTTCAGAAGGGGCGAGGGCTGAAGCTGCGCGGGTCATTCGACATCATCTGGAGCATGCCCATTCCGAGCCGACCGATGCTCCAACGAATCTTGGAAGCAGATTTAAGGCCGGAATGGAAATTGCTTGCTGTCTTGTTGCATTTTTGCAAATTCCTCGTATACTCGTATAGTGGATTAATTGTAAGAAATGCTTGTCTTTCTTTCTTGCAATATACATGGATCAACGGTAAGAAATGCACGTTATTCTTTCCGCTATCTTTTTTCAATTTATATAGCAATAGAATTTGGATGCAGAGGAGACCAAGAAACAGCGTTGGAGAAAATGAAATGGAACCAAGTCGTAGACCGGCTCCTGCAGCGTTCAGGACTTGATATTACAGTTGGATTGGAACCGCGTTTTGGAGATGGACGTTTGATCGGCGGCAAATACGGAATGAACTCCAAATCCGTCACAATGTATACAGAAGTGATCCAGGAGCAGTGCCTGCAAATGTTCGGAACATTGGAGCGGGAAGAGGATTATTTCACGGTGGTGCTGGCCCATGAGCTCGGCCATGCGGCCGATGCTGAGCTGCAGCGACTCTGCGAAGAGCTGGAGGATGCTTCGGTCAGCGGAGAGAGACGGACCCGAGTCGCCCTGCAGATTGAAGAGAATGCCTGGAACTATGCGCTCGCTTTGGTTCCGGAGGTGGATGCCGCCTTTTTCAGCACCGTGATAGACGAATCGCTTCTGGCTTACCGGATGCAGGTGGAGGAAGCGGCTGCTGCAGCTTATACGGCGTAATTGAACTGATTTTCATACATGAAAAGGATAGCATGGCAGTGCGCGAATCGAGCGCGGCCCGGCTATCCTTTTTTGAATATGTCATCACTTCTATGAGCATCAGTGGATGGGCACAGGCCGGGTTTGCAGGTACAGCTCCGCATCCTTGCTGCGGCCCGTTGTAATCATATCCGCGATGATTTCAGCCAGCACCATGCTGTACACCATCCCGTTATCGCCATATCCCATCAGGAAGTAACAGCCGGGATATTCCTCATACATGCCAATCATCGGCAGACCGTCATGGGTTCCCCCGTAGAAGGCTCCCAAGTAGTACTCGGCTTCCACCGGAATGTCCGGGAACAGCTTGCGGAATTCACCCAGCAGCTTCTCTTGATTGTGAATCACCTTTGAATCGCGGACATCCGCGTACGGGGTGTCCTTGTCGAGGCCACCGATGATTACACGATCGTCTGCGGTCGTACGCATGTAAATGTAAGGACGGGCCGATTCCCATATGAGGGTGCGTTTGTACCAGGTTCGGAAATCGGCTACGGGCTTCGTAATAACGGCGTATGAGGAGGAGAGGACGGCGTTTTTGTCCCGTTTGACCTCCAAATTCTCATATCCGGCGGCGAAAATGACATGCTTCGCTTCGATCCGTTGGCGGCTTTGGGTGTAAAAAACCGCTTTGCCGTTCTCGAACGTTTTGCCGGTAATTTCGGTTTCGGCATGAATGCGGGCTCCGTCGCCACGCGCTTTCTCCAGCATGCCGATCGTGAACTTAAACGGATTGATCTCCGCATCATTGTTATAGTAGAGGGCTGCCGGCTTGCGAAACGGGTAGCGGGCGGCGATATGCTCCTCGTTCAGCAGCAAGGCCTGAAAGCCGTACTTTTGCAAAAGCGAGAGTTCTTGCTCCAGCTTATGGACATCCTCCGGATAACTTGCATAATAGAGGCTGTCCCGCCGGGTAAAATCCGGATTGACGGGGAGCTTGGCGCTGATGGCTTCCATTTGGTTGATAGCCGCCTCACAGAGCTTGAGGTGGCGGACAGTCCGCTCTTCTCCGAACGTATGGGCCAGCTGTACGAAGGTTTTCTCGCCGGCATACTGGATGAGCGCGGTATTGGTGGCCGTGCTGCCGCTACCTGGCTGCCTTTTGTCGACAACCAGCACATTCACACCCCGCTCCGCGAGAACCGAGGCGCACTGCGCCCCGGAACTGCCGGCGCCGACAATCAGAACGTCGCAGGCCGTATCTTCGGACAAGGGAGAATAGACGGGCGCCTGTTCCAGCGTCGTGGGCCAGTAAAATTTGCCGCTTTGCAAGTCCATCGTAATACGCCTCCTTCATGGCAATAAGATCGAACACTATTATGTTCCATCACAGGACGGATCATACAGCCGGGGTCCAAGCGTTAAGCAAAAACGCCCCGCCCGCACAAGATGTTGGCGGGACGGAGCGCTTTTCTAACATGCAGGAGGTGGTCCTTACTCGGCTTCGTTCAGCGGGCTGACGACCAGTTCATACTGATTCAGCGACGAACCGAGAATGGCGTCATTGCCGCCTTGTCCGCGATGGGATTCGCGGAAAGATTCGCTGGAGGTCCAGTTCCGGAAGGAGGCTTCATCCTGCCATACCGTGGATACCTTCAGTTCCTCACCTTCACCTTCCTTGCTTTTGCCGAGCCATACTTCCATACGTACGAACCCGGGCATTTCCTTGACGCTTTGGGCATGGGCGAACCGTTCGGACATCGCCTTGCCGAAGCCCTCCTTGACCCGAATCGTATTCGTAATTACGATCATTGCTGCATCGCCTCCGCTTGGTTGAGTGTGGATGATAATACCATACCCCTCAAGTCTACGCGTCTCGATCCAGTTTCTCAAGCGGCTCGGTTGCCGGGCCTTCAATGACGGAGCCTTCATAATTGAAGCGGGAACCGTGGCAAGGGCAATCCCATGTGCGCTCGGCTTCATTCCATTCGCACTCGCAGCCCAGATGCGTGCAGGTGGTGTCCACCAGGTAGAGATTGCCCTGCGCGTCTTTATAGCCGCCGGCCCGTTTGCCGTCATGCGTGATGACGGCGCCCTCGTCGGGCTTCAGATCCTCGGCGCTCCGATGCGTCAAGCCAACCTTGCCCGCAACAAAATGCTTGGCGACGTCGGCGTTCTGAACGACGAAGGTTTTGACCGACGGGTCAGCCTTGAAGCGGGACGGCGTGTAAAGCGGCGTGTAGGCATTATCCTTGCCCAGAATCTGATCCGAGAGGATCATGCCCGACAAGGTACCTTGGGTCATCCCCCACTTATTGAAGCCGGTTGCCACGTAGATGCCCTCGTCTCCCGACGTGATCTGTCCGATATACGGTACTTTGTCGAGTGTGACGAGGTCCTGTGCAGACCAGCGGAAGGGAATGTTTCGGATACCGAACAGCTTCGCGCCGAAGCTTTCCAGCTCCTCGTAATGGTTATGCGTGCATAGGCTTTGTCCGGTTTTATGATTCTCCCCTCCGGCGAGCACCAGCTCCTGACCGTTCCACGAAGCCGTCCGGAGCGAACGCTTCGGCTCGTCTGCGCTGAGGTACGTACCGCCGG
Organism: Paenibacillus chibensis; assembly: GCF_004001045.1. Classification (GTDB taxonomy): domain Bacteria; phylum Bacillota; class Bacilli; order Paenibacillales; family Paenibacillaceae; genus Paenibacillus_AQ; species Paenibacillus_AQ chibensis. The sequence continues at coordinate 109,628 of NZ_BIMK01000005.1, forward strand.
CAAAAGCGGTTTCCGGCTGGAAAGCGACCACGTAGGAACGCTCGGCATGAAGCCGGGTGAAGTACAGGCCGCCCCCGTCATAGAACGGGAAATGGGAAGCCGACACGACATGGCTGCAGCGCACCTTATGCTTGCCCCGGTAGGTAGTTAGCGTAAACGGGCCTTCTTTTTCCAGCGTGGTGATGGTCGTATGCTCAAATATTCTCCCGCCGGCCTTAATGATCTCATTCACCAGCGGCTTCAGGTAATGGAGCGGATGGAACTGCGCCTGGTCCGGCATTTCGATGGCCCCGCTGACATGCAGCGGGATCGGTAGCTTATCCCTCCACTGCCCGGGAATGCCAAGCTTGATGTAGGCATCGAATTCCTTCTGTAGCTTCTGCAGCTCATCCTCGGTCTCCATGTACAAATAAGCGCTTTCCGGTTTAAGGTCGCAATCGATGTTCAGGTCGTTCACTGTTTTTTGAATAAAAGCCATAGCCTCGCGGTTGGCTTGATGGTACATTTGCGTTTTTTCCTCGCCAAAATGGTTCAGCAGCTCATCATACAGCAGCCCATGCTGGGCGGAAATTTTGGCGGTGGTATGTCCGGTCGTACCGTTCAGGATGCTTCCCGCCTCAAGCAATGCTACCTTGCAGCCTTGACGCGACAGCAGGTAAGCAGTCGTGATGCCTGCGATGCCGGCACCGACGATCGCGGCGTCCACCTCAATGTCCTCGGTCAGCGGCGGAAAGGATGGGAGCTCGGTGGATACTCTCCATAAGGATTCGGGATACTGCGGCAAATGCCGGGAAACGGAATCAGGTTGTTGCATGGCATATCCTCCTCGTCGTATTCACTTTCATTTATTACCACTTCGAACCAAAAAGAAACGAAGCCTTTTCTTGTATCTCTCCGTTGTTTACAATAATGGAGGAAGAATATTCTAACGAGGAGGCTTTGCCTGTGACTATGAAATATCGGAGACTTGGCAAGAGCGGACTGAAGGTAAGTGAAATCAGTCTTGGCAGCTGGTTGACCTACGGGGGTTATGTGGAGCAGGACAATGCGGTCAAGGCCATACAGACAGCCTATGATCAAGGGATCAACTTCTTCGACACGGCGAACGTATATGAACGCGGGGCGGCGGAGGAGCTTCTGGGAAAAACGCTTAAAGCCTATCCGCGCGAGTCTTACGTGCTGGCAACCAAAGTATTCGGCAAAATGGGGGACGGCCCCAATGACATGGGATTATCGCGCAAGCATATTATGGAGCAGTGTCACGCGAGCTTGAAGCGGCTCGGGCATGATTATATTGATTTGTATTACTGCCATCGGTACCATCCGGAGACGCCGATCGAGGAAACGCTGCGCGCGCTCGATGACCTGGTACGTCAGGGCAAGGTCTTATACATAGGCGTGAGCATGTGGACAGCGGCGCAGATGGAAGCGGCACTGGGTACAGCCGACCGCTACCTGCTGGACCGGATCGTGGTGAATCAGCCGGTTTACAACATGTTCAACCGCCATATCGAGGCAGAAATCATTCCCCTTGGCGTGGAAAAAGGAATAAGCCAGGTTGTTTACTCCCCACTCGCCCAAGGCTTGCTGACCGGGAAGTACAGTACAGTCGGACAAGCGCCTGAGGGCAGCCGCGCCGCCAAGCTGAACTGGAAGGAAGACCAGATCAGCGAAGAGAAGATCATGAAGGTGCAGGAGCTCAGCGTCATTGCCAATGAGCTCGGCATCAAGATGAGCCAGCTGGCGCTGGCCTGGATTTTGCGCCAGCCTAACGTAGCCAGCGCCTTGGTCGGCGCCAGCCGTCCAGAACAAGTGACCGAGAACGTGCAGGCTTCGGAAGTCACGCTGACAGCAGATGTGCTGGAGCGGATCGAACGCATTCTTTCATAAAATGAAATGAACTGAGAAATAAGCCGCCCGGGAAACCGGGCGGCTTTTTGCCGTAACGGATGAACAGGGAATTGCATTGGCGTTACGCGGCAGGGAAAGCTATACTTAAGCTATACCTTTCATTTTAGGGGGAGACAGGCATGGCATGGCTTAAGATAGACGATGTGGCCAAAGAGACCGGATTAACGAAGCGTTCAATCCGGTATTACGAGGAAATCGGTCTCATGAAATCGCCCGAGCGATCCGACGGCGGCATCCGGCTATACACCGAGGAAGACGTAGAGCAGCTGAAAAATATTATTCTTGCCAAGAAGGTTCTTGGCTTTTCCCTACAGGAAATTCAGGAGTTCCTGCAAATTCATGATCAGGTCATAAAGCACCGCAGCAACGCATCCTCTTCCATGGACGATTCGCTGCGTCAAGCGGAGCTTACGCATATGGCGGAAGCCGTGAACAAGCAGCTGGAGCTTGTGGATTACAAAATCGCGGAAATGAAGAAGGTCAGGGAAGAATTGGCCAGTCTCAGCGGACGGATTAACAAAGCGATGGATTAACTACAGAAGGGACAGCCCCGGGTCAAGCGGGCTGTCCCTTTTTAATGTGTTCATGGATGGATGGACGGTTCTATAGTTTTCACTTTTCTGCAGGAAGGGGCGCGGAATGTAACGATTGCGAGGCAGCGCATACTTTGTTGCGTCCGCTGTTCTTCGCATGGTACAGCGCCTTGTCGGCTTGTTCCACAAGCGTGCTGCCGCTCTCCGCGATGCCGGTGTCATGGGGATACGTTGCGACACCGATCGAGACGGTAATACGCAGCTTTTTTTGGAGGGAAGGCAGTTTGAATATATGGGCTTGTACGGCTTTACGGATTCGTTCGGCTGTGGCGGCAGCCAGGACAGAGGAGCAGCCGGGCAGCAGCACGGTGAATTCCTCCCCGCCGTTTCGGGACACGATTGCGGGAGGACGGGCCTGCTCGAGCAGGATTTGTCCGAGACCGCGCAGAACCTCGTCGCCTGCGGCATGTCCATACGTGTCATTCACAAGCTTGAAATGGTCGATGTCAATAACGAGCAGGGACAGCTCCTGTCCGTGCAGCTGTGCCCCCGCCCATTCATGCTGCAAGGACCATTCGAACTGCCGCAAATTATTGAGCTGGGTCAAATGGTCGGTGGAGGCCCGTTTCTCAAGCTGGGCAAAGAGCATGTTGGACGAATCGATATGTTCCGTAATGAGATATAGAAACAGGCAGGCAATCACCGAGATCACCAGCTGGGTCGGATAATAACGCATCACGGTTTCCATGTTCTCCAGATTCAGGCTGAGCGTGATGAAAATAACGAGCATGCAGGCTGCATTCATCACGTTCATTTTCGTGAGCCGTGACCACGGGAAGGTGGACAAGTAGGCGCACAACACGCCAACCACCAGCATCGCTACGCATGCGATCAGAGCGGCGGAAGACCATCCGTACAAAGCGATCCGGCCGATGCCAATCACGACGCCGCATAGAAGAGCAGGCAGCCATCCCATGTAAACGCCGACCACGACCACCGTAAGATGGCGCATATCGGCAATGACATGCGGTCCGACCGGGAAGCTGTAATTCATCAGGATGATGCCGTACAGGCCGAACAGCAGTCCCGAATTGACCTTGACCGGCATGGTCAAGGGCCGGGAGCCGATGACGTATTTTTTGGAGAGGACACCCGAAAAGAATAGAAATGTCACAAAGATACAAATGTTCACGAAGAAACTGTTCAGCATGCCTTTCAGATACCCTCCAACCCAATATCTTGCATTCTGCTTCTTATATTAGCGGATTTGAGAGAGATATGTTAGCTTTCAAGTGAAATTTTCATCGGATTTTGAAGAAAGAAAGCAGTTTTTCAAAGCTTAGGCCTCTATGCCTAAGAAATGGATGATGATAGAATAATTTAAGGGAAATGGATATTAGTTGAAAAAAATTGTGAGAAAATTCCGATATAATATGAATAAGTACCCAAAAAAAACGGTGTCCATGGTATGATTTTTTGGTAGCGTGAACCAAAATAACTATGCAGGAAGGAAAATGCCATTGTGAAACGATTATCTTTCACCATCAAAAGGAAATTGTTAGTTACGTATCTTATCGTTTTGCTCGTTCCAAGCTTCATGATCGGCATTTTGTCCTATCAATCGGCCAAGAAAGCGAATGCGGACGATATGATGAATAGTGCGCTTGAAAGCACGAAATCGGCGGACAACATCATTACCCAGAACATCCAGGCCAAAATAGATGATCTTGCATACCTGCTGAGCCAGCCGTTCGTTGAACGTGCAATACAGGACCCGATGAGCAAGGGGGGGGAATTGAAGCTGCAGCTAAGGCAGTATATGGAGCTTCATAAAGATGTCAAGGATGCCATATTGGGCGTAGACGGCGGCTCTTTTATACGCGCATCCGAGGATCCATTGCCTCAGCAGTATGACGTAACGAAACAGGATTGGTATGTACGCGCGCTGAAGCAGGGCAAGACGCCGACGATATCGCCGGTATTCAAGGCAGCGAACGGGAAAATGGCGGTGTCCATTTCGCAGGCGGCTCCGTCAGGCAACGGCGTCCTTTCGATCGAGCTGAATCTGGATAACATCCGGACGCTGACCAATATGAAGCTGGGGGAGCAAGGTTATATTTTCATCACGGACCAGGCCAAAAACTACGTGGTTCATCCGAAATATACGGGTCAGAAGGCGGAGGGCGACTATCTTAAGCCGCTGTATGCCAGCGCTGAGGGACAATTTTCATACATATTTGAAAAAGAGAGCAAGCGGATGGCCTTTACGACCAATAAACTGACGGGCTGGAAAATTGCTGGCTCGATGTATGAGAAGGAGATTGAGGCATCGGCTGCGAACATCCGTAAGTCGGTCATGATCGTCATGATGATTTCCATCCTGGCGGCGCTTGTCATTATCTACCTCAATATCCGCTCGATCATCCAACCGATCACGAAGCTGACCAAAGCGACGGAGCGGATCAGCCAGGGCGATTTGACGGAAAATATTGATACCACAAGCAGGGATGAAATCGGCAATCTGAGCCGCCATTTCCAGGTGATGGTGGACAACCTGAGAACGATGATCGTCCATGTGCAGGAAATTACGGCACAGGTCAGCATGTCGGCCAAGGGCCTCTCGACCGGTGCCGATCAAACCACGCGGGCGATCGAAAGCGTGACCGAGGCGATTCAGGAGGTCGCGGTCGGAAGCGAGCAGCAGCTTCGCAGCGTGGAGAAAAGCATGGAGAGCATGGATGTCATGTCCACCCAATCCGAGAGCATCCGCAGTCATATGGACGATGCCTCAGCCAAAATGTCCCGCACTTCCGCATCTGCGGAAGAGGGGCACGCCGCCGTCGTGGACGTCACCGACAAAATCCAGGGCATTCACAATACGGTCAGCGACCTGGACGACGTTGTATCCCATATGAATGAACGCACCGCACAAATTGGCGGGATCGTGACCATGATAGCCGATATATCCAAGCAGACCAATCTGCTGGCGCTGAATGCTTCGATCGAAGCGGCCCGTGCCGGAGAGCATGGCAAAGGGTTTGCCGTGGTTGCCGTCGAAGTTCGCAAACTGGCCGAGCAGTCGGGCCATTCGGCGAAGCGCATTGACGAGCTGGTGGAGGGCATGCGCACGGAGATGCAGCGCGTGCTTGCCGCAATGGATGATGCCAAAGGCCGGGTATCCGAAGGGATCCAGGCCGCGGATGTCACGGGTAAATCCTTTACCCGCATCCGCAAAGCCGTGGAGGGAGCGGCTGCCCGCATCGAATCCGCAGCCGAGGCTTCGCGGGAGCTGGCGCGCAACGGGGAAAGCGCAACGGAATCCATCCGCCATATTCAGAGCATTTCGGAAATCGCGGCGGACAATACGCAGTCCGTATCGGCTTCGGCCCAGGAGCAGCTGGCTTCGATCGAAGAAATCGCGTCCTCGGCCGAGCATTTAAGCCGTCTTTCCGAGCAGCTGGAGGAGCTGGTTGCGAGGTTTAAAATTTCATAAAACGTTTTTAGCCCCGGTATATACCGGACAACAGCAGCGCCAACAAGGCGCTGCTGTTTTTTTTAAGTTATCAGCAGCATTCACATAATTTACCCATTTTTGGCACAAGCTATGGCGTAAACATTCCAGGCCCTGGACGCTGGGCGGCATAGAGGTGATGAAAAAATGGGCAAAAGCAGATTGGGCTCCGGCAGATCGGCAGGGGCCTTGCCATCGGGCATCCCGCTCGGGCTTCCCTCCCCTCCTTGGGAGAAGCTGTCCGTGCAGAAAAGCCTGGATCAGAACATCCAGACCCTGAAATCGATATTCAAAGACTGCTCGGATATGATCTACCGTAAGATTGAGATTGCTCCGGACATTCAGGCTTACTTGGTATACGTCGAAGGAATTGTTTTCTCGCCTGAACTGGAATCGCATATGCTCGAGCCGATGGTGGAAGCTTACGTTCGTATGATGAGTGCCGTTCCGGTGGAGCGGGTCGAACCATCGGAATTGGAGCCGCTCGAAAATACGAGGGTATCCTTGTCGCAGGTGATGACGGCCGATCAGTGGATCGATGTCGTGGAGGGGATTCTCAATTCCAGCGTGGCGGTCTTCGTGGATGGACTCAGCGAAGTTCATCTCTTCAATATCAAGGGCGGTATCCGCCGACCTGTGCAGGAGCCGGAGACCGAATCGGTCATCCGCGGTCCGCGCGAGGGCTTTACCGAGACGCTCCGCATCAACACGGCGCTGCTGCGTTTCAAGATCAAAACCCCCAATCTCAAGATGTACAGCATGGTGCTTGGAACCGACACCAAAACGGATGTCGTCATTTCCTATATGGAAGGGCTCGCCGATCCCAAAGTGATCGAGGATTTGAAGAAGCGTCTGAAGGATATCAAAATCGACGGCGTATTGGAATCCGGTTATATCGAGGAATTGATCGAGGATGATCCATATTCGCCGTTTCCGCAGATGATGTACACAGAACGCCCGGACAGCGTAGCAGCGCAGCTGCTGGAAGGTCGATGCGCGGTGTTCGTGGACGGCACCCCGTTCGTGTTGATCGTGCCGGTTACCTTCTTTCAGTTAATGCAGGCAACGGAAGATTACTACGAGCGGTTCTTCTTCACGAATTTCATTCGCTGGATCCGGTATATTTTTCTGTTTATCGCGCTGTTTTTGCCGGCGTTATATATTGCCGGTACGACATATCATCAGGACATGCTCCCGACCACACTTGTCCTCAGCATCGCGGCGGCGAGGGAGGCCATTCCGTTCCCCGCGCTGGTGGAAGCCATGATGATGGAAATATCCTTTGAGGCCCTGCGCGAAGCGGGGATCAGGCTGCCGAAAACCGTCGGCCAGGCAGTGAGCATTCTGGGGGCGCTTGTGATCGGGCAGGCGGCCGTTCAGGCCGGAATCGTATCGGCCCCGATGGTCATCATCGTGTCGATGACGGGGATTGCCTCGTTTACGATTCCGCACTTTAATCTTGCGATTACGGTCCGGCTGCTGCGCTTTCCGCTTATGCTGCTAGCGGGCGTCCTGGGCTTGTTCGGCATTATTCTGGGTATTACCTGGATTCTGGTGCATGTCACGCAGCTGACCTCGCTCGGCGTTCCCTACATGTCGGGCGTCAGCCCGTACCATGGCTCGGATCAAAAGGATATTTTCGTACGCGCTCCCTGGTGGAAAATGGGCAAACGCCCTTCCTGGCTGTCGAAGGAAAACAGGGAACGCGAAAAGCCGGATATCAACGGCAAACCCAATTCAAACAAGGTATGGTGATCTGGCGTGAAAAAAATCCTTATCGCAAGCTTGCTGCTGTGTTCTTCCGCGGGGCTCTCCGGCTGCTGGGACCGCACCGAAATCAATGACGTGGCATTCGTCATCGGTTCTTGCGTGGATAAGGAGAAGAATTTATACCGCAGCACCCTTCAAATCGCCCTTCCGGGCAATCTGGGCGGGAGCGGAAGCGAAGGCGGCGGCGGCGGAACCGCTGGCAACAAATCCTATTATTTGGAATCCAAAACCGGGGTCACGCTCCGTAATTCCAATATGGAGGTGCAGGCAGGCAACTCCAGGAAGCTGTCGTTTGCCCACCGCAGGACCCTGCTGCTCGGCGAGGAGTTCGCCAGGGAAAACGTTGCCCCCATGCTGGACCAGTTCGCGCGGATACCGCAGAACCGGCTCTCTTCGCTGGTTGCCGTCACCGAAGGGCCAGCTTATAAAATTATGGACGCCTCGGCTCCCATGGAGCAGTTTCCGAGCGAAATGATCCGCGAGCTGATGAACCAGTTCACGAAAAGGCCCGTCAATCTGAAGCTGTTCGCCAACGACCTGCTGTCCGAAGGCATCGATGTTTCCCTTCCGTATATCTCGCTGCAGGAGGCCGTTCCCGAGGGGCTTAAAGATGACAAGAAAAACATCCAGATCACCGGTCTGGCTCTGTTTAAAGGAGACCGAATGGTAGGCGTACTGAAGGGGCAGGAAGTGAGAATGATTAATCTGGCGATGAACCAGGCGACCTCTCCCGACATGCTGGTGTCCGGACCTGACGGCAAAGGTTATGTGACGATCAAATTCACGGAGAACGTGGCTGCACTTAAGCCGATCATCCGCGGAGATCAGATCACGATGCGCATAAGTATTTTGGCCAAAGGGGCCGTGATCGAAAACAACACGGATTACAGCCTGGGCGCGAAAAAAAACATGAGCCTGCTGGAGCAGAACGCAAGCAAGGAAATGATCAAGCAGATTCATTCGGGCCTGCGTTTGCTGCAGGAGAAATACCATTCCGACACCCTGGGCTTCGGAAGGGCTATTCAACAGAAGAATCCGCGCGCATGGGAAAGGTTCAAGGGGCGCTGGGATGAAATCTACCCGACCGTCAAGGTCGTCATTGACACCAATCTGCATATCGAAAATATCGGGGCCGTAGTAGACAAGCCTTTCGGCAGAAGGGACAAGGAGATCAAGCATGATTAGTATTCTGCTTATCTATATCGTGGCCGCTGTGATTATTCTGGCCATTGATCATAAGGTGATTCGCAACCTTCCGAAGGTCAACCGCTGGTTTACGTATCTCTTCCTGCTTTGCGGGATGGCCATATTTACGTACAGCCTTCAGTTCAGGCACGTCGTCTATGCTACGGTCTGGCTTGGAAACTGGCTAAAACCGCTTGTGCCTTTTTAATAAAACCGACTCAATTCCGGTGAAGGGAGAAGCTTTCGCGTGCAAAAAATAACTCCGCGTCAAATCGTGCTGCTTGGGGTTACCTATGTGATCAATATTACGATGGTTAATATGCCGGGCCAGGTCATCAATACCGCTCATCAGCACGCTTATTTGTCCTATATTCTGGCTGCGGCCGTCGTCTTGGCCATGCTGTTTTTTCTGACGCGCAGCTCGATGCGTTTTCCAGGCCAGGATCTGTTCCAGTCCCTAGCGAGCCGTTTTCCTTTCATTGGAAAAGGGATCGTGGCCTTGTATTTGCTGTTTTTCTTTATGATTCTGGTACGGGACATAAGGATTATGGCAGATTTTACGAACGTCGTTTTGCTCCCCATCACCCCGATCCTCATTATCTCGCTCTGCATTACCGCAACCGTCATTTACATTGCCAGAGGCGGTGCAAGAACCTTGCTCGGCATAACCGAACTGTACGGTCCCACAATGATCGTCGTCGTGATTCTGATGCCGATCATCGTTCTGCGGGATTTCGACTTCGGGTGGATCAAGCCGCTTTTTTTCGTGCAGTGGAAGGGCGTAGCTGAAGGAGGGTGGCTTTCCATCTCCTATATAGGCCAGATGATCATTCTCCCGTTTATTTTCTCGAGCAAGGATTTCAAATACAAATACGGATTGTACGCCATGCTGATTTCGCTGGGCATATTGACGATTTTGATTCTCATGACGATCCTGCTGCTCGGTGTCCATGTTGCCGGAAGAATGATGTATCCGTCGTATGAACTCGTCCGCCAGCTCCGCATTACGGATTTTCTGGACCGGTTCGACCTGTTCGTGGTTGCATTATGGTATCCGGCGGTGCTGCTGAACATGGCCATCAGTCTCTATATTGTCTGCTACGGCCTGAAATCCGTCATTCCATCGGTGTCGGGAAAAATGATGGCCGCTCCGGTTGGACTGTTTGCGTATAGCTGCGCATTTTGGTTTTACCAAAATTCCATCGAGCTGTTTCAGTTCAACCGGGAGTGGACGGTCATTGCGCTTTTCTTCATCGTCGTGCTGCCGCTTCTCATTTTTGCGATTCACCGGCCTGCCAAAGCTTAAAGAGAATGCGCCCTATCCGCAAGTATCGTTAGAAAAAGGGGCGTGAAAATGATACAATATGCTTAAGGGCGGCCATCCGTGGTACGGCTCCCCATGCGGCTTCGCCGCCGTGTTGGGCTATGAAGGGTGATTACATGACAAAGAAGAGAAAGAAACATAATCTGTTCCATAAATTTTCCCGTAAACTCCGGTTAAATATGCTTAAGCTATTCCGCTCGCCGGGCGGTGCAAGAAAGGTGTCGCTCGGATTTGCGATCGGCTTCGGGCTTGAGATGATCGTCATCTCAACCGGCTCGCTTGTGTATTTAATTTTTTACCCTACCGTCAGACTGGCAGGAGGCTCGCTTCCAGCCGCCATTATCGGCAACGTGATCGGCAAGCTGACCTTCCTGCCGATTGTCCTGCTGCCTTTTGCGAAAAAGATCGGCGAATGGTTCTTCCCGAAAAGAATTGTGGATGTGCCTGTGGAAGAGCACGCGTGGCGCAACCTGCTGCACGGCGATTTTACGATATTCAAGCATTTGCTGCAGGGCGGCCTGCATGTGCTGATCGGCATGTCCGTGTTCGGACTCGTGCTTGGCGTTATATCCTACTTTGTTGTGCAGTATCTCTACAACCAGCGTAAGAAGCATCGCATCGCGAAAAGAGCCAATGCCTCGCTGTAAAATTCCTTTCCCTCTGCTGCGATCGTCAAGTATACTGTTCAAAACAGGCGAGCTTTCGTACAGGGGGGAAGCGATGTGGCAAATCGGTTGGCGGGCAGAACAATTGCGTTAACAGGCCCGCGCAAAGCGGAAGACATGGTTAAAATCGTGGAGAAAATGGGAGGGAACGCCCTCATCCGTCCGGCTCAGGGGACCGTGTTCCTTGATGGCGAGAAGGTACGCGGCGACCTTGCGGCATGGATTGCCGCACCGCCGGCGTGGACGATTCTGACCACGGGTATGGGACTGGATGCGTTATTTGGCGTTGCGGCCGATATGGGGATGGAAGAAGACTTTCTCGAAGCGCTGCGGAAGTCCTCGATTGCCGCGCGGGGTTATAAAACCGTCAACGCGCTCAAGAAAAGAGGGCTTGTCCCGCTTGTCCGCGATGACGACGGAAGCACCTCCGGATTGATCCGCGGTCTCGCGGAATATGAGCTTCAGGGCAGTGATGTTGTGCTCCAGCTTCATGGCGATCCGGCGCCGCGCCTGGAAGCCTGGCTGCTGGAACAAGGTGCCCATGTGCGCAGGGTGCTGCCGTACCAGCACATTCCGCCGGAGCCCGGGCAGCTGGAACAGCTTCTGGACGACATTCTTCAGCGCCGGATCGATGCGGCAGCCTTTACGAGCGCTCCTCAGGTACGCAACCTGTCGGAGTATGCCCGCAGCGTGGACAAGCTGGATGAAATGGTTGAAGCCTTTCAGGGACCCGTAACGGCAGCGGCTGTCGGTAAAATCACGGCTCAGGCGCTGCTCGAGGAAGGCATCACGAGAGTGGTATATCCGCCGGAAGACGAGCGGATGGGCAGCATGCTGGTCGAGCTGGCCCGTTATTTTCAAATGGAACGGCTGTAGGCAAGACGACACGGAAGGGATGCGATCCGGCATCCCTTTTTCAACACATAGGCATGGTGAGGAACGTCGTCAGACGTTTTTTTTAGTATCCACATGAAAATCATGGATTGGGATTCAAAATCGTTAGTTCTATAGGGTTGGCGAAAGAGTAATTTTTAATCGATTTGAAAATGAGGAATGCTATCCATAATCCGAAGATACGAACGGTGCGCACAAAAGGAGGAATCGATGATGTATAACAAAAAGAGCATTTTGCTGGGGGACTACACGCACCCCAAATTTCATCCCCTGCAAGGGATCGACGCTCAGATCAGCCATATTCTAAACGATGTCATTTCGGTACAGTGCAGCGAGAACAAAAACCTTCTGCTGCTGGAGCATTTGAAGCCCTTTGATCTGTGTATCTGCTATTTCGACCTTTGGGATGAGCAGGTATCGAGACATCAGACATCGGGACTGCTTTCGTATGTCAGTCAGGGAGGAGGCCTGCTGGTGATTCACAATGGCCTTTCTTTGGGTAACCGGCGTTATGAGCTGGCTCAGCTAATGGGAGGACGTTATGACGGGAACGGTCCGATGCAGCCCTTGTCCTTCCGGACCTGCGGCGATCACTTCATCACGGATGGCATTGAGCCCTTCGAGTTGGCGGAAGAGCCTTTCCAGCTCGAGATGAGTCCGTTCACGGAACGAAAGGTGCTGCTCGAATACAAGAAGGAAGACAGCGATACCTGGCATCCGGCGGCCTGGAGGCATAATTATGGGCTCGGAAGAGTCGTATTCTTTATGCCGGGCCACCATGAAGCGACCTTCAAGCATCCGCAGATCCGTCAGCTGATTTTGCAGGCAGCCCAGTGGGCAGCCCATTTGCCGGGCTGATCCCGGACGATTTCATATTGGTGGGGCTTTCAGGGTATAATAAGGAAAAATATAGCTTGGGAGGGAATAATCATGAGTGATCTGTTGAAGAAGGCTATTTCGTTAGGCTGGGGTCTTACCATGGTCAGCAAGGAGAAAATCGAAAAAACCGTCGACGATCTGGTTAAACGGGGCGAGGTTGCTCCTTCAGAATCCAAGGATCTGATCGAACGGCTTGTGGAACGCGGCGAAGAGGAAAAGTCGCAGTTCAAGGATTTTTTGCGCGAACAAATCCAGCGTATTCTGACAGAACTTCATGTCCCTTCCGAGAAGGATGTAGCGAGCCTGGAGCTGCGCATCGCGACGCTTGAGAAGCGAATTGCCGAGCTTGAAGGGACAGGGGAACAAAAAGGTCCGGAGACGGACGGCGTAACGGATATCTTGTAAAGATGGCCGTTAAGATCAGGCATACCGGACGCTACCGGGAAATCGCCATGGCGCTCATGCGTCATGGCTTTGGTTACATGGTGGAGGAGCTGGGGCTGTTCCAGGTACTGTCCCTGCCCCGGCGCTGGGTTACGCATGAGGCGATTGAAACGAAAACGCTCGGGGAGCGCATCCGGCTGGTGCTGGAGGACCTTGGTCCGACCTTTGTTAAGCTGGGGCAGCTGGCCAGTACGCGCTCGGATCTGCTTCCGGATTCGATCATCCAGGAGCTGATCAAGCTGCAGGACCAGGTGCCTCCTTTCTCATCAGAGGCGGCGAGGAGTATTCTGGAGGAAGATCTGGATGCAACCGTGGAGGAAATGTTCGCAAGGTTTGACGAAACTCCGGTCGCGGCGGCTTCGATCGGGCAGGTTCATCTTGGCCGGCTGCAATCGGGTGAAGAGGTCGCGGTCAAAATCCAGCGGCCCGGCGCGCTGCAGACGATTACCCGGGACTTGGGCATTTTGAGAGATTTGACCCAATTGGCGGAGAAACGCTGGGTCTGGGCCAAGCGTTACCAGATGAGCAGACTCGCGGATGAGTTCTCGAAATCGCTGCTGGCCGAAATGGACTACAGCCGGGAAGGACGCAACACGGAAAAAATCGCGCTGCAATTTCAGCATGACGCCCATATTTTTATTCCGCAAATCTACTGGCAGTATACATCCTCCCGCGTATTGACGATGGAGTACGTTGAAGGCGTGACGCTGGGACAGAGGGCGGAGCTTGCGAAAGCAGGCTTTAACCTGAAGCTCATCGCGGAGCGGTTCGTAAACGCAATGCTGCATCAGATATTTATAGAAGGGTTCTTCCATGCCGATCCGCATCCGGGCAATCTGCTGGTCCAAAAGGACGGCAGTCTGGCCTTCCTGGATTTCGGAATGGTCGGACGGCTCAGCGAGGATATCAAGGATCATTTGTCCGAACTGATCATCGCGCTGATGCGGAAAAATACCGACAGCATGATCCGGGCGATTCTTCATCTGGGGCTGCTTCCGGAAGATCATGACATGGCAGCGCTGCGCCGGGATCTGGATATCCTGCAGGCCGAGTATTACGATATTCCGTTTGCGGACATCGGCATCGGCCGGGCACTGACCGACCTGTTCGGCGTGGCGCAGCGGCACGCGATCGTGATGCCGCCGGATCTAAGCCTGCTCGGCAAGGCGCTGCTGACGATGGAGGGCGTGATTCAGAAGCTGGATCCCGCCCTAAGCATTGTCGATATGGCAGAGCCCTTCGGGCGTAAGCTTATCAAGGAACGCTTCAGCCCCCGCCGCCTGCGTACCAAACTGCTTGGAGGCGCGGCAGGCTTGGTTGAAGCGCTGATGGATCTGCCCGGGCAGGCCAAGCATCTGTCGGCGCTCCTCAGCCGCGGCAAGCTGAAAGTGGAGATCAGTCTGCCTGAGCTGGAATCGCTGATGCGCAAGCTGGATCAAATCAGCAACAGGCTGTCCTTCAGCATCGTGCTGCTCGCGTTCAGCATCATTATGGTCGGCCTGATCATCGGCTCTTCGCTGAACAGCCAGTCCTCGATCCTGTGGCATTTTCCTGTCATCGGGATCGGGTTCGGGGTCGCTTTTCTGATGGTGCTGTGGCTGCTCTATGCGATCTTTAAATCGGGGAAATTTTAAAAATAAATGATTGCCCTTTGACCGGACTCTTATGGTAAGATAACTTTTTAACATGCATATACGGGATGAAAAGATCCTGAAATCGAAATAGAACTAATGAGGTGGATGTTTTGCCAAATTTCTTAGAGCTCGGCGTGCAAGCGCCGTGGGTTAAAACGCTGAAGGAGAACGGAATCGCTGTTCCGACCCCTGTACAGGAGGAGACGATTCCACTGCTTCTGGCAGATCGGGACGTTATAGCCCGCGCGCGGACCGGAACGGGGAAGACGCTTGCCTTCCTGCTGCCGATCATGCAGAAGCTGGATCCTTCCCGGCCCTTTCCACAGGCGCTGATCATCGCGCCTACGCGCGAGTTGGCGCTTCAGATCACGGA
This sequence comes from Paenibacillus chibensis, assembly GCF_004001045.1. Lineage (GTDB taxonomy): Bacteria > Bacillota > Bacilli > Paenibacillales > Paenibacillaceae > Paenibacillus_AQ > Paenibacillus_AQ chibensis. The sequence continues at coordinate 124,751 of NZ_BIMK01000005.1, forward strand.
GGAAGCGCGGAAGCTGGCGCATGGTACGGAAATCCGGATTTTGGCCGTTTACGGCGGCCAGGACGTGGACAAGCAGCTGCGCAAGCTGGAGGGGGGACGGCATCTGATTATCGGAACGCCGGGACGCCTTAACGACCATTTGCGCCGCGGCACGCTGGAGCTTGGCGGCGTGAAGACGCTCGTGCTGGACGAAGCGGATCAGATGCTGCATATGGGCTTCCTGGACGAGGTGGAGACGATCATTCAGGCGCTTCCTTACAAGCGGCAGACGCTGCTTTTCTCGGCCACGATGCCGGCGGAAGTGAAGCAGCTCGCTTCCTTCTATACGCGGGATGCCGTGGATGTCACGATCAAGGTGGAGAACTCGCCGGTGCCGCTGAAGCATATCCGCCAGCTGGTGGTCGAGGTCTCGGACCGTAACAAGCAGCAGGCGCTTATATCGATGATCGAGACCTACCGGCCGTATCTGGCGATCGTCTTCTGCCGCACGAAACGGCGGGCATCCACGCTGAATTCGGCACTGCTTGAATTGGGCTTGGCTTCTGACGAGCTGCATGGCGACTTGTCGCAGGCGAAGCGGGAGCAGGTCATGAAGCGTTTCCGGGAGGCCAAGCTGCAGATTCTGGTCGCGACCGACGTTGCGGCGCGGGGTCTGGACGTGGAAGGCGTGACCCATGTATTCAACTACGATATTCCGCATGAAGTGGATAGCTACATCCACCGGATCGGCCGTACCGGCCGTGCCGGGGAGAAGGGGATGGCCATTACGCTCGCTTCCCCGAGGGACAAGGGAGAGCTGCAGCGGATCGAGCAGGGCATCTCATACACGATTGAACGCCGCCGCTATGAGAAGGATGGCGCCATCGTCGAAACCAGAAGTCCTTCACGTTCCGCTTCCGGCCATGCCGGCAAGAGCGGCGGACGGAAGGATCAAGACGGACGCGGCAAGGAAGGCCGTCCATCCGCAGGCGGACGCCGCGGCGAGGGACGCGGCAACCAGGGGCGCGCCGGGTCAGGCGGAGGCGCCAAACGCGGCGCGTCCGGCGGACGCAGCCAAGGCCGCAGCGAATCGCCTGCGCAGGGCAGCAGGGGTGGACGCGGCTCTTCAACCGGCCGCCGCGGCGGTTCAGGCCGCAGAGGATAAACGCACACAATCAGAATACCGGGAGATCGCCCTGCAAGGGGCGCTCCCGGTTTTTTACTTGGACTTCCATCGAATTTTTGCCGGGAATTCATTGCCGAACGCCTCATAGACTACAATAAAGGATGCTTCTGTTCGAATGTTGCTAACAAGTGGGGTTCCGGCAGGAAGGGAACCAATCAATATGCAATGAACCCGGATCCGTATTCTCAGATTCTATAAAAGAAAGGTCTTGACGCCATATGATCAAACTTAGCATTTTGGATCAATCGACCATATCGGAAGGAAGCTCGCCGGTCGAGGCTCTGGCCCAAACAGGCCGGATGGCCCAGGAAGCCGAACGCATGGGTTATCACCGCTTTTGGGTATCGGAGCATCACTTTTCCCCGAATTTGGCCGGCACAAGCCCGGAGGTTCTGATTTCGCATCTGGCCGCGATCACTTCTACCCTCCGCATCGGCTCCGGGGGCGTGATGCTGCCGCATTACAGCTCCTATAAGGTGGCCGAGAACTTCCGCGTGCTCGAAGGCTTGTATCCGGGGCGCATCGACCTCGGCCTGGGGAGAGCTCCGGGCGGGATGCCGCTCGCGACGCGGGCTCTTCAGGAAGGAAAGATGCGGAATGTGGACCGCTATGCCGAGCAGATCGCCGATTTAAGCGCCTATCTGACGGATACGCTCAGCCCGTCGCATCCGCTGTCCGGACTGCTGGCTACGCCGCTGGTCCGTACCGTCCCGGAAATGTGGATGCTCGGCTCCAGCGGGGGCAGTGCGGGCATTGCGGCCCAGCAGGGCACCGGCTTTGCCTTCGCCCAGTTTATCAACGGCTCCGGCGGGGCGGATGCGATGCGGTGGTACCAAGACCATTTCATCCCGTCCGCGGTGATGGATAAGCCCAGATCGCTCCTGGCCATTTTTGCGGTCTGCGCGGAAACGGAGGAAGAGGCGAACCGGCTGGCCTCCAGTATGGATTTATCCCTGCTGCTGCTGGAGAAGGGCGGTGCTTCCGGCGGCACGCCTTCGGTTGAACGGGCAATGAACTATCCTTACTCTCCCTATGACCGCATGCGGATGCAGGAGAACCGCAAACGGATGATCGTCGGCTCTCCCGCGCAGATCAAGCGCAAGATCGAAAGCCTGTGCGAGGAGTACCGGACGGATGAAGTGATGATCGCCAGCATCATCCACCGGTTTGAAGACAAGGTGAAGTCCTTCCGGCTGATGGCCGAAGCTTTTGGGCTTTCGAATAAAGGCTGAACCCAGGAGTAAGGAAGTAAGGAAACTTGCACTTGCATATCACTGGTGTATGATGGAAGAGAGCGTAAAACTCGTTCAAAAGCCAAAGCCAAGCCCGGGAAAATAAACGGGTACTATTTTCAAGAAAGCGGGGAATGGAAATGTCCGTCTATTCATTTTCAGCCGCCACAACGGCGGGCAAGGAAGTATCTCTTGAGGATTACAAGGGCAAGGTGCTGGTCATTGCCAATACCGCCAGCCAATGCGGGCTCACACCGCAGTATGGCGATCTGCAAAAGCTTTATGACCGTTACCGGGAGCAGGGACTGGAGATTCTCGGATTTCCATGCAACCAATTCGGCGGGCAGGAGCCTGGCAGCAGCGAAGAAGCGGCATCCTTTTGCCAGTTGAATTACGGGGTATCGTTCCCTGTTTTCGCGAAAATCGACGTTAATGGGGAGAATGCCCATCCGCTCTTCACTTATCTGAAGGAGCAGCAGCCCGGAGACGGAAACAGCGATATCCAGTGGAACTTTACGAAGTTTCTGGTGAACCGCAGCGGCGAGGTTGTCGCCCGGTTCGAGCCGAAGGAAGCTCCGGAAACGATGACAGGCGCCATTGAACAGCTGCTCAAATAAGAGCGGATTTATCCTGTCATCGAAGTCACATAGAAGGCACAAGGGTCTGTCCGAAGCGGCAGACTCTTTTTCAAATGAATATGAGTACATAGGAGGTACGATCAAGTCATGAAGCCAATCATGGAAGTTGCAGGTTTGATCGGTGTAGAGGAAGAAGAACTGGAGCTGTATGGCCGCTATAAGGCGAAGTTAAGCCCCTCATTATATGAGCGCGTGAAATCGCGCAAGGACGGCAAGCTGGTGCTGGTCACCGCGATGAACCCGACACCGGCAGGGGAAGGGAAGACGCTCACGACGATCGGCCTCGCGCAGGCGCTGAACGCGCTCGGGCACAAGACGGTGGCCGCTCTGCGCGAGCCTTCGCTGGGACCGTGCTTCGGCATGAAGGGAGGAGCTACGGGCAGCGGCAGGGCGCAGATTGTTCCTTCCGAGGACATCAACCTGCATTTTACAGGCGATCTTCATGCCATTACGTCTGCGCATAATTTGCTGGCAGCCATGATCGATAACCACATGTATCATGGCAATGCGCTCCGGCTGAACCCGCAGCGGATCGTGTGGAAGCGGGCAATGGACATGAATGATCGCAGCCTGCGCGGGATCGTGACCGGACTCGGCGAGGGCAACGGGACCGTTCGGGAAGGGAGCTTTCTGATCACGACTGCTTCCGAAGTCATGGCGGTGCTTTGCCTGAGCGAGGATATAGAGGACCTGAAGCAGCGCCTGGGACGTATGATCATCGGCTACAGCCAGGAAGGCGAGCCTGTAACGGCTGCGCAGATTGGCGCTGTCGAGGCGATGGCGATTCTGCTGAAGGATGCGGTCAAGCCTAACCTCGTCCAGGCGCTCGAAGGCACGCCGGTGATCGTGCATGGCGGTCCTTTCGCCAATATCGCGCATGGGTGCAGCAGCGTTATCGGCACGCGCCTGGCCCTTAAGCTTGGGGAGATCGTGGTGACGGAAGCGGGCTTTGGGGCCGACCTGGGCGCAGAGAAATTCATGGACATCAAATGCAGGCAGGCCGGACTGAAGCCGGAGGCAGCCGTATTGGTGGTGACGGTCAAGGCGCTGAAATATAACGGCGGCGCTGCCAAAGACCGGCTGCATGAGCCGGATATGCAGGCATTGACGGCGGGTCTGGCCAATATGAAGCGGCATGTGGAGAACTTGAAGAAGTTCGGTGTGCCCGCGGTGGTGGCCGTTAACCATTTTGCAGATGACCTGCCGGAAGAGGTCGAGCGTGTGCTTGGGGAATGCCGGGCGATGCAGGTGCCTGCGGCCGTATCCACAGTATGGGCGGAAGGCGGCACGGGCGGAAGAGAGCTGGCGGAAGCACTCGTCGGCCTGCTGGAGGAGAATGCCTCCAGCTATCGTCCGCTGTATGAGCTTGAGACGGATATCCGGTCCAAGATCGGAACCATCGTCCGGGAAATCTACCGGGGAGCCGGCGTGGAGTATTCACCTTCCGCCTTGCGGAGCCTGGCGGATATCGAGAAATCGGGATACGGCAGCGTGCCCGTCTGCATGGCCAAAACCCAATATTCGTTTTCGGATCAGCCGCGTCTTTTGGGAGCGCCGGAGGGCTTTACCGTACAGGTGCGGGAAATTTCCCTCTCTGCCGGAGCAGGCTTTGCGGTCGTTCAAACCGGGAGCATCATGACGATGCCGGGCCTACCAAAATCGCCGGCGGCCGAGCATATGAGCATCGACGGGGACGGTAAGATCTCGGGATTGTTCTGACACAAGAAAAACCAGCACAAGAAAAACCAGCCTTTCATCCCGCGAATCTGGCGGGGAAGGGCTGGTTTTTTTATCCCTCGTCCGAGGGTTCAGCGCATGCGCCCTAGCTTCCGGATTCATCCGAGCCTTTAAGACCTCTCAGCGCGTCATTCAGCGTTTCGGGGCCCTCGATCAGATCGAAGGCACGGTTATGCGCTTCCTCCATGCGGAGGGACAATACGGCTGCTGCGGCTACATCATCGCGGGAAATCCGGCCAGATTGCGCCAGGTGCAGGGCAGCCGAGACGCGGCCGGTACCCGGATCATTCGTCAGTCCCCCGGGCCGGATGATCGTATAGACCATGCCGCTTTCTTCAAGGACCTTTTCCGCCTTGCGCTTGGCGATTAGAAAGGGCTTCAGAAACGGCGGCATGTCCTCCGGATTCGTCGTGCCCATGGAACTGATCAGAACAAATCGCGGGATTTGATCCAGCACGCACTGCTCGATCAGCCGCACCGTTCCGACATGGTCCACATGCTCGGGATCGCCTTTAGCACCTGCGCCGACGGAGCAGATGACGACATCGGCCCCCTTGAGTCCCTCCGAGAAGGATTCGGATAAATCGCCGAGATAAGCCGTTGCTCCCGCAGCCTCCATATCACGGCGATGCTCTTCATTCCGTACGAGACCGCGTACCTCATAACCCTCTTTGACCAACTCCCTGACGATCCGTCCTCCGGTCTGCCCGTGAGCTCCGGCAACAAATACGGTTGTCATCGCACAACACCTCCATCATTCTTTTACCCATTCAAGTATGCGCCCTAAGCATAGTTGAGATTGGTGTAAAGAGGAAAAAGGGTCACTGGACCGCCTTGCTGCAGCCATGGCCGGATCATCAGCGTATCGATCTGAGCATGGCTGGTTGCCCATATCCCCGTATATTTATTTTTCGGAAAATTATGTGATAATTTTCACATAATATCTCATTGAAATTTCTTACAATGATAATGAATAAGAAACCGGATGGCGGGCTTTACATCCCTGATTCGTTCAAATCTGTATAGATTAAATTTTAGATAAGGTGAATCCTACCATACGAGCATGCAAAGGAGAGGACGTTATGGCTTCATACAAACCTCAGCAAATTGCTGAACTCACCGTGGAAACGGGGATCAAGAAGGCTCATAATCCGCTGCTGTCGGTACTGGTGCTGGGATTTCTGGCCGGGGCGTTTATCGCGCTCGGATTTTTGCTGGATATCCGCGTCATCGCGAGCGCGCCGAAAGAATGGGGCTCGTTCGCCGGATTCATTGGAGCAGCTGTCTTTCCAACGGGCCTCATTCTGGTGCTGCTGGCGGGCGGTGAGCTGTTGACCGGCAATATGATGGTTGTGTCCCTGGCACGGATGGCGAAAAAAATCACGACGCTTGAGCTTTTGAAAAACTGGGTGCTCGTGCTGGCGGCCAACTTTGTCGGCGCACTGTTTGTCGCTTACTTTTTCGGGCATGTCACCGGGATGACGGAGAGCGGCCCTTATCTGGATAAGCTGGTGGATATGGCGGGGCATAAGCTGGACGACAGCTTCCTGCAGGCCTTCGTGTCGGGCATCGGCTGCAACTGGCTTGTGGCGCTCGCGGTATGGCTCTGTTACGGCACGGACAGTCTCGGCGGCAAAATTCTCGGCATTTGGTTTCCGACCATGGCCTTCGTCGCCATCGGATTTCAGCACGTTGTCGCCAACATGTTCCTGATTCCGGCGGCGATTTTCGCGGGCCATTTCACATGGGGGGATTACTTCATGAACTTTATCCCCGTGCTGCTGGGCAATCTCGTTGGCGGCGTCGTGTTTGTGGCTGCGGCCTACTGGGCCTCTTATCTGCGGAATGCCAAGCCGGCAGAAGCCCGGAAGGTTGCGGAAACCAAGCCGGCAGGAACGCGTAAGCATGCATGAGATAAGCGATGATAGCAGAAGAACCAGCACGCTCTTTAAGGGGCGGCTGGTTCTTTATTTATTCAAAAGCAAAATTCGCCGCCATAAAGTTCGGGGGAACGAAACTTTACGCGGCGAATTTTTTGGGAGTGGTCCATGATATGGCATAGCTGGCGGAACGAGTCGTCGTCCCTAATGCTTTATGCTCTTGTTTATTGTTTACCCCTGGAATCGGGCGATGAAACATCATAATTCGATTTTCTTTGCGCATTTTTCTTCCTCCGATTAAGATGATAGGAGAGCACATGATCAGGGGAATTCAAAAGGAGAGTGAAGCGGGAATGATCAAGCAGAAAGACGGCGTGTTTCCGGCGGTATGCCCGCTGGATTGTCCCGACACCTGCGGCCTGCTGCTGCATAAGGAAGACGGCAAAATCGTGAAGGTCACCGGCAATCCGGACCATCCGATCACGCAGGGAGCGATTTGCAACAAAGTCCGCAACATGACGGAGCGGATTTATCATAAAGAACGTATTTTGTTTCCACTCAAACGGACCGGTCCGAAGGGCTCGGGTGAATTCGCAAGGATCTCTTGGGAGGAAGCGGTGCGGGAAATTACGAGCCGGTATCAGGGACTGATCGCGGAATATGGGCCGGAATCCATTCTGCCTTACAGCTTCTACGGCAATATGGGCATCCTCAGCGTGGATGGCATGGACCGCCGATTCTTCAACGCGCTGGGCGCAAGCCGCCTGGATCAGGCGATATGCAATTCTGCCGGGAATGCCGGCTGGAAATATACAATGGGCTTTAAAGGCGGAACGTCACCGGAGGATACGGAATTTGCCGATTTGATCATCGTTTGGGGCGGCAATCTGATAAGCACGAACATGCATCAGGTGGTATTTGCCGAGAAAGCCCGCAAGCGCGGGGCCAAGGTGGTGGTTATTGACGTTCACAAGAACCGTACCGCCCAGTGGGCCGATTGGTTCATCCCGCTGTACCCCGGCACGGATACGGCGCTGGCGCTTGGCGTTATGCACGTCCTGTTCCGGGACGGTTTGACGGATGAGGCTTTCCTGGAGCGCTACACCTTGGGCCGCGAAGAGCTGCGGGAGCATGTGAAAAGCTATCCGCCTGAGCATGCTGCGGCCATCACGGGCGTGCCGGCGGAAGATATCGAAAAGCTGGCCCATATGTACGGCGAGGCAGTGGTATCCTTCATTGCCATCGGCAACGGCCTTCAGCATCATGACAATGGCGGCATGAACGTGCGCAGCATCGCCTGCCTGCCGGCTCTGACCGGTCAGTGGCTGAAGAAGGGCGGCGGCGCGATCAAAACCAATGGCGGCTACAACGCCATGGACAGCGATTATTTGGAGCGGCCGGATTTGCGGCCGAACCCGCAAGCGCGCAGCATTAACATGAACCGGATCGGGGAAGCGCTCGAAATGACGGAGCAGCCGGTCAAGGCGCTTTTCGTATACTGCAGCAACCCGTTGGTCGTGGCGCCCGATACGGAGCGCGTACAAGCGGGATTTGCGCGGGAGGATCTGTTTACGGTCGTGCATGATCTGTTCATGACCGATACGGCCAAGTATGCGGATATCGTGCTGCCGGCGGCGTCGACCTTTGAAACGACGGAGCTCTTCGGCTCGTATTGGCATCATTTCGTGCAGCTTCAGGAGCCCGTCATCGAAAGAATGGGCGAAGCCAAAGGCAATGTGGAGCTGTTCGCCATGCTGGGACGCGCGATGGGTTTGGATGAGCAGGCCTTTTCCGAAACGGAGGAAGAGATGATTGCAGGGGCATTACATTATCCGGAAAATCCATATTTGAACGGCGTGACGCTGGAAGCGCTGAAGGAGAAGCGGTTTGTGAAGCTCGACATGACGCCGCAGGCAGCCTATTTGGATAGGCTGAACATGCCGTCGGGCAAAATCGAGCTGTATTCGGCGCAAATGCAGGAGGCCGGCTTGCCGCCGCTTCCGGAGTACATGCCGCTGAAGGAAGGTTATGACGGAAATCAGCGTCCCGGCAAGGACGATTCATATCCGCTGATGTTCATTTCGCCGCCGAACCATAACTTCCTCAACTCCACCTTCGCGAACGTGGAAAAGCATCAGCGGCTGGAGAAAGAGCCCCAGCTGCAAATCCATCCGCAGGATGCGGAGGCGCGCGGAATTCAAGACGGCGACATGGCCTTGGTCTACAACGAACGGGGACAATTGGAGCTGAAGGCCATCGTGACCGATAAAATGCTGCCGGGTACCGTCATCAGCCAAGGTCTATGGTGGGACGGCAAAGGCCACAAGCAGCGGGCGAACAGCTTGACCTCGGACCGTCTCGCGGACATGGGCGGCGGAGCCACTTTCTTTTCTACCGTTGTCCAGGTAAAGCGTCAGTGAGATCTATTGCCCGGACCGCCATTATGATAGATACTGGTTCTGGGACATGTAACCGCAATTGAATCTAAAAGCCCCCTCAGGGGCTTTTAGTGGTTTTGTATCCGGATTTGATACTGATCCTGAAGCAGCATGTCTTCTTTAGTAATTCGCATAACAGGAGAAAAAAATATATGAAATTTCTGCAATCCTATCCGCGGGAAGTCAAAATCTTTCTCGCAGCGAGCCTGATCAATTCCGCCGGTGGATCGCTGATGTGGCCGCTCACCACCATGTACGTGTTTGAAGAGCTGGGACGGAGCATGACCGATGCGGGTCTGGTCGTTATGATCCAGGCCTTCGGCGGCATTATCGGACAGCTTCTGGGCGGCGCTCTATACCACCGGGTAGGGGTAAAAAGACTGATCGTGGGCTCCCTGGGACTGAACGCGCTGGGACTGTTTACACTGCCTTTTATCAGCTCCCACTGGGTGATCTATATGATCATGATGGGTTTTATCGGACTATGCAACGCCGTCTCCATGCCCGCCATCCAGGCTTTCGTCGGCTTTCGCTTCGCTGACCGGCGCGGCGAGCTGTTCAACGTGATTTATGTAGCCAACAACATCGGCGTGGCGCTGGGGACGGCGCTGAGCGGATTTCTCGCCGATGTGTCCTTCCATTTAACCTTCGTGCTGAACGGCGTGACCTCTGCGGTATTCGCGATGTTTTTCCTGAATTACCTGAACCGGCTGGACAAGCAGGAAGGACCGGTACATCTGGAGAAGAAGACCAAAACCGAGGCGAAGGAAAGCCTTCCGGCGCTTCTGCGCAATACGCGGGTGTATCTGTATCTGGGCCTCGGCTCGCTATTTCTGTGGTTCGGCAATTCCATCTGGAATACGGGGGTTTCCCCGCATATTATTTCCGAAGGCATGAACAAGAGCTCCTACGGCTTTTTGTGGACGATGAACGGGATTCTGATTTTCGTGGCCCAACCCGTGACGACGCTGATCAAGCGCTGGTTCGCCAAAGAATCCTCTTCGCAAATGACGGCCAGCGGCGTCTTTTACCTGGCAGCTTATATCGTCATTCTGATGCTGCCTAACTATATGGGATTCGTGCTTGCCATGGTACTTGCGACCCTGGGTGAAATGCTGATTTCGCCGGCGGTGCCCGCCTTTATTTCGGATCACGCCTTTAAGGCAGCTCCGTTCTACATCGGGCTGACGGGCGGCATGACCGCGCTCGGCCGCATGGTAGGGCCATACTTCATGGGCATACTATATGACCAGGGAGGGCTGAATCCGGTGGCATGGCTCTCCATCGTTATTGCGGTCGTAGCCGTTGCCTTCTTTATTATTCATTCGATACGCAACCGTGCGGCGGAACGTTCGCTGGCCGAGTCCATAAGCGGTTGAACGAACGCCGTTTTTGATATAAGTAGAGGTGTTGAATCCATGAAGCTTCAGCAGCAGACATTCACGATCAGACCATCGCAAATCAAGGATGCGCAGGCGCTGATGAATATCGACGCGCTGGTATGGACGGAACGGACCGCTCCGGAGCCGCTCTGTTGGCCGACACGGGAGGATTTCCTCCTGCACTGCCCTCCGGCATCGCAGCTCGTGGCCGAGGTGGACGGCGTCCTGTGCGGCTATGTCGGTTTCCGGCATCCGACGAATCTTGCCGGGAACAGTCATGTGTACGAGATCCACATCGCCGTTCATCCGCTGTATCAGCGCGAAGGAGTCGGCACAAGGCTGATCCGGGCAGCCAAGCAATGGGCAGCTCAGCAGGGAATGCGCAAGCTGCGGCTACGCGTGCTCTCGACCAATCCGGGCGCGGTTATTTTTTACCGCAAATGCGGGTTTATGGAAGAAGGCCGGCTGATGGACGAATATAGGATCGACGGCGAGTTTGCCGATGAAATCTGGATGAGCTTTTTTCTGGAAGGCACGGAACGTGCCGAAAAGCCTGATTGGATGGCGGATGGACCTGCATTTGATATTTTGCCGTGACGGACTTATGCTTAGATGAATAGAGTGAACAGAAGGACTTTCACCTGGTGAAGGTCCTTTTTCATAACAAGCGGCCCGAAGCGAATTAGTATAAATTTCCTGTTTGTCCCGGGTCAAAAAGGTGTAATGTTGGTTATCTGTGTCTTTTTGTTTAGGGAACATCGTTGCATTTCAAATGAACAAATAAACGGTATACTTTTTATATCATCACGACGAAAAGGGGTTGTCATAATGGACTTGCATCTTCAAGGCAAAAAGGCGCTGGTCATCGCCTCCAGCCAAGGGCTCGGCAAAGCGATTGCCGCAGAGCTTGTGAAGGAGGGCGCAGATGTCATGATCAGCAGCCGCAGCGACGACAAGCTAGAAGCCGTGCAGCAGGAGCTGCAGCAGCTGGGTACCGGAAAGGTCGAATATTACGCGGCGGACATTACGATTCCGCATGAAGTGGAAGGGCTCATCCGGTACACGGCCGAAACGTTCGGACATATCGACATTCTGGTCAATAATGCCGGCGGACCGCCGGCTGGTACGTTCGAATCGTTCACGGACGAGGATTGGGAAAAGGCGTTCCAGCTGAATCTGCTCAGCTACGTCCGCACGATCCGCTGCGCGCTGCCGCATATGAAGGAGAAGGGCGGCCATATCGTCAACCTGACGTCGAGCTCGATCAAGCAGCCGATTCCGGGGCTGATTCTCTCCAATACGTTCCGCACGGGCGTCGCGGGCATGAGCAAGACGCTGTCGCAGGAGCTTGCCCAGTATGACATTCTCGTGAACACCGTCGCGCCGGGACGCATCGCCACGAACCGCATCAAGCAGCTGGACGCCAGCAAGGCGGAGGCCAAGGGCATCTCGGCGGAAGAGATGAAGGAGCAGTCGCTGCGTGAAATTCCGCTGGGCCGGTACGGTGAGCCTGAAGAATTCGCCAAGGCTGTCGTTTTCCTGCTTTCCGGCGTGAACACGTATATTACCGGCAGCACGCTGGTGATCGACGGCGGTCTCGTCGAAGCGCTGTAATTACAAATGGACCGATTTATCACATAGAACACATGAAGTGAGTGTTGCCTGGCATCATCTTTCGTAAATTCCTTTTGAGCTGACCGGTCTCCCTTTGGTATGATGGTTGTTAAAAATACATACAAGGGACTGATCAGGAATGGAGGAGAAGTACGGTATCGTGTCCGTCAATGTCGGCAAGCCCATCACGGTAGAATATTTGGGCAAGCCGCTGACGACAGGCATATACAAGTATCCCGCTCCGGGAGAGGTGTTCGTCGGCATCACGCAGATGGACGGAGACGGCCAGGCGGATCTGAAGCATCACGGGGGACCCGACAAGGCTGTTTGTGTTTATCCATACGAGCATTATGCTTATTGGGAACAACAGCTGGACAAAAAGCTGGATTACTCCGCATTCGGCGAAAATTTGACGGTGACCGGTCTGCTGGAGACGGAAGTGTGCATCGGAGACATCTTCGAGATCGGAGAAGTCATCGTTCAGGTGAGCCAGCCGCGGTTTCCCTGCTTCAAAATATCGAGCAAGCATGCCGTCAAGGATTTTCCGGCACGGGTGCTGGATACCGGGTACAGCGGCTTTTACCTGCGCGTTCTGCAGGAAGGGCGCCTGAGCAAGGATTCCGCCATTGTGAAGCGTTCCTCCCATCCGATGCGGGTGCCGGTGGCTTCCGTCCTGGAGCAGCAGGCGCTGGGCAAGCGCCAGGCGGACCGGGAGACGTTGAAACGAATGCTGGAAGTCGACGCGCTGGCGCCGAACGTGAAGGCATCGTTTACCGAGTGGCTGCAGGAAGGATCGTCGGCCTCCCGGCTGTAAATCCGGTACCGTTCATGGGAATGGACCCGGAAGACGGGCATCATCATAGGAAAAGGGCGCTCTACGGCTTTCATGCCGTGTAGAGCGCCCTTTTTTGGCGTGCCGCCGCGGTTAGCGCAGCAGCTTCCAGTCGCTTTGGGTCATGCCGTAGATCGCGTGGTTCACATAGCCCTGCGGCAGCCGCTCGGCTTCGCGGACGATTCCCTCCAGCACGAAGCCTAGTCTTTCGGGTATGGCACGGCTGCGCTGGTTGCCCGTGGCGCAGCGGATTTCGACGCGGTTCAGATCCAGGTCCATCAGCGCGTAATCCACGAACGCCCGGCAGGCGCTGCTCATGATGCCCTGGCCCACATATTCCTGCCCAAGCCAGTAGCCGATGCTGACCGAACGGTTATGCCAGCTGATCTCATGGAAGCTGATCAGGCCCGCAAGCTCGCCGTCCACCCAGATGCCCGCCGATATGGCACCGTTCTCGGCGCCCTGTTTGACGGCGTTTCTGACGAAACTTGCGGTATGCTCCACTTCCGTGATCGCATCCACCCAGGGAAGCCATTCGCGCAGCGTATCGCGCGAACGGTTGGTCAGGATGAACAGCGGGCGGGTATGCTGCAGCGCCAGCGGCTTCAGCTCAATATGATCGTCCAAAGGATATGTAAACATATAATTTCAGACCTTCTTTCTATGGAGGATGGGAAGATGCGGTTTGCCGCGCTTGATGGTTATCGTTTCCATGCTACCCTATCCCCTGGCTTTCCGTCAAAGCGTAAAAAGTCCGAATGATTGAACTATCCGGCTATTACAGGTATATTTAAATGAAACACGCTTATACAGAATAGATGTAGAGTGGAGAAGGAAACTGCATCGTTTCATTCTATGACGGGCGGACAACATTCAGGATGAAAGGTTGATTACTGTGGAGAAACCAAGCACCCCCTCCAATTTTATTAAAAACGTAATTACAGATGACCTGGAGTCCGGCAAAGTCCAGAAAGTGATTACCCGCTTTCCGCCGGAGCCTAACGGTTATTTGCATATCGGACATGCCAAGGCCATCTGGATTAACTTTACGCTTGCACAGGAATTCGGCGGATCGACGAATCTCCGTTTTGACGATACAAACCCGATCAAGGAAGACGTGGAATTCGTTAAATCGATCGAGGAAGATGTAAAGTGGCTGGGTTACGATTGGGCGGAGAAACGCTTCGCATCGGATTATTTTGAAGAAATGTACAAGCGGGCCGAGCTGTTGATCCAAAAAGGCAAAGCGTATGTGGACGACCAAAGCGCCGATCAAATCCGCGAAACGCGCGGCACGCTGACCGAGCCGGGCTCTAACAGCCCCTACCGCGACCGCAGCGTCGAGGAGAACCTGGAGCTGTTCCGCAACATGCGCGCAGGCGAATTCAAGGACGGCGAAAAGGTGCTCCGCGCCAAAATCGACATGAGCTCGCCGAACATCAATCTGCGTGATCCGGTCATTTACCGGATCGCCCATGTGGCCCACCATAATACGGGAGACAAGTGGTGCATCTATCCGATGTATACCTTCGCCCACCCGCTGGAAGATGCCATCGAGGGCGTGACGCATTCCCTGTGCTCGCTGGAGTTCGAGGATCAGCGTCCGTTTTACGATTGGGTCATCGCGGAATGCGAAATGCCGAGCACGCCGCATCAATATGAGTTCGGACGCCTGAATGTGGCACAGACGCTCACCAGCAAGCGCAAGCTGAAGCTGCTCGTGGAAGAGAACATCGTGGATGGCTGGGACGACCCGCGCATGCCGACGATTTCCGGACTTCGCCGCCGCGGCTATACGCCGGAAGCGATCCGCAGCTTCGTGTATGAGACAGGCATTTCCAAAAGCCAGGGGCTGATCGACCTGCAAATGCTGGAGCATTTCGTGCGGGAGGACCTGAAGCTGAAGGCGCCGCGCACCATGGCCGTGCTGAAGCCGCTTAAGGTCGTGATCACGAATTATCCGGAAGGCCAGGTCGAATGGCTGGAAGCGGAGAACAACACGGAGAATCCGGACATGGGCAGCCGTCAAATTCCGTTCTCGCGCGAGATTTACATCGAGCAGGACGATTTCATGGAGAACCCGCCGAACAAATATTTCCGCCTCTTCCCGGGCAATGAGGTCCGCCTCAAAAATGCCTACTTCATCAAGTGCAACGATTTCATCAAGGATGCGGACGGCAACGTGACGGAGATCCACTGCACCTATGATCCTGAAACCAAGAGCGGTACCGGCTTTACCGGCCGCAAGGTGAAGGGGACGATTCACTGGGTGGAGGCTTCCCACGCCGTACCGGCGGAATTCCGCCTTTACGAGCCGCTGATCAAGCCTAAGGAAGACGAAGCCGCTGAGGCAGAGGAAGGCACGGAGGAAATAGAGAAGGTCGAGAAATCGTTCCTGGACGAAATCAATCCGAACTCCCTGGAAATTTTACAAGGATTCGTGGAACCGGAGATGAAGGAAGCGAACCCGCAGGATAAATTCCAGTTCTTCCGCCACGGCTACTTTAACGTGGATCCGAAGTATTCGGAACCGGGAAAACCGGTCTTTAATCTGATCGTATCCATGAAGAGCTCATTCCAGCTTCCGAAATAAGCAGGCGGCCAAACGTCTTGGCTGCATCGCAGGAAGAAAAACGTCTATCGACGTATTTTCACGGAAGAAAGGGCCGCGATAAGCGGAAGCTTTGCTTGCAATATCAGGAAGCAATAGCTCTGTAGTTCATACTTTCTGATGATATAAAAAAGCCAGTCCGAGGAGACCATTCTCTCTTCGGACTGGCTTTTGCTATTCGTGATATTCCTCGAGCAGCTCTTCAAGCTCGTCTTCCGGCGCTCCGGTCTTCGGGTGATGCCCTTGTACCCGCAGCCAATACCACATGATGCCGAAGCCGGCTGCACCGAATATCGCGAGCATGAAGCCCATATTGTACATGGCCTCGCCGCCGAAGTTCTGGAACAGCCAGCCGCCGGCCAGGCAGCCGATCATGCCCGAGATGCCGCCCCAGGTCAAGGTGAACACCGACTGCGCCGAGGCGCGGTGAAGCGGAGGCACCAGCTGGCTGACGACTTGCGTGCCGACATAGAAGTATCCGCCAAAGGTAATGCAGTGCATGATTTGAATCAGCGCCACCTCGAGCGGTTGCGTCGCGCTTGCCATGAGCAGCCACCGCACGCAGAAGAGCACGCTCACAATGGCCAGGCAGCCGATCAGCGTGGCGAGGGAACGCTTGAGATAGCGGTGGAACAAGAAGAGTACGGCGACTTCGAGAAAGGACGACAGGAACATGGCCAGACCGACCATCGTCTTGGAGCCGCCAAGCTCGGTGATATACAGCGACATGAACGTGTTATTCATAACATTCGGCACGGAGACCAGAATGCCAAGCAGAATAAACGCGACGAAATAGCGGTTAATGGCGATTTTGCCGAAGCCCCTCAGGCGAATCGGCGGCGTTTCCGACGCGGCCTTCAGCGGCGGAAGCAGCAGAACCGTGCCGATCGCAAGCAGCAGGATGCCGGTAACGAGATAGGACAGGCGCGAAATGCCGACCTGGTCGATCAGGAGACCGGCAGAAACGGCAATGACCGCCCAGCCGATGGAGCCCCAGTTCCGGTAGCTTCCGAATTGCTGCGGCTTGTCTGCAATATATCCCAGGATCAGCGTGTTGCTCTGCGCGAAGAGCGGGCTCTGAAAGAAGAAAAAGAGGATCATCGCCAAGTAAATCATATTATACGTACCCGCATGAAACACGAATTGGATGAGCAAAAGGGTACCGGTCATCATGAACAGCAAAATGCGCCTCGTATTTTGCAGGCGGTCGCTCCAAAATGTCCAGAAGGGATTCGCAATCAGGGACACAAAGGGCCCCAGCGCCATCAAGCTGCCGATTTCCAGTTTGTTCATGCCCGCGTCCTGCAGGTATAATTGAAAAAAGCTGGTGAAGATCACCATCGTGCCGTAGATTAAAAAGTTGAATGCCTTTAGCGGCAGCAGCTTGGACTGTTTCTTTACAGGATCCTGCACGTTGCACATTCCTTTCCGACCGAATGCAAATCGACAGTGGCTTTTTAAAGCTACCAATCTCACTTTATCATTTGTTGAAAAGGGATACAAACCAATAATTGTTAAAGTATCCATTTGCGGTTTTTTTAAACGGATCATGACGGAAGATCGCCGAATACGGAGTAATCCAATAAATGTTTGAACAAGGATGTGATTCCATGCTAGAAATCGAAATCACGGGTGTCGTGCTGGCAGGGGGCCGGTCGAGCCGGATGGGCGAAAATAAAGCGCTGCTCGCGATCGGCAGGGAGAAGGTGCTGGAGACGATCATCGGTGCCATGTCCGCAGCGGTACAGAACGTGCTGATTGCAGCCAATGACCGTGATGCTTACCTGGAGTTCGGCTGCGAGATCGTACCGGACCGATATCCGGGAATGGGCCCGCTGTCCGGCATTCATGCCGCGCTGCACGCGGCCGATACGCCATGGATCATGGTAGCGGCCTGCGATATGCCCTTTGTAACGCCGGAGTTGTTCCGCCTTCTTCAGACCAAAGTGCTGGAAGACGCGGCGACCCTTCCTGCAGGGCAGGGGGAGTGGCAGGCCGTAATTCCCATGGAGAAGGGGAGAGTGCAGCCTCTGCTCGCCGCGTATCATATCAGTTCGCTTCCTGCGCTCGAGGAGTCTTTGAACACGGGGAGGCTGCGGATGACCGATTGGCTTGAACGTCTTCAGGTGCGGTACATTGCGGAGGAAGAGGTAGCGCAGGCGACAGGAATGGATGCCGGACATGCGTTCTTTAACATGAACAGCCCGGAGGATTACACGCAGGCTATTCGGAAGCAGATGGAGGAAGAGGAAGGGCGCTGACGCGCGCTTCCTTTTAAATAAATATGAACATTCCTTTAAAATTTGAAATATCGCTTGCCGTTTCGCCAAAAGATGTGAATAATATCACATATACGGTTTTAGAATTAAGATAAGGTTAAATCAGAAACATGAAAGCGTGATCTTGTCTAAATGTATGGATTGAATGAAGCTTTCCCTTCGTTCAAACCGTAAGGATGGAGACAATTATGATATGGACTTTGATTAAGGAGGACTCAGCGATGACGACGACTGTGGAAAAGATGCTGGACACCGTGGAGGCGACCCGTTGGCTGGAAGGGAGAGGCTGGGTATACCAGCTGCTGATCGATTTTCTGGAACAACCGCCGTGCTTGTCGCAGATGGCTCCGTGGCAGCGGCAGGCCGAGCTGCGCGAGGAGATGGCCCTGACCGAGGGAGGACGGCAGCTGCAGGAATATTTGGGCGCTTTGAAGCCTTCCGAGCTGACCGGGGCATGCGAAGCCGAAACCAAGGAATATGAGCGGCTTTTCGCCGGACCGGACGCACTTTTGCCGAGCGTATGCGAGAGCGTGTACCGCATGACGGATGAGCGCAGCGGGCAGCGCTGCGTCCGGCAGATTCGCGAAGCTTACGCAGGCTGCGGCATCGTATTTAATAAGCTGCGCAGCGAGAAGGATGACCATTTGGCGATCGAGCTTGAATTTATTGCGGTGGCGGGAGAGCATATGGATGACGCGCAGGGTCTGCCGGAGTGCCAGCTGATGTGGCTGGACACGCAGATCGATTTCCTGGAAAACCATCTTATGCTGTGGACGCCTAAATTTTCGGCTGAGTTGACCGCACTTGCTCGAACGACGCTGTACCGCGAAATTGGGCGGATTATCGGAGAATTTATTCCGTATGACCTGAAGATGCTGCGTATGCTGCGGAAGGAACTGGCGTAATTCTATAGGCAATCTGTATGTGTAAGCGAATGTCCCCACGGACATTCGCTTTTTTATGCCTGATATTGTTGAATCTTTCCCTATCATATATAGTTAATATATGGAATGTTAGTATGTTTGTGGGAGGATGGGGATGTTTCGGAATCTTATTTTGGTGCTCGCAGCCTATATTTTATCCAAGCTGTTTGACATGCTGATTTTCACGTATGCCCATGTACAAGGAAACGTATGGAAGTGGCTGATCGATTTCGCCTTATTTGCTTTCTGGTTTATCCTTTTGAGTTTGGTGTTTAAGGGTGGCCGTCGGCAAAGGGAAATCAGGCCTTCATGAAGGATAATACAAAAGGACCCGCTATGCTCCCATCGGGAGAAGCGGGTCCTTTTTGTTCATAGAGCTTCCGAGCGAAGACGAAGCGAAAGGGCTTAGTCTTCCGTTTTAGGTCTGCGGAATTTCATCAGGAACTCGTACACGACCGGAACGATGACGAGCGTGAGCAGCGTGGAGCTGATCAAGCCGCCGATAACGGTAATGCCGAGGCCGCGGGAGATGATGCCCGCGCTGTTTTCAAGTCCGGACACCAGCGGGAGCAGGGCTCCAATGGTGGCCAGAGCCGTCATCAGGATCGGACGGAGACGGGTTGCGCCTGCTTCAAGCAGCGCTTCGCGCGTCGACAAGCCCTCGCGTTCTTTGTGAATAACGCGGTCGATCAGGACGATGGCGTTGGTGACGACGATACCAATCAGCATCAGTGCGCCCATGAGCGACGATACGTTCAGCGTTTCGCCGCCGATCCACAGGCCGACGAGGGCGCCGATGATCGTGAACGGCAGGGAGAACAGGATCGCGAACGGCGCCAGTCCGCCGCCGAAGGTAACGACGAGCACGAAGTAGACGATGGCGATGGCTGCTGCCATAGCCAGGCCGAGCTGCGTAAAGGTGTCGTTAATCTGCTCGGTTGTACCGCCGAACTTGATTTCTACGCCGTCCGGCTTGATGATTTTATCAATTTGCTTCTGCAGGTCCGAGGAAGCCTGACCTACGTTCGAAGACACGATGTTGGCCGTGACGTTGACGACCATTTTGCCGTCGGTACGCGTGATCGTATCCGGGGATGTGCCTTTTTCAACCTTGGCGACATCCTTGATCGGTACATTCATGCCAAGCGGCGATGTGACGGTTTCATTGGAAATGTCGTCAATGCTCTTATATTGCTTGCTGTCTGTTTCAATATATACCTTGTAGTCCTTGTTATCGACCTGGATCTCGGTGAGAACCGGACGTTCACGCTGCGGACTCAGCTTCATCGCGATTTGGCCAGCCGTCAGCCCCATGGAGCTGAGCTTCTGCTGATCGGCGATGATGGTGTATTGATCATAAGCTTTGGACAGGCTGGTTTTTGCTTTTTCGAAATTTTTGGTATCAGCTTCCACCAGCTTCAGGATTTGATCGGACACCGGCTTGATGTCATTCAGGCTGTTGCCGAAGACGCTGACGCTGAGCGAGCTTCCGCCCATGCCGCCGGCCATGTCCATCGTTGCCCATTCACCTTTGGTGACCTGTTTTTTCAAGCCTTCGACCAGGTTCTTTTTCACATTTTCAAAATCTTTGGTGTCTTTCTTGTACTCGATATAGAACAGTCCCGAGTTGGAAGAGCCACCGCCGAGCGGATTGCCGCTTCCGCCTACGGAATACTGCATTTTATCGACGTTTGGCTGGTCGAGAATGTATTTCTCGGCTTCCAGCGCGCGTTGTTCCACGGTTTCAAGCTGTGCACCCGGCTCCGGAGAGTAGGTGACCATCACGTATTTGTCTTCCTGTGCCGGCATGAAGCTGGTACCGATCAGCGGCGTCAGGAAAAGGCTCGCTACGAGCAGGATGACGGCCATTCCGAACGTGATCAGCTTATGGGAGAGCGACCAGTTCAGGATGCGCTGATAGCCGCGGGCCATTTTGCCCGGCTTGTCGTGGTCATGTGTATTTTTTGTTTTGATGCCTTTTTTGAACAAGGAATGCGCAAGCATCGGCACGAGCGTAATCGCCACCAGCAGGGACGCCAGCAGGGCGAACACCATCGTAAGCGCGAACGGCATAAACAGCTCGCCGACCATACCGCTGACGAAGGCAAGCGGCAGGAACACGGCGATTGTTACGATCGTCGATGACATGATCGGCACGAACATTTCGCGCGTTGCTTCGCGAACGAGCTCACGCCCGCGCAGCTTCTCGCCGCCGCTGGTCATCCGCCGGTATATATTCTCGATGACGACGATCGAGTCGTCGACGACCCGCCCGATGGCGACGGTCATCGCGCCGAGGGTCATCATGTTCAAGGTGATGTCCATTCTCCACAGAATCAAAAGCGCGATCAGCAGGGAAAGCGGAATGGACAGGATCGAAATGATGGTGGAGCGAATGTTTCTCAGGAAGATCAGAATGATCAGGACGGCGAACAAGGCCCCGAATACGGCTTTGCTCATCATCGTCGAGACGGCATCCTCAATAGGCTTGCCTTGGTCAAGCAGCACGGTCAGGTTCATGCCCTTGAACTCGCCTTCGAGTTCCTTGGCTTTGTCCTTGACGGCGTTAACCACATCCACGGTATTGGCATCGTTGTCTTTCACGATTTGCAGGCCGATGGATGCTTTGCCGTTCGTACGGGAAACGGATTCCGCTTTGCCGATGACCTGGATATCCGCGATATCGCTCAGTTTCACGGTCGGAATGCCGGCAGGGATGACTTGACCGGCTTGCCCTTGTACCGCTCCGGCGCCTTGCTGCGCGCCCATACCTGCGGCACCTGCAGCAGCGCCTTGTCCTTGTGCGCCTGCACTACCTGCAGAAGCTCCGCCGGAGCTTGGGATGACCGGAATCGTCAGGTTTTTCAAATCGTCCAGGGTAATGATGTTTCCGTCCACCACGACCGCTTTAGAGGACTGGTCGAGGTCGAACAGACCGAGAGGCACCCGGATGGAAGAGCCTTGGACGATGCCTTTTACGGTATCTTCAGAAAGGCCGAGCTGGGCCATTTTTTCCTTGTTAAACTTCAGCTGTACTTCTTTTACATATTGACCCGAGATCGAGATGGAAGCTACGCCGGGAATTTTCTCAAGAGCGGGCTCCACTTGATTCTCGATGTTCTTGGTCAGCTTCTCCAGATCATTGGAATCATCCGATGCACTGAGAGATACGACCGGGAAGGAGCTCATGCTGAATTTGGAGATCGTCGGCTTTTGAACCCCTTCCGGAAGGTTCACCTCATTCAATGCCTCGCGGACTGCCGCGGTGGCTTGATCCAGATCCGTGCCATAGTCGAATTCCATCGCGATGTTGGCCGCGTTCTCCATGGAGGTCGACTGTACGGTCTTCACCCCGTCGACATTGCGCAAACGCTGCTCGAGCGGCTGGGTGACATCCTGCACGACGCCTTCCGGAGCCGCTCCGGGATATACCGCGGTCACGCTCAGAAACGGAATATTGATGTTCGGGATCGTCTCCTGCTTCATCGCCAAGCCGCTATACAGCCCGGCAGCAGCCACGATAATCGTCAGAATCCAGATCGCGAATTTATTGTTGAGTGAAAAATTAATGATACCTTTCATTTCGCAGGTTCCTACTCCTCTCTATATACCTTTCAGTTACGTTCAGAATCGGTCAATCTTGAGTTCACATAAAGCTGGTAAATATCCTTCAGTTCCTCGCTCATCGGCGAGAGCTCCGGAATTTGCTGCAGGTTGCTCATCATGCCGGTCAGAATGGCTTTGCGCGGCTCGATATCGAGCAGCTCCTTCTCGATGATCTGGATGGATTCGAGCGCAAAATCACGTCTGGCTTCATCCATGGCGGTCTCCTTCAGCCTGTCTTTCATCTGCTTGGTGACGGTGAGCGGATGGCGCGGGGTGCCCGCGTCGACCACGTACTTTTCCAGCCACTCGGACCAAACGTGCTGAGATACAAGCGGTTCTTTATGCTCGCGAAGCGTGCTTGCAGCCACATCGTCCAGAAGCGTAATCAGATGCTCCGCCATTCTGCGGATGTTCAGCGGCAGACCGGGAATCATCAGCATGCGGATGTATCCGCCCAGCATACCGGTCACAAACAAAGTCAGGTCCATCGCATAGGGCTGAATTTCCTGCCCGTAAATCGACACCAGCTTGTTGTGGAACCAGTGGAGCGCAAGGACATGCTTCTCTCGGAGACAATCGTCCGGCTTAGGCTTTTTCCCACTCGTATGCTGATCTCGCAGCTGCATAATCACAAATTCGCGCAGCTCTACCAAACGGTTCAGAAGGACCTCGACCTGCTTGTGAAGCTGTTCTTTGGGAGTCAGAAGATGCTCCTGCTCCACCTGCATGACACTGTCACGGATCATCCCTTCACAATAGAGGTAGATACTCTGCTCAAGTTCTTCCTTGGACTTGAAATGCAAATACAAGCTTCCCTTGGACATGCCGCAATATTCCGCGATTTCCTGCATGGAGGTTGATGAGAATCCTTGGGTGGAAAACAGCTGCAGGGCGGTCTTCAGAATCTGTTTCTTTTTGTCCGCCAATTTCTCAGACAAATGAACATTCACTCCTTTCTGAACACTTCGGTTCTCATTTTGACCGTGTAGTCAGAATGATTATAATACAAAATTCAGGGTGGATTCAAATGTAGGTCCCGCTGGCGGTCTCCGCCAGTTGCGGAAGGATGGGAGAGGGAGGGAATAAACGGGTGTGATCCGTTTTTATGGGGATATCCGAACGTATACCATTTGAAGCGAGACCAGCCTGATGCCGGAAAAAAGAACATCTCAAGGTGGTCTGCCTTCTATGCGATCATATCGATCGACGATTATCTTATGTATGGGCTAAAAGCAGGGGATTGTCCCCTTCATACATACGGATGAGAAAGGGAAGGGGTTCATTTTGCTGCAAAAAAAATATTTCCTACATAGCTATGAAGTTGACTGCATTTCACTAAAATAAGCTGTTATTCCTATGAATGAACTTCAGACGATGCTAAATTTATAAGCAAGATCAACATCCTCCGATTTTATTAGGCTATTCCTAGCATGAAGTGGAGGGATCCATTATTTGAAAGGAGACCAGAGCGGAAAGGTAATATATTTCTTAGGTAGAACGGAGTTTTTATGAAAATATATGAATGGATTGAAAGTACAAAAGCGTTGAGATTGGGTATAGAAAAAACCGATATAAACTCAAATCATCCCATTTTTTCTGAGTTTTACGGAGACACAATATTGTCTTTATGGAGTCCCATTGAAGTAATAACGATTTACAAGAAAACCTATAAAGATTTCCCTTGCTATAGATTTGGTAAACCTGTTGTTTCGAGAAGAGTCAAGGAATTAATAGAGCCATTTACTATCAACGAAATTGAGTTTCTACCGCTACTGCATGAAGAGTTGGAAATATACATGATTAATGTAGTCAATGTTATTGACTGCGTCGATTACGATCGTTCGGAAATTCTACTTTCTGTTGGTGTAATGGCAGGATTTCGGAACATTGTATTTGATTATTCTAAAATTCCGGCTGGAACTTACTTTTTTAAAATTAGAGAAATGGCGGATACTAGAGTTTTTATCACAGAATCTTTTAAAGAAATCTTAGAGAGCTTTAAACTTAAAGGATTAGATTTTACAAAGAAATACGATTCAGAGTTCACCATAGAAATGGAACGACAGCAAAAGCAGCAATACGAGGCAGCCTTATCGCTCCTGGAGAACGATCACGGCCCGGAATTCTCCTACGAGGAGGCCAGAGCCAAGATCGAAACAGGTCTTGCTGTCGAGAGCGGCAAATGGAGAATGCAGCCGATCCTTCTTGATTACCATTGGCATGAAATTGAACGATCGACTATATAGCAGAGTTGGGGCATGAAAAAAACGGTCAGGTAGCGTGATCGTCGAGATAAGATTGCATCGACCTTAATTTGGCGGGATTTTTGATCAAATACAGCTGATGCAGCCTTTCTCCTGAAGCTGTCAAGCGGAAGCACCATGCGGCCATGACTTCTCCTCCGCGCGTAAACAGTAGATTGGTCTCGCCGTTAATGTCGGCCACAACCACCTCCGAGGAACGTAAATTCCGATAAGCTTTGGGAGAGGCCAGCAGTCTCAGGAGGCGTTCGCTGCCGAATATGGGACGTATGGCTGTACGTACCGCTCCTCCGCCATCGGAGATCAGGACGGCATCCTCTGCCAGAAGACGAACCAAAGCCTGCGGATCATAACGAAGAAACGCATCGGCGAATCGTTCCACCACGGCTTTACGCTGTCCCTCGGCCACGGGGGAGGAAGGCATCTCGCTTCCCTTGAGCAGCAGCTTCGCACGGCTGAAAATTTTACGGCAGTTGGCCTCCGTCTTCCCGGTCATATCCGCGATCTGGTCATAGCCGTACTCAAACACCTCCCGCAGCAGGAAAACCGCGCGTTCCACCGGTCCGAGCCGCTCCAGCATCAGCAGATAGGCATAAGACAGGGTATCCTTTTGCTCCGCGGACAGCTCGGGAAGCTCCGACGCTGCACCGGAGACCGGCTCCGGAAGCCATTCCCCGATGTATTCCTCCCGTTGTTTCCTGGCCGAGTTCAAGAGGTTCAGACAGCGGTGAGTCACGGACTTGGCGATATAGGCCTTCATATTCCGCACATCCGCCGTATCTTTCGTCGCAAGCTCTGCAAACAGATCCTGAACAATGTCCTCTGCGTCGGTGTACATGCCCAGCATACGGTAAGCAATGGACAGGGCATAGGGGCGATACATGCGGTAGAGCGACTCAATTTCCGTATTTGGCTTCATCAGAGGACCTCCAGAAACAGATGGTTTGGCCGGGTGGAACGGCAAAAATATCAAAAGGCAACCGAATGCCTAAAAATAAGGATTCCTTTCTATGCATTAACTTAAAATGATGCCGGATCTACAGTCAAGCGGATGGAGCCGAAGCCGCCACGATAAAAGGAAACAAGAAACCCTGCGCCTAGGAAAGGCCAGGGTTTCTCTATGCTTCATCCGCCTGGATGGAGGCTGGGTATTATTTCGAAAAGCATCCCGGGAACATGCCCGTCGATATGGCGATCCGGTTCCAGCAATTGATGGCGTTGACGGCCAGAATGAGCTCCATGTATTCTTTTTCGTCAAAATGGGCTCTCGCCTGCGTGTACACCTCGTCCGGAACGCCTTGTTCGGAAATCTTCGTGACTGCCTCGGCCAGCGCCAGCATGGCGCGTTCCCGGTCCGTGAAGATCGGCGCCTCCCGCCAGGCGCTTAACAGGAAAATATGCTCCTGATAATCCCCCATCTTCATCAAATCCTTGGTATGCATATCGAGACAAAAAGCGCACCCGTTGATTTGGGAGACGCGGATCTTCAGCAGCTCATGCAGCGCGTGATCGATGGAAGAATCGGTCACCGATTTTTGCAGGCTCAGCATCGCTTTCAGCACATCCGGACTGGCGGTCCGGTAATTCAATCGCATGTTCATGATTGATTTCTCCTCCTTGTTCCTCTTTTGCAGGATGTCTCAACCGCTAAACATCTTAAACATCCTCACAATAAGGAGACAAACGAAGGAGCGGATTTGTGACAAAGATCAGGAAATGATTTTAAGGCCGACGGCCGAGCCGAGAATCATGGCGATAAACAGCACTCTCCGCCATTCCTTCGGTTCGCCGAACAAGAACATGCCGACGATCGTGCTGCCGACGGTTCCGATACCGGTCCAGACTGCATACGCCGTACCCATAGCCAGGGAATTCATCGCGTAAGATAGCAGCAGAAAGCTGCAGACAAAAGAGCCGAGCATCAGCGCAAAAGCGGACCAGCCCTTTTTTTGCGCTACACCCTTGATGCCGATGACGCCGAAAATCTCGCAGAAGCCCGCGAGCACAATCGCTGCCCATGCCATTACGCATCCGCTCCTTTCTGATGGCTTCCTTCATTTCCCGTAATCAGCTTCAGCCCGACGACTCCGGCCAAGAGCACGAGAATCAGCAGGGTCTTCACCCAGCTGAAGGGCTCGCCGAAAACGAGCATTTCCGTCACGACGGTGCCGGCAGTCCCAAGACCCGTGAATACGGCGTAGACCGTACCGACCGGGAGATGCTTCGAGGCGTCGATGATCAGAAAAAAGCTGATCGCAATGGCGATTGCCGTGAGAATCCATTCCCAGACGTTGCTCGAATGCTTCAGGCCTGAGACCCAAAGAACTTCCACCACGCCGCCCAAAATAACAAATAACCAATGCCGGTTCATGATGCGCTCCTCCTTTATGATTCCGTTTGGCCAACCGCCCGGATGCCTGCCCAGAAAATGGGCCATGAGGCTCCGAGCCTCCGCTCCGCTCCCGGCAGCCCGCCGTACACCATCTCGACCAGAATACCGTCAGTCAGCGTCATATATGCAACGGCGGCATCCTCCGGCCGTGCGATCTTCACCGCGCCATCCGCCTGTGCCTGCTGCATGAGCTGGACGACGCGCCGTTCCATTGAATCCAAAAATGGATAAATCAGCTCCATCACCTCGTCATACAGGGAGGAAGGGGGGAAGAAGGCCATCCGGAGCACGAATTTGCTCTCGCTGCTGCGGTTGTATTCTTCCAGCAGGAATTCCAGCAGCCCGTGCAGGCGCGTCTCCAGCGGCTGATCTTTGCAGCTGATAAAATAGTGGGTGATCCTGCGTTTCTCCGCCTTCAGCGCATCCTTCAGGGTGCTGAGGAACAGGTGGTCCTTGCCCTTGAAATGGGCGTATATGGAAGGCTTCTTGATCCCGACGTCATCGGCTATTTTTTGCAGAGAGGCGCCTTCGTAACCCTCCCGGGCAAAATGGGCCAGCGCGGTCTCCAGAAGCATGCGTTTTGCGTTCATGTTATTCTCGCCTCCTTTTAACTACCTAACGATCGTTAGCCATAATATTTTCACGAAAAAGCTTCCTTGTCAAGAGCTGGACAAGCCTTCATATAGCGGAATCGTTTTCCGCGCTTTTGCGGGCCGGGCTTGAATTAGATTCGTACCATTTCGAGATCATTCGCGAAAAGGCGTTTTTTTTCTCGGCAGCATATAGGAAGATTGGCCCTATTCATGTAAAATATAGTTTGCTATATCAGCTCAGTCATATCTTGAACTTTTTTTATAGAAGGTTGCAATAATGGAACAGAGAAGCGAGGGAAGAGATGAGAAGGGGAATACAGGCGGTTCTTGTGGCCGCGCTATTATTTACTTTTTATTATTTCAGCTTTGGCTTTTTCGGCAAAACAGCAGGGACCATCGTCAGTATCTTCTCCACCCTGACGGTCGTATCGCTCGGATTCATGATTTTTATGGAGAACCGCAATCCTTCCTCCACCATGGCCTGGATCTTGCTGCTGGCGCTGATGCCGGTCGTAGGTTTATTTTTTTATTTCCTGTTTGGACAAAACTACTTCAAACGCCGCAAGTTCGACAAGAAAGCGGAGCAGGATTTGAAAATCTTCGAGCGGCTGGAAGAAGGGGGCGTGCGCATCCATCAGGATTTGTCGGATTTCAACCCGATGCAGCAGCAGCTGCTGCGCCTGTCGCAGCGTCTGGCGCGGACGCCGATTTCCTTTTCGAGCGAAACCAAGATTTTGACGAACGGAAAAGAGACCTTCTCCACCCTGCTGCAGGAGCTGCAGAAAGCCAAGCATCATATCCATATGGAGTACTACATCTACCGTGCGGATGATATCGGCACCCGGATTCAGCGCATTCTGATCGAGAAGGCCAAGGCGGGCGTCCACGTGCGCTTTATGTACGATGCGTGGGGCAGCATGCAGCTCCCCAAATCGTTTTTGCAGGAAATGTCGAGCGCTGGCGTCCAGGTCGTGGCGTACGGAAGCTCGAAGGCGTTCTTCCTGTCGCGGGTCAATTACCGCAATCACCGCAAAATCGTCGTCGTGGACGGCAACGTCGGCTTCATCGGCGGGCTGAACGTGGGGGACGAGTACCTCAGCCGCAATTCCGCTTACGGCTTCTGGCGGGATACGCACATGTCCGTCAAAGGCGAGGCGGTACGCACGCTCCAGATCATCTTCCTCCAGGACTGGCACTACATGACGGGAGAAAAGGTGCTGGAAGCCGAATACCTGTCGCCGTTATTGGCCGAACAGAATGGCGGGGCGGTGCAGATCATACCGAGCGGACCGGATAACGACCGCCGCACGCTCAAAAACATTTTTTTCTCCATGATTACGTCCGCGCAAAAGTCAGTTTGGCTGGCTACGCCTTATTTCATACCCGATGACGATATTTTGACCTCCCTGCGGGTGGCCGCGATGTCGGGGCTCGACGTGCGCATCCTGTTCCCGGCCAAACCGGACAAGTGGCTGCCTTTTCTGGCGTCCCATTCCTATTTTCCGGCGCTGCTCGATGTCGGCGTGCAAATTTACGAATACGAAAAAGGCTTCCTGCATTCCAAGCTGCTCATTATCGACGGGGAAGTGGCTACCATCGGTACCGCGAACATGGACATGCGGAGCTTTCATCTGAATTTCGAGGTGAACGCGCTGCTGGTGCAGACGGACAGCGTGCAACGCATCGTGTCGGACTTTGAGCGCGACCTGAAATCGACGAAGCAGATCGTTCCGGACACGTTCATGAAAAAGAAAATTTATGAGCGCTTCCTGGAGTCGCTGGCCCGGCTGATGTCCCCGCTTTTATAGCGGGGATTGCTTTTGTCTACGGTTGACATCATGGACCGGACATTTTAATATTGGTGATAATGATTATCAATCGATAAAGAACAGAGAATGGGGAGGTAACCGGCGATGACCCTTTTGCAAACCGAAGCGCTGACGCTCAGTTATGGAGATACGGAGATTATTAAAGACCTGAGCCTGCATGTGCCCGAAGGCAAGGTGACCGTGCTGATCGGCAGCAACGGCTGCGGCAAGTCGACGCTTCTGCGTTCGCTGGCGCGCCTGCTCAGACCGACAAGCGGCTCTGTGCTTTTGGACGGAAAAGAAATACACCGCACCTCAACCAAAGAGGTGGCACGCAGCCTGGCGATTTTGCCGCAGGGGCCGACCGCGCCGGAAGGGCTGACGGTGCTTCAGCTGGTGAAGCAGGGTCGTTATCCCCATCAGTCCTGGCTCAAGCAGTGGGGCGAGGAGGATGAACGGCTCGTGCGGGATGCGCTGGCGATGACGGGATTATCCGATCTGGCGGAGCGCACCGTGGATTCCCTATCCGGGGGCCAGCGGCAGCGGGCCTGGATCGCGATGACGCTTGCGCAGAATACGGACCTGATTTTGCTGGACGAACCGACGACGTACCTGGATCTGAGCCATCAGATTGAGGTGCTCGATTTGCTGTATGAGCTGAACCGTGAGCAAGGCCGCACCATCGTGATGGTGCTGCATGACTTGAACCTGGCCTGCCGCTACGCCGACCATATGATCGCAGTGAAGGACCAGGGCGTATTTTGCGCCGGAGCTCCGGAGGATGTCCTGACCCCGCAGATGGTGAAGGAAGTGTTCTGCATGGACTGCATCATCGCAGAGGATCCGATTTTCGGTACGCCCATGTGCGTCCCCCATGGCAAAGGCCGTATATGCGGCGAACGCTGCCAGCTGAAGGCTGTTTGCGACAAATAGTACCCAAATAAGCCAAAGGTGTCCTGCTTTTTAGCAGAACACCTTTTTTGCGTTTGCGTCCGGATTAGAAGGTTGTGAAGCCCAGCGCCTTTTGGATGCGGAACAGCACGTCCTTGAACCAGGTCGTTTTTTCCTGGTAAGCGCTGAGCTCCAAGCTGAATGAGCCCCCCTTATTGTTCCAGAGACGATCGAAGTAGGCCGACAGCTGTTGATCCAGAGGCGCTCCTGACGGAACGGACACCCACAGATCGTTTTCCAGATTGTAGTTGTCGAGATTGCGCGGCGTCATGTTGGTGGAACCCCCAAGAATGATGGACTCGCCCTCCGGCTTGTGGATATACATCATTTTCGTATGGAACTGCTCCTGGGTCGTATGGTACCAGCGGATCCGGATGCGCTCTTTCGAGCGTTTCGTCAGCTCGGCGGCCACGGGCCGGTTCGGGATGCCGATCTTCTCCTGCCCGAACGCATTTTGGTTCGGGTCGAGCAGCAGACGGATATCCACCCCGCGGTCCGCGGCGGAGAGCAGCGAGGTCAGCACCTTTTCATCGGCGATGTAGAACATGCCCATCCAGAGCGTATCGCCTTTTTGGGCCGCATCGATTTCCTGAAGCGCATACTTATAGACCTTCCCCTCCGTCAAATAGCGGACCCCGATCGGTCCATCCTCGGCCTGGAGATCCCCGCCTGGCGTATACTGCGGAAGCTTGCCGCCATCGGACAAATCGGCTGCAGCCTGCTCGGAAATTAAAATGTCCTGGATGATCGGTCCCTGAACCTCAAACGCCACGTTGGAGTGGTATGCGCTGGCATCATGGACGTTGCCGGAGGAAACCAGAGCCGTTTTCTCACTGACGATGACCTTCCGGTGATTGGCTTTGACATTGACGAGCTTCAGGTAGGAGCGAACCGTCATCTTCGGCCCGTCACTTGCCATCAAGTTCGGCAGCCAGCCTTTCCCGGACTGGCCGAACCACTGGAAGAAGGTGCGCCATACCGAGGAATAGATCGGATTCGAATCGCGCAGCGGATCGACGTCGGTGATGATCACGCGAATGCCGGCTTGTTTCATCTGTTCGAAGAGGGCGTTGGGCGCGGAGCCATAATTGGTGTTCACCTCGTCCGTGATAAAAACGATATCCATGTCGGGATAAGCCTGTTTATGCCGAACCAGCTTGTCCGTCAGCTGCTCGCTGATCTTCGGGAACTCCTGCCCCTTGTGGGTGTAATTATTAAACAGAAACAGGTCAATCACCAGGAATTTACGCGATTCGTCCACGATTTCATTGATTCTCTGGAGAATTTGCTGCTCACTGACAACCCTGCCGGAAGGGTCGGGATAAGTTAAATCATGGAGAAAACGAACCTGCTGCACATGGTACAGCGGGCTTTCATAGGAGACGCCGGGAGGAAGCGGCTTGTGGGTCTGGTATACAATGACGCCAGCGAGCCAGAGCACCAGCACAGCCAAGGCGGTGAATATCCACTTGCGCTTGCGGTGTCTCCGTTTTTTCGGCTTGTCCATCTCCGGAGCGGCGGCAAACCCGCTGCCTCCGTCGCTCTGCACGGTATCTTGTTCCATGGAAATCCTCCTTATGTATGTATGCGAATAAGGGCTTGCTGCCATCGTCAGTTATTAACGTCAAAGCTACAGGTTTGAAGCAGAGCGGACGGTAAACGATAAATGAGGCAAAAAAGGGAAACGCTGCACGGCCTTTAGAAAAAGGTGCCGTACAGCAGGTAAAGGTTCAAGGCGGCGATGATGACCGCGACGATCCAGGCCAGAATTCGTATCCAGCGGGGGGCGACAAGCGGGCCCATTTTGGCCGGATCGGAAGTGAATTTAACGAGCGGGAAGACCGCAAAGCTCAACTGAAGCGAGAGTATGACCTGACTGAAGATCAGAAGCTTGCCGGTATAGCCCTCTCCGTACAGCCCGATGACGACGACGGCCGGAATGATGGCGATGAGCCGCGTCAGCAGCCGCCGGATCCATGGCTTCAGCCGCAGATTGAGGAAGCCCTCCATGACGATTTGCCCGGCGAGCGTACCGGTCAGGGTGGAGTTTTGACCTGAAGCCAGCAGCGCGACCGCAAAGAGGATGCTGGCCATGCCCGTGCCGAGCAGCGGGGTGAGCAGATGGTAAGCGTCTTGAATCTCCGCTACTTCAGTATGCCCCGTGGAATAAAAGGCAGATGCAGCCAAAATGAGAATTGCGGCATTCACGAACAGCGCAATGGTTAAAGCAACGGTCGAATCTATGGTGGCAAAGCGGATGGCGGATCTTTTTCCGGCCAGGCTCTGATCGATTTTACGGGTCTGCACAATCGAGGAGTGCAGGTATAAGTTGTGCGGCATGACGGTCGCTCCCAGCATGGCCAGGGCGATGTAGAGCATCTGGGGATTGGTGACGATCTCGGTCTTCGGGACGAAGCCTTGCAGGATGCCGCCCATATCGGGTCTGGACAGGAAGAGCTCCACGCCAAAGCAGAGAATGATGATCGCGATGAACGAGATGACCATGATTTCGATATGCCTGAAGCCTTTATTTTGCAGCATGAGGACAAGGATGACGTCCACCGAGGTAATAAGCACGCCATATATGAGCGGGATGCCGAACAAGAGCTGGAGCGCGATGGCCGTGCCGATGACCTCCGCCAGATCGCATGCGGCGATGGCGAGCTCGCACAGCACCCACAGCCCCATGCTGACGGGCTTGCTGTAGTGGTCGCGGCAGGCTTGGGCCAGATCCCGGCCGGTCGCAATGCCAAGCCGGGCGGAAAGGGACTGCAGCAGTATGGCCATCAGGTTGGAAACCATAATGACCGACAAAAGCGAGTAATTGAACATGGCGCCCCCGGCCAAGTCAGATGCCCAGTTGCCCGGGTCCATGTAACCGACGGCGACGAGATAACCGGGTCCGGCGAAGGCCAGCAGCTTGCGCAAAAAGCTGCCCTTCAGCGGGATCTTCATGGACTGATGGACTTCCGGCAGGCTCGGTGTATCGTTACGCTTCCGCCATCCGCGGCTGGCAGCGGCTATTCGGCTTTCTTCACTGGCATTCATAGGCAGTACTCACCTTCCTCAAGAAAATGGCGTTCGATTCGATGCTTTGCCGCGAGCGGTGGGCTAAACTACAGCGATCGGGACAGGTGGAATGGATGGACGGGGCTCCGGCTTGCTACATCATCATATGGAAAGAGCCCTCCTGAATTGCATGTACGTCACAAATTTTCCTGAGGGAAACATTTGCAGGGGATGGATGAGTCAGCTGGTCAGGTAGTCTTTTATATTTGCTGACGCCTCTTCGTGTTGGTATAATTTGGTTAATATATTCCCAGAATCGACAGGGCGGGCAATGCCGGGAAAGGTTTACATAGGGAAAGGCAGGCGATACGAATGACGAACAAGGCGGTTATCATAGGCGCGGGCATGGGCGGGCTCTCCTGCGCGATTACGCTCGCCGCCAGAGGCTGGAGGATTACGATGCTTGAACGCCAGCAGGAGGCCGGGGGCAAGCTGCAGCGGCTCCTTAAGGATGGTTACACGTTCGACCGCGGGCCCAACACGATTACGATGCCTCATGTATTCCGGGGGATTTTTGAATCCTCCGGCGCCAGGATGGAAGATTATATCGGGCTGTACGAGCTGGAGCCGCGTGCGAGAAACATATTCGCGGACGGCTCGGTCATCGACTTGACTCGGGATGCTGAGAAGATGAAGGATCAGATTTCGACCTTCAGTCCTTCCGACGCCCTGCAGTATGAAAGCTTTCTTCGGGAATCGGCCGCGCTTTTTCATTTATCGGAGGAATACTTCCTGAACAAGCTCCTGATCAACTGGCGGGATAAAATGACGCCTTCCATGCTGCGCAGCCTGCTACGAGTAAGGCCCGCCACCTCGCTGAAGAGCTTGCTGCAGCGCTATTTCAAGCATCCGAATACGCTCGCGATGATGAGCAGGTATTCGACGTGTGTGGGCTCGTCCCCGCATCAGGCGCCTTCCATTTTCGCCATGCTTGGACATGTGGAGGCGGACATGGGCGTGTACGGTGTCCGCGGCGGCACCTATTCCATTATCGAGGGCATGGTCAAGCGGGCCAGGGAGCTTGGAGTGGAGTTGATTACCGGCACGGAGGTCAAGCATATCGCAGTCCGTAACGGCCAGGCGGAAGGCGTGGATACGAGCGGCGGCTTTTATGAAGCGAAAACGATCATCGCCAATGGCGATATGCTGAGCGTAAACCGGATGCTGGTGGACGAGCAGGACCGTCCTTCGCTGAACAACGGCAAAATCAGCCGCTATGAGCCTTCACTCTCAGGCTTTGTTACGCTTGCGGGGGTTCCCCGCCAGTACGGCAAGCTGCTTCATCATACCGTGTTTTTTCCCGAGCATTACGGACGCGAATTCCAGGAGATATTCGGAGATAAGCTCCCAGCGGAGCATCCCGCATTGTACATATGTTATTCGGGATACTCGGAAAAGAGCATGGCGCCCGATGGCTGCAGCAACCTGTTTATTCAGGCCAATGCGCCGTACCTCAACCCGCTGACCAATTGGAACCGGGAGTCGGCAGCTTACGGCAATCAGGTGCTGGAAGATCTGAAAGCCTATGGCTTGGCCGATATCGATCAAGCCGACGTGTTGATGCATTATACGCCGCAGGATTTTGCGGATGACACGCTTGCCTATAAGGGCGCGATCCATGGAATCTCATCCAATTCGATTCGGCAGACCTTTTTCCGTCCGGGCAACCGCAGCAAGGATGTCAAAGGGCTGTGGTTCGTCGGGGGAGGCACGCACCCGGGAGGAGGCGCGCCGATCGTCACGCTGTCCGGACGGCTTGTAGGTGAATATATCGATGCGCATAAGGTATAATATATTTTTCGATCCATTGAACGGAGGGACGGGACCGGCACTTCCTGTGCCGCATATTCCGAATTCGTAACCGCAAGTAAAGGAGCACTGCCATGAACGAACATAATGCCGATAACCAGTCTCTGCTGCCTGACAAGCCGACAGGGGAACGAAAAATCGAACATGTACGCCTGTGCCTGAATGAAGACGTGGAGGGCGCCGGCATAACCTCCGGACTGGAAAAATACCGTTTTCGCCATAATGCGCTGCCGGAGCTCGATTTCAGCGACATTTCACTGGAGACGCCGTTTCTCGGCATGCAGCTGCGGACTCCGTTTCTGATCAGCTCTATGACAGGGGGAAGCAAAGCCACCGGGGCTATCAATGAACGGCTTGCGGCCGCAGCGGAGGAAAGGGGCTGGGCGCTTGGTGTCGGGTCGGTGCGGGCGGCTGTGGAAAAAGAGGAACTGGCTTCCACCTTCCATGTGCGCAAACAGGCGCCGACTATACCGGTCATCGCCAACCTGGGCGCCGTTCAGCTGAACTACGGCTTTGATGCGGATGCCTGCCGCCGGGCGGTGGAGATTGCCGGGGCGGATATGCTGGTGCTGCATTTGAACGGGCTGCAGGAGCTGTTTCAGCCGGAAGGCAATTCAAATTTCAGCGGTCTGTTATCCCGGATCGAGCAAGTGTGCCGCCAGCTGCATGTTCCGGTAGGCGTCAAGGAAGTCGGATGGGGCATCGACGGGGAGACAGCGTCGCGGCTGCTGGGCGCGGGCGTTGCTTTCGTGGATGTCGCCGGCGCCGGAGGCACTTCCTGGAGCCAGGTGGAGAAATTCCGCAGCAAGGATCCCGTGCGCCGCGCCGCGGCCGAGGCTTTTGCCGGATGGGGCAATCCCACGGCGGAATGCATTGTCGAGGTGAGAAAGCTCGCGCCCGATGCAGGAATCATCGGCAGCGGCGGCCTGAAGAACGGGGTGGATGCCGCTAAGGCGCTGGCGCTGGGCGCGGATCTCGCGGGATATGGCCGCAGTCTGCTGGGTCCGGCAGTAGAGTCCGAGGAGACGCTGCACGCCACGTTGGCTCAAGTCGAATTTGAGCTGCGCACGGTCATGTTCGGGATCGGCGCAGGCACGGTTGCGGATCTTCGCCGTACAGCGAGATTGGTTCACACCCCGTCCTAACGCTGCAAGTTGAAGCCTTCAGA
Organism: Paenibacillus chibensis; assembly: GCF_004001045.1. Taxonomy (GTDB): domain Bacteria; phylum Bacillota; class Bacilli; order Paenibacillales; family Paenibacillaceae; genus Paenibacillus_AQ; species Paenibacillus_AQ chibensis. The sequence goes on from NZ_BIMK01000005.1 coordinate 161,139, forward strand.
CCGCTCAAGAAGCGGTTGGAGGCTTTTTGGCTTGGAGCGTGCATTCCTTGTCCGTGTCTTGATGACCTCAGGGTTCTAATATATAATGGGTAGGACCTGAGAGGGTCTGTCCTCTCGTACGCAGATCCATGCTTATGAATTACAGTTTAGCAGGCATTATGCCCATTCTAATATGAAATAGGAGTGTCAAATCCATGGCTTTGAAAGCAGGTATCGTGGGACTGCCGAACGTCGGCAAATCCACTTTGTTTAATGCGATTACCCAGGCGGGTGCAGAATCCGCCAACTATCCGTTTTGCACGATCGACCCGAACGTAGGGGTTGTTGAGGTTCCTGACGAGCGTCTGGACAAGCTGACCGAGCTGGTACAGCCGAACAAGACCGTTCCGACTGCCTTCGAATTCGTGGATATCGCGGGTCTGGTACGCGGCGCTAGCAAAGGCGAAGGTCTGGGCAACAAGTTCCTGGCCCATATCCGTGAAGTCGACGCGATCGTGCATGTCGTAAGATGCTTTGAGGACGAGAATATTACCCACGTGGACGGCAAAGTGAATCCTGTCAGCGACATCCAGACGATCAATCTGGAGCTGATCCTTGCCGACCTGGAGAGCGTGGATAAACGGATCGACCGCTCCCGCAAGAACATGAAGGGCGGCAACAAGCAGTACGAGCAGGAAGTGGCCGTACTCGAACGCGTGAAGGAAGCTTTGTACAACGATCAGCCGGCCCGTAGCGTAGAGCTGTCCGAAGAAGAAAAAGCTATTGTGCGCGATCTGCATCTGTTGACGCTGAAACCGGTTCTGTATGCAGCCAACGTCAGCGAGGAAGAAGTGGCCGATACCGACAACAATCCTTACGTGCAGCAGGTCAGAGAATTCGCCGCGGCGGAAAATGCCGAAGTGGTGCCGATCAGTGCCAAGGTCGAGGCGGAGATCGCGGAGCTTGAGGGCGAAGACAAAGCCATGTTCCTGGAGGAGCTGGGCCTTGAGGAATCCGGGCTTAACCGCCTGATTAAAGCGGCATACCGCCTGCTTGGGCTGTACACCTACTTCACGGCAGGCGTGCAGGAAGTCCGCGCATGGACGATCCGCAAGGGCATGAAGGCTCCTCAGGCTGCCGGCGTCATCCATAGCGACTTCGAACGCGGATTTATCCGTGCGGAAGTGGTATCCTATGACGATCTGGTTGCCGCTGGCACCATGAACGTGGCCAAAGAGCGCGGCCAGCTCCGCCTCGAGGGCAAGGATTACGTCGTTGCCGACGGTGACGTGATGCATTTCCGGTTTAACGTGTAAAAAAATAAGAAAATGCTCCAGCCCGGAAGCGGAGCATGTCAATGGAAAAGCTGTCCCAGGTAGCCGACACAGCGGCATGGGGGGCAGCTTTTTTGCTGCCTTGGGCTTGGGAAAAGAGCCGAAGTAATGAAGAGAAAGTATATTCTATCGCCATGTGGCTGTTAAGACTTGCAGAAAAACAAAACCCTTGAGCGGCACTGCGCCGCTCAAGGGTTTTCCTGTTTATTCCCCGTAATTCACTTTAATGCTGCCGTTGGAGGTCGTCAGCTTCACATTGTGGGATCCGTCGCCAAGCGTGGCGCCTGCCTTTTTATCATCGCTCTCCTCGCTCCACGGAATGTCGCCCTTGATGGAAGAGTTGGTGGTTTTCGCTTGAATGACGGCGCTCGTGTTCTCCGGAATGGTAAGGGTGACGCTGCCGTTCGTGCTTGAGCAGGTCCAGTTCCCTCCGATGACCGACGTGCCTTTAATGGAACCATTGGTCGTTCTGGCTGTGACCTCACCGGCGATGCGGTCGAGCGTCAGGCCCCCGTTGGTCGATTTAACCTGTGCGGCTCCGCCGATGTCCGACAAACGAACCGAACCGTTGGTCGTTGTTCCGGTGACGCTGCCTTTCACGTTTTCTAACGTAATCGAAGAATTCGTCGTTGCTGCGGATACGATGCCGCTGATATTTCCAAGCTTGATTGAACCATTCGTCGTTACGGCCGTAAAGCTTGAATCCAGCTGATTGCCGGTAATCGAATCGTTTTTCGTATGCACTTCAACTTCGAGCGCTTTCGGAATATCGACGTTCAAGTATTCGTCATCGGGAGTAAAGCCGATATGGATGAAGGTCTGATCCTTATCGTCCAAGGAAAGTACAAGCGTGTCGCCTGAAGAGCTGACGTTCCATTTTTTCTCGGCAAGCCGGTTGGCTTCGTCCTGGCTGGAGGCTTCCCGGAAACGGAATTTGCCTTCATACGCAACCTTGGCGTCATCCGTGCCATTGACATTGACTTTGCCATGGTCCACGAGGATTTTCACGCGTTTGACGCCGGCGGCTTCAGCCGAGCCATGCACGGCGCTGACATATCCTTGATTGAACAGAGTGCTCCAATTCGGGACGATAAACTGGGCGGCGCTGACGAGCAGTAGCAGGACGAGAATCGTGACGCTCCCGCCGCCAAGGCGGACTCGCTTATCCGAATGGATGATATTGGCGAGAACGACCTCGATGCCAAGAAGAATCAGCAGCACAGGCCATACGTATTTCAGTGCCTCGAAGGAAAGGACATGGTTGAATTGCAGTAAAATCATCACCCCAATGCCGATTAACCCGATGGCAGTGGTCCACCTGCCTATTTTGACGGTGGGCGGGGCATTGTTAACGGGGGTGTTCATAAAGATTCGCTCCCTTTGCGTTCAGGTCTTTTGAATAGAATCCACAGGCCGTATCCGATCAGTGCGAGGGCCAGCAGCACGCTTGCGACGTTCTGCTGAAGCAGCCAGTGCCAGAGATCGGGGAAGATGGTCATAAGGAGTACCACTCCGCCGACCAGGATGCAAGACGCACCCGTCCATACCGGATTCATGGAGGTTTCCTTCTGATATCCGCCAAGCGTCATCCAATCCTGCGCCGTCCAAGGATAACCGAAGGTCTCCTGGCCCATCATCATGCGTTCATGCTCCGCGGCTGCGGCCTTCATCCAGGTCGCCTTTTGCAGGGCGTCGAACATCTGGTAGAACCACAGAATCGCCAGCGCGAAGGAGAATATCAGCGGTATGGACGGAATCAATATAATGCAGGCGCAGGTGGCGATCATAATCTGCAGGCCTTGTTTGGTGAAATTGAGATACAGGTGGCCGAGGCCGGGAACTAAAGCGAGCAAGAAGGTTGCCCATTTACTTTTTTTAATCATCGTTTACCCTCCTTTAAAATATGGTCCACGGAACTCGAGAAGATCTCCGTTGCGTGCGTAATCCCTGTTTGCAAATGTTCAAAGACGCCGAATTGAAACAGGCAGAAGGCAATACAGGCGGCAACCCCGAAATGGGCGATCATCATTCTCCGTGAATCCTTTGGCTTCATGCGGGAAGCCTGACGTTTATACAGGGGCGGCATCTGCCGGATTTCATTCATGATGTCCGCCGTCATATCGGGAAAATCAAGCTGAGGCTCTGTATCAGGCTGCTGCCAGATCTGGGCCAGCTCCTGGACCTCCTCCAGCCAAGCCTGGCAGTCGGGGCAGGTGCGAAGATGCCTCTCGATGATAAGGGAGGATTCGGGCGGCAGCTCACCTGCGGTATAAGCCCCCAGCTGGTATTGAATGAATTCGCATTTCATCGTAAATCCTCTCCTTTCTTTCGCATCATGGCCCGGGCGCGGTACAGCTGGGATTCCACGGTTTTCGCCGTAATGCCGCGCCGTTTGGCAATTTCCTGATAAGAGCATTGTTCGAAATAGTACATCTGGACGGCTGACCGGTAAGGCTCAGCCAGCTCGTCGACAATCCTTCGGAGCCGGTGGCTCCGTTCTTCGGTCAGAACGATCTGCTCCGGCGTTTCATGCGTCACCCAATCGTTCTCGGTTACTTCTCCCGGACTCCGCCGCGCCTGCTCGCGCTGCTGCGCGCGCTTCCAGTCGAGACATTTGCGGACGGCAATCTGGTAGAGCCAGGTGGAGAAGGAGGAATCCTCTCGGAAGGCGGGCAGTGCCGAGTAAGCCTTCATAAAGATGTCCTGGGACAAATCTTTGGCCGCTACGTCATCGGCCGCTATTTTCAGGCACACATGGTACACCATATTCTGATAACGCTGCACCAAAAATTTATAGGCTTCCGGGTGGCCTGCCTTGACGGCCCGGACCCACTGCAACTCTTCCAGTCTTCTCCCCTCCTCTCGTTCAATTAGTTTGACGCCGGACCCCAATGTATCCCTGCAGATTTTTTTGAAAAAAGTTATAAGGAAGCATATCCATTATTTTCTATGTCCTCCGCAATGACAAGTACAATATTCGAAAATCGGATAAAATGAAGATAGGAGCCGCCGCTTCCTGCATGTTTCCAATCCTTGCCGATTTTGCATCTGGAAAAACAGCATATTACATGGTATAATAAAAAGTCGTCTGTCCTATGTATCCTGAACTGAAATGGAGAGCGGATCCTTCTCCTGCATAAGGTTGATTCCCAGGAGAAGCGACAGTAACAGAAAAACAACATCTGAAACGCTCTGTTTTCTTTTGGAAGCACGTCGAGGATGTTTTTCTAATACGCATGGATTAAAAGCATTTTAAACAGGAGAGGTGAATCCCCATGTTGGACCGATTACAAGCTTTGGCAGATCGTTACGAAAAGCTTAGCGAGCTGCTGTGTGATCCTGATGTGGTCAACGATAGTAAACGACTGCGGGAATATTCCAAAGAACAATCCGACTTACAGCCTGCTTTTGAGGCTTATACCGAATATAAAACTGTGTCTGAAGAGCTGGAAGCCGCCAAAGTTATGCAGGGCGAAAAGCTGGATGACGAGATGCGAGAAATGGTGAAAATGGAAATCGAAGAGCTGTCTGCCCGCCAGACCGAGCTCGACGAACGTATCCGGGTGCTGCTGCTGCCGAAGGATCCGAACGATGACAAGAATGTGATCGTGGAAATCCGCGGCGCGGCCGGCGGCGACGAAGCCGCGCTGTTCGCTGCCGATTTGTACCGCATGTACACCCGTTATGCCGATAACCAGGGCTGGCGCGTGGAATTGATGGATGCCAACACCAATGACCTCGGCGGCTTTAAAGAGGTTATCTTCATGATTAACGGCCGCGGCGCGTACAGTAAAATGAAGTACGAAAGCGGCGCGCACCGCGTGCAGCGCATTCCGGCGACCGAATCGGGCGGACGGATCCATACGTCGACCTCAACGGTGGCTGTCATGCCTGAAGTCGAGGATCTCGATATCGAAATCCATGATAAGGACATCCGTGTCGACACGTTCTGTTCGAGCGGCGCAGGCGGACAATCCGTTAATACAACGAAATCCGCCGTTCGCGTTACGCATATCCCGACCGGGATCGTGGCGACGTGCCAGGACGGCAAATCGCAGAACTCGAACAAGGAGAAGGCTCTGCAGGTGCTTCGCGCCCGGATCTTCGACATGAAGCGTCAGGAAGAAGAAGCCAAGTATGCCGGCGAACGCAAAAGCAAAGTCGGCACCGGCGACCGCAGTGAACGGATCCGCACCTACAACTTCCCGCAAAGCCGTGTAACGGATCATCGCATCGGTCTTACGCTGCATAAGCTGGATCAAGTGATGAACGGTGAAATTGAAGAGATCATCTCCGCGCTCAACATTGCCGAGCAGGCGGATATGATGGAAAAAGGGGAATAACGCTTTGCAGGAAACCACTTTTGTGATGATGCCAAAGCAAACGATACGGGAAGCCTTCATAGAGGCTTCCTCTTTTTTAACGGCTTGCGGGGTGACGGAGCCGCAACGCAGCGCCCAGCTGCTGCTCGAGCATGTGCTGGGACTGGAGGGCGCGGCTTATTACATGGCGCTGCCCGAGCCGTTTCCCGCGGAGCGCAGGGAGGCCTGGGAGCGGGCGGTATCGCGCCGCGGTGCGGGCGAGCCTGCGCAGTATATCATCGGGATGCAGGAATTCTACGGCATCCCGTTTGAAGTGAATCCGGCCGTGCTCATTCCGCGGCCGGAGACGGAGCTGCTCGTGGAGGCCGTGCTGCAGCAGGCCGAGCGGCTGTGGCCGGAAGGCGCGGCGCCGGACCTTGGCGGCGCGGCCTCCGGCGATGCGCGCGCGGCGCGGCCGCTCGCGTGCGCCGACATCGGCACCGGCAGCGGCGCGATCGCGGTGACGCTCGCGCTGCAGGCCCCGCGCTGGCGGGTATACGCCAGCGACATTTCGCCAGGCGCGCTGCAGACGGCCGCGCGCAACGCCGCCGCAAACGGCGCGGAGGTTGCCTTCCGGGAAGGCAACCTGCTCGAACCGTTTGCGGGCTGCGGGCTGGACATCATCGTGTCCAACCCGCCTTACATCCCTGCGGCCGACATCGCCGGCCTGCAGCGGGAGGTGCGCGACCATGAGCCGCGCACCGCGCTGGACGGCGGCACGGACGGACTCGCGCCGTACCGCATCATGATGGAGCAGCTGCCGCTGCTCAAAGCCCCGCCCCGGCTCATCGGCTTCGAGCTCGGGCAGGGCCAGGCGCAGGATGTCGCGCAGCTCCTGCGCGAGGCAGGCCATTGGGACGACATTATCATCGTCCCCGACCTGGCCGGCATTGAGCGTCATGTGCTCGGCGTTTTGACGCGGCCGCGTTAATTTTTCTTTGCATCCGGTTTAAACTACAATAGAGATATTGAGGCCCGGGATGGGATTCATCCCGGATTAAATTGGAGGATGCCGCATGCTGCAGAAATTCAAGCGAATGGATATGTCCATAGTACTGATCCTGCTGGCGCTCATGGTCTTCAGCCTGTTTTCCATTTACAGCGTGACGACGGGCCGGCCGAAGGTCGGACATTACACGGAGCGCATGGCCGTATATTATGCGGTCGGCTTCGCTGCTTTTTTGGGTTTCTCTCTGGTCAGCTACAAACTGCTGATCAAGTATGCGATATATATTTATCTCTTTGGCCTCGCACTGCTGGTGCTGGTCTTGTTCGTCGGCAACGAATATTACGGGGCCAAAGGCTGGATGACGCTTCCGGGCGGCCTCAGTCTGCAGCCGGCCGAGCTGTTCAAGCTGTTTCTGATCATCTTCCTCTCGTATATGCTGTTTCGCAAACGCAAAAACAAGCTTTCCTTTTGGCGAGACGTGGTGCCGCTTGGCCTCATCACGCTGGTACCGTGGATGCTGGTCATGATGCAGAACGACCTTGGCAACGCACTTAGCTACATGATGATCCTGGCCGGACTGCTCTGGATCGGACGCATCAAATACACGCATGCGTTTATTGCATTGTCCGTCGGCATCGCGGCGATATACACCGGTGTTCAGGCCTACGTCCATTATCACGACAAGGCGGTCCAGCTGATCAGCGTCGACCTCGGCAAAAAACACTGGATTGCGCGCTTCGATCCGTGGCTGGTTCCGGATCTCGCTTCCCGCGACGTCAGCTGGCAGACATACAACGCGAAGCTTGCGATCGGTTCGGGCGGCATCGAAGGGAAAGGCTACATGAAGGGAACGACCATCCAGTCGGAGCGTGTTCCGCTGGCCTATGCCGACTCCATTTTCGTGCAAGTAGCGGAGGAATACGGGTTTATCGGGTCGTCCGTGCTGCTGCTGCTGTACTTTATTCTGATTCACCGCATGGTCCTGATCGCGGCCGACTGCCGGGACCGGGCCGGACCGTATTTGATCACGGGGATCATCACAATGTTTGTCTACCAGATTTTCGTGAATATCGGCGCATTCATCGGACTGATGCCGCTGACGGGCATCACGCTTCCTTTTATCAGCTACGGGGGCACCTCGCTTCTGATTAACATGATGAGCGTCGGCCTCGTCATGAGCATCCGGATTCACGGACAGGAAGAGGAGGAGTCTTATCCACTGCTTGAGCAGCAGGTGAAACAGGGCTTTTTCAGCAAAACCGTCCAGCGGATCCGCAATGGATTTATCAGGAATTGAATCTAGCATGGCTATTCCTTTACAATAGACAAGTGAGATTTGACAAGCATCACGGCAAGAGGGGCACAGGTAAGCCCCGCACAGGAGGATAGCAAATGCTTCAAAAGCTGAAAAAAGTGGATTATGTCGTCGTATTTATCCTTTTCATATTCATGGGCATCAGTATTATGGCCATCTACAGCGTGACCGTCGGAACCAAATTCGAGGGCTCCCACATCAAGATGATCGAGTTCTACATCATGGCATTCGTCGCCTTTTTTGCGCTGATATTGCTGGATTACAAGGTGCTCGTTAAATATGCGCTCTATCTGTATCTATTCGGGATAGCGCTTTTGATCGTGGTTAACTTTTTCGGTTCGGACGTCAATGGTGCGCAGGGCTGGTTAAAGCTCGGCGGCTTCAGTCTGCAGCCGGCGGAGCTGTTTAAGCTGCTCCTGATTATTTTCCTGACCTATTTGCTGATGAAACGGCCGAAGGCCAAATTATCTCTCTGGCGGGATGTGCTGCCGATCGGCGGACTGGCTTTCATACCGTTTGCGATCGTCATGCTCCAGAATGACCTGGGAAATGCGCTCAGCTACGTGCTGATTTTGCTCGGTCTGCTGTGGATCGGCAATATCAAGTTTTTACATGCTTTTCTCGCGCTCGTTATTTTGGCGGCTGCTGCCGTGGGCGGCATTCTTTCGTACATTCACTATCACGACAACATCGAGAGCTTCCTGAATAAAATCGGACGGACCCACTGGACGGAACGGATCGATCCGTGGCTGGTTCCGGACAAGGCGACGGCGAAAGCCTCCTACCATACCAAAAACGCCAAGCTCGCCATCGCCTCCGGCGGCATGCTGGGCGAAGGCTACATGAAGGGCACCTCCGTTCAGTCGGGCCGCGTTCCGTATACGTACTCCGATTCGATTTTCGTGGAAATCGCGGAGGAATTCGGCTTCGTCGGTTCCTCGGTCGTGCTGCTGCTTTACTTTATATTGATTCACCGCATGATTCTGATCTCGCTCGAATGCCGGGACCGGGCCGGCCCGCTTTTGATCGTCGGGGTGATCTCGATGATGCTCTATCAGATTTTCGAGAATATCGGCGCCTTTATCGGCATCATGCCGCTGACCGGCATCACGCTGCCGTTTATCAGTTACGGCGGTACTTCGCTGCTGATTAACGTGGCAAGCATCGGCATCGTGATGAGCGTACGCGTTCACGGCCATGAAGTCAGCGAGGATATTGTTACCCAGACCCAAAAGCTTTCAGCATCGAAGCACGCCTGAAGAAAACGAGAAGACCGCGAGCGTATCTCTCTATAAGGGAGAAAGCTTGCCGGTCTTTTTTCATTTTTGAGAGATTCATAGGTTTAGACTCTATCAAATCCGGACACAATGATCAGTATCATAGAGGTTTTGATAGAGGGGGAACGAATGATATGCTTATGAATCATGACAAGGAAGACCGCCTCCGGTCTCTCGTTAAGAATACCGCCATAATATGTTGTATCCTGTTTATGCTCGCAATGACCTGGGACGCCCAAAAAACCGATGCCGCCTTGGCTGGTGGACCGATTCCGCAAGAATCCATACGCCTGCGTATCCTCGCCAACTCGGATAATCCAAACGATCAGCTCGTCAAAAGGGAGATTCGCGATGCCGTGGTCGCCGAAATGGACGGCTGGGTGCAGCAGCTGGAGGATCCGCAAAGCCTGGATGAAGCGCGTGCGACGATTCGCCGCCATCTTCCGGAGCTGCATGATCTGGTGGGGGAAGAGCTGGCAAAGAAGGGCATTACTTATGACTATCAGGTTGAGCTGGCCATCGTTCCTTTTCCGACGAAGCTATACGGAGGTACCGTGTATCCGGCAGGCAACTACGAAGCGCTAAGAATCACGCTTGGTGAGGGAAAAGGCCAAAACTGGTGGTGCGTGCTGTTCCCGCCGCTCTGCTTTATCGATGCGGGAAGCGGCGACGCGGCGGCGCAGCCGGCCGCAGCGAAAGCATCGGCGAAAGCAGACGCCGCCAAAGCGCAGGATGGCAAAGACGGCAAAGACGGCAAGGTGAAAAAGACGTCATATACCCCTTCCGAAGCGAAGACGCAGGCGGTAACAGCTACCGAGCAGGTACCGGCCAAGGCGTCCGAGCCTCAGGTTCGCTTCTTTCTCTGGGACGTGCTCGAAAGCATCTTCGGCTGGATCAAATCCTTGTTCTGAGCGAAAGCCGCATATACGGCTGGAATTACGCTTGACGAAGATCTGTGCTAAAATACGAAAGATAAGCTGCTGGTAAGGCGAAAAAGGAACGTTTACAAATGAAGCGGCTTGACGGCTTAAAATAGGAGTGCCTGAAGTCTACGGGACAAAGGGCTGCAAGCGTTTGGACAGCAGGCATTTGCCCGGCTACCCGGCGCTTTTTTGCTGGATGAACTACGAAGAGAAAGACGGGATGGAAATGACGCATACTGATAGAGAAACCGGCGCTGGGCGGATGCCGTCCACCCCCCATTGGCATATTGATTCCGCAGCCATGTCCGAGCCTGCGAGGCTGCAAGGGCTGCTGAAAGAAGCGGCGGCTCTGCTGCGGCAGGGCGGCGTGGTTGCTTTTCCGACCGAAACCGTATACGGCCTGGGCGCCGATGCGCGCGTGACGTCGGCCGTGGAGGCCGTGTTTGCCGCCAAAGGCAGGCCTTCGGATAATCCGCTTATCGTCCATATAGCGAAGGACGAGCAGCTGGATGAGCTTGTGCAGCAGGTGGGTCCTACAGCGCGGAAGCTGATGGATGCCTTCTGGCCGGGACCGTTGACCATCGTGCTTCCGGTCCGGGAGGGCGTATTATCTCCGCGCGTTACCGCGGGTCTCGATACGGTAGGCATCCGTATGCCGGACCATCCGGTCGCGCTGGCCTTGATTGAAGAATCCGGATGTCCGGTTGCGGCTCCGAGCGCGAACCGTTCCGGACGTCCGAGCCCGACATTGGCCGGCCATGTGCTTGAGGATTTGGCCGATTCGATCGACGGGATTGTCGACGGCGGCGCGACGGGGGTCGGCGTGGAGTCGACCGTTGTACAGGTGCAGGAGGACGGCGCCATCACGGTTCTGCGCCCCGGCGGCGTTACCCTGGAGCAGCTGTCGCTGGCTGCCGGCGTTCCGGTGCAGCTCGATCCTGCCTTGCTTCCCGAATCGGGAGGCGTAAGCGATCAGGCACCGCGGGCTCCGGGAATGAAATACACGCACTATGCCCCGAAGGGTGAGCTCAGCATCGTGACCGGGGAATCGCAGGCCGAAGTTTCCGCATGGATCAGCCGCAGCCTGAAAGAAGCCGCTGCGCGCGGCGAGCGGACAGGTGTGCTTGCCTTCGACGAGCACATCGGCTCATATGAGGCGGACTGCGTTCTGTCGCTGGGCAGCCTTTCCGATCTGAGCACGGCTGCGCATCGGTTATACGCCCTGCTTCGCCGCATGGATGAAGAGCGCATCGGCTATATTTTATCCGAGGCTTGTCCCGAGGATGGGCTGGGCGCTGCAATTATGAACCGGCTTCGCAAGGCGGCCGGGCAAACCGTTATTCGCCTCGGCTGAGCCGCCGGAGGATCCTGTCCGCATGTACAAGTCATGATTGTCCTTGTGTCCGCATATGGTTGTACAAGAACCTAACGGACATGGGGGAGTTGGAATGTTGGAGACATCTGCCGGCTTGGGGCAGCTGATTACGATCCTGATCATGGCCACAGCCTTGGGGATGGACGCTTTTTCGCTTGGAATCGGTATCGGTATGAAAGGGATCCGTCTGCTACATGTGCTGAGAATCAGCGTGCTTATCGGATTTTTTCACATTCTAATGCCGCTGCTGGGTATATTTACCGGCCAGTATATGAGCTCGCTGCTCGGACAAGTTACCAACTATGCTGCGGGAGGACTGCTGATTTTGCTGGGCGCGCATATGGTGTTCAACTCGTTTAAAGCCAGGGAGACCCGGATGATTGATCACCGTTCGCTGCTGGGCATGCTCCTGTTTTCGCTGAGCGTCAGCATCGACTCTTTTTCGGTCGGGGTGTCGCTGGGGATGTTCCGGAGCGATCTGCTTCTGACGGTACTCGCTTTCGGTATCTGCGGAGGGGCACTGTCGGTGATGGGCCTGCTGCTCGGGCGGAGGGTCAGCCGTAATTTGGGTGAATTCGGAGAGGCGCTGGGAGGCGTCATTCTGATGGCCTTTGGCCTCGCCTTTATCTTTTGAAGCTGTTGGAAAGGTTAAGCAACGAGACTGTGTTATTCTATTATCACAAGAAAAACATCTGCGAAAACTGTTCAATGGGAAGCACGCTGGAGAATGTTGTTTTTCTTATACCATAACTTGAACAATCCGGGAGGTGCGATAAACGTGAAGCATATTTTATTTGTGTGTACGGGGAACACGTGCCGCAGCCCGATGGCGGAAGCTCTGTTACGCAAAATCGCAAAGGACCGCGGGCTTGCGGTCGAAGCCCGTTCGGCCGGTGTGGCGGCGATGGACGGCATGTCGATGTCGCGGCATGCGGAGGCGGTTCTGCGCGACCATGATATCGATGACCGTCTGACATCCAAGCCGCTGGGAAGCGAGGCGGTGGAGTGGTCGGATTTGATCCTTACGCTGACGCAGGGGCATAAGCAGCATGTGATCCGGAGCTTTCCGCAGGCGGCTGATAAAGTATATACCCTGAAGGAATATGCGGAGAGCGACAAGGAAGTGCTGAATGATCTGGCGGAGCTGGACAGCTTGTATGCGACCTGGGAGGTCAAGCGTTCGCTCGGGCAGGAGCTTAGCGATGAAGAACGGGAACGGCTGATTGAGATTCAGCAGCGGATTCCGAGCTTCGACATCTCCGATCCGTTCGGGGGCTCGCGTGAAGACTATGATTTGGCGGCGGCGGAAATCCGCACGGCCATCGAGCGGCTGTTGGATAAGCTGGAGCCTTAACGCCACATGCAGAGGCAAAATATTCCTCATTGCTTTTCGAACTTGAATGATTTATGATGGTTGTGAAAACTTAAGATCCGGTGTAACTGGCGACGAGTGTGGATGAAACCACGATGGAGCACCGGAGTATACGGCCGGTCGCCTGGGCGAAAGAGCAATTCTGCGGTTAACCGCGGACTGCTCTTTTTTGTATTAAAGAACCTTCATCTCGGGGCTCTGAAATAGGGTATAATGGTACAAGAAGTCACACAAGCACGAATTTCAGGGAGGTTTACGAAAGATGAAGATTGCTGTGGGAACAGACCACGCGGGAGTGCGTTTAAAGGAAGACATCATTGCCGTCATTCAGGAAATGGGACATGAAGCGGTGGACGTGGGATGCAGCTGCGATAGCTCCGTGGACTATCCGGATTATGCCCTGCCTGTCTGCGAGCAAGTCATCTCGGGCGAGGCTGACCGCGGCATTTTAATCTGCGGCAGCGGTATCGGCATGAGCATTGCGGCCAACAAGGTTCCCGGCATCCGCTGCGCGCTGGTACATGACGTATTTTCCGCGAAAGCAACGAGAGAGCACAATGACTCCAATGTGCTGGCGATGGGCGAGCGCGTCATCGGCCCCGGCCTCGCGCAGGAAATTGCGAAGACCTGGATCGGCACGCCATTCAGCGAAGGCGAGCGCCATGTTGGACGCGTCAACAAAATCAAGGCGATTGAGGACCGTTATCTGCAGTCTTAGGGAGGTGTTCGTATGGAATCGGCGGAAACAGGCATTCCATCGGAAGTTTCACTAAAAGAGCAAGTGTCGGGAATTTTACGCGAGCTGGCGGAGGCTGTGGGGCTTGGCTCCGGCAAGGTAGTCGTGGTCGGGACCAGCACGAGCGAGGTGGCCGGCCGGCGGATCGGCACCTCGGGAGCTCTCGAAGTGGCGAATGAGCTGCTGGAAGGCATCGAGGAGGTCCGTAAGGAATTCGGCTTTGACGTCGCGTTTCAGTGCTGCGAGCATCTGAACCGTGCGCTGGTCGTGGAACGATCCCTTCTGGAAGGCCTTCGTCTGACCGAAGTGGCGGCTGTTCCGGTACCCAAAGCCGGAGGCTCTATGGCAAGCGCGGCTTACCGCTCCATGAGCAATCCGTGTCTGGCCGAAACGATTGAGGCGGACGCCGGCATCGATATCGGGGAGACGCTGATCGGCATGCACCTGCGGCGCGTCGCCGTTCCGTACCGCACTCAGCTGCGTTACGTGGGCAAAGCCCGCGTGAACAGCGCCTATACGCGGCCTAAGCTGATCGGCGGGGAACGTGCGGTATACCGCATGGATGCCGGTCCGGACGAGGGCAGCGCCCATCTGTGCGATTAATACATTGAACTGAGGCAAGATACGACTTTAGCTCAATTCAGGTACATTTTCAGTAATTCTGCATTAAAAAATAGATAGCTGAACTTAAGGGAGGAACTAGGAATTATGGATCAATTGCGTAAGAAGGACCCGGCTGTGCTGGAAGCGATGGATTTGGAGCTGAAGCGTCAGCGCAGCAACATTGAGCTGATTGCCTCGGAGAACATTGTCAGTGAAGCGGTGATGGAAGCCATGGGCTCCGTCCTGACCAACAAATATGCGGAAGGATATCCAGGAAAACGGTATTACGGCGGCTGCGAGCGCGTCGATATCGTGGAGGATATCGCCCGTGACCGCGCCAAGCAATTGTTCGGCGCAGAGCATGCCAACGTGCAGCCGCATTCCGGCGCGCAGGCGAACATGGCCGTCTACCTTGCCGCCCTTAACCCTGGCGACACCGTTCTAGGCATGAACCTGGCCCATGGCGGCCACTTGACGCACGGCAGCCCGGTCAACGCATCCGGACTTCTCTACAACTTCGCTGCCTACGGCGTGCAGGAAGACAGCTTCCTCATCGACTATGACGAAGTCCGCAAGGCGGCCTTCAAGCACCGTCCCCGTCTGATCGTAGCCGGTGCCAGCGCGTACCCGCGCACGATCGATTTTGAAGCCTTCGCTTCGATCGCAAACGATGTGGGCGCCCTCTTCATGGTGGATATGGCGCATATCGCCGGTCTGGTAGCCGCAGGCGTGCATCCAAGCCCTGTGCCGCATGCCCACTTCGTGACGACGACAACGCACAAAACGCTGCGCGGACCTCGCGGCGGCATGATCCTGTGCAGAAAGCCATGGGCGCAGGCCATTGATAAAGCCGTATTTCCGGGCTCCCAAGGCGGACCGCTGATGCACGTGATCGCATCCAAGGCCGTTGCGCTTGGCGAAGCTCTTGATCCTTCCTTCAAAACCTATGCGGAGAACGTCGTGAAGAATGCCAAGGTTCTGGCTGAAACCCTGATCAGCGAAGGCTTGAACATCGTGTCCGGCGGCACAGACAACCATCTGATGCTGGTCGATACGCGCAGCGTGAACATTACCGGTAAGGAAGCGGAGAAGGTGCTGGATTCGATCGGTATTACCGTCAACAAAAACGCGATTCCTTTCGATCCGACCAGCCCATTCGTTACCAGCGGTATCCGTATCGGTACGCCAGCCGCCACATCGCGCGGCATGGATGAAGCTGCGATGGTGAAAATCGGAGAAATCATCGCCATGACGCTGAAACAGCCGAATGACGATACGGTGCTATCCAAGGCAGCGGCTCTGGTGAAGGAACTGACGGATCAATATCCGCTGTATCCGGAACTGAACTATTAATACCATTTTTCGCTCGTAAAGGTGAGGGCTGGAAGCTTGGCTTCCGGCCCTTTTTGCTTGATAAGGCATCAATGTGTGCAGTAATATGATGATTTCCCATGGCTCCGCTTCCTCCGGGCTTTTCTACCCATTTGGAACCAAATGTTTAATCTGCTGCATATTATGGCGAAAATAAACATCAGGATTCTCATCAGCAGGTAAAGCCCATCCGGGTGACCGTGAAAGAAGGTTTATTTCACTGAATGTAGGTGCAATTTCAATTCAGGGAATGATATAATAAACAAGATTTGTGTACCTGCACGTATTTGCACATGCAAAACCGGCACTGGCAGCACTAAGACTTACAATTACCGGAGGGACAAACAATGGGAAAACTGGTGATTTGTGATCACCCTTTGATTCAACACAAGCTGACATTTATCCGTGATGTGCGGACAAACACAAAGGATTTCCGTGAACTTGTTGATGAAGTTGCTTCTTTGATGGCTTATGAGATTACGCGCGAGGTTCCGCTGGAGACCGTGAAGGTTCAGACGCCGGTCGCCGAAATGGACGGCAAGGTATTGGCCGGACGCATGCTCGGACTCATTCCGATTCTGCGTGCGGGTCTTGGCATGCTTGAAGGGGTTCTGAAGCTTATTCCGGCTGCAAAGGTGGGCCATGTCGGCTTGTTCCGCGATCCGGAAACGCTGCAGCCTGTCGAATACTACACGAAGCTGCCTACAGACGTAACGGAGCGCGAGCTGATCGTGATTGATCCGATGCTGGCCACAGGCGGCTCTGCGATCGCGGCAATTGACGTTCTGAAGAAGCGCGGCTGCACCCAGATCAAAATGATGAATCTGATCGCAGCGCCTGAAGGCGTGAAAGCCGTACAGGAAGCTCACCCGGATGTAGACATCTATGTCGCCGCGCTTGACGAAAAATTGGACGACCATGGATATATCGTGCCTGGGCTCGGCGATGCCGGTGACCGACTGTTCGGAACCAAGTGAAGCGAAAAGAGGTAAAAGCTCATGTCTAAAATAAAAGTAATGACTATTTTCGGCGTGCGTCCGGAGGCTATCAAGATGGCCCCGCTCATTCTGGAGCTGGAAAAGCATCCCGAGCATATCGAGTCGGTAGTCTGCGTTACGGCGCAGCATCGCCAGATGCTGGACCAGGTGCTTGAGGTGTTCAAAATCAAGCCGGACTATGATCTGGACGTCATGAAGGACCGCCAGACGCTGAACGAGATCACGATTCGCGTGCTGGAAGGGCTGGAGCCTGTCCTGCGCGATGCGAAGCCCGATATCGTTCTGGTCCATGGAGACACGCTGACGACCTTCCTGGCGAGCTATGCGTCGTTCCTGCAGCAGATCCAGGTAGGACATGTGGAGGCCGGTCTACGGACCTGGAACAAGCTCTCTCCGTATCCGGAGGAGATGAACCGCCAGCTGACAGGCGTTCTGGCCGATCTGCATTTTGCGCCAACCGACTGGTCTGCGGGCAATTTGCGGAAAGAGAACAAAAATGATTCAAGAATATATGTCACAGGCAACACCGTAACGGATGTGTTTCAATATACCGTACAGCCTGACTACCATCACCCGGTTCTGGATTGGGCCGCGGGCAAAAGGCTGGTTCTGATGACCGCGCATCGCCGCGAATCGCAGGGTGAGCCGCATATGAACATTTTCCGGGCGGTCAAACGCCTTGCGGACGAGTTCGACGATATTGCCATCGTTTATCCTGTTCATCCGAGCCCCGCAGTGAAAGAGCCTGCGCATGCGGTTCTTGGCGGACATCCGAGAATCAAACTGATCGAACCGCTGGATGTGGTGGACCTGCATAATTTTTATCCTCATACCCATTTGATTCTGACGGATTCGGGCGGTCTTCAGGAGGAAGCTCCTTCGTTCGGCGTTCCGGTTCTCGTGCTTCGCGATACTACCGAACGTCCGGAAGGAATCGAGGCCGGCACATTGGAGCTGGTCGGCACGGATGAGGCGAAGGTTTACGAACGCGCCAAAGCCATTCTGTCCGATCAGAAGCTCTATGATTCCATGAGCGGCGCGGCAAATCCATATGGGGACGGCAAGGCTTCGGAACGGATAGTTCAGGCGATTCTGCATCATTTTGGCATCAAAAATGAACGCCCCGAAGAATTTCACAGAAAGTTCACAAAGGAAAGTTAAGGCAACATTCTTAGGGCGAAGAGTACAGCATACAGTTAAACTGTACGGTTTACACGGTATTGGAGCGTTTTGCTGTGATTATTTTCATAGTTTCAGGCCATTTCGACATCAATTCGCTCAATTGACAAACTCTTGTGACATTCAGTAAAATGAACTGGGATTATGAGGGTGGACTGAAAATGAGTAAACCTGAAAAGCCTAAAAAAACCAATAAAAACACGGCGAGCCCCATGAAATATATGGGACTTGTAAGCGCAATCGGCATTGACCTTGCTGCATGCACCTTAGGAGGCTTTTATTTGGGCTCCTGGCTGGACAAGGTTCTGGGAGGACCCGGACTCTGGATCGCTTTCGGCGTTCTGCTTGGGCTCCTGATCGGTGGCGTAAGCGTTTTTATGATCACCAAGGCAGTCATGGGGGAAAGTGATGAATGAATTATGGAAATACCGCAGGGTATTGACCAGAACCACACTTTATTTCCTGGCCCTTTGCTTTTTGGGTGCTGCTGTCTTTCCGCAATACCGGGGCATTGCGCTGGGTATGGTGCTTGGCTCCAGCGTGAGCTTGCTTAACAGCTTTTATCTGGGGTACAAGGTGCAGAAAGTGTTGGATACTGTCACCAGCGGAGAAGGTAAAAAGGTGAATATGGGGTTTATGACCCGCGCAGCCCTTAGCGTGTTGGCCGTCGTCCTGGCTTATCAAAATCAGGACACGTTCAATATCTACGCTGTAGCAGCTACCCTGATCTTATCGCAGTTCCTTCTCTTATTCATAGGAATTCGATTGTCTCGTAAAGAAGAGTAGATTGTTCAACTGAGAAAGGGGTGAGAAAAATATGCATAAATCACCGATTATTGAATTGGGCGGCATTCCAATCGACCTTTCCATTATCCTAATGCTCATCGTGACATGCGTTGTCGTGTTTGTTATTGCCAAGCTGGCAACAAGAAACTTGTCCGTGGAAAATCCGGGCAAACTGCAGAACTTCATGGAATGGGCGGTTGAATTCGTTCAAGGCCTGATTTCCAGCACGATGGACTGGAAAAAAGGGAAGCACTTCTTGTCTCTTGGCCTCACGTTCATCATGTTCATCTTCGTGGCGAACCTGCTCGGCTTGCCGTTTGGTATCGTAACCGATTATCATGATGCAGGTCATGCTCACATCTTCGGCAAGGAGATTGTCTCCGTAACCGAGGAGTTTGCTAAGCATCCGGAATCAGAGGAAGTTGGCGTAGCTTGGTGGAAATCGCCGACCGCTGACGCTTCCGTGACGATGGCTTTGGCGTTGATTGTCTTCTTGTTGTCGCATTTCCTCGGAATTACGAAGAACACGAAGAATTATTTCAAACACTATTTCCAGCCGTACTGGTTCTTCTTCCCGATCAACGTTATCGAACAGTTCGCCAAACTGCTCACGCAGGGCATGCGTCTATTCGGTAATATTTTCGCGGGCGAGGTTCTGATCTCCGTACTGCTGAAATTGACCGCGCTTGGCGCAGTAGGCTGGGTTGCTTCCGCGCTCGGACTCATTGTTTGGCAGGGCTTCAGTATTTTCGTCGGCGCTATCCAGGCCTTCGTCTTTACGATCCTGACCATGGTGTACATCTCGCAAATGATCGAGACGCACGACGAACACGAACATTAGCTTCAACAGTTAAGCTGAGGCATCGCTTCACTCTTAACTAAACATAAATTCTAACAAATACACATCTCTAAGGAGGATTTTACAAATGGGAGTTTGGGCATTTTTGGCAGCTGCTATCGCAGTAGGTTTGGGCGCACTTGGCGCAGGTATTGGTAACGGTTTGATCGTAAGTAAGACAGTTGAAGGTATCGCTCGTCAACCAGAAGCGAAATCCACGCTTCAAACAACAATGTTTATCGGTGTAGGTCTGGTCGAAGCCCTTCCAATCATCGGTGTAGTACTCGCGTTCTTGTTCTACGCAGGAGCATAATTTAAAACGAGCAAGGTTTGGCGGGGAAGGCCACGGCCATCCGCGCCTTCTTTTTAGCCGTCAGATATGATTCTTTCGGAAGCAAGAGTGAACGGCAGTGTACGTGCACCGGAAAGGAGTGACTAGATTTGAGTATTAACATCGCGTCTTTTGTACTCGCGTTAATCGCATTTGTGATTTTGTATTTGCTTCTCAACAAGTACGCTTTCGGACCCCTCTTTTCCATCATGGAAAAACGCCGTGAGCTGGTGCTGCAGCAGATGAACGAAGCATCGCAAACCCGCGATCAGGCAGTCGCTTATGTAGAGGAGCAGAAGAAAGCCCTCGAGGCGGCTCGCAAGGAAGCATACGAAATTATCGAACAGTCCAAACAAACGAGCAGCAAACAGGCTGATCAGTTGATGGCACAGGCGAAAGAAGAAGCTGCTCGCATTAAAGAAGATGCGGTACGCGACATCGCCAGCGAAAAGAACAAGGCGGTTCAGGAACTGCGCAGCGAAGTTGGCGCCGTATCGGTGAAGATCGCTTCCAAGCTGCTTGAAAAAGAAGTCAGCAGCAACAATGTACAGGAAGAGCTCGTGGACCAATACCTTAAAGAGGTAGGGGGCAGACCATGAGCCGGGAAACAATAGCAGCCAAGCGTTACGCAAAGGCGCTGTTTGAAGTGGCTGCAGGGCAACAGAAGACGCTGGAAGTGGAACAGGAACTGAAGGCTGTCGTGGAAGCCATTGCGGCCGACCGTGATGTGCAGAAGTTTATCTCCACACCCAATATTTCCGAAACAGTGAAACTGGATGTGCTGAAAAAAGCCCTTCAAGAAAAAGTATCCCAGCCGGTCATCAACACCCTTGAACTGCTCATTGAGCGGGGCAGAGCTGATATCCTGACGGATCTTCTGGATAGCTATATCCGGATCGAAGGCGAAAGCCTCGGAATTGCGGATGCTACGGTGTACTCCACTTATCCGCTGAGTGAGCAGGAACGGGAGGCCGTTGCTGCACAATTTGGCGCATTGGCTAACAAGAAAATTCGCGTGAATAACGTGGTTGATAAAAGTCTGCTCGGCGGCGTGAAAGTCATCATCGGCGATATGCTGTATGACGGCAGTCTGGCAGGGAAACTGGAACGGCTTGAAAAGTCTTTTATTAGACAAGCACAGTAGATAGGGGTGAAGACACTTGAGTATCAGACCTGAAGAAATCAGTACGCTGATTAAAAGTCAAATTGAACAATATAAATCAGATATCGAGGTATCCGAAGTCGGTACCGTTATTCAAGTAAGCGACGGTATCGCTCGTATTCACGGTATTGAGAACGTAATGTCCGGCGAACTCGTTGAATTCGCAAACGGTGTCTCCGGCCTTGCGCTGAACCTGGAAGAAAGCAACGTGGGTGTCGTTATCCTCGGCCCTTACAAGGAAATCAAAGAAGGCGACCAAGTGAAACGTACCGGCCGCATCATGCAGGTTCCTGTAGGTGAAGGTCTTCTCGGACGCGTTGTGAACCCTATGGGTGAACCACTGGATGGTAAAGGTCCTATTGAAGCGACTGAATACCGCCCGGTAGAAAACATGGCTCCTGGCGTTATCGATCGTAAATCGGTACATGAGCCTATGCAAACCGGTATCAAAGCCATTGATGCCATGGTGCCAATCGGCCGCGGACAACGCGAGCTCATCATTGGTGACCGTCAAACCGGTAAAACCCAAATTGCCATCGATACGATCATTAACCAAAAGGGCAATGGCGTAAAATGTATCTATGTTGCAATCGGTCAAAAGCAATCCACTGTAGCGCAAGTGGTTGAATCTCTCCGTCGTCATGGCGCGCTTGATTACACCATCATCGTTACAGCATCGGCTTCCGAGCCATCCCCACTCTTGTACATCGCTCCTTATGCGGGCTGTGCAATGGGCGAATACTTTATGTACAAAGGCGAGCATGCGCTGATCATCTATGATGACTTGTCCAAACAAGCAGCGGCATACCGAGAACTTTCCTTGCTTTTGAAGCGTCCTCCAGGCCGCGAGGCTTATCCTGGTGACGTATTCTATCTGCATTCCCGTTTGCTGGAACGCGCTGCGAAGCTGAGCGATGCTTTGGGTGGAGGTTCATTAACCGCTTTGCCATTCATTGAAACACAAGCTTCCGACGTTTCCGCATACATTCCGACGAACGTAATCTCGATTACGGACGGTCAGATTTTCCTTGAGTCCGAGCTGTTCTATGCAGGTCAGCGTCCGGCGATTAACGTAGGTATCTCTGTATCCCGTGTCGGCAGTTCCGCTCAAATCAAGGCCATGAAAAAAGTAGCCGGCGGTATGAAGCTCGACCTTGCTCAATACCGTGAGCTTCAAGCGTTCTCCCAGTTCGGCTCCGACTTGGATAAATCCACGCTTGCCCGCTTGAACCGTGGTGCAAGACTGATGGAAATTCTGAAGCAAGGGGTTAACCAGCCGCTCCAGGTTGAGCAGCAGGTTGCGAGCTTGTACACGGCAGTGAGAGGCCATCTGGATGACATTCCAGTGGGCGATATCCGCCGCTTCGAAAAAGAATTCCTGGCATTCCTGGAGAGCAATCATCCGGAAATCCTGGCTTCCATTCGCGATACCAAAGATCTGGTTGCTGACAATGAAGCGGCTCTGAAAGATGCGATCGCGAAATTCAAAAGAGGCTTTGCTGTTATGGCGTAAGCTATTAACATGAACCGGGCCGCAAGGCTCGGATTCATCTTTTTCAGATATAAGCGCTTTGACCCGGTCAAAGCTCGGCTAATGCTTTCAAAGTAACTTTGGCTCAGCCAAAGTTCAGGTTTATGCTTTCGAAGTAAACTTTAGCTTCGCTAAAGTTCAGTTTACGCTTACGATGTTAGCTTTGACCTTCAGTCAAAGCTTGGGTTTATGCTTTCGAAGTAAACTTTAGCTTCGCTAAAGTTCTGAGGTGGTGAAAACATGGCAAGAGGATTGCGTGAAATAAAACGTCAGATCAAAAGTATTCAAGGTACGAAGCAAATCACGAAAGCGATGGAAATGGTTGCGGCCTCCAAGCTGAGAAAAGCGCAGGAGATGGCACAGCATGCCCGTCCTTATTCGGATAAGCTGAAAGAAGTGGTGGCCAGCATCGCTTCCGGTACGAAAGGCATCAAGCATCCGATGTTCGAGAAACGCCCCGTGAAAAAGACGGGTTACCTGGTTATCACTTCGGATCGCGGTCTTGCCGGTGGATACAACGCCAACATTTTGAAAAAAGTGATGACGACGATCAAAGAGAAGCACAAGTCGACCGACGAATACGTTATTTTCGTCATCGGACGCAAAGGCCGCGATTATTTCCGACGCCGCGAAATGCCGGTTGTGCAGGAAGTAACGGATCTATCCGATACGCCTTCCTTCTCTGACATCAAGTCGATCGCTTATGCAGCGGTACGCCAGTTTGAAGATTCGCAAATCGACGAACTGCATATCTGCTATAACCGTTTCGTGAACGCACTGACTCAAATTCCTGAAGTGGATCAGCTTCTGCCTATGGAAAACATGGGGACGGGAGCGACCGGCGTAACAGCAAGCTACGAGTATGAGCCGTCTCCGGAAGCCGTGCTTGAAGCATTGCTGCCAAGATACGCGGAAACCTTGATTTTCAGCGCATTGCTGGACGGTAAGGCGAGTGAGCTGGGAGCGAAAATGACGGCAATGGGCGCTGCAACGAAGAATGCGACCAAGCTGATTAACGAATTGACGCTTACGTACAACCGTGCACGTCAGGCTGCCATTACGCAGGAAATTTCCGAGATCGTGGCCGGAGCCAACGCTCAGGCATAAGGACCATTTTAAAGCAACGACAAACCATGAACGGATGACGTTAAGCATTGCAGCTTACGATGTAGGTTTGCATATAAGCAGACTTGTAGGAGGGAACAAAAAAGATGAACAAAGGACGCGTAGTCAGCATTATGGGTGCGGTTGTCGACATCGAGTTCGAAAGAGGTCAACTACCGGAAATCTACAATGCGATTAAAATTGAGGGCACGGTCGCTGGCGGACGCCAAATCGACTTGACCCTGGAAGCTTCAAACCATCTGGGTGACAACATGGTACGTTGTATCGCCATGTCTTCCACAGACGGACTGGTTCGCGGTATGGAAGCTGTCGATCAAGGCGCTCCAATCTCGGTTCCAGTCGGTTCCGCAACACTTGGCCGTGTATTTAACGTTCTGGGCCAGCCGATTGACCAAGCGGGCGACGTGGTTGCTGAAGTGAGCAACCCGATCCACCGTGAAGCTCCAAAATACGATGAACTGTCCACGCAAGCTGAAATGCTGGAGACAGGTATCAAAGTAATCGACCTTTTGGCTCCTTATCAAAAGGGCGGTAAGATCGGTCTGTTCGGAGGCGCGGGTGTAGGTAAAACCGTTGCAATCCAGGAACTGATCAACAACATTGCGCAGGAACACGGCGGTATTTCCGTATTTGCGGGTGTTGGTGAGCGTACTCGTGAAGGTAACGACTTGTACCATGAAATGAGCGACTCCGGCGTTATCAGCAAGACCGCGATGGTATTCGGACAAATGAACGAACCACCGGGCGCGCGTCTTCGCGTAGCATTGACAGGTCTGACGATGGCGGAATACTTCCGTGATCAAGAAGGCAAAGACGTGCTGCTCTTTATCGACAACATTTTCCGCTTTACCCAAGCCGGTTCCGAAGTATCCGCCTTGCTCGGCCGTATGCCGTCCGCGGTAGGTTACCAGCCTACGCTGGCAACGGAAATGGGTCAGCTGCAAGAGCGTATCACGTCCACGAAAAAAGGTTCCGTAACTTCCATTCAGGCGATTTACGTGCCTGCGGATGACTATACGGACCCGGCTCCTGCAACGACATTTGCCCACTTGGATGCAACGACGAACCTGGAGCGTAAGATCTCCGAAATGGGTATCTACCCAGCGGTAGATCCGCTTGCTTCGAGCTCCCGGATCCTGGCACCTGAAATTGTAGGCGAAGAGCATTACAACGTAGCTCAAGGCGTTAAGCAGCTGCTTGCCCGTTATAACGAGCTTCAAGATATTATCGCGATCCTCGGTATGGATGAGTTGAGCGAAGACGACAAACTGCTCGTAGCGCGTGCGCGTAAAATACAACGTTTCTTGTCCCAACCGTTCCACGTAGCGGAAGCATTTAACGGCATGCCGGGTACGTATGTACCTGTCAAAGAAACGATCCGCAGCTTCAAAGAAATCCTCGATGGCAAACACGATGATCTTCCTGAAGCAGCTTTCCTCTTCGTAGGTACGATCGACGAAGCCGTAGAAAAAGCAAAAACACTGGAATAGGTCCTGCAAGGGAAGCATAGCTTGCCGAAGCGAGCTGTTCAGGAGGGATGAACGTGAGTACCTTTTTATTGGAAATTGTGACGCCGGATCACTTGGCATATTCCGGAGAGGTAGAAAGCCTGACGGTTCGGGGTGTGGAAGGCGGTCTCGGTATCCTGCCGGGACACATTCCTATGGTTACCCCGCTTCAAGTCGCTCCGCTTATCGTTAAAACTGGCAAGAAAACGAGCCAGATTGCGGTGAATGGCGGCTTTGTGGAAATCCGTAAGGACAAGGTGGTTGTATTGGCCGAAAGCGCCGAGACCGCCGAAGAAATCGATCTGCAGCGTGCCGAAGCTGCCAAGGAACGCGCCGAGCGCCGCCTTGCAGTCAGCGGCAAGCAGGATGAAATTGATCATCGCCGTGCAGAATTGGCTCTTCAAAAAGCCGTTAACCGGATCAACGTGTTCAGCGGCAAAAATAAATAAGCATTCAGCTCGTCTCTGTAAGGAGACGGGCTTTTTTTTGACGTAAAGAAACGAATGGATGTTCAAGGCCTGCAAGCATCGGACCGGAATCCGGAGGAAGCTCCACGGTGTGGGGTTCATTTGTGGAGCGTGTCTTTTCGTGCGTCACAAGAAGATCCTCCGCGAATTTTGGTAATATTTCCGAGGAAATGAGTCGTGAAACTTCACAAATAAAGCGGATTTTTGACAAGTAAACGCTTTATTCAAAAAGAATTTGGTAATTACAATATTGAAGCTGGATTCTTTCCGCTTTGCCCAGTATTATATAATAGTCCCTTTGATTATTAGGATTCTTCATCTTGAATTGGACCTTAGATGAATTCTCAAAGGAATGGAGGTGTCATAATGGATTCAAGCTTCGCAAACAGCCTGGTGGGCAGTATGGGCGTCAGCGGTCTGATCTCGATTATTATCTCTCTGATCTGTATTGGTCTGTCATGGTGGGCTTTGCAGAACCTGAAGCTGGACCTGTTCATCCGCTTTCCGAAAAGCGCCCAGGGCAAGCTCCTGCATCTGCTGCTGGCCATTATTTTAGGACACTTCGTCGCCAAGTTCCTGCTTGATTACCTGAGCTGGAGCCAAATGATTAAGTACATGTTTTAACCGGGCGGTCTTTGGTTATATCTCTGATAGGTTGTTGTCACACGCCATGTCGGATGGACAATGAGCTTGTCGAATAATAACATTTTTTTATGTCAACAATGAATACAACAGTTAATACAATGTAAGCATGAACGCTTGGAAAAACCCCGTTTTAACGCTGCAGACTATGTTCTTACACAGAAGATTCGGTTTGCGCAAATAATCCCTCTGTTTCATTGACGGATCCGGTTGAGGTTCAGAACCTAGGTCTTCAGCCCCAGGATCAGCCGTATTTTGGGCTCATTCGCCAAAAAACGCTTGTATCCATGAAAAGGTCGGTGTTATGATGGAAGTTAGGGAATTAGCAATGTAATTTCTTGAAAATACAGAATTTGTGGAAAAAAATGGACGCGGAGGGAATCATGATGAGCAAATTTATCGTCCGCGGTGGCAATAAACTGACCGGAAGCGTGAAAGTCAGCGGAGCAAAAAATTCAGTTCTTCCGATCATCGCTGCCTCTCTTCTTGGGGAAGAAGGAGTAAGCGTCATTTATGATGCGCCTCCTCTTGACGATGTAATTACAATCAGCAAAGTGTTGGAATCGATAGGTGCAGGCATTACATACGAGAACGATGTAATGAGGGTTGATGCCCAAGCTATTTCCTCTTGCGAAGCACCTTACGAATGGGTGCGAAAAATGCGCGCGTCTTTCTTGGTCATGGGTCCGCTGCTCGCAAGAATGGGGCACACACGGATTTCTCTGCCAGGAGGCTGTGCCATTGGAACAAGGCCGATTGATCAGCACTTGAAAGGCTTTGAGGCTTTGGGTGCCGAGATCAGTCTTGGACAAGGTTATATTGAGGCGAAAATGAATGGCAGACTTCGCGGGGCCAAAATCTATTTGGATGTGGCCAGCGTAGGCGCTACTGAAAATATTATGATGGCAGCGACCCTTGC
Source organism: Paenibacillus chibensis (assembly GCF_004001045.1). GTDB lineage: Bacteria > Bacillota > Bacilli > Paenibacillales > Paenibacillaceae > Paenibacillus_AQ > Paenibacillus_AQ chibensis. The sequence goes on from NZ_BIMK01000005.1 coordinate 188,220, forward strand.
CGAAGGCGTAACCGTAATCGAAAATGCGGCGAAAGAGCCGGAAATTGTCGATTTGGCTAACTATCTGAACGGGATGGGCGCAAAGGTTCGCGGTGCAGGTACAGGCGTGATTCGCATCGAAGGCGTCGAGAAAATGCATGGCACGGAGCATACAGTCATCCCTGACCGGATTGAAGCGGGTACTTACATGGTGGCTGCAGCGATTACCGGTGGCGATGTGTATGTGGAAGGTGCGATTGCCGATCATTTGGGTCCGGTGATTTCCAAGCTGGAAGAAATGGGTGTGAGCATCGAGCCGGATGAGAACGGCGTGCGTGTCACGGCGAATCATCCGCTGAAGGCAGTGGATATCAAGACGCTTCCTTATCCGGGCTTTCCGACGGATATGCAGTCGCAAATGATGGCGCTGCTGTTGAAGTCGGAAGGGACGAGTGTGGTCACGGAGACCGTCTTTGAGAACCGTTTCATGCATGTGGATGAATTCCAGCTGATGAATGCGGAAATCAAGGTGGAAGGAAGATCCGCGATTATTACGGGCGGAGCTCATCTGAAGGGCGCGAAGGTATGTGCGACCGATCTGCGTGCAGGCGCGGCTTTGATTCTGGCAGGTCTGGTTTCCGAAGGAACGACAGAAGTGAGCGGAACGCATCATATCGACCGCGGCTATGTTGATCTGGCGGAGAAGCTGTCCGGGCTGGGTGCAGATATCTGGCGGATCTCTGTTGAAGAGCCTGTGCTGGATCAGCCTGCTCCGGCGAAGAAAAAGGTGGAGCTGGAAGAAGAGGTTCCGATGTTCAACATCCAGCCAACTTGGGTATAACCGTTTCGCCTGTGTCAGGTGAGACGTGCATAACATTGTACTGGAAATAGGCAAGAACCTTTACTGTAAATGAAATGATACCATGTACCGATATGACGAAAGGCCGTATCCCTTTGGGGATGCGGCCTTTTTGGCGTTCCTCGTTCATATGAATCTTGTGATTCTCTTAAAAAGGGTTCTATCATCTTATCTTGGCTCATAACTATACATATCGGGATTGAGAGAGGCTTGGATACACAGGTACGCGTTCAAGCCGCATCCGGACAGAAGGATGCCGCATCTTTTAGCCTCTCGTCATTTATATCAGGTAGAAAACGGAGAGTCTGCTGCTCACCCGAAAACGCCATACGCAATCTTTCAATGTAATGTACTGCCAAAATCAGATGATCGTGGAAGAACGGAGGTAGAATTCTATGAACGACCCGCGGACGCAAATCAAAGTATCGGTAGCGCACAGACGAGAACCTGCGGAGCCGGACATTTCAATACATCCGCCGGATCTGCAGGCGGCGGCGGGGGACGGCCGGGAATCGCACCCGGCCGCAGGGGCAATGCCGGGCCCAAGCCCGCGGCCCGGCACGGACAAGCCCCGGCAGCACCTGCGGGCGCTGCCGGATGCCCCCGCGCAGCCGCCGCAGGCCGCTGCGCCCGAGGCGCCGGAGCCGCGCGAAGCGCTCCGGCCTGCGGAGCCAGGCGCGCCCGCAGGCGCCTGGCAGACCCCCGGGCGGCGGCCATGGGCCCCGCCGCCTTCCCGCGGCCGCGGCTCCGCCTGGCGGCCGCAGGGGCCGGGCAGCGCCCGCAGGCTGCCTCCCGCCCTGTGGGCGGCGGGAGGGCTGCTCGCGCTGGCGCTGCTCATCCCCGCGCTTGTGGTGGCGACGCACCACAAGCCTGCTCCGGAGCCGGCGCCCATACCCGCGCCGGCCGCGCCCGCGGCTGTGCCCCAGACGGCGGCACAGCCGCAGGTGTCCGTCTATCTGAACAAGACGGACAAAGTGGAGACGCTGCCACTCGAAGACTACGTCGTCGGCGTGGTCGCGGCCGAGATGCCTGCCAGCTTTGATCTCGAGGCGCTCAAGGCGCAGGCGGTCGCGGCGCGCACCTTTATCGTGCGCAGACTGGCGGACGGGGATAAGAGCGGCGTGCCGGGGAATGCGGCCGATGTCACCGATACGGTCAATCACCAGGCTTATATTGCCAAGGATCAGCTGGAGAATCATTTTAAAGGAAAAACGGAGCAGCTGGCGAAGGTAAAAAGAGCGGTCGAGGAAACCCGCAATACCATCATGACGTATAACGGCAAGCCGATTACCGCCTCGTTCTTCTCGACAGGCAACGGCTATACCGAAAATTCGGAGGACTACTGGAATCAGAGCATTCCTTATTTGCGCAGTGTGGCGAGTCCCTGGGACAAGCAGGCGCCCGGTTACGAAGAGACGGTGAAGATGACCCGAATCGATTTTCTGACCAAGCTCGGACTCGTCGGCAATCCGGTTCCGGCTTCGGCGATGGGAGGGAACCAGCCCTTCATCCAGGTTCTCTCATCGACGACGGGACACCGGATCAAAGAGATTGAGATCGGAGGCTCCATTTTTACCGGTCGCGAGGTGAGAGAGAAGCTTGGACTCCGCTCCAGCGAATTCAGCTGGAAGACTTCGGGGAATGACGTGCTGATTACGACCTACGGATATGGGCACGGGGTGGGCATGAGCCAGTGGGGAGCCGAGGGCATGGCCAAGGAAGGCTATACCGCGACGGATATTATGAGACACTACTATACCGGCGTGCAGTTTGCGAAGGCGACAGATTATATAAATAGTAAAAAGAAAAATGAAGAATAACAGATTGCTTCTGACGGAGAAGCCGGAATGGTTCTAAGCTATCCTCATGATCGGAACACCGGGGGGCAGAGATACGCAGGCCTCATCCGGATTCGTCATGATGATAGGCTTGGAGGCTTTGATTATACTTATAGAATAGAGCTCGGATGGACCTCTATCCTTTTTTTTAAAAAATAATATAAGAGATACGTATAAAAGGTTCGACCCCGGTAACAATGATTACTGAGGTGATAACCATATGAATGAACAAAACAAAAGTAATCAAAACCATGGAGAAACTCCTAAAAAATCACAGGGAGAGCTGGTAAGCCAGCCGTCTGCATGGAAAAAGCTGTTGTCCAAACGGTGGGTATACCCGGCAGCTTACGTGGCCGCAGCAGCAATTATACTAACCTTAGTTTGGGTCTATCAGGGTGCCAGCCAGAAGAAACTCGCGGAAGACTCAGCTAATGTGACAGGAACCACTGCTACAGCCACAACGAACGAAGCCGGCAAGGAAACAGGCAAGGATGAACAAGCGGTCGAAGTTACCGCTACTGTCGTGGACATGGCATGGCCGGTAGCCGATGCCAAGGATGTCAAAGTCGTGAAGCCTTTCTTTGAAAAAGACGGAACAGCTGAAAACAATCAGGCAGCCATGGTGCAGTACAACGACACATTTATCCCGAATATCGGCGTAGACCTGGGTCGCGAAGACGATAAGACGTTTGAAGTCAAAGCAGCTCTTGCCGGTAAAGTAAGCCGCGTGGAAGTGAATCCGCCGCTGACGGGCACGGTTATCGAAATTACGCATGATAATGACGTCACCACGGTGTATCAATCGCTGTCCGACGTTAAAGTCAAAGTAGGCGACACGGTGAAGCAAGGCGATACGATCGGCACAGCCGGCCGCAGCGAAATCGAAAAGGATCTCGGCAACCACGTACACTTCGAAGTGCATGAAAAAGGGGAACCGGTGAATCCGGAGGATCTGCTTCCGAAAAAATAATACCGGAGGCGTCCGTACAAGGTGATTCGGTCAATACAAATACCGAGTATGCCCATAAGAAGGCAGGGATATATCCCTGCCTTCTTTGCGTTTGCCGCATCCACAAGCGTCCAAGCCGTCAGATCCGTTCCGGACAGGCATGGGCTTCAAGGCCCCCGGTTACGGGGGATTTTTGCGCGTTTTGAAAATAAATGGGCCTTGCGTAGCTTGTCAGCTCCTGAAAGCGCGAATATATAGGCACGCCCCTCATATAATGTACCAAACTATCCACAGTAGGGAGGCGGGAGCGTGCACGATTATATCAAGGAACGGACGATTAAAATTGGACGTTGTATCGTGGAGACGAAGCACACGGTCCGGACAATTGCCAAAGAGTTTGGCGTTTCGAAAAGCACAGTGCATAAGGACTTGACCGAACGATTGCCGGAGATCAATCCGGATTTGGCGGATCAGGTCAAGCACATTCTCGAATATCACAAGTCGATCCGTCATCTCCGGGGAGGAGAAGCCACCAAAATCAAGTATAAAAAGACGAAAAAACGCGGAGCCGTAGCCTCCGCCAAATCCTGATTTTTACGCGCTCAAACACGGTTTAAACCATTGAATCCGTCCCCTGAAGTATGATATGTTAAAAGATGGTATAAGGTCGAAAAATGTGTTCCCTGCTTCCCTATGTACATAATCCTGCCGCATCTTGTCGAAAAGGGACTTTCAAAAGGCTCAGGGACTCTTTTACCATAAAATATGACTTTGGGGGCTCTTTTCATGATGTTTAGCAAGGATATTGGAATTGATCTGGGTACGGCTAACGTGCTGATACATGTTAAAGGGAAGGGGGTTGTTCTTGACGAACCTTCCGTCGTCACGATCGAAAGCGACACCAAAAGGGTCCTAGCCGTCGGGGAAGAAGCCCGCAGAATGGTGGGACGTACGCCGGGCAACATTGTGGCCATCCGTCCGCTGCGCGACGGCGTCATTGCTGACTTTGCCATTACGGAAGCCATGCTGAAATATTTTATCGACCGTGTGGGAGGACGCAGCTGGAGCAGCCGTCCCCGCATTCTCATCTGCGCGCCGACCAACATTACGTCGGTGGAACAGAAGGCCATTCGCGAAGCGGCCGAGCGCAGTGGGGCTAAAGACGTGTTTTTGGAAGAAGAACCGAAGGCGGCGGCGATTGGCGCAGGCATGGATATTTTCCAGCCGAGCGGCAACATGGTTGTCGATATCGGCGGCGGGACAACGGATGTAGCCGTGCTTTCCATGGGCGACATCGTGACCGCCTCTTCTATTAAAATGGCGGGGGACAAGTTCGACGAGTCTATCGTCAAATATATCAAGAACAAATATAAGCTGCTGATCGGCGAACGGACCTCCGAGGATATCAAGATCAAAATCGGAACGGTGCGCCCGGGAGGACGCCAGGATGAAATGGATATCCGCGGACGCGATATGGTGTCCGGTCTTCCGCTGACGATCACCATTTCCTCAAGCGAAATCCAGGAGGCTCTATGGGAGCCGGTATACTCCATCGTGACGGCTGCAAAGTCGGTGCTGGAGCGGACACCGCCGGAATTGTCGGCGGACATCATCGACCGCGGCGTCATTTTGACAGGCGGCGGCGCATTACTGAACGGACTGGACGAGCTGCTCGCCGAAGAGCTGCGCGTGCCGGTGCTAATTGCGGAAGATCCGATGCATTGCGTCGTGAAAGGCACGGGCATCATGCTCGACAATTTGGATAAAGTGGTTAAAAAATCGTTTTAACCCGCCGATATAATAACTAATAATGACGGGCGCAGCCCGTTCAATATAGAGCACGAAAGAAACGTTTGCCTTGGCATAGATTGCAGGACCATGAAAGGGGTGCCCCCACTCGCATGATTAGAGGACTTTACACAGCGGCCGCCGGCATGCTGACACAGGAGAGCCGCCATGATACGGCGGTGCAGAACTTAGCGAACGTCAATACGCCCGGCTACAAGCAGGTTAACAGCGTTGCCCGCTCTTTTCCGGAAATGTTAATTACGATGATGGGCGGTACCAGCGATGCGCCGGTTCCGACGATCGGCAAGCTGAATACCGGCGTATTCGCGGAAGAGGCTTTGTCGATGTACCAGCAGGGCGTGATTAAGGCCAGCAGCAAGCCGACGGATTTTGCGCTGGTGTCCGACATTGAAGTAAGGGATCCGGCAACAAATCAGGTGATTCCATTTGACGCCTCGGGCAAGAATGTGAGCGCCAACGGCGATGTGACCTATAAACCGGAAGCCTTCTTTACGGTTGAGGATCCGAACGGAGATACACGGTATACGAAAGACGGCAACTTCAAGGTAGCCACGGACGGCCGATTGCTGACATCGACAGGATACCAGGTATTGGATGCGAATAATCGCCCGATTGTATTGACAGGGTCTGTTGACAGCTTTAAAGTGGACGAGCAGGGTTATATTCTTGATCCGGCAACCGGAGCGCGCGGACAGCAAATCGGCGTTTCCGTGGTAGGCCAGCCCTACCAGATGGTCCGCGAAGGCGAAGGCGTATTCCGGATCGACGATCCCCAGGAAGCGGACGTCCGCGCCCTTGGCGCGAACGATCGCGTCGAAGTTCGCCAGAACTATATTGAAGCGTCGAACGTGAACGCATCCGAAGTCGTGGTCGACATGAATACGGCGCTGCGCGCGTATGAAGCCAATCAGAAAGTCATTCAATTTTACGATAAAAGCTTGGATAAAGCGGTAAACGAAGTAGGCAAGGTATAAGGCCGGCTAGGCTAAGGGGAGGTTTAAGATGAATAACTCCATGATCAGTGCGCTGGTGTCCATGAACGGCATACAGCGGAAGCTGGATGTCATCGCGGACAATATCGCAAACCTGGATACGGTAGGCTATAAGCAGAAGGAAACCACATTCGAGGACACGCTGACTTCCGTCATGCAGCAGCCGAAGGATTTCAAGCAGCAAGGAAGAATGTCCGGGCTTGGGATTACGACCGGTTACGGCGTGCGGACGGGTGATGTCACCCGCGATATGACGCCGGGAGCGCTCGACCAGACGAACAATCCGCTGGATCTTGCCATTGAAGGAAGCGGCATGTTCAAGGTGGAAGCGGGCGGCAAGGCTGCCTACACCCGGGAAGGGGGCTTTCATTTCGCCCCGGATCCGAGCGAGCCGGGATCGATGGTGCTCCTGAACAACCAGGGATATTTCGTGCTGAACGAGAAGGATGAACACATCAAGGTGTCCGACAAGGCCAAGGTTGCCATCGATTCCCATGGCAAGGTGATGGTGGATGAAGCCGGCGTTATTTCCGAAGCGGGAACGCTGAATGTTCTGAAGCCGCTCCGCGAGGATGCGCTGCAGCAGATGGACGACAACCTGTTCGTCGTTCCGGGCAGCCTGACCGAAGGACAGGTGTTCGAGGCACGGCCGGCAGGCGGCGGCATTCCGGCAGGTACATCCATCCGCTCCGGTTACCTGGAGAAATCCAACGTGGATTATATGGGACAAATTACGGATATGATGCAAATGCAGCGTGCATACCAGCTCGCCGCAAGAGCGATCACCTCCAGCGATACCATGATGAACCTGGCGAACAATATGCGGGGTTAAGGTGGTCGCGGCGATGAGTGAAAATAATAAGCCTGCTGACAAGCTGACGAGAATCCAAAACCGCAAGGAAACACCCGAGAAGCCCGGCGTGGACCGGGATCACGACGACAAGCCGGCACACAGAAGGACGGCGCGCTGGAGAATTGTCATTCGCTGGATGATCCCGCTGTTCTTGGTGCTCGCCTTAATTGGGGGCATGGCCTTCGGATATGTCTTTATCGGCAAGCAAAGCCTATCCGATGTGTTTGAGTGGAAGACCTGGCAGCATGTCATCGATCTGGTCTTTGCACCTTGAGGACATGAGCCTATTTTAAGCTTGACCAAGACTCCCCTGCTTGCGCGGGGGAGTTTTCTTTTTTGGCTCGGAAAATGTATAATGATGGGGGACTTGCGAACAACAAAAGGACCCCGTCCGGGCCACTGCGCATACGAGCGATGGCTAACGGACAGAGCCCCTTATCTGAACCTTCACGTCTGCAGTCAGTGAAGGATAGCTTTAGTTTTTTCCGCTTATACGTGTTTTTATGCAGAATAGCCGTAAAATGAAGGCTTATAGCCCATAAACGCTAAGCCTGGAAGGAGATTTGATATCGTGCTTAATGTCAAAGAAATTCAGGAAATCATCCCGCATCGTCCTCCGTTTTTGCTGGTGGACCGAATTTTGGAAATGGAGGTTGGCAAACGCGCGGTCGGCATCAAGAACGTGACGATCAACGAGCCGTTTTTCATTGGCCATTTTCCCGAATATCCGGTCATGCCGGGAGTGCTGATCACCGAAGCATTGGCCCAAGTGGGAGCTGCCGCAATTTTACAGGAAGAGAGCAACAAGGGCAAAATCGGCTTTCTGGCAGGGCTTGACGGCTTCCGCTTCAGAGGACAGGTTGTGCCGGGGGATACGCTTCGTTTGGAAGTGGAGATCACACGGTTAAAAGGAAGTATAGGCAAGGGGCACGCGGTCGCCAAGGTGGAGGACAAGATCGTCGCGGAAGGCGAGATCATGTTCGCGCTGTCCGACCCGAACAAAGCCTGAATACGATACCAAACAACCGTAAGCGGTGAAAGGGGAAGCAGTATGACACAATTAAGCAAATGGGCAGAAGAAAATGTACAGCGGTGGCTTTCGGATCCATCGATCGACGCAGAGACCAAACAGGAGCTTCAAGGCCTGCAGGATCAGACGCAGGAACTGGAGGACCGTTTCTATAAAGATCTGGAATTCGGTACAGGCGGACTTCGCGGCGTCATCGGCGCCGGAAGCAACCGGATGAACCGTTATACCGTCGGTAAAGCGACGCAGGGTTTTGCACGCTACATATTGGAGCAGCACGGCCAGGCGGAAGGCAAGCCATCGGTGGTGATTGCTCATGATTCCCGCCATTTCTCCCCGGAATTCGCGCTCGAAGCGGCGCTGGTGCTTGCCGGCAACGGCATCACCGCCAAGCTGTTTCCATCCCTTCGTCCGACGCCTCAGCTGTCTTTTAGCGTACGCCATTTAGGCGCTACGGGAGGCATTGTCGTTACGGCCAGCCACAACCCGCCGGAATACAACGGATACAAGGTCTACAATGCCGAAGGGGGCCAGCTGGTTCCGGATCAGGCGGAGAAGGTCATTCAATATATCCAGGAGATCGAATCCTTTGCTGCGGTTAAGCGCCTGGAGCAGTCTGAAGCGGAAGCGCAGGGACTGCTGGTATGGCTGGGAGAGGCGGAGGATGAAGCTTTCACCGATACGGTAGCAGAGACCAGCGTCAACCGGGAGCTGATTGCCAGCAAGCTGGGCAAGGACTTCAACATTGTATTCACCCCGCTGCATGGTACGGGCAATGTGCCTGTGCGCCGGGTGCTTGAGAAAGTCGGCTTTACGAATGTGCACGTCGTCGCCGAGCAGGAACAGCCGGATGCCGAGTTCTCGACCGTCAAATCGCCGAATCCGGAAGAACGCGAAGCGTTTACGCTCGCGATGAAGCTGGGCAAGCAGATTCAGGCTGACATTCTGATCGGTACCGATCCGGACTGTGACCGCATGGGTGCGGTCGTGCTGAATGATGCTGGCGAGTATGAAGTGCTCTCGGGCAACCAATCCGGCGCCATCATGATTCATTATCTGCTCAGCCAGCTGAAGGAGCAGGGCAAGCTGCCCGCGAACGGCGCCGTGATCAAAACGATCGTGACGAGCGAGATGGGTGCGGCCATTGCCCGCCACTATGGGGCAGAGGTCTTTAACACGCTGACCGGCTTCAAATATATCGGCGAGAAAATGACGGAATTCGAACAAACCGGTGAGTTTACGTATCTGTTCGGATATGAAGAGAGCTACGGATACCTCGCAGGCAGCTATGCCCGCGACAAGGATGCCGTGCTTGCTTCCCTGCTGATCTGTGAAGCGGGGGCTTACTATAAAGCCCAAGGCAAGACGCTGTACGATGTGCTGCAGGAATTGTACGAACAGTTCGGCTATTTCCGCGAAGCATTGGAATCCCGCACGCTTAAGGGCAAGGACGGCTTGGCCCAAATCCAGGCCAAAATGACCGATTGGCGCGATCATGCGCCGCACACGGTGGCCGGAGCGGCCGTGTCGGAAGTTTTGGATTACTCCAAAGGGCTGGACGGACTGCCGAAAGAAAACGTGCTGAAATATATGCTGGATGACGGCTCTTGGTTCTGCCTGCGCCCATCCGGTACGGAACCGAAGATTAAAGTTTATTTTGCCGTGCGCGGTTCTTCGCTGCACGATGCCGAAGAGCGGATTCAGAAGCTTGCGGCGGAAGTCATGGCGCGGGTAGACGCCTAAATCACGAATGATATATGGATAGTCTGCAAGGCCGCTGCCTCTGGCCGCGGCTTTGCGGAGTTATAACGAGGAGGTACTTTTGGTGCATCAAAAATGGCAGCACTTCAGCACGGCATCACGCAAATGGCTGTGGATCCTGGTCGTTCTGGGCATACTTGCCGCTCTGCCGGTCGCGTATGACCGGTATCAAACGGAATCATCGTCAAACAACGTGGAGCTGGTGTTCAATTATCGCGGTTTGGCTGAGGTGGCATCCTACCAGGCTCATCCCGAGCAGTTCATGTCGGAGCAGCTCGATAAGCTGAAAGCCGCGGGCATTACCAGTATGGCGATGTTCGAGAGTACGCTGGATGATTTCAGCAAAACCCGGCGGCTCATGGTTTACAACGCTCAGGACGTTGCGAAAATGACGCAAAGCGTTATTCCTACGGACGAGAATTTCACTTATATTCTGTTTACCAACGAAGAGAATGCAGGCCGGTTAACGCCTCTCATTGAAGACACCTTCGAAAGCCTCGGCATTAACGTGAAGCCTTGGGAGTTTCATAACCAGAAGGGCCTGATTGTGGAAGACTCGCCGGAGGATGCCGCGCTGAAGCCGATGCAGCCGGATCCGATTGCATTCGAAATGCTGCGCAGCAAAGGATTTCATATCGTGCCCCGGATGTCGGACAGCCTCCCTTATGATCAAGATGCCATGGAGAAGCTGCTGGCGTATTACGAAGCCAACGGCGTTACCCGCGTCCTGTTCGAGGGTGATTCGGTTAAGGGCTATAATGACAACCAGGAAAAACACAGCTTGCAGAGCTTTGCGAGCCTGCTGAACCAGCATGGCATCGGCATCGCGGCGATCGAGAACACGAAGAAGCCGCAGGCCGGCATCGCCAAGCTGTCGTATGACATCCATTATAATGTCGTGCGTCTGTACTCGCTGAGCGACAAGGATGCGCAGGCATTGGATGAAAATACGATTGCGGACCGTTTTGCCCTGGCAACGAAGGACCGGAATATCCGGATGCTCTATATCAATACGGCCCCTAGCAAGAATGTGGCGAAGGGCATGATGACCGATTCGATCGACAACATCATCAAGAGCTTGAACGAGCCGGGCAAGGCCATCAAGGAGATGGAGAATAACGGATTCAAAATGGGCCGTGCGGAAGCCTTCCATATTACGGATTCCCCGGCGCAGCATTATCTCAAGCTGGTCGTCGTACTCGGCGGCGTCGCTTTCATTGCGCTGATGATTTCCTACTTCCTGCCGCTGCTGACGCTTCCTGCGTTCGTGCTTGGCATGATCGGAAGCGCAGGGCTGTATGTGCTGAAGCCTACGCTGTTTGAACAGGCGCTCGCCCTGCTCGTGGCGATCAGCGCCCCGACGGTGGCGGTGGTGCTGGCTGTAAGGAAGCTGAACGCGCTGAACGCAGCAGATCCGAATCTTGCGACCGGACGCCGTCTGACGCATTCGATCGTGCTCTTCATTCGCACGTCGATCATTTCCATGGCAGCTATTCCGTTCGTGATCGCGCTGCTGAACAATATTACGTACAGCCTGGTATTGAACCAGTTCCGCGGCGTCAGTCTCCTGCACGCGGCTCCGATTCTCTTGATCGCCGTTTTCGTCGTGCTGTATCGCGGCGGACGTCCGATGAGCCAGCTTGGCAAGCTGTTCAAGACGCCGATTACGCTCGTATGGGTCGCGGCGGCCGTCGTGATCGCGGGTCTCGGATTCTACTATTTAAGCCGTACCGGCAACGGCGGCAAAGTCAGCTCGATCGAGATGGCCATCCGACCGTTCCTGGAGCATACGTTCCATGTCCGTCCGCGTAATAAGGAAATCATCGCGCATCCGCTCTTCCTGCTCGGCATCTTCCTGTCGATCCGGTACCGGAACGCGATTTATCTCATGATTATTGCGGTCATCGGACAGCTGTCTATGGTGGATACCTTTGCCCATATCCACTCGCCGATGAAAATTTCGTTCGCCCGTGACCTGCTCGGTCTGGGAATCGGCTTTATCCTCGGTCTGATCGCCATCGTGGTATGGCAAATCGCAGAAGGGTGTTGGAGAAAATGGTCACCGCGCCTCAAAAGACAATAGTCATCTCGGGTTACTACGGGTTTAAGAACAGCGGCGACGAGGCCGTGCTGCAGTCGATCCTCACGGCGCTGGAGGAGCAGGGGCGGCAGGCGGGGATTCAGGTGAATCCCGTCGTGCTCTCCATCGATCCGGAGTGGACCGCTTCCACTTACGGGGTGCAGGCGGTTCACCGCATGAAGCTTGGCGAAGTGAGACAAGCTTTAAAGAACAGCAGCGGCCTCATCAGCGGCGGCGGCAGTCTTTTGCAGGACGCGACCAGCCCGAAGACGATTCCTTATTATCTGGGTGTCATCAAGCTGGCGCAGTGGCTAAACAAGCCGGTATTTATCTATTCACAGGGCGTTGGCCCGGTGAACCGGAAGCTGTTTTATCCCTTGATCAAAAATGCTTTCAAAAAATGTGAATATATTTCGGTGCGCGACATGCAGTCCTCGGAGCTGCTGCAAAGCATGGGCCTTGCGGGCAGCCGCGTTCAGGTCGTGCCGGATCCGGTAATGGGGCTCACCCCGGAAACGGGGGCAGGCGTCACGGCGGATGATCTCTCGGAGCCGAAGCTGCCGGTGATCGGCATTTCGGTCCGCTACTGGGACACAGAGCGCCGGGAGCTGAAAGGCATAGCCGCAGGGCTTCGTGCCCTGTGCAGCAAGCAGCCGGTGCATCTGAGATTTCTCCCGTTTCATTTTCCGGGGGATGAGAAGGCTTCCCAGGAAATCATCGATCAGCTCGGTGATGTCGCTTCCGGCGGAAGCCGGGTGTCAATATGCAGGGAGGCCGTCCATCCCCGCCAGATGCTTGCGGAAGTGGGCCGCTGCGATCTCGTGATCGGCATGAGGCTCCACAGCCTGATCTATGCGGCGAACCGGTCCGTGCCGATGATCGGCATATCGTATGATCCGAAGATCGATCAGTTTCTGAAAAGGCTTGATGTTGCTCCGGCCGGAACGAGCGAATCGGTGGATCCCGGCAGGCTGGAAGCGGAAATCTCCCGCCTGCTCACGGATGCGGATGCCTGGCGGGAAGCGAGCAAGCCGCGCATCGACCGGTTGAAGCAGGAAGCGCAGGCGCCTGCGAAGCATATCGTTGATTTTTTAAAGAGATAACAGGGCTCGATTGAATAGAGGAGCATGACAACAGCGCTCGGAAGAAGGATTCGTAATCGCAGCGCATGGCACATGGGTAAGAACCTATTTATGGGTTGAGTCGATAAGAAAGCAAGGATAAGGTGATACAGCCGTGAACAGTGTAGAACAAGTGCCAACCGTTCCGATCTACGGACTGCCTGTCAGCAGGCTCGGAATGGAAGACACCGTTAAATATTTGACCGAACATTTGAAGCAAGAACACCGCCAGCCTCTCCAGATCATTACGGCGAACCCGATTATGATCATGAAGGCGCTGGAGGAGCCGGACTATATGCAGGTGATGCGAAATGCCGAGCTGCTCGTTCCGGACGGCACCGGCGTCGTGTGGGCTGCGGCCCGGACGGACAAGCCTGTACAGGAACGCGTGGCGGGTTTTGATCTTCTGCATGAGCTGATGCGGGTTGGAGAAGACTATCACTGGAAAGTTTATCTGCTCGGCTCCACGCCGGAAGTGATTCAGGCAGCCGCGGAAAGGTTACATTTGCAGTATCCGGGCGTGGAAATCTCGGGATTTCGCGATGGGTTCTTCGGGGCGGATCAGGATGCGGAGGTCATTGCCGGCATTCGGGCCGCAGCCCCGGATATTCTGTTCGTCGCCCGCGGGGCGGATACGCAGGAACCGTGGATTGCAAGGTACAAGGAGCAGCTGGGCGTTCCTCTCATGATGGGGGTCGGCGGAAGCTTCGATGTCATCTCGGGCAAGTCCAAGCGGGCACCGAAATTGTTCCAGCAAATGCGTGCCGAATGGCTTTACCGGCTCCTGAGGGAGCCGACAAGGGCCGCAAGAATGCTTGCGCTGCCGAAATTCGCCCTTAAAGTGATGCGGGATAAAGAAAACATGTCAAAACCCAGATAAATGACTGAATTGGGCTGAAATAACCCGATTTTTTGCTGAAAAACAGGATTGGTTTTATGATTTGATGAGAGTATAATTCAATCCGGTAATGAAAATGGGGGTTGAACGAAACATGTTAAAGATAGCCATCATCGGATGCATTGTGTCATTGGCTTTGGCACTGCTGCTAACGCCGCTGGTGAAAAAATTTGCGATTAAGATTGGCGCAGTCGATGTCCCGAACGCCAGAAAAGTGCATACGAGAATTATGCCTCGTCTTGGCGGGCTGGCGATATACCTGGCATTTATGCTGTCTGTGTTTGCCGTCCTTCCATTCGTCGCAGATCATTTTTCCATCCGGGATACGAATTTTATTAAGGCTTTTCTGATCGGCGGCTCGCTGATCGTGCTGACCGGCGCCCTGGATGACCGCTTCGAGCTGTCCGCCAAGGTGAAGCTGCTCGGACAGATTATCGCCGCGTGCGTCGTCGTATTCGGATTTGACATCAAAGTTGATTTTGTAAATATACCGTTTAACGATTCTTACTCGTCGCTGGAGAACTGGATTGCGATTCCGCTCACCATCTTCTGGATTGTCGGCGTGACGAACGCCATCAACCTAATTGACGGACTGGACGGACTTGCTGCCGGCGTATCCGGCATCGCGATCGGCACGATCCTCGTCATGTCGCTCTTGATGGGCAACCTGACGGTCGCGCTGATCTGCCTGCTGCTTCTGGGTGCGATTATCGGATTTCTGTTCTATAACTTCCACCCGGCACAGATTTTCATGGGCGATACCGGCTCGCTGTTCTTAGGCTTCTGCCTGGCGATGCTGTCCATGCTCGGATTCAAACAGATTGCGATTGTATCCTTTATTACTCCGCTGATCATTATCGGCGTACCGCTCTCGGACACGTTCTTTGCGATCGTGCGCCGCTGGATTCAGAAGAAACCGATCTTCGCTCCGGACAAAGGCCACTTGCATCACTGCCTGCGGGAAATTGGCTTCAGCCACCGCCAGTCTGTTCTCATCGTGTACGGCATCGCCGCTTTCTTCGGCGTCCTGGCTGTCATTCAGTCCTCCGCCGCGATGTATGAAGCGAATTGGGTCACCTTCGTCGTCATCTGCGTAATGATGTTCTTCCTGCAGATCGGCGCGGAAGTGATTGGCCTGGTCGGCAAAACGAAGCGTCCGATTCTGGATCTGGTTGCAAGGCTGAGGATGAAGGTTGGAGAAGAACGAGGCACGAAGTTTTAAATAAGTGAATCATGCTATTATATAAACATAATTATTCAGGACAAGGCTGTACCTTCGGGTACGGCCTTTTTTAATATGTTTTATTTTTAGTAACTTTTTTCCAAATCAGGGGGAGTTTTTTTAGCATTTTTCTAAAAAAACTCGGACGAAAGTCCGATAAGAAGAGTAAGTGATGTTGTCTAAATTTCTCTAGGACAATCGGATAATCACAAAATTCAGCAGTAAAAGGAGAGATCAAACCTTCATGCAGCGCACCAAAAAGACTTATGTATGGATCATGCTTGTCGCGATGATCGTTTCATTGTTTCCGGTCGGACTGACGAAGCAGGTTTCTGCCGCCAATGAGGATCTGAAGGCAAATTATTTTATTCCGGACGATCTATTGCTTAGAAAAACAGCAACACTGACCACCGACGGAGTCGGCGGAGAGCAAATCGACAGAACCAATGTCTATGTCTCCAATTCGGGTACACTCTCCGACATTACCGGCGTGTTCTCCAATGTTGCGGAGAATACCCTGAAGGTGAAGGTTGAACAGCTTAGCTCGAAAGCGAACGCCAACGGTAATGGCGTCACCTGGGAAACGGATTCGACGCATTTTAAAAACGGAGTCATTACGGTGGATCCAACCTCCACAACCGTGCAGAAGTTTAAAGTGACGAATCTTCCGTTATTTTCCGGATTCAATAAAATTACGCTGTACGGATCGCTTAACGGGGTTTCGCGGTCAGATGTATTTTATGTACTGTACGATCAAGTTCCCTACATCACGGATTTCAAGATGACAGGTTCCAGCTTCGGCGATATTTCCCTGAATGAGGGAGTCGAAGCGATTTCCGATAAGGAGTCCATCTCCATCCAGGGGCAAACGAACAACGCGACGGACGTCACGGTTTCCGTGAATAACGGCACGCCGCAGACCACGACACTGTTGCAGAACGGCAAGTTCTTCTCATCTGCGCTTAAATTGCAAAAGGGCATCAACGTGGTGACCGTCAACATTAAGAACGGTTCTGACGTGATGTCTGTAAACCGGACGATCTACTATTTCACGAAGACGGAGCCGTTTGTCAGCATCAATATGGATTACGCTGGCAAAACCTACGGGCTGTTGAACAATACGCCGATTGTTACGGATACCGGAACGACGAACTATTCCGAGAAATTGACCGCCGTCGTTATTGTTCCTGATAAAGATGGCAAGTCGTTCAAGGACGCTGGCAGCATACTGATTGACGGCGTAGCCATCGACATGACGACTGCCGATATCAAGGAAACCAACATTACGACGAATAGCGGCACGGATCCGCTGTACCATCTAGTCACAATTACCTTTGACGGCCCGGCCATTGATCCGGCGAAAGCTGCAACGAATGATTCCCAAAGCTTTTCGCTCGCCGTGGTTTATGGAACCAACTACAAAGCCAGCAAGACGCTAGCTTTCCGGTATGCGGGCAATACGACTGGGATTCAGGATATTAAGTATTTAAAAGGATATAGCGACAAAAACAATGACCTGTCCTCGATCAGCCAGCTGCCGCTGTCTGAGGTGGACACTCGTACATTTTATATTCTCGTAAAAGCAGACCAGGTACTGACAAGCCAGGTGCTTAAAGCTGAATATACGCCTAGCGGTACCAGCCTTACCCTGACTTATGTGGCACCGGGCAGTAACAGTAACGAGAAAATCTACAAAATAACCGATATTGTCAGTGGACGCCAGAACGTGAGATTCCATTTTGATGATTCAACGGCATATTTTAATGCGGTGATTTCTTATCCTTTGAAAAATAATATTTACGTTGAAAATGTGCGGAACGGACAAACCTTCGAGATTGATTCCAGAGAATTGAATCCGACCATTTCAATCAAAGGCGAGTATCGCGATTTCGATAACCTGGAGAAAGCCGAATTATTCGTTAACGGTTTGAACAGCAGCACCACGCCTGGCTTCGCAATTACGTCGACGAAGAAGACCTTCGATATCAACTTGACGGTCAGCACGGACGGTCCATTGTATTTCGGCGAGAACAAAATTAAGTTCGTCGGATATTCCAAAGACGGCCGTGGTAATACGACGACGATTACCAATGAGCTGCGCATTTATATTTCCGATAAAAATATTGCAAGCATCACAGTATTCCAGCCGTCTCTTGCGGACGAAGTGAAACGGGTTCCGATGGGTCAGCTGGAATTGAAAGATTTGACGGGCAATCAGCTGTTGGAGCAGATTACGGCAAAATATCCGGACATATTCGAATATAAGGATGAAAGATACGAGACGACCCAATTGAAATACGATCTGGTCGTTCAAGGCAGCGGGGCCAAATACATTACCTTGAATCAGGGTACACAAGCGTTGTTCTCTTCGGCTGATGAACCGAAGATCAAGCTTGACCAAGTCGGGCAGGCAACGACCGATTATATTCAAGGGGAAACCAAAGCATTTAATGGAACGCCATTGCAGTATGAGATCGCGGTATTCGACGGCAAGTTCGTCCTGCGAATTAAGGATGTCCCATTCACGACGACCGGCAGCCAGGTGTTTAACCTTGAACTGGTCAACAGCGTGGGCGCCCGCGCCAGCCAACGGATCGAGATCACCCGCGTGGCGGAAGCATTCCGCATGCTGTCTCCGAAGGCAACGGTGGGCGACCGTATTGTCGTGAACAAGAACTTCGTCCGGTTCGACATTGAAGCCGAAGGCGCTGACAAGGTTGTCATCGACAAGCAGGAAGCGCAAAGACGGCCGGATCTGAACAACCGTTTCTACTTGGATTATGTCGGTCTGAAGCCCGATAAAGCGAATAAAATCAAAATCCAGGTCGTACGCGGTAAAGATTCCATCACCCAAACGATTGAAGTGTATTACACCAGCACGGTCGGCGTGAACGCCCAGTTCATGACGGAAAAGCCTGCTGCCAAGTACAGCGTATTCAACAAGGGGGTAGAGCTGAGCTTCCCTAAAGCCACGGTGCTGAAAACAGCCAAAGTCGGCGTAGGCGAAGTAACGAAGTACTACCCGGATAACAAGCTGTTATTCGGCATTGCCGACCCGAAAGACGGCGTTGTGGAACGGATCAATGACTACGGCAATCAGATCAGCAACGATAAGGATGACCGTACGCCAAAAGGCGAAACGAAGATTCCGCTGTCCACGGATTTGACGGAGCCGTTCACATCCCTGATCGACCAATATAACTTTACGCGCGTATCCGATATTTACTGGGTGAGCGGGGGACTGGGAGAACACGGATCAACCACATCTCCCGACTATATGGCCCCAACCAACGGTCTTGCTCCTCAGAGCTACGAGTACGGGAACATGAACTACAACTTCAAAGAATCCGCTGAACTGCAGCCGGACCGCAAATTGGTTCCTTCGCAGCGCGGTACGCTGAAGCTGGGCTTTAACAAAACCGTCGTGGATGCAGCCGGAACGACCGTTACAGTATTCCGTTTCACTGACAAGGCGAAATGGGAAAATGTCGGCGGCGTGGTGGATACGAAGAACAACACCATCAGTGTTCCGTTCGATGATTTCGGTTATTATGTCGTCATGAAGCAAAGCCGCGGCTATGATGACATTACGAAGCATCCTTGGGCACGTAACATCTTGAATGCCCTGTATTCCAAAGGTATCATGGTCAATGTGCAGCCGAACGCGTTTGGCGCCGATGACCTGACAACCCGCGGAGAGTTCGCAACATTGCTCGTTAAGGGACTCAACCTGCCGCTGAACTATGATAAGAACGTGCAGACGTATTTCGACGTCGTACCGGATGCGAAGACCGATACATGGGACTTCGAGCATATCGAGACCGCATCGCGCGCAGGGATCATTACCGGGATGTCCGAAGGCAATTTCGGCGTGCTGGAGCCGATCACGAGAGAAGAGGCTGCCTTGATGGTATCCCGTGCGCTGAAGCTCAAGTTGGCGACGAATGACGACAAGCTGAAGAGCTCGCTGGATAACCAGTTCCTGGATTCGGGAACGATCAGCTACTACGCCCGTCCTGCGGTTGATGCTGTCGTCAAAGCCAAAGTAATGGCCGGTCAGGCGATTACGCTCGCTGGAGCGAAGAAGCCATCGTATAACTTCAATCCGAAGAGCAGCATGACACGTGCGGAAGCAGGCAAGATCGCTGTGGAGCTCTTCAAGAAGAACTCGCAGATCTTCCCTAAAAACTTAAGCTAATCATGGTATAGAGAACTCCTCCTACGGGCAAGAACGGGGAGGAGTTTTCTATTTCCAGTTACCTCTCTTTGTAATTTGTCAGAGTTTAGGATACAATGTCGTAGAACGACAATTTATATTTAAAGGGTGAAGGCTATCTTATGAAACCGATCTATTCCAAGGCTCAGCTTGAATATATGAGAGCAAAGACCAAGTTTGAGAATAAGGCCAGCACATTGGAGCAAAAGATTGAGCTGACTCGCAAGACCAGAGAGATTACTCAAGAAGTTATGGAAGGCCTTGTACTGGAGACAGGCTTTCATGATGCCTATAACGAACTGATGCAAGCCGAGAACGAACTTATCGCTTGGTCTCATACAACCATCAAGCACGAGAAAACCTACCGTGAAAACAAACAGCCGATTGAGCAGATGTATCAGAACATTAATACCAGCCCGGAAATGCGCGCGCAGATCATCGAGCTGGCCATGAAAATTCGTTAAGATATTGTAACCATTACATGTAATTTATTTAAAAAAGAACGCCATTCGGCGTTCTTTTTTTTGTGGAGCTGTTTATCTGGGAATCGCTGCGGGTATTTGATTACCAGATATTTCTTGTACAAACTGCCTGGTTTCGCTATAATTTTAATGGCAGGTAACAATTTTGAAATTTTTTTATAAATGGTGCAACTTTTTAGAAACTCGCGCGTCTAAGATGTAGAGTCAATTACGGTGGGCGAATCCAAGAATGACCTGTAGAAGAAATATGTCTATATTTTAGAAAAATGTTCTTTACGGCATCTTGACCCCATTGTATAATACTTAGGTAGGATTAGGAATCTACTCTTTTTTTGTCGTATTCCAAGTTTACCAGTTTCTGTGATTTCGTCACAGACATCATTTATATGAAACTTTGCTCCAACTCGGGAAAGGGGGTGCACGACGATATGAGTAACAAGAGCTACCCAATTAAAGAAAACTCTAATGTGATGAAAGTTCAAGGAGGAGAACAAAAGGTTATGAAGAAAATTTTAACAGTCGCTTTGTCTACAGCTATGGCATTCTCCATGTTTGCATCTGTAGCATTCGGTGATTCCGCAACGGCAGTAACACCACAAGAGAAATTCGACGCTCTGGCAGCTAAAGGTATTTTCAACGGCTACCCAGACAAACAAGCACATCTTGAGAAAGACATGACTCGCGCTGAGTTCGCGAAAGTCATCACTAAACTTCTTGGACTGAAAGAAGTAACTGGCACGCTGTCTTACAAAGACAAAGGCTACGACGCTAAAAACTGGGCTGTTCCTTACATCGAAGCAGCAACTGCTGCTGGTATCATGGAAGGTCAAGACACAGTTAAGAAAATCTTCAACTACAACGGTAAAGTAACTGTTCAAGAAATGGCTGCTGTACTGGTTCGTGCGTTGAAACTTGAAGTTCCAGCTAACCCTAGCAACAGCGCTTCCGACTGGGCTAAAGGTTATGTGCAAGCAGTAATCGACAAAGGTCTGATCTCTAAAGATCTGAACTTCCAAGCGAACGCTTCCCGCTCGCAACTGGTTGAAGCTGCTTACGCAATCGACCAACTTCAGAACGTTTCCGTAAAATCTTACGAAGTTTCTGACGCTGGTAAAACTGTAACTTTCACCCTGAACACTGGTGAAGTTGTAAAAGTGACTTTGGATAAAGCTCTCGAAGCTAACAAAGAAACTGAAGTTAAATACACAGCTAAAGACGGCGTAGAGCGCGTTGCTAAAGTAACTTATGTAGTAACTGCTGCTACTAAAGTTGAAAGTGCTAAAGCTTCCAACTTGAAAGAAATTCTGGTGACTTTTGACGGCGACGTGAAAAAAGAAGACGCTGAAAAAATCACTAACTACAAACTTGATGACGTTACTTTGAACGCTGTATCTTCTGCTACACTTCAAGCTGACGGCAAATCCGTTCTGATTAGCCTGAACAACGATGGTCCTACATTGACTAACCAAAGAACTTACAAACTGACTGTAAGTGGCATCAGCGGATTGACTAGCAACTCTGTTAGCTTCTCTGCTTTGGATGTAACTGTACCGGAAGTTTCTAATGTTGATGTTCTTGGTAACAAAATCATCAACGTTACTTTCAGCGAGCCAGTTAAAGTGGCAAGTGCACAAACTCGCGTTAACTACAAAGTTGACGGATATGTAGCAAACGGCGAAATCACTTTGTCTGATGACGGACGTACGGCTACTATTAAAATGTACACACGTCTGAAAGCTGGAGCACACAAGATTTCTATCTCCGGAGTTCAAGATTATGCTAACATGACAATCATTAACTACCTGGATAAAGAAATCACTGTTAAAGAAGATACAACTGCACCAGCATCTTTCACTGTAGAAAGTGCTACTCTGGATGCAGCTACTATCAAATTTGATGAAGCTGTTGATCCTGATTCTGTTAAAGCAGCTAACTTCTACTGGTCTGACAACGCTGGAACAACTAAAGTTGTTGCAAGCAGCGTAGGCAATACAGACACAACTTTCACTACTTACAAAGTGAAATTTGACTCCAGCTCCAACAAATTGCCAGCACGCGAAACTACTTTGTATGCTGAAAAAGTAAGTGACCTTTACGGTAACACTGCTTCCAAATTGAGTGCTGTGGTTAACGCTACTGTAGACGTAACTCGTCCTGAGATTGTCTCTGTAGACGCAACTACTGATCAATATGGCAAATACACTGCTGATTCTGCACAAAAGCTGGATGTTAAATTCAACAAAGCAATCGACAAAGATCAATTCTCTGCTGCTAACAGCTCTAACCTGACAGTTAAAAACTCTGATGGAAAAGTTGTTGCAGTTGCAAACGGAGCAGTTAAAAAGGCTAATGCTACTAACACACTGACTGTAACGTTGTCTAACAAGCTTACTGAAGGCGACACTTACACTGTTGAAGTGAAAAACGTTGTGGATAACACTGCATTGAACAACAAAATGATTCCACAAACATTCACAATTACTGTACCACAAGTAACAGCTCCAACGGTTAAAAACGTTGCTGTTTCTTACAATGCAGTAGAAGGAACAAAAATCCAAGTTGTATACGACAAAGCGATGTCTCTTGATGGTGAGTACTCCATCCTGAAAGCTGATCGTTATATGATTAAAGTAGCATCCTCTTGGCAAATGCTCCCAGCTGGGACTACTATTCAACCTTCTTATGACAGCAAAGCTGCAATTATCAACATTCCAGCAGATGCAACTTATGACGGCGTTCATCCTTTGAACTCGGCAGCACTGGTTCAAGGATTCAAAGTTACTCTGGTTGCTGACCAAACTGGTAATAAATTGGCTGGTCTGACTAAAGAAGTAGTTGTTGGTAATACTGAATGGGGTAACTCAGCAGCTAAAATGGGTACTGGTGCTGGTGATGTAATTGCTACTGACAGCACACATGTTAAAGTTGTATACGATCGCCCACTTCAAGTTGTATACGCTTCTGACTTCTTGGTGAACGGAAATGAAGCTACTTCCGCTTCGTACCAAACGCTTTCCAATGGTAAAGGCGAAGTAACTCTGACTCTTGGTACACCTTTGACTTCGAACGTAACTGCTAAAGTATCTACTAAAGCACAAACTGAGGTTCGTTCCCTTGATCTCTTGGGTAACAAAATTGATACTCAATCTAATGTGACTGTTCAAGACGGAATTGCTCCTTCCCTGGTAGCAACAAACCCTATTACAGTTACTGGTCCTAACAAAATCGTAGCTACTTTCGACGAGAAGCTTAAGACGTCTCTTGATGATAAAGCTATCGCTGCTAACTTTGTAATCAAATACGGTTTGAATCAAGATGATGTCTTGACTCCTGAAGAAGATTACTCTGCAAAAGTAGTTAATAATACTGTAGAATTTACAATTAAAAAGGCATTGCCAAACGTTCAAAAGATTACAATTGCCACAAATGATAATGCAGTATACATCTTTGATGACAATGCGGTAACTTTGAGTGGTGGTTATGCAAATGCAAACAAAATCAAATTTGATGCAACAAATGTAACAAACCTTTCTGCTTTGAATGTAGCATCTGTAACTGATGCAACTGTAACATCTTCTGTGTACACGGTTGATAGTGCTGCTGGTACTATCAAGAATGTTCCTTTCAGTGCTAAAGCTAAAGATTTGAAAGATAATCTTAATGCATCTGGTACTGTAGTAGTTAAAAAAGGAGCTGCTGTTGCTGCCGATACTGATACAGTTGATAGCACATTTACTGTAGTAGTTACTGCACTCGATGGATCAACTACTAAAACTTATACTGTTGCTGTAAATCCTGCTAGCACTAAAACCGACTTGACTTCTAAAACTTACACGGTTACTGCAGGCAAAAACATCATCGTTACAGGTTCGCCTGCTCTTGCAGACTTCAAAGCAAACATTGAAGTAGCTGTAGGTGCAACCTATGTAGTTGTTGAATCTGACGGTACTACGCTTGTAACTGGTAACGTTCAAGCTGGTGACAAGGTTATCGTAACTCCTGAAGATACAACTGCACCAAAAGCAACTTATACTGTTGCTAACTAATCAATAATTTCTAAAGGAGGCCCTGTGAGATCACAGGGCCTCCTTCTATTTTAAAAGGAGGGTAAATTTGAAAACTAAGCTTTTAATGTCAGGCATTTTGCTAACAGGCGGCATCGCCCTCGGCTCCATCTTCAACATCACAGCCCAAGGCGCAGGTGCCACTAACCAAGCCGGTACTGTTGACGATCCGGTCGTAACCAAAAGCTATGTAGATCAGCAAATCCAAAAGGCGCTCGGTGGTGGCGGAAGCACAACCCCAACGACGCCTACAACACCGACGACTCCAACCACACCGCCAGCGACAACGCAGCCTTCTGATGGTAAGGATACGACAACCGTGGAGAATACTGTAACGGTCGTCACGTTGAAACCGGGTGAGAAGCTGATCGCCAAAGCAGGTGCTGAGTTTATTATTCGCAGCGGCAAGGGTGTTATATACAGTTCCGATGCGAATGGCGTAGCCGACCTGACGGACGGCAAAGATATTGCCAATGGACAACCTGCCGGGAACAATCATCTGCTCTCTTTTCCAAGAGACGGGCGTGGCATTATGGTTCAAGAAGGTAATACATATAGCTTGATTGTCATGGTGCGCGGCGGATACTCGATCCAATAAGGATGGCAAAAAAATGATGGGAAAAATAGATAAAGTAGCGCAGGGAACGGAATCGTTCTGGAGAAGCGCAGCGGTCGCCTAACAGCTTTCCGCAGGAAAGCTCGCTTCGAAAGTAATTGCTTGTTTCTGAATTCCTACCTTTTAGGGAATTTGGAGGCAACAGCGATCGAAAGAACGATCCGTAACCGGAGCGGCCACTTTGCACGTAATTAAGAACTCGTATATCCTTATTTTTGCCATAAGTAACAATCATTTATACGTCTATGGCCCATGAAAATACAAATACTATCCTTGCAGTACCATTACCGCAGGAGGTGTGTGTATCATGGCCAGAAACAGCAATCGGAAAGTCGTTCCCGAATCCCGCAACATGCTCAATCAGATGAAATATGAAATTGCAGCCGAGTTCGGACTTGGCGCCGCCTATGGCGCAAGCCATGGCGGTGCGGATACCGAGTTTGCAGGAGAATTGGGCGAAATCGGCGGTTTTGCAGGCGGAGGTTACGGCGGTCACCTGACTTCCCGCGAGAACGGATCCGTGGGCGGAGAGATGACGAAACGTCTGATTCGCCAGGCGCAGCAAAGCTTGGTGTAAGGGGAATCATCGATCTACTTTCATTGACACGGGTTGACAAATACGTTAATATGTCCATTGAGGATCGTCTTGCAGCCTTTTCCTATACAGGGAAAGGTTCATTTTTTGTTAAGACGACTTTATTTGGTTTAATATTATATGAATCGCAAGAAAAACTTCCGCTGGATGCGGTCTGTCTACTGTGAAGTCGTCGATACAAGTTTTTCTACCATTTCCTTATAGGAGGTTGATACTATGTCTGTAAAAGGACGTCATCTGTTTACATCAGAGTCCGTTACGGAAGGACATCCGGACAAGATTTGCGACCAAATCTCCGATGCGGTGCTTGACGCTTTTCTGGAAAATGATCCGAATGCGCGCGTGGCTTGCGAAGTTTCCGTTGCGACGGGACTTGTGCTTGTCATCGGCGAAATCAGTACCAAATCCGAGTATGTCGATATCCCTGCAATCGTTAGAAATACGGTGAAGGAAATCGGGTATACTCGCGCCAAATATGGCTTTGACTCGAATACGATGGCTGTTCTGACATCCCTGAATGAACAGTCTGCAGATATTGCGCAAGGTGTAAATGCTGCCCTGGAGAACCGTGACCCTGCCCAAGTGGACAAGGAAACGGAAAACATCGGCGCAGGCGACCAAGGCTTGATGTTCGGTTTCGCAACCAACGAAACGCCTGAACTGATGCCGCTGCCGATCGCGTTGTCCCACCGCATTGCCCGCCGTTTGTCTGAGGTTCGTAAGGACGGTACGCTCGAGTACCTTCGTCCGGACGGCAAAACCCAGGTCACAATCGAGTATGTGGATGACAAGCCGGTGCGCGTGGACACGATTGTCGTATCGACGCAGCATTCAGAGGATGTGACGCTGGAGCAAATCCAGGCAGACATCAAGGCGAAGGTTATTCTTCCGGTCGTTCCCGAAGAGCTGCTGGATGAGAAAACCAAGTACTATATCAACCCTACGGGCCGTTTCGTGATCGGTGGACCTCAAGGCGACGCGGGTCTGACCGGACGCAAAATCATCGTGGACACCTACGGCGGTTACGCACGTCATGGCGGCGGCGCATTCTCCGGTAAGGATCCGACGAAAGTGGACCGTTCCGCAGCTTATGCAGCCCGTTACGTGGCGAAGAACCTCGTGGCAGCCGGACTTGCCGACAAATGCGAAATCCAGCTGGCTTACGCGATCGGCGTAGCTACGCCGGTATCGATCAACGTGGATACGTATGGCACAGGCAAAGTGGCGGACGAGAAGCTCGTGGAGCTGATCCGCAGCAACTTTGACCTTCGTCCTGCAGGCATCATCCGCATGCTGGATCTGCGCCGTCCGATCTACAAGCAAACCGCAGCTTACGGTCACTTCGGCCGTACCGATGTGGATCTGCCTTGGGAACGCGTGGACAAGGCCGAAGAGCTCAAGGCTCAAGCTGGCCTGTAAGAGGCACGATTCTTATATAAATACCAACCTCAGTTTGGCAGGATGCCGGGCTGAGGTTTTTTGTGCTTGCGGATACGGCCCGTTCGCTAAACTTCCAGCCCGATTTGACCGAAATAGAAGTATACGCGTGTGCTTTGTGATGGGCTGATGAAGCATGTCAGGAGAACACCAGGCCCGGGAAAGGAAGGATGAATCGAATGAGAAAAAGGCTTTCTATGATTTTGGCTCTCGTCATGACGATTGAAATACTATGGGGAAGTCTGGGAGCAGGGAAGGCAGAGGTGAATGCGGCAGGCGGCTTGGTGCCGACCATTACGGTTTCCGCAAATGTATGTACGGCTGGCGGCACGGTAGGCCGGACGCCGCTTATTACAGTGAGCTTCGGATCGCAAAAGGTCGTGTTGACCGATTCCGCCAAAGGGATTCAACTGGTAGATAAAACGGATTCTCTCCATACAGTAACGAATCTGACTGCGCCGACCAATTCGGACCCTACTGGACAGACGAGCTATCCGTTCCAGGTAGCCGGATCCAGCCCGCTGCAGTATGCGCATACCTATGAAGTGCAGGTGCCCGCGGGACTGTTTAGTACCCCAGATGGCGGGGCATCTTCAGAAGCGGCCCAAGACACGTTTAGTACGGTCAGCTCGGCGGTTCAATCGTTTGATCCTGCAGCAGGCAGCACGGGAATCAAGACGGATGGACCGAAGCTTACCCTGAAGTTCAATGAGCCGATGAAGGCGGGAAATGGTGCGATTTCCATTGTGCAGAAATCCAATAATGCGCCGGTGGAGAACATCGCCGCATCGGACCGGAACAGGTTGCAATTTTCGTCATCTGATTGTACCGTCACGATTACGCCCCAAGCCAAACTATTAAAGGATACGACCTATTATGTAACCGTGGATGGTGGCAGCGTCAGCAGCAGCGCTTTTCTCACTTCCGCCGACGTTCCGTATACGGGAATGAGCAGCCGGGAGGACTGGTTCTTTACAACGCAGTGGAATACATCTATTCAAAGTACATATCCCATTAACAATGACGTCAACGTCTCTACGGGTACCCGATATACGCTGACATATAACCATCCGGTCACCGCCGGGGAGGGAACGATCCAGCTGCGCTTGTCGAATGGCGATCTAGTTAAATCCATCGCCGCAAAGGATACTTCCTTCGTATCGGGCTCGGGATCTTCCGTCATAACGGTTAACCTGAGCGCTTATATGTCCAGCAACAAGAGTTATTATGTAACCGTGTCCGATAATGCTTTTGTCGATATCCAAAATAATACCGTTCCCGGTATCACGACAACGGCGGGATGGAAGTTTACAACCGGGGTGGACAGTTCAACCCAGTTGACCATTACCAACGTAAGCCCTGCGAATCAGAGCAAAGAGGTACCGGTTACCTCCGACATCTATGTTACTTTCAATCGCGAAGTGTATCAGGGATCCGGAGAAATATCGGTCCGCAAGTCGGGCAGCAGCTCGCCTGTACCGGTCGATGTCTACGTAAGCGGGCGGGAGATGCGAATCCGTCTATCATCCGGTTATACGTATGACTATGATTCGACTTATTACGTCACGCTCGGAAGAAATGCCGTTTACGATGCGCAGAACTATAACTATACATTCGCCGGCAGCACGTGGTACTTCCAGACGCCGGTATCGGACAAGCAGGCTCCGGTGCTGCAGAGCAGCGATATGTACAGCAATACGACGATTCGCCTGACGTACAGCAAACCGTTGTATTCGGATTCATGGCTGACGACCAGTGCGTTCACGGTCACCGTCAATGACGAATCCCGGCGGATCAGCTACGTGTATACGTCCGGGGACAGCGTGTATATCGTGCTGGAAACCGGCGTAGCGGTTGGTCAGTCGGTCAAAGTCACCTACAATGGCGGCTCGCATCCGATACAGGACCTCTATAAAAATGTGGCCGTAACCTTCTCGCAGCGGGAAGTGGTGAACGGGATCGATACCGCGCTGCCGCAGCCGAAGGACGGATACGTGTCCGGCAAAACGCTGAGACTGAATTTTGGCCAGTCCCTGAAAAGCCCGTCGACGAATGCCTATGAGCAGTTCACCGTGAAGGCAGATAACAGCAGCATGAAAGTGACCGGCATCAGCCAAAGCGGCAATACATTGACATTAACACTCGATAGCACGCCTGGCGATGGACAGATCGTGAAGGTCAGCTATTCGCCGGGAGCGAATCCCATTCAGGATAACCGCGGCATGAATATCGCTGCCTTTACGGACTTCCTGATCCGCAATTACCTGGACACGAAGCCGCCGGTATTCCAGAACGCCGAAGGCGGGGACACGAAGGTCAAGCTGAATTACAACGAGCTGTTAAGCACAAGCAATGTGCCGATGAAGAGTCAATTCTCGGTGCTGGTAAACGATAAGCCGAATTACGTCACCAAGGTGGAAATCAAGGATAACCAGGTGATTCTGACGCTGACAACCGCTCTGCCGAAGGATGCCAAGGTCACGATCTCCTATGTGCCCGGAACGTCGAGACTTACAGACCTTAACGGCAACTCGGCCGATTACATCAATTTGCAGCCGGTGACGGTATCCGGGTCTTCGCTCGGGAACGATATCAAGTCGGCCGTCATTCAAGGCGATACGATTCAAGTCGTATTTTATAAGACCATGGTGTCGCAGTCTTCGCTGGTGACGAACCAGTTCCAGGTCATGGTGGACGGCGTCATTCGGAGTATCTCGCAGGCATCGGTCTCGGGCAGCACATTGACGGTGAAGCTATCCAGTCCGGTGTCCAGCGGGCAAAAGGTAGTTATCTCATACATCCCGGGAGCGACGCCGCTGAAAGACACATCGGGCGACCGCCTGCTGTATTTCAACAACATTCCGGTGACGAATACCAATACGGGCAGCACAGGCACGGTTGATCCAAGCCTTCCGACGGATCTGACCCGCTTTGACGCCAAAGAATTCGGCAGAGACATGCTGTCCATGGGAATCCAGTCTGTAGCGATCGAGGATGTCCGTTCCCGGAACGGGCAGTCGATTAAACGGTACACGGTGGACGGCGAGAAGTTCAAGAAGGTCATCGACTATATCGTCAGCAATCATGATGCAACGCACACGGTTGTCATCGATGCGGCCGTAGGCCTGAACTCGGCATCCGTGTCCATCCCACTGAGCGCGCTGGACTATGCCTATAATCAAGACCGGAGTGCCGCTGTCGCGGTAAGAGCCGGCGATGCGCTGTATTTGCTGCCGCTCAGCCAGGTGAACGCGCCGGAAATTGCGCGGAGCCTGAATACCTCCACTTCCTCGGTGATGCTGAACCTGACCGTCGAGAAGCTGGCGGACAGCACGGCAGCCGAGCTGCTGAAGCTGCTGAACGGAAGCACGACGCAGCGGATCACGGATCCGGTCGACTTCGCGGTTTCCGCCAGATCAGGATCGCAGGAAACCGAAGTCACGCTGAAGGGCGAATATCTGATCCGAACGAACACGACGCTGCAGGACAGCCGTACGGGGCTGGCCCGGATGGATGATGCCGCAGGGAAGCTGACCTTTGTGCCCGCGGTGATCGAGTCGCTCAGCACCCGCAAGGTTCTGCATGCGAAGGTCAAAGGCAACTATACGGTAATGACATTAGCCAACTACAAGTATTTTACCGATGTCGGCAATCACTGGGCGAAGGATTCGATTAATGTACTTGCATCCAAGCTCATCGTCGATGCCAGACAAGGCAATGCGTTTGAACCGAACAAAAATATTACCCGGGCCGAGTTTGCCGAATTCGTGGCGCGCGCGTTGGGGCTTCCTGGAGACCTCAAGACTGCGCAGAAATTCTTCGACGTAACCAATTCTCCGAAGAGCGCCTTTATCGGGGCGGCAGCCAAGGCAGGTATTGTGGCCGGGAATACGGATGGTTCATTCAAGCCGAACAGTCCGATTACGCGGGAGCAGATGGCGATGATGATGGTGCGCGCGATGAATTACGCAGGATACAATTCGACGCTCAACTTCTCCCCGGCTTCTTATCTGCAAGTGTTTAAAGATGCAAAATCGATCCAGTCTCCTGAATCCGCCGCGCGGATGCTCAAGGAAGGCATCATTCAAGGGGTCACCCCGACCACCTTCCAGCCGAAAGGCAATGCAACGCGCGCGCAGGCGGCGGTCATGCTGGAGCGTCTCCTGAAAAAGCTGGGCTACCTGTAAATCGAACCTCGTTTTCGCTCGGTCGCATGAAGCCGCAGCAGCAAGTCCTTCTCCATCCGATGATGGGGGAGGGCTTTTTTTCGCCGAATCTATGAAATTCGCTAAAAAATGCAGATTATCCGTAACTTTTCAGGCTTAAAACAGTCTATTACATGTATGGAGGTTACAAGATAGTAATCTCTTCATCCGATGGCAAGAAGCCGAAAAGTATGGTTGAACGTAGATGTCAGGAACTTTTTAACAGTGGGGAACGTCAGTAGATTCATAGGATGCATCCTATTGACGGACAGAACGTGCGTTATAAAAGATGGGAGAGTAGCACTTCATGAAATGGAATCACAATGAAAACGAGAATAAAGGCATGATGGGCGCAGGCAAAAAATGGATGGTCGTATCCCTGGCGGGCTTGCTCTTTATCGCTCCGGTCGTCGGCAGCGGCATTCCGCTCAACGGGCATTCGATCGCATCGGTCGCCAGTGCGGCGGCTTCATCGGTGACGAAGCTGTCGGAGAATCCGGTCACATCCGGGGCGATTTTGACGAAATACAAATATACGACGACGCGTTCGGGGAAACAGGCTTCGGCGCTTGCGGACGTCATCCGGATCGACCTGCAGAACCCGTACGTGAAGATTGACGTCATGAACGGCCAGAATGGCCAGTTCACGACCAAGCAAAGCACCGGCGGCATGGCGAAGGAAACCGGGGCGGTTGCCGGGGTGAACGGGGATTATTTCAATACGAGCGCAGACGGCGCTCCGATTGGCGGACAGGTGACCAATGGGGTGCTCATGTCAACGCCATCCGATATCAAGGGTATGTATTCCTTCGCGGTGACGACAGGCGGCAAGCCGATCATCGACGAGTTTTCTTTTGATGGCTCCGTGACGGCCGAGGATGGTTCGAGCTTCCCGCTGGCGGGGATCAACAAGACCTCCTATAACCCGGAGAGCAGCAGCTCGACATACAGCCATGTGGATGCCATGTACATTTATACGAGCGCGTGGAAATCCACGGTACGTCCGAAGAACAGTGCGACAACCCCGGTTGAGGTGTTGGTGGAAAACGGCGTCATTACGCAGATTTCCGGACAGGGCGGATTTGCGGACATGGCGGTGCCGGCGGATGGTTATATTTTACGGACGCACGGTGCGGCGGCGGACTTCGTGAAGAATCATCTAGCGGTAGGTCAGAAGCTCAATACGAGCTATATGCTGAAATCCAAAACGATGGGTCAGTCGGTAGATCCTGCGAATCTGCAGATGATGATCGGCGGGCATACGATTCTGGTGAATAACGGCAAGACGGCGGCGTTCTCCCGCGACGTTTCCAGCATTGGCGGTTACCGGGCCAGAACGGCGCTCGGTTACTCCAAGGATGAGCGTTATGCCTATATCGTGACGGTGGAGAAGAACGACAACAGCTCCGGCATGTCGCTAAGCGAACTGCAGTCCTTCATGATCGATATCGGCGTATGGAAGGGATTGAACCTGGACGGAGGCGGATCGACAACGATGGTCAGCCGTCCGCTTGCGGAAGACAGCACCGTGCTTACCTTCAACACGGAGTACGGCACGGATCAGCGCAGCGTCGTGAACGGCGTCGGCGTCTATACGAGTGCGCCCAAGGGCGAGCTGAAAGGGCTGAAGATCAGCGGAAGCTCGGCGATCCTCATCGGCCAGCAGGCATCGTTCAAGCTGAAAGGATACGATACGTACTATAATCCGGTCGATACATCCGGCCTGACGCCAACCTGGAAATCCAGCAACGGCAACATTAAGGTGAACGGACAGACCCTGACAGGCGTCACGCCGGGCGTTTCGAAGATTACGGCGGTCAGCGGTCAAGCCAGCACTAGCATGGACGTGAAGGTGCTTGGAGGCGACGATCTGAACGCGCTGACCACAGCTTCGGCAACAGCGGCGCTTCAGGCAGGAAGCTCGGTATCCGTAGCCGTTAAGGCGACGACCAAAGACGGGCAGCAGATCGATGTGCCGGACAGCGCTCTTAAATGGGAATTCATCGGCTTCAAAGGCAGCGTGCAGAACGGCAAGCTGACGGTAAGCTCCGTCAATGCCGGAACCAAGGTCGGCTACGCCATTGCCCGTTACAACGGCTTTAGTACGGCGATCGTGCTGTCCGCGGCAGGCGAAGACATGTGGGAAAACTTCGAAAACGTCACCTATCCGGTGCAGTTTACAAGCAACAATGCCCAGGTCAAGGGAACGGCAGCCGTTACTCAGGGAACCGGCGACCACGCCAATTCCAAAGTGCTGCAGCTGACGTATGACATGACGGCGGGTACAGGCAAAATGTATGCTTACGCTGAACTGAACGGCTCGACCGGAAAGGCGATTACCGCAGCGGCCACTTCGATGTCAATCGACGTCATGGGCGACCACAGCCTGAACTGGGCACGTGCGGAGCTGAAAGACAACAACGGCAACACGGTGTACGTGGATCTGGCCAAAGCGATCGACTGGGACGGCTGGAAAACGCTGAACATTGACCTGAGCGATAAAGGCATCGCCTTCCCGGCCCAGCTCAAGCGGGTCTACGTTGTGAATGTGGAGGAAGGTCAGGACGAGCGCGCGAAAACGGGCACGGTGGCTTTTGACAATATCAAATTCACAATGCCTTCCCTCTCCAGCGAAGCGGGTTTGCCTACAGGAAAAGTTGTCATGACGATAGGACAAAAGTCCTTTACGGCCAACGGACAGAAGAAAACGATGGAAACCGCGCCGGTCATGAAGGATAGCAGTACCTATATTCCGATCAAATATGTGCTGGATACATTCGGCGGACAAGCGACCTGGGACCCTGCGAACCAGCGGATCACGGTGATCCGGGGTGGAAAAGTCATGGATTTGAAGGTCGGGAATAAGGACTTTGTTCTGAATGGCAAGCGCAAAGGTGCAGATGTTGCGCCTTATATCAGCCAAGGTCGTACTTTAGTCCCACTTCGGCTCGTATCCGAGCAATTAGGATTAAATGTAAAATGGGAACAAAACACGAAGACCGTCACTATCGAATCATGATATGGTATGATATGTATAGAATTGAACTCGAAAACAAGGACGACAGCTCATTCTGTATAGAACTGTAATGGTAAGAAATGGAGTAGAAGTACGTGGACTTTCAAGCCGATGCGATAGACCGCGTCATTAAGAACGCCATCCAGGTGGTGGAGAACAGCAAATATCAGATGTTTGAGATTCTTGAGGCGGCCCGCGACGAACTTGCCTCTTTGAATCAGGAGCTGCAGTATGTGATGAAGGAAACGATCGAGACGCTGCAAAAGGTGGATCAGCTCGAGCTGAACTACCGGCGTTCGCGTGTCCGGCTGACGGAAGTCAGCCGGGACTTCGTCCGTTACAAGGAGGAAGACATCAGGCAGGCCTATGAAAAGGCTACCCAGCTTCAGCTTGATGTTATGATCTATCGCGAGAAGGAAATGTATCTGAAGGCAAGACGCGATGAACTGCAAAAGAGAGTCCGGAACGTCGAGAACTCTGTTGAACGTGCTGAATCCATCGGATCACAAATGGGTGTGGTACTGGAGTACTTGTCAGGCGAACTGGGACAGGTGACACGGATTATCGAAACGGCCAAAAACCGCCAGCTAATCGGTCTGAAGATCATACTGGCTCAGGAAGAGGAACGGAAACGTATTGCCCGTGAAATCCATGACGGCCCTGCGCAGCTGCTTGCGAATCTCGTTCTCCGCACGGAAATTGTGGAAAGAATGATGATGAAGCAGGAATTTAAGATGGTGCAGGACGAAATATTAGATTTGAAGGGACAAGTGCGCTCCAGCCTTGAGGAAATGCGGAAGGTGATATTCAATCTTCGCCCGATGGCTCTCGACGATTTAGGACTCATCCCCACGATGCGCAAGTACGTGCATGATTTTGAGGAGAAGACAAAAATCCGCACGATTTTCGAAACGCGGGGCAAGGAACACCGCCTCTCTTCTGCTATGGAAGCGGCGATATACCGATTGGTGCAGGAAGCGCTCAGCAATGCGTCCAAGCATGCGTATCCGACCTATGTGCTGGTGGAAATTACATACCAGGCCCAAATGGTCAAAATCGTTGTTCAGGACAATGGCTTGGGCTTTAAGGTCGAGCTGCTGGAACAGAAATCGAAGGATCATTTCGGGCTGATCGGCATGCGTGAGAGAGTAGAACTGCTCGAAGGAAGAATGGAACTGGAATCCGCAGAGAACCAGGGTACGAAGATCGTAATCCATATCCCAACGAACGTGGAGAAGGGAAAGGAGTAACAGAATGGAAAACAGGGATTCTGGCAAAACAAGCATTAAA
The DNA here is from genome assembly GCF_004001045.1 of Paenibacillus chibensis. Taxonomy (GTDB): domain Bacteria; phylum Bacillota; class Bacilli; order Paenibacillales; family Paenibacillaceae; genus Paenibacillus_AQ; species Paenibacillus_AQ chibensis. The sequence goes on from NZ_BIMK01000005.1 coordinate 223,529, forward strand.
GTCCTCTTGGCTGATGATCATCAATTGTTTCGCGAGGGTCTGAAGCGCATTTTGAATATGGAGGATGACATTGAGGTCATCGGCGAATGCGGGGACGGAATTCAGGTATTGGAGTTTTGCAATGAGACCAAGCCTGATATTGTACTAATGGATATTAATATGCCTGTCGAAAACGGAGTGGAGGCCACCGAGAAGCTGCGCGAGCTGTTTCCGGATGTAAAGGTCATTATTCTGTCCATTCATGATGACGAGAGCTACGTCTTCGAAACGCTGCGCAAAGGCGCGAACGGTTACCTGCTTAAGGATATGGAAGCGGAGTCGCTGATCAACGCGATTCGCTCGGTGCAGGAGGGCTACGCCTTTATTCACCCGAAAGTAACGGGCAAGCTGATTCAGCAACTGCGCCGGATGACCTTCCTCAATGAGACGGGAGCGATGACGGAGAGCGGCGTGCGCGAAGCGGGCGTCAAATTCGTCGCCGGCGAGAACAATCCGCTGACCCGCCGCGAAGCGGAAGTGCTGCGGCTGATGGCGGAAGGCAAGAGCAATAAAATGATCGGCGAGTATCTCTTTATCAGTGAGAAAACGGTCAAAAACCATGTCAGCAGCATCCTGCAAAAAATGGAGGTCGACGACCGCACGCAGGCCGTAATCAACTCCATCAAATACGGATGGGTAACCCTTTAATTTCATGTAAATGGAATTTTAGGTTTACGCTGTCATTGTTTGTGAAAATTACCACGGGATAGTAGGCGGGAGCCGTGACATCCGAAAAGGGTGCGGGCAGGTGATGCGCTTTCATTCACCGACCTGAGCATACCGGCATATAATGCGGGTATACAGGGAGGTGAGTCTGCATGTTGACCCCGTTACTATGGATTCTGTCGGCGTATGCATTGGCCGTTGCGGCGGTGCATGTCTATCATGCATGGCAAAAGCGAAAAACGGCGCGCCGGATTCACTATATCCTGGTGACTTCCAATCATGAGCGTCAGATCGAATGGTATATCCGGGCTTTGGGGCTGTATGCCCTGATCTCGGGCAAACGGCTCCGACTGACGGTGCTGGACCTCGATTCGAATGACGACACGCTTGGCATTATCCATCGCCTGGAGGGCATGGCCGGCGTGGAGCTGTCGGTAACGACGGATTTTGCGGTGCTCAGCAGCGCGGCGAATCCGGAGATTCGCATGATTGATCTTAGAAATCCGCATGAAGCGGGGCATATTCCTTATGTATAGGAAGCCCGCGACTTGGCGCGGCATAGGGAAATCGATAAAGTGAAGCACACTTCGTACGGGAAACCGGGAGTGTGCTTTTTTGCGTCCAAGAAGCCGGTTGCAGCTCTTGAATGAGAGGCGGGACAGATAGGCGAACTAGCGCATGCGGTGAAGCATGCAGAGAGAAATTGGACATCGGCCGTTAAAGGAAGAGGCTTATGCGGCTGCAATGACTGCTGTCTTCTGTGGATTAAAAATCTTAAAAAGGAGGCGGCGGAGGGGGAAACCGGGGGTTACCCACAGGACGGATTGGCTGAAACGCGAAATATCGGGTCGATCAAGGAGAAAAAGCACATCCGGCTGTGCATGATGGGGATGAATCTGTGAATTTGTGGATGGAATTTCGGAATATCCGTTGATGAAAAGCATCTGACACCGCGTTCTGTGTACAAGTTGGAGGACATGGTCTTTAAGGATCACATGTCATGCTGATCGTGATCAAGCCGGGCGTAAGCTATGGGAAGGGCTTGGGAGAAGGCTGATGTTGCGTGCAGTCCAATTGATGCAGTGAAGAAGGGGGATCTGGTGAATGCGAATTGCCGTGTACGCTGTATACATGAGCGGCGCTTGGAGCATCAGGCGCTCGCTGGATATAAGAGTGGACATGCTGTGGCATAGACAGGAAGCGGAGCATCTTGGATGCACGGGCCGAATCGTATTACTGGACGGCGAGATGGCCTACGGTCTTGCGATGAAGCTGGAGCAGGGCTTTGGAGAGCAGCCGGGGATGAAGACCTGGGATCTTGCGAGATGGAATCAATGGGTCGATGAAGCTTTGGGAGAAGGGATGAGCGGGACTGCCCGACCCATCGCTGGCAAGCCAGATAAGCTTGGCGCGCAAACCCGCTTGAACCCGGAGGTATGGACAACGAGAGGGGGGATACTTTCACGGCATGGCGGCAGCTCCGGCCGTCGGCAGTGGATTTGGGATCTGGATCAGGAGGCGCCGGAAGAGGTCTATCGGCTTTTGGCTGAGCCTACGGGTGCCGGGCGGATGGATGCGGCACTTCATACGGCAAGCGCCGCAGAAGCGCTAGACAGGCAAGCCGCGCTGCTCGGCGAGCTGCTCCGCGGCCGCTCGCTCCTCGCGGCCGAAGCGGATGCGCTGCTGCAGGAGACGGCGCCGAGCCTGGCCGGCGCCTGGTACAGCGCAGCGCAGCTCGCCAGCCTGCAGGGCCGGCTGGCGCTGGACGCGGGCGTGGCGGCGGATGCCCGCCCGCCCCGGGGACGCGGCCCGCTGCGCATGGGCCGCGCACGGCTCCCCCGCTGCCGGCGCTGCGGCAGCGAAGCCACGGGCGCCGCGGCATGCGCCGCGTGCGGCCGCGCGGACTGCGCCTACTGCGAGGCCTGCCTCGCGCTCGGGCGCAGTCGCGCCTGCTCGCTGCTGCTTCGCGCAGCAGCGGGAGGGGCCCCGGCCGTGCGGGCCGCGGCCGGGATGTCCACCGCCGCGGTGCGCGGGCGGTGGGGGCTTAGCGCGGCGCAGGGCGATGCCGCCTGCGCCGCGCTGTGTTTCCTGGCGGAGCCGCCCCGCGGGGGCTCCGCGGCAGGCGGCCGCGCATGGAGGCGGCCGCTCGCGCGGGGCGCCGGGCCAGCGAATGGGCCCGGCGGGATCGCGCCGTCACGCTTTCTTCTCTGGGCCGTGACGGGCGCAGGCAAAACCGAGATGATCTTCCCGCTGCTCGGTGCGATCCTCGAAAAGCAGGGCCGCGTGCTGGTGGCCACACCCCGCCGGGATGTGGTGCTGGAACTGGCCCCGCGCCTCGCCAAAGCCTTCCCCGAGACGCGGATCGTCACGCTGTACGGAGGAAGCAGCGAGCGTTGGCAGGCTGGAGAGCTGACGCTCGCGACAACACACCAGCTGATGCGCTTTTACCAGGCGTTTGACCTCGTCATCATCGACGAACTCGATGCCTTCCCTTACCATAATGACCCCATGCTGGCCTTTGCGGCCCGGCATGCCTGCAAGGCGGACGGGAAGTTCGTGTACCTGTCGGCCACGCCGCCAAGACCGCTGCAGCGGGAAGCCGCGCGCGGCACACTCGCTCATGCCAGGGTGCCGGTCCGGTTTCACGGCCATCCGCTGCCGGTGCCGAGGCGCATTACTCTGAAAAGCATCGAGCAGTGCCTGCGCCAGCCTATGCTGCTGAGGCGTTTGAACGATGCGTTGAGGCAATCCCTGGAACGCGATGCCCAGGTGTTTCTGTTCGTCTCCCGCATTCGCCACATCGATCCGTTGGTGGCGATCCTGCGTCGTATCTTCACCGGATATTGCGTGGAGGGGACATCATCGGAGGATCCTCTTCGCGCAGCCAAGGTCACCCGTTTTCGGCAGCGGGACATCCGGCTGCTGGTGACCACGACGATTTTGGAGCGGGGCGTCACCGTGCCGCGCAGCGACGTTTATATCGCGGATGCGGACAGCGGGCTGTTCGACGAAGCTTCCCTTGTCCAAATGGCCGGTCGTGCCGGACGCTCATCGGAGGACCCGGCTGGCAGAGTCGTCTTTGCCTCCCCGCAGTGGACGTTATCCCAAAAGAGGGCGGTCCGGCAGATTACAGGCATGAACCGGATTGCCAGGAAAAATGGATATCTGAAAGATTCATAGATTCATAGCCTCCTTTCCTCTGCTTGTTTTTCAAAGAGCCGATTTTGGATTGTATTTTGAAGTCTATTTTTGAAGCATCTTGTTGAAGTCGATATGAGTTCTGTTTTCTTTTGAAGATCGTATTTCGAGGTTGTCATTTCGAATCTTAGACCAGGAGGCTGTTTATGAGCGCATTATCCTCTGCCATTACCCAATTCGTCCGCGATTTATTGGCCCCGCCGGGGGAAATCTGCCTCACCTGCGGGAGCAAAAACAGGCTGACGCGCGAATGGCCCGGGATCTGCCGCCGCTGCGCGGAATCCATTCCCTGGATCGGCAAACCGCGCTGCGTTTACTGCGGGAGAGCTTGCGGCTGTCCCGACTGCCTGCGGGAGGAGGCGCGTCAGCGCTCTTTTCTGCTGAATCGTAGCGCCGTTCAGTATGATGACATGATGCGGGAGTGGCTTGCCCAGTACAAGTACAGGGGGAATGAAAGATACGCGAGGCTGCTGATCCGAATGATAAGCCAGGCTTTGACGAGCATGCAGAAGGAAATGCCTTTACTGCTCGGAAATTCTGATGTGTCAGGGCCAGGAGAAGAATGGAAACCGGATCTGATCACCTATGTACCGGTAAGCACGGAGCGGCTGATGGAACGCGGATTCAACCAGGCGGAGGTCTTGGCAGAGGGCATTGGGAAGATTCACCACCTGCCTGTGGTGCCTTTGCTGGTCCGGAGCGAGCATACAGGCAAGCAGAGCTTTAAGACCCGATCGGAGCGGGTGGAATCGATGAAGCATGCGTTTGATCCGGACCTGGAAGGCATGCAGATTCTCGCGCATGTAGGGAAGAGAGGTCGTTCCATTCAAAATCAGGGGGATGCAGCAGACCGTTCCGAGGCAGCCGGGGCGCTGCGCGTTCTGATTGTTGACGATATTTATACGACAGGCAGCACGATCAATACCTGCGCGGGCAGGATTCAGGAGATGGCGCAGTACTGCACCGGAGCTCCGGCAGAAGTGTATAGTTTAACGTGGGCACGATCATAACCGACAAATTTTGCTAAAAACATGCCGATTTCATGAAAAAGGATGGACGAGGAAAGCGCGAATCATGTAATCTATACTTAAGAGGAACATTTCGTTGAAGGCTTACTAGAGTTTTTTGGCTATTCCTCTTATAAGAACGTGAAGAGATATAAGGGGGCGTAATCGTGAATCTGGCAAACTGTCCTCGCTGCGGCAGATTGTTTGCGGCTAATTTTAAAGACATGTGCCCAAACTGCATCAAGCAAATTGAGCACGAATATGAAGCTTGTGTTCAATATTTGCGTGAGGAAAAGGGCGCGACGATTCAGGAGCTGTCCGATGCTACGGAAGTTTCGATCAAGCAGATTACCCGTTTCATCCGCGAAGGCCGGATCTCGGTCATGAACGCACCGAATTTGATGTATCCCTGCGAGGTATGCGGGAACCTGATCCGCGAAGGCCATATGTGCGACTCTTGCCGTGCGCGCCTGACCAAAGAACTGAACCAGGCCGTTCAAGATGAGGCAAATAAGGAGTCTAGCCCTAAAAAAACGGGCGACGGAACCTACCGTGTGATCGATAAATTCTACAAATAACAGACTACTGCACTAAAAACATGTGTAACTATAAATAATGTCTTATTTACGACCGATAAACTTAGTAAAGATTATCGGTTTTTTACGTTGGTCGGGCGTTGAATCGCCGGGGATGCCTAATGTTTAACTGAACGAGAACACGCCTGAAGGCGTCCTTATATATTTGAAAGAAGGTGGAAGATATGAAAATTAATGATACCGGACGAATTGGTGGAGTTAACCCTTATCAGCGGAATATGGAAACCCAGCGGACGGAGGCCAAAAAGATGGAACGCCGCAAGGATGAGGTATCCATTTCCTCGGAAGCGATCGAGATGCTTGAGGCCCAGGAGCGCAGTACGGATCCTGAGAGAGCCCAAAGAATTCAAGACCTTAAGCAGCAGGTATCTTCCGGCACCTATCATGTTGATGCAGGAAAAATTGCCGAGAAGCTCATGCCTTATTTTAAAAAGTTTCCTGAGAACTAGAGGTTGATTATGCCTATACAAACATTGATTGAAACCTTAAGCCGTTTGAATGAGCTTCATAAGGAACTGCTGCAGGTAGCCGAACATAAAAAGCAGGCCGTCATCCATAACCGGTACGAAGACATTACGGCGGCACTGACCAAGGAATCGAGACTGCTGAAGTCCGTCAAGGAATACGAAGAGAAGGTCTATGAGGAAGGTCAGGCATTCATCGCTGAAAAGGGCATTAAATCCAAGCTTAAGCTTACGATTAGCGAAATCTCGCGGCTCGTGTTTGAGCCTGAAGAGAAAGCGAAGCTGCTCGAAGTACAGCGGGACCTGACCTTCCATCTGACGGAACTCAAGCGGGTCAACACACATATCCAGGAATTGATACAGCAATCCCTCTCCTACATTGATTTTTCCCTTAACCTGATGGTTGGCGCCATGGACGAAGAAGCAACCTATTCGCGCCCGGAGCAGAGCACCCGAGGAATTCAGCGAAGCGGGCTGTTTGATACAAGGGCCTAGAGCAGGAAGACAGAGATAGCGCTCCACCGGAGCGCCTTATGAAGGTAAGAGCGGATCTACACAGCGGCCGCGGAGCATAGAAGATCGGAGCTAGACAAGCGGCAGTTTATTTTGCGCAGAAGCATACCAAAGGAGTTGTAAGCATGACATCCACTTTTCACGGCCTGGAGACGAGTAAACGGGCACTGTTCGTCAATACGACCAGCATGCAGACGCTGGGCCAAAACATTGCCAATGCCAATACGGAAGGCTATACCCGCCAGCGGGTCAACACATCGGCAACGAACCCGATTTGGGCCATGGGCTTTACCAAAAGCTCTTCACCCGGACAATTGGGTACAGGCGTTCAAGTCGACAGCATCAAGCGGGTGCGCGACAGTTACCTGGATACGCAGTACCGCAGGGAGAACCAAGATCTCGGAGCTTGGCAAGTTCTGAACACCACGTTCTCGGCCATCCAGGGAATCGTGAACGAGCCTTCGGAGAACGGCCTCAGCAAAGTCATGGATAACTTCTGGAACGCGTGGGAAACGCTGAACCGCGATCCTTCCCTTCTAAGTGCGCGGGTTGCCGTATCGGGAGCCGGCGTGAACTTTGCGGATACGCTGAAGCATGTCAGCGAATCGCTGAACAACCTGTCCAAAGACGTGAATGCCAACATCGACAAAAAGGTTCTGGAAGCCAACAACCTGATCGATAACATCGCACAGCTCAACCTGGCGATCCGTAAGAACGAAGCGCTGGGCGACAATGCCAACGATTACCGCGACCAACGGGATCTTCTCGTCGACAAGCTGTCCTCGATTGCGGATATTACGGTTACCGAAGGCGCCGACGGCATGTACAGCATTACTGCGGCAGGCGTAAACGTGATTGATGGGGAAGCCGTAACACCACTGACGAGCGATGCCGCCCAGACGGCGACCTCGGGACAACTGAACGGCTACACGAAATCTTTGCAGGAAGTCCAGAAAATTCGGGATCAGCTGAACGGCATGGTGAAAACGCTTGTGACCGGAACGGCCAAAGTGACCCTGGATAACGGCTACGTGACGCCGAAAGACATGACCGCGCTGAACGATGTGACCCTGAAGGACGGAAGCATCATTACAGCAGGTAATACGATCCCGCAAGGGTCGGTTATTGCCTCCAAGATGGAGATAGAGGTAAACGGGTTTAACGGGCTTCATGAGCTTGGATACGGCTTGTCCGATCCTGCGACAGCGGGCATTCCATTCTTCGTAACATCGGACGGCGGGGATTTCTCGATCGATAATATTCAGGTCAATCCCGAGATCGTGAAGGATACGAACAAAATTGCAGCCTCCTCCAAGTATGAAACGGTGGGCGGCGTGAATAAAACGATCCGCGGCAACAGCGATATCGCCAACGCGCTCGCGGGTCTGAGAGATAACGTATTCAAATTCCCGGATTCACTGACTTCGCTTTCCCAAGGCACGACGGACGACTATTTCCGGGCTTTGACAGGCGACCTGGGCATTCGGGCAAGCAATACGGAACGGAATTTCAACAACCAGCAGAACATGACCGATTCGCTCCAGATTTCCAGACAGGAAGTCAGCGGCGTATCCATGGATGAAGAGATGTCGGATATGATCCGCTTCCAGCAGGCTTATAATGCCGCGGCGCGGGCGATGACGACGGTGGACGAAATGCTTGACCGGATTATCAATAACATGGGCGTTGTCGGCCGATAGTAGCGGAGGAGGATGGCAATGAGAGTAACGAATAATATGCAGAGCATGCAGCTGCTCAAGAACCTGAACAACATCAATACCAGCATGACCAAGGGGCAGAACCAGCTGGCTACCGGACAAAAGATCAACAAGCCCAGTGATGACCCCATCGGCGTGGGCTACCAAATGCGGTACGATACGGACCTTGCCCGCAGTGACCAGTTCATGCAGAATGCCCAAACCGGCAATGATATCCTGAAAACGATGGATTCCTCGTTGTCCCAGGCCAATGATGTGCTGAAACGAGCGCGTACCTTGGCGCTGCAGGCTTCGAATGGAACCTATGATGGAGAGCAACGAAAGGCTATCTCTGCAGAAATTAAGCAACTGAAGGAACAGCTGGTGGAGATCGGCAACAGTCAATATAACGGTCGTTATCTGTTCAACGGCCAGAAAACGGATGTGGCGCCGTATACTTCGGCGAATGCAGCGAATGACGTGACGGACCAAGGTGTATTCTCGCTGCATGTGAGTGCGGCTGTCGCTGTGCCTGTAAGTATAACGGGCGAAACGATCTTCGGAGCAGCAGGTTCAGATAACGTGTTTAAGGTACTGGATGACTTGGCGAATGCACTGGATAACAATCAAGTTGCGGGTATCTCGGCGAGTTTGGATAAAATTGATGCGGTTTCCGATAAAATCTCGATCAGCTGGGCTGAAATCGGCGCGAGAATGAATCGCTTCGACCTGATGCAGAACCGGATCACGGATAATCAGGTGAACTTGAAAGAGCAGCGCTCCCAGGTAGCGGATGTCGATTTTGCGACTGCGATCACCGACCTCAAGTCGAAAGAGAATGTGCTTCAAGCTGCACTTTCCACTGGAGCTCGTATAATGCAAACCTCGCTGCTTGATTTTATGAAATAGAATGTGATTTGAGCCTCTAAAGAAAGGATGGATTTGCTTGGTAGGAATTACGCCAGCAAGCTCCGGACCGCTATATGTCCCTGCTGAGTTAACGATCCGGACACAGGCTGCGGATCTGCAGACCGATATGACCGAGGTGTATGAAGATCTGGGACTGAAACGTCCATCGACGTTCAGGCAGGAAGACACGGCGGAAACCCGGCAAATCCTTCTTGAGAATATTGCATTGAAGGCTCAGGAGGGCGACCGGATGCTGAACCCTAAAGCCCGTAAAGGAAATGTATTTGGAGATGTTGCTCATCAACGGTATATGCGGACTGGACCCAAGGAAGTAACGATTGAGGCGCTGCCAAGGCATGGCGTGTACATCGATTTCCGGATTCATCCGCCTGAGATCCATATTGAAGCGAAAGGAGCTCTCCCATCGTGAACAGTAAGCACAAACAGCAGGTGATCCAAAGCTCAGTTTATGGTTCCTTGGAAATAGCGGAGGATCAAATCTACCATTTCGAGTCTGACATATTGGGGATTCCACACATCAGAGAATATGCGCTGCTGCCCATCGATGATACGCTCTTCTTTTTACTGCACGCGGTTGAAGAGGACGTAAGCTTCGTACTTTTGCCGGCCGCACAGGCGGTAGAAGGATACGGCTTTCAACTGCAGGAGGAGACGGTCAGCCTGTTACAGCTGGACTCTCCTGACGACGTCGGCGTCATGCTGATCGTGAATATTCATGATCAGGATATTTACGTCAATCTGAAAGCACCGATCATCCTTTCACCCCACTCCCATAAAGGCTGCCAATTCATCATTAATGATCAGGATCTGCCCATCAGGCATCGCCTTGAACGCAAGGGGGAATCCTGATGCTTGTACTCAAGCGCCGGATCGGTGAGACGGTCATGATCGGCAATGACATTCAGGTGCAGATTCTTGGGATTGAAGGGGATCAGATCAAGCTTGGTTTCGTAGCTCCTAAAGACGTGCAAATATTGCGGGAAGAATTGTACCAGGGAATCGTAGCAGAGAACATAGCGGCTAAGGAACAAACAAAACAAGGCCAGCAGGAGGAAATCCTTAACTTGCTTAAACAATTTAAAGTGTAATCCATTTTAAAGATTAGGTGGGATTGAGGTTGAATATTGGTCGGGTGGACCGGGTTACCCCGGAGGTTAGCATCAAAAAAAGCATTGAGGATATCAGCTCCCTAACGGAGTCCTCGAGCAAACTAGCAGGAGATTTACAAAACAAAACCTTTTCGTTTCAAAACCTCAGCGAAGAGGAAAAGAAAAAGCTGGACGAGCAGTTGAAGAAGTTGAACGAGTCCATCTCCTCCACTGGCAAACAGCTTCACTTCAAGTATAACGATGAAGCCAAGCAGCTCTACGTGGAAGTCGTGAACAGCAAGACGCAGGAGGTTATCTCAAGTCTTCCGCCGGAGTTTCTGATTGATCTCTCGATTAAGATGAAGGAAATGATCGGGATGTTTTTGGATAAAAAGGTTTAATAAATATTTCGAAAGGATGGTAATGAGATATGGCAACAATCAGTTTTGCAGGACTAGCTTCGGGGTTTAACTCCACCAGCTATATTGAAGCTGTAATGAAGCAGGAAAGCATTCCACTGACGAATTTGCAGACGAAAAAGACCAACACAACTGCGTATAAAAATACCTTTGATTCCATTAATACAAAGCTTCAAGCCTTAAAAGATGCAGCATATGCTCTTAAGGATAAATCGGTTTTCCAACAGACGAGTGCAACAAGTTCGGATACAACTAAGGTTTCGGTAACGGCAGGAGAAAGTGCATTTTCCGGGAGCTACCAAGTAGATATAGTCAATTTGGCTAGATCGCAGCAGTCAAATAGTACAGCTTTTGATTCAAGTACTGATTTTTCGACTCTGCCCGATATGCTTAATTTCGGAACGGACAAAGATGGCAACGCGATTAACGTCGATATTAAAGATGCAAAAGGCAAGAATCTGGATGACGCACTCAAGATCATAAGTGATCGCATTAATGCGGCAGGCATTGGCATTAATGCTGCAGTAATTGAAACGTCAAGTGATAAAAGGGTACTTACCCTCACAGCAGCTAAATCTGGTGAAGCTGGTAAATTTACAAATCCTACGGATTCTTTTTTCGGATTTGTTACGGATCCAAATCAGGCTGCAAAGGATGCAACGGTAAAAGTTAATGGCATCGAGATTACAAGCTCAACTAATGAACTCAAAAATGCTGTTCCAGGTGTCACGCTTCAGTTAAATGCAACTGGTACCTCGACCGTTAAGGTGGCAATGGACTCCGATAAAGTCGCATCAAAAGTGGAAGCATTTGTAAAGGCATATAATGATGTTATTAACTCAATCAGAGACGTTACAAAGAAATCAGAGAAAAATTCGGATGGGACTTTAACGTTGACTTTACAGGGAGATTCGACATTAAGAGATCTTCAGTCACAGTTAAATGACATGATGAATAATATCATGGGCAATTCGGATGGATATAGGTTGTTGGGGGAAATTGGCCTTGAGGTTGACAAGGGAGTAACTTCTGCATCGTTGATGACAGGTAATATAACTTTTGATAAAGACAAGTTCAAAACGAAGCTTGCTCAGAATCCTCAGGCTTTGCAAAATATGTTTACGAGCATAGCAACAAGAGATGATGACAACAAAGTTACATCTGGGTTTGATGGTTTAGGGGCTTTATTTGACGATAAACTCAAGTTGTGGACCAATACTGTCGACGGCATTATGACTTCAAAAATTAAAGGGTATACATCGGATATCTCGTATATTGATGAACAAATTACAAGTATGCAGGAAAGACTGGATATGCGTGAAGCTAATTTGAAAAAGCAATATGCAAATCTTGAAGTTGTCATGACCGGGCTAAATAACCAAAAGGATTGGATTACAAGTCAAGTTGCACAGTTGAACAAGTCATCCAAATAATAGACTGTAAGGCATGGAGTTGAATTCATATGACAGCACCTAATTTAGCAGGCTATAAAGCATATCAGAATAATAAGTATCAAACGGCATCTCCTCATCGGTTGATACTTATGCTTTATAATGGAGCGATTCAGTTTGCGGGAAACGCGGTCCAGGCAATACAACAGGGGAATATTTCTGATGCAAATAAGTACATTCAGAAGACTCAGGATATCGTCTACGAGTTGCTCTCATCGTTAAATGTGAAGCAGGGCGGTGAACTAGCAAGGAATTTGCAGAATTTATACTTTTATGTCATTGACCGTCTCATCGAAGCCAACTTAAAAAAACAAGAAGAACCGCTTCATGAGGCTATTAAGATAATTTCCGAGATCAAATCTTCCTGGGACGAAATAGGAAGGAGAGGTACTCTTGGATAACGGCAACATGCATTTATATCAAGAACTTCTGGAATGTACGAGTAAACAAAGACAAATTATGGATGATCTTAGTATCAATTTAGAAAAGGAAGGAGATATTCTTCCTTTTTTTTTAGAATATTTTGAATATTGGGATCGAATTACAGAGGCGATAGGAAATTCGAAACCAGAAGAGAGAATTGAAGAGTATGAATCTCAGGCATTACTTAACATTATGGAGTCAATTAATGCGAATGTGGAGCATATCCATGCACAACTTCAAGTAAAAACCGATCATACAGGAAGTGACTTGCGTGGTGTTCGGACTCAGCAAAAGGTATTAAATGCATACTATAATTTAAATAATAAGGATCAAGTTGCTTTGTATTTCGATGCTAGAAAATAATTAATCTGTCCTAATTGAATGAGGTAAAATAATTTATGAAAAAACTTAATAAACTCTAAACTAGCGGAAAGATTTACCGATATATATATTAGGCCACAAGGATGTGACCAATTCTAACCGAAATCATGGAGGATGATCACGATGGGTATGTTTATTAACACTAACGTTGGCGCAATCAACGCTAACCGTAACCTGAGCTTCAACAATACGAACATGAGCAAAACAATGGAGAAGCTGTCTTCCGGCTACCGTATTAACCGTGCTGCCGACGATGCTGCTGGTTTGGCAATTTCCGAAAAAATGAATTATCAAATCAATGGCTTGAACCAAGCACAGCGTAATGCTCAAGACGGTATCTCCCTCTTGCAAACAGCTGAAGGTGACTTGACTGAAGTTCACTCCATGCTGCAACGTATGAACACTCTTGCTAACCAAGCAGCAAACGGTACTTATCAAAATGAAGACCGTTCTAACTTGCAAAAAGAAGTAACGCAATTGGTTACTGAAATCAACAGAATTACTGCTAACTCTAACTTTAACGGAGTAAGCCTGTTGAAATCTTCGGGATCTGTTAAATTCCAAATCGGTGTAACATCCGGTGAGTCCCTGACTGTTACTTTGTCTAGCAACAAAGCTAGTGCTCTTGGTATCAGCGGACTTTCGATCAGTACGGCTACTAAAGCGACAAGTGCTCTTTCGCTGATCAAATCTGCAATTTCTAAAGTTTCTACTAACCGTGCTAATCTGGGCGCTTATCAAAACCGTTTGGAACACACTATCAACAGCTTGGGTGTAACATCCGAAAATCTGTCTGCCGCTAACTCCCGTATCAAAGATGCTGATATGGCTACAGAAATGACAGCTTTCACAAAGAATCAAATCCTTGTTCAAGCTGGTACAGCTATGCTGGCGCAAGCAAACTCCGCTCCACAAGCTGTTTTGAAACTGTTGGGATAATTAGCTTTATAAAATCAGGAGAGGTCCAGCAATTGCTGGACCTTTTTTTTATGCTGAAATTCTCTTCAGAATATGTACTTTGTGGAATGTATTCATTACAAGCGAGGAAAATCCGATAAATATAGTAAACAAGAACGTAAGGTTGTGATAAAAATGAAAGTAACAATTGATAATCATGAAGCACAATATCTTGCACATGATATAGAAGCAATTAATGAATGGTGGAAGAAATCCACTTCTCAAATTTACAATCAAAAACGCTTGATATACTGCTTAGAAATAGATGGAGTGAAGATGTATACTGGCTATGAATCTGTTATTGTTAACAATTACAATAACATAGATAAAATTGAAATTATGACAAAAGGATACGAAGAAAGCATTTGTGAAACCTTACAGGAGATGGGATTATATCTGAAAGTTTTTATTCCAAGATCGCTTATTATAGCCGATTATTTTTTTGGTGAGGTTTCAGAGGAAGCATGGGGTGAATTTTCAAAATTCATTGACGGTCTGAATTGGATTATAAGTTCGCTTGAATTTATACAAACTATTTCTGATCCTTGTAATGATGCTGTAGAATTAGTACTACGCAAGTTAGAACCAGTGGTTGCCAATTTAGAACAGAGTATTCGAAATGGCGACCATGTTGACGTGGCTGATTTAATTAAATATGAACTAATTCCTATTATTGAGCCTTTGCAACAGATTTGTGGGATACAACAGGGGGATTAACATGACTTTTTATGAGTCTAATAGTAATTTTTTAAAGAAACAGTATCCTTCTTTAGCAGAACTGTTTAAAAATGAAGATAAAAACGCTAGTCAAATAATTATGACTCGCAACAATGAGCCGAATATACAGATTTCCCTTAATAAGGGAGACTATTTTTTACACAGTAAGTATAATGCTCGGGAAGAAGCTATGAAATGGGTACAATCAATCCATCCTGAAATAAAAGAGGCCAAGCATATTTGTATTTTTGGAATTGGACTAGGCTACTTTTTGGAAGAGTTGTTGGAAGAATGTGAATCAAAAGATGTTTTTATTCTTGAACCTAGTGTAGACGTATTCGATCAATGGATACGCACCAGAGATATAAAGAAGGTGTTGTCTCACCCCAAAATTCGAATCGTTGCTGTCGGAGCAGATGCATATCTGCCTCTTCAAGTCGCAGATGAAATTGCAGGCTTCATCTCAGGGACATTTAAATTGGTTGTTCCGCCAATTTATAAAAAGATTTATCCGGATTTACTCATGAATTTTGAAACGAGTCTAAAAGAAATGATGATAAAGTCCATCTCTAACATGCAAACCAATAAAATGTACGAGAAAACTTGGGTATCCAATATCCTATTTAATTTAAGTACAATAATAAGAAGTTCATCTTTATTGGAAATGAAAGATGTATGGAAGAATACGGGAACGAAAGCTATTGTTGTGGGCTCGGGCCCTTCTTTAAAAAAGGACGTGCATTATTTACGCACCTTGAAAGATAAATGTCTAATTATTGCTGCAGGATCAAGTGTCCAGGCATTACAGCATTTTGATATTAATCCGCATTTTGTTGTGAGCATGGATGGAAGTGCAATTAATAATAGGGTTTTTGAGAATATTGATACCTCTATATCACCATTGGTGTTTTGCCCGCCAGTTTATTATGAAATTGTTGATCAATATCAATGCGAAAAATATTATGTTGGATTCGAAAATGATCCAATTACTAAATATATGATGGAGACTGATGAACTTCCTACAGTTCTTTCAACCTCAACTGTTACAGGCACAGCCATGCAAATTGCGGAATTTTTTGGAATAGAGGAAATTATACTGATGGGGCAAGACCTATCATATACGGAAGATGAGTATTATGCCCCAGGTGTTAATCATGTAACAGAAGATGAGAAGAAGAAGAAGGTTGCTTGTACCAATGAATGGGTGGAGAATGTAGACGGAGGACGGAACAAAACAACAGAAAGCATGGAGGTACTTCGCCAGGATGTAGAGCTCCTTGTTCAAATAATGAAATATAGAGGCATAAGTATTATTAATACATCCAAAAAGGGCGCCGTAATTCAGGATACAACGTGGGCATCTATGGATGATTTAATCCGTAATTTAGAGCAATCGGAACCCCAAGACTTTGATTTATCAAAGTTTATTGCAGCTCCTAATCTCCCTGACAAGATTAGTGAAGCGAATCGACTTATTGTAAAGTTACAAAACATCTCAAATGATAATAATAGCTTATGTATTGCATTAAAAAAACTAATAGACAGCATAAATAAGCTTCAAAAGGCACATTCCATAAGGAATTATAATAAAGTTAACAATGAGATTTTGAAAATAAACGAGATCTGGAACAAAATAACGGAAACAGAAGTGTTTATTATTTTTTATAATTACTCATTAGCTCATCACATCAATATATACATGCGGTATGTGCCTGAGATTATTGAATCTCATAATATTTTTAAAAAGGCAGAATTAATTATATCTCATTTGGGTTCATTGATTAATAGAATGAAAGAATTCAGTCCGGTATTAGAGAATGTTATTGAATCTTCAATTAAACGGTTACAGGAAAGTAAATAAAGTATCCAATTATCATAATAAAATCCACTAAACACGACTAGGGGAAAATATATGTTTAAAGACAAGACAGTATTGGTAACAGGTGGTACCGGCTCAATTGGCAGTGAGATTGTCAGATGCATATTGAGAGAGAACCCCAAGGTAGTACGCATCTATAGCAGGGACGAAAGTAAGCAATTTGCTCTTCAACAGGAGTTTGAGCAATATAGTAATGTGCGCTACCTGATTGGAGATATCCGAGATAAGGAAAGGTTAAGCTACGCTGCTGAAGGTGTCGATTTTATTTTTCATGCAGCTGCCTTGAAACATGTCCCGGCATGTGAGTACAATCCTATGGAAGCAGTCAAGACCAATGTATTGGGTGTGCAAAATGTGATTGAGGTAGCAATTGAGCACAACGTTGAGAAGATGATAGCCATTAGTACGGATAAGGTCGTGAATCCCACTAATACCATGGGAGCTACTAAGCTGCTGTCGGAGAAGCTTATATCTGCAGCTAATATGTATAAGGGAAGTAAAAGGACTGTTTTTGCATGTGTTCGATTTGGCAATGTAATGGGTTCCAGGGGCTCTGTGATTCCTCTTTTTAAAGAGCAGATTATGAAAGGACATGACATTACAGTTACTCATAGGGAAATGACTAGATTTATGATGTCGATTCCTCAGGCGGCTCAGCTTGTTTTAGAAGCAGCGAAACAGGCCTATGGCGGGGAGGTATTTGTACTAAAAATGCCTGTTTTAAAAATTATGGATCTTGCGATTGCATTAATTAAATCATATGAAAATATTCGTGGTGAATCTTATAGAGGAAGAATTACAGAAACCGGAATTAGACCTGGAGAAAAATTATATGAAGAGCTTATGACACTGGAAGAGTCCGAACGAGCTCTTGAAAATAATGAAATGTATGTAATTACATCCCCTTTTCGAAAAGAAGAAGCAGAATATCAAGCGTTTGATAAAGCGAAGTATATGGAATATTCTTCAGTAAATGCTGTTCAACTTCAATTAGAAGATATCATCGAGCTTCTTGAAAAGTATGGTTTAGATTTTGGAGGACATATCTATGAAAGAGATACAGGGGTTATTGGCGGTTATTCCAGCCCGCGGCGGCTCTAAAGGCATCCCTCATAAAAATATGAGGCTTCTTAATGGTCGACCCATGATTCAATATACGATTGAAGCAGCTTTGCAAGCAAAGAGTATTGAAAAAGTCCTTGTTTCTACAGATGATTCTGAGATTTTTGAAATATGTTCACGTCTCGGCGCTTGGCTTCCATTCTTGAGGCCTGATTTTTTATCAACGGATCATGCAAAAACGATTGATGTCCTAAAGCATGCGACGATAGAAGCAGAAAGGCTTCTGGGTAAAAAGCTTGAACATATCATGTTATTACAACCAACCTCACCACTTAGAAATAAAAAAGATATAGAAGCTGCCTTACAGATCTACATGGAGAACGAAGCCGATTCCTTGCAAAGCGTATCTCCTTCATTGGTTCATCCTTATTTATTAAGGACAATTAAAAATAATATATTAGCCCCATTATTGGAGCAGAACGATCCCAACCAAAGAAGGCAAGATTTAGCCGATATTTATCAGCTAAATGGAGCCATCTATATCGTCAAAAGAGATTTGCTTATGGAGCATAATACCATTGTTGGGAATAATAATGCGGCCTATGTAATGCCAAAAGAACGTTCTATCGACATTGATGATATGTATGACTTTTACTTGACTGAATGTCTTTTGAGATATGAAGAGAATTCTCTTTATTAGGGAAAGTGAGAGTGATTCTGTGTTAATAAAGAGTGTATTAGAAGAAGACAGATCACCAGCGTACTTAATAGCGGAAATTGGCGTTAACCATAACGGTTCTTTGGAACTTGCGTTAAAAAGCATTGAAGCGGCAAAGTCAGCTGGTGCGGATGCCGTGAAATTTCAAACCTTTAGAACAGAGAATTTGGTTACGAAATATGCTCAAATGGCGGAATATCAATCCGAAAATTTGAATGATCATACTTCGCAAAACCAGTTTGACATGTTGAAGAAAATAGAGTTGAGTTTTAATGATTTTATCATTCTGCAGAAAAAATGTTTAGATTTGGATATTGATTTTCTTTCTACTCCTTTTGATGAAGAAAGTGCCGAATTTCTACATTCGATTAATATAAATGCATTTAAAATAGGTTCGGGAGATATGAACAATATTCCCTTGTTGAAAAAAATTAGTGCTTATAAAACGCCAATTTTACTTTCTACTGGAATGGCTACGCTTGAAGAAGTGCGGGAATCCTTAGCGGTAATCACAGAGAGTCCTGTTGCCCTTTTGCATTGTACCTCCGATTATCCAGCTCCTCTTGCAGATGTGAATCTCCTTGCGATGAAAACGATGCAAAATGAGTTCGGAACCGTGGTTGGCTATTCTGACCATACAGATGGTGTAGAGGTTTCGGTTGCGGCTGTTAGTCTCGGAGCAAAGATCATCGAAAAGCATTTCACACTGGATAAATCACTGCCAGGTCCTGACCATAAGGCATCAATGACGCCTGAACAGTTCACAAATCTTGTTCGCTCCATTCGAAATGTGGAGTTAGCGCTTGGTGATGGGATAAAGCGCTGCATGCCTTCGGAGGAAAATACCAAATTGGTGGCTCGTAAAAGTATCGTTGCAGCTCGTCAGATCCATTCAGGTGAGTTCATCACAGCAAAAGATCTAAAGGTTAAGCGACCAGGAAATGGACTGGCACCGAAACATATAGATGATCTTGTTGGAAAAATGGCTAAAGAAAGTATTGATATGGATCAATTGGTACTGTGGGATGATGTGGAATGATTAAAATATTAGTCATTACCGGTACAAGAGCTGATTATGGAATATATTACCCTATTTTAAAAGCGATGCAATCTGATTCTTATTTCGATTTGCATTTATTGGTTACTGGCATGCATTTATCGCCGCAGCATGGATATTCGATTCAACATATTAAAAATGATGGCTTTCAAATTAGCGCGAAGGTAGACACGCTTTTGTTAGGATCATCTCATGGAAATATGGCTAGATCCATTGGGCTGGCTGTGCTTGGAATGACTCAGAGTATGGAACAGATAATGCCTGATATTGTCATGGTTCTGGGAGATCGCGGTGAAATGCTTGCTGGCGCCATCGTCGCTTCGCATATGAACATTCCTGTAGTGCATTTGCATGGTGGAGAAGTGTCGGGCACCATTGATGAATCCGTCAGGCATGCAATAAGCAAACTTTCGCATATACACTTTGCAGCAACGGATGAGAGTTCTAAACGATTGATTCGCCTTGGAGAAGATTCTTGGCGGGTTCATACGGTAGGTGCACCAAGAATCGAAACAATACAGTCGGCATTATTACCCGGTATACAGGACATTAAAGGGAAGTATGGTTTAAAATTCAGTGGCAGTTACATTTTGTTCATCTATCATCCCGTCACCACTTCGGCAACGGAAGGAAACAAGCTGAAGGATATATTAAATGTTGTTTTGGGACAAGGTGATGACGTTATATGTGTTCTTCCGAACGCCGATGCATGTTCTGATGACATTCTTAGCGTGTATAGGGAGTTTGCAGAAGTAAGTAAAATTCATTTGGTAAGCAATTTTGAACAGATGGATTATTTGTCCGTGTTAAAGCATGCCAATATATTGGTGGGGAATTCTTCCTCAGGCATTATCGAAGCTGCATCATTCCATATTCCCGTCATCAATATTGGAACAAGACAGCAGGGGAGAGAACGTTCTGTCAATGTTATAGATATATCGGAAGATCCGGTTGAACTGGAAAATGCATTTAAGCTTGCCTTTTCCAATTCCTTTAAAAATAAGGTTGATTCTTGTCAGAATGTATATGGTCGAGGGAATACAAGTGCCCAAATCATGGACATTCTTAAACAACAACAACTGGATCAGAATCTGATTCAAAAGACCATAGCATATTAAGGAGGAGGAGAAAATGTCCTATATCATAGTCGGAGCAGGGGGACATGCGAAGGTCATTTTCGACATCTTAATAGCTCAACAAAAAGAGATTGAAGGATTTATAGATGACTATTGCACGGAGTCTCCTATTGAAACAGTGCCAGTTTTGGGTACGACCGATCAAATGGATGGGATATTAGATAATTTTCCTGAATCAAAGTATATCGTAGCGATAGGCAGTAATCGATTGAGAAAAAGCCTGGTTACCAAACTCTCATCGTACTCAGTTCAATTCGGTACGGCCATACATCCTGCGGCTGTTATAGGTTCTGGAGTTCAAATGGGTGATGGATCGGTGATCATGGCCAATGTTGTAGTGAACTCAGGCGCAGTCATCGGAGAGCATGCTATTTTGAATACGGCATGTACTGTGGATCATGAATGCATTCTGCATGATTTTGTTCATATATCTCCGGGTGCTCACTTAGCAGGGAATGTCAAGGTTGGAAGTGAAGCACAAATAGGAATTGGGGCATCCGTTATTCAGGGAATTGAAATTGGAGCAAAGACCGTCGTTGGTGCAGGTGCCTGTGTAGTACGGGATCTGCCTCCAAATATAGTAGCAGTAGGCTGCCCGGCTCGGAAAATGAAAACCAACACGAAATAGAGGGAGTGATAATAATGTATGATCGAGAACGGATTTTTTTATCCTCGCCCCATATGAGCGGATACGAGCAGCAATATATTAATGATGCCTTTGAGAAGAATTGGATAGCGCCCCTGGGCGAAAATGTAGATCACTTTGAATCTGAGGTGGCAGAGTATGTATGTTGCAAGGGAGCCGTTGCGCTTAGTTCAGGTACGGCGGCGATTCATTTAGCACTTATATTGTTAGGAGTTGAGAGAGACGATATTGTATTTTGCTCTTCCCTCACTTTTATTGCGAGCGCCAACCCCATTCTCTATCAAGGGGCTACACCTGTATTTATTGATTCGGAACCGGAAAGCTGGAATATGTCGCCCGCTGCACTTGAAAGAGCATTGAAAGAATATTCGGCTAAAGGAAATCTTCCTAAAGCTGTAATCGTCGTCAATCTGTATGGCCAAAGTGCTGATTATGATGAAATAAAGAAATTATGTGATTACTATGGAGTACCTATCGTAGAAGATGCTGCCGAATCACTTGGCGCGACATATAAAGGAAAAAAGAGCGGAACCTTAGGCAAGTTCGGCATTTTTTCGTTTAATGGAAATAAAATCATTACCACTTCCGGTGGTGGAATGCTCATATCCGACGATATTGAAAAACTCGAAAAAGCTCGGTTTTATGCAACGCAAGCGAGAGATCAGGCAATACATTATCAACATAGTCAGTTGGGATATAACTATCGTTTGAGTAATGTTCTCGCAGGAATCGGGAGAGGGCAGCTCAGAGTTCTTGATGCGCGGGTATCCAAAAAAAGGGAAATTTTTAATATTTATAAACAGCAGCTATCTGACATCGAAGGAATTCAATTCATGCCTGAAGCTACCTATGGTCAAACTACCCGTTGGTTAACTGCTATGACGATAGATCCACAAAAAATTGCGGTTAATCATGCTGATTTTGTTGGATACTTAAATCAATACAACATTGAATCTAGACCCGTGTGGAAACCGCTTCATCTGCAGCCATTATTTAAAGATACAGATTACTATTATCATGATGAAGATGTAAGTGCTTGCTTATTTCACCAAGGATTATGTTTGCCTTCAGATACAAAAATGACAGTAGAGACACAGTTGGATGTAATTAAGAGGCTAAGAGATATCCTTAAATAAAATAAAGGAAGTAAGGGCGGAAAGTTAATTTAAGTGAATCTAGAGTTCTCTCAGATCTATTCTAGCTCATGAGAAATTTATAAGTATCGGAATATGATCTCGGAATTCTTAAATAAAGTGGGGAACATTACATGTATCATTATGGGGATATTATCAAAGTTATAGAAAATGATATCGATAAAGAACTATTTGGAATTGTACTTGAAGAATATCAGAACGGCGTCGTGATACTTAGTGCAGAACCTACGGCTGATTTTAATGCTGTAGCTAAGGACTGTACAATCACTTTGGAAAATAATCAAACTGTTTCACTTAAATATTCGAATAAATTATTTATTGAATACCATAATGTGAAACTAATAGGAATGCTTGATCATGAGTTATTAGAACAGGTAAAAAGAAATGAAATATTATCAAAGGTAGATGAATTTTACCGATTGTTTCATGATCCGAAAGAGCCATTCAACCCGGAGAAATCTTCACTTGCTTATGGAGGCCGTGTATATGACGAGAAAGAAATGAAGAATTTGGTGGATTCTTCATTGGACTTTTGGTTAACAGCGGGAAGATTCAGCAAAAATTTCGAAAAGGAATTTGCAAAATTTATAGGTGTAAGGTATGCATTGTTAACGAACTCAGGCTCATCCGCAAACCTACTAGCCTTTTCGGCGTTAACCTCCCCGAAACTAGGAAGTCGTAGAATTGAACCTGGAGATGAGGTTATTACCGTAGCAGCAGGTTTTCCTACTACTGTGGCTCCCATGGTACAAAACAAAGCGGTACCTGTTTTTATAGATGTAGAGCTGGGAACTTATAATATTTTTGCAGAAAGAATTGAAGATGCTATTACATCGAAAACAAAGGCCATCATGATAGCGCATACTATGGGGAATCCTTTCGAATTATCTAAAGTCATGGAACTGGCGAAAAAATATAATTTGTGGGTGATTGAAGACAATTGTGATGCTCTTGGATCGCGATATAAAAATCAATTAACTGGAACATTCGGTCACATTGCAACATCCAGTTTTTATCCTCCTCATCATATGACTATGGGTGAAGGCGGAGCCGTATATACGAACGATCCTCAATTAAAGCTGATAATTGAATCCTTTAGAGATTGGGGCAGGGATTGTTGGTGTGCATCTGGTTGTGACAATACATGTAAAAAACGTTTTGGATGGGAACTGGGGACACTGCCTTTCGGTTACGATCATAAATACACCTATTCTCATATTGGATATAATTTAAGGGTTACGGATATGCAGGCAGCGATCGGGCTTGAACAATTAAAAAAGGTGCCCAGTTTCACCAAAGCCCGAGTCAATAACTTTAATCGAATGCTGGACGGGCTAAGCGATTTAGGACAATATTTCATTCTTCCCCAAGCTACCGAACATTCAGATCCAAGTTGGTTCGGATTTATTTTAACCTTACAAGACAACGTAAGATTCACTAGAAATGAAATTGTGAATTATTTGGAAAGCAATCGGATCCAAACTCGGATGCTGTTTGCTGGCAATCTTACTAGACAGCCGGCTTTTGAAGGGGTAAATTATCGAATTCACGGTGACTTGAAAAATACCGATAAGATTATGAATGATACATTTTTACTAGGTGTTTATCCTGGGCTAACAAGCGAAATGATAGATTATATGGTTCATAAAATCAGAGAGTTCGTTTGCAACTAAATCAATTGGGGATGTTTAAATGAAGGTAGTTATTCTTGCAGGTGGGTACGGAACTAGAATAAGCGAAGAATCCCATTTAAAACCTAAACCGATGATTGAAATCGGACAGAGACCTATACTCTGGCATATTATGAAGATTTACTCAAGCTATGGTTTCAATGATTTTATCATTTGCTTAGGATATAAAGGATATGTTATTAAAGAGTATTTCGCCAATTATTTTTTACATGAATCGGATATTACATTTGATTTTAGAAATGATAATCAATATATAACGCATAACCATTCGGCCGAGCCTTGGAAGGTAACCTTGGTCAATACTGGAATTGATACTATGACAGGAGGAAGAGTAAAGCGAATTCAATCTTATATTGGTGATGAACCGTTCATGCTTACGTATGGTGATGGAGTATCCGACGTAAATATTAGAGAACTAGTTGAATTTCATAAATTAAGAGGTAGATTAGCTACAGTTACAGCAATACAGCCTGATGGACGATTCGGTGTGTTGGATATCACGGAACAGGATGAAGTACAAGGCTTTCAGGAAAAACCTAAAGGAGATCACAATTGGATAAACGGGGGGTTTTTCGTTTTGCAGCCTGAGGTGTTTGATTATATAGAAGGGGATCATACCTTTTTTGAGAGGGAACCGCTTGAGAAACTTGCCAAAGATGATGAACTGGTCGCCTATAAGCATGACGGATTTTGGCACCCGATGGATACGCTGAGAGATAAAAACTACCTTGAGAATTTATGGTCGAAAAACCAAGCACCATGGAGAATATGGGATAATGAAAATGATAGGGTGCGGACAATATGAACAATTTTTGGTATGGAAAAAAGGTTTTTGTTACCGGACATACTGGTTTTAAAGGTTCATGGTTATGTATGTGGCTATATTTGCTGGGTGCAGAAGTTGTAGGATATGCTACTAAACCTCCCACTTCTCCTAGTCTATTTGAACTTTGTAATGTAGAGAAATTACTTTCTAAATCAGTGTTAGGGGACATAAGAGACCAGGATATATTGAAAAAAGAAATGAATCTGTTTCAACCGGATATTGTTATTCATTTAGCTGCTCAACCGTTAGTAAGGGATTCTTACAGGTTACCGGTGGATACCTATTCTGTTAATGTAATGGGCACGGTGAACTTGTTCGAGGCTGTTAGGAATACCAAAAGCGTAAAAGCGGTAGTCAATGTCACCTCTGATAAGTGCTATGAAAACAATGAGTGGGTATGGGGGTATCGAGAGAATGATCGATTGGGTGGCCACGACCCATACTCTAATAGCAAAGCTTGTGCTGAACTAATAACTTCAGCGTATACAAATTCATTTTTTAACATTCATGATTACGCTAACCATGGAGTTGCGATAGCTTCTGTCAGAGCAGGCAATGTTATCGGTGGAGGGGATTGGGCCAAAGACAGACTGATTCCTGACTGTATCCAAGCTTTGTTGGACAGTAAGCCCATATATATCAGGAGCCCTCATTCCATCAGGCCCTGGCAACATGTATTGGAACCATTAAGCGGGTATTTGTCTGTAGCAGAAAAACTATACGAGTCAGGTACTATTTACAGTGGGCCATGGAATTTTGGCCCTGAAGATGGCGATGCCAGAACTGTTGAATGGGTTGTGCAAAAATTGTGCGATAAATGGGATGAAAATCACGGATACATTGTAGAGGGCGGTTTAAATCCACATGAGGCTTCTTATCTAAAACTTGACTGTTCTAAATCCAAATCGCGGTTGAATTGGTCTCCGAAATGGGATTTAAATGAAGCTTTAAACCAAACCATTGAATGGACGATTGCATACAAGAATGGCTCTGACCTTAGACAAGTAAGTTTTAATCAAATCAAGAAATATGAAGATTGTATTGAGGAAAATCTGTGATGAAAATTTTAGTTACTGGAGCAACCGGATTTATTGGAGCAAGCTTAGTTAGAGCCTTACTTCAGCGCGATGGAAATGAAGTTTACATTACAGCAAGAAAAACCTCTGATTTTTGGAGGATTAAGGACTGTTTACTTGATTCGCGTAATACTTATTATTGTAATTTAGAGAATAGAAACGAGACTTTTAATTTAATTCGAAATATACAGCCTGATATAATTTATCATACTGCAGCATACGGCGGACTTCCGAATCAAACAGAGACGGATCGAATTATTAGTGCGAATCTAAACGCTACAATTAACTTACTGGACGCCGCCAGGTCTTGTGGAGTACAGCAATTCATTAACACGGGAAGCTCCTCAGAATATGGGATAAAGGATCAGCCAATGAAAGAATCCGATTTGTGTGAGCCGGTGAATATATATGGCATAACCAAGCTTGCAGCGACGAACTATTGTAGGATGATGGGCCAAATTCATCATTATAATGTATGTACATTAAGACTATTCTCACCATACGGTGATTTAGAAGATTCAAAACGATTATATCCTTGCATTATTCACGCGTTGAAAAACAATGAAAGAGCGAAACTGTCAAAGCCTAATTCGGTTAGGGATTTTATTGAGATTAATAAAGTTATCGAAGTCTACGAAAAAATCATTCATGTGAATTATGAGCCTGGTGATATCATAAACATAGGTTCAGGGAGACAACAGACCATTGCTCAGTTTTATACCATGCTTGCGCATAAATTGAAAAAGAATATTGAACCGATTTGGGGAGAAGCACCACCTCGGTCAAACGAGCCTCGACATTGGGAGGCTGATATCAGTAAGCTGAATTTATTAATGAGATTAAACGAGGGAGTATCTAATGAATAACCAAAATATTAGAAAATCAATTATTCACATGGTACACTACTCGAAATCCTCACATGTTGGGACATGTCTATCAATAGTGGATATATTAACAGTCTTATATTTTAGTGTTTTGAATATTGACCCACAACGCCCCTCAAAAAAAGATCGAGATAGATTTATATTAAGTAAAGGGCATGGGAGTGCAGCATTATATGCTACTTTAGCCGAGAGAGGCTTTTTTCCGAAAGCTTATTTGGATAAATATTATATTGATGGGGGGATACTGCCGGGCCATCTCGATATGGAAGCTGTTCCTGGGATAGAAACTTCTGCAGGTTCTTTAGGCCATGGTCTATCCATAGGTATTGGAATGGCGATTGCTAATAAGCAAAGCAATAATCCTGGCCATATTTATGTACTGTTAGGCGATGGTGAATGCAATGAAGGCTCTGTGTGGGAAGCGGTCATGTTGGCGACGACGCTTAAATTAAATAATATTACCGTAATAATAGATTATAACAAGTTACAAAGCTTCGGCCGAACCAACGAGGTTATTAATCAGGAAAATATGGCAGATCGTTGGAGTGCCTTCGGATGGCAGACATATGAAGTTGACGGACATAATATGGAGGAGCTAGAACTGATTTTTAATTTGGAACAAACGGGTCCGAAAGCGGTTATAGCTCATACGACTAAGGGTAAAGGCGTTTCTTATATGGAAGATAAATTGGAATGGCACTACAAATCACCAAACGATGAACAGTATATAACTGCAATGAGAGAATTAGGTGGTATGTAAGATGAGAACTACATTTATTCAATCTTTAATCGAAGAGGCTGAGAAAGACGAGCGGATATTTTTAATTACCCCTGATATGGGATATTCCATTTTAGAAGAGTTTCAAGATAAGTTTCCTGACCGATTTTTAAATGTGGGGATTGCTGAACAGAACGCAGTTGGAGTCGCTGCAGGATTAGCTTTGTCTGGAAAGGTGGTTTATATTTACAGTATTATTCCTTTTGTGACGATGCGTTGTTTTGAACAGGTTAGGGTTGATTTAGCGTATATGAATACAAATGTTAGGCTGGTTGGTGTTGGAGCTGGTCTATCTTATGGTCCAGCAGGTACAACTCACCATGCTATAGAGGATATTGCGATTATGCGATCCTTACCGAATATGACAGTGTGTTGTCCAGGCGATCCTGTTGAAGTGAGAGAAATTGTAAAGCAAAGCGTCAAATATAATGGGCCTATGTTCATTAGGCTCGGTAAAAATGGTGAACCTAATATTCATTCAGATAATACCCCAATCGAAATTGGTAAGGCTATTAAGGTGACTCAAGGTAACGACGTAGTATTAATTACTACAAGTAATATGCTTGAACAAGGAAGATTATTGGTTGAGGAATGGGCGAAAAAAGGTAAACATGTAAGACTCATAAGTATGCCTACAATAAAGCCTTTTGATAAAGAATGTATTCTTGAATTAATAGCAGAAAATATTCCGATTTATACTTTGGAAGAGCATAATGTAATCGGGGGCTTAGGTACTGCTGTAGCTGAAGTAATCGCGGAAAGTGGTATAGGTGTTAAGTTCAAACGAATAGGTATTCCAGACACATATACACATATGGTAGGAAGCCAACATTATCTTAGAAGTGAACTGATCATGAAGAGTATTGAAGAAAAATAACCACAATTAGCCGACATAGAAGTAGAAGGAGATAGATTGGATGGGAAACAGCGTACCGAATGGCAGCTTTGATAAAAGGCATTCTCAGAAAGATAGGGAATCGTATCAATTAACGGAACAATCTTTTGAATTATCCCCTTTACGAACCTTTGATAAACTTGAGGCATTTCCACGCTTCGCGACAAAAAGGAGCGTAAGTCGTTTCCTCGTAAAATATGAAATATTTAAACAAATACTACATATCAATGGAGCGATCATCGAATGTGGTGTGTTTAATGGAGCCGGCCTTTTTACATGGGCTCAGCTAGCAAATATTTTCGAACCTACCAA
Source organism: Paenibacillus chibensis (assembly GCF_004001045.1). GTDB lineage: Bacteria > Bacillota > Bacilli > Paenibacillales > Paenibacillaceae > Paenibacillus_AQ > Paenibacillus_AQ chibensis. The sequence goes on from NZ_BIMK01000005.1 coordinate 252,189, forward strand.
TTATAATCGGAAGATTATTGGATTTGATACCTTTGAAGGCTTTCCCGATACAAACGAAATGGACAATAGTGATATTCACAAACCTAAAGTTGGAGATTTAAGGGGGGAGAGTATCGAACATTTACTTCAATCGGTTGAAAAGTATAATTATGAAAGACATTTATCACATATCCCTAACATAGACCTTGTTAAAGGCGATTTTATGAAAACATCGACAGATTATCTTAATAATAATAAACATTTGTTGGTATCGTTGCTATACTTAGATTTTGATCTGTATGAGCCTACCAAGAAGGCCCTTGAGGTTTTCTTACCCAGAATGGGGAAGGGATCCATTATTTGTTTCGATGAATTAAATTGCGAAAATTATCCTGGTGAAACGTTAGCAATGCTAGAAATGTTGGATATTGGTAAATGCCAAATTAATAGATCGCCAATCGATCCTTGGATTTCATACGTTATTCTATAGTTTTTTTGCGGAAAAGCATAAAGGACATAAAGGACCGCAGATAAAAAGACCCTTCACAAAAGGGTCTTTTTGGTCTTTATATTATGGCTTTGTATTGTTCGTAGTATTGGGTGATAATGGCGAAGTCGTTTTGATAATGGTTGTCGTCATGGTTAACGTTTATTTTGTAAAAATCCTCATTAGAGCAGAAGTTATATGACTGTTCTAATAAATCATTGGTGCTATGGCTAGTTTTTTTATAGAATACATTTATTGAAACTGCCGTTAGATAAAGTGTTTTGGCACAAAGCTTGATATACATTTCTCTTAGCAATTCAGGATCGCTATTACAGATTTCCAAATCATTAAATACCTTTGAGAAATCTTTGTGTTGTTCTAATCTCCCCTCAATCGTTGCATAATAAGGTATTATGACATCATTTATCTCCATCTCATCACATTCTGTTTTTTCTGCTTGCCCTTCATTTATAAGAACAAGGTTTGTACTTTGAATACTTCCGTACTGACACAATAACAGTTCCCAAAACATGTGCGGGTACCAGAAGCATACACTATTGTTCAAATTCTCCTTAACGTATTCGATTCCTTTATATTTCTTAAGGAGACTATTGTTATAGATTATACCTGACATATAATTAGAAGAGAGCATGAAATTTAACAACGCCTCTTTGCCTGGAGGGGCAGTTCCATTAGATAAGTTATACTGTGAAGTAGTTGATGTTCTCATTATGGACAAAGTATCTTTTGAAGTGCTAAGTATATTCATAATTTCCGGTAAAACATTTAAATCTAGAATGTCTTCATCACTGATTAACAAGATAAATTCTCCCCGTGCCATTTCACATACCTTGCAAAGATTTAAGGCGTACCCCATATTTTCCTCGAAGGCCCAATACTGTACCCTTGCATCGTCGATCTTCTGAATTTGGTCATAGAATATTTTTGTTTCATTCTGAGTTCCATTGTTCGATATGATGATTTCTATTTCTTCATCATAATAAGATTTCAAAAGCCGGGTTATGTTGTTATATGCACGGTTTCCTCTATTGTAACTAGGAATACAAATACTGAGGAGTGGACGATCTCCTTTTCTATTTTCTTTACTTGTTCTGGATTTATGAATTTCATTGATCGCGAATTGAGGCGCTTCGTTTTTGCTCGAAAGATCAATTATATTTCTTGGGAGGAATGCGTTGGTGTTTGTGAAATACGTATTCAAGTTATTAAGATTATCGAATATTAAAACATTAGATATGACGGTATCTACTAATAAAGCACCTTGCAAACAAGATAAAAATTTCTCCGGGTTGTTTACAACGATATAGGTTTTCTTATTGTTCGTTCTAATTGGATTTGTAAATGTTAAGATGTTGCTCCAATTCCAATCCTCTAACAGCAGAAAATCAGAGAAAGCGTCTGAAGTAGGAAGTGATTGTAAGTTTTGATACTTAAATAAGGAAATTTTATCCATTATGAGCTTCTCTTTTTTATCAAATAAATAGTATTCGTCTAGATTGCCAGTGGGAAGGAGCCAAAAAGGTAACTCGTCAAAATCCACTAGGTGGTTATTATGTAAATATTTATTGGAGTTTAAGAAGTCTATATTGGCTTCATAAATGGATTTAAACTGATTTATATTGGGTTCTATAAAAGCTTTAAAAAGAAACTTTTCGACATCTTCACTAACTCCTGCTGTGCGATCGTATTTTTGAGCCGCTATAAGTATAGTGAAAAATTCTTCGAATTCAGAAGCACCGAAAAGAAAAAAAGCAAAAGAAATCAATACATTAGCTTTTAACTGACCATTTAAATTATCGAACTCATGACTATCCAACTTTTTTACAAGTCCTATATATTCTTGATATACATCATCGATCAATCCATTGCTAAGCATTTCATCTATTTTTAATAAAAGTTGATTTATCTCCGATTCTTTATTCATCAGTAAACCTCTCCTTTTATTTAAGAATACAATATATTATTGGTAATTATCTAGCTATAAAACTATCCTATAGTTCTCTATTTATTCGAAAGTAAAGGGAAGTAACCGATTTAAATAGAAGAAAAAGATCTTTTCGTGTTTAGTTTTCTGAAGAGAAGGTTAATTTTCTTTATACGACAGAATCTACAGCCTTTAAAATCCCAATTAGAGCTCAATACATGTAATTAAATTCCAATAAACCACTTTCCTTTCCAATTGACAATGGACGAGTTCGGGTGGTATATTCAGGAATGTAGACGCAAGTCACACTTTATTTGATGACGAAGGGAATGTTTGTGCATGCAAGGAAAAGTTAAATGGTTCAACGCAGAAAAAGGATACGGTTTCATCGAGACTGCTGAAGGTGGCGACGTATTCGTACACTTCTCCGCAATCCAATCCGAAGGCTTCAAGACTTTGGAAGAAGGACAAGACGTAGAATTCGACATCGTCGAAGGAGCACGTGGACCACAAGCAGCTAACGTAATCAAATTGTAATCATCCGGCATAAGCCGACCTACATAAACGGTTCGATGGTTAAACAATGAATAACGTAGCTAGAGCCCTGGAGAAATCCAGGGTTTTTTTTGTCTTGAGCCAGCCCCCCTGTTTCATTTCCCTCACAACGGTTAAGAAATTCCTACCTCCCCTTCAGCGGGAAGCAGACAAAGTAAAGGCTTTCATTGTGGACGTAGTACACAAAAACGCCTTTTTACTTAGCGTTAACAATTGTGATATAATGGAACTGCAAAGGAGGAGTGCCCTATGAATTTTAGTATTCGAGGTCAACAAATCGATGTGACTGATGCTTTGAAAGACTATGTTGACAAGAAGCTCAGCAGACTTGAAAAGTATTTTGATGCACCCCTTGCCTCAGAAGGATATGTAACACTTGGTGTCGTCCGAGGTTTGCACACCGTGGAGGTGACGATTCCGCTCCCAGGGGTTATGCTCCGGGCAGAAGACCGCAGCGATGATATGTATGCATCGATTGATGCCGTTGTGGACAAGTTGGAACGCCAGATCCGCAAACACAAAACAAAGCTGAACCGCAAATTCCGTCAGGAAGGCAGTTTGAAGACGCTCTTCACGGAGACCGCAGTGGGCCTCGCCCCACCGGAACAGAAGACGGAAGAAGACTATGAGGATTTCGAAGTGGTCCGCACGAAACGGTTTACGTTTAAGCCGATGGACGTGGAAGAAGCCATTTTGCAAATGAACATGGTCGGGCACAATTTCTTCGTATTTTCCAACATTGATACTCAGGAAGTGAGCGTTGTTTACAAACGTAATGACGGCAAGTACGGTTTGATCGAGCAGACGGAATCAGATTCGTATTAAGCTTCGGTTCACTCTGAAGGTACAATTTTCATGATTATGTAAAAATTAATGGCTAAAATGAATGAAAAAAGAGCTCATATCCTGCAACGGATTGGGCTCTTCTTACGTATATAGATAGTGCGGCGAAAAACCGCGCATGCTTTACCATCCGCACGGTTGCGGCTTTACTTACAAACTGTTACAATTTATGCAAACGCCATTTTCAAGCTTTTAATATGTAAGTTTCAACGAATTAACTTCAACCATAACATTTTGTCTGGATGATATCGTTAAGTAATCCGGATAGTTTTCATTCAGCAGATTACCCGCGTTTCTGTATGAATCGGTTCGCCTGCGAATCCAGTCATCCAGCACCTGTCTGTGAGGATGGATGCCGGCACCCGATTTCATTTGTTGATAACCCTGATTTCTTGAAGTTAATTTAAACATTTGTTTTGCGTGAAAGGGGTTAACCATGTTAGGACTTGTTAAAAAAATCTTTGGTGACACGAATGATCGTGATGTCAAACGTCTGATGAAGACGGTCGATCAAATTAACAAAATAGAACCGGACTTCGAGAAGCTTACCGATGAGCAGCTGAAAGCCAAGACCGCGGAATTCCGCGCGCGCATCGAAAAAGGCGAGACGCTCGACGAGCTGCTTCCAGAAGCGTTTGCTACGGTCCGTGAGGCGTCCAAACGTGTTCTTGGGAAAAGACACTACGACGTCCAGCTGATCGGCGGTATGGCACTTCACGAGGGCCGTATTGCAGAGATGAAAACCGGTGAAGGTAAAACCCTTGTAGGTACGCTCCCGGTATACCTGAACGCTCTCCTTGGCAAAGGCGTGCACGTGGTCACGGTCAATGATTACTTGGCACAGCGCGACAGCCAGGAAATGGGCCAAATCTATGAATTTTTGGGCATGACGGTCGGGGTCAACCTGAACGGCATGGACCATGCGGATAAACAAGCAGCTTACGCCTGCGATATTACGTACGGTACGAACAACGAGTTCGGCTTTGACTACCTGCGTGACAACATGGTGCTTTATAAAGAACAGATGGTTCAGCGTCCGCTGTACTTCTGTACGATTGACGAAGTGGACTCCATCCTGGTCGATGAGGCCCGTACACCGCTGATCATTTCCGGACAAGCCCAGAAATCGACGCAGCTCTACTACGTGGCTGACCGTTTCGTGAAGACGCTGCAGGGGGAAGAGGATTACACCGTCGATATCAAGGTCAAATCCGTAGCCCTCACGGAAAAGGGTGTAGCCAAAGCGGAACGCGCTTTTGGTATCGAGAACCTGTACGACCATGCGCATGTGACGCTGAACCACCACATCGTGCAGGCATTGAAAGCCAATGTGATCATGCGCCGCGACGTGGATTACGTCGTTACGGAAGATGAAGTCGTCATTGTCGACGAATTCACGGGCCGTTTGATGGCGGGTCGCCGCTATAGCGACGGTCTCCACCAAGCGATCGAGGCGAAGGAAGGCATCGAGGTTCAGAACGAGAGCATGACGCTCGCAACGATTACGTTCCAGAACTACTTCCGGATGTACCGCAAGCTGGCAGGCATGACCGGTACGGCCAAGACCGAGGAAGAAGAATTCAAGAAGATTTACGGCCTGGAAGTACTTCAGGTTCCTACGAATAAACCGAATCAGCGTGTGGATATGCCGGACGTGGTCTACAAGAGCGAGAACGGCAAGTTCAAGGCCGTAGTTGAAGAAATCGTGGAACGCCATAAAAAGAACCAGCCGGTTCTGGTCGGTACGGTTTCCATCGAAAACTCCGAGCTGATCTCGGAAATGCTGAAGCGTAAAGGCGTCAAGCACCAGGTGCTGAACGCCAAGTACCATGCCGAAGAAGCTGAAATCATCTCCCGCGCCGGGCAGCCGGGCACCGTGACGATCGCCACCAACATGGCCGGACGCGGTACGGATATTTTGCTGGGCGACGGCGTATCGGATCTCGGCGGATTGCACATCATTGGTACAGAGCGCCACGAATCCCGCCGTATCGATAACCAGCTTCGCGGACGTGCGGGACGCCAGGGCGACCCGGGCTCCACGCAGTTCTATCTGTCCCTGGGCGATGAGCTGATGAAGCGTTTCGGCGCGGATAACGTGCTGAACATGATGGACCGCCTCGGTTTCGAAGAAGATCAGCCGATCGAGAGTAAAATGATTACCCGCGCGATCGAATCCGCGCAAAAACGCGTCGAAGGCAACAACTTCGATCTGCGTAAAATCGTCCTTCAGTACGACGATGTCATGAACCAGCAGCGCGAGATTATCTACAAGCAGCGCCGCGAAATTCTGGAGTCCGAGAACATCAAGGATATCGTGATGGAAATGATCAAGCCGGTCATCGACCGCGTGGTCGAAGCGCACTGCTCCGATGAAATTCCGGAAAACTGGGAGCTGCAGGAGGTTGCCGATTACGTGAACGGCAAGCTGCTGGATGAAGGCGCCGTGACACGCGAAGATCTCTGGGGCAAAGAAGTTCCGGACATGGAAGAGTTCATTTTCGACAAAGTAAAAGCCAAATACGAAGAGCGTGAAGAAAGAATCGGCTCCGAGCTCGTACGGGAGTTCGAGAAGGTTATCGTGCTTCGCTCCGTCGACAGCAAGTGGATGGACCACATTGACGCGATGGATCAGCTTCGTCAAGGTATCCACCTCCGTGCATACGGCGGTACGGATCCGCTTCGTGAATATCAGTTCGAGGGCTTTGAGATGTTCAACGAGATGACGGCCAGCATCCAGGAGGAAGTGGCCAACTACGTGATGAAGGCGCATATCGAAGCGAACCAGGAACGCCAGGCGGTCATCGACGAAAGCAAAGTGACGACCAACGGCGAACCAACCGAGAAGAAACCGGTTCACGTCGGCGACCAAGTTGGACGCAACGATCTTTGCCCTTGCGGTAGCGGTAAAAAATATAAACACTGCCACGGTCAAGAATAGTCGCAGCTGTATAAATTGAATTAAAGGGATAAGATAATCACACTTTAGTTCATTTGATGACTGAGGATATGCTAGCTTGGCGACTGATTGAAGCCGGCAGCTGTAAGGAAATTAACCACCCCCTCGAAGGGGATGGAACAGGACTCCCTTGAACGAAGGGCTCGGCACTTATGCCAAATCCCTTTGTTTTAGGGAGTTTATGTCGATAAAGAGGTGAAGAGTGTATCATGATCGATCCATCTATCAAGCATGATTTGCGGGAAATCGCAACGAAACTAACCAATCTTAGGGGGTCTCTTTGACTTAGACCTCAAACAGGAAATGATCGCGAACTTCGAGGAGAAAATGTCCGCCCCGGATTTCTGGGACGACAATGAGAAGGCGCAAAGCCTCATCGCCGAGATGAACGGAGTCAAATCTTCCGTAGACAAATACGAAAAGCTGCAGCAGGAATATGACGATGCCTCGATGATGGCAGAGCTGGCCGATGAGGAAGGCGACGAGTCGCTTTTCGGTGAAATTGCTGAAGCGGTGAAGAGCCTGAAGAAGAAGCTGGAGGATTTCGAGCTCGACCTGCTCCTGAATCAGCCTTACGATAAAATGAACGCCATCCTGGAGTTGCATCCGGGCGCAGGCGGAACCGAGTCGCAAGACTGGGGACAGATGCTGCTGCGGATGTACACGCGCTGGGCGGAGAAGAGGGGCTTCAAGGTAGAGGTCATGGATTACCTCCCGGGTGATGAAGCGGGGATCAAGAGCGTCACGCTGCTGATCAAAGGCTTCAACGCATATGGCTACCTGAAGGCCGAGAAGGGTGTTCACCGGCTGGTGCGCATCTCGCCTTTTGATTCCTCGGGCCGGCGCCATACTTCGTTCGTATCCTGCGACGTCGTACCGGAAATTACCGAAGACACCGACGTGGAGATCCGGACGGAGGATCTGAAGATTGATACCTACCGGGCGAGCGGCGCGGGTGGGCAGCACATCAATACGACGGACTCGGCGGTACGGATTACCCACTTGCCGACCGGCATCGTGGTAACGTGCCAGAATGAACGTTCACAGATCAAGAACCGCGAGCGTGCGATGACGATGCTCCGTTCCAAACTGTATGAGCGCAAAATCGAAGAACAGCAAAAAGAACTGGATGAAATCCGAGGGGAACAGTCGGATATTGCATGGGGCAGCCAGATCCGCTCCTACGTGTTCCATCCCTATAGTATGGTAAAGGACCACCGTACTTCAGTGGAAACCGGCAATGTCGGTGCTGTGATGGACGGGGATCTCGATCCTTTCATCGACGGCTTTTTGCGGAGTCAGATTAAAGTGGATACCGAATAAAACCCATGAAATTCCTACACGCTATGTAGATTGGACGTATGTCCATTTTGCACAGCGGCGTGGGAATTTTTGGCGTCCGACGCTTTTATGGAAGCAGCGGGATGTCTCAGCCTGGAACCAAGACAAAAAGAATACAAGGAGAGAACAAGAAACATGTCTCAAGTCGTGACTTCGAGCCGCAAAAAGGCTCCCCTCATTCCCCCTTCCAGTCCCATGCGCCATTTGGTGGATACCGTTCTGATCGTGGTGGGCTCCTTCATTATCGCTTTAGGATTCAATCTCTTTTTTCTGCCCCACGGTATCGCCTCCGGCGGCGTGTCGGGGATTTCCGTTCTGGCAGAAGCGTGGTTCGGCTTAGAGCCTGCTTTTACCCAGTGGGCATTGAATATTCCATTGTTTATTCTGGGCGTGCTGCTGCTCGGGAAAAACTACGGTATCCGCTCCTTGCTTGGCAGTGTGATTTTGCCACTGTTCGTCTTTCTGACCAAGGACTGGCCGCTGCCTACGGATAATCCGCTGCTGGCTTCGATTTATGGCGGAATCGCGGTAGGCCTTGGCATCGGTATCGTATACCGGGGCAGAGGTTCGACCGGCGGCCTGACGACGCTCGCCCAAATTATCCAAAAATACAGCGGGCTCAGCTTTTCGCTCTGTGTTGTGCTCCTCGATGGCAGCGTGATTGTATTGGCGGCATGCACGCTGTCCCTGGAAAAAGCGCTGTATGCACTGGTTGGACTGTACGTTACAGCGAAGGTGATCGACGCGGTCGAGCTTGGCTTCAACTATTCCAAGGTAGCGTACATTATATCGAATCATACGGAAAAAATCAGCGAGGCCGTTCTGCATGACTTGGACCGGGGGCTTACCAAGCTGAACGCGGAGGGCGGATACACCGGAGACAATCGCACCGTTCTGATGGTGGTTATCGGGCAGAGCGAAACGACGCGCCTCAAGGCGCTGGTGCAGTCTGTGGATCCGGAGGCTTTTGTGATCATCAGCAATACGCATGAGGTGCTCGGGGAAGGATTTAAGGTGGGGTTGTAGAGTGAGATTTCATCTGCATGTTGTCCTTTAATGGAAAAATATAGGTAAATGAATGGGGATGCAAGTGGAAGAAGAATAATGGAATGATCAAGTTTTATCATGGAAAGCTCTGGCGACAGGGCTTTTTTTATTGTTCAAAGCAAAGCGTGCAAAGGAAAAAATCCCTTATGGGACAAGGCGGAATTCGCTCGAAACGGTTGTATTTATATAAATACAGTCGTATAATAATACATATTTATTCAGAGAGATGCAAGTCAGGCAAAGAGAGAGGAGAATTCGGGGATGCCAGGAGAACAAGGGGAAACCAGAAAAATCAGAATTGCGATCGTCGGCTCGACAGGCTATGGCGGGGTGGAATTGATCCGCCTGCTGCAGGCTCATCCGCTTGCGGAAATCACGTCGGTGATTTCATCCTCAAGCGCGGGAACGCCGATTTCGGCGGGATTTCCGCATTTGACAGATATTATTGTGCAGGATTTGGACGGTGTTAATGCCGCGGAAATGGCGGGAAAAGCGGATGTTGTCTTCACGGCAACGCCATCGGGCGTCAGCTCGAAGCTGGTTCCGGAGCTTTTGGAAGCGGGACTCAAGGTCATCGATCTGTCCGGCGACTTCCGGATCAAGGACGGGGCCACGTATGAGAAGTGGTATAAGCATCCTGCGCCCGAAGCGGCTGCCCTTGAAAAAGCGGTATACGGCTTATGCGAGATTTTCGGCGAGGAAGCCGCAAACGTAGATTTCATCTCGAATCCCGGCTGCTATCCGACGGCGACGCTGCTCGGATTGATTCCGGCTATCAGCTCCGGATGGATCGACCCGAAAAGCATCATCATCGACGCCAAATCCGGCGTATCCGGCTCGGGCCGGGGCACCAGCCTGACTTCGCATTACGCGGAGATTAATGAAAATTTCAAAGCTTACAAAGTCAACAAGCATCAGCATATCCCGGAAATCGAGCAGGTGCTGGAACAAGTGACCGGAGAACCTGTTACCGTGACCTTTACGACCCAACTCGTTCCCATGACGCGCGGCATTATGAGCACGATGTATGCCCAGATGAACGGGGTGTATAACGACGAGGATTTTGTGGATCTGTACCGGCAGTATTACAAAGACCGTCCGTTCGTGCGTGTACGGGATAAAGGAATTTGGCCGGCCACCAAAGAGGTGTATGGTTCGAACTATTGCGATATCGGCTTTGCGGCGGATGCCCGCACGGGACGCGTGACCATCATTTCGGTGATCGACAATATTGTCAAAGGCGCGGCAGGTCAAGCGATACAAAACCTGAATCTGATGATGGGATGGGAGGAAAATCTCGGACTGGGCTACATACCGGTGTATCCGTAAGTCGCGGGATGAACAACATTATGGGACATGACAAATTCACCGCCGTACAGGGCGGTTCGATTATAACGCCGAAAGGCTTTTCCGCAGGCGGTTTGCACTGCGGTCTGAAGAAAACCGAGCGCCATGATCTGGGCGCGATTCTGTGCGAGGTACCGGCGGTGGCGGCGGCCGTGTATACGACGAACGTGTTTCAAGCGGCACCCCTGAAGGTGACGCGAGAGAGCCTGCATAACGGCAGGCTGCAGGCGGTCGTCGTGAACAGCGGCAACGCCAATGCGTGCACGGGGCAGCAGGGCGAAGCCGATGCGTATACGATGCGTGCGGAAGCTGCGCGTCATCTTGGCGTTGAGATCGAGGATGTGGCCGTTGCTTCAACAGGCGTCATCGGCGAACTGCTCAAGATGGATCGCGTGACGGCAGGAATTGCCGGTCTGCCGCAGCGTTTGAGCAGCGAGGCGAACGGTGCGGAGGATTTCACACAGGCCATTCTTACGACCGATCTGGTGAAGAAGGAAGCCTGCGTATCCGTAAACGTGAACGGCAAGGAAGTGACCATTGCCGGGGCAGCCAAAGGATCGGGCATGATTCATCCGAACATGGCGACCATGCTCGCTTTTATGACAACGGATGCGGTAGTGGGGGAAGATGTCCTGCAGCGGCTGCTCCGTCAGGCAACGGATGTGACGTTTAACATGATTACCGTGGACGGCGACACCAGTACCAATGACATGCTGATTGCCATGGCGAGCGGGCTTGCGGGGAATGAAGAATTGAGTCCTTCCCATCCGGATTGGGAGGCTTTTGCAGCGGGCTTCACGTATGTATGCCAGGTGCTGGCGCAGGCCATTGCCCGCGACGGCGAGGGAGCGACAAAGCTGGTTGAGGTCGACGTGAATGGAGCGGTGAGCGATTTGTCCGCACGCGCCATTGCCAAAACGGTCATCGGTTCAAGCCTCGTCAAATCGGCCGTATTTGGCGCCGATGCGAACTGGGGGCGGATTATTGCCGCGGTTGGACGTGCCGGCGAACCGGTGAATCCGGAAACCGTCGATATTCACATTGGCGATATTTCGGTTCTGGAAGGCTCGCGGCCGGTAGCCTTTGACGAGGATGCGGCGCTTGCGTATCTAAAAGGAGATACCGTACGCATCGTGGTGGATCTTCACCATGGAGAGGGCAAGGCCACAGCTTGGGGCTGCGACCTGACGTATGATTATGTGCGCATTAACGCGGCTTACCGGACGTAACGGATAGATGGGAGAAGGAGAGAGCGCAGTGAACACGTTGAAACATCAGGAAACAAGTCAGCCGGGGGCGGAGACTTCCGGCAAGCAGAGCTTCGTCATGAAATGCGGCGGCAGCACGCTGGCGGCACTTCCGGATTCCTTTTTCGAAGACTTGAAGCAGCTGCAAGCCTCCGGCATCCAGCCCGTTATCGTCCATGGCGGCGGTCCGGCCATATCGGAGAACCTGGAGAAGCTTGGGATTGAAACGGAGTTCGTGAACGGTCTGCGCCGGACGACGGAAGCGGTGTTGGACGTAGTGGAGATGGTGCTTGCGGGCAGCATTAACAAGCAGATCGTCAGACGCATCCAGCAGAGCGGCGGCAAAGCGCTAGGCATTTCCGGCGTGGATGGCGCCCTGATCCAGGCCCGGCCTGTCGCCAATAGCGCCGAGGTTGGTTGGGTCGGCGACGTGACGCATGTGGAGTCGAATATTATCCAAGGCATCATCGGTATGGGGTATATGCCGGTCATTGCGCCGGTCGGCGTGGATGCGGGCGGACAGCGTTATAACATCAATGCCGACACGGCTGCCGGCGCGGTGGCTTCGCATCTCGGGACGGAGCGGATGATCGTGGTGACGGATGTTCCCGGCATCATGAAAGAAATCGAGGGCACGAAGCAGGTTCTGCCTGTGGTGAGCGTGCAGCAGATTCAGGACATGATCGCAAGCGGTGATATTTACGGCGGGATGATTCCGAAGGTCAAAGCGGCCGTGAGCTGCATCCAGGGCGACGTGCAGGAAGTGGTTATCGTGAACGGCAGCGAGCCGAAAATATTGAGCCGTGTGCTGCAAGGCGAAACGATCGGGACGCGGATCGTGAGATAAGGAATAACCTGAGGCAGGTTTGATTTTAATCATCTTATAGGCGAATAGGAAGAGACGAAGGGGAATTTTGGAACTGAAGGAGCGATAGCGACCGCCTTTGTCTCCGGATTTCAACCGCAATGGCGGTATGAATAAAAGAAATCTGGAGACAACAGCGGCCGGAAGTCCAAATATTCGCCGTAGGCGCTACTTGGAGCCGATGTGAATGATCCGTAACCGATTTTAAAAATAATCCAATGACAGGAGTGATTTACATGAGTAACGCGGCAGGACAGTCCAGCTCGCTGTTTCCGACCTATGCAAGATATCCGATCAGCTTGGTCAAAGGCAAAGGCAGCTGGCTGTGGGACGACCAAGGCAACCAATACCTGGATTTCATGAGCGGCATTGCCGTCACCAACCTGGGGCATGCGCCCGAGAAAGTCACCGCCAAGCTGAAGGCTCAGCTGGATGAGCTGTGGCATGTTTCGAATCTGTTCCAGATTCCGAACCAGGAGAAGGCAGCTTCGCTGCTGACGGCAAATAGCGGCGCGGATGCCGTGTTCTTCTGCAACAGCGGCGCCGAAGCCAACGAGGCAGCGATCAAGCTGGCCCGTCGTTACCATCAGAAGATTAAAGGCAGCGGCCGTTTTGAAATCATCACCTTCGTTCAATCCTTCCATGGCCGGACGCTGGCTACGCTGACGGCAACCGGACAGGATAAGGTAAAAGAAGGCTTCCTGCCGCTGCCAGCCGGCTTCAAGAGCGTACCGCTTCATGATCTGGATGCGCTCAAAGCAGCTATTACCGATCAAACCGCGGCGATCATGCTGGAGCTGGTTCTGGCCGAAGGCGGCGTGCTGCCGGTGGAAGCGGATTTCGTTCATGCCGTGAAGGCGCTGTGCGAACAGCATGGCCTACTCCTGATCATTGACGAAGTGCAGACGGGCATGGGGCGTACGGGCAAATTGTTCGCTCATGAGCATTACGGCATTCAGCCGGATATTTTCACCTTGGCGAAAGGTATCGCAAGCGGCTTCCCGACGGGGGCTATGCTCGGCAAAGCCTTCCTGCGGGACGCATTCAGCGCAGGCAGCCACGGCTCCACCTTTGGCGGAACGCCGATTGCTACGGCCGCGATCATCGCAACCATCGAAACGATGCTGGAGGATCAGCTTCCGCAGCGTGCCGCCGACATGGGGGCGTACCTGAAGGAGCAGCTGACGGAGAAGCTCAGCGGCAATCCGCATGTCAAGGCCATCCGCGGTCTCGGACTCCTGATCGGCATCGAATGCGCCGAGCCGGTAAACGAGCTGATTCTCGAAGCCCAGAAGCGCGGCCTGCTCTTCATCAGCGCGGGGCCGAACGTCATTCGGCTGCTGCCGAACCTGTATGTAACGAAAGAAGAAATCGATCAAGCGGTCAGCATCATCGCCGCCGTGATCCATGACTATACAGCGGTAAAAAAAGACTAACCGATAAACAGAGATCGAGCGCTTCTATTGGTTTCATCTCACAAAGGAGGAACACCCATGACTCAAGCAGAACAGCTGCAGGTGAACTTGAAAGGCCGGGACCTGCTGGAACTGGACGATTACACCACCGAAGAGATTCAGTACCTGCTGGATCTCGCCATTGAATTAAAGCGCAAGCAAAAAAACGGCGAAGTGTACCAGCCGCTGAAAGGCAAAACGATCGGACTTATTTTTGAAAAATCCTCTACCCGTACGCGGGTTTCCTTTGAGGTCGGGGCGTTCCAGCTCGGCGCGCACGCGCTCTTTTTGAGCAAAAACGACATCCAGCTCGGACGCGGCGAAATCATCAGCGATACGGCGCAGGTGCTTTCCCGTTATCTCGACGGCATCATGATCCGCACGTTTGGTCATCACAATGTCGAGGACCTCGCGAAATATGCATCCGTACCGGTCATAAACGGCCTCAGCGATTTGGCGCATCCATGCCAGGTGCTGGCTGACTACCAGACGATTCTCGAGCAAAAAGGCAAACTGAAAGGCCTGAAGCTGGCTTACATCGGCGACGGCAACAACATGGCGCACTCCCTCATGATCGGCGGAGCAAAGCTTGGCGTGCATGTATCCATTGCAAGTCCGGAGGGCTATGAACCGGATGCCGAAGTCGTGAAGCAGAGCCGCGAGATCGCGAAGGCGACCGGAGCGGAAATCGTCGTGACCCACAGCCCGCAGGAAGCCGTGAAAGACGCCGACGCGATCTATACCGACGTCTGGGCGAGCATGGGCTTTGAAGAAGAACAGAAAATCCGCGAGGCCGCATTTAAAGACTACCAAGTCGACGAAGAGTTGGTGAAGCACGCCAAGAGCGATTACCTCTTCATGCACTGCCTGCCGGCACACCGCGGTGAAGAAGTGAGCGCAGGCGTGATCGACGGCAAAAACTCCGTCATCTTCGATCAGGCAGAGAACCGCCTGCACGCGCAAAAGGCTTTGATGGCCGCATTGATGGGTTAGAGTAGGCTGGTATTATCGAATGAAACTTTTCAAAACTTCAGCCTCCCGAATGGGATATAATTGAATAACGAAGCGTACAAGGAAAGGAAGTTCAATCATGGCAAAAGAAAAAATCGTGCTCGCCTACTCCGGCGGGCTGGACACCTCGATCATCCTCAAATGGCTTAAAGAAACCTACGACGCCGAAATCATCGCTTTCACAGCGGATATCGGTCAAAAAGAAGAGCTCGACGGCCTCGAGGAAAAGGCGCTGGCAACCGGCGCATCCAAAGTATACATCGACGACCTGCGCGATGAATTCGCAAAGGACTTCATCTATCCGATGTTCCAGGCAGGCGCGCTGTATGAAGGTCAGTACCTGCTCGGCACCAGCATCGCACGTCCGCTGATCGCCAAGCGCATGGTGGAGATCGCCCGCGCGGAAGGCGCAACCGCGATTGCCCACGGCGCTACCGGCAAAGGTAATGACCAGGTTCGTTTCGAGCTGGGCGTAGCCGCACTTGCACCGGATATTAACGTCATCGCGCCTTGGCGCCTGGAAGAGTTCCGCAATGACTTCCCGGGCCGCGCCGAGATGATCGCTTTTGCCGAGAAGCACGGCATCCCGGTTACCGCATCCGCTGCCAAGCCGTATTCCATGGACCGCAACCTGCTGCACATCAGCTATGAAAGCGGCGTGCTTGAGGATCCTTGGTTTGACGCAAGCGCACCGGAAAACAAAGACATGTTCCTGCTGAGCAACTCTCCTGAGGATGCTCCGGACGAAGCGGAATACCTCGATCTGGAGTTCGTCCAAGGCAACTGCGTGGCGCTGAACGGCGAACAGCTGAATCCGCTGCAGGTCATGGAGAAGCTGAATGAGCTTGGCGGCAAGCATGGCATCGGACGCGTCGACATGGTGGAGAACCGTTTTGTCGGCATGAAGAGCCGCGGGGTATATGAAACGCCGGGCGGAACGATTCTGTTCACCGCTCACCGCAAGATGGAATCCATCACGATGGACCGCGAAGTCATGAACCTGCGTGACAGCCTTATCACCCGCTACAGCACGCTCGTATACAACGGCTTCTGGTTCGCGCCGGAACGTCTGGCTGTGCAAGCGCTGGTCACGGAAAGCCAGAAGAACGTATCGGGTACCGTGCGCGTGAAGCTGTACAAAGGCAACATTATCGCTGCAGGCGTGAAGAGTCCGGTCAGCTTGTACAATCCGGATATCGCGACGATGGAAGCCGATCCGACGCAAGCGTACGATCAAGGGGATGCAACGGGCTTTATCCGCTTGAACGCGCTTCGTCTTAAAGTAAGCACAGGCGTAGAGCAAAGCAAATAAACATATATGCCGCGGGAGCGGCAGGGCAGCAGCGGCCGTTCCTTTTCCGGGCGAGAAGGGGCGGCCCTCTGCCGTAACAGAGAGGAGAGAACCTATAGTGAGTAAACTGTGGGGAGGGCGCTTCACGAAGCAGACCAACCATTTGGTGGACGAGTATACCGCGTCGATCGGGTTTGACCAGGCGCTGGCCGAGGAAGACATCCAGGGAAGCCTGGCACATGTGACGATGCTGGGCAAATGCGGGATTTTGCCGCAGGAGGACGTGGAAACGATCAAAGCCGGTCTGAACAAGGTGCTGGAGAAAATCCACAACAACGAGATCGAGTTCTCGGTATCCGATGAAGACATCCATATGAATGTGGAGAAAAATCTGATCGCCGAGATCGGCCCGGTCGGAGGCAAGCTGCACACAGGACGCAGCCGCAACGATCAGGTGGCCACTGATATGCACCTGTACCTGCGCAAACGCGTGGTGGAACTGTCGGGCATGCTGCATGAGCTGCAAAAGGCGCTCGTGGTACAAGCCAGGGATAACCTGGATACGATCGTACCCGGCTACACGCATCTGCAGCGGGCACAGCCGATTCTGTTTGCCCATCATCTGATGGCTTATGTATCGATGTTCCAGCGCGACATTGAGCGTCTGATGGACAGCTACAAGCGCATCAACGTGCTTCCGCTGGGCGCAGGCGCGCTGGCCGGAACGACGTTCCCGATCGACCGCCATTTCGTGGCAGAGCAGCTGCAGTTCGACCGCGTGTATGAGAACAGCCTGGATGCCGTCAGCGACCGTGACTTTATTCTGGAGTTCCTCTCCCATGCTTCGATCATCATGATGCATCTCTCCCGCCTGTCGGAAGAGCTCGTGCTGTGGAGCAGCACAGAGTTCAACTTCATCGAGCTGGACGATGCCTTCTGCACAGGCAGCAGCATTATGCCGCAGAAGAAAAATCCGGACGTGCCGGAGCTGGTTCGCGGCAAAACGGGCCGTGTCTACGGCAATCTGATGGGTCTGCTGACGGTGCTGAAATCACTGCCGCTGGCGTATAACAAGGATATGCAGGAAGACAAAGAAGGCATGTTCGATACGGTTGCAACCCTTGAGGGAGCGCTGCAGCTGTTCGCGCCGATGATCGCCACCATGAAGGTGAACAAAACGCGGATGCGCGAAGCCGTGAACAAAGACTTCTCGAACGCGACCGACATTGCCGATTTCCTCGTGGGCAAAGGCCTTCCGTTCCGTCAGGCGCATGAAGTCATCGGGAAAACGGTGCTTTACTGCATTCAGAACGGCAAATATTTGCTGGATCTGACCCTGGACGAGTTCAAGCAGTTCTCGGAGCTCTTCGACGACGCGATCTATGAAGTGCTGCAGCCGGAGACCGTAGTGAACGCACGCAACGTATATGGCGGTACGGCTACCGACCAGGTGGCCGATGCGATCAAGCGCAGCGAAGTGCTGATGCGCATGACCGAGCAGTGGCTGGAAGAGCATCAGTAAACCTTTTGTATAAAATAGTTCATATGTACTATACGATGTAATGTAAAGCCGGTACCGGAATCTATGATTCTACCGGCTTTTTTTGCCGTTTTTCATAGGTTGGGGATTGCTGTCAGAAGCGGACAAAGCATATAATGAAATAGTACATATTATCCATTTTTAGCTAGATATATGAAGATCACGCGAAGGAGCGTCGGCAGAAGTGCTGAAAACCGTCTCGAAGCAGGAAAAAGGTTTTACTTTAGTAGAAGTTCTGGCGGCCATAGTGATCTTTTCCATCGTTTCTATAGTTCTTACCTCCTATTTCAGCAATGCGCTATCCTATTCCAAATCCAACCAGAATCAAACCGTCATGATCAACCTGGCGCGAAACGCCCTTGTGTATATGCAGAAGCAAAATGATGAAGCGTTAAAAGAGTTCTACCATGTCGGGGAGTTCGGCAGAGAACATCCGAAGATCCTCGGAAGTACGGCCGCATCGTCTCCGGGCACTTACAGCGGGGCATTGCCGGATACGGATCCCGCGACGCTTGCCGCTGTGCTTCATCCTACGGTGAACAATGTTGCTTATGAGATTGATATCGAATATGAGGCGGACTTGCATCAGCAGATGCTGAGCACGGACGATCCGCAAAAGCAGAAGATGAGCCGGAATTTGTTTCCCGTCAAGGTGATCATCCGCGGAGCGGGCGGGCCGGGCGGCCATCAAGCCGACAGTGTGGTGGAGGGATATATTACGAATGAACAACTTCGTTAAACGACTCCGCCGGGAGGAAGGCTTTACGCTGCTGGAGATGATCGCGACGCTGACGGTGATGTCCCTGGTGCTCGGCCTGGTCTATTCGTTAACCGTCTTCGGGATGCGCAGCTATCATAAAATTTCGATTGAAAACTCGCTTCGGGATGAAGCGGATCTGATGATGTCGGCGGTGATCACAGAGCTGTACACGTATGCACCAGACTCCATCGAGCCGCAAATAGCGGGAAGCACGACCTCGGTCGTGCTGCGCAAGAGCGGGGTGCAGCCGCATCGCATTCAGATCCGGGACGGCAAGCTGACCATCGAGCCATATCTGGATCTGGCAGCGGGCGGAACGGGGGGTGCCGCGGATAGCGTCGTGGAACCGGTGGGAGCGGAAGCGACCCGGAACCTGGATTCCGTGCTTACAGAAAACGCCTCCTTGACCGTGGACTGCAGCGGGCTTTCGGTATGCCAGAGCGGCACGCTCTCCATAGCCCTCGAACTGGAGCAGAACTACGAGAACCGGCCGTACAAGCTGCGTATGCAGAGTCGGTTTGGCTTTTAAATGGCAGGCCTGCTTGGAATAGCCGAAAGTGGAGGGAATGCAGATGAAGAAAATTCGTTTTCGCGATGAGCGCGGTTCGGCTCTGGTGCTGGTCCTGTTCATGGTGCTCCTGCTGACGATTCTGGGGACGGCTGTGGCGGCGGCGGCCATCGGCGGGGCCCAGCGTACCCAAACCCGCGAAAATGACGTGCAAAGCCTGCATTTGGCGGAAAAATCATTGGATGAAGGCGCGAGCTATATTTTTTCGGAGCTGCAGGGGCAGGTCGTTAATCCGGAGGATTTGGCGTCAACGATTGCCGGTTACGTGGCGGAATTGCAAGGGGAAATCAGCGCCGGAAAATTAACGCTCGGCTCCGAGCTTGGCAAGGACAAGGTATCCGGGAAAATTACGAGCATCGTCTTTGATCCCAGCCGGCCGCGCAAAAGCACCGAATATCCGATTACACTGGAGTCCGAAGCCGAAGTGGGCGGAGTCAAGCGCAAGCTGACCCGGGAGATCATTATCGATACCTATCCGGATTTTCTCCGCTATGCTTTAGGCTCGGAAGGGAATCTGATCCTGAACGGGTCCCCTGATGTAAAGGGGAATATCTATGCGGGGAATACGCTGCTGCTGTCCAACAGGGCGCTGTATACCCATGGCAACGCGTATGACGTATCGACGCTGTTTCCGGTGCTGCTTCCTTCCGGGGGAGCTGGTGGAGATGGCGAAGCTCATGTCCAGTCGCTGAAAAAAGTGGAGTGCGTTGACCAGGGCGTCGGCGGATCCCCATTTCAGGCCGGGGGCTGCGAGAAGCCCCTCGGATCGGCCTTCGACCCTGCGAAGAGCCTTCGCATCAAGCCGCTGAGCAAATTCGTCAGCATTAATGTTGTCCAGTCATTTGATGACAAGGTGAAAGAAGCGCTGGGTCCCGTGCCACCGAGCCTGAATGGATCGAATCCAAGCGGGAAATCGCTTGTCGATGGCTATCAAGACCACTACAAGCAAGACGATCAAGCCCCGTTCCTGCAGCTGGAAATGCCCAAGGAGCCGGAGTATCCCGCAGTGCCGGGAGAGGGCGCATCCAAAGAGGAGATCGACCAGTACAATAAGCTTATGGATGAGTACAAAGTGAAACTCGAAATTTACAAGGAAGAACTGAATAAGCTTGTGGCGCAGCTGACCGGCTTAAACCAATCCGCCATCTTCAGCGGGGATTTAACGGTAGACGGCAGCAAGCTGCAAAGCCTGAACATCAATAAAGCTCCAGGGAGCGGGCAAGCCAACTGGCTGATCGTCAATGGCAATTTGAATATCGATGCGCGGTCTGCCGGAGATATCCGCATCGCCGGCAACATTCTGGTGACGGGGAATGTCGCGATCAATGGCAGCGTTCAATTTGATTCCACGGTCTTTACCTTAGGGAAAACCGAAATCGTGGACGCGAGCATCCAGGGCCTGGGCGGCAAAGAGCTGGTGCTGATCGGACAAGGCCCGATCGAGATCTACAGAGTGGATGCGTTTAAAAATACGGAAGAGCCTACGCTGCTGAACGCATTCTTTTATACGGATGGCCAGGCGGAGCTTTACGGCGTCGGGTCTGCATTCCACCTCAAGGGCGGGTTTTTCGCCAAGGGCGACTTGACGATCAATGCGGTGCGCGGCCGTGCGGGCGAGCCTTCGGGCGCCTACGACCCGCTCAGGTTTGACCAGCAGGTAGGAGAGCAGCAAGCCGCGCGCTTCAGCGTGGAATATAACGGTGATGTGTTCCAGCATCAATATGCCGGCCTGCCAAGGGTCAGCACCATCAGCGTCAGAGTCGGCAGCCTGAAGCTGGAGTAGCGCGGCTGAAGGTTCTTGTTCAGAGGCGTTCCGATCGGTACACTCATCACCCTAATATAATGAAAAAGAAAGGACCGCCGGATCATCCGGCGGTCCTTCTTCCATAAGATAAGAGTTTATCAATAACCCCGTTCCCCGCCAAGTGCCTGAATGGACTTCGTTCGGAGCAAGCCCGGTCATGCAGGGGATTTTTAAGCTGGATGAATATTAGTAACGATCATTGCCGGCCCCGCCGGCTGGCTTTTTCTTCACTTCGATGATGATTTCCGCTTTGATGTTCTCATCGTCCATGAACTTTACGCGTACGGTGGATTGCCCCACATGCTTGCCGGTGATGGTACCCGCATTCGTGCCTCTCGCGATCACCGTAACATTACCTGTGTTGTCGCTGCTCCAAATCAGGCTCTCCTTGATCTGATCCGGCACGACGCCTCCATGGGGCAGCATGGCCAGCTTGGTGGTGAGATCGAACACATCACCTTCATAGATGGTTAAGCTGTACGGAAGCTGCAGTCCGGTCAGGCTCTGCTTAATCTCCACGGCATGCTCCGCGACCAATTCGCCGGCCTTAAGCTGAACGATGACCGTACCCTTTTGCTTGCCGGTGACTTTTACGCCGTCCGGTGTCACGTCCAGGGATGCATATTTCCCGTCATCCGCATTTTTGAACGACCATAGGAGCGGCGGAACGTTCTCGGCATCGGCCGGGTTCAGCACCGGCTTCAGAACGAGCGTTTTGCCGATGATAACGGAGGAATCGCCATCGATCCCGATCGACTCCAGCGGGTTGATAATCTTGACTTGAGCGGAAGCGGTGGACTGGACTTTATCGCTTGATCCCGCGAATTCCGCCGACAGGGTTACCTCGATCGTAACCGTCCCCGCGTTTTTCCCTTTCAGATCCCGGCTCCAACTATCCCCGGTGTCGATGAGCTCAGCCTTTGGATTCGCACCCACTTCCGTGACCGTCCAGGTCAGCTTGGCATTCTGCAAATACTGCCGGTCGATGATGGCCTGCAGCTTGCCGGTTTCGCCCTTCTTGATTTCCTTCGGAGCCTTGAGCGTAAGAATCGGATCGACGACCGTAATGGTCGACTTGGAGCTAAGGTTGCTGCCGTCCGTCGAATAAACGGTCACATCCGCGGTGCCCACGCTGGCCCCGACCACCTTGCCTTGCTGATCAACCGAAGCGATTTTCGGATCGCTGCTGCTCCAGGTAAACACGAGCGATTTGGGGTCGACGTCTGTAGGCGTATAGGTAACAGGGATGACAATAGAGGCGCCTTTCAGGATCGTGTAATGATCCTCTATTTTAAGAGTCTCCAGGCGCTTCTTGACGGAGAACGAGATCACCGGGAAATCCGCCTTTTTAGATTTCTCGTCAATATCCGTAAACTTCATGGAAGACTTGTTTAACAGGTAGTTCCCTTTTTCTTTGGGAATCAGCGAGACGGTGAACCGGACCTGCTTGACGGTCGGAACGTAGCTGCTTCCTACTAGCTGGTAAGGGACGTCCGGGAGCGTTCCTTTGAGCGTATAGCCTGCCGCGAGGGTGCCGCTTTTGATGATGCTGCCGCTTCCTTCATCGAAGGTGATTCCTGCGACCTCCAGATTTGCAGGAAGCTCCTCGGTAAACTCCAGATTTTTCACGATCATTTTCGCTGGATCCTGGGTGCCCAGCTCTTTGGCGATGTTCACAGGCTGCACGGTGTAGTGAATCGGTATTGTTTCCTTCGTGAACAAATCCCTGCCCTGATATGCCGAATCGAGACCGCGGTCTACCTGCAGGCTGTCTTTAAACTTTTTGACGGTAATGTTGATCGTCTTCGGCTCTGCCTGGGCGCCGTGGAGGTCGCTCGCCGTGATGACGATTTTCAGCTGCCCTTGATCCTGCACATCCTTTAACGGATTGTCCAAATCCAGTGAAATGGTCGAGCCGGAAAGCACTGTTTTTTCCTCGCCTATGAAAATTTCCTTGTTATTCTGCAGCATTTTCACCTGGGTTTTAATATTCCGGTCCTTCAGGTCCAGGTCGTTGACGGTGTAGCTGACCGGTATTTTTTGATAAGAAGGAATGACTGCGCCCTCCACGGGGCTGATCGGCTTGATGTCCGGCGCATGGTTGGCTCCGATAAAGGCTCGGAACATAGTGTTGACGAACAGGCGCTGCTCCCAGTCCGGAAAGTTGTTGCTCGTATGTCCGGTTCCGGAATAGGTCACATTGCCTTTGGTATAGGTGTAATAATGATTCCAGCTGTCGTCGACGTCGCGCTGGGTTGCTGCGTTCGCGTCTGATTTGATGTTGTACCATGGGACCACGGCGGGGTCCTCCAGGTCCAGCGTGAAGTATTGGTTATGCGTTGTGGCGATTTGGCCGACGGAGGCCGATTTCCCTTTTTGAGTCAGATCGAACGGAAACTGCGTCAGGAGACCTGTATTCACGTTTTTGGTCGACGTGCTGGACAAAGGGTTTCCGAATCCCAGGTTGGTCTCCGGAGCGATTTGTCCGGTATCGGCTTGGAAATACTTGACCCAGGCGTTCTGCGAGGTTGAGCTTTTATAGATCGTGTCATGCGTAAACATGACGCCTTGTCCCGATTCGATGAAGGCATGAACCGCGAGCGCTTGATCGTCCTTTAACGGGCTGCTCTCGTTGTAGGTGTCTTTGAAGCCGAATACGATCATATCGAATTTGCCGTTTAGCTGCTTATAGTACGCTGAGCTGAAGTCCGAGAAGGATACCGGAGTGATTTGGAGCTCGTAATCGCTGCTTTTCAGATAGGAGGCGTCCGTGATTCTCTTCGTCAGATCGCTGCTCGTATCTTTATCCGGCATCACCTGTAGTACTTTGACCACCGTTTTCTCATCCTGGTACCGGATGGTTCCGCTCACGCTGTCGGTAAGCCCGTTTACATTGTAGAGATCGAGCTTCCAATAGAGCAGCCCGGAGTAGGCTTTAGGCAGATTGTAGGTGATTTCGTTGCCGGTAGGCTGCGTAATGGTTTTCAGAGCAACCTGGTTGTCGTCCGTATATTTAAGAACTTTATCGACGGAAAGCGACAGCTTCGCGGTAACGCTGTTGCCGGACTCGCTCAGGTTTGGGACATTATAAGCGTTGAATTTGAACGTCAGCGTATCTCCCGCCTTATAGATTTTACTGCTGCCGGACGAGTAATCCGCGGGCTGAGAGGTCAGATCGATTCTGGGACGCTGATGCAGCTGCTGATACAGCGTGGAGCCCGCCTTGTTCATGTCGGTCACGAGCTGGTTCAGCTTGTTATCATTGACGAAGTAAACGTTGCTTTTGGAGCTGCCTTGGGGCGTGTTATAGCCATTGAACAGATCGTACAGATTGCGTTTTCCCTGCTCATTGGGGAGCTGCTTCAGCACGTTTTCGTTCACGATGACCGGCAGTCCCTTGTTAATATAGTTCGTTCTGATTTCATTGGCTTTCAAGCTCGTGATGTCATTCATCACGTAAGAGGTCTGATGGGCTTTGGTCTGGTTGGTTTTATCGTCGGTTTTCTTGAACGGAGCGACGCCGTTGGTGCTGTAGTTGGTGCTTTTGCCTTTATTGGCGTCCGTCTGGTTATTCGGATCATTCAGATTATAAGCATCCGCAATATAGATCGCGTCATACGTGCCGCTGATATCCTCGCGCATCGCCACGAACGTTTTCATCCGCATGACATCCACGCTGACGTTGGGCATGTTCTTCAGCTTATCCTTAAGCACGGAATAGCTCGATTGATCTACGATTTCCAGAATACGGACCGGATAAGCCGGTTCGACGACAGCATTCACCATTGTCCAGCGATAGGGAATAAACAATGCCAAAAGTACTACCGCGAGCATGACCGGGATTATGAGTCTGTATTTCCTCTTCATTCCAATCCTCCTAAAATAGAATATGGAAAAATGTCAGTTATAGCACGAATTGCGCGAGTTGTACTCGATATGTACAGGGTTTTTTATTGTAAAATTAACCAATCTATGCTATATATCATTTTAGGATATAAGTCTCGTGTTATCAACTTAAATATATGAAAAAAGACACAGGTTTAATAGAACTATACTACCGAATTACCTCTTTCGCATTTGCGTAAATTTTTGCCGAAAAAGTTCTTTTTGTGGAGGGATTCGACATGGCTATTGTCAAAAAAAGGCTGGGGGATTTGCTGGTCGAAAATCATGTGATTTCGCATGAACAGCTGCAGGAAGCGCTGGGCGAACAAAGTAAATCCAAGCGCAAGCTCGGGGATCTCCTCATTTCTCAAGGCTATATCACGGAGCAGCAGCTGATTGAAGTGCTGGAATTTCAGCTCGGCATCCCGCATGTCAGCCTGTTCAAATACCAGATCGACCCGGCGATCACGCAGATCATTCCGGAAAGCATGGCGAAGCGGTACCAGGTGCTGCCCTTCATGAAGGATGGAGGCAAGCTGATGGTGGCGATGGCCGATCCGCTGGATTATTTTGCGATTGAAGAGCTGCGGATGACCACCGGCTTCAAGATTGAGCCTGCGATTTGTACGAGGGAGGAGCTGCAGCGCTCGATTGCGCGTCACTACGGGCTGCGCGATTCGATGAATCAGATGATGGTCGATTTGCCTTCCGCCGAAGATATCGAAGAAACCGAGATTACGGACGAGGATTCGCCGATCGTGAGGCTGGTCAACCAGATGATCCAGCAGGCCGTTCATCTCAAAGCTTCCGACATCCATGTCGATCCCGGCGAAAACAATCTGGCGATCCGTTATCGGATCGACGGCCAGCTGCGGACCGAGCGTCATCTTCCGAAGCAGATGCAGGGCTTTATCACGGCGCGCCTCAAAATCATGTCCAAGCTCAACATCGCCGAGCGGCGTCTGCCGCAGGACGGCAGAATCAAGATGCAGTTCGATTACAAAATGGTGGATATCCGCGTGTCGACGCTGCCGACCATCCACGGCGAAAAAATCGTGCTTCGGCTGTTGGATCTCAGTACCGGGGTTAAGCCGCTGGAGCAGCTTGGGTTCAATGGGCGCAATCTGCAGATGTTCCGGGATATGATCGAACGTCCATACGGCATTCTGCTGATCACGGGCCCGACGGGCAGCGGCAAAACGACGACGCTCTATTCGGCGCTGAACCATCTGAATGTGGAGAATGTGAACATCATTACGGTCGAGGATCCGGTAGAGTACCAGCTGGAAGGGATTAATCAGGTGCATGTGAATCCGGCGATCGGCTTTACATTTGCGGCCGGGCTCCGTTCCATCCTCCGTCAGGACCCGAACATCGTGATGGTGGGGGAGATTCGGGATCATGAGACGGCGGAAATCGCCGTACGGGCCTCCCTGACGGGCCATTTGGTGCTGTCCACCCTGCATACCAATGATGCGGTCAGCACGATTACCCGTCTCCGCGACATGGAAATCCAACCGTATTTGATCGCCTCGTCGCTGGTGGGCGTGGTGGCGCAGCGTTTGGTGCGCCGGATCTGTCCGGAATGCAAAACCGCGTACACGCCAAGCGAGCAGGAGCAAATTTTGCTGAGCAGCCATGGTTTTCAGGCGGACAAGCTGTACCGGGGAAAAGGGTGCGGCAACTGCAACCGGACCGGCTATCGCGGCCGGGCGGCCATTCATGAGGTACTTTGCATCGATGATGAGATGCGCCAGCGGATTACGGGCTCGGCCTCCGTGGACGAGCTGCGGGAGGCGGCCAAGCGGCAGGGAATGACAGGACTGATGGAGGACGGCTTTGAGAAAGTCATCCAAGGCGTGACATCCCTGCAGGAAGTACTCCGCGAGACGGTTGCGAATTAAAGGAGGCGAAAATGAGATGCTTCATACGGAAGCGGGCATGAGGACACTGCTGCAGAAGGCTTTTGAAATGGGCGCCTCCGACCTTCATGTTTCGCCCGGCTCGCCGCCGGTGCTGCGCATCGATGGCGTGCTCATGCCTTTGCAGGAGCAAGCGCTGTCGGCGGAAGATATTCGCGGGATGGCGCAGGCTGTGATGGGGACGGCGGAGCAGGAACGGTTTGAAGCGGCGGGAGAGGTTGATTTTTCGACCCAGCTGGAAGGAGTCTGCCGGTTCCGGATGAATATATTCCGCCAGCAGCATGGGGCTGCGATCGCGGCGCGTCTGATTCCGGCGAGCGTGCCGGATCTGGCGGAGCTGGGGCTTCCTCCGGTCATCCGCACGCTCGCGCACAAGCCGCACGGCCTCATTCTCGTGACCGGTCCGACCGGTAGCGGGAAATCCTCCACGCTGGCTGCACTGATCGACCATATCAACCAAACGCAGCACAAGCATATCATTACGCTGGAGGATCCCATCGAGTACATACATTGCAGCAGGTCATCGCTGATTCAGCAGCGGGAGGTCGGGAGCGATACTGCGAGCTTTGCCCAAGGCCTGAGAGCAGCGCTGCGCCAGGACCCGGACGTGATTCTGGTGGGAGAGCTGCGGGACCTGGAGACGATTTCGGCAGCCGTGACGGCCGCGGAAACCGGGCACTTGGTGCTCGGGACGCTGCATACGACCGATGCGCCGCAGACAATCGACCGCATCATTGATGCTTTTCCGGGACATCAGCAGGGGCAGATCCGCATCCAGCTCGCCAGCGTGCTGAACGCGATCGTGTCGCAGCGGCTCCTTCCGAGAAAATCGGGCAAAGGCCGGACCTGCGTCACCGAAATCATGATCAACACGCCAGCCGCGGCCAATCTGATCCGGTCCG
The DNA here is from genome assembly GCF_004001045.1 of Paenibacillus chibensis. GTDB lineage: Bacteria > Bacillota > Bacilli > Paenibacillales > Paenibacillaceae > Paenibacillus_AQ > Paenibacillus_AQ chibensis. Next base: position 279,941 of record NZ_BIMK01000005.1, read on the forward strand.
AGAAAAATCACCAGATCCGCAATCTGATGCTGACCGGCAGAAGTTTAGGGATGCATACGATGGATATGTCGATCCGGGAGCAGCTGCAAAGCGGCGTTCTGGATGCGAAAACCGCGCAGCCGTTTCTGGCGGAAGGAGGCAGCTGATGCCGCAATTCGAATATGTAGTGCGAACGAGCGGAGGCAAGGACTTGAAGGGCAAGCTGACCGCCCTGGACAAGCCTTCGGCGATGGACGAGCTGCGGAAGAGGAACCTGACCGTGTTTTCGCTCTCCGAGCAGCGCAGCTCCATTTTCCAGCAGGACATGTACATCGGCAATCCGGTCAAAACCATTCATTTTATCATTTACTGCCGCCAATTCGCGACTTTAATCCGGGCCGGGGTTAGCATCGTTGATGCCAACCGGATTTTGGCTGAACAGACCGAAAGCAAGGCGCTGCGCAAAGCACTTCAGGATGTCGGGTCGAGTCTGCTGCGCGGGATCGCCTTTTCGACGGCCGTTCAGGATCATCGCAAAATTTTCCCGAACCTGTTTGTCAGCATGATTCGTGCGGGCGAGGAATCGGGGGACCTGGAAGGAACACTGGAGCGGCTGGCGGTCTTTTTCGAAAAGCAGCACAGCACCAAGGAAAAAATCAAATCCGCCCTCACCTATCCGGTCACGGTCGGACTGATGGCCATCGCCGCCGTCGTGTACCTGCTGTATGCGATCGTGCCGCAGTTCGTCTCTATGTTCGAGTCGATGAACGCACAGCTGCCGGCGATTACGAGAATGGTACTGGCGCTGAGCAACAGCTTTAAGCATCAGTGGTTTATCTGGATTGCCGGCCTGCTGATCCTCCTCATTGCCTATCAGTGGATCAAGCGTACCGAGCGAGGGGCCTACCTGCTGGATTACGCCAAGCTCAAAGTCCCGGTGTTCGGCAAGCTGAATCAAAAAGGCTCCATCGCCCAGTTCTCGCGCACCTTCTCATCGCTGTACGCCAGCTCGGTGCCGGTGCTGCAGGCACTTACGATCGTCGAAGAGGTGGCGGGCAACAAGGTCATCGGTCAGTACATCCGGGCCGCGGGAGAATCGCTCCGTCAGGGCAATCCGCTCTCCGACCCGCTGAAAAAAGCATGGGTGTTCCCGCCGCTGGTCACGCAGATGATCGCCATCGGCGAGGAGACGGGCGCGCTTGACCTGATGCTGTCGAAAGTGGCCGATTTTTACGAGATGGACGTGGAGAATACCGTCGACCGGTTGAAGTCGCTGCTGGAGCCGCTGCTGATCGCCTTCCTCGCCGGCGTGGTGGGAATTATCGTGGCGGCGATTATGCTGCCGATGTTCAGCTTGTATAACAGCATCTAGAGCCATACGGTTCTGAATATATGCAAATGATCTCATGAATCCAAATCTAATTGAGGGGGATATTCGTATGGAAGCTGTATTGAAAAAGCGTTTCGGCAAGTTGGGAAGAGAGGAAAAAGGCTTCACGCTGATCGAGCTTTTGGCGGTAATTGTGATTATCGGGATTATCGCGGTGATCGCGATTCCGTTGATCGGGAATATTCTTAGCAAATCGAAGGATAGCGCGGATTTGGCTACCGCGAGACAGGTGTATGATGCGGCCAGATTATATATCACGAGTGAAGGAAATGGGGATTTTAAAGCTACAGAAAATAGAACCATTAGTATTGAAAAATTACAAGATAGTGGATATCTTGACAAATCCCTATATTTGCCGAGTACGAAGGCTCCTATTTCAAAGACGGGCGTAGTGACATTCTCTGATTTAGGACAACTTGTTAGTGTTACATTAAATTCGAAGGTTTATAATGCGGAAAATGTATTGAGTTCAAGTTCAAAAGCAGATAAAGCAGAGTAATGAAAAATTTAAAGGATTATTTTATTCCTGTATTAATATTTAAATTCATTTACGCACCAGCGGAGCAGACGGAATCGTTCTGAAGAAGCGCAAGCGTTCGCCTTTGTCGTCGGATTTCTACCCTGATCCTATTCCAATCCAGGAAATCCGTAAGACAACAGCGATCGGAAGAATGATCCGTGTGCGCAGCGGCCTTCGAAGCGCCATATTACCTTTTTAATTAACGCTATTAATAAATCTGAATTCTACTAAATTAGCAACATAAACTAGCATCATAAATATCGTAGCAACATCAACCTATAGCAACACATCACAGCTTCACTAGAATCATCAACCTAACAACATACCAATTGCAGCAACACCACCTTTCATATTATTCACATCACCACCCAGGAACCGGATCACCACTTCCGGTTCCCTTTTACAATCAAAGGAGCCACGCCAATGACACTGATCATCCCCATCTACGCCCTGATCTGCGGATTGCTGCTGGGCTCTTTTTATAACGTTGTCGGACTGCGCGTCCCTGCTGGCGAATCGATCGTTCACCCGCCGTCGCACTGTACGAAATGCGGAACGCGCCTGAAGCCCAGAGACCTTGTGCCTGTGCTCAGTTTCCTGCTCTCCCGCGGCCGCTGCCGTCACTGCGGCATCAAGCTCTCCGGATTGTACCCGCTGGGCGAGCTGCTGACGGGATTGCTGTTCCTATGGGTTGTCCTGCAGGAGGGCATTAGCGGCAGGGGGATGATCGGGCTGCTGCTGGTCAGCTTGGCGGTGATCGTTACTGTCGCGGATATGAAATACATGCTGATTCCGAACAAGGTGCTGCTGTTTTTTACGCCGATCCTGCTCGCCATGGTACTGCTCTTCCCGGATGGTTCGCTCTGGAGCCATCTTGCCGGAGCGGCAGTGGGGGGTGGAATTCCGCTTCTGCTCGCGCTTTTTGGCGGCATGGGGATGGGGGATGTGAAGCTGTTCGCGCTGTGCGGTTGGGTGCTCGGCGTGCCGAACGTGCTGATTGCTTTTTTGGCGGCATGCACTATGGGGACGGTCGTATATGGGCTGCTGATCTTGTGCGGCATCGTCCGGCGCAGACAGCCGGTACCCTTCGGGCCTTGGCTTGCCGCAGGAGCGCTGCTGGCTTACGGGTACGGTTCAACAATGATAAGCGGGTACCTCTCGCTATGGAATTAGGAGGTTCATCATATGAGGCTTAGGGGGAACAGGCCGCTGGGTCTTGCCATTGAGCAGACAGGCATCCGGTACGTACGGCTGAACACCAAAAAAGCATCGGGGGTCGCCCGTAAAGGCATGCTGCCGCTCCCGGCGGGCATGATCATCGACAACGATATCGCCGACCGTCACGGGCTCGGAGAGTTGCTGAAGCGATGGGTGAAAAAAGAGGGACTGCGCGGGTCGCAGGTGTCCTTGTCCATTCCTCCATCCCAAATCATCATCCGTAAAATGGCCATGCCGACCACGAATCGCAAGCAGCTGGATCAGCTGGTGCGGCTGGAGGTGGAGACAGGGCTGCATCTGCCTTTTGACCATGCGGTTTACGATTACATGGTGACGGATACCGATGAAACCTCGATGCAGCTGCTCGTGTTTGCCGCGCCGGGTCAGCTTATCGAAAGCTATATGGAACTGCTGCATGAAGCGGGATTGAAGGTCCAGAATATCGAGATATCCGCCACGGCCTTGGCCAGAGCGGTTGTGCTGCGAGAACACATGGACTTTACGGATACGATGCTGATCCATCTGGACCGGACCATGCTGGATGTGTACCTGTTCCACGACGGGCATCCCTTGTTTCTGAGGACGATCAATTTGTACGATTTAACACCGCCGCCGGGAGAACCCTCCTATTGGCCCGGCGAGGGTACGGCTGCGCAGGAAGCGGCGGCTGCATCGCAGACGCTCAGCAGCGATCCGAAAGAACCGGAGCCGGAACAGCTCTCGGCGGAGCAGCTGGTGGAGATTACGGCCGAAATTTCACGTATGCTGAATTTTTATCAATACAGCCTGCATGACGGTTCGACCCGGATTACGGATGTCATTGTGACCGGGCCTGCGACCGGCCGTGTGCAGCTCCTGCGGGAGCTGCATCAGATGCTTCCGGATATGGATATTCGGTCGGCTGCGTTTCAAGAGGCTGCCAGGCGCGGCCTGAGTCCGGAAGATGAAGACATGAATGATTTCCGGGTTGCGCTTGGCGCATCCTTGTATGGTCAGGGCGTGAACGACCTGCATCTGATGCCGCGGGAAGACCGGGAAGCACAGGTGTTTCCTTATATCATATTGTCTCTGGTTGCGGTCTGGCTGATCGGCATGGCCGGCATGGGCTGGTGGTATATGGCCTCCCAGGGGGAGAACATCGCCCTTTCCGATCAGATTCAAGGCGTCCAGGATCAGACCGCCACCATTCAGAAGGATCTCGCGGCGCTGAATACCGGAGGTGCGGCGGCAAACAATCCGCAGCAAATCGTTCAAGAGGTGTTCGAATCTCGCATGGATGCGGTGGCGGTTCTGGATGATCTGGACGTCAAGCTGCCGAAGGGGGCGGTCATTCGCAACATTGCTTATAACCAATACGGTGAAATCACGCTCTCTGTAAACATGCTGAAAATGGAGGACGCCGCGGCTTATTTATCCCAGCTGGAGAAGATGCCATTTGCCGTCAAGGCCACGATCGAAAAGCTGACGGAGGAACAGGGCATGAAAGCGGGCGGCACGACCGAAGGCATGGATGCGCAGGCCATCAAACCGAAATACGCCGTCATGTACAAAATCAATTCAAGCCGGCTTCAGGCCGTCGAACCTGCGAAGGAGGGTGACCATGCTGGAGAAGATCAACCGTAACCGTTCCGTCATTCTGCTGGGCATGGTAGCCCTGTTTCTGTTGGCGTTCGCCTTCTACATGTTTGCGCTGAAGCCTTCCATGGATACCGGGACAGCCCGCCAATCGGAGCTTTCGACGCTGCAGGAGGAAAGGAATCTGCTGGATCATAAGCTAGCCGATCTCCGCAGCAAAAGCAGCAGCGACGATCCGGAATTCCAGAGCGCGCGTGAAGCGCTGCCGCTGGATGCGGATACGCAGGAGCTGGTGCTGCAGCTGAAGAAAATTCAGGATAAGTCCTTTGCCAAACTGACGGACATTGAGTTTCAACTCCAGGACGGCAACCAGATTGCCCTCATGACCGGCAAAAAGCCGGAGGATTACAGCGCCGTCAAGGAAGTGAAAATGAAGGCGGTGCTGGAAGGCGGATATAACGAGATTCATGAGTGGATGAAGGAGCTGCAGTCCTCTCCGCGGCTCATCACAATCGATTCGTTCAGCTTTCAACAGCCCTATGAGCAGCGGAATCCCGGCAGCATTTTGACGGCGAATATTTCGTTCACGGCCTATTATACGGCGGCGAAACCGAAATCATGATGCTCACTTATACACAAAGACAGCCGACTCTATCTATACCCCAGAGTCGGCTTTTTTCGCTGCAGCAGCTTAGTTTAAATCCGGCACGCCCCATTTTATAACAAGACCCGTGTGCGTCAAACCGCCGCCGAATCCATATAGAAGCAGCGTATCGCCTTGTTTTAAACGGCCTTCGCGTACGCCGAGTCCAAGGGAGAGCGGAATGGATGCCGCGGAGGTATTTCCCATATATTCCACGCTGTACAGCGTGTTGTCCAGAGCGAATCCGGTTTTCTCGCAAATTGACTCGATCATCCTTAGGTTGACGCTGTGGGGCACGAACCAGTCGATGTCCGCCGTTGTCATCCGGGCACGCGACAGCAGCTCCTCGATTCCGGACGTGACGGTCCGTACGGCCCATTTATATACTTCCCGGCCGTTTTGCACCATGCTGCCTTCGCCTTCTAGCGGAAGCCCCTTCATGGTGCTCGATAGTCCTGAACGATAGAGGTGCGCGCCACCGCTGCCGTCCGTCCCCTGGATGGCTGCGATAAAGCCGGGTTCGGCCTCGTCGGCTTCCACAAGCACTGCTCCGGCGCCGTCCCCGAACAGAATGCAGGTCGACCGATCCGTATAATCCGTCACCTTGGACAGCGTTTCTCCGCCGACCACCAGCACTTTGCGATGCAGCCCGGCACTGATCAGCCCATTCGCCACATGCAGGCTGTAAGCAAATCCGGCACAGGTCGCGTTCAAGTCAAATGCGCCGGTGCTTGGGATATCGAAATGCTCCTGGATTTGGCAGGCCACGCTGGGAAAAGCGTAGTCTGCGGTCGTCGTCGCTACGATGATCAGATCGACATCCTGTACCTGTTTACCGTAAGTTTGCATGAGATTCTCAACCGCATGAATGCAGAGGTCGGACGTAAACTCTGTCTCGCCGCTGATGCGGCGCTCTCTCATGCCCGTGCGCTGTACAATCCACTCATCGTTGGTATCCACCAGCTTCTCAAGGTCCTCGTTTGTTAATATACGATCCGGCACGTACGTTCCAATGGCCGTAATCCTTGCTCGGGATGACAGGGTATGCATGGTTAACTCTCCTCCTCATGGGCGATGAAAATCAAATTTTAAATGGCTTCAGTAAAATTAATATCAAGTATTAGTACTCGGTACTAATTATATGCAAATTCGAAACACTTGCAACCCTAAAACGTGATTATGGTGTATCGATAACGTTATATTATTGAAAAATAGAGCAGAATCGTTTATTATGGACATCACATATCTATAATAAAATATCGAGAAAGGAGAGGAACCGATGCAATTCTCCAAAAGTACGGATTATGCCCTGCACGCCTTACTCCATTTGGGGCATCCGGATCGTCACCACAACGTCGGAATCAAGGAATTGTCTGCGACGCTCGGCGTTTCAGAAAGCTATTTATCCAAAATCATGTCCAAGCTGCGACAGGATGGAATCGTCCGTGCGGTACCGGGGGTGAACGGCGGATACGAGCTTGCGCGGCCGGCGGAACAGATTACTTTTCTGGATGTGATTCAAGTGATTGAAGGAAGACAGCAGATGTTCGAATGCTCGAATTCGAAATCACAGCAGCATCAGCTGTTAGCTGAAGAAGGAGCGGCACAACCGGATCGCAAGCGTCCAGGACAAGGCGAATGCTTGGTTGAGCAGGTGATGGAAGGCGCGCAGCAGCATCTCTATCAATATTTGCGGGAGCACACGATCCAGTCCGTCCTGGATGAGGCTTTCAAGCGCAGACATCAGGAGGCAAACAAGAAGTGATGTACTTCTTGTGTTTCAATTATGGATATTACAGGTCTATGTAAGACAAATTCTAAAAGACATCGGTATACGTTAAGGATGTGCCCTCCAGGAAGGTTCTCCATAAAAATCAAGGAAAAGGCAGGTAGGATGATGAACGATTTTTTTAATGAAGCCGTATGGGAAAAGGCGTGGAAAGATCATGGTGACACTATCATGAACAAGATGAAAAGGGCTGGTTTCTCATTGGCCCATTCGTTTGATCAGAAAGCGAAGTCTTTCGACGAGCAATCGTTTCGTGAAGAGGGGAGAAAACGGACCAAACGAATCATGAACTGGCTTGAAGGCCAAGGGGTTCGATTCGACCATGCCTCGGTGCTGGATATCGGCGCCGCCTCCGGCGTATTCACGGTGCCGTTTGCGGAGCGCGGAGCTCGTGTAACGGCGTTGGAATCCTCACTTCCTTTGGTCGAGCTGCTGAAAGGGAACATCGCACCATTCCCCGAAGACAGGGTGAAAATTGTACCCGGGCTGTTTGAAGATGTGGATGTGCAGGCCAGCGGGTGGAGTCAAGCCTTCGACCTCGTCTTCGTCTCGATGTGCCCGGTCATTCGGGATTGGGGAAGCGTGGAGAAAATTCTCCAATGCGCGCGCCAGTTTTGCTATATCAGCTTGCCTGCGGGTTCCGCGGAGCACAGCCTGGTGAATGAAATTTGGCCGCTGATCACCGACAAGCCTTTCCAGAAGCAAGCGATGGAAATGGGGTATCTGCTCCATTTGCTGTACCTCAAAGGCTACTCCTACGAGTCACTGATCACACGGGAGACGAAAACGGTGGAACTAACCCGGGAAGCGGCGCTGCAGGAAATGATGCAGGTGCTTCACAGTCACGGTCTTGCAGATGATCGGAGCCGTCAAACGATCGCAGATTATTTGGAGCGGACCTATCCATCCGGCAAGGTGACCGTTCATCAGGGCGGCCGTTATGGCAAGGTGTTGATCCGACTGCAGGATCAGAACATGTACACCAGAGAAGACCTGTAACGGAAGGTCCAGCCAAGGAACGTCAGGGTGTTTGTCGGAAACCAGATAGCTGCTTTTCCGCGTATCCCACTGCCTTCATCGCATTATAGTACTTCGGATCGTCTTCGTTAATAAGAGCTCTGTCCTTGCCTGAATATCGGGCGGCAGAGCTCTTTTTGCTGAACGTAATCTAGAGTGGTCAAGGAACCATGCTTAAAAAATAAAAAAATGAACTTACACTTATTTACAACGTAACAATGTTATGTTACATTATTTTGTGAGGAGGCGATGTCATGAACGAAGACGATCTGATTTCGAAAAAGGAACTGCTAGAGCTAACAGGCATCTCCTATGGGCAGCTGTACCGCTGGAAGCGCAAAAACCTGATTCCCGAGGAATGGTTTGTCCGCAAGTCATCCTTTACCGGCCAGGAAACCTTTTTTCCGAAACATAAAATATTGCAGCGCATTGAGCGCATCAAGAATATGAAGGATGGCCTGTCGCTGGATGAGCTGGCGGACGTGTTTTCACCGAGCTCGCCCATCGAGTCGCTTTCGGCAAAACATCTCATAGAACGTAACATTGTTACAAAATTTGCAGTGGAGCTGTACGAGGAAGAATGCGGAAGCCGGGAGGCCTTGTCCTTTAACGACATGCTGACGGTGTATGTGCTGCAGAAGCTGCTCCAAAGCGGGGAGATGACCCGTGAAGAAGGTAAGATGCTGATAGCGGTCATGCGGGATCATTACGGAGCTTTGGAGAACAAAGCCGGTGAGCTCGTCCTAATTCGCAAGCTGGGCGTACCGCTGCTGTTTCTGGCGGAGTCGGCCGAACGGATTTATTTTGACAAGGATGTAAAAAGGGTATTCCGGATGCCGCTGGCTGCGTCCATTGAGGAGTTAAAACTGAAGTTAAACGAAACGGAGGCTTAAAGCGTATGGACAATAGATCGGACCTGAATATCTCGGGCATCGGCAAAGCGCAAGGCGGAAGCTATTCGCATATCAGGCTGGACGGCATGACCAAAATCAACGGGGATACGGAATGCGTCACGCTCGACAGCAACGGCACATTGACCGTTGAAGGCGCGCTGCAAAGCGATACGGTTTCCGTGAACGGCACGGCCACGGTTGAAGGTGGGTTAAGCGCGAACAAGGTGGTTTTGGATGGCATGGTTACGGTTAAGGCGCATGCGGTCTGCCAAGATCTGCTGACGGTGAACGGGCGCTTATCGATCGGCAGTAGACTGGACGGGGAGAAGGTTGAGGTATTTGGCAGCCTGAAAACGAGGGATGATGTGCAGTGCGAAGTGTTTTCCGTCCATGGGGGCTTCAGCGTCGACGGACTTCTGAATGCAGGACTGATTGACGTCAAGATGAACATGCCGTGCAGGGTGCAGGAAATCGGCGGGGAAAGCATTATGATCCGGCGGCTGAAGAAGTTCAGCGTTCTGGAGCAGTTCGTCCCTTCGCTTTCCGCCAAACTGCAGGCCCATACCATTGAAGGCGACGAGGTGGACCTCGAATACACCGAAGCGGAAATCGTCCGCGGCAATGACGTGCGAATCGGTCCCGGGTGCAAAATCGGACGCGTGGAATACAAAAACCGGCTGAAGCGGGACGGCGATGCGGTCATTGGAACCGCACATCAAATATAATTTCATTCATGTCTATTAAGGAGGTTTGAAGCATATGGTGACAAACGGGAATGCCGGGGGAAGCCGCGGCGACATGAAAATTACGGGCAGCGGCAGCTCGAACGGCGGTGCGTTCAACCAGGTCAAAATCATGGGCGACGCCGTCATTCACGGGAATACGGACTGCGAAACGTTCAAATGCCTCGGGAATGCCGAGGTGAAAGGATCGCTATATGCCGGCAGCGCATCCTGCAACGGAGCGATGAAGGTGACGGATGCCATGAAAGGCGGCACGGTCAAGGTGCATGGTGAAATGAGAGTCGCCAGCGAGTTTGCCGTCGGGGTGGTGAATGTCAGCGGAGAACTAGGCGTAGGCGGACGGATGTCGGCTGAAAAGGTCAAGATTATGGGCGAGATGCGCGTGAACGCGGACTGTCAAATGGAAGAGCTGCAGGTGAAGGGAACGGTCGAGGTTAACGGCATGCTTAATGCCGAGCGGGTGGATATCAAGCTGTACGGCCCGAGCCGTCTGCGCGAGCTGGTGGGCGGCCAAATCACCGTGAAAAAGAGCATGGGACTGCCGCCGCTGCTGGGCAAGTTCATGCCGGGATCGGAAGGCTCCTTGACGGCAGAGAGCATTGAGGGCGACATCGTAGTACTTGAAAATACCAAAGCGGCCGTGGTCCGCGGCCGAAATGTGACGATCGGCCCGGGCTGCCGGATCGGCTTTGTGGAATATAAAGACGAATTCAAACAGGATAGCGGCGCTTCGGTTTCGCAATCTGCGAAAATCGGGCCGTGAGGATAGGGGGATAGCATCGAAATGGCTGTGAAGAAGAACAGGCTTGGCTTCATTGTCGCCGGGCTTTTGCTCGGCATCCTCATTGCGGCGATCGATAACACGATCGTGGCCACGGCAATGGGGACCATCATCGGGGATTTGGGGGGACTTGACCAGTTCGTGTGGGTCACTTCTGCCTATATGGTTGCTGAAATGGCGGGGATGCCGATTTTCGGCAAGCTGTCCGACATGTACGGACGGAAAAAGTTTTTTGTGCTCGGCATCGTGCTATTTCTGGTAGGCTCCATGCTCTGCGGCACGGCCCACAGCATCACAGAGCTCAGTATCTACCGGGCAATTCAGGGCATCGGGGGCGGCGCGCTGATCCCGATTACCTTCACGATCATTTTTGACATTTTTCCGCCGGAGCTTCGGGGTAAGATGTCAGGGATGTTCGGAGCGGTATTCGGCGTAGCCAACCTGTTTGGTCCGCTGATGGGTGCTTATATTACCGATTACTGGCACTGGCGCTGGATCTTCTACATTAACGTGCCGCTCGGACTGATCGCGTTCGCGCTGGTCGTCTTCTTTTATAAGGAATCGCATGAGCATTCTAAGCAAAAAATCGACATCTGGGGCGCGACGACACTGGTGGGCGCCGTGGTCAGCCTGATGTTCGCGCTGGAGCTGGGCGGCAATAAATACGCATGGAATTCCTGGAACATTCTCGGCTTGTTCGCGGCTTTCGCTGTGCTGTTCGTTGCGTTCCTCTTGATTGAGCGAAAAGCGGCGGAGCCGATTATATCGTATGATATGTTCCGCAAAAGACTGTTTGCTGCAAGCAGCGCCGCTGCTTTGTTTTACGGTGCCGCATTCATTACGGCTGCGGTGTACATTCCGATATTCGTGCAAGGGGTTATGGGCGGAAGTGCGACTAACTCCGGACTCATCCTCCTTCCGCTTACGCTGAGTTCGGTTGTAGCTTCACAGGTAGGCGGCATGCTGTCCTCCAAAATGACATTTCGCCGGATCATGATCTTCTCCGCGACGGTCTTTTTGCTCGGAATGTTCCTGCTGGCGACGATTACGCCGGAGACGTCGAAGCTCGTGTTGTCCCTGTATATGATCGTTACCGGATTCGGCATCGGATTTTCGTTCTCCGTGCTCAGCATGTCGGCGATTCAAGGCATGGAGCTGCGGCAGAGAGGGTCGGCCAACTCGACGGTTTCCTTCCTGCGCTCGCTCGGCATGACGGTGGGGATTACGATTTTCGGCATCATACAGCGCAATGATTTTAAAGGCCAACTGTCCGATAAGCTGGGCGGCGCCGGGCAAGCCATTCCTGCCAATGCCGACCCGCAGCATCTGCTGTCTCCGGAGACCCGGGCCCTCATTCCGCCGCAGGTCATGGAGAAGATCAGCTCGGCCTTGTCGCTCTCGGTGGATCATGCCTTTCTGTGGGCGCTGATTCCGGTTTTCTTCGCCCTCTTGTCGGTGTCGATGATGGGGGCGGGACGCATGCAGTTCTCCCAAGGACCCTCGGCACGAACGAAGGGCCAGTCCCATTGAACAGGGCTCAGGATCGATAAAATTTAAACTGCGAGGCCGAATCAGCCGATATAAATTAGGGTAATGCTGAATAAAAAGCATGCAGGGAGGCTGATATTCATGAAGGTCATCATTACGCAGGAAGAAGCGGTGGAAAAAGGAATCTGGTCCGAAGTGATGAAGATGTTCGGCGTAGACGATGAGGATGACGTATGGCCCAGCGAGGAATACATTTTAACCGAAGAACAGGCGCGGCGGCTGAAGCTGATCCCTTAAAACCTGGCCTTCTACTTCATAGACCAAGAGGGTGAACGACATCGCAGCGATTTATGCCGTATATTTGGAACGTGGATATGATTCGGCGGCATTCAGGCAGGTGCTGGAGCTGCTGCCGGATGACGTGCGGAGGAAAGCCGCGAAATACAGGGCGGAGCAGGATGCAAGGCGCGAGACGGTTTCGGCTGTGCTGAAGCGGGTTGTCGCCTGCGAGCGGAACGGTATTTCACTTGATCAAACGGAATGGATCAGAGGGGAGTATGGCAAACCTTCCCTGAAGGGCTATCCGGATTTTCACTTTAATGTATCGCATGCCGGGGATTGGGTCGTCTGTGCAGTCAGCACGGAGGGCCCTATCGGCGTTGATGTTGAAAGAATCGGAAAGGCAGAACCCGAGGTGGCTCACATGTGCTTTTCGCATAAGGAATACGAGGAATGGCGGAGACTCCCGGATCGCATGCGGGACGAAAGCTTTTATGAACGGTGGACGCTCAAGGAAAGCTACGTAAAAGCCATCGGGCGGGGGCTGACGATCCCTTTAACTGATGTGGAGACGGAAGAAAGAGGAAACGTGATTTACATATCCTGTCAAGGATTGGCCGATCGCGAATTCCAGCTTTCGATGCTTTCCTTCGATGCGGAATACAAACTGGCGGTGTGCAAACCGGTTGCTGATCGCGTGAATGAATTCCAATATTATACTATAGATGAGATTATGAGCCGATTCTTGGAATTAACAGTAAGTAAGTACTAAATGTTCACGCAATGTTCATAGTCCTTTTACCCGTTTATGTATCTCATATTTAGGGATATAGTCACTTTTATTGACAGTTCATGGTATATTATTACCTGTACTTGGATGCAATCTTGGTATATATTAGTAAAGAATATGGATAAGTATGTCAGCGCTTGCTGCCTGTCCAGAACTAATGCACCATGAAAAGCATAAAAGGTAAACCTCATCGAAAGAGAGGGACACAAAGCTAGAGGGGCTCCAAGCGATTTTGTCGCGAATGCCAGCCAGCTGCCGGATGATGTTTTCGTTACGGAACAAACTCTACTTTCGGCAGGTAGGGTTTTTTGCTTTTCACGCCTTGTTTGCAACTAAGATTACGCAAAGGAACGATGACAATGTCGCTTTTAACAACGGATAAATCCGATTTACGGGACTGGAAGCCATATTTGGAACAGTTGGAAGATCGAACCATTCTTCGCATTCATTCCGTATCGCCAACCATTCCGCTGCAAACATTCGTTTATAGCTGGCCACAGGAATTTGAACATATGCTTCAGCGGTCCCAGCAAGCGGAGCGGGTTGCTCCGGCTGCCTTGCTCGGCACAGCTTGGGGCATGCTGCTGATGAAATATTTACGACGAGAGGAAGTCGCTTTCGGGGTCGTGGAAACGCTGGATGCTGCCTATCCGCTCCGGATGTCGGCCCAACCTGATGCCCTGCTTCAGCAGGTGCTGCAGCAAGCCGCATCCGCCATGGATGAGAACCGGCTGCGGGCCGTAAGCCTGGATACCCTTTCCGCTCAATGTGATCTGCAAGGTGAACTGCCCGTCTTCAACACCGCAATTCTGAATGAATCCGCGCTGTGCGATTCCGAATTACAGGACAAGTTCGACATCGTGGTTTCGTTTCATGGCAACGCTGCAGGCGGGCTTGAAATACGGTATGCGGGAGGACGCTTTACGGAGGATTCGATCCGCCGGATGTGCGTGCATCTGCAAAATATTATCGCGGACTGCCTGACGGTGCCGGGGACGATGATATCCGAAATCGGCTTGCTGTCGAAGGAAGAAGAGGAGCTGCTGGCTTCCTGGAACCGTACGGAAAAGCCGGTCGACCTGAACCGGACGATTCATGGTTTGTTTGAGGACCAGGTCCGGCAAACCCCCGACCATACGGCTGTAGTCTACCAGGAGCAGTCGCTGACCTATCGCGAACTGAATGAACAGGCGGACAAGCTCGCCCGCGTGCTGGCCCGCAAAGGAGCCGGGCCGGGTCGCATCGTCGGCATTATGGCATCGCCTTCGCTGGAAATGATGATCGGCGTTCTGGCGATTTTGAAGACGGGAGCGGCCTATTTGCCGATCGATCCGGCTTACCCGGCGGACCGCGTGCTCTACATGCTGGAAGACAGCGGAACGGAACTGCTCGTTACGGAGCCCAAGGTGAAGCTGGACGGGCAAATCCGTTTTAACGGGGAAACAGTCTGCGCCGCCCAGGCGCTGGCTGCGGAGGAAGCTGGAGGAGAAGCGCCTCAGACCGCATTGCCCGGAGAGGCAAAGGCGGATGACCTGGCCTACATTATCTATACTTCCGGTTCGACCGGGCGTCCGAAAGGCGTCATGATTGAGCACCGTTCGCTTGTGAACCTGTGCGCATGGCATAACCGGGAATTCAAAGTGACAGAGCGCGACCGCGCGACCAAATACGCGGGCTTTGGCTTTGATGCTTCCGTGTGGGAGATATTCCCGTATCTCGTGGCCGGTGCCGCTATTTATGTGATCCCGGAGGCGATCCGGCTTGACGCGGCTGAGCTGCATGCTTACTTTACGAGAAACGCCATCACGATCAGCTTCCTGCCGACGCAGTTCTGTGAGCACTTCATGACGCTGGATCATCCTTCCCTGCGGGTTCTGCTGGCAGGAGGAGACAAGCTGAAATCCTTCAGCAAGCCGAGTTATGAGCTGTACAATTGTTACGGTCCGACGGAGAATACGGTCGTCACGACGGCCTACCGCGTGACGGAGCTTACCGAGAATATCCCGATCGGATATCCGATCGATAACTCCAAAATATACATTACAGACATGCATGGCCATCAGCAGCCGGTCGGCATCGCCGGCGAACTGTGCATTGCTGGCGACGGACTGGCGCGCGGGTACTTGAACCAGCCGGAGCTGACGCGTGAGAAATTTATCATCAGCGACCTGGCCGCCGGGGGACGCATGTACCGGACGGGCGATTTGGCCCGGTGGACGGAAGACGGGGCTATCGAGTTTCTGGGGCGGATCGACCACCAGGTGAAGATCCGGGGCTTCCGGATCGAGACCGGGGAGATCGAACACCGGCTCCTGCAGCATCCTCAAGTTTCGGAGGTCATCGTCATCGATCTTGACGATGCGGCCGGCGCGAAATACCTGTGCGCTTATGTCGTGGCTGACGGCGAATTGGCATATGCGGACATGAGCGCGTTTTTGTCCGAACACCTGCCGGATTACATGGTGCCGGCCAAGCTGGTACAGCTGCCGGAGCTTCCGCTGACGGCGAACGGCAAAGTTGACCGGAGAGCGCTGCCTGTACCGGAGGCTTCCTTCGACGAGGCAGCTTACGAGGCTCCTGCAGGGGAATGGGAAGAGACAGTCGCCGCATTATGGGGCGAAGTGCTCGGACAAAGCCGCATCAGCGCATGCGAATCGTTTTTCATGGCCGGCGGAGATTCGCTGAAGGTCGTCATGCTTCAGACGAAGCTGGAACGGCGCCTTGGCATATCGGTTCCGGTTGCCGTGCTGTTCGGGCATCCGACGGTGCGCGAGCAGGCGAAGTGGCTTGAACAAGCTGCTTCAGACGGGAATCAGAAGGATGGAGACGCTGGCGATGCCAAGCCTAAACGGGAGCCGGCAGGCCCCGTCGTGAAGGTGCCGGCGCGTGATACCTATCCGGTGGCCTCAGCTCAGCGGAGACTGTACTTCATCGAGCAGATGGATCAGGTCGGCACGGCATACAATGCGCCGTTTGCCTTCCGGATTGAAGAATCGGTCGATCGGCTTCGCCTTGAGCAGGCCTTCTGCGCGATGATCGCGAGGCATGATGCGCTGCGCACTTCCTTCCACTGGGAGAATGAAGAAATCGTGCAGCGGATTCATGAGCAGCCGCTATTTAGACTCAACGAGGCGGAATCAACAGAGGCAGGTCTGCGGGATTTGATCTGCTCGCTCATTCAGCCTTTCGATCTGACGCAGGCTCCATTGGTTCGGGCTTGGCTCATTGCATGCGGATCTGCCGGCAGCTCCGTGCTGCTCGTGGACTTCCACCATATCGCCGTGGACGGCGTTTCTGCCAACGTCTTTTTCAACGAGCTGTCGAGGCTGTATCGCGGCGAGGAGCTGCCTGAGCCTGCGATCGGTTTTGCCGACTTTGCCGTTTGGCAGGCGGATACGGCTCCAGGCCGCAGCGGCGAGGAGCTCCAGGCTTATTGGGAGAAGACCTTGGCAGGCGAGCTGCCGATTCTGCAGCTTCCGGCCGACTTCGACCGTCCGGCGAAACAGAGCTTCCAGGGGGAAACGTTATCCCTGCGTTTAGACGCGGAGGAGGCAGGCCGTTTGAAAGCCTTCGCTGCGGCGACGGGGACGACGCCGTTTATGGTGCTGTTCGCGGGATACCATGCACTGCTGTCCCGATATACCAATCAGGAGGACGTCATTACAGGCGTTCCGCTGGCGGGAAGACTGCGCGAGGAATTGCAGCCTGTGATCGGCATGTTCGTGAATACGATGCCGGTACGCTGTTATCCGGAGAAGCGCAAGCCGTTTGCCAAGCTGCTGAGCGAAGTCAAGGACGCACTGCTGGACACCTTCGAGCATCAGGATTTTGAATTGGAGGAGCTGGTCCGCTCCCTGAACATTCCGCGGGATCCAAGCCGTAATCTTCTGTTCGATACGCTGTTCGTTATGCAAAATACCGGTACGTTGGAGCTTCAGCTTGAAGGCGCGGACGTATCGCTTCATCCGTATTTCCATCCGATCTCGAAATACGATTTGATGGTGGACGTCACGGAAGAGAAGGACGGCATCCGCATTGATCTGCAGTACTGCACGGACCTGTTTGAACGGCAGACGATCGAAGCGTTCGGCAGCCGCTATGTGCGGATGCTTGCGGATGCGATATCGCATCCGGACAGAACGCTGTGCGAGCTTGGCATGCTGAGCGCGGAAGAGGAGGATTTCGTTGTCCGCGCACTGAATGATACCGCCTCGGCTTACCGTGATCACATGACGGTTCACGGCCTGTTCGAGGAGCAGGTGCTGCGGACGCCGGACAAGGCCGCTCTCGTATTTGGCGATCTCTCGCTTTCGTATCGCGAGCTGAACGAGCGGGCGAATCGCCTGGCCTACACGCTGCGGGCAAAAGGCGTCAAACCGGATCAGGTGGTCGGATTGATGGCGGACCGCTCGTTTGAGATGATCATCGGCCTGCTGGCTATTTTGAAGGCGGGCGGCGCTTATGTGCCGATAGATCCCGAATACCCGCAGGATCGGGTCATCTACATGCTGGAGAACAGCCATACGACGCTGCTGCTGACTCAAGGACATCTGGCGGGGCAGGTGGCCTTCGCGGGCGAAACGCTCTTGATTGACAGCGAAGAAGCATACAGCGCCTCTACGGATAACCTGCAGCCTGTAAATAGCCCGTCCGATCTGCTGTATGTGATCTACACCTCCGGCACCACCGGCAAACCGAAGGGCGTCATGATCGAGCACCGGAATATCGTGAACCTGCTGCACTTTGAATATACGGCGACGAACGTGGATTACAGCCGGAACGTGCTTCAATTCACGACGATCAGCTTTGACGTCTGCTCGCAGGAAATATGGTCGACATTAGCGGCGGGTGGCACGCTGCACATGATTACCAATGATTTGCGCATGAACGTCGGCGAGCTGTTGTCCCATATCGAGAAGAGCGGCATCGAAATTTTGTTTATGCCGGTGTCCTTCCTGAAGTTCATCCTGAACGAAAAGGAATATGCCGACCGCTTCCCGTCCTCGGTCAAGCATGTCATTACGGCCGGGGAGCAGCTGATTGTGCCTGATAAATTCCGCGAGCATCTGATGCGCCGCGGCGTATATCTCCACAACCATTACGGGCCGTCGGAGACGCATGTAGTGACGACGCATACGATCGATCCGGCCGGATTCATTCCGGAGCTGCCGCCGATCGGCAAACCGATCGCCAACACGCAGATCTATATCGTGAACGATCATTTGCAGCCGCAGCCGGTAGGGATTGCCGGAGAACTGTACATCGCCGGAGATAACGTCGGCCGCGGATATTATAACAACATCGAGATGACGAACGAGCGTTACGTAGCGAGTCCGTTTACCCCGGGCGAGCGCATGTATAAGACGGGCGATCTGGCAAGATGGACGAAAGAAGGAACGATCGAGTTTCTCGGGCGGCTGGATCATCAGGTCAAAATCCGCGGATTCCGCATAGAGCTGGGCGAGGTGGAGAACAGCCTGTTGAATCATCCGGCCGTATCGGAGGCCATCGTCGTGGCCAAGGAAGACGGCAAAGGCGGGCATTACCTGTGCGCTTATTTCACAGGCGCATCCGGCCTAACGAACAGCGATCTGCGTGAGCATATCGGCAAGCAGCTGCCCGATTACATGATCCCGTCGTATTTCATGCAGCTGCCCGAAATGCCGCTGACGCCGAACGGCAAAATCGACCGTAAAGCCCTTCCGGAGCCGGATGCAAGCCAAGGACGGAGCAAGGATTACGTCGGTCCGAGAACGGAGCTGGAGCAAGCGGTAGCCGATGTGTGGCAGGCGGTGCTTCAAGTCGAACGGATCGGTATTCACGATAATTTCTTTGAGCTTGGCGGTCACTCGCTGAAGGCGACCGTCGTGGTGGCGAGGCTGCAGAAGCAGTTCGAAATCGGGATGAACGATATATTTGAATTTCAAACGGTTGCGGCGCTGGCCGGGAAGATCAAGCCGAAATCCAATCATTTGCATACCCGTCTGGAGCAGGTCAAGCAGCTGTATGCCGGCCTCCGGAATATCGATTTCTCTGCGGATGAAGCGGATTATAGCGAACGTAATCTGAGCTATGACTCTATGGATACTGCGGCATTGAACGGTTACCAGGATGTGCTGCTGACCGGGGCAACGGGCTATTTGGGCGCTCACTTGCTCTATGAGGCGGTTACTTCCAAAAACTGGAACGTGCACGCGATCGTTCGCGCCGGATCGGATTCGGAAGCAAAAGAGCGCCTGCGCCGGAAATGCGCTTATTATTTTGGCGACGACTGGTTTGAAACGGCCCAAAGCCGTATACATGTCCACGCCGGAGACATTACAAAAGATAATCTGGGCCTCGAAGATGAGCGCTATCATGAGCTTGTGCAGCGTGTGGATGCGGTATTCCACGCGGCGGCCAATGTGAAGCATTACGGCAGCTATGCCGATTTCGAGCTGCAAAACGTGAAGGCAACGCAGAACCTGCTCGACTTTGCCGCCGAAGGCAAGCCTAAGCATATGCATCATATTTCGACGCTTGGCGTGGCTACCGGCGTCATTGAAGGCAGAAAGCATGTCTGCTTCACCGAATATGATCTGGATCTGGGACAGCAGTTCGAGAACTATTACGCCAAAACCAAGTTTGAGGCGGAACGTCTCGTCATGGCTGCGCGCGAACGGGGAATCGTGGCGAATATCTACCGCCTCGGCAATATCGTGTTCCATTCGCAAACAGGCCGCTTCCAGGAAAATATCGCGGATAACGCGTTCTATACGACGCTGAAGTCTTTCCTCGAATTGGGAACCGTGCCGGGAGAGAACAACGACATCGACTTCACTTATGTCGACCAGTCCAGCCAAGCCATTCTGCTGCTTGCCGATTGCCGGGCGCTTCGCAATGAAGTGTTCCATATTTCCAATCCGCATGCCGTCAGCGTAGGCGCGGTGGTTCAGCAGAATCCGCTGAGCATGCCTGTGTCGTTGCTGTCCTTCGATGCATTCATCGATTATCTTCATGAACATTACGATGATGAGGATTACAAGCATGTCATCGAGCAGGTGATGCTGCATTACGGCTGGATGGAAGAAACTATTTTCACTACGTATTTCAGAGTAAGCAGTGATAAGACGACTCAGATTTTGTCGAAATTTGATTTTGAATGGACAGAACTGCAGCCGCAGATGATTTATAGCATGTTCAAGCATTGTGAAGAAGAAGGATTTATGTAATTCGACATAATTCTACATAATTCGGTAAATACTTCTTTACAAATCTATCATTATTGCTTATTCTTTCATTAAACCAATATTTTCTACTTACAGATGGGGGTAATTACATGTACCAAATTAATTACGATGCTGCACAAAACCGTCTTACTGTTAAAGTGTTCGAAATCACCAAAGACAACGTAGACAGCTACATCGCCGATTTCACCAAATCGCTTGAGAGCGTGAAGCCTGGATTCATCGGCATGACCGACCTTAGCGAAGGCAAGCTGTTCACGATGGACGTTGCTGAAAAGTTGAGCCACCTCGGTCAGCTTTCCGTGGATCACGGTCTGACGAAGTGGGCTTACTATACCGGCTCGGCTGTATCCAAGCTGCAAATGAAGCGCATGTTCGGCGACGTGGTTGATTCCTTTGAGAAACTGGAAGATGCAGAAGCATTCTTGAAGAACTAATCTATAAAATTCACTGCACCCGGTGTCTTCAGACACCGGGTGCAGTCAGATAGGTGGAGTGGAGAAACACCATGAAAGACAAGCATCTGAGCTTACATAAATCGTATAAGAAAATGGGCTTGCAGGGTGCGGGATTGTTCTCGGGGGCGGTCCTGGTCATCAATATCGTTTGTTTTTTACTCGGGCTTCCCGTATACGCGGGATTGATCATCAGCTTGGTGCTGACCGTTCCTGCAGGCTATGGCATTGCGATGTGGCTGCTGCGCTCAGCCCGGTCCAACCAGGGCGCCAGCAATGAGGCTGCGCTGAATGCGTTGCACGTGTATAACGAACATAGCGGCCAAATGAGCGCTCCGCAAGACATGCAGCATAACCAAGAGTTGTCGGAGCAAGTGAGCTCCCATATTTCGAAAATCGCGAGTACGATCGAGGAAGTCAAAGGAAGCGCGGAAATGGGCTTTTACGTCTCCGATATGATCAAGGAGGCGACTCTCGGCGTGACCGCGGATTCCAATGAGCAGACGGAAATGATCCGGATCAGTTCCAGCACGGTCAGCGACGTTGTCGGAGCGATCCGGCATATTTCCGGGAGCGCGGATGAGGCTGCCGAGGCAGCGAATGAATCATCCGACAAGGCAACAAAGGGGCAGGAATCCATTCTGCAGGCGATTGAGCGAATGGAAGAGGCGAATACAACGGTTCACTCCCTGGTTCATATTATGAGCCGGTTGGATGAAAGCTCGCGTAAAGTCGTTTCGTTCGTATCCATTATCCGGGAAATTGCCGAACAGACCCATCTCCTTGCCTTGAATGCGGCGATCGAGGCGGCTCGTTTCGGCGACGAGGGACGAGGCTTCTCGGTCATCGCCAGCGAAGTGCGCAGTCTTGCCGAACAGTCCTCGCAATCGGCCAAGCAGGTCACGCAGGTCGTATCGGATATTCTGAAAGAAACGGTGCAGGCGGTCAGCTCAACCAAGGAAGTAGCCGGTCAGGTGGATGAAGGGCTTAGAGTCGTAAACGAAGCCGGGGATTCCTTTGAGTTCATCAAGCTGTCCATCGGCGAAGTGGCGGGTCAAATGCAGGAGGTGTCCTCTTCGGTTGAGGAAATCGCCGCAGGCGCGGAACAGTTGGTCGTGGCCATGCAAAAGACGGAGCAAATCGCCGTCAAGACAACTTCGGAAATGAACAATGTAACGCAAGCTGTGGAAGAGCATCATGCGATCATGCAGCAGATTTCCAGCGCGACCGAAACGCTAAACGGGCTTTCGGACGAGCTCGGAGTGATTTTGAACCAGTATCGCGAAATTCTGCATGAGTCTGAGGAAGCGGCTCCTCTGGCCAATTAACAAGCAACCGCGTAATCCAAGGGACAGGCGACTTTGCACCGATTTGAGCGGGCGCAGGGCCGCCTGTTTCGCTTTCTTATTTATGGGGCGAAAAGAAGCATCCGGCCGAATATGTCCGCTGCAGCGTCAGAAATTCGGTCCGCTGACGCCGTCCTCGACGACCGGATCCCTCTGGCTTGAGGAATCGCCGCCATCCGATTCTCCGGAATGAACCGCGATGAGGCGGTTCTGGGGGCGATAGGTATCGCGGGAAATCCGTTTGCGTTCAACCACTTCCCCGTTGACCTTTTTAACCTGGTAGGTCTCAACGATATAGCCCGGTTTACCCTCCTGCAGCACTTCCTGAGCGCCGACCGGAACGTCTTTGTTCTGCACGAACTTATCGGTTACGGCCAGCGTTTCGACGGTGCGGGATTCAACGGAATATTCGACGTTCTTCGGAAACGTGCCGAAAAACTTGACGGTCAGCGTATTGTCTTCCACCTGCGCCCGGATGATGAGTGTTTTGCCTGTCGTATTTTTAAACCGGAAATTGATGGAGCCTTCCGCAAAGGTCGCATCCTGGCCCTTCGGCAAATAGCTGACCGGCAGCGAATGATTCCGCCGCTCAACGATTTGAAGCCCGGTACGGAGCGCAGCGTTATATACGGTGCTCGACACCTGGCAGATGCCGCCTCCGATGCCAGGAACCAGCTTGCCGTTCAAGATGACCGGTGCTTCACGGAATCCGTACTTTTCCTCGGCTTTGGCGATAACCTTGGCGTAATCGAACAAATCCCCTGGCTTCAGCACCATGCCGTCCATGGCTTGGGCTGCCGAGCTTACATTGTAAGCACGCCCGGCAGCGCTAGTGCCAAGACTGGTGCTGAATTCGATGATTTTGCGTTCGACGCCTTCGGTCTTCAGGCTGCTCACGGTTATCTCCGGATTCAATGTATATAAAGGAAGCTTTACAGTGACAGGCTTTGCGGAATTCTGCGGATCGGGAAAGTTCTTGGGAATCTGTGCGGTCATGGATTGAATGAACGTCTCCCAGTCAATCCGAAGCACGGATATTTCCGGCGTGTATACAATCTTGTCGTTATCGGTGATGCGGCGGGTGGCATTCGCGGGCTTGCCGAACTGCTTTTCTTCCCAGGCAGGCCCGAAGCGCTGCTTGATCAGGGAGGTGTTCCAGTGCGGCGTGATGCTCCATTCCTTGGAAATCTGGCGGCGAGCCTTTATGCGCTCGCTCCAGCTGCCTTCATAGAGGGCGGATACCGCGCTGCGAAAAGCGTCAGCATCAAACGTGATGCCGGCACCCTTAAGGGGGATCGTCACATCCGGCATTGCGCGGCCTTCCACGGAAAGAGTCAGAGGCCGCTGCTCCAGCTCATGCAGCTTGGCATCCAGCTCCCGCAGCACTTCATCTTTCTTGTTCCCGCCCACATCCCAGCCGCCTACGCTCACATGCTTGGGGATTGTGGTATCGCTGATATAGAGATGAATCCACCCGGCGGTAACGGAACCGATCAGCACGAAACTGGCGATAATGATCAGCGTTAAATGAACTTTTTTCATGGCTCCCACCTTTTTCGCTTCTTATTAAACGGAGTTGAGTCTATTTTTCATATATATGTAAAAGAATTGGGAAAATTTCAGGTACTCAAAAGGTAACAAATTTGTTACAATAAAAAACATCGTGATGATTTCTAAAGTTTTTTAAAGGAATTAGCTGGAACGTGTCGAAATCATAATGGCTAATTATGTAATTAGGAAGTGATAATGAAGTGATTGAAATGCAGGATGTGTGGAAGACCTATCCGAATGGAACCCATGCGCTTCAAGGGGTATCCGTCAAAATTGACCGTAATGAATTTGTATATGTCGTCGGCCCGTCCGGCGCAGGTAAATCGACATTCATGAAGCTCATTTACAGGGAAGAAGTCCCGACGAAGGGCCAGATCTCCGTAAACGGGTTTAATATAGGCAAGCTGAAGCAGCGCAAAATTCCTTACGTCAGACGCAATATCGGCGTTATTTTTCAGGATTTCCGACTTCTGCCCAGGCTGACTGCCTATGAAAACGTCGCTTTTGCCATGGAAGTCATTGAAGCCCCGAAACGGCAAATGAAAAAACGCGTGATGGAAGTGCTGGATCTGGTTGGCCTCAAGGCCAAAGCTAACCGTCAGCCGGCTCAGCTCTCCGGGGGAGAGCAGCAGCGCATCGCCATTGCACGCGCCATCGTCAACAACCCCTCCGTTATTATTGCGGACGAGCCTACAGGCAACCTGGACCCCGAAACCTCGTGGGGGATCATGCAGCTGCTCGATGAAATCAATTTCCGCGGAACGACCATTGTCATGGCCACCCACAACAAGGACATTGTCAATACGATGCGCAAACGCGTTATCGCCATCGAACAGGGCAACATTGTTCGCGACCAGCTGAGAGGAGAGTACGGATATGACTTTTAACACCTTCTTGCGGCATTTGCGGGAAGGAGCGAAGAACGTATTCCGCAACGGCTGGATGTCCGTGGCATCCATTGTATCCATTATCGTATCTCTATTCATTTTGGGCGTATTTATTCTGCTTGTACTGAATGTCAATGCCTTGGCCGACAAAGCGGACAAGCAGGTGCAGATTCGGGCATACCTCAACCTGAACGTGGACCAGAAGCTCCGTGAGACGGTGCAGAAAGAAATCGCCGCCATGCCTGAGGTCAGCAAAATCGATTTTATTTCCAAGGAGCAGGGACTTGAGGACTTCCGCAAAAGCATGGGCGAAGAGGGCAAGGACTTGCTTGATGGCTTCGACAAGGACAATAATCCGCTGCCGGACGCGTTCAAGATCGAAGTGTATGAACCTACGACTGTTCCTTTCGTAGCGAAGAAAATCGAGGCGCTCAACACCAGCCATGCCGATGAGCAGCCGATCATGAAGGTGAAGTACGGGAAGGGCACGATTGAGACCTTGTTTAAGGTGACGCGTGCGGTACGGAATATCGGGTTCATTTTCGTTGCGGGCCTTGCCCTCATGTCGATGTTCCTGATCTCGAATACGATCCGGGTAACCATTCTCGCGCGGCGCAGGGAAATCGGCATCATGAAGCTGGTGGGGGCAACCAACACCTTTATCCGCTGGCCGTTTTTCGTGGAGGGCACGCTGATCGGCCTGATCGGCTCCCTGATTACGGTCGCGATACTGTTTGTAGGCTACGATCGCCTGGCGGCTTCCGTCGGATCGGATATTTCGCTGCAAATGTCGCTGCTGCCGGTAAACGAGCTGTGGCAGTGGGGCGGACTCCTGTTGGTTCTCGGCGTGCTCATCGGAATGTGGGGAACGACCCTCTCTATTCGCAAATTTTTGAAGGTATAGATCAATCACGCAATTTGTTGCTATGTCGGGATGACTCCATACGGAAAATTATTTGGAAAAGGATGGGGAGCGCAAGTTGAAAAAGATAGCGACTGTACTGGCCGTCGTATTGCTGGCGGCTGCTGTAATCCAGCCCTCCGAGGGCTATGCCAAGAAAAGAACGGTCGATCAGATCGAGCATGAGCTGAATCTCCTGCAGAAGCAGGCGCAGGCCGCCAAAGCGCAAAAGGAAAAGGCGGATTCGCAAAAGCAGGAAGCGCAGCATTACAAAAACAAAACAACGCAAAATTTGCAATATGTGCTTGACCAGATCGATCAGGTCAGCAACAAGATGGCCGGGATCACGGTTCAAATTGACGAAACGCAGGACAAGCTCCAGGAGACGGCGACCGCGCTGGATGCTGCGGAGGATCGGATCCAGTCCCGGGAGAAGCTGCTGGAATCCCGCGTCAGATTGATGTATACCGACGGCAGCGTTTCTTATCTCGAAGTGCTTATGTCCTCGACGAGCTTCTCGGATTTCCTGGAGCGGGCAGACTCGCTCAAGAACTTTGTCGATCAGGATAAAGATCTGTTGGAGCAGCATAAGAAGGATAAGGCACTCGTGCTGGATAAGAAGAAAGAACTCGAAGGACAGTATGCCAAGGCGAAGGATCTTTACGCTGAAATGGAGAACCAAAGGGCAATCCTGGATGAGAACGAGAAGCAGAAGGAAATCCTTATCGCCAAGTACGATCAGCAGATCGAGGATTCCGATGATATCAGCGAAGAGCAGAATGCGATGCTCGTAAGCCTGGTAAGCAAACGTTCCGCCCTGCAGCAGGAGAAAAACAAGCTGAAGGCGGAAGAAGCGGCTAAACGCGCGGCTGCGGCCAAAGCGGCTGCGGCGAAGAAAGCAGCGGCCGCGAAGAAAAGCGGGAAAACCTCCGTTGCCAGCTCCGGCGGCTTTAGCGGCAACGGCGGCCCGCTGTACATGCCGGTCAGCGGAGCCCGCATATCCTCAGGTTTCGGACGAAGAGTTCATCCGGTAACGGGTGAGGTCGGCAAAATGCATACAGGCGTCGATTTGGCGGTTCCCCAAGGAACGCCTATCCACGCGGCAGATGATGGAACGGTAACGCTTGCTGAATGGTGGAGCGGGTACGGCAACTGTGTTATTATCGATCATGGAGGCGGTATGTGGACGTTATATGGCCATATCCGCAACGGCGGGATCAAGGTGAAGGTTGGCGATCATGTCAGCCGCGGCCAGGTGATCGCGGAATCCGGAGCGACAGGACAGGTTACAGGTCCCCATCTGCATTTCGAGGTGCGTCAGAACGGTACCGCCGTGGATCCAATGCCATATTTGTAGGCGTATAAATATTCCGTACAAGCTGGACATATACTAGAGTGGTTGGAACTGGTACTGATAGGCTTGACCGGAGAATAAAAGGCGGTGATCACACTTGAAAAAACGTACGGTCGTGTTGTTGGTGCTTCTGGCAATGCTTGGCGGAAGCGTGCTGACGCTGGCATTGACGGGTTCGAGCTTTGCTACCCAGGCAACGACGGGTGAAGGCTTGCTTGCGAGCGTATCGAGCGGCCTGAAGCAGGACGAAGCGAAAAAAATCGGTACAGCTCTGGATCTCATCCAGTCGAATTACTATCAGGATGTGGACCGCAGCAAATTGGTGGATGGAGCGATCAACGGGATGATGCAGTCCCTGGATGATCCTTATTCCTCCTATATGGGCAAGAAAACGGCCGAAGAGTTCGAGGAAACGATCGAGGGCTCTTTCAGCGGCATCGGCGCCGAAGTATCCTCCGAGGACGGCAACGTTGTCGTGGTATCCCCGATCAAAGGCTCCCCGGCTGAAAAGGCAGGGATCCGGGCTAAGGATGTCATTTTGACCGTGAACGGCGAGTCGCTGCACGGACTGGAGCTGAATGATGCGGTAGCCAAAATCCGCGGCCCCAAAGGCAGCGAAGCGAAATTGACCATCAAGCGCAGCGGTTCGGCGGCTCCGATCGAATACACCATTGTCCGCGCGGATGTGGATTTGGAAACGGTGAAAGCACATATGGAGCCCGGTAAAGTCGGGGTCATTGAGATTACCCAATTCTCCCAGAATACGGGTGAGCGCTTCAAACAAGAGCTGTCCAAACTCGAAAAAGAGGGCATGGAAGGCCTCGTGATCGATGTGCGGAACGATCCGGGCGGCGTGCTGTCGGTCGTGATTGATATCGCCGAACAGTTCGTGCCGAAAGGCAAAGTGATTGTTCAAGTGGAGGATAAAAATCAGAAACGCGAGCAAACCTTGTCCAAAGGCAGCGGAAAGTCCTATCCGGTGGCTCTGCTCATGAATAAAGGCAGCGCCAGCGCTTCGGAAATTCTGGCCGGGGCACTCCAGCAATCGGCGGGAGCGAAGCTGCTGGGCGAGAATTCGTTCGGTAAGGGCACCGTGCAAACGAGCTTCAACAAGCAGTTCGGAGACGGAAGCCTGCTGAAGATTACGATTGCCAAATGGCTGACGCCAAACGGAAGCTGGATTCACAAAAAAGGCATCAAGCCGGATATAGCAGTGGCTCAGCCGGATTATTATTCGGTCGCCCCGATCAATAAAGACACAACCTTGAAATACAACATGAACAATACGGATATCAAGAGCGCACAAACGATGCTGGATGCCCTCGGCTACAAACCGGGACGCAAAGACGGCTTCTTCGACCAGAAGACCGTAACGGCGGTGAAATCGTTCCAGAAAGCACAGAAGCTGAGCGAAAGCGGCAATGTTGACGCGAAGACGGCGGAAGCTCTGGAGACGGCGCTGATCAAGCATATACGCGATCCGAAAAACGATAACCAGCTGAAAGCGGGGATCGCCGAGGTTCAGAAGGAAATCGCGGCATCCGCGGCGAATCATTAAGAAGGCTCCTTGAGCCTTCTTTTTTCTTGACTTCAATCCGTTGTGAATTGCTGCATGTCTAAACGTTCGATCTGGGAAGGAGAGTGACATGACTTGGAAGTCGCTTTGGAATTGCTGGGGAACTGGGCGGATGCTCTTGTACAGCTGCTGCTGCAGCCGTTTTACTATATTTCAATCTTGTTTATGATGCTGGTATACCGCAGGCAGGTGCTGCTGGAACGGAAGCTGTTTCATGTCCGCCTGCATAGCTGGGGATTGCAAACCTGGCGCACCTTTATCGGAGGACTGCTGGCCGGGATCAGCGTTTCCATCGCCATTGCCTTTCTAGGCATTTCGCTTTCCGCGCAGGCCGTATGGTGCATTTGGATCGTCGCCATCCTATTACTGCTTTTACGGGTACGCTATTTATGCTTCGCCTATTCGATCGGTATACTGGGTGTCATCCAGTTCGTGCTTGGATTCTTTCCGGGCTGGACGCCGGAGGGATGGATCGGAACGGCGGCAGCTACCGTCCGTGAACTGGACATTCCGGCGCTGCTGGCCCTTGTCGCCGTTTTGCATCTGGCGGAGGCGCTGCTCGTGAAGCTGCAGGGTGCCGGCTTCGCCAATCCGGTCTTCATGGAAAGCAAGCGCGGGAAGCTGGTCGGGGGGTATCAAATGCAGGCGTTTTGGCCGATACCGCTGTTCCTGCTCATTCCGGCCTATACTTCCGGAGCGCAGCTGCCGTGGACACCGCTTCTTGGAGGAGACGGCTGGAGCGGCGGATTCAGCATGGTAGCCCTGCCGGTCGTCATCGGTTTTAGCGAAATGACCCAAAGCATGCTGCCGCAGGTCAAGGCCAACAAAACATTTAAGCGGCTGCTCGTATATAGCGTTGTACTGCTTGCTTTGAGTCTGCTTGCGTCCTGGTGGAAGCCGCTTATGATCGTCGCGGCGCTGGTCAGTTTCCTGGCCCATGAAGGCCTGCTGTGGTACAGCCGTCTGGAAGAGCAGCAGAACAGCCCGATGTTCGTGCATCCGGAGCTTGGAATGAAGGTACTGGCCGTCATTCCCGGCAGTCCGGCCGAGAGCTTGGGTATCCGCGCAGGGGAATCGATCGTGAAGATCAACGGCATTTCGATCCGTACCAAGGAGCAGATGCATGCGGCCTTGCGGAAAAATCCGGCCTTCTGCAAACTGGAGGTCCGCAATCTGCAGGGAGAGAGCAAATTCCTGCAGCGGGCAATCTATGCCGGCGAGCATCATCAGCTCGGGGCCATACTAGCTCCGGATCCGGATGCGGGCGTCGTGCTGGTCATGAAGCCTGTCAGCATTTTTCAGCTGATCGCCATGAAGGTGCAGTCGCGCAACAAAACGGGAGCGCAGCTTGGCAAACCGCATGATTCCGATGCGGCAGAAATGTAGATCATACGTAAAGCTTGGATCCTGCGGGATTCAAGCTTTTTTGGTTTTTTCGCTCGCCGGGGGAAACGTTCCATAAATAAAAGGCGAGGAGCCTGGAGCTCCTCGCCTTTTTTAAGATTATAGAATTTATAAA
>NZ_BIMK01000006.1 GCF_004001045.1 Paenibacillus chibensis
TTTGAAGGTACGTCGATAGACATTTTTCTTAATGTCAGAGAGTATGATGGCAGCGCATGTGGATGCCGCAGGAACCATTTTTCGTAAAACGCCACCCGGTGTCTATGCCTGATGGTTTATTTTCATAAAACTTCATTCGTGGTTAGTTATTCTTTCAGCTGGCGCAGCACGATGATTTCGACGCGCCGGTTCTTCTGCCGGCCTGCTTCCGTCGCGTTATCTGCGGCCGGGCGCGTATCGCCGTAGCCTGCATACTGAAAATCTTCGGCACTCAAATGCTTTTCATCCAGAAAATAACGCAGAACCGAAAGCGCGCGCGCACCTGACAGCTCCCAGTTGTCCTGATATTTGGAAGCATAGACGATCGGAAGATTATCGGTATGGCCTTCAATGCTGATGGTGGTATGCAGCTCCTTGAACAAGCTGGCAAGCTTGTCCATGACGGGCACCGAGCCGCTCTTCAAATCGGCCTTGCCCACATCAAACAGAAACTTGTCGCTCAGCGTGATAGAGATGCCCTGCGGCTGGTCTGCCACGAAGATCTGGTCTTCCAGCTTGTTGTCTTTCACGTAGCTTGAAATGACCTGCAGCAGGTTCTGCAGCTCCTTTTCCTGCTGGCGGAAGGCAAGCTCGCGGTCGGAGAGCTGGTCGGCGCCTCGCTGCGGCTGCTGCTGCGGTTTGGCTGCCGTGTCGGGATTTTTGTGGTTATTTTTGTCCGCCGAGCCGGTGATACCCGATCCCTGGTCCAAAATGGAATCCCCGCTTTTAAACGTCAGCTGGAGCGATTGGGTAATCTCTTTGTATTTCTGCGTGTCCAGGCGGCTCATCGCAAACATCATTACGAAAAAGATCAGAAGAAGCGTAATCAGATCCGCGTAGGTAATCAGCCAGCGGTCCCGGCCGTTTTCGCCCTCGCCGCGTTTGCCTCTTCGGGGGCGGCTAGTCCGCTGTCTCATCAAATCCCTCCTTCACCACAGGAACATGATAGCGTTCTGCGGGCGTGAAGGATACGAGCTTTTTGCGGACCAGATTCGGGTGCTCTCCGTTTTGGACGGCAAGAATACCTTCAAGCAGAAGCTCCATATTCTGAATTTCATCGGCGCTGCGTGACTTAATCTTGGACGCAATGGGTAAAAAGATAATATTGGCGCTTGCTACGCCGTATAGTGTAGCCGTAAATGCAACCGCGATGGAAGGGCCGAGCTCTGTCGGCTCGGACAAGCTCCCAAGCACATGGATCAGGCCCATGACGGTGCCGATGATTCCCATGGTCGGCGCGTAGCCGCCCGCGGACTCGAAAACTTTGGCATAGCCTTCGTGCTTCTGTTCCACGGCGTCAATTTCAAGCTCCATAATCTGCTTCAGCAGCACGTCATCCGTTCCGTCGACGACCATTTGAATGCCTTCGCGAAGAAAAGAATTCGGATGGTCCTGCACCAGCCGCTCCAACGACAATACTCCGTTGCGGCGTGCGGAGGTCGCCATGTTCACCAGATCCTCGATCAGCTGGTCGGTATGGTCCTGCTGACGGGTGAACGCGAAGCGCAGAGCCTTGGGAATCGTTTTGAGCCGTGCCAGCGGGAAGCTGACGATGACGGCGGCGATGGTGCCTCCGAATACGATGAGCGCCGCCGCTCCTTGCATAAGTCCGTTAATTCGACCTCCTTCCCATAAAAAGCCTCCTACCAGCGCGGCCAGGCCGGCCAGTATGCCTAAAATTGTTGTCATTTCCATGTTGTCGGTACCACTCCTATCCGCGAGTTTGTGTTTGCATCAGGCAAACGATCAGAGTATAATAGACGGGAACAAGTATTCCTATTTCAACAAGGATTTCCTATTCATATTATCGGGAAATCTCGACATATAGTTTAGAATATCTATTTTAGATGATGAGGGTGATGTTGGGCAATGAGTGATATTGTCGTCAGTACGAAACCGTTCGAGCTTTTATCGGAATATACGCCCCAAGGTGACCAGCCCAAGGCGATTACGGAGCTGGTAGAAGGACTCGAGCAGGGCAAAAAACATCAGACTTTGCTTGGGGCGACGGGTACAGGGAAGACGTATACCATCGCGCAGACCATAGCCAAGGTAAACCGTCCGACGCTCGTCATTGCCCATAACAAAACGCTGGCGGCACAGCTGGCAAGCGAATTCAAAGAATTTTTCCCGAACAATTCCGTGGACTACTTTGTCAGCTATTATGATTATTATCAGCCGGAGGCCTATATCCCTTCGTCCGATACGTATATCGAGAAGGATTCGAGCATCAACGAGGAGATCGACAAACTGCGCCACTCGGCGACCAGCTCGCTGTTCGAGCGCCGTGACGTCATCATCGTGGCCAGCGTTTCCTGTATTTACGGCCTCGGTTCGCCAATGGAATATTCGAGCTTGCTGCTGTCTCTTCGCGTCGGCATGGAGAAGCCCCGCAACCAGATTCTTTCGCGGCTCGTGGATATTCAATATCAGCGCAACGATATCAATTTCGTGCGGGGCACGTTCCGCGTCCGCGGCGATGTCATCGAAATCTTCCCTGCTTCCAAAGGCGAGCAGGCCATTCGGGTGGAGCTGTTCGGCGATGAAATCGAGCGAATTACGGAAATTGATGTGCTGACAGGCGAACTGATCGGGGAACGCGACCATATCGCGATTTTTCCGGCTTCCCACTTCGTTACGAAGGAAGAAACGATGCGGGTTGCGCTCGTGAATATCGAGCGGGAGCTGGAAGAGCGGCTGGCATATTTGCGTTCGGAAGGGAAGCTTCTCGAGGCTCAGCGCCTGGAGCAGCGCACCCGTTACGACATCGAAATGATGAAGGAAGTTGGCTTCTGTTCCGGCATCGAGAATTATTCAGGACCGCTGACTTTCCGTGAACCGGGGTCAACCCCATATACGCTGATGGACTATTTCCCTGACGATATGCTGATCGTGGTGGACGAATCCCACGTAACGCTGCCTCAGATTCGGGCCATGTATAATGGTGACCGCGCACGTAAGACGGTGCTCGTGGACCACGGCTTCCGTCTGCCGTCCGCACTGGACAACCGGCCGCTGAAATTTGAGGAATTCGAAGACAAGGTCAACCAGATTATTTATGTTTCGGCAACGCCGGGCCCGTATGAGATGGAGCATTGCGATACGATGGTTGAGCAGATCATCCGTCCGACAGGGCTTCTGGATCCGGTGATCGAGGTCCGGCCGACCGAAGGACAGATTGATGACCTGATCGGCGAGATCCGTGAACGGATTGAACGCGACGAGCGGGTGCTCGTCACGACGCTGACGAAGAAGATGGCCGAGGATTTGACCGATTATTTGAAAGAGATCGGCATAAAGGTCCGATATTTGCACTCGGATATCAAGACGCTGGAACGGATGGCTATTTTGCGTGATCTCCGTCTTGGCGTATTCCATGTGCTGGTCGGGATTAACCTGCTGCGGGAAGGCTTGGACCTGCCGGAGGTGTCTCTCGTTGCCATTCTGGACGCCGACAAGGAAGGCTTCCTCCGTTCCGAACGTTCCCTGATCCAGACCATCGGTCGGGCCGCGCGGAACTCCGAGGGCTTCGTGCTGATGTACGGCGACAAGATTACCGATTCGATGGACAGTGCCATCAAGGAAACGGCGCGCCGCCGTGCGCTGCAAATCGCTTATAATGAGAAGCATGGCATTACGCCGCAGACGATTCGTAAGAAGGTGCGCGATGTCATCGAGGCGACGAAAGTGGCGGAATCGAAGGCGGAGTATCTGACGGGAGCTGCCGGCAAGCTGTCGAAGAAGGAGCGCCAGTCGGTGATTCAGCGACTGGAAGCGGAAATGAAGGAAGCGGCGAAGAATCTCCAGTTCGAACGCGCCGCCGAGCTTCGCGATGCCTTGCTGGAACTGAAAGCCGAATAAGGATTCGCTCGACGTACGTGTATAGAAGACAGACCGTATTGAGATGATTGGTTTTACTTGCGAATGACAAAGAGAACGGCCCGGAAATGAGGTCGTTCTCTTTGTGGATATATACAACAGACGGCATAGGGATGACATGCTGACAAATGACATGCCATAAAGCACGGAAGAAACGGCTTTATGAATTAAAGGAGATGAACGAGCGTTGGCGAGTGAAAACATCGTAATCAAGGGGGCGCGAGCCCATAACCTGAAAAATATCGACATTACAATTCCGCGGGACAAATTTGTTGTCCTGACCGGGCTTAGCGGCTCCGGTAAATCCTCATTGGCTTTCGACACGATCTATGCTGAAGGCCAGCGCCGCTATGTGGAGTCCTTATCTGCATATGCGCGCCAGTTTCTCGGCCAGATGGAGAAGCCCGATGTGGATTCCATCGACGGGTTGTCACCGGCGATTTCCATCGACCAGAAGACGACAAGCCGCAATCCGCGCTCGACGGTAGGAACCGTCACCGAAATCTATGATTATTTGAGATTGCTGTTTGCACGCATCGGACATCCGCATTGTCCGGAGCATGGGATCGAAATTACGTCGCAGACGGTCGAGCAGATGGTGGACCGGATCATGGCGTATCCGGAAAAGACGAGACTGCAGCTGCTGGCTCCATTGATCTCGGGGCGCAAAGGGGAACATAAAACCTTGTTTGCCGATGTGGCCAAGCAAGGCTTCGTGCGTGTGCGTGTAGACGGCGAGCTGCGCGATCTATCGGAAAATATTGAGCTTGAAAAAAATAAGAAGCACACGATCGAGGTCGTCGTGGACCGGATCGTCATTAAGGAAGGCACGGAAGCACGCCTGGCCGACTCCATCGAAACGGCGCTTAAGCTTTCCGGAGGGCAGCTGCTCGTAGACGTGATGGGCCAGGAGGAGCTGCGCTTCAGCTCCAATTTTGCATGCCCGATTTGCGGCTTCAGCATGGAAGAGCTATCGCCGCGCATGTTCTCGTTCAACAGCCCGTTTGGTGCCTGCCCTGAATGTGACGGACTCGGCGTGAAAATGATCGTCGATCCCGATCTGCTGATCCCTGATACGGAGAAATCCATAGAGGAAGGCGCCTTCCTGGCGTGGACAGGCAGTACGTCCAACTATTATCCGCAGTTCCTGAGCTCGGTATGCGAGCATTACCATATTCCGCAGGATGTTCCGGTCAGCCAGCTGAAGAAGGAAGATATGGATAAGCTGCTGTATGGAACGGGGAACCAGAAGGTGCGCTTCCGCTATGAGAACGACTTTGGACAGCGCAAGGAAGCCTTTGTCGTATTTGAGGGCGTCATTCCGAACCTGGAACGCCGCTACCGCGAAACCGCTTCGGAAGGAATCCGTGAATTCATCGAGAATTTCATGAGTGCTAAGCCTTGTGAAGTTTGCAAAGGACATCGCTTGAAGAAGGAAGTGCTTGCCGTTACCGTCAATGACAGCAACATTGCCGATGTCACGAGCTTGTCCATTGGCGATGCAATGAAGAAGTTCGATTCGCTCGAACTGAGCGAGAAGGAACGCTCCATCGCCCATTTGATCCTGAAGGAAATCAACAGCCGCCTCGGCTTCCTGGTCAATGTCGGCCTGGAATACCTGACGCTCAGCCGCGCGGCGGGCACGCTGTCCGGCGGCGAAGCCCAGCGGATTCGGCTTGCGACGCAGATCGGCTCCAGTTTGATGGGCGTCCTCTACATCCTTGACGAGCCGAGCATCGGACTGCATCAGCGCGATAACGATCGCTTAATCTCCACGCTGGAGCATATGCGCAATCTGGGAAATACGCTGATCGTGGTCGAGCATGATGAAGACACGATGATGGCGGCGGACTACATCATTGATATCGGTCCGGGCGCAGGCATCCACGGCGGCCGGGTGATTGCACAGGGAACGCCGAAGCAAATTATGGAGGATCCGAACTCCTTGACCGGTCAGTATTTGAGCGGCCGCAAGTTCATTCCGGTGAATACGACGCGAAGAAAACCGGATGAACGTTGGCTTGAAGTCCGCGGAGCGAAGGAAAACAATCTCAAAAACCTGAACGTCAAAATCCCGGTAGGCGTGTTTACGGCCGTTACCGGCGTGTCCGGCTCAGGCAAATCAACGCTTGTTAATGAGATTCTGTATAAGACGCTGGCGAAGGAGCTCAACAAAGCCTATAAAGTAAGACCGGGAGCGCATAAGGAAATCCGCGGGCTGGACAACCTGGAGAAGGTTATCGATATCGACCAGTCGCCAATCGGACGTACGCCGCGCTCGAACCCTGCCACCTATACGGGTGTGTTCGACGATATCCGCGACATTTTCGCACAAACGAATGAAGCCAAAATCCGCGGCTACAAAAAAGGCCGTTTCAGCTTTAACGTGAAGGGTGGACGCTGCGAGGCCTGCCGTGGTGACGGTATTATCAAGATCGAGATGCACTTCCTACCGGACGTGTATGTGCCTTGCGAAGTCTGCAAAGGCAAGCGGTACAACCGCGAAACGCTGGAAGTGAAATATAAAGGCAAAAATATTTCCGATGTGCTGGAGATGACCGTGGAAGACGCAACGGAATTTTTCAAGAATATTCCGAAGATTCACCGTAAGCTGCAGACGCTGCTCGACGTAGGACTGGGCTACGTTACGATGGGTCAGCCTGCAACGACGCTCTCCGGCGGCGAAGCCCAGCGAGTGAAGCTGGCGTCCGAGCTGTACCGCCGCAGCACCGGCAAAACGCTGTATATTCTCGATGAACCGACGACGGGGCTGCATGTGGACGATATCGACCGTCTGCTTACCGTGCTGCACCGCCTCGTAGATTCGGGTGAATCCGTGCTTGTGATCGAGCATAATCTGGACGTGATCAAGACTGCGGATTATATCATTGATCTGGGGCCGGAAGGCGGCAGCGGCGGCGGAACGATCATTGCGACCGGCACGCCGGAGCAGATCGTGAAGGTGAAAGAATCCTATACAGGCAAGTACCTGAAGCCGGTTTTGGAGCGGGATACCGCCCGTACGGAAGCGTTGAAGGTCGGCAGCTAAGGGAAGCATGTGAAGCCGGAGCCCCTCATAACGAGGGGCTTTTTGGCCTTTTGCATGGAGTTATAACCGATTGGTTAATACTATATCAAAAGGTACATTGACCATTCCAAATTTAGGCAATTTTATGACAATTTCAATTTTTTCCGGGGGAAGTCTTGCATCTGCCCCTGTGGAAGGATAACATGTAGAGAGATATGTGAAAAATGAGCGAAGACATAGAGGAGGTCCAATCATGTTGCTTGCAGAAGCTGCTGCATCGGCTGCATCTAAATTCAATACGTTTGATATTTTTATGATTCTGTTTACGCTGCTTATTCTTATCGGAACGGTTCGTCTGATTACGCAACCCGTGAAGAACAAGTTTGCAATCGGATTCAGCATTGTTTGCCTTCTGGTATTCCTGGCTTCTGATTTTGCCATGGTTCAGAACTGGATGAGCTAGCATAACCGAATAAACAGATCATCCCCTGAAGACACCTTTAGCCTCGGCGCTGCAAGGGGTCTTTTTTTATAATATCAGAAGGTACAGACTACAGAGTCATGGCTTCCTGATATTGCAAAAAAACATCCGCTGATCGCGGTCTGTCTACTGTGAGTGTACGTCGATAGACGTTTTTTTTTTTATTTGCGCAGAAACCCTTTATCAACATGATTTCTCATGTTTGGCTCTCCGTGCGGGGATTCGTCGAAAGCTGCTTGCGAAAGCTCGAAAAGATAGGGCTTTTGAGCAATTGTACAGTTTTTGAATGTGTGTTACAGTGGGCTAAGATTCAGGGGAGAAACCCCAACAATGTGTATAAATAGAAAAATAAGGCTAGGTGAACAGATGAAGCCTATGGGGAAAAAGAGGGTCGCTTTGCTGTTTTGCAGTCTCATGCTGCTGAGCGGGGCTGCAGAGGCTGGAGCGCAAAGCGCGGCTAAAACGCAAACAACAGCCAAGTCCAAATCCACCGCCGTAACGGCGGTAAAAAGCCAGCAGAGCACAAAGGTACAAGTTCCTGCCGATCCGGTGCCGCAGATCGTGAAGAACGTGTCACCGTCTGTTGTCGGTATCATCGGACGATCTACGGATCCGGCGGATAAGACGGCAGCTAACCGCAATAACCTGGCACACGGGACAGGCGTCATTATCAAGTCAAACGGGTGGATCGTGACCAATGCTCATGTGGTCAACGGGCTGCAAAGCACGGTCGTCGTCACTTCAGACGGCAAAACCTATAAAATTACCGATACATATGTGGATGAAACCAGCGATCTGGCGTTGGTTAAGATCAATGCAGCCAATCTGCAGCCGGCGGTTTTCGCGAAATCCGCTCAAAACGCGCAGGTTGGTGAAAAAGTGGTGGCGATCGGTACGCCGATTTCCTTTTCCTTTCGTAACTCGGCAACGGTTGGCGTGGTCAGCGGTCTGAACCGGGCCATCAACGCCTCTTACCGGCTGATCCAAAGCGATACCGCGATCAACCCCGGGAACAGCGGAGGTCCGCTGGTCAATATGAAGGGCGAGGTGCTGGGCATTAACAGCATGAAGTTTGCAGCGGTTGGCGTAGAGAACATGGGCTTTTCCATCCCTGCAGAGACCGTGCAGTACGTGATCAATCAGTTGTTCAAGTACGGGGAAGTTAAGCGACCAAGCCTCGGCTTCAGTATGGAGGAGAGCTGGTCTGCGATCGTGGGGCTTCCTACGAACGATCCTTTAACCATAACGAAAGTTGTCTCCGAAGAAGCAAAAAAAGCGGGCATTCGCGAGAACGATGTTCTGTACAGCATTAACGGCAAACGCGTCACCTCAGTCGTAGATATCAATGAGATGTTCAAGTCATATTTGCCGGGACAAACCGTGAGCCTGCTGATGCAAAGCGATGGGGACATCGTGACGCGCAAGCTGGTGCTGACACAGGATAGCGGCTCGGATGAGAATACGGCTGCCGATGATGCCGGAGATGAATTTTAATGGGGAAGAAGGGACAGTCTCGGATGAAGAGAAATGCGTTTCTCAAGGTGGGCTCTGCGCTTTTGGCGTGCAGCGTAATATTCGGTGCGGCCGTACCGGCATGGGCGGACAGCGCGGCAACGGCGGACCAGTTGATGTTCAAGGTGAAAACAGGCAGCACGTCCGCGATCATGAACGGCAATTCGGAGACGATCGTCAAGCCGTATAGCGATCATGGAACCGTCATGGTGCCGTTGGGGCTTTTCAAACGGACGTTTGGCAGTGAGGTGCGCCTTGAAAATGCCAATGTCGTCAAAGTAATGTACGGCGCCCATACGGTTTCCATGACGATCGGCAGCCGCACGGCTTGGGTGGACGGACGTAAAATAACGCTTAATGCAGCTCCGGCTATGGTCGCCGGCACGCTGATGGTGCCGCTCAGAGTAGTTGCAGAGGGTATCGGAGCCAGTATTGCTCCGGAAAGCAGCGGTACGCTTGTCGTCAGCCTGACTCCGATGGATGATGCCATGGATGACGAGGACGTAGGGATTGATGCCGACCTCGGCAAAACGAAAATTGGCAACAGCTTTTACGGTTGGACGATGAATTATCCGAGCGGATTAATTCTGGGCGGCGGAGAGCAGGATGAAAGCATCATATCCTTCAACGACTCCGAGGATAAATACTATTTTGAGGTGCATGCATCGAACCAGGACGTGAAGCTGGGAGCGGATGAACTGCTGGCCATGCTGGTGGAGGATTCCAAGGACGCAGGGGAGATCGTCGTCGACCGGGAAAGCTTTCCGCAGGCCAAGGTGCCGTATGCCCGGATCATCGCCAAGGACGGCGACGGAACCTTCTGGGAAAGCCGGATGTACTATAACAATGACCGCCTCTATGAGATCTATTTTGCGGATCTGAAGGCAACAAATTACAAAGATCTGAAGAAGTACGCGGGGCTTCTGAATTCATTCAATACCAGCTATAATCCATCCGATAAATCGGTCAAGGATTTGTCCACCGTCAAAAACGGCATGCGCAGCGAATATAACGATGATTACGGCATTTCGCTGAATGTTCCTGCAGGCTGGAGCGTGGATAACTCCAATATGTATTACGAGAGCAAGGGCGGCAGCTATCTGAGCCTGAATGTATCCTCTTCGCCAAAGGGTTCGACGCTGGAGCAATGGAGCGATGAGCTGAAAACATGGTTGAAGGAATCCTTCGTACCCGACTCCTATCAAATCGTCGGCACGTCCCCGATCGAGGTATCCGGAGAGCAGGGGCTCGTGAATGAAGTCCGGTACAACTACGGCGACGGGTGGGTGACAGAGTTTGAGGTCATGCTGCTGCATAACGGTTACCGTTATTATGGCGAATATGCCGTACCGGATACCCAGAAGCAGGACTTGAGCAAGTTTAAGGATTTGATGAAGTCCATCGACATTGATTTCAAGGTCGTTTCCGACAACTTCGGCAATATGGAAGAGGATGCGTTCCTGATCAGCAGAGGCAAGACAACGACGAAGGTATCGAAGGCTTTCCAATATCAGATCAACATTCCGCAGTACTGGACGGCGAATCAGGATAAATTCGAGAAGTCTCCTGTTGAATATCAGTTTGTGGGCGGGCGCTTCCGCATTACGGCAGATAAATCCACGTCGCTCGATGCTGCGGTCAACCAGCTGAAATCCTATTATGCCGACGCGGCCAAGTTTCAAAAGAACTTCAAGCTGGAAAAAACCGAAAACATCACGTTTGCCGGCGAACCTGCCGTATCGATCACCTTGCATCAGGTGAAGGACGGCATTCCGTACAGCGCGCAGCAGATCCTTTTGCAAAAAAACGATATCGTCTATACGATCAGCACATCCTTAAATGATGCGAATGCGACGGATTCCCAAAAAGCAGCGCTCGATCAGACGCTGAAATCTTTTGCGTGGACGCCGTCCAAATAACTGAAATGGAATGATCGGCTATGATTTCTTTCATGGATAGATCAAAAAACCAGCCCGGATGACCGGGCTGGTTTTTTATCTGTATTAGTTCCCTTGATCTGAAGCTGAAACTGTGGACTGACGCGAGGTCAGTCCGGTCAAGCTTAAGGCAGCAATGACAGCGATGATTACGCCTAATGCGCCGAACCAGGTGATGGATGCCAAAGAGACATGACCTACGATCAAGCCGCCAATTGCGGCTCCGACAGCCATGGACAGCTGCATCGTCGATTGGTTCAAGCTCAGCATGACGCCCGCGGATTCCGGAGCCAGCGAGACCAGATTGAACTGCTGGGTTGGACCGGTTGACCAAGCAGCGAAGGACCAAAGTAGCAAGAAGGCAAAAATCGCAGCGACGGAGTGTCCGGCAAAGGTGAGCAGAATCAGTGATATGATATGGAGCAGCATCCCGGATATCAGCGTAAACGTCACTCCGCGTTTATCCGCGCTGTAGCCTCCGGCCTTTGAACCGACAAGACTGGCAATACCGAATGCAAGCAGGGCCGTACTAAGCAAGGATTCGTTTAAATGGCTTACCTCAATCAAAAACGGTGAGATGTAAGTGTAAGCGAGCGAATATCCTCCCAGCCAGAAAAAGGTGATCGCCAAGGCAATCGCGACCTGGGGTTTTTTGAGCAAAGTCAACTGCTGAAGCAGCGGAACAGGCTTGTCGCCTTTCATGCGCGGAATGGTCGCGGCAATGACAAGCAGTGCGAGCACGCCGATCAATGCGATCGCCAGGAATACGGCTTTCCAGCCGAAAGCGTCAGACACCATTCTGCCGAGCGGAACGCCGATAATGAGCGATGCGGTGAAGCCCATCGTGACGGTGGCAATGGAGCCGGCTTGTTTGCCGGGAGGAGCGATGGCCGCAGCCATGCTCAGCGCCGTCACGACAACCATGCCCGCGCCTAAGGCCATGAGGATGCGCGCCGCGATAAAGAGTCCAAATCCGGGCAGAACGAATGACAACAGGTTGGCTGCTATAAAAAGCCCGAGTGAGTACAGCAGAAGCTTTTTCTGATCCATGTTGGCGGTTGCCGCCATCAGAATCGGGGTGCCGATGGCATAAGCAAGAGAAAATACCGTAATCAGCTGGCCTGCCGCCGCCAACGCTGGTACCGAGAGATTCGGCAATCCGGTCCAAAATGCCGGAAATGATATATTCGGATGTTCCTACCAGAAAACTGATCAATGCAAGAATATAAACCTTCCATGTGTTTCCCATAGTTCCACTCTCCTTGATTTAAAATAACTATATTTTTAAAATTATCGAAATATAGATCAAAAAAAATTACTCAAGCAGGTACGGCGCGTATTTAGATGCGACTTCCTTGTCCAAGCTGTAATAGATGAAGGTTCCTTCCTTCCGGGAAGTCAGCAGTCCGGATTCTGCCATTTGCTTCAGGTGATGGGACAAGGTCGAAATCGCCACGTTCTGGAGTTTGTCTCCAAGAACGGAGCAGCATTGGTCGCTTTCTTCTTTTAAGAGCATAGCGATTTTAAGACGTGTAGGTTCTCCAAGCGCTTTATATATTTTGACGGCCTGCAACTGATCTTGCTGTAGTTTCATGCTAAATCAACCTCCGAGCGATGCGTATATTTCGATATTTGTAGAAACAATGTAACATAACGGTCTGAGCTCGTAAAGCGGATTTTTCAATTCAAGATGGAAAAAGCAATCCAGAAGCTCTATGAGATGAGTGTGCAGGAATGAATATACGGTAGAAGGATCGCCTGATGTCTGGTACACTAGATAGGTTCAAGCGAAGCGGGAGTTACAGGCCCGTTTGGCTTCAAAAGAATCAAGTACGACCGGCTTCGCCGGTTTGGGAGGATATAGATGGATACCAAAGTATTACGTAGGGAAGATGTGGAGCTGCTTGCGCCGGCCGGGGATTGGGACTGCATGCGTGCAGCGGTTGCCAATGGGGCGGACGCCATTTTTTTCGGCGTGGAAAAGTTCAATGCCCGTGCACGCGCCAACAATTTTTTGATGGCCGAGCTTCCGGAAATTATGGCCTTCCTGCACAGCTATGGCGTGAAGGGCTTTTTGACGTTTAACATTCTGGTGTTTGAAAACGAATTGGAAGATGCGAAGGAGCTGATCGATGCCTGCATCGACGCAGGCGTCGACGCGGTAATCGTGCAGGACCTGGGACTGGTGAAGCTGATCCGCGAAATTTCGCCGGACTTTCCGATCCACGGCTCCACGCAGATGACGATTACGTCGCCGGAGGCGGTGGAGTTTACGAAGCCATGGGGCATGGAACGCGTTGTTCTGGGCCGCGAAAACAATTTGAAGCAAATTCAGAAAATCGGGGAGCAGGCCAAGCTGCCGATGGAAGTGTTTGTCCATGGCGCCCTGTGCGTGTCCTACTCGGGCCAATGCCTGACCTCCGAGATGTGGGGCGGACGCTCGGCGAACCGCGGCGAATGCGCCCAGGCCTGCCGCCTGCCGTATGACTTGATGGTGGACGGCGTGCAGAAGCCGATGGGAGACGTGACGTACCTGCTCTCTCCCAAGGACTTGGCAGCCATTGACCTGATGCCGGAGCTGATTGAAGCGGGTGTGACTTCGTTCAAAATCGAAGGACGCCTCAAGAGCCCGGAATACGTTGCCAACGTGGTCAGCAAGTACCGCAAGGCGATTGACCGTTATTTCGAGGGAGACCCAACGAAGCCGAGTGAAGATGAAATGCGCGAGCTGCAGCAGAGCTTTTCACGCGGGTTCACGCATGGCTTCCTGGACGGCACCAACAATAAGAAGCTCGTGGACGGCACCTTCCCGAAAAGCCGCGGCGTGTACGTAGGACGCGTCGAGCAGATTCTGCGTGACGGTGTGGTATGCCGGATTGAAGCGCCGCTGAAGCGCGGGGACGGCATCGTGTTCGACGCCGGCGATCCGACGAAGAAGGAAGAGGGCGGACGCATTTACGATCTTCGCCGCAAAGGCGTGAAGCTCGAGGGCGAAGCGGGCGAAGGCTGGATCGTCGATATCGTTCCGGGCCGCAGCGACGTCGACTTGCAGAAGGTCCATGTCGGCGACCGTATCTGGAAGACGAACGACCCGGCGCTCGACAAGCGTCTGCGCCAGACTTATGAGACGGAGAAGCCGTACCGGGTCTTCCCGGTGCATGTGAAAGCATTCGGCCATGCCGGCGGCCTGCTGACCACGGTCTGGACCGACGTGCAGAAGGGCACGACGGTGCAGGTGGATTCGGAGCTGGAACTGGAAGTCGCCAAGAAACGGCCGATGGATTACGCGCTGCTTGAAGAGCAGTTCGGCCGTTTGGGTGGCACCGTGTTCCAGCTGGAGCAGCTGGACGTCGACCTGCAGGGTGACGTCATCGTGCCGATGCGCGAGCTGAACAGCATCCGCCGCCGCGCGGTGGAGCTGCTCGAAGGCGAGCGTCCGAAGCCGCCCGTGTACGTGAAACGGGCGGCCACGGTGTACGGCGATGCCGCGCATAGCGCAGCGCCGGTTGCCCGCGGTGAGGCGGAGCTCACCGC
The DNA here is from genome assembly GCF_004001045.1 of Paenibacillus chibensis. Lineage (GTDB taxonomy): Bacteria > Bacillota > Bacilli > Paenibacillales > Paenibacillaceae > Paenibacillus_AQ > Paenibacillus_AQ chibensis. The sequence continues at coordinate 14,411 of NZ_BIMK01000006.1, forward strand.
GCTATGCCGCAGCCTCCCGCAGGTGGAGGCTGCGCTCGAAGCCGGCGTGGAGTTCATTTACGCCGACTTCGAGTTCATCAAGCAGTTCAAGGAAGCGGTGGAGCTCGTTCGCGCTGCCGGCAAAAAGATCGCGCTGGTCACCCCGCGCATTCACATGCCGATCGAGAACGGCATCCACAAGAACATCCTGCGCCTCCAGCCGGACGCCGTGCTGGTGCGCAACACCGGCGCGCTGTATTTCTACCTGCGCGAGCGGATGATGAACCCGGATGCCCAGCATCCGCAGCTGATCGGCGATTTCTCGCTGAACATCGCCAACCATAAAGCGGTGGATCTGTTCCTGGAAGCGGGCTGCGACCTCGTCACGCCGTCCTACGACCTGAACATCCAGCAGATGGTTGACCTGCTTGGCCGCTCGGATACCTCGCGGATGGAAGTGGTTATTCATCAGCATCTGCCGATGTTCCATACGGAGCACTGCGTGTACTGTACCTTCCTCAGCGAAGGCACGGACTACACCAACTGCGGCCGCCCTTGCGAAGAGCATCGCGTGTCGCTGCAGGACCGCATTGGCATGTCCCACCCGGTTCGGGTGGACGAAGGCTGCCGCAACACGGTGTACAACGCGATCGAGCAGTCCGGCGCCGAGTACCTGACCAACTTCATGGAGCTGGGCGTGGCGAATTACCGCGTCGAGTTCCTTGAGGAAACACCGGAGCAGGTGCATGAGGTCATCGACCTTTACAAGCGCGCCCTGCGCGGCGAAATCAGCGGCACGCAGGTGTGGAAGACGCTGAAAGCAACGAACCAACTCGGGGTAACCCGGGGGCAGCTGGTGAAATAGAATGGAAAAAACCATATATGCTCCTGCCTTGTTCACTATTCGTGTGATCAGGGCGGGAGCTTTTTTTGCGTTTATTTGGAAACCTTTTGCCGAAACGATAAATGGTATTTACTATCACCTATATAAATGATACAATTTGTATCGTGTAAAGATACGAATTGTTAATAGTTTAATTACAGCATCATTCATATACTCCAATACAACCTCCAGTTCCATGGATCCCATTCATGTTTATATACTCCGAGCTCCGTCATATACGGCATCCTGCTGAGCTGTGTGCGCATTCATACGTTGATGATCATGTTTTCCATCCTTTATCCCTAAACTTAGGAGGCATTTATGAAGGCAATCATTTTAGCCGGAGGCACAGGCTCGCGTTTGTATCCATTAACGAAAGTAACGAACAAGCATCTCCTGCCCGTTGGTAAATATCCGATGATCTTCCATTCGGTGTCGAAGCTGAAGCAGGCCGGGCTTACCGATATATTGATCGTTACGGGCAAAGAGCATATGGGAGACGTCGTTAATCTCCTTGGCAGCGGAAGGGAAATGGGGGTCCAATTTACATATAAGGTGCAGGATGAGGCAGGCGGGATCGCCCAGGCGCTCGGCTTGGCCGAACAATTCGTCGGTGGCGATCAAATGGTCGTCATTCTGGGAGATAATGTCTTTGAGGATGACATCACGCCATTTACAGAGAAGTTTCGTATGCAGCAAAAAGGCGCGAAAATATTAATTCAGGAGGTTCAGGATCCACGCCGCTTTGGCGTGCCGGAGCTTCAAGGAAACCGGATCATTTCTATTGAAGAAAAACCGCAGCTGCCTAAAAGCCGATATGCGGTCACGGGAATTTACATGTTCGACAGCCGGGTCTTTGATATCATCCGCACACTCGAGCCTTCTGCAAGGGGCGAATTGGAAATCACCGACGTCAATAATTCATATATTGAACGTAACGAGCTGACTTTCGACGTGCTGAAGGGCTGGTGGACGGACGCGGGTACGCATGCTTCCTGGTCCAAAGCCAACGAATTGGCCCAGGCCATCGAGTTTAGCGAGGAATTCGGCAAGTTCAAGGTGTAAAGAAGGGGGAAGCATGAAATGAATTGGACTCCTTTAGCATTAGAAGGGGCATATCTGCTCGAGCCGGCCGTCCATGGAGACAGCCGGGGTTTTTTCATGGAAAGCTTCAAGGAATCTGAGATGGAGGAGCAAGGCCTGTCCCTCCGCTTTGTTCAGGACAATCATTCCTTATCTGCCGAGCCGGGAGTGATTCGGGGGCTGCATTATCAGCTAAACCCCAAGGCTCAGACCAAGATCGTACGCGTCGTAAGCGGCGCCATTTATGATGTCGTCGTGGATATCCGCAGCAGCTCGCCTACGTTCGGTCAGTGGATCGGGGTTATTTTAAGCGAATATAATCATCGCCAGCTGCTGGTTCCACGGGGATTTGCTCACGGGCTGTGCACGCTTGTTCCAAACACCCAAGTCTTGTACAAAGTGGACGAATATTATTCCCCCGAGCATGACCGCGGCATATTATGGAATGATCCGGCGCTCGGGATTGACTGGCCCGCTGCGAATCCGATTCTATCGGACAAAGACCGGCGCCACCCGCTTCTCAAAGATGCGGAACTGAATTTCGGTTAGGAGGCCGCTTCTGTCATGAAACTTCTTGTTACCGGCGGTGCCGGTTTTATCGGTAGTAATTTTATTTTATACATGCTGCGTCAGTACCCGGATGTGGAAATCACCAATGTGGACTCACTGACCTATGCAGGCAATCTGGAAAACCTGAAATCGATCGAAACGGATCCCCGCTATACCTTTTCCAAAACGGATATTACGAATGTTCAAGAGATCGGCACGCTGTTTCGCCAAGGCATTGACGTCGTTGTGAATTTTGCCGCGGAATCTCATGTGGACCGGAGCATTATGGAACCGGACGTATTTGTCCGGACGAATGTGCTTGGCACGCAGGTGCTGCTGGATGCGGCGAAAGCACATGGCGTCAAGAAGTATGTGCAAGTATCCACCGACGAGGTTTATGGCTCCTTAGGCAATACCGGGCTTTTTACGGAGCTCACCCCGCTTGCGCCCAATAGTCCTTATTCGGCGAGTAAAGCCGGCGGGGACCTGCTGGTTCGGGCTTATCACGAGACGTTCGGCCTTCCGGTCAATATTACGCGTTGCTCCAACAATTATGGTCCGTACCAGTTCCCTGAAAAATTAATACCGTTAATGATTTCACGTGCTCTAAACGATCAGCCTCTGCCCGTATATGGGGATGGCATGAATATAAGGGACTGGCTCTATGTGGAGGACCACTGCAGCGCCATCGATCTGGTTATCCGTCAAGGCCAAAGCGGCGAGGTATACAATATCGGAGGAAACAATGAGCGCACCAATATTCAAATCGTCAAGGCCATCCTGAAGGAGCTGGGCAAGCCGGAATCACTGATTACGTACGTGCAGGACCGTCCTGGACATGACCGCCGCTACGGGATCGATCCGGCCAAACTGACACAGGAACTCGGCTGGAAGCCAAAGCATCATTTTGAAACGGGGATCAAGGAAACGATTCGCTGGTATCTGGATCATGAGGAGTGGTGGACTCGCATTCAATCCGGAGCGTACCAGGACTATTATGCCAAGCAGTATGGTGAACGGTTGGGGGAGGCGTAAATGAAGGTTCTGGTGACCGGTGCGGGCGGACAGTTAGGAAAGGACACGGCAGCGTTTCTGCGGAAGGCAGGGCATGATGTACAGGGCTGCGGCCGTGCCGACCTTGATATTACAAACCAGGAGCAATGCATGCAGGTCGTGATGGCCTTCCGTCCGGATGCCGTTATACACTGCGCCGCATATACGGCCGTAGATCAAGCTGAAGCCGATCCGGACGAAGCTTATCGCGTCAATGCCGATGGCACGAGGAATATGGCGATGGCTGCGGAGAAAGCGGGTGCCAAGCTGGTCTATATCAGTACGGACTATGTGTTCAACGGTCGATCGGCCATTCCTTACAGGGAATACGACAGCACAGATCCGCAGGGCGTATACGGCAAATCCAAACGGGCGGGGGAACTGCTGGCACAAACGTTGTCCACGCGCTATTTCATCGTCCGGACTTCATGGGTGTACGGCCAGCATGGCCACAACTTCGTGAAAACGATGCTCCGTTTGGGTGCGGAAAAGCCGCTTGTCCAGGTCGTTCATGACCAGAAGGGTTCGCCTACGTATACCGTAGATTTGGCTGGGTTTCTATCAGATTTGATACAGACGGAGAAATACGGAATCTATCATGCGTCGAATTCGGGAGATTGCACCTGGTTTGAATTCACGCAGGCTATTTTCGAGGAAGCGCGAGAAGAGGGCTTCGTGATTACCGCCAGGCTGGAACCCTGCACGACAGCGCAGTTTCCGCGTCCGGCGCCGCGTCCGGCAAATTCGGTGATGGATCATGGCTCCATCCGGACCAACGGTTTTGCTGAATTGAGGCATTGGCGCGAGGGGCTGAGGGAATTTATTCATAATCTTAATTAAGTGGTTCATAACATGAATGATGAATCTCCTGTCGATCAGGAGATTTTGTTATTTTATGGGCTGGATGCGGGAATGATCCCGTTCCCTCCCAAATATCCCCTCGTTTGACCTTCCTCCTTGCGGGGTAAATCCTTTGTAAAGTTACTTCTTAACATTAAGTAAACAACAAGGACGGCGTAAAGGATGTGAACCTCATGCGAAGATGGATCGCCTTGATCCTGCTGGTCGGAGCTGCCGGGCTGTTATGCTGGGTTCCGCGGAGCAGCTCGGAGGAATCGAGCGGCGGTTTTACCGATTATCAAGTGATCTCCCATGCCATGGGAGGCATTCACGATCACGCATATACCAATTCATACGAGGCGTTTATCGCCAACTATGAAAAAGGCAACCACGTGTTTGAGGTGGACCTGCTGCTGACGGAAGACGGCAAGCTGGTCGCCCGGCACGAATGGACGCAGCATATGACGCAGCTCCTGGAGCAGGAGGACAAGCTTCCGAAGGAACGCCAAGCGGCGCGTTTAAGCTATGAGGAGTTCAAGGAGAGCAAAATTCTCGGAGCTTATGATCCGCTGAGCTGGTCAGACATTATGGATCTGATGGAGCGTTATCCCGACATCTATATCGTGACCGATACGAAGGAGCAGGAACCGGAGGATATGAAGCGGGAGCTGGAAATGCTGGTGCACGCGGCAAAAGAGCGTAATCCGGAGCTTTTGGAGCGGGTGGTGCCCCAGATCTACAACCAGCCGATGCTGAAAACGGTACAGGACATCTATTCGTTTCCGTCGCTGATCTACACGCTGTACGCGACCAAAGATACGGATGAAGAGGTCATCGAATTCGTCGGAAATCATGAGATCGATGCCGTAACGATTCCCGAGCAGCGCGTGACGCGTGCCTTTGTATCCAAGCTTAAGAAGGCCGGCGCCGCCGCGTATGTCAACACGATTAACAAGGCTTCGGACGTCAGTAAGCTGAAGCGGATGGGTGTAACCGGGGTGTACTCGGATTTTTTAACGGAAAAAGATGTCGAGTCCACAAGCTGGCTGTACGCATTTGGAAAGTAACAGGACAGATGCAGATTCAAAAAGGGACGATCCCCCGGCTTTATGGTCAGGGTGAAATTTATGAAGGGTATGCTTCCGCTCGAAGCATATCTTTTTTTTGGCATTAGAATTCATCCCCTTACCTGGGTCACTATAAAAGACTAGAAAGGACTTCGAAAGCAAGGCCCCGCGGTGTGGGGTGATTTTGCTGGAAATTCCATAAAAATGTTCGCATCCCATGCGAACAACAAATTGACACTCCACCCTCGCTGTCATAGACTAGATTCATGAAGAAAAGTCGTGGAGGAATGACGTTTGAAGCAGATGATTAAACCCTGGAGACATGTCTTTAAGCTGGACCCCGACCGGGAAATAGATGATAACGCGCTGGAAGCGGTGTGCATGTCCGGAACCGATGCCATTATGGTAGGCGGCTCGAGCGGTGTGACGTATGACAATACGGTGGATTTGCTGTCGCGGGTGCGGCGTTACGAGGTTCCTTGCGTGCTGGAGGTTTCCAATCTGGAGATGATTGTGCCCGGCTTTGATCTGTACATGATTCCGATGGTGATGAACACTGCGGATTCGATGTGGATTACAGGGCAGCATCAGCGGGCCGTGGAGGAATACGGCTATATGATTCCATGGGATCTGCTTGTTCCCGAAGGCTATATTGTTTTGAATTCCGATTCGACCGTAGCCCGGATGACCGGGGCCCAGACGGAGCTGGATGCAGCGGGCGCAGCTGCGTACGCCCAGGTGGCAGATAAGCTAATGTCGCTGCCGGTGGTGTATGTCGAGTACAGCGGAAGCTTTGGAGACATGGATACGGTCAAAAAAATACATCAATCCGTGAATGCCGCCAAACTGTTTTACGGTGGAGGCATCGTGGATGCGGAAACCGCGGCGAAGGCAGCAGCCGTCTGCGATACGATCGTGGTCGGAAACGTGGTGTACGACAATTTGAAACAGGCGCTGCTCACCGTCAAGGCCGTGAAGTAATTGCGAGCAGCGAGTCTTGATAAGCAGAAAAGCAGCGGTGGGTACCGAATCGTATTGAAGAAGCGCTGCAAAAGTAAAACACATTCAGGAAGGAGCATGCGCGCATGCAACCGATTGATATACAAGAAGCTATTAAAAAATTGAATCCGCCGCAGCAGCAGGCCGTCGAAGCGACGGAAGGACCGCTGCTGATCCTGGCCGGAGCGGGAAGCGGCAAGACGCGGGTGCTGACGCATCGCATCGCCTATCTGATTGCCACCCGCAAGGCTCCGCCTTGGGGCATTTTGGCGATTACCTTTACCAATAAAGCGGCAAGGGAGATGCAGGAGCGCGTGACGAAGCTGGTCGGCGGCGAAGGCCGGGACATTTGGGTTTCCACGTTCCACTCCATGTGCGTGCGCATTCTCCGCAAAGATATCGACCGCATCGGCTTCAACTCCAACTTCACCATTTTGGACTCGACGGATCAGCTCTCGCTCGTGCGGAACTGCATGAAGGATCTGAACCTCGACACGAAGAAATTCGAGCCGAAAGCCATTCTTTCCCTGATCAGCACCGCCAAGAACGAACTGATCACGCCTGCACAGTATGAGCAAAAGGCGGGCGATTACATCGAAAGCATCGCGGCCAAGGTATACACCATGTATCAGCGCCGCTTGAAAAGCAATAACTCGCTCGACTTCGACGATCTGATCATGGCGACGATTCAGCTGTTTAAGGAAGTCCCGGACGTTCTGGATTTCTATCAGAAAAAGTTCCAATACATCCACGTCGACGAATATCAGGATACAAACCGCGCGCAGTACATGCTCTGCCGGATGCTGGCGGACGGCCATCACCGGATCTGCGTGGTCGGGGACAGCGACCAGTCGATCTACCGTTGGCGCGGCGCCGATATCAGCAACATCCTGAACTTTGAGGAGGATTATCCGGAAGCGCGGACGATCATGCTGGAGCAGAATTACCGTTCTACCTCCACGATCCTGAACGCGGCAAACGAAGTCATCAAGCTGAACGGCGGACGCAAGCCGAAGAAGCTGTGGACGGATAAAGGCGACGGCGACAAGATCAAGGTGTACCGCGCCGATTCCGAGCATGACGAGGGTTACTTTGTAACGTCGGAAATCAGCAAGAACGTCAATCAGGGCAAGTCCTATCAGGATCACGCCATTCTGTACCGCACGAATGCCCAGTCCCGGGTCATCGAGGAAATTCTGATTAAGTCGGATATCCCGTACCAGATCGTGGGCGGCATCAAGTTCTATGATCGTAAAGAGATTAAGGACATTCTCGGTTATTTGCGGTTGATTTCCAACCCGGATGATGATCTCAGCTTGGTCCGCGTCATTAATGTACCGAAAAGAGGCATCGGCGACACGAGCGTGGCCAAACTGAGCGCCGCGGCTGCCGAGCGTGGAGTCTCCATTTTTCAGGTGCTTGCCGTTGTGGACGACCTGGGTTTCGCCGGCAAAACGCGGAACGCGCTGGTTGAATTCTATGACATGATCGCAGCGCTGAGCCAGATGGTGGACTATCTGTCCGTAACGGAGCTTACCGAAAAAATGCTGGAGATGAGCCAGTACCGCATCGACATGCAGCGGGAAAATACGATTGAATCGCGTTCACGCCTGGAGAATATCGACGAGTTCCTGTCCGTGACGATGGAATTTGAGAAAAATAACGATGACAAATCGCTCGTATCCTTCCTGACCGACCTCGCGCTGATTGCCGACATTGACTCGGTGAAAGACGAGGAAGAGGATCGGTCGGATGCGGTGATTCTTATGACCATGCACAGCGCCAAAGGCCTCGAGTTCCCTGTGGTCTTTATTGTAGGCATGGAGGAGGGCGTGTTCCCTCACAGCCGCGCATTCCAGGACAACGAAGAGCTGGAAGAAGAGCGGCGTCTGGCTTACGTAGGCATTACGCGGGCCGAAAAGCAGCTGTTCCTTACCTGTGCGCAGATGCGCACCTTGTTTGGACGTACGACGGCCAACCCGCCTTCACGCTTCCTGGACGAAATCCCCGAGGAGCTCAAAGAGGAAGCCGGCGCAGCCCGTGACCGTTACCGTCGCGGCGGTAACATCGGCGGCTCGTACGGCGGCCGGGGATTCGGCGGCAGCGGCAGCAATTTCGGACGAAGCGCCGGCAACTCGTCGCTAAGCGGATCGACCGCAACGGCAACCGGCTCGCAGACCAAAGTGACGATGACGACCTCCGTGCCGCATCAGGCCGCGGCGGTCGGCAGCACAGCGGATCTGACCGCGCTTAAGGCCGGCGACAAAGTCTCCCACGGCAAGTGGGGCACGGGCACGATCGTGTCTGTGAAAGGCAGCGGCAACGATACCGAGCTGCAAATCGCCTTTCCTGCGCCTGTCGGCGTGAAGCGTCTGCTTGCAGGGTTTGCGCCGATCACGAAAGTGGAAGGATAGAAAGATTATATATTTTTCAAAAAAATTAATTGCGACGGAGGGATGATCCCCGCATGGATCCGATGTTTACCATGGAGCAGCTCGTCGCCGAGCTGAATAAGTACAGCTATCATTATTACACGCTGGATAAGCCGCTGGTCAGCGACAAAGAGTATGACTCCCTGTATGACCAGCTGGTCGCCTTGGAGAAGGAGAGCGGCATTACGCTGCCGGATTCCCCTACCCAGCGCGTCGGCGGCGAACTGCTGAAGGGATTTGCACAGCACCGTCACCTGGCTCCGCTCTGGAGCTTGGACAAAGCGCAAAATATCGAGCAGCTGGGAAGCTGGAACGCCCGGGCCACCCGGCTTGTGGCTGATTATAACAGCAAAAACCCGGACCATCCGCTGCCTGAGCTGAGCTATGCGGTAGAGCTGAAGTTCGACGGACTGACGCTGAACCTGACCTATACGGACGGCAGGCTGGTGCAGGCGGCAACCCGCGGCAACGGCGTTGTCGGCGAGGGCATCCTGGCTCAAGTCAAGACGATCAAGTCCGTTCCGCTCAGCATTCCGTATAAGGAAGGTACGATTGAGGTGCAGGGCGAGGGCATCATGAACCTGTCGGTGCTGGAGAGCTATAACCAGACGGCTGCCGAGCCGCTGAAGAATGCCAGGAACGCGGCTGCTGGCGCTTTGCGCAACCTGAATCCGAAGACGACGGCGGAACGCCGCCTGAGCGCTTTCTTTTACAATGTCGGTTACTCCGATAACATTCGCTTTGACAGCCACAAGGAAATGATGGATTTCCTGCGCGACAATCATTTCAAAGTGAATCCGTATATTACGTACTTCACCCGTTTCGACGACGTGATGGAGCAGCTCCAGGATATCCAGGAACGCCGTTCCAGCCTGGACTATCTCATCGACGGGGCCGTCATCAAAATCGTCGATATGCGCACGCGTGAGGCTTTGGGCTATACCGACAAATTCCCCCGCTGGGCGGTGGCCTACAAATTCGAAGCGGAAGAAACGACGACCGTGCTGGAATCCGTTTCTTGGGAAGTGGGACGTACGGGTAAAATCACGCCGGTAGCGCGCGTGGAAGCCGTCGAGCTTGCCGGGGTAACCGTGCAGAACTGCACGCTCAATAACATCGGCGATATCAAACGCAAAAATCTCAAGCATGCGCTGGGCACCCGCGTCTTTATCCGCCGCTCCAACGATGTCATCCCGGAAATTTTGGGGAAAGTGACCGAGGAGAGCGATGGGGAAGAGATCGTCTACCCGGAAAACTGCCCGGCCTGCGGATTTCCGCTGGAGCAGCGCGGCGCCCATTTGTTCTGCAATAACCGCCTGGACTGCAAGCCACAGATTATCGGGCGGATCACCCACTTTGCGTCGCGGGATGCGATGGATATTGAGACATTCAGCGTGATGACGGCCGAGCAGCTGTACAACGAGCTGAATGTGCGTGAGCCTGCGGACCTGTATACACTGACGTTCGAGGACTTGATCAAGCTCGACCGCTTTGGCGAGAAGAAGGCGAACAATCTGCTGGAGGCGCTGGAGCAGAGCAAAAGCAGAGACCTTGCTTCCTTCCTGTTTGCGCTTGGCATCCCGAACACCGGCAAATCAACGACCAAAATGCTCGCGGAGCATTTCCGCGATTTGCACGCCATCATGAATGCGACAGTGGAGGAATTGATCGCCTTGCCGGATGTGGGCGGGATCGTTGCCGACAGCATCGTCGGTTTCTTCGCGGATCCGTTCATGCAGGCGGGAATCGAAAAAATGCTCTCGCTGGGCGTCGAAGCCAAGGCGCCGGAAGCGCCGAGAGTCGTAAGTACGGACTCCTTCTTCAGCGGCAAGACGGTCGTACTGACCGGGACACTGCATCAGCTGACCCGCGATGAGGCGGCCGAGAAGCTGGAAGCGCTGGGAGCGAAGGTGACTGGCAGTGTATCCAAGAAAACGGATCTGGTCATTGCGGGCGAAAAGGCCGGCAGCAAGCTGGCCAAAGCCCAACAGCTCGGCATCCAGGTGATCGAGGACGAGGATGAATTTGTCCGCTTATTGAACGAAGAAGCTTAACAATGTTAGGATTCGACCAGAAAGTCCTGACCCTTCGAAAAAAGGGTTCAGGGCTTTTTGTTTGTCCTTCATGCCGACATTGTCGTTTTTAGGGGCGCCACATCCTTGGAATCTTTGTTAATATAAAGAAAAAATGAATGCATATGAGATTCGAAAGGACCTTTCTGTGAGAAAAGAAACCATATTAATCGTCGATGACGAGAAGGAAATCGTTAAGCTGCTCGATATTTATTTTTCCAATGAAGGATTCCGGCTCCTGAAAGCTTATGACGGATTGGAAGCGCTGCGCTGGCTCCAGCAGGAAGAGGTCGATCTGATCATTTTGGATGTGATGATGCCGAAGCTTGACGGGATAGCCGCCTGCATGAAAATTCGCGAGGAACGCAATGTGCCGATCATCATGCTGTCTGCCAAAAATACGGACATGGACAAGATCCACGGGCTCAGCATCGGCGCAGACGACTACGTCGGGAAGCCCTTTAACCCGCTGGAGCTTGTGGCCAGAGCCAAATCGCAGCTGCGCCGCTATCATAAACTCAATAAAGAAGCATCGGTGAAGGGGAACGAGGATCAGCTGGTCTTCGAGGATCTGGTCATCGACACCGGCAAGCACGAAGTTTGCGCAGACGGAAGGAAGATCAAATTAACGCCACGGGAATTCGCGATTCTGGAGCTGCTCGCAAGGCATCAGGGACAAGTGCTCAGCATGGAGCAGATTTACAACAACGTATGGAATGAACCTTTTTTGGACGGGGGGAATACGGTCATGGTCCATGTGCGCAAAATCCGCGAAAAAGTAGAAGTTGACCCGAAACGCCCACGCTACGTGCAGACGGTGTGGGGAGTAGGCTATAAATTGGACGGGCCGTCCTGAAAGCTGGAGGTGGGATGAACAGATGAACGCCAAATACATCAACACGATCCGCTGGAAATTCATTTGGGCTTTTATATTAAGCATTTTGTCCGGCGCAGCGCTGCTGACGGCGGTCTATCAGCTGGTGAATTCCTCGCTTTACGTGAGTCCCGAGACGAAACCGTCCCCATACACGACGGCGCTGAAATGGATCATTAACCACATTGGCTCGGCGCCGCTGCTTTTCGCTGCGGGAGTAGTCAGTTTTTTGATCTTCTTTTTTCTGTTCACGCGTAAAATCATCTCCTATCTCGAGGAGATCACCGCAGGCATCCAAAAAATGACCAAGGTAGGAGAGCCCCACCGGATTGAGGTCCGAACAACGGATGAGCTCGGCGTACTTGCCGAAAATATCAATATCATGTCCGAGCGGCTGGAGCATTCCCTGATGGAGGAGCGGACGGCGGTTCAGTCGAAAAACGAGCTCATTACAGGCGTTTCCCATGACTTGCGGACCCCTTTGACTTCGGTGCTCGGCTTTCTGGAGTATATTGAGCAGGACCGCTGCCGGGACGAGATGGAGATGCGGTATTACGTGGATATCGCTTATCAGAAAACTCAGGTGCTGCGCAAGCTGATCGATGATTTGTTCGAATATACACGGGTCAACAGCGGCGGTCCGCCGCTTGTGCTGGAGAGGCTTGATCTGAAGGCGTTCGTGCGCCAGCTGGTCGAGGAGGCTGTGCCGGATCTGGACATGGCGGACATGGCCTGCACGATCAAAGATCATACCCGGGAAGCATTATGGATTCTGGCAGCACCTTATGAACTGGTAAGAGCCTATGAAAATCTGATCGCCAATGCAATCCGGTATGGCAGAGAGGGAAAGAAGCTGGAGGTATCCTTTGAACGGGAAGGAGATCAGGCAGTGGTACGGATCAGCAACTTTGGAGAGATGATCGCGGAGACAGACCTCCCGCATATTTTTGAACGTTTTTACCGGGCGGAACGATCCCGTTCGCAGCATACCGGCGGATCGGGTCTGGGCCTGGCCATCGCCAAGGGAATTATCGACCGTCATCAAGGAAGCATTACGGCTCAAAGCGATATGTACCGGACGGACTTTGTCACCCGTTTTCCGGTGGCTGAAGACTAGCCTTGAGTCATGGAGTTCGCAGCATGGTCTTCCTTCTTGGAGCCCGATTCCTATTTGCGGCTTATTTTAAGGGAATGTTAAGAATTTCGCGGGTGTTTATTAAGAATTGGCCGGTATCCTTTTGTGCATAGGTTGATGTCGTTTTCCCCTTATGCAGGGAGGAGGTCCAAGTCTTGAGAAAATGGTTAACGGTTCGCGCCGCTTATCTGTACATACTGACGGGAAGCGCTTTGCTGAGCGGTGTCGTCCTCTTTTTGGCTTACCGCGTGTTTAGTTGGTCCTATGCTCACGTTTCGCCCGATTCGTTTTTGGCCAGGCTAGCGCATGGTCTGGTGAATTATATTGGCAGAACGCCGATTGCCGCCGCCTTGTTTTTTACCGTGTTTGCAGGTTTGTTCATGCTTCGCTCGCAAAAGCTAGCGGGTGACATGAAGCAGATCGTGAGAGCGGCGGAGGAACTGGCGAATCGGGGCGCTTTCAGCGAACTGGAGGTTACCTCCGGCGGAGAGCTGAAGGCATTGGCCGGACACCTGCGCCGCATCCGTACAAGTATGGCTTCGATTTCAGCCGAGCGAATATCTACACCGCTCATCCCAAACGAAACGTCCGTGCTTCTAAACAACGAAGAGGTCATGGCCTTCATCTTACGAATCAAATCCCTACTTCGTGCATTGGAGTCTGAGGATTCGGGCAGTTTGCCATCAGAGCTTGACAGGGAAGCGTTGAAAAGGGAAGCGCACGGATTGGAAAGGCTGCTGGAAAGCCTGATGACGGCATCATGAACAGTATACAGGGAAAAGCCTGGCGTAAGATGATGGGAAGCTTGTATTTCTCGTTCGATCTTGCGGTCATCGGTGCGGTGGTGGTGCTGGCAGGGCTGTTTTATGTCCATTCGTATGGAGGCATCGTCGTGGGGCGTCATCCCGAGAAGCTGGTGCTGCCGCAGTCGAGCATCCTGGTAGCCTCGGATGGAACCGAGCTTCGGAAAATACCGCTGCCGGAATCGGGCTACAGGCTCCGGGCACGTCTGGAGGATATGCCGGAGTTGCTGCTGGACACTTTTTTGGCTGTGGAGGACCGTAGCTTTTATGGGCATGAGGGACTGGATTACAAAGGGATTGCGCGTGCGGTCTATACCAATTCCATCCATATGCGGATTTCGGAAGGCGGCAGCACGATTACACAGCAGTTGGTCCGGAACCTCTATCTGAACCGGGACCAAACGCTGCTGCGCAAGCTGAATGAGGCTTCCATCGCTTTGGCGCTGGAGAAACGCTTGTCCAAGCATGATATTTTGGAATTATATTTAAACGAAATTTACATGGGGGATGGGCAATATGGCATCAAAGCGGCGGCGGAGCATTATTTTGGGGTGACCGACCTGAAAAAGCTCAGCGTGGCGCAAATCGCCTCCCTGGCCGGCATTCCGAAGGGACCATCCATTTACAATCCGTTATATAAGGGCGATCTGCCCGTACAAAGGCGAAGCGTAGTGCTTGGCATCATGAAGCGGCAAGGTCTGATTTCCCATGAAGAAATGATGACCGCTATGAATACGAAGTATCAACCGCCGGCGCAGGCGAGTAACACCATGTCCGGGGCCTCTTATATGGATGCTGCTCTGAGGGAAGCTGCACAGCGGACAGGCAAAACACTGGAAGATCTGAAGACGGGTGGCTATACCATCGTCACGGGAATGAATTCGTCAGCGCAGTCTGCACTGGAACACACCTTCTCTAATCCGGAGTTCTTTCCTCCGGATGGGAAGGATCAACAGGTCGAGGCAGCTATGGTGGTCATGGATCATCGGACAGGGGAGGTCGTGGCGCTGACCGGAGGCCGGAATCCTGCTGCAGGCAGCTTGAACCGGGCGGTGATCGATGCCAGGCAGCCGGGCTCCGCCTTTAAGCCAATTATCGACTATGGTCCTGCCCTTGAGAGCGGGAAATTCTCGCCGGACAGCATGCTTCAGGATCGTAAGATCGCGTACGGGAGCTACAAGCCTCAAAATCTGAGCGGTATCTATCAGGGACAAATGACGATGAGGCAAGCGATGCAGCAATCTGTGAACGCTCCCGCCGTATGGCTGCTTCAGCAGGTAGGGATTACTAAGGCGACACAATTTGCCGCCAAGCTTGGCATTTCGCTTGCCCCTGAGGATGCGAATCTGTCCATTGCGCTCGGAGGCGTTCATGCCGGCGTATCTCCCTTGAAAATGGCGCAGGCTTACAGCGTGTTTGCGAGCGGAGGTATTTATCGTGAGGCGCATCTCGTGCGGCAGGTTACGGATTCAAAAGGCCGGGTGCTGTATGCCTATCAACCGGATGGGCGCCAGGTCATCTCGCGTGCGACGGCGGACAGTATGACAGGCATGCTGCGCGCCGTCGTGAACGAGGGCACAGGCATGAAGGCCAGAATGAGCCGGCCTGTTGCGGGCAAAACGGGTACGACGCAGCTTGGCTTGCCCGGCGTCAGCAGCAGGGGGAACCGCGATCTTTGGTTTGTCGGCTATACGCCGGAATGGACCGGGGCAGTATGGATGGGGTTTGACAGAACGGATGCGGATCATTACATGACCGCAGGCAGCGGGAAAGCCGCCGCCTTGTTTTCGGCGGTCATGAGCAGGGCGCTTGGACGCTGATTAGTGAGACTGCATATGAGAGTCAGTCATGTCCGCTTGGCGTCCGGAAGCCATGCATCCTTATCGTAGCCGCGTGCTTCCCAATATCCGACATGATCCTCGGCTATGAGCTCGATCCGGTTCAGCCATTTAACGGACTTATAGGTGTACATCTGCGGAACGACCAAACGTACCGGGCCGCCGAGATCGCTCGGAATCGGTTTGCCGTCAAGCATCACCGCGACCATGATATCATCCATTTGTGCCTGCTTCATCGTTAGTGAATCGGTATATACGCCATCGCCAGAGTAGAATTTGACCGTCTGGGCTGCGGATTCCACTCCGGCTTGCGCAAGGAGGTGCCTCAGCGGGATGCCTTCCCAGGTATTGTTGTAGACGGACCAGCCGGTGACGCAGTGGAAGTTGCTGACTTGTACGGTGCGCGTGAGCTTGACGAATTCTTCCCAGTTCCATTTCAGCGTTTTGCGGACGAGTCCGTCCACGGTAAAGGACCAGTTCGAATTATCGAATTCCGGAATCGGAGTCACCGTATAAATCCGGAACCTTCCTTTGGAGCCTCCACCGACGGGAGGGAGGGAATCAGCCGCGGGCTGAGGGGCTGGAACCAAATGGTTGCCGTCCTTTTGAAGGAGATCTTCCACATTGCCGTCAGCAGTGAAACTGGTCGCGAGCCACTTCACAAAGGAAGGGCCAAGCGCAATAGCAAACCCTGCGCCGATGGCGGAACGGAGGAATGCCCTGCGGGTGTATAGCGGTTCCGTAACTGATGGAGAGGAACTGGCCGATTGTAGGGCGGGTCGATCCGTTCGGACGCTCCGGCGATGAGTTTCTTTGAGCCAACGGGTGCGCGTGACGGAATGATAGATCATATAAGGCAGGCCAATCCAGGTAAACGCGTCATGAATCGTCAGCGCAGCGTTGGACCATCGTGGTCCAAAGGCACGGAACTGCCATAGAACGATTCCGGACAGAAACCAGCCTGTCATGATCAATAGAACGATGCCTACATTCCACTTTTGAGCGGGCCGTCCTTTGAGCAGGGACCAGGGCTTGCCGGCGAGCAATAGATAGTACAATACCGGTAGCAGCAGCGCAAGGCCTACACCGACATGAAGCCATTTCAGCCAGACTCTTCCCGCGCCCAGAATCTCTCTCCAGGCTCCCCAAGGAAGAATCAAGCCGCTTAGCGCAAGAAAAGCAATCATCCAGGCGTTCCAGCGATGGACGGCAGCCAGCTTTCTGCCGACGCCTTTGCGAAGCTTGTTGAGCCATTGAGTCATTTTAAGCCCTCCCGTAAATCGATATGAGTTTGCTCTATATATAAGTAAATATTCGGTATGGAATATCGTATACTAGGTTCCGTTTAAGAAGGATTGCTATCAAGAAAATTTTAACATATTTATTTTTCGAAAAAACTGTTGCATTCCTATTGTTGTCCGTGGTATATTATTTCTTGCCGCTGAACACGGCGCCTTTCAAATCAAGAAATGCTAAGTAAATAAGTGTTGACTTGATTGAGAGAAAATGATATAATAAAGACCTGCTTCGCCGAGAAAAATGTCGAATGAAGCAGAAAGCAAGTTCCTTGAAAACTGAACAAATAGATGATGTTTTACAATGAGATTAT
>NZ_BIMK01000007.1 GCF_004001045.1 Paenibacillus chibensis
GGGGGTTTTCCAATGTCTATTCTAAGGGGTGCACTTCACTTGCAGGCACCGGCTTTTTTGATGATGAAGCTTTTTATACTTTGGCAGCTAACAGCTCCGCCAGACGATCCGGATAATCGGTAATAATACCGTCCACACCGGCGTCAAGCAGCCTCTGCATCTCTTGAACATCGTTCACGGTAAACGGATGATACACTTTTCCAGAAGCCTTGGCGCCCTGCACGAACTCCGGTAGCACGGCATAGTGGTAGGCATGAAGCGCGTCTGCACGCAGCGTATCGGCATATTTCCACGGTTCAAAAAGGCCTTCCATGTACAGGATACCGGTACGGATCTCCGGTGCCAGCTGTTTGCATAAATACAATGAGTAGTGATTGAAGCTTGATATCACGACCCTATCTTCCATTTGAAACGCCCTTACGCGTTCGATGACCTTTTGTTCCAATCCTTCATACAAAATGACCCCGTTCTTCAGCTCGATGTTCACGATGATTCCGTGGTCCTGCACAAACTCCAGCAGCTCATCCAGCGTCGGGATGGCCTCTCCCTGGAAAACCGGATCGAATTTGCCGCCTGCATCGAGGCTCCTCAGCTCCTGCAGCGTATAATCCTTCACCCATCCGCTGCCGCTGGTCGTTCTCTCGAGGGTTTCATCATGAATCAGAACCATGTGACCGTCCTTTGTGAGCTGCACATCCGTCTCTATGCCGGTGGCTCCCTGCTCCAATGCTTTTTTAAAAGCAGCCATCGTGTTCTCAGGGCACACCTTGGAAGAGCCCCTGTGCGCAAAATTAACCACGTTTCCCAAGCCTCATTCGCCTCCCTATGTACGTACATTTCCACAGCCATTATATTCCCCGAATGTCATGCCGATGTTAACAGCCAATTTTAACGCAGATCTTGGTTCCCGTTCATCTTCTGTTAACAACTCTATTTTATCATGAAAACAGATAGAACAAAGGCTATGAATTGGAGGAGAATACTATGATCGTTTTTGACGTCATCGTGCACGGCGAAGTAAAAGAAACCATCCGCCCCATCAGCCAGCGTCTGCATGCCATGCTCGCCCGGGTCACGGAAGAAGCGCGTCGGCTCAGTCTGCTGTATGGAACGCCTGTACAGGTAAACCGCCGCATCATCTATTAATGCTAGATGGCTACCGCGTGATGTTCCTCTAAAATGGCGCGGATCCCCCGTCCGTCCCTGCGCTCGCATACCATCATGATGATGATGTGATCGTTCATCAGGCAACACTCGTATTTTTGGGCGTCTTCCTCGGGAATGCCAAGTCCGATCAACCCCACCACCAAACCATCCGTTTTAGTTCCAATCTCCGCTCCCGCCAGTTTTCTTGCCGCCGGTCCTATCACCCAGAGGATCTCCGACTGCAGCTCCATGCTGGTAATCAAATCTTTAATTTCACCAAACAGCCCCGTGTTGCCTATACCGGACTCCGGTTTTTTCAGCCCCGTATCCCGGCTGATGATCGAGAGCTCCTTTTTATTTTTTCCCAGGACGGATATATCCTTTTTCTCGTACCCCTTCTCCAAAAGCTGATAAATGGCCAAGGCGGCATCCTGTCTGGTGCGGTATACAGACAAAATAAGTTGCTTCATCCTCATCCTCCTCCTCAATCCTTTATATTTTCGTATGTAATAGCTTTACCCTTTGCCAGCGCATTAAAAAACACCCTGTCGGAATTCTAGGCCCAGAGAGTCCAAAATCTAAGCATGAACCGAAGTTCACAGGAGTAATAATGACCAGCAGGCATATCGGACCATAACGCGCAGCTGCCGGGATGAATCAGCCGCCTCTATATTGGTTAAAAGGGTATAGAGATAAAAATATGAATGGTATACATAGAAAGCTGGGGGGATTCGCTTGCTGCAAAGCAAATATTTTCGTACATGTCTGGGAGTTATTTTCGCGCTTCTGATTATTTACCTGGGCTCCAAAGTCAGTTTCATATTCAATCCGGTCGTTCTGTTGTTCAATATCATGATCGTACCGGTCATGCTTGCCGGTTTCATGTACTACCTTCTCCGCCCCATCGTAAATTTTCTTGAAAAACACCGCTGGCCGCGGCCCATCTCCATCCTGCTCATCTACCTGGTTTTTGTGGGACTCATCGTTTTGTTCTCGATTCTGGTGTGGCCGACGCTGCGCGAACAGGTCATTAATTTTGCCGATAACGCTCCCTATTTTGTGCAAGACCTCCAAAAGCAGTTTGAAAAGCTCCAGCAAAACCGCTTTATCTCCAAAATGATACCGAGCGAATCCGATCTGACGGCGAAAATCAGCGAATATCTCAACAAGCTGATCACTACGGTTACCAATTCGGTGTCGAACTTTATTTCGGTCGTCTCCAACGTCGTTGTCATTATCGCTACCGTGCCCATCGTCCTCTATTACATGCTGAAGGAAAGCAGCAAGCTGATGCCTATTCTGCTGCACCTGCTGCCGCGCAAATACCGCAAGGACGGACATGAAGCGCTGCGGGAAATCGACTCGGCGCTGAGCAATTTCATTGTGGGACGCGTCCTGCTGAATATCATCCTTGGGGCGCTCATGTACATCGGGTTTTTGATTATCGGGCTGCCATACTCGCTTCTGCTTGCACTGATCTCGATCGTTCTGAACCTGATCCCGTATGTCGGGGCCGTCATCGCTTCCGTTCCCGTCGTCATTGTCGGCTTTATCGACTCCCCTTCGACGGCGATATGGTCACTTGTGGTCATCGTGGTCGCGCAGCAGATTCAGGATAACCTGCTAACGCCGATCATCTACGGCAAACAGCTCGATATCCATCCGCTGACAACCATCGTCCTGCTCCTGATCGGCGGCGACATTTCCGGCATTCTCGGCGTGATTCTGGCCATTCCGGTCTATATGGTCGCCAAAATCATCATTGTCCGCATCTATAACCTTTTCCTATCCGAAAAAGTGGATGACATGATGGAATGAAAAAAGACGGGCTGATCAGCCCGCCTTTTTGCGCATGGTTCAGATGTTCGATAGGGTCCAATCAATTGGCTCCATGCCTTGCGATGCGAGAAAAGCGTTCGCTTTGGAGAATGGCCGGCTGCCAAAGAAACCGCGATGCGCCGACAAAGGACTGGGATGCACCGACTCGAGCACCAGATGCTTGTGGCGGTCGATGAATGCGCCTTTTTTCTGGGCATGGCTTCCCCACAAAATAAACACCACCGGCTTCTCCCGCTCGTTCAGCTTTTCGATGACCGCATCGGTAAACCGTTCCCAGCCGAGACCCTTATGCGAATTCGCCTGGCCGTCGCGCACGGTCATCACCGTGTTCAACAGCAGCACGCCTTGCTTGGCCCATGGAACCAAATATCCGTTGTTCGGAATCGGTACTCCGAGATCGCTGTGCAGCTCTTTATAGATGTTCACGAGGGATGGGGGGATTTTTACCCCAGGCAGCACGGAAAAGCTCAGCCCATGCGCCTGTCCCGGCCCGTGGTAAGGGTCCTGCCCTAAAATGACGACTTTGGTATGTTCATAGGACGTCAGCTTCAGCGCCTGAAACAAATTCTCCTTGGAAGGATAGACCGTATGTAATTTATATTCCTTGGCAAGCGCGTAGCGCAGGTCGTTAAAGTACGGCTTATCCACTTCCTCCCTCAGCTGCTCGTCCCAATCATTATCAAACATCTCTTCCATTTCTCCTCTCCGGTGTCTCTACTATAATACTATATTAACCTATTACTTTAAGGTGACCCAAGCCTTTCTTGCTTTCTCCTGGATCACCTGTGCATCGAAATAGATAACCGGAGCGAATTCCCAGGCAACATACAGCCATATCTGCAGAATGTAAAATCCTGCATGATCCATAGAAAAATGAGCTTCCCCTTAGGGAAGCTCCTGGATATTCATTATGAGATTGGCTTGTGCGGATGCATCATTTTGCAGACAGTTCACTTTCGGTTACCCATTTATGGTTCTTTACCGGCTCTCCGCCTGTCGTCGGCGTATAATCCACCATATATACAGTCGTCCGTTCAGCGGATTCGATCGTCGCTTCAGCACCTTTCATCCCTTTCATGTGATCGGATTCGAGCACCACGTGATCCCCTTTGGCAAAAGGCCTATCGCCTGCGTTCTTCAATTCCTCCTGAATTACCCATTTATGATTTTTGACGGGCTCTCCGCCCGTTGTCGGCGTATAATTGACAGCGTATACCATGGTGTCATAGGCGCCGACGATCGTCGCTGTAGCACCTTTCATACCCGGCATGTGATCCGCGCTCATCACGGCTTGGCTCCCGATCGGAAAAGCGGGATGGTCGGCCTTGCGCAGTCCCTGCGGTACCTCGCTTGAGCCCGAATGGTTCATTTCGGATTGATCCATTCCGCTATGATCCATCTCCGTATGCGAGTCATTCATGGCAGCTTGACTGTCTTGCGCGGTGCTATGATCGGCTGTACTGCTGTCTGAAGCCGCATCCTTGCTGTCGTTTCCGCAGCCGCTTAAAGCTACCATAAGCCCAATCCCCAGTACCGCGATTTGTTTCTTCATTCCATTCACTCCTCGTTAATATTGTCTGTAAATATAGTATACCCTCGATAGGTATATTACAAACAACAAAACCATAAGTTTCACATTTTCGGCACATGAAAAAGCCCCGATGGGTAGAACCCATCGGGGCTTTGCTATGTACTGGATGGCCTCAATTCATCGAGGCTAAGGATGCCGAGGACCGGGATCGAACCGGTACGGTAGTCACCTACCGCAGGATTTTAAGTCCTGTGCGCAATATATACGTTAAAAACCGCGTCACAGCGGCATTTTATTCGCATGTTACTCGTTAAATCTTCGCTAACTACACGAGGACCTCATCGTTCATTTATACGTGATGTATTTTCGTAGCCCGCGGTACTGTGCGCTTGGCCACACGCTTTATTATACGTTAGTTTGAGCGTTTCTACAATCTATGCGTCTTGCTATCGTTTTATGCGCGCCATCATCTCGTCAATACTCGCCTGATACACCGGAAATGGACGCACCCCAACGTTATATTTTTTATCACCGGTCTCCGCGATTATCCACACGTACGGGAACACTTTCTTATTCGCAGGCTGCCACGCCGCCCGTTCCCACTCGCCGGAATTGTAATACGCCTCAAATCGGTTCAACTTTTCCGCCATGTACTTATCCGTATATGTCGTCCGCTGGACCTCGATATACCACGGTGACGCTTTCCATATCGCAAACACATCCGGTTCCGGCCGCCCCTTCCCGCCAAGCTTCGGCTCGACCTCGAATACTCGCGGCACCTCTGCGTTCCGTAGCCGTCGGTACACGTCCGCGATCGCAAGGAAATGCGCCACCTTTTGCGAGTCTGGCTTCATGCGCTGCTCCTGCGGAAAGTAAACGTACTTACGCCGATCCGTCGCGCATTTAACGTGGCCGTCCCGCCGCAGCCGCTTGAGCACGAGGTTCGTCTGCGTAATGGGATGGCGTGTGTGAGCGAAGTATAATTCCGCAATGTCATCGCGCGTCAGGCATCTGAAACGTTCGAGGTCCGCCAGTATCGCTTTATCACGCGTATTCATTCGAGTACCCCCAATTCGATAATATCCGCTGGATCTTCCGCAGGTTCCGGCGCAGACTTAGATTCCTCCGCGCGTTTATACGGCTTCAACAGCTCCCGCGCGGCCTCTAACGTTAAGTGCGGCCCCTGTACGTAAGTCAGTCCGTTAAATTTAAGCACCAGGCGCCCCTTCTCATCGTTTGATATCGCGGACGCCTCGTCGCTACCGATCGCAATCCGGCTGTTTATTGCGTCTGCCTGGCGGAAGGATATGCGAACCGTTAGATTGTTCTTCAGCTTGCCGTCGAGTACGTCCGCGTCCGGCCGCTGCATCGATAGTATAAGGAATACGCCGAGCGCGCGGCCAATCGTACTTATCCGCTCTATTCCGTCCATAATACGCTTCACGCCTTTTATTAGCGCAACCTCATCGATAGCCAGCACGATATAAGGCGGCCGCTTATCCGTCGGCAAGTCGTTAATGTGCGCCACCTCAGCCGCGGCCAATAATGACCCACGACGTTTCATCTCCCGCCCTAGAAACATCAATGTGCGTTCCAAGTCGCGTTCTTCCGTTACCACTTCGCGGGCTATGCCTTTGAATACGTGAAATTCCGAGTCCTTCATGTCGGCGCAGTACAATTCGAGACGGTCGCCGCAGCTCCGTATTAGCGTCGTAAGTACCGAGCGCAGGCCCGCCGATTTGCCGCCGCCGGTCTCTCCGGATATAAGCAGATGAGGATTCCGGATCATATCGTACGTGACATCGCCAGCCCTCGATTTCCCCACGTATATCGGCAGATCCATTCCGAGTACACACTCCGCAACGGCCTCCGCGTCATAATCGAACGTGGTCAGCGGTCCATTGTAGACGCGCATCACGAATGTTCGCGCATCCTCGGCCGTCGTGATTTCCGCATATTGTCCGAACACTTGGCGGAATAGCCACGCATGCTCTACGATGACTGCCGGGTCCAGTCCTACCGGAAGCACAAACGCGGCTTCTTTTCGATCGAGATAAATGTTCACGCGCTTGACCGACGGGTACGACCGCAGCACTCGTCCTTTATATCCGATGATCTTGCGGTACAAGTCGCCGGTCCGGAATAGTCCGTTGAGATCACGCCTGAACTTTTGATCCGGCATCCCGCGCCATACGAGCCAGGCCGCCGTACTGCTTCCGCCAACTCCGATTAACTTTGCGGCCGCCGCCGTCACTCCGCTCACTACCATTCGCGCCGCTCCTTACATAATTTATTTTCCGCGTCACAACGCGATAAAAAGCCCGTATTACATATGTCGTGAAACATACGCAATTGCATACGTAAACCAGCCGTAATTACATACGTCACCAGGGCACGTGAAGGCCAAATGCGTGCCCCAACATCCGCAGCGCTATCCGCCATTGGTACAAGGCAATGCAACCGCAAATTACATACGTAGACATCCGGATAAGGACGACCCGACCTCCGTGGCCGGCACGCTCCACTTTGCGCTCGATCGCGTGTGAGACGACACCGACGACAGCCAACTGGACAAACGGAACCAAGCTAACCATATCAACACTCTCCTTTGTGTTTGTGTGATAGATACATATGTAGGTCAGCTTGGTTATCTTTCCGCATTTTTGCGGAAGTGCTCGTATAAAAATTGATAGACTCGTCCACGCTATGGATGAGGTGATCGAAATGGGACTCGGGAAAAGGCGGAGTAAGTATGGCGCATTCCTCGATCGGAGGAACATTCCGCAGGAACGAATACGCGAGATAACGAAGCTCGGCCGCGATACGCTCACACGCGTCTGTAACAATCCGTCGTACTACCCAAACGGAACATCTATGCGCAAATTGGTCGATGCCGCACGTAAACTATCCGGAGAGAACGTAAGCGCTGACGATTTCTGGCCGATGTAATGTCGTTGCTGATCTGACCGAATCGCGCTATAATTACGAATGTACGTTCGCAATAAAGGAGGCGCCACCATGCCGCCAGGAATCACCGAAGAGGATCACGCGCTCATCAAACCGTATATATTACTTCCGATCGTATTGTCGGCGTTCGAGCGCGATATCAGCGTCATCAATGCCGCGGTAAAGACACCGGAGCCTTATGCGGAGATCATAACGGCCGCAATGGACCGCGTTACATACGATTTAACGGAGCTACGGCGCGAGTTTAAGCAACGCGGCATAAAAGTTCTCGATATGCAGCGGACGGAGCGCGGGTATGAGGCGCAGTATTTGTGTCGGGGATATCAGCGGAAGTTTGCGTTATTGGACGGACTCGTGCGAGCTGAGGGCGGAATATTGATGCGGAAGTATCTCGGATTGGATACGGACAACATGGAGAAGTTGCGGTCGCTTGACGCAAAATTAGGCGGAGGCAAAATAAAAGACCGCCCATAATGAGCGGTCCTACTTGCGTTTACGGTTATAGGCCGATGTCGACTGTTTTGTGCGTCGAACTTAAAAGCTTTTCGTCAATGGTAGCCGACATGTTTGCGGCACTCTCCGGCACTTCAAAACTAATCTTCGTGGTCTTTTCGATACCGGGATTAACATTAACCAATGACGCACCAGGTACGCTATCATACACGCGGCCATTGTCATCCCGCAACTTAAACTGTTCGGAATATAAATCATCGGATTTACTCGATTCGTTTTTCGCCGTTACGCTCAGGACCACCGTGTTCCCATTTCGCTCAGCATTCGTAATCTTAACGCTAAACGGTCCGACCGTGACGTTATCGCCAACCTTCGGGACTACATTCAGCGCAACATAAGGATCGTCCGACGCACCATCATCTTTACCTAATCCTAATGCTAACACGACTATCATAACTACGATACATACCCCAAAAATTCCAATTATATATTTGATAGTCCTATTACTATTGCTTGAAATTTCCGTTTGTTTATTTTCAGCTTCAGACATAATATACATCCCTCCGGTATCCCCTAAATAATACCACTAGATTCGTTTACGCGTCCACAAAAAGAAAAGGCGCCCACCAACGAAATCCCTACGTTTTCATACGCAGAAACTCGCCGATGGGCGCATTTATTATTCAGTTTTGTCTTCGTTATTTTTAGCACCGGCTGCATCGCTAATTCCTTCCGCCAGTATATACGCAACACATGCGCCGACAGCCGCAATAATTCCCGTAACCTGCAGCGTCGTATTCTCGCCGGCTCCAGCCGCTGTTAATACCGATGTTGCCAGCGCAGCCAATAGCGCCCAAAACTTACGCGATGCTAATTTCCGTTTCATTACGCGACACCCCTTTCGTTAAAGAATCCACGCCGATAGAGCACGGTAATCAGTCGGTAGAAGTCGTATGAGCCGCCGGCCGTCGTATCGATCACGCCCGCACGTTTGGCAGCATCGCACGCATCGACAGCCCATACCGGAATGGCCGCCATCTTTGCGTTGCTCTCAAGTGTTGTGATCTTCTTAGCCTGCGCCTCAACCATTTCCTGCAGACACTTAAACGCAGCCTTTTCCTCCGCTGTCATTTCGCATTCCTCCTCGTTTTTAAATAACGCGTAAACCGCATCTATTTGCGCCTGAGTCGGTCGTTTGCCTGCGCGGATCTGCGCGCAAGTGAATCCGAACATCATCTCGAAGTGCGGATAATCCTTGAACGAATACCAATCGCCGCCCCACGCAAAGCCGAGCGCCTTCGCTTCCGCAACAACTTCGTACCAGTCAGCTGTTCCGCTGCAGTTACCGTCGCGCTTCATGTCCCAGGACACCGATTTCCCATCCGGCATTAGTAACGCGAAGTCAATCGCCATACCGAAGTTGTGATTTGAGTATCCACCCTTTGCGTTGGTTACGATCGCCCCCGGCTTCGTCCGTCCCTGCGCGTATAAAGCGTCCTGCTCCGCAATGGTCCGAAGTCCTTGCGTAATGACGATCGGAACACCGCGGTTATAGCAGCGAATAATTAGCGCCTCGGCTGCCGCTTTAACGACGGGAAAAAGTCCGGTCAGTTTAGACGCGGACTTCGAACGTACGTATTCAAGTGTTAACGTCATTCTTGCGTCACTCCTTTCCGTGAACTACCGATTTGATATCGCGGACATCAAGCGCCAGTGATTCGTACCGACTCGCGAGCGTTTCGAACTGATCCGTCAATCCCTCCGCCAACTTCATGAGGCGGTCTTCCCTTTCGCGCGCATCTGTATTCATGCGTTCTTCGCGCGCAACGGCTTCCGAGTGCATCCGATCGCGTTCCGCCTTGGCGTCCGCACTAAGGCGTTCCTCTCGCGCTTTCGATTCGTCTTGCATTCGGCGCATCTCGCGCCAAAGTATATATCCGATGATGACGGTCAGCAGCGCAAATATGCCATTCTTAGCCGCTACGTCTAATAGCGTTTGTTCCACGTTGGACCCTCCGCCCTCCCTAAGCGTAAAAAGCCCCCGGACCACTCCCGAGGGCATAAAAATAGCGCTCCGTATTTTACGGGCGCTTCTTAGGCTATATATTCGATGTTTGTGATCTGCTTATATTGCTCGGCCGAAATCATCTTGGCGACGACGAAGGTTTTTAGGCTCTCGTCTGTATATGCCGGATGTCCGTTGTCGTAAAAGCGTTTAACCGTTGAATACCACATTATGCAGCACCTCCTTTCAGCATTGCGACTTCAAGCAACAGATTGCCCACGGTATCCTCCAGCTGCATGATTGTGGCCTTATCCATGGCACTTTCCATCAGCAGGTTTCCAAGGTCAGCACCCATTTGCTCAGTTTGCTTCTGCGGGTCCTTGTCCTCGTTAACAAAATTGATCGTTGAATCTTTGATGTCAATATATTGCATTAGCCAACGCCTCCCAATATTTTATTTATCTTAACGTTATCAGACGTTGAAGATCGTTTCATAGTCAACCGGATTTCAGCAGGGCCGGATGCCGTCAACGCCTTAACGAATTGATCCTCATTCCCGGCGGTCGTCTTGTCCATCGTCTGACCGTTCAGAGCAGCTGACACGGTTAATCCGGCGTCATGCTGTACCCACGTCACGGCTTCGTCGGTGTCCTTGAGTTTAAAGCGGATGTCGTTTTCTGTGATTGGTGTTTCACTCCCTTTCACCCAACGGCCATAGAATGCTATCTTTTGCGAAGTTTTGCATACAAAAGGTGGTTGCTCGAAGTCTAATGTGAAATCAAGCAAGGCGCTAGTGGTAGTTGGGTATGTGCTGCCCGCTATTACGTCTGATACAATCCAATTCTTCCCGTCGTAAGAAGCTTGTTTCATGCCACCTCCAACAGAACCAACATTAAACACGATAAAAACTTTGTTGTTTTTGTTAACTGTTAGGGATGGGTACCACATCGAAACAGTATTCCCATTTGTTATCTTCTGCGCCGTCGACCAAGAAACTCCGCCATTGTCAGAATAAGAAATAAAGATGTTGTACGCGCTCGAATCAGTGCTATCTGACCCTTGCCAAGCAACCCATATCCGACCGTTTGCAAGGCCGTTAATGCTTTTAGGCACGAATGCGACGGATGGATATGCTATTGGATAATCACCCGGTGTATAAATGTTTCTATATCCCCATGACCCCGAATCTAGGGTTAGGGAACGTACATAGTTTGCATTCACTGTGACGAATCGCGCAAAAATCTGAGGCGAACCATCAGCGGTCAATACCACGGATGGAAGATTCCAATTTGCTGTAGCTACGCCTTCTGGGGTCACTTGTTGTGCAGCACCCCACGTTACGTCCCATAAGTTGTTGATAGTTCCTTTTGCATATCGAATATTAAAGCTATTCGGATAAGAACTGTTTTTAGACGTCCATACCGCGTGTATTTCGGTTCCGGCTTCGTTAATAACTAGGGACGCGCCGCTGCTAAATTCGGTTTGTGCGGAGTCTGGATATCTTATATTACTTATGGCGCCTGTTAGTGCGTCTATTGTAACAGAAGCGCATTGCGCGGTTTTGCTGTTGTTTATTTGAAGTACGAATATTCGTGTTCCAAACGATGCAAGATAACTCTCTTCGTATCCGAATGTTAATACTACTAGTTGGGTGAACGTATTTCCGTCATCTTTACTAACCATGATTGATGTGTTACCAGAGCCGGGAAGGTATGCACACGTAACAAGCCAATTATTACTTAACCTTACCAGCTTGCGTCCGTTACCATTTATAGTATAGGTGGAACCTGAAATTACTGTAGAATCCGCTACGTTTATATTAACCTGCGTACTCCACCCGCCAAACTTAGCGCACTTATTAACTGTATCTATCACGGCAGACGTTCGCGCCACACTCGCCTTTGCTTTATACGCTCTAGCTAATGCTGGAATAGTCAACGTGCTGCCGCTGATAGATGTGATCGTCATACGCTCGATGTTCACGTCATCAAAAATCGTGACCTCCATGCCAGCAGCTAAGCCAGTAACGGACTCTACTGGGATGGAAATCGCACCTACAGATAACGCGGCAGTTGTGACCGTCTTTGTCGTGTCGATCGTCATACCGAAAGAATCTGCAAAGTTGCTGCCGAAGGTGACTCCGCTCGGTACCCGTTTGGACGCTTCCAGCTGAAGGTTGAGGTTCGCCAGCTCGCGCTCCAAGCCCCGAATATCTTGTTTAGATTCCTGCTGTATCTGCACCTTGGTAAATGCTATCTGAGTATCGGCATATGATTTTGAGTTTGATTCAGCCGTAACCGCTCGATCATTAGCAGTCTTCACAGCCTTCTCCGTCGCCGCCACATCTTCCCGCGTCCCGTCCGTTGCATTTGACAGCATCGTAATCCCTTTTTTCGTCAAACTCGCGTCAGGCACCGTCACGTCCGCAAGTGCCGCCTTAACGTTCGTATCCACCGCCTGGGCCAGCGCATTCATGTCCCGCGGCACGTCCGCCGTGGCGTTCGCGTCCACTAGCGGCAGTTTTAAATTTGGTGTATTCGCCATTCTTACGTCATCCCCCGATTATATAATTCAGCGTAGGTTTTGCCGGTTTCCGCCACCTGCGCGTAAGTCTTTCCGCTCGCTTTAAGTTCCGCGTACGTGTAGAAACGGAACACGTAATCAATCGCCATATGCGCCGGTGCAATATCGCGTACGGCCGCCTTAAGCGCGTCGATCTGCGCCGGCACGCCCATCGAACTCACGAACGTAATCACGATCGTATATTCGGCGGCCTTGTTCGTAACCGCAACCTCCCCGTTCGCATACGCTGACGCCACGTTCTTAATGAGTTCCGCGTCCACCTTACCGACGCCGCGCAGCTTGCCGAGCAGGATCTCGCGCCGCTGTTCGTACGATTTCGATGGGTCAGTCGTAACGCCGAAAATGCGCTCCCATGACGCAAGCCCCCACGTTGCTGTTTCGATAAAGAATTGCGCCAGCACGTCGTCAATGCTTGCGTTAAGCCGCGCCAACTCTTCGGCCTCGCGATCGAGAATGTTATCCGCGGCCTCGATACCTTCATAGTATTTCGGCAGGTAATCGTGCATGTCGCGCTTAATTTCGCTTAGTGTCCGCATTACGTAATCGTCACCGTCCCGAGCACCGCGACCTCGCCGTCCGCAATTGCGACGTTGCCGGTGCCGCCGTTTATCGTCAGGTTGCGATAGTCAACGATTGGCGGAATATCGAGCAGGATGTTCGCGATACGTGTGATCCTAACGAGTGGGTCCGCAAATGCGAGCGACTTAAGGTACGCCCGAACTCCGTCTTCGACTTGCTTTTGGACATCCGCAGGAGCCTTCGAGTCGCCGTCTTCGCTGATAAATTCGACTTGGTCTTCCCACAATGTCACTCCTTCAATTAAGTTGTGTGGTCGACCTGTCCAAAGTTCAATCGGCTGGATTCCATCCCAATAAAACGGCAGCTCCACCCACGTCCAATCCGTGCTTAACTGTCTCGGAGAAAACATAAGCTCATCATCCGTTGGAGTTCCGGAGCCTTGATATCGTTCGAACGGCGTTAATGTCTGCGGATTTTGCATGGACAGGACGAAGAACTTAGTAGTCGATGTGGTGTCGCTCACCTTAACGCGGGCACGAATTTTATATTGCCCGGCCTTCCCGAGCATGTTCGCGAGCGTTTCGCCGCTAATCGTCGCCTTACTGTTTCCGTTCGTCACGTACGTAAATTTGACGCATCTTCCGCCGCTTGCCCCCGCCTGAGTATCGTCAATGCTGCCGCCATAACCGCTATTGACCGTTAATGCCTCCGCTTCAATGGCCGATTTGACCCTCGGCGTAAATACCGACGAATAGCCTGGCGCCCAGTCTACGTCTACGTTTACGTTGATGGCGACTTCCTTCGCGCCGACGACCGTAGCGATTGCGCCAATCGGGGCCGCGCCTTGACCAGTGCCGTCCTGTGTGGGATCGATATACGTTTGTGCCGCGGTTACGACCGAAGCATCCGGCGCGGTCTTATCGTCGTCCAAGAGTACGACTTTAACGGTGCCGGGTCCGTTCCATATCGGATACACTTTCGCGTCACTAACGCCGGGTATCTCAAGCGCCCATTGGCGGTATTGATTCGAGTTGCCCGAAGTAGCCGGGCGCCGAGCACGTTCGATGTATCGCGCCAATAACGACGCATCGGATTCAGAGTCGACGCCTCCCTCGAAATTGACCGTGTTTGTTACCGCAACTATGCCGACAAGATCGCCGAGCAGCGTATTGACCAATCCGATACCGACGTTTCCGGCCGCGCTTGCCTCCTGCGCATCTGCCGCCACGGTTGCGGTACCGCCTGCTATGATTGCGGCCGCCTTGGTCACGAAATAAACCGGAGAGTCGCCGCCAGTGCTTGCGAGTGTACCCGCCGGAATCACAGTCCCATCAGGACCGGCAAACGTTAATGTACCGAATGCTTTTACCGCAGGCTTGCGTGTCAGGCCGTACTCAGCCGCGCGTTTATCGAGGTATTCTCCCGCCGTCGTATCTGCGAATCCGAGCTGCAGCACGGTGTCCAAGCCTGCGTAAGCAAGCGATAGTTCGATCGCGGCTGGCGTGAGCAAGTCGTTTGTGACCGAACCCTGCCGCTTATCAATATCGGAGGGCGACGCGTCCAGCATCCGGTCGAGTATCGCGGCGGACGTTTGTTGTTCATACGCCATTAAATCGTCACCTCCATCGGGATAGTTTCGTCCGCAACGTCAACGTAAAAAGACACGTAAAGGCGGTCGCCCTCGCGTGTCAATTCGAATCCATATACGGAATCTATGCGATCATCGTAAATCAGCGCTTCCTCTATTACTCGTGGCACTTCCGTTTCGAGCAGATCCGTCGTGACGTCTTGGCCGATTAGATCATCGAGTTCGCTGCCGTAATCGTCGTCGTAAATCGCGAATCGGAACCGCGCCGTTTTGATCGCTTTATAAATGAACTGTTTAACCGCATCCTGACCGTCAACGTGGCCGCCAAGCTCGCCGACATCGATGTTAAGTGCGTACGTCTTCAGCGGCTGCTCGATCGGGTCTGTTACGATGATATCCGCGCTGTCTTCCTCCGGAACAAGTGGACTAAGCGCCATCGCTATCGCCTCCTATGCGGTCCAGGATTGCGTACCCCTGTCCGTTTTTAAACGACGCAACAATGACGCGGTCGCCCGCCTTCAGAGCGTTTTCAAACTCGATATCGACCGGAGTTGCGCCGTCGATGCGGGCCTTTCGCGTATGCTTAACGAGTGATTCGGCAACAACGAAATCGTCCGCGTCCAGTTCAATCGGCATGTTATCGATTTTGATTCGCAGGGACGGAGGCTCTGCGGTGACGGTCGCAAACTCGATGTCTACGTCCTTGTTGTATCCGACCTGCTTTATTAACCCTCTTAACTGACTAACACTAGAGCCTTCTATAAGCTCGACCGCCATCACTTACCTCCGTTCTGCTTTTTGATTGTATTTATTAGCTGCGTAACCGGATCATTTCCGCCTTTTTTGGTTTTCTTCGGCTTGGTGGTCATTTTGGCGTTCTTTTTCTTTTTCTTGGCGGCTTCCTTTTTCTCCGAGTCTGCTTCGTAATCAAGCTTCGGCAGGTCGTCCGTTTTGGATAACGTAACGCTCATCGTGTGGGCGCCGTTCTCGAACGTATGAGTATCCGCGTTAACATAAAAGCCGCCGACCAGGTCCGTCATGCTCTCGAAAGCATATACGGCAGACCCAGCGACGACTTCCGTTATTCCTAGCGCCTCAACCGTTACCTCCTCGTTTACCTTAGCGAGTTCCTTAAGGCGCGTTTTGGCGAGTTGTTCAATTTGCGATTTGTTAAGCTTAGAATCCGCCTGCTCTAAGTGCTGCATCAACCCGTACTTTGCGGCCATTGCTGCATCCCTTGCAGACGCGGTAATCGGCTTATCCTCGTCATCTCCGCCCAAGACTTTAACGGCCGTGCGCATGTCCTCGATGGATCGCGACCGGTTTGCGGATATGATGTTAACGCCGTCCTCGATCATCCAGCGTACGATTTCGTCTTTCTTCTCGCGAAGGAACAACTTGCCCTCACGAGCATATACGAAGAACTTCCGGCCGTTTTGCTTTCGTGTCTCCGTCAGCGCCGTGACAATCATGTCCCACAAGTCCATATTGCGCAGGATCATTTTCGGGATGACGTAGCCGGTCGACGCGATCGTTCCCGTCGGAATCTCGAACGCTTTGCAAATCTCCTTAACGATGGCACCCGCCGTCATGCCGACGAACTTACGAGTATCAGCGTTCTTCGTGAGATACACGTTTTCATCATACGCGGTAATCGTAGCGCTCCCCTTATCGTCGATATCGTACGTAAAGATGATGCCGCGGAACAGCCCGACGTTGTCCGCATAGAATCGGATTTCTTTGCCGACCTCGAACGCAAGCGCCTGTTCCTCACCGTTCAGCGTGTTGGATAGCGTTAAGGTTAGCGTGCGGAAAGGCTGCGCAACGTCTCCGGACCATTCCGCGCGAACGACGAGCTGTTCAACGTAATATTTTCCGTCATAAAGTACGACTATCTTCGCCACTACGGAATCACCAACTTCATGCCCGGTTTGATCACGTTTGGATTCGCGCCGATTACCTTTTTGTTTTTATCGTAAATCTTGCGCCAGTCATCGCCTTTTCCGTAGAGGCTGGCCGCGATCTTAAATAGCGAGTCTCCGGATTTTACGACGTAAGATTTCGGCGGCGCCTCGCGCGTGCTCGGCCGTTGTGCAGCCGACTGCAACTTCGGTAATGTTGCGCCACCGCTGCCAGAAACCGCGCCGTTCTTTCCGTCGGACTTCCGCGGAATCGTGATAAAAACGTATTCCTTCAGCTCCAGCGTGTAGTAAATATCGCCCGGTTCGCCGCCGCGCTCTTCGTAATCAAATGAACGGATAGTGACCGCAATATTGACTGGCGTTCCTGTGACGATGAAACGGACGGGCTTACCGGTGTTCTTCCAACTTTCGATAAGTTCGACGCACTCCCACGGGTCCGGTATATCATCGTAAGAACAGTAGGAGGCGTTATAGTCGCGCGGAAATAAAGAAGACACCGTAATCTCTCTTTGACGAGCGCCGCCTGAAACGGTGTATTCGCCAAGATTTGAGATTTCGATGTCTTCGTATCCAAACGTAGAGCTTACGGACAGGGACTCCGGATTTACCGGAAGCCATAGCGTTTCCGCTCCGTTGTTATATTTGAGCCAAAACTGCGGCTTTTCTTGCGCCATATATTCGCCTCCTATTGCGCCAAGTCGTGCGTGAGTTTACGGACAAATGTATCGTAGTCCATTCCGTTGTTAATGTGGATCGGTCCGTTAAAGTTAATCGTAGGTGCCGTCTTACCTCCGCGTCTCTCATCGCGATAATGCGACGCTTCCGTTTTCGTAAGCACCATTTCGTCCTTGTGAAGACGCGCAGGATACGAGTTATACGGAACGCGATCGAGACCACCTGCGTGGCCCTTACCGGTTACAAAACTCTTGACGCTACCGAATCCGGATTTAACGCCGTCCCACGCGTTTTCGTACCACGCGCTCGGTGCTGGTGCACTTATTGACCCGCCTTTGTACAACGGAGTACCCGGATTCTTTTTAGCATTTTGGGCGGCTGCCTCAGACAAAGAGTGGTAGCTGTCATACTGGTCTTTTGCTTTTTTCTCCGCAGATCTAACGGGCGAAATCGCAGTCATGATGTCTAAATCTTTGAGACCTAGTAAAATACCATTTACAATCCCCTTGCCAATCTTCAGTCCGATATCGACAAACTGCGGAATGCACTGCTCAAGAGCATTGGCTAAGAACCCCACAATTTTAGTTACAAGTCCCTGAAATGCAGATTCCCCGCCTCCTGCCCACCAAGCATCAAATGCACGCTTTACGTCGTCGAAAACAAACTTAACCTTGCTCTTTAAATCAGGGAGCTTTTGAAACTCTGGATTTTTGATAAAATGGGTATTCAGGTAGTTACTTGCTTGTTTAACCATCCTATCAGTTGCAGCAGTAATTCTCGGAGTATACTTTTCAACGAAATCAGCCGCTGAATTGGCGAACCGTTTGATTAAAGGCATAGTGGGCATTAATGCGGAAATCTGAAGCGTTTCAATCGCCCCGCGGAACTGCTCAACCGCACCGGCCGCGTTGTCCATCTTCTTTCGCGCTACATCAAGCGCAGTAACCTTAGACATTTCCTTACGGAACTCTTTAACACCATCTGCGCCCTCAGTGTAAAGAATGTTGGCAGCACGTACCGCGTCTGTTCCGAACATCAATTCAAGCGTCAATGCTCGTTGCTGATTCGTCAGTTTCGAGAGAGATTTATGCAATATACCCGAGATGTCTTCCATGGACTTAATATTGCCTTTTGCGTCGTAAAACGCATTCGACCCATCTTTAGCCACGAGTCCGAGCGCACTGAAAAGCGCAATCTGACTCTTTGTTGTCGGCTGCAGATTTTGCAGCATCGTTTTAAGCGAAGTACCTGCATCTGACCCTTTCAATCCGTTATTCGCGAACAAACCGAGCGCAATATTCGTATCCTCAAACGTTAATCCCATCCCGGACGCGACCGCAGAAACTGCCGCCAATGAGTAGCGAAGTTCCTCGACGCCTGTCGCTGATGCATTCGCCGTTCCCGCAAGTATATCCGCAGCTTTTGATGCAGCCATCCCGTCCTTCTTAAACGCATTGAGCGCGGTGGACATGATTTCCGCTGCATCCGCAAGACCAAGCTCGCCTGCAGTTGCGAGGTTAAGCGCTGCCTCTAGCCCGCCAGCTTGTACGGTTGCCGGCGTTAAGCCCGCCTTAAGGAGTTCTTCAATACCCTGCGCAGCCTCAAGCGCGTTGTACTTCGTGTCTGCGCCCATCTTCAACGCTAGTGCTGACATCTTAGACATTTCAGAATTTGTTGCACCGGTAAGCGCCTGGACTGTTGAAAGTTCAGCCTCAAAGTCCATCGCTTTTTTAGCGGAAGCGCCTACTCCATATGCCGCAGCCCCAAGCGACACAGCGCCAATACCCATCGCTCCGAACGCGATTCCCTTGGCGGCCTTCTTCGCGAAGCTCGTAAACATGCCGTCCGTTTTCTTTAGCGCTTTTTGTACGACGTCAAATGAACGGGCATTTTTCGTATTCTGCGATGATAAGCGCGTCTGAGCCGTCCGGAGCCGATCGTTTGAACTCGAATAGGATGCCGTCGCTTTTTTAACATCGTCCATTGATCGTTTAACGCGCTCTAGCGCTTTACTGGCGCCGTCGTCCTTAATCTTGATTTTGCCAACGAGATCGAACGCCATTATGAACCGCCCCCTCTACGTCTGCGTTCCTTCTCCTCCGCTTCCAATTCGAGAAGCATCGACGCGTATAGAAAGGATTGGTGTCGGCGCTCTTTTGCGTAGACTTCATCCGGCGGTATGTGATGCCGCTGAAATATTTCATGGAGGAGGTAAGGTACACCGCCGGACGTTATTAGTTTTTTGCTTCTTCGATCAGCTCGTCCTCGTTGCCGAATCCAGACAAGTCCAAAACTGCCTGCAGAAGCTTCGCCATCTCACCGGGAAGAAGTGCTTTTGTAACGCACTCAGCCTCGTCAATTGCTCCGTAATGCTCTTTAAGCGCTTTATTGTTAAAGTCCGGGTCAACACATCCCTTTGCAATAAACAAAGCGTTCAGGAGTTGGTCGTCAGTCGACTTTTCACCGCGAGGATTGATGACCGTTGCCCGTTCGTTGATTCTGCGCAGATCATCGTTACTCAGCGCCTTTATCGTAAATTTCGTTTTGAGACGCGGAATATAAACCGATGATTCCAGTTCAAGTGTCGCACCCAGGAGTGCATCTAGTCCTTTGTTTGCCATCTATAGTCAACCTCCGATTATATTCAAAATAAAAAGGCGAGCCGGAGCCCGCCAAGTCTGCGTTATTTATGCCGCGCGAATACCGTCAATGACTTCATATCCGCTGAATACAAATGTGTACTCTTGCTCAACGATCGAGCCGACTTCGTAGTTGATAACCGGAATGTTATCGAAGGTCACGTTTTTCAGCCGGACACGATACGCGCCAAACGATTCCGGATCGTCGAGTTTAACGACTAGCTCAGTCACGAACGGCGAACTCATATCGTCTGTGACCTGCGCCATTTTCTCGATCCATTCCGACGTCACCATGTAGCCTCCGAGTGTGCCGGAGCCTTTTAGCGTAGTCGTTTTGTTGCCGAGCCAACGCGTGCCGGCCAACTTGATTTCTTCCATGCCGATTTCGATATTTGCCTCGACCTTGGTAACGTTGGTCAGCCAATTACCGTCCATATCGTACGCGTAACCGTAGTTACCGCTAATTACTTTCTTTGCGTCCATTGGACCTGCCATTATGTCACCGCCCTTATTAGATATTGACCGTCAGGAAAATGCGCTCCATGCTGTCGACTTCGGTATAGCTGATAACGAGGAAGACGGAGTCGCCCACGCTTGGCCGCTGCGGATCTAGTCCGACGAATGGACTCGTCAGTACACCGCTTGCTTCCAGAGTTTCAAGATACGCCTTAATCGCGACCATGAGCGTCGTCTGCCCGTCCGCATTGTTATCGAGCTTACCGATATAGTTATCGGCAGCCGTGCGCGCAATGTCCGTCGCAATCGCTTGGCGGGCGCGGATTGACCGGATTTTCTTACCGCTCGTTACTAGCCCCTGTTCGATTTTGACTTTTTCGCCGTCGTGCGTAAACACGAGTGATCCCGCATTGAGCGCCGCAACGATTTCCGAGTTAGTCATGCGCTTCGTTACGTCTTCCAACGGAAGCACGGCGTATGTGATCGAACGGTTAATTGGAGTTCCCGCAATCTTGCCGGCCACCCAAGCCGCGTACTCCGACGATGTGTAGTTGACGCCGGCAATGACTCCGCCTTCGACAACGTTGACGATATAATCATCGCTATTGAGCGTTGTCCGTGCGTTACCTGCCACTGGATCAACGTCAGTCGTCGCGTCGCCGCCGATAACCGCGATAAAGTGTTTGCCTTCTTCGCGATTCTTCGTGACCCACGTTTTGGTCGCCGCTTGCTGTTCGACGTTATACTCGCTATCGAAGACGAATACGTTAAACGGCCGCGCATCGAATGCGGCGCGCATGTCTGCGTAATCCTCTGCGATCGGCGTTTTCGGCATGGCGTAGACGAGAACTTCCTTCGCTCCGCCCTGCAGTGCAAGAAGAACGGACGTTATGTTAGAGAGGCCGAATTGATCGGATGCCTCCTTTTCGGTCGATACCGTGTAGAACGATTTTGCCGTCGCTTTGCTCGTATAGTTGAGTAACGGGATAGCCACGGTACCTCGCGCACCGCCTGAAATCTGAGCGGCTGCAGCTTCTTTAAAGTTAATGTAGATTCCTGGGCGCGTAGGTAGTGCCGTGGGGTCCCACTGTGCTCCTGGCATTCAAAGACCTCCTTTAGAAATAGAAAAGAGCGCCCGCGGAGGACGCCCTTGCTAAATACGGCTTACGCCGACATTATTAATTTTTGGGTAATTCGTTTGGACTCTCGCCTGCCTTACGCTGGTGTCG
The DNA here is from genome assembly GCF_004001045.1 of Paenibacillus chibensis. Classification (GTDB taxonomy): domain Bacteria; phylum Bacillota; class Bacilli; order Paenibacillales; family Paenibacillaceae; genus Paenibacillus_AQ; species Paenibacillus_AQ chibensis. The sequence continues at coordinate 21,553 of NZ_BIMK01000007.1, forward strand.
AGTAGGCCGATAATTGCGAATAGTCCGTTTTCCGTTTTCGCCGGCTGCGAGATGGAGAACGCATTGATACGGATACTCCCGATCAACTCCTTCTGGTAAATCGCTGTACTCAGCGCGTCCATATTCGCAAGCACCGTGTCCGGCCTCTGCGCAATGTGGACGATTTGGTATACGCGGTCAATCCGGAAGTGATAACGCGTTTCCGTTTCGCGGTCCTCGTCAAGCAATCGGACGTAAAACGAATTTGCAGGCGGCTGTGCCGGCACGTCCTGTTTGCCGGTCGTTGCGGTAGGGAATAACGCTTTGATATACGTCTCAATCGCGACCATGTCGTTTATTACGCTCAAATCACGTCAGCCCCTTCCGCTTTACTTCCGCATCGATCGCGTCTTCGATTAGCCGCTGCATCCGCGCCGCTCCGTCGTTCTTTGCCTTTTCCAAGAAGTCGAGTACGGTTCCGGGTTCCTGTGCACTCGCACCTTTATCGGCGGCAACGTTATGCAGATAGTACGCATAGTTGAATCCGTTGCTGAAGGCGTTCGCTACGACTGAGCCGCTAATGCCGTCCGCATCCACTTTCGGCGTTTTGTGGTCGATCTTGGCGCGCAAGTTACCGCCGCGGCGCCCCTTATAGCGACCGATTGGCGCAAGATTCGTCGCGGTAATCTGCCAGTATTCCAGCGCATCATCTACGCCGTTTATGGCGCCATCGATTACGGCCTCTTCCGCAGTTTCCAGCGCCTTTTCGAACGCTTTGAAATCTATTTCGAAATCAAACGATGACATTACACGTACACCTCCGTTACCAGCGGCGCACCGTCAACGCGACGTCTGATTACGATCCGGACCGGTTCGCGCTCAACTACGATCCCGAGTTCGTTAACATAGCGCACCTTATCGCGGTATGAGACTGGCGCAAGTCCTTCGGCAACAATACGGAGCTGCACGACCGCCTCTTCGCCGTATTGGTTAGCGACTGTTCGCGTCTCTTCTTGGACAAACGCGCTTATCGTAACTGGCGGCTGCTCGATCGGCTGGCCCCAACCGTCATCTGCAGCGCTCGGTATAATCGTAATCTGCTGACCATCAGTTACCGCAAGCATCGCGCGACATTCGTACCGGTTGACGCCGCCAAGTCCGCGCTCATCAATATCCGTAAAGATATAGCGCCGTCCCTTACGGTGGACTCGTATAACGGTATCTGCGCTGATGTCTTCGCCGAGGGATACGGAAATATCGTTCGTATCCAGCGTGTAATCGCCGAGAGCTCGCGCAGGACTACCGTTTAGTGATGGCGGATTCTTCCACACGGCCGGCACGGTTTCTTTGCGCCCATCGGTGTGTTCTAAAATAACGAGTTCGGTGCGGTGTTGTAGGATTTCGGCCCGATTCGAACGAATAAACGCTACGTCTCCGTCGGTTAGCATCACCGCACCTCCTCGGTTAAGATAAATTGCGTATACGCCGTGCAGTTCGGATGGATCGAATAGATATCGGAATCGCTCGGCAAGAAAATACCAGCGCCTAATCCGTGGCGGTCTTCTCCCGCCTTGGCTACGCATTTCTCCGAATGATGAACGCCTGGAACGAGGCGGAGTGCGCTAACAAATTTCGATTTTTCGGCCGTATAACCTATCGCGGTTCTGTATGCCGTATTCGCCTCTGTTAGCGCAAGTCTCCGCGCCTTCCACGCTTCATTTTCATAGACGGTCCGTATGTCACATACCATTTTCGACGTTGAATCTCCACGTATAATCCCGCGTCGGAGTACGTTGCCCATCTCCGCACGCTGTTCGCCGGCAAGCTGCCATACACGGTCAGACAGTATAAGTCCGTCGGGTCCCGTTCGATGTGCTAAGTATTCCGCCAAGTTGCTCGGTGACGGCGCCTTTCCCGTTAATGTCGGCAGGACCAAACTTTCCGCCACTCTTGCGGTAAGCACGAAGTCGGCCGAGAGACCAAGCGTTTTGTGAAACGCAGTTAATGCGTTAGCATAACCGATCTCTACGCTGTCCTTCATAGCGCCGGCCAGTGACGTCTCGGCAACGGTTCGGATCTCGCGTTCAATCGCCTCTAAATCGCGGAGCAGAGTATTGACGCGCGATCGACTTATCGTATCGTCCTTATTCGCGTATTCCTCAATTAGCTCCACGACCTGTAAGCGTGTTTTAGCGACATCCCGCGCAACCCTTTCGGACATGCCGACCGATGCGTCGACGTAATCATCATGTAGCTGCTCCAAAAGCCCGTTTAATTTGCGTTCATTCTCGGTCAATTCCGCCACCACCCAGGCCGCAGCGGCCGTTCAAAATCGCGGTCAAGTCGCCTCGACACATGAAATGCTGACGCAGATTTCCGACGCCCGATTTCGGCCTTTTCTCGCTCATACTCCGATACAAGGTCGGCGGCGAGTTTGCGGTACTGTTCGGCGACCATCGACTTATCTACCGACTCTTCTCCGTCCGTGTATTTGAAGTAGTGCGCGACTGAAAACGCGATTGTTCGGGCGCCTTGAATCTGCGCAAGCAATAGTACCAGCGGCGTCTCGTCGTCCGGAATATCGAAGGCGGTCAACGGCGCGTATCCGTATTGATAGAGCGCTTCGTTTAACCACGCCTCGATGTCTTCGGGCTCAACGCCGGGCACATTCCGAAAGCGTGCGGTTAGACGCTCGACTAATTGCGGATAGTTCGCCATTCCGCCGCCTCCTTATTTAGCGTTGCTTCCCCGTTTCGATTTCGCCGGCTTCTCGTCGGGTTCTTCTGACTTAACTTCGTCCAGGATACGCACGTAGCCGATATTAGCGAGGTGTTGCGCGGTCTTCGCTTCCACGTCGAGTACCGCGCCCTTACCTTGCCCGTCGACTACTGCGTCGAGGACTTCGATCTTTACGTTAGCCATTACGGAGTATAAACGTCAGCGTGGAAGATGAGCGATGGCGCTTCAACCGCAGGGAAACCGGCTGCTACCGTGCGCAATACGGATTCGATCGGCTCGTTCTTGTCGTAAGCGTCAAGCACTACGCCCGGCTGGAAATCGTTCTCGACGGTCGGACCGTACAAGAAATTACCAATACCCTCAGACAGCATTACAACGCGATTAACCGGGAAGAACTCGATTGTTTCGTCTTGGCCGGTATAGATGTCCTTAACGGTCACCTTGCGATTAGTGACGATTTGAACCGGAGGTAGACCGTATCCGCCGAGAACGCTATTCAGTTCGTCGACACTAACGCGTTTTGCTCCGCTATTTGCGCCGCGAGCTTCGTTGACGATAACCGAGTTCTTCAATAGCAGTGCTTGAACTTCGCGAGAGATCAGGATTACGTCCGGTGCCTTTCCATTAGCTGCAGTATACGCGTCCACCCATTCGAGCAAATTGCCGATAACGTCCACATCCGTGTTGCTCCACGCATTGGCTCCCGTCAGGGCCTTTTTGTTTTCCGCCGGGATGCCGAAATCGACGCCAATTTTAACGCCGTTCTTGTTGTAGGAAAACGTGCCCTTCGTCAGAGCTTCCATTTTGATTACGTCGACACGACGAGTCAAAGCGTTTACGAGGTCAACGCCCTTTACGGTCAGACGGTCGATGATTGCTTGTTTTTCGCCGTCATTACGAGCTTGGTTAAGCATAAGCAATTCTTCTTCGGTTGCGATGTATTTCAAACCCATTTTAGCGATCTCACCCATTTTGGACGCTACCGCATCACGGTCAACAACCGGAGGCTCGGCGCCGTAACCGATCATCGCACCAATGTGCTGCGACTTTTTGATGATGTCGTACGCAAATGTATTCGAGAAGATTCTGTCATCCGGAAGAAAGCGGTCACCAAGCGTTGGAACCTCGTTTCTGTCCGCGAGTGCTGCGTCTACCAATCCACGAAGTGCGGGCTTTTGGAATTGCTTAAGATATGTGATACCTGCCATTTAAATTTCCTCCTAATGTGTGTTTTTGGGCGCAAAAAAGACGCCTCCGATTACCGAAAGGCGCCTGTTGACTAAATGTGTTTTACGAAACGAATCATTGGCGTAACTGCTTTGAAATCTGCTAGAGCTGCGTTAGTTGGCAGTTTAGCCTCGTATACCGAGCCGCGAACAATTACTTCACCAACAACAAAATCGGTAGCTCCATCGGAAACTAAATCGATGTTCAAGATTCCGAAGTTATCGAATCCCGTCGCGGTAGTGAATGGTTCGAATTTACCCGACGTAGTGTTGCGCGCGATCAGCGTTCCTACTTCGACCGTGCCAGCCGGAAACTTCGTTCCGTCAAGCGTTGCGCCACCTTCGATAAATTGGAGATGTTCGGATGCAAGAATATTCTTTCCGCCTCTAAACGCTGTTTGAGATGTTTTCAAGCTATAAGCTGGCATTTGTGTTCCTCCTTGGTTTTGGTTATGTCAACGAATCCAATTAACGCCGAATCTTCCCCGCAGCCTTCAAGCGCTCGAACAACGCCTTTCCCTCGTCCGTTAAATCGCCAGGCTTCGGATCAGGTTTACGACCGTTCCCCGGATTCGGGTCGACCCCGTTTGCTTTCGGCGGCATGTCCGCAATGACTTCGGCAATACTCGCTTTAATTGCGTCCTCATCCTCGCCAATTACGTACTTACTAACGCGTGCCAATTGTTCCGCCGAGTATCCGGCCTCAACTAGCAATTGCGTTTTGGTTGCGGCCAATGCTGCCGTCTTCGCTTCGGTACGAGCGCGGTCGAGTTCCGCCTGTGCGCTTTCGTACAGCGCTTTGTATTCCTCGTTTTTCTCGCGTTCCTTACGTTCGGCTTCTGCTTGTGCCGCATTCTTTTCGTCGTCGAATTTCTTGCGCTCACGGGCGAGACGGTCTTTAATTAGCGCATCTACTGCCGCTTGTTGTTCCGCGGTAAACTCGACTTTCTTAGGTGCCGGATCTTGCGGATCGGGGTCAGCCGGATCTCCTTCCGCAAATAATTGCAAATTCAGCGGCAATCTAAAACGTTTTGGTTCGTGTTCCATCGCATTCCTCCCGTTTAAAGTCCGTCGACTATTACGTTAAATGACCGCCAGTTTAACGACGTGCCGTAGGTCGTGCGGTTCTATTCCGCGGATTGATACGGATCGGTTGCGGCTCTGTTTGCCGCCATTTCTTCGGATATCTCCGCTTTCTTTGCCGCGACATTCTCCACGCCCAATCGGCGCATAGCACCAGCGACGGATTCGAATCCGCTTGCTGTTTCCTCCGTTAACAATTCAACGAGAGACTTGCGGTTATCCGGTAGCGGAAGAACAAATTTAATTTCGTTTGTGTAATCGGTGATAGAACGTACAACCGTTTTGTCGTACGCAAAAACAGCGCGATCAAGGCGCGCTTGTAGGTAACGGATAGACTTTTCGTGAAGCTCCTGCAGACCGTCCTGCCATTCGAGCCAGTGTTCTTCGGTCTCTTGTATAATCGATTGGAATAGTACGTGAAGCGCGTCGCCATTGAGTCCGCCGAAGTTGAGTTCTTGCGGTACAACGTTAGGTAGCGACGTAATTTCGTGCAATGCCGCTTTCAATCGCGAGTATTGTCCGTCGAATGCCGCTGACCAAGAGAACGTTCCCTCAATACGTTTAACGTCCGGTTTCGCGTCGTTTCCGCCCATTCCGCCAGCTACTTCGATAACTGCGCCAGGCGCAATCTGCACTTTCTCCGCTGTCCCCGCTGGCACGTTAAGGAGCGCCGTCATCGCGAACATTTCGAATTTAAGCGAGTCGGCTGCGTCCTCGTTCATCGCGTTGAGGCGGTCGGTAACGGCGCGCATTGCTTCGATTTCCGATGTGTCCATTTCTTCGCCGGATAGTCCCGGCACTGCGAATACAACGAGCGGAAGAAAATCGATGCCCATCGACGCTTTTTCCGTGACCGTGTTGTAGAGCTGCAGGTCCGTTGTATACTCGGCGTCTTCGTAATAGCACCGACCGGCTTCGAGCGTAAACGATTCTTTGCGGATGAGCGTCCGCCCACCCTCCTCGCGCTCCGATACGAAGTGGCCGCCGATCAATAGCGTCATGTCTTCGTCGGAGTAAACAGGTACAAATTCGGTGTCTGGCCGCCATACCCAACGCAGCTTACCGGTATTAGCGTCAAATACGATCTTGCATACGACGCGCCGAGCGATAAGGTAATCACGCGCGGCTTTCGTTAAGGACGTACGCATCTTGTTTTCGCGCCACAACTGATACAGCAGCGACTCGTAGTCCGCGGCCATTTTCGCCTGTTCCGCCGTCGGTTCCTGCGGAGTCGGAACGTTGATTCCGTGCTGGCCGCCCATCAACCATCGCGCCTTCTTGTCGATAAAAGATTTGAAATAGTTCGTGGGAAAACGCGTCGGGTCGTAATCGAGTCCGGGGGGCCGCGGCATGTCTTCCGCAGCTACGAGTTGGCCCGTCTCGGGGCTAACGTGTTGCTTGCCGGCATAATACTCGTAATCGCGTAGTTGGCGGTCAATTCTGCGCCACGTCCTCGCGCCAAGCGCTTGCTGCAGCGGCGAGAATATCAAACGTTCGTAAAAATCTTCGCTAATCGTAGCGTACGGAGCTAAGTATTTCGCTAACATTTGCGCCCTCCTTTCATTGGGTTATCGTGTGCGTTTTCGCGCTGTCCGGACATACCCGGAAGATGATAGCGCGGCAGAAACGGCCATTTGCAAGGCGTCCGGGCCGTCGTCATGATTGTGATTCGGGTATAGTTCGAACATTTCGAGTAGTAGGCGCTGTTCTCGTTTGAATCGGATACGGCCCGCTTGGATGTCCGGCAGTAGCGCCTCGATCCGCAGGCTTTTCCGCGTACGCTGCTTGATCTGCTTTAAGCGAGTGTGCGCCGGGTATCCGCGCTTCTGTAAGGCCTCCGCCAACTTCTGCGCGAACCATTCCTGCGCTTGCTGCGCCTCGACTGCCAATCCGTCGTATTGATACTGCATCGCCTTTTCAACCGCTGTATCAAGCAGAGCGTCCGGATGAACGCGCTCAAGAAAAACGTCCAGGACATAGCAAATACCGTTTGCGGACTTGCCAACGGTGATAATTGCGCTATAATCCCCTTTTTCTTTCCCCATCGCGAAATCAAGGCCAGCATAAGTTTCGAGTGAGTTTGTGTCGATATCTGACTCGACGTAGTAAACGAAATCCTCCGGCTTAAATACCTGCGATTCTTCGTCGATCGGATTGCCGAGATATTCCTGGTTAAACGCCTTTGTTCCGATGGCTTCGCGCTTCTCCATGAAATACTTGTACGTATATGCTTGCGGCCACAAGACCTCTGTGCCGCGCAGCATTTCCGCCTCGTTCTTTGTGTAGAAAGCATCAGCCTCGTCCTTTGCTTCGTCTCGGTCTGCGTTGTAAATGTCGCGCCATTGTTGCCACAAATCTTCGCGCTCAGACCAACTCAGTATCGCCGGGAATTTACGCGAGATGAAGTCTTTACGTTTGGTCAGTACGTGATTGAGCAGTGAGTCATAATGAACGATGGTTCCCATGTATACGCAAATGCCACCGAAGCCGAGCGCCTCAAGCATCTCAGTCCGGAACCAATTCAAGTTTTTAGCGCGGAGTTCTTTTGTATTCGTATTGTCGCCGGATTCCAAATCGTCAAGCAAGAACAAGTCCGGCCGCTGCGATCCGTGGCGGAGACCCCGCATCTGCGTTCCCATGCCCTTCGCTTCTACTTTCGTTCCGGTCAGCGTGATAAATTCGTACTTGTTGTCCGTCTCATTCATCGATTTACGCGGATGAAGTAGAACACCGAAGTCCTCGCGTAGCTTCTCGTTAAATACGAGCTGATTACGTGCCCACTGGATAAAGTCGCCGGCCACGTCCGTTGTCTCCGAAACCTCGACGATATAACGTTTCAGCCGATATACCGCTTGGTGGCAAAGATACGCGTTAGACAAATACGCTGTCTTAGCATGGCGCCGTCCCACCGACCATCCGACGTTAGATTCGATTCCGCCGCGCGAGATATCGTCTAGGAGCGAGCACAACGTCCGATGAAACTCCGCCGCGTCCTCATACCGCTGACCGGCCGGTATCAAGTTATCGGGATTACCCGGATTCAGATCCTCCGAGAAATACTCGTAAGTGAAGTACAATAAGTCGTACTCGGCTCGATCGATGCGTTTGATCCGCTTAAGCTCTGCGATCGTAGCGCGAAAGGATTCTTCGTGATATGTCGTTGCCTTGCCGGACTTAATCAACGCCCGCAGTTTCTTGGCGCGTTCACTAACGAGATTGATGCGCTCTTCTCGCGCGGATTTATCAAGCCAGGCACCGTCGATAAACGCCATCCAAGCGCACCTCCTTCGTTATTCTTCGCCGTCGCCTTCCGCAAGCAGCTCGTCCAGTTCTTCGAGTTCCTGCGCAATCTCTTCGTTTGTGCGAGTAGTTCCGGCATCCTTCGATTCGACCGCGACCTGCTGCGTAATGAGACCGTGCCGCTTGAAGTAGAGATCGATGCCCTTAACGCTCGGCTGCGGACCGGTTATCGTCTTCATAAGCTGGCGATAAACTAGCGCGCGTTCCGATGCGAGGAAATCGTCCGCGATGTGGTTTACGTAATCGATAAATGCGCGATTCCCGGTACGCCATCTAAACAGCGACATACGGCTTACTCCGACTTCGTCCGCAATTTCATCGAATGACTTGCGTTCATCTTCTGGTGCGAACTCGCGTTCAACGCACAACAGCGCCGCTTTGATCTGGCGCCCTTCCAAGCGTGCTTCAAGCGCGGATTTTTTCTTATCAGACATGGTTGCGTCCTCCTTCCGTAAAATTAGCGTGGACTTAGCGTCTGATTGCGTTGGATGGCCGTTTACCCTCCGTGAACACAAAAACGCCTAAATCCACGGTCAGATTTGGCGTAGGCTATATGCTTGCGTACTCGACTACGTTAACCCCTCGGTTATAAAATTTTGCGAGAAATGTTCGGGCACCAGGTAGCGCTCACTTTTCGTAACCACCCCCGGGGGCCTCCACTTTATCGCTTCACAGCGCGGACATATGCACAAAATATGGGTTTTGACTATATGTCTAGAGCGTAGAAACCGCGCCGTTATGCGGTTTTTGACTTCCGCTCACATTCTCTCGCCGATATACACGCAATATTCATCGTTTATGCACCGTTTATGCGTGAAAATAGGCGCTGGACCCCGTGAGTTTTCGAAGGCTGTCCGCTCGGGGCGCGTCGGCAGGTATCGTAACCACGCGATACCCTACGCTAAATCTTCGCTTCTACTATATAGGCGCAAAAGCTGCGGTATTTTTACGCTGTTACAAAAACGACGCTCACGACCTGATAAACTGCGCTGGTTACGCTCAGCTGCGAGTAATAACGCAGGCAACCATAGAGCGTGCAGTATTACGCCTTCTATTAGCGTGAAGTTGTGCGAATAAGGACGGAAGAAAAGTCCGATTAATAACTACGCGGATATAATAATCAGCGCCAACATAACGCAATCCCTCCGTCCTATAATCCGGTAGTGTGCGGTTGCTTTCCGCAACCTTTACGCGTGGTAACGTAGTTATTGGGGTTTGTACTACATGAGATACTTCGAAGAATATGCTTCATGAATCCTACATACAAAAGCTTTCGGCTTCGCCTCACTGGTCCGGCTCCACCGTCCCAGGACCATATATTTTGACTCGCTAAAGCTCTATATGAAAGACATTAGCGCCAATGATTATGAATAACACAAGGCCAAGCCTTTCGGCCGCAGTGTCCGGTCTCGCCGTTTAGACCGGTTATCTTTCCCCCGCTGAATAGCGCAACAAAGACTAAGAATAAATTCGACCCCTCAAAACGCTGAAACCCACGCCGCTCTAAGGCGCAAGCCCCGTTTTTACTGTCCGAAAATTTACCGATAAGAGGCCGATTTTGTCCGGAAATTTACCGATAAGGATTTACGCAGTCCTCTTCGCGAAGTTATTTCGGATGGAAAACATCTCACGCAATGTCGCGTCAGGCACTCCGCTTTTGCGGTAAAATACAAACGGATTAATCTTGTAATAGCGCGAAGTCCCGTATATTACCTCGGCGAATACGTATTGATCGCCGAATTTGAGATTGCGCAGCTTCGTATACACGGACTTTTCGGTCATGCCCGTTGCTTGTGCGATATCCTCTTTCGTGAGCGGTAGCGTATTCTCTACGTCACGTTCGTAAGGATTCGCGCAGATCGTATTCGTTTCGAGATGAATATAGCGCAGCAGCTTATACACGAACCCGAGATCGCGCGCCTTCACTTCGGAATATAACGCTTTTACCTTCGCAACGAACGTCTTCACAACCGCCGAGTTATCCGTTCGCCCCTGAAAATGATATCGCGGATTAAGCTTATAGCGGTCGCCATCCTCGAACATAACGCCGGCTGCCGTCATCTCCGCCAGAAACTCGTAAACGGTCGATCGGCTCACCTTGAGCGTGCGCATCATGTCTTCGCGGCTCATTGCGGTTTTGTCCGGATTGGAAAGGATCGCGTCGTACTTAACGAAGCACTGCAAATAAAGAAGGTATCCGCAATGTTTATCGGACACCCTTTCGATAACTTCGTCGATATTTTGCATTTGCGTGACGGTAAATTCCGGAGCGCGTCCGTTAGCCTGCGCCTGGATGCGGCGATACTCTTCGCGCTGGCGCTCGGATGTAATGCGGTCGCCTTCCGCTAGGACAGCAGCTCGCTCGTGTATCTCGCCCGTTACCGGGTCAATTAGCGATTTATATTCGGCCAAACCGTACCCCCTCCGCTAAATAAGATAGCTCGGGATTGTCCGGAGTGTGCCCGGAACATGCGTGAATCCAGCGGCTTCATAATCCGTAGCCAACTAGCGAGCAAAAATACATGATTACCATACAAAATAAATATGGTAATATTTAGGATGTAATGCCAATATATCACGGAGGGCGAAATATGATCGAGCCAGCGTACCAGACGCAATCTGTTTCAAAAGAAAAGCTATTTGACTTTGCCGGAAATGGGTACTATGACGAAGCGTGGGAGAAACCTATCAGATGGAATTTTGGCGCATTTCTTTTCTCTTACATCTGGCTAGCTTACAGGAAAATGTATTTCTTTGCGGCATTATATGTAGTTATAGGCGGCTTAATTATTGAGCTGCTCGGCGGATTAATGTCAGCCACATATTCTTACTGCCTTGGATTAGGAATTAGTTTTATCTTCGGATTTATGGCTAACAAAATTTATTACTACCATGCTGAACGAGTCGTAGCAAAAGTAACAAGTATGTATGCAGATCCGGTACTGCAGAAAGAACGCATCGTTCGGTCAGGTGGAACGAATCTCGGAGCTGCGTATGTTGCGGGAGCAATCGCCATTATTGCGCTCATCACTACATATGGCAATTTTTAAACAAATACAAAAAAGACCCGTGGGCGGGTCTTTCGTATTATTTCGTAGAGTATTCGCTAACCTCAAACGTAAGGATATTACTGAATATCACGTAGTCGGTCCGCTTGCTGAACGGCCCCTTGTTATTCTCGTGTTTATCGATCGCGTATTTAGACGGGCCTGTACCGGCATCCTTCGCGTCATACCAATTGATAAACGCGTTAACCTCCGCCATGGATAAATCGTATTCCTTTTCGAGGCCGGTCGTCATTGTAACCGTAAGGATGGCGCGATCGCCGGACGGCTCTGGCGTTGGAACAGGGTCCGGATTTGGCGTAGGTTCTGGAATTACCGTGTTTGGAGGAAATATATCTCCAATTATGTCAATAGCATCAATAACAAGATCAACAGCATAATCTCCTTTAGCGATTTTTCTTATTTCAACACGGTGTAGTGTGTCCGCCAAACCTGTTTTTTCGTAAACTAACGTTCTATTTTTTGTAGTACTAGCAATTTGAGAGAATTCTTCACTTTTCCCATCAATATTTACTTCCAATCTGTTCGAATATGTAGGATGAACATCGCTTATAACACGAAAATCAGTTTTAAAGTGGAAATATCTGATTGTACAGATTCAATCAATCCAAAGACGTCGCCTTTAGAAGAAGATTGAACGATTCCTTTAGAGACACGTTTCCAAATTTCAGGATGACGATTAGGTTGTAAAGCAACACGGTGATGAATCAACACATTACGCAATTCATCTAAGTTTATTTCAGATACAACTTGCGGATTAAAAACCCACCGTGAACTATCATCGATATAAGCTTGTGCAACCGACTGCCATAATGCATATGAATTTCTTTGATAATTTAAAGACATTCCAAGAGTCAGCACGTTCATTAATTCTTCCTCGGGAACAACACCCAAAAGAACATCCTCAGGCATAACTTCACCACCAAGATGTCCCTCAGAATGCATTTGCATCAGTAACTTTACGTTCTCCAGAAACTCTTCTTTGACCATTCGCATGTATTCCCCCATTTAAAAACCCCTACCTAATATTTTACTACGGGTTGTCCATCTTTTGGGATTAATCTTAGAAAAATATACATCCGTAATTACGTAAACTGCCCGATACATAATAAGGCCGCACGATTGATACCGCGGCGGCCTTATTATGTGTTTTCTGCGTTATTGTATTCCTTAACTAAGTCTTCACTCGTTTACGGAACAGGCTGTTACAATCCCTTAATCTAATCACTTTCTCATTGTATAATTCTAACTTAGCTTCAAAACGACTTCTATAATGTTCAAAATCCCGTGTCCACTTATACATCATCTTTAACATCAATAAGTTAGGTTTGTAATGAGACTTTTCAATACCGATTTATCAAAACAATTTACCACCCCATTCGATCCCGTAATGAAGTTATTTGGGCTATATGATGTTCTGCATGCCAGGAAAACCTTTGTACAGCTTCATTTAAGGTCATATCACCGTATGTTGGACTCCTAACCACTCTTTTAAATTCCGAAGGCTTTAATCGGTTTAATAGTATGACAAACCTGCTATGAAGGGCTTCCAAAAGCAAAATAGATGTTTCGATAGGTGTATCCTTATAATCGTCCAACTCTGCCAACAATTCTTCCCGAAATGTTCCAGCAATAGGATGTTCCTCGGTTAAACCACGTTTAAAACGAATATAGGCATTCATCTCTGCATCGGCTAAATGATGTATTACTTGTTGCAGAGTCCATCCTCCTTGACGGTAAGGCGTATTCAGTTGTTCTAACCCCAAACCCTCAACCGCTTTGCGAAGTTTATCAGTCAGCCCAACTATTGATTCAATGAATTGTTTACGTTGCTCTTCGGTAGGTTCCTTCACCGCTGTGAACGAGCCAATCGGATAACGCAATGTATCCATCATATCTTTCCCTCCATTCGTCCTATTATAAACAAAAGATCTACAGTTCCTAATGCAGAATCTTTACCTGTATTTTAACATCATAGGTTGAAGAAAGCTGCCTGTTAGCGTAACGATCGATCCTCGATAAATGCTTTTTTCCTAAGTCCGGAAAATAAAAGAAATCTATAAATTAGTTGTGTTTAATTATGTAGAGTCCTTTATCTTATTAATTTCTCTCAACCAAAGTCTTGATAATGTTAAGTCTAATACTATATTTTCACTGAACAATTTAATTAACACATAACTCTCGTTGAACAGAAAAATTTGGAGGCTTTAACTCGCATGTTGTGGCTTGGGTCTACTTAGTCCAATGAATTTTAAAAAACTGTACAAAATAGCTGCTCACTCCGGATATTTTGTACAGTATGATATTTATGTGCAAATTTAATTTATGCTAATTATGCATGGTACAAAAGGATTGGGATTGTGTTTTTAATAATGTACACGTTGATTTATAGAGATACCTGCAGTTCGTAGATATGGCGCGGATCTGAGAACGGACCAGCCGCGGTTTCGAGTAACATCGGACTAATAAACATCGTAAACACCTCTACGCTAATTATAGCGTTGAGTGAACGTTAAATGAGGCGGTAAGTGTTGGTAGTAAACACGTACAAATACACGTGCAAATTCCTTGACACGTATTTAAATACGTGTTATTATAAATACATAAGGATGGTGATGCGATGAAAGGTTACTCTTCGAGGGAAATAATTAAGTTAATAGAAGCCGACGGTTGGTACTACATAAGAGCAACAGGCGACCACTACCAATACAAACACCCAACTAAGCCCGGCAAAGTTACAATCCCTCACCCCAACAAAGATTTACCTAAGAAAACCATAGTAAGTATTCTCAAGCAGGCGGGGCTGAAATAAGCCCCTCTGCAAAGGAGGTTAATTAATAGATGAGTATCAAGATTACGAAGGACCGATACGTCTTCCCCGCAGTATTCGATTACGCAGACGACGGCATCTCCGTTGAGTTTCCCGATCTTTCCGGAGCGTTGACAAGTGGCAACTCCGACGAAGAAGCGTTATACATGGCGAAGGACTGTCTAGCGCTACACCTCTACGGAATGGAAGAAGACGGCGATGATATCCCGGAGCCTACGCGCGTGCCTGATGTCGCGGTTGAACCGAACCAGACCGTTGTATTAATCGACGTATGGATGCCGCCATTCCGCGATAAGATGGCCGATCGCGCGGTGAAAAAGACTCTGACCATTCCGAAGTGGCTCGACGACTTGGCCGCGGAACATAAAGTGAATTACTCCCACGTGCTGCAGGACGCTTTAAAAACGTATCTTGGCGTTACGGATCGCAATAAATGTTAACAGAAAACGCCCACTAAACGGAGAATATCCGCTGGTGGGCGTTTTTCTTATCAGTAATATTCCGGTACAGCTGCGTAACCAATCTCGAGAGAATTTACGAACTCATCCGCAAGCGCTCCGCCCGTATCCCGTAAGTTATACGACTCAACCGGTCCCGGCGAAGTATCACGTTTATACTGCGCCTTCCTTCTCCGATTCTTTGTCTGCGCCAACTTATCGACGAATCGGTGCTCACGCGCTGTCCTATGGCGGCGCTCTGGCTTAGCGCGGTTAACGCCGTCCAGGTCGTACGATTCCGCAAGATCGAGCGAATATTCATTGTCCCGGCGCCGTTCCTCTTGCCGCTCGCTCATAATCGGATATTCCTCAAGCGTCATTTTGTCCGGACGTGAATCCGTCAACTCCTCGCGCAATATATAATCGGTCAGACGCTCAAGCTGCGCGGCATCGGGCGTCGTCCCATGCGCATCGATATATCGGTCGGTCAGCGCCTTCACGGCCGCCATACGCTCCGTTCTGTCTTCAATATTGGCCGCGATTAACTCGTCCACTTGCGTGATAAATTCTGCTTTATAATCGTTCAAATTACGCAGCCTCCATTTCGTTGTCTTCCGTATATTCGACCGTGATTTCCCCGTACTCCCACCGTGCGTATACGCTGGCAATCGCTTCTGCCGCCCGATCAATCGCTGCCGCCACGTTCTGCTGAGCGACGCCCATAATGCCAGCCGCCACCTTCTGCGTCAGATCCCGTCCGTAAACCCACGCGATTGCTTCCGCCTGGCGTTCCGTAAGGCCGGCCGACTCGATTGCGCTGTGCAGGTCGATAATGATGTCGCATGCCGCGGTATCCCCGGAATATCTGCGCTCGGCGATGCGGTGGCGATCGCGGAGTAGCGCCTTGACGCCGGCCGAATCGTTGAGACAATATTTAACTTCGTAGGCTCGCGCCTGTTTCTGCGTATCCACTTTGACTGCGCCCATTTATGCGGCCTCCTTCGGTTTCTTCCGTTTATCTACGCCGACACCATCGAATACGCACGGCTTCCACTCGATAATCTCTTCCAAGCGCTCAAGCACGGCCTCTTCCGTCTTTTCCGATATGATTCCGAAGCTGCTGAGCTCGTCCATTAACTCTGCGCGCTGCTCCTCCGGCATTTCCGCGATGAGTGCCTTCGCAAAGCCGAATTGGAACAGCATCGACCGATATGTTTTCGGAAACACTTCGCGAAGGTAGCGCAAGTATCCGCGTTTAATCGGTATTGGGCACGCCTGGCAGCCGGTCCGCGGCATGAATACGTTGTATCCTTCGGCAACCAAACGCTCGGCCGTTACGCGGTCTACGATCGCAGTCGGCCCCTCGTATCTGTCGTCAATCACCGCGTTCATGTCGTAAATTTCGCTGTATGGAATGGCGTGCTTACGTACGTATTCCCATACGTCCTCTTGCCAGTTGTTTCCGTAGTTGAACGAGTCGGTTAGCGCCGTCCACCATTGAATCGGGCGGCACACCCACGTTTTCCACGTATGCGAGGAGTAAAAGAAGTCTCCGTCGCGGCGTCCGGCCATCCAGCGTTGGCGTGATTCGCCTGACCGCACGCCGTTAAACATGATGTGCCATCCGTTTTCCTTAATCGCCTTCTGCATCGGCTTATGCTTGAGCGCGCCGCAGCATTTCTCAACGACGGGCTCCTTCGCTCCCTTTTCGCCTCTGCGATCGCCTTTGCGCTTAAACAACGTGTCGACGCCGTTTTCCTCATATATTTTCTTGAGCGTTGTTTCCGGACGGGCTTCAATGAGGCTAAG
Organism: Paenibacillus chibensis; assembly: GCF_004001045.1. Classification (GTDB taxonomy): domain Bacteria; phylum Bacillota; class Bacilli; order Paenibacillales; family Paenibacillaceae; genus Paenibacillus_AQ; species Paenibacillus_AQ chibensis. The sequence continues at coordinate 38,021 of NZ_BIMK01000007.1, forward strand.
CGCCCACTCCTGCGTCATCTTCTTCGCATATTGGCGTGTCTGCGGGTATTCGTTAAGTGTGTTATTCCAGACGGTGTCGAACGAGATGCCGAGTTCGGCCGCCACGGTCCGGACGAGATGAAGCGTGATAATTGAATCGATCCCGAACGAGCACGATACGACTACCTTCAGCGCATCTCCGTATTCCGCGATTCCTTTGCGGAGAACAGTACGGACAAGATCGAGCGACCGCGCCTCTTTCTCATCGAGAGCGGCCGTTTTGTGCCAGTCTTCGGCAGCTACAATCGTGTCCTTTACCAAACGCGTCTTTTGCGTCGTTAACATAGCGTATTCTTCCATCAAGCCGCCTCCTTTTCGGGAGTCAAGCGATTGCCTGTTTCGCTCAACTCCGCTAATCTTGGGATTAATCGTTCGCCTAACGCATGGATGACGTTAACCGTAACAGCATTTCCCGCCTGTTTATAACGCTGACTGTCGCTAACTCCTGCGGCTGCTACTGCGTCATGTTGCGCATCGGTAAAGCCCTGAAGGCGCCAGCACTCACGCGGAGTTAGCTTACGGATGCGGTAGCGAGGGTATCGGCCGATTGCGACTCCGTGCTTGTCCTGCGCGGTTAGGGTAAACGATTCCTCACCGTCTTCTTTAAATCGACGACCGTTCTGGCGCTTCTCCGGGCGTTCTGGCGTAAGGACAGCGCGGACTTCCTCCGTAACAACCTGCGGAACTTTATCGAGTCTGGCGGCCTGCAGCGTTCCAGTTTCGTCGTATTTGACCGTCGTCGTCCAACTTGTAGTCTTTTGAAATACCGTATAAGGTTCCGCAATCTTAGGCGTTGTGTTGCCGCTCGATCCAGTCGGGATTGTCGGCGCAACGCCTGTCGGCGTAGAAACGCGCCTACAAATGTCATGGCCGTTAATTCCATCAACGTAACCGACCATTCCGCAGTCATCTGACTCGGCGATCTGTCCACGTTCTTCGAGCTGCGCAATCAGTTTCGCCGTCTTTTCCTCGCTCAGATAATATTTCTCGCCAACTTGCGCCTCTAACACGTCTCTTAATCGCGCAGTCACTTCGTTATTCTCCGGCCAATCGAAGTTAAACGTCCGCACACCCAGCGCTTGCGCCCTGCGTTTAGCCTTTGCGCCTACATCGTTCCCACTCACGTTCCAATCCTCGTGTTCCGCGTCCCTATCGCATACAACGAATATCCGTTCCCGATTCTGTGGTACGCCGTAATGCTTCGAATTGACGATACGGAAATCAATCGCGTAGCCGATATCGTTTAGGACTGCGCACATCGTTTCGAACGTCTTACCACCATCGTGGGAGAGTAACCCTTTAACGTTCTCAAGTAGCATCAAACGCGGCCGTTTCGTCTTGGCTATACGCGCAATCTCGAAGAATAACGTACCTCGCGCCTCTTCGAATCCTTTGCGCTGTCCAGCGACCGAGAACGCCTGGCACGGAAATCCGCCAACCAACACGTCATGATCCGGTATATCCTGCGCATCAATCTTCGTAATGTCTCCGTGAAGCTCCGCCGCCCCGTTATAAAGCGCCTGGTACGCCTGACTTGCGTATTTATCAATTTCAGACGCGAATACACATACGCCGCCTAGCGCATCCAACGCAGACCTGAATCCGCCAATACCTGCGAACAATTCGATATATCTAAGCGTCAATTAACTTCCTCCTCTCGCTTTATTTTCGTTATTCACCGCGTTCCCTTTCGAAAGTCCGACGCGACAGAGAGCCTCGACCGTAGCGTCACGATGGCCGATCGCATAGCCGCGTTTGTACCCGGCGGCATATGCGCGCTCTACGGCCTCGGCGATAAGCTTGTCGTAGATTTCGTCGATCCTCATAGGTTCAGGTACGCCACAATCTCGTCAATCTGCGCGTACAACTCGTCCAGGGTGCCGCCGTTGTCTACGGTAATGTCCGCCGGGTAATCGTCGAGCGCCGTTTCCGTTCTGTGCATGAGGTCCGCGTAACTGAATTTGTCGCCGGATTTAATGGCGCGATCGATGCGTACGGCGTCCGGTGCTGTGACGCGGATGAGTACGTAGCCGGCGGATTGGAGTGCGGTGTATTCCTGCGGCTGCCTTACGTCGCTGACTACGATCGGTTGATAGCGCGTGTACTCGTTGTGTGAGATGCGCCGGAACATATCGTTTACCCAAACGTTGGGATCGTGAGTCCGCGCATATTCTCCGAAAGACTGCAGGAGTGCGCGTGGCTTGGCGCCTCCTGCGAATTGTTCCGGGTATAGTCGGCCACAGATATCGCGCAATCCGTCTCCGAAGGCGTAGCGCAAGAATCCGTACTCGTCTTCGAGATACTCAGCGATTGTATCCTTGCCTGCGCGAAGCTTCGAAATGAGTCCTATGTTAGGTAGCGCCGGCATCAGGCGGCCACCTCCTTCCGTGCTGCAGCGTGGTCTTCAGATTCGCTCATACGCGAGTCGTCTATGATGTGTACGTCCGGGGTACTCACAATCTGGCAGTATCCACTTTTACTGCGCCGCATGTCTTTGGTATCTACGCCCCGGACCCTCACTTCGCCGTCTTCAGCGCGAATCACTTTGCCAATGTCGCCTAAGTCGTAGTAGTGGCATATCCCCTCCGTAAAATTACCGAGGATTTCAACAACGTCACCCACGCGAACCTCCTCCGGATTCGGCACGCTCAGATATTCCGCGGGCACTTCTAGGCCAAGCGCACGGTGCAGCGCGATAGATTTGCCGAGGTGAGCGTTGAATACGTCGTTTGGTGCGCACTTGGCTATTCCGCGATAGCTTACTATCTTAGTTCCGTACAGACGCAACACGCATGCCACCGTACGTTTGTCTCGATTTACGACGAACTCCGCAGAGTAAAGCGCAATGCCTCTCGCATATACGACGTCTCCGTTTCCGCACCAGTGCGTTTTACTCAGTGCCTTAACGTCAGCCTTCGCACGCTCAACGATTTCGTCGCGGATCTGCTGCGGAGACTTCGGCGCGGTTACGACTTTACTCGCAGCCTCCACGTCATCTTCGCTAAACGACAACTCCGCAGGATTACCGGCCTCGATTACCGCTTGCACCTGCGCAGCCATCTCGTTAACTTGCGCCTCCAATCCGGACACTCGCGCAGCCAATGCGGCGATGTTCTCCGCGGCTTGTTCAGGCGCAGGTCGCGACGACAGGAGCGTTGGGCGTGCGGAGAGTTCCGGTGCGGTTTCATATGCGCCTCTGACCGGTTCGAGTACGCGGTAAGCGAATTCTGCAACCGACCACTTCCCGTCACCGTTAACGATTTTATTCACGTTAAAGTCGAACCAATCCTCGCCGCCTAACGAAGTCGCGATGTCACCAACTCGAAAAAATTCTCCACCACCACTACCGGAACCGGTCGCCGTCGATGCGATAATCACGCGCTCCCCCACCGCAGCCTTCCGATCGACCATGCGATATCTGGCGCCGTCGATGACGAGAATTTCCGTGGGTTCGAGGGCTACGTACTCGCCTGCTGGTCCGGTTCCCCACCCGTCATGCAAGAAGCCTATGCCATTTTCGTGAATTTCCGCGACTTTCGGAACGGTATAGACTTCCCCGGCCTTTAGTTTTATGCCGCTTTTCGTCATCTTCACACGTTCTCCCACGCTCGCCTTCCGCTTAACCTCGCGATACTCACGCATGACACCGCCGAGTGATTCGTCCTTTAACAACGTAATGTTTTCGCTCATATAATCCGCTCCCTATTCGGCCTCCGCGGCCTTTGATATTTTCACGCTTACCGTCTGCCTTCCGAAATCCCATGCGTCAGCCTCATTCGCCATCAGCACGTCAATCTTGCGGCCCTTAATGGCGCCGCCAGTATCTTCCGCGATCGCTTCGATTTCACTTCCGTCAGCCAGGCGGATTGTTAGCGATGTGCCCAGCGGAATCACTGCCGGATCGACTGCAACGACCACGCGTCCGTGATAATAACGCGTGTGCCTTACGTCGATTTCCGTAAAAGTGAAGCCGCTGCATCCCGTATCGCATAGCGCGACATACGCCGTCGCCTCGAATGTACGCCATTCTTGCGGAGGAGATTTCCGGTGATTGTCCGAGGAGGTTCGGTGATTGCCTGTTTCACCGGAGCTCCCTGTTTCATCGGATGATTCCGTTTTAACTGGCGCCTCGACTGCGTTAGAAGTTGGCGCTTCTTTCTCGTAGTTTGGCGGCACACCTTGCGGTACACTTTCGTTGATTACGTTTAGTGCGATAGTTAACGCGATGATGGCTCCGATTAGTTGTCGGATTGGATCGCCTCCTATTCGTCATAATTTTCGCGGATATGCGCATCGATCAAATCGAATTGCATATGCGATAACATCACGGCGCGCTCCGCCATATCTACGTTATGCCAACCGGTCATGATAACGTTGTCCGGTCCGTACGTCGCGAACATGACGCCAGTAATGCGGCCGGCACGCGCTTGTTCCGCCAGGTCTTCGAATGCTGCGGCGATTTCATTTTGGACGCAAGGGAACGGGATGATTTTGGCCATTATGCGTCCTCCTTTACGGATTGGTGACCGAGTACACATCCGATAAGGTACGCAATGTACACGTCAATTTGCGTCCCGTCGAATACGTAGTACGCTAACGATGCCGCGATGGCTCCGGATATTAATACGAGTAGTGCTCGCATTTATTCGTCCTCCTTCATTATGACAACGCTAATGTCTCCGCTGCACGGCTCGATCTTCGATTTCTGGTACCGGTTGTTATACTCGCCATCTTCGTGCCATTTGACATAGTACGTAACGCCATCAATATCCACACACACGACATCGTTATGGCGCATAATGCGGCTGTACTCCGGTCGGTACTTTACGCCAAGTCTTACGAGTGATACCACTTTGTACGCGTTCCGGTATCGCGGACTGTACGTCAGTGTGTCGGTAATGCCGGACATGTGCAAGAACGCGACGTCCTCTGGTGCGATGTCGAGTGACTCGCAGTTTTCGAAATGTAGCGATACTTTTATGGTCACGTTATTCGTCCTCCTTTTTCGGAATCAATTCGCCGATCGCAACGGGGAACCGCGGCTCAATCAGCGTCAAGATCGCTTTGGCATACGCTTGGATTTCAACCTGCGCGTCATGTTCGAGTCGCTGCGCCAGGAAATGCGCGACACTCTGCAGGCTTGCCGTCCAATACCAGCGGACGTACATTCCGTATGCCGGAAGGAACAGGCGGGCTTGTTCGGCGCAGATTCCAGATTCTAAAGCTAAGTCGTAGAGGTGCTCTCCTTGTTGAATATACTTTCTCAGATTGTAATTGAAGTACTTTCCGCGCTCTGTTTCGATAGGATCGCCGCTGCCTTGCTTCGAGTTCTCCGGTGCGCTCCGCCATTCGTCGGCCTGCGGGATATAGAACGTCGGCTCCTCCGTCACATAGCGGCGGCTCGATTCGTTCCAGGCGTCAAGGCTGTCGCCGGTTCCTTCTTGATGCGCAGAGCCTACGATGTACTTCCACCATTGGCGCGCGACCATTAACGGCGCGTAGATTTCGAATTGGGCGATCGCATGGCGGAATGGCGACGTATGACCTTCTTTCGCGAGGAATTTGATGAGGCGGATGTCGCGTTCGGAAAGCTCGGCGGATTCCTTTGCGTAGGAAACGCGAGCTGCGTTTGCGACGGTCAGGTCGGAACCCATTACGTCGACCAGGCGGACATATCCGCTATCGAGTACGTCTATTCGTTCGTTCAAATTAATCACTCTCTTCCCTATCCAAATATAAATTCAACGTGGTATAATCTTCCTTACGGGCATTCGGCGAGCGAATAGGATTCTGCGTTTGTTTTAAGGCTCTTCGGAGTAACACGTAGATGACGGGTTTCCATTTACCCCGCACCAGCTGACTGCTAGACAGTTGGGTGAAAAGGTCACTTAATCCATTCTCGTGGGTTGCATTAATCGGGTGGGGTAGCGTGTGCGAGAAATGGAGATGATGGACGTGCGAACTAAGAATTTGCCACGGATGCTCGTAGCCTTGGCTGTTATCATTGGTTTATGTACCTGCTTCATGTACGCAGTACATATGGATAAGAATCCCAGTGTAAGCGGAACTATCGGTCCAATTAAGATCGAAATGACTACAGGCCCAAACAAAACCAATAGACACCAAGACGAGATTAACCTTCCTTAACCGGAGGGTTTTTCTTTTTCTTCAACCGCAGCGTCTGTGACACTCACTCCCGTCGACCCGAAGCCGCCTGCCCCACGCTCAGTCTCCGTCAACTCGTCGGCAACTTCGAATGTGGCGTGGACGACTGGCGTGATTACCGCTTGAGCAATGCGATCACCGGCGCGGATGATGCATGTTCCTTCGCGTTTGGCCGATATGTTCCAGTGCTGAGGGTGACGGAGGAAAAACTTCCGGTGAGGTTTCGAGATGTTATCGACGATCACCGCAACCTCCCCGCGGAATCCCGCGTCCACTGTGCCCGGCGAGTTAGCCACGCGGAGTTTCGTCCGCAAGCTGATACCGGAGCGCGGCCGCACCTGCAGCTCGCAGCCTTCCGGGATCTCGAACGCCAAGCCCGTCGGAACAAGGACCGTCTCACCTGGCGCGATGATTACGTCTTCTACCGCGACGAGATCGAAGCCGGAGTCGCCGGGCTTTGCGTATTGCGGGATGACTGCCGCCGGATGCAGGCGTTTGATTTTAACATTCATTCTGCGTCCTCCTTCCGATTGATCCCGATGGCGATTGTCGTTAAATACGCCGCAGCAAAAAACAACACCACCCCAACCATTAAGCGGCTCGGCTCATACGCTCCAATTACGTATAAGACGAACATGATCGTCCACCAGACCGCAGCAACTGCGCTTAGTACTTTCACCGTCACGGTTACGGTCAATTTACGCAGCCTCCTTCGCACTCACAACGCTATAATCAACGTCGGTGTCGTCGATGATCGTTCCGTGTTCGCCGTAATATGATCCGACATGCGCTTCGCCTTTACGGGGAGAGGCCGGAAGTGACATCAACTTTAACGTTTTTCCTTCGCAAGTAATCACGTGCCCGTCGCGTTTCTCAACCGGCTGCGGCGCGTCAGTATACTCGGCCGGAATCGTCAGCCCCAGCGCCTTTCTCAGCGCGATCGCCTTGCCGATTTCAGCGTGGAAGACGTCGCCAGGCGCGCACTTTGCGATACCTTTCGCCCATACCTTACCGGTGTAGATACCACGCAACAAAACGGTTACTGCCCGTTTATCGCGATTAGTGTGCGTTTCTACATTCATCTCGCGGCGGCCGTTTAGTCCCGTAACGCCGAAATCAACTCCGCGTCCTCTGTATAGCGCCGAAATCAAATCCGCCACATCCTTGCGCGCCATCTCGATTACTTCCGCACGGGATATCGTTCTAGGCGCATCCACTGCGGCCGGAACCGCTTTGCCTTCGACTTGATCGATATACTTGCGGATGGCATCGGCATTCTCTCGTACGAATAGCGCGAATGCTTCGGAGAATGCGAGTTGTGCGGGCGGCTCCGGAGTTACCGGTTCGAGAACGACGTACTCCGATATCGCAATTACTCGTTCGCCGAGCTCGTCCACCTTAACGGAGCCATTCCGTCCGTTGACATCGTCCACTACGAACTCGTCTCCGATCTTATAGCGCGTTTCACCGGGCCATAGCTTAACAATCTTAATGCGCTCGCCTACCGTTGCTTTGCGTGATACCTCGTTAAACTTCATCATATCCGTATCGCCTCCGTAATGGATTAGAGTGGCGCGCGTGATCTGCGCCTTGTACTTTTATATAGAAAGGCTGCGCGATGTTTTTCACACTTTTGCGTAATTAATTTCGCGCCTTACAAGAAATATAAGGACAACTTTTTCGCGGTTTGGGACATCGAAATAAAAAAAGAGACAGAAATATTTCTCCGCCTCTTCTTCGCATCTATATTAACGCGGACTTTCACCGCGGTCGTATAATCGTTCCATTCGCTCTAAAATGCGCCGCGCCTCTGCAAGCCGCCGTTCATAGTCCGCTAGGATCTCCGTATAGATCGTGACTGACCGTTCGAGCGCGGCTACTTCGGCGCGTTGGTTGCGGATAAGGTCGGCGCCGGTCATGCGGCTGCTACCGACGTATCAATTAGATTTTCACGTATCAAATACGCCAGAATTACCGCACATGCATCGGAATCGTCGTATCCCTTGGTGAACGGGTAATCGTCCGGCAGCCGCAGCCATTTGCGAACGGCCTTCGCTACCTCGTCCTTTTCCGCCTTTCCGTTAGCCTTGCCGAGTATCTCTGTTACGGTTTTCTTAACGTAAGTAGGCGCCAATTTCGGCGGATCTTCAATATTCAACGCAATGTATCCGAAAGGGTACAGCGCCCGGTCTGCCGAAGCCCATGCGTTAAATATCGTTTGTGTCGCACGCTTATTGCGGCCAGACGTAAAGTCTTCGCGTACAACGACATCGAACGGCCGATGTGTGTAAACGAACTGCGACACGAACGACTCAACGACAGCGCTGCGAACGGCATCCGGATCGTCGCTAGACGTTGCGACCGAAGTGGCCGCGATGAGATGCGGTTGCCTGTTTCGCACCTCGATCGCAGCGATTCCGGGGCTAAGCGAGAGGTCGAGGCCGAGGACGCGGAACGGCTTAACCTTCGGCGGCTTCGGCTTACGGCGGGAAGGCGGCGCGGGCAGATCGCAGTTACAATATCCGCCCTCCACTTTCGCGCCGCAATCGGAACAATACGTGTTGCCTGCGTCATCAGTCGTTGTCCTCTTCGGCAGGGTCCGCACCTCCTCCGCACGTTACTGCCGCGACGAATACTCCGAATAGGAGCAGCGCGGAAATGACGATGCCGCCAATTAGCGAGCACTGCGTGATGTAGACCAACGCCACTAACCACGCAATCGCAGCCGCCATAAATAGTCCGATTACGAAAATACCCGTTAATGTGCGATCAATTACGTTATTCAATTACGCCGCCTCCTTCGTCTCTTCTACTCCGTCCAAGTATTGCCGCAAATTCCTATGCGCGCCCTTTCCCGCCATTGATCCGCCCGACATTCGCGATTCTGCACGCTGAAGTAGCGCAAGGTTATCCGCGCTAAGCGTCGCTGTACAGTGACTGCGGAATTGGCAGAATCCGCATTTGCCGGTCATCTCTACGGACACATCCGGAATCTCCCCACTTTCCCGCGACTCATACACCAGCGCAGATTGTCGCGCCAGATCATCGAGTAAACTACGCTGCATTTGCTCCGTAATCTTGACGTAGAAGGCGCGCATGTCCGGCAATGGGACGCCATCTTTCCACGTTTTCTGTCCTTTCGTTACGCTCGAACTCGCTTCGTCCGAAAACCATGCAGGCTTCTGCGTCGATTCATAAACGATGAGTGCTTCGTTAATTCCGAATACGAGCGACTCAGCAATGACCTGGCGCTGGTGATCGTCCTGGGCGCCTTTGTAGTCGAGCTTTCCGTTCATGGCGCGCAGTCCGCTCGCCTTCGTCTTGTATTCGAAGATAACGCGTGATCCGTCCGGTGTGTACTCGAACTTGCCGTCGGGCTTGGCCGTAATCGCAAACGAAATCAACTCGCCAGTTTCCGGATGCGGATGTGAAAATACTCGTCGTTCCTGCGCAGCATCCTCGAAGTCCCATTCGCCGCTATCACGCACGGCCATGCGAAAGAACTCTCCGCCTTTTAAGCGTTTCGGCATATGCAGAATGTCGAGCTGAACGTAATCGACGACCGCGGTTCCCTGGCGCCGCTGGCGCCCTCTGAACGGGATATCAGCGGATTTTTCCGGGCGCGTTGCCTTATCGTTTTTGAAAACGAGCTGCCGATCGCACATATTCGTACCGGACGCGCCGAAAGTAACGAGTCCATCGTTAGGATACGGCTTGAATCCGATGTGACGTAACTTCTGCTCGTAGAATTTGCGTTCGATTGCGTTGTCGTAAAACGACGTGTCTGGCGATGAGTAATACGCGTCCATTTGGGTTAGGAAATCGTGAACTAATTTGTCTCCGCGATTCAATTAACCGCCTCCTTCGAAATTACCTTCCATCCGTACGCCGAGCCTTTCTTTGTTTCCTCGATGACAATACTCCCGAGTTCTGTGCCGGTGAGGAACTCAAACACGTCAGACATATACATTTCATAGCGATTTCCGGCGGTATCTTCGACTACCAGCCCGGCGCTAGAGCGAGACGAGAACCAATCCACAACCTTGAATTTATCTGATACGCGAAGTCTATCTCGTTTAACCAACTTGCAACGGCACATACATTTGTAGCAGTAACCCGTATCCTTGCAGGCTTTCCCACAATTAGGACACTCAGGGACTTTTATCAGCCGGTACCCCATCCTACGCACTCTCCTTCGATTCTTTATTCGCGAACCATTCTTCCGGCGTCATCCCCTTGCCCCAACGCCGCATAATCGCAATGTCCGTACCGTTAGCGACGACGTCACCCCACCGATATGATTGCGTCATGATTCGCTCGATCACGGCAATATCTTCACGTGTAAAGTCCTCCGGAATCTCGAACACCAACTCGTCATGGATCGTTCCCCACAGCGCCCAACCTTCGCGTTTAGCGCATACTTCGTGCGCCTTGATCATCGTCACTTTCGTCTGGATGGCGGAACTCCCTTGTACGCGAGCGTTCGTGCCCTGGCGCATGGCTCGATTAATCTGCGAATTATGCTTGCGGGCGTCGTCGTACTTGGGATCGTTCCACTTTCCGTACGGAATTGTCTTACGCTTAAGCTTTCCGTCAGGCAGGCGCCGTTTCCGCTGCTGCTTATCCGCCCACACGAATCCGTACTTGGCGACGTCCTCTTCGTTGGCTTTAAGCCAGGCGGATAACTTCGGCATGCCTCCGAACAGCTCCTCTTTAAACGCGGTCGCTTCCGGTTTCTTAAGTCCGAGCATTTCCGCGAGAGAAAAGTCGCTCATTCCATAAAGTGTCGCAAGCCATACGACCTTCATCGCTTTACGTGCGGGCGTGTCTTCGCCGTTCGGTAGCTTATAGACTTCGTTATACGGGCGCTTGTAGTACATGCTCGCCATGTTTGCGTAAGGATCGATGCCCTTTTCGAAAGCTTCGATTAGGACAGGTTCGCCGGATAAGTACGCGGTGCATCGTATCTCCTGCGCTTTAAAGTCCGCGGAAATAAGCACCTTACCTTCCGGTGCAAGGAACATCTTCCGCGCTTCTTCCGGTTGATTTTGAACGTTGAAGCTCGTAGAATCCTCCGCGTCCTCGTCCTTGCCGGAGCTGAACCGCCCCGTCACCGTGCCCATCGGATTAAACCGCGAGTGCCAGCGCTTAGTCGTCGGATTCTGTTTCGTCGGCAGTGCGTCGATATAGGTTCCGCTGAGCTTCGTTATCTTGCGGTATTCGAGCAGGTACGCAATGACTTCGAACTCTTTCGCAAGAGGCTTGAGCGTCTTCTTAGCGTCCATGTTCGGAAGTTCTCTGCCGATCGCCTTCGAAAGTGCCGGCTTCATCTGCTGCGGTGAGTTGAGGTTAAGCTCGCCCTCTCCGGAATGGTACGGCGTCAGCATTTCGATAAGCTTGGCGTGCAGCTCTTTGGCGCGAGTGCTCAGTTGCTCACCGTATTCCTTCGCGAAATCTAGGTCGAGGATATATCCGTTAGCTTCCAGGTCGACTATTACGTAGAGCAGCGGAACCTCGACGGCCCTGTAGTATTCGAGCACAGTCGGCAACGTTGCGAAGTGCTCACGCTGGAATTGGTACAGCCGCCATGTCAAATCGGTATCTTTTGCCGCGTATGCCAGCGCAATGTCCAACGGAATCTCGTTAAACGGTGTCTTACCGAACAACTCCGCAAAGGTGTCCGACTCAACTCCGAGATATTTCGGCGCCAAGTCCTTCAACCGGTACGACGGCTCGTTTTCGTTGAGTAGGTGCATCGCAACCATTGTGTCCCACGTAACACCGCGCAAATCGTAGCCGTGCCGCCTGAACATCGCGATATCGAATATAGCGTTATGGAGGACCTTGCCGATGCCCTCGTCGTAAAGGAACCAGCGCAATTCCGACAGAACGTAGTCACGCGAAAGTTGCTCGCCCTTATCGTGCATGACCGGAATGTACACGTGCATCCCTTTTTCGGCGAGCGGAGGAATGCTTACGGACGGCAGCGTCAAAGAGATGCCGACAATCACATCGGTGTAAACGTCGACTCCGGTTGTCTCGGCATCGACCGCCACTTCCGTTTCGTTGCGCAGTCTTTCGTTGAGACGCGTTAGCAGCCGTTCGTTATCGATGAGGAAGTAGTTTCGCGGAGTCTCTGCGACCATTTTGCGCAAAGTATCCTCGCGGATTTTCTCGCGCATATCCGAATAGATGCGGAGTGCTTCCGCTTTGCTGAACCGCTTGCCGGCGCCGGACGGATGCCTGCCTGTAACACCCGTCTCCATGGCGCCTTTAACCGCAAGCAATTTCGCTTGGTCTGCGTCGCTATTCTTCATCGCGAGAATCCGTTCCCACGCTTCCTCTAAAGGCTCCTCCGCAGCCTTCTTCCGTTTGGCTGCGTCAACCACACGCTGTTTAGCGTCCAAGTCCGGTGCGGGCTGGCGCAGGTTTAGCGTGAGTTTAACGTCCACTTATGCGGCCTCCTTCTGCGTGTCGAAGCGTTGTTCGGCCGGGATGATAAGACGCATCTCTGTCGGTCTCGTCAGGTTTCCCTTACCTCCAGCCCCAGTTTCAACGCGATAGCTTCCGGTCAGCTTAGGGCCCTCCGTTACTTCGCCATAAGACCCGACTTTATTAATGCTGCCGTTGGTGTTAGCAATGATTTGCACGACATCCCCGCGCTTAAACTCGTTCACCTTGCGCCCGATCGCGGCCCATTTCGCCTCTTCTGCGGTAAGCAACGCTAACTCCGAAGGGTCCGCATTCCAGCGATCTTGTCCGGGAAAATCAACGACTACTTTGGCGGTAGTCACTTCGGCTACCTTGCCGATATCTCCGTTCTTCACGTTACCCCAACCGAACCGTGCGTCCTTCCCTTCCGGCACAGAAAGCTTAACCGTGTCTCCCACGCTAAACTTCGTCTTCGGCTTCGTCGCCTCTTCGTACTCCTCTTTCGTAATCTTGCGGAGTGCATCGGCGTTGCAGTACGCAACATGCTTGCCCTTTTCGTCTTTCAATCTAAGAGCGCGGTATCCAGTCGGCGGCTCAACGGTGACCTTTACGTACTTTCCGTCAATACCTCCCGTTACGGACGAGTTCGAGCTATTGGCGTCGATGATTTGCGCATAGCCTCCGTCCGCAAACTCGCCGATTGCTTTCGCGCGTTCAGTTTGCGATTTCTGCGCGTTGAACTCTGCCTCCGTCGCGGGTACCAAGTCTTTTTCCGCCAGCCAGTTACCAACAGAACCGTCAGCATTTTCTGCTCGATATGGTTGGCGATCGCGGTCATCCTTCGTGATCTTAACGACGGAACCGATCTTATAGTTATGGTCTCGGGTATTTGCGATAACCTTCGCGTAATCTCCAACGGTCAGACGCTTGGGCTGCAGCGGTTCCGCTACAAGTACGACGTATTCTTCGTGGCAGATTGCGTGGTTAAACGAGTTTACCGTCACTGCCTGTCCATCTCCCCATCTATCAGCGTCATCTACGGTAAGTTCGTCACCGTTAGCGTAAAGATCCCTCGTAGATTTAGCCGCAACGATACGGATACGTTCCCCAACCGAAGCCTTCCGTTTGACTTCGCGATACTTTGTCGTAGATGGCTCCGCCACCTTTTCGTAGACTTCGAAGTCCGTGTTACAAAGATCAAACTTGTCTCCGTCCTCATCGATAATCTGCGGATCTCCGCAACTATCAACGTCCTCTACCTCATAGAACGCGCCGTCTTTGATATAGTCTGGGACGCTAAAATCCGTAATCTTAACGATATCACCCGCCTGCGCCTCACGGTCAACCTTGCGATATTTCTGCCCGTTTACCTCTACGTCAGCCACCGGAATTACCACGTTCAATTTCGCCATTTATACATCGCTCCCTATTCGTTTAATTTACGTTGCGGTGTTCGTCGATAACGCCACTGGCGTCGTATATGCGTTCCTCTGCGTATCTCGTTGCGCAGTCATAGCCGAATCCGTTGTGTACGTAGCCGCCTGCGTCATCAATCCGTTTAACCTCGTCGCCGGCACGGATCTCGCCGCGGCACCATTCGCATTCGGCTACGTATGGCGGCTCGGTCCCTGGCGGCTGAAATCGGTCGAACACGGTCATGCCGCGACCTCCAGTACCTCCGCAAGCTCGTCCGGTTCGGGCGCGTAGATGCTGCGATTTAGTGCGATTGGCAGCTCGACCCAACGCTCAGCCGCCCGCGCTTCTGACGCCCAATATTCGCCGAGCATCCGATTTTCGAACATGTACACGCGTGGGATTTCGCCCTCGGCCGCCCATACGCCAATAATGTAATCAGCGTCGGCTCGGTCGTAGGCTGTTCCGTTCCCTTTCTTTGCGTAGACAACGAGGTCGCCTCCGCGGTCCATGCGTTGCCGGATCGTTTTAACTTGAATCTTCGCGTGTTCTCCGGATACCGGGTCCGTCGCGAGGATGTCGTAGGCCTCGGCCGTCTTGCTTTCGTGGATGCGCCATCCGTTCCCCAGTAGCGCAACTTGCGCCACCAGTTCGGAATAGGTGCCGGTTACTTCGCTAATATGTGCGATGGTACTCACCGTCCTCTTTCGTAATATTCGCCATTTCGAAGTCGAGCACCGCCCCCATTAGAACGGGAGATCATCCGGCGAGATATCGAGTGGCGCGTCAGTTTCCGTTGGGGCTACGTTTGATGGCGCTGCAGCTCCGATAGAAAGGCCGAGACGCGCGATATCGAAGCCGGCAACAACGAGATTCTTCGTCTGCTCCTCTTCGTCTGCAACGTAGAGACACGATTCAAAATCCGCCAGGTCGAACGGGGCACTTCCGATCTTAGCGAAGTTAGCGCGCTCAGCGTCCGTCAGATCTTCGTCCATGTCAATGATCGGAGACAGTGCTACGACTGCGTTTTGGCCCGCGCCAGTCTTCGTTAACTCGAACGCAATGCTGCCGAGCTTCTTCGCGTACTTCTCGATAACGGCCTTGAGCGTCTTCTCTTGCTTCGGCGACAGGTCGACTACGATATCCTTACCGGTCGTCAGATCGAAGAATGCGCGCAGGAACCGTTGTTTACCACGATACAGATACGCTTCATCCGTTATCTTTTTGACCGCGTCTTCAGTTGCGCCGGCTTCCTTCGCCGCCTTGGCATCGGCGTACAGCAAATCCGCAGCTTGATCCCATACCGTAGGGTTAGCGTCAATAAATCCGCGAGCATTACGAGTGGCCGGATTTTTCGGCACAAACGTATTCACTTTTTTATAGATACTGTAACCGTAGTACTCCGCGACGTCTTCGATAGACTTAACGCCGACCTTGTACGTTGAGCCGGACTTGAACGAAGTAATCGGACTCTCTTTTGCGCCTCCGTCATTGTTCGTTGCAGCTACGGCCTCCGCGCCTACCTTCGTAAACATGGACATTCGATCACGTTCCTTTTCGTTTAATTTGAGCGGCACTTTCTCAGTAAACACGGTAATTATAAGTCCCGCCGGCCGGGAATCCGCCGCCGCTCATAGCGGAGAGTATTACGAAAGGAAATGCGCTTGTTTACGTGTCGACCCGCAACTCAGCGGCTTACTCCCCTTCCGCGGGCATCTTTCCTACGCCCGATTCGCGGTAACGACAGCGCTAGGCTTGGCGATACCGCGTAGCCGACGCAGGAACATCGGCGTTAAACTACGTATGCCGCGACCGCCTTCGCAATCTTCCGTTTCTCATGGCGGACGTTTTCGATATCGGCGTCCAATTGTGCGAAATACTCGTCGATCGCTTTGACGCGCGCCTGCATCGCCATTTTTACGGCTTGGCTGCGCGTTTTCTCGGCGCGAAGAAGGCAGGCGGCGCGCTCAACGCTGAGTTCAAGCCGTGTTAAATTGTTGCGGCGAACGGTCGTGGCTTCCTGGCGCTCGATCTTGCGGAGTTCGCGCGTTACGAGATCTTCAACCTTATTGCGGAGAAGCATCGAACGCACTTCGCTTGGATAGAGGGTAATTATCGTGTCGGAATCCATTGCTGCGATGAAAGTAATTCGGTTTTTCGTAAATAGACGAGAAGGACGGCCTTCTTCCGATACAATGTTCGCTATGAACCGGGCCTGACGATAGTTAGAGCGGATCCAACTGTCCGCGTCACACTGAGCAACGCCAAAATCGCTGACGGCTTTATCGATTGCGTGGTGTGTTACGATTACCCTCACGCAATGCGCACTCCTTTCGGGATTACCGGAAACACATAGTAATCCGCCGGGTCTTCGTACTCTTCTAGGGCGCCGTGGTAGTCAAGGTTCACGTCAGGTTTAGAAATTTTTTTAGAAAACGAAACCTTATCCGTTGTTAGCCGTAGTTTATTCATAAGGAAATTCCTCCGTTTTGTTTTAGGGCTAACTCAAATAAACGTTGACAATAGACAACTTTTTAATGTAGTATTTAAAACGTAAATGGATATATTGGTAACTTTTAGGATATAGTCCTATACAAAAAGAGTTGTCAAATTGTAACACTTGATTAGCCACTTGATGTTTGTGGTATACTATTGTAAGAGGTGGAACGGGTTTCATGCCTGAAAACTCCGTTCTGACTCATAAACAAATCAGACACAGTTTGAGCATCTGATCTTACTTTGACGGGTTGGAACAGACGCCCAAACTCACACACACAGGGTAAAACTCTGCTAGACTGCGCACGCCAGCGCAATCTTACACTGCGATTTAAACCGTGCGATAAACTTACGATGCGACTCGCTTTTCCCACCGAAGATTTGCGCCAACAAATCTGCGATGGATGAGTCGGTATAATCTGATTTTGTCCACGCGTGTACAATCGCCAATTTTCTAGGATCGCTTCCCGCCAAGGAGGCGATTTTTTCATTTAATAAGAGGTTAGAATCGATCGTCGCCAAACGATCAGTTACCTCTATCTCCACAAGCTCGCCGTTCTTTGCTGTGACCGGGGCATCGAGTGAAAGTAAAGGGCTCATCCCGTGCCTCAATTCCTTCTTTCTATGCCTGTCCACGCTTCGACCAAGTCGTCGCTTGATAAAATTCACAACGAGTTGTCGAAGGTTTCCGATAGCTGGGTCAAACCTCTTAACCACATCCTCAACTATCTTCCAGCACTCTTCTTCGAATGATTCTTGGGAAGGTATCCGGTTACGGTTATAATCAGAAAGCTCTGCAATAAAAGGTTGAAAATAACCCTTTACCTCCCACATTGCTTCCGTATCACCGTTGCTCGCCCTTGCGGCAAGACTATTTAGTTGTAAGTTATTCATTCATTTAATTCCTCCTTTATCTTCCTTACATTTAATATAAGGACAAAAGATTTTCGTTTTGGGACAAGCATGGTAAAATATTCTTGTATAAATTTTATAAGGCGGCCTAACTATGCAGGAAATCTCTTTGGGTCGCTGCTGCCTCGGAGATATTCTCGATGATATTGAGTGGTCACAGCAACAGTTAGCGGACAACTCAGGCATTGATAAGTCGACAATCTCACGGTTTCTTTCGGAAGACCCGAAGATTAAGCGTAAGATATCTTTGCTGCACGGTATTATAATTACCGATGCCATTTACGCGAAAACGGGACGTTACTACCACCCGCGAGAACTTTACGAAGGAACTAAGAAGTCTCCTCTGGGGCACGGCGCGGACAAATCTTGATGGTTTGTTCGCTTCTAAAAGTTGACATGTGTCAACCGAATGAGCCTATTATACGACAAACAAATTAGGCTGTCACGCTAAATATTGGTAAATAGTCCTTAACTTGCGCAAATCTCCTATGCCGATGTGCCTAGCCTCGTTCACGTCCTTGTAACCACGAGGAACTAACGCAAGGCTCACGTCAATCTTGCCGCTAAATGCCTCGTAAACTTGGTTGCGCCATGCCCGGCCAGCCGCATCGCTATCCCTCACGATGATCAACTCTTCGATGGGCGACCGCAGTATCAAGTCGCGCTTCTTAGCATTGAACGCAGCCCCACCGGTTGCAATTGCCGGAATGCCTAGCGACCAAAGCGTTAAGGCATCAACTTCGGCCTCTACGATCGCCACTCGCTTGAGATTCCGTTGATATACGACATTTATCCCGTAAATAAGGTCGCGTATAGGATGCCCGCCCTTTGCGTACCAGAAGCGCTTGTCCCAAGTCGATCGATACTTTACGTTAAGCAATCGTTTTCCGTCCGATGACCACCACGGCAGGATGACCGCTTTGCTCCGCGGGTCGTTGCCTGTCCGGAACAGCGTTTGGACCTCCGCAGATATTCCGCGGCCCAGCAGATATTCGGAAACTTGCGGCTCGATCGTTATGTCTAATGGTTTGCGTACCCTAGCGTTGTTGTTCGTCGGTAGTTTAATCGTTATGTATTCGCCAGGACCAGCGCGGCTGCCTTCGTATAAGAGTTCCGCCGCTTCCTCCTCCGTTATGTTGCGCAGGAAGGCAATGAGCTTTTCGGGTGGGCCAGCGCGCCACCGTTTCTCTTTCGCGCCCCAATCGTTCCACCATCCGTACTTGTCCGATGAAGGGTCGAGGTTGATTGAGAATGACGGCGAATCGTCTCCCTCGCGAAACGGCGAGCTGGCTTCGAGCTTTAATGGGTGCCAGCGTGGATTGCACCACGGGTGGTTATTTACTACATCTATTAACTTCATGCCGTCATCGACCCTTTCACTGTGTGTACTTGTTCACCCTCTGATATTGTTCAGTCCTTCCGCGCACTTATTCAAAGTTATTAACGCACTTTCCAGTTCTGAAATTAACCTCACCTCTTTTGAACTTACCTGTTTGTGGCAGCTTAGAATATAATCAATGTCCGTTAGGATATGCATCTTTTCTATTTTAGTTTTTATCTCATTGATGTTAGGTATAACCACATCATACAGTTTCCCCCTTACCATCAGCCGTTCAATGTCATCGTAAACTTCTTCAAGCATAACTTCTTGCTCTTCGTCTGGTTCTTCGCCTTCTTCCGGGACATACCCCGCAGCTATTAATGTCTCGCCCACCGCCAAGCCCAAACCCTCTGCAAATTGAACGACAGTACTATATCTTGGTCTTGCTTCCCCTCGTTCAAATTTTGCGATCTGCGAAAAACTGATGCCGGTTAATGAAGAGATGTCTCGAAGAGATAAGCCTCGCGTTGTTCTAATTAGTCTAATATAGTCACCAAATCTAGTGTTGATCATTGTATGGTTGCGCTCCTTTCTAGTATAACTGGATAATACAACCATCTGTGTTTTTTGTCAACACATACATGAAATTGTGTGTTTTTTAGAGATGAGTATTAAAATCCACTTACGAACTGACCGCCGCCATCCCCTCTTGTAACCTCCCGCACGATCCCGAAATTCGGCAGGTAAACGATCTCCACGCGCGCATCCTCGCCACCATTCCGCCCTTTGCCCAGCTCGATAATCCCACGCCCTTCATGCGCAAGTGTATCGATACCAAACGTATTGGCAGCGTCTTCAAGGACCGCTTTCGTCTTCTTGATCTCCGCACGCTTCGGCGGTTTCATCTCGCGGACACCGTCGTCACCTTTTTCGCTCGGATTCTCGTCAGCCTGCGTGATTACATGTAGCACCGTTTTAGTCCGACCGGCCAACAAGCGTAGCTTCTTAGACGTAGCCGCTGCGTCTCCTCCCGTTGTTTTCGACGTGTTCGCCTCGTAGTCCATATAATAGATCGGATCGACTACGACCACATCCGCCTCATATTCCGCTATGTCCGCTTCAAGCTGCCGGATGGACCGATCGCTGAAGTTCTCGTCATCGACCGCACGAAGGATAATACGGCCGGCGATAGTTTCGTTGAGCGTGCGCAGGAACTCCGCTAAGCCTTGTTCGTACTCCTCGGGTAGGCGCCCCATGAGCATCGCCTTATTATCGAAGCCTGCTTCGTAATCAACACCGTCAATTTGCGCAGTGACTACGCCCGCCTTTGCGCTTAGGTACGAGTAAGCCCTCGCCATCCATTCGAACGTAGACATTTCGAGCGCCCATACGAGAACGGTTGCGCCCTGGATTGCGGCCTCAAGCGCTTCTACCATGACTACGACGGACTTGCCGCGGCCTGATCGTGCGTACCACGTGTACATATTCGATGAGAGATAGCCGCCGATCTGCTCGTTGATGTATCCGAAGGCCGAGCGCCAAATCTTGAACGACTGGCCGAACTTGCGCGCTCGATATTCGTCCATGAACTTATCGAAGTCTGTTTTAACGTCCGTTGCCTTTTGGCAATTGCGAACACTTGATCTCATCTTAATCCCACTAGCCAGATTTTTCAAGTACTCGGAGAACTCTTCCGCAGACATTTTTTGATACGCTTCAGCAAACTCCGACGGAATGTGCTTTCCGGATTCTTCGTCGATGTAACCGTTAACAACCTGCGCGGTCATACGCTTGGCCGCTGCATCTTTTAGCCCACGCGCCAGGTATTCGTATGAATCCGTTACGCCTGGCAGATACGTCAGATCCGGAAACTCCGCTGTTAAAGACGCATAGCTCGGCGCTCGGCCTCCGTTTTCCTGCGCATATCGAACGATAAAGTCGTATGCCTGCCGTTCGCTGGCCGTCGGGAAGTCGTCGCGTGTTATTCCGTATTTGAATATAGCGGAGATATTGCCGTCATCTACGATCTTTGAAATTACTTGTTCGCCATATATCGCCAATCTGTTTGCACCTCCAATAATAAGAATTCTAGTATTTTTAAGCAAAGGTCATAATTCGCGATAAAAATTTTTACACTCAATATACATTTGTATCCAAAATGACTACTTTTGGGGACATTTGAGACACTTTTGTACCCAAAAAGAATACTATTGTACCCATTTTCCTACTCTGCTGAATTGCTTACTCAGTTGCTCGATCTTTAATATACTTCCTCTTACTCGCATATTCTAATGATTTCATTTTCTTATCCCTCGCTTACTTCCGCCTTTGAACTCGACCACGCCACACATATCCCGCACGCGATCCGCCAGCCGCTTATCGAACACCTGCGCAAGCTCTCCGATCGCCACGTTCGAGGTATAAACCGTTGGCAGCCCGTTCGTCACGCGGTAGTTGATCACGCTATGCAGATCGCCCCGGAAGCCATCCGTTGCTGCCCGCACACCAATATCGTCAAGCACCGCGAAAGGCGCCAACCTTGCGTGCTGCATCTGACGATAATATTCGCGTGATGCCGGTCCCGCGATATCCTCCGGAACATGCGGTCGCGTAAACTCCGTATACAACTCCTGCCACGCGTTAACGTCGAGGAAGTAGCCCGGTCGGTCCAGCGCTTGCCTGTTACGTTGGACACTGCCGATAAAGTGGCGGACGATGTATTCATTTAAAATTGCGGCGGCCGATGTTGTTTTACCGGTGCCGGGCGACTCCGAATATAGATATAACGATTTGATGCGCTCGGATTCTTCACTAAATTGCCGCTGGAACGTATTAACGTACGCGTCGATGACTTTGTAAGCCGCCGCCTGATCTCCGCGTGCCGGCGAGTTCTGCAGCGTTGCCTTTTGGTAGTCTGCCGGAATGCTTGCGGCGGCTATCCGTCCTCCTGCGCCGTTATAACCGTGTACGGCGATATAGGACGAGCAGAGTGCGTTACACTTGTCCGAACCGGCAAGCGAGCAATGCTGCGCTAATATGCAGTTGTCAGCGTGTGACATTGCGTTCCTCCTTTGTTTCAATAATAATCTATTTCGCTCGCTAGCCCGCACTTCTCGAAATCCTTCGTATTTCCTCATTTTAGTGGAAATCTAAATTAATCTGTGATATACTACGCGCGCGAGGGACCTTTGATTTTCTTAGTTTTACTCGTTTTCTCTCCTTTTTATAAATTTCACAACCACCCGGCAACTTCATCCGCACTCATTCCGCCGTTAACCGGATTTTCCGCCGCCTCTTCCCTCCGTTTCTGCTCCGCCAACACCTGCGGCATTATCCGCGGCAGCATGTACGATATCAGAAAGCCTGCGGTCAATTGCGGATACTGCGGAGTCGGCCGATATTCCACGAACGCCCTCTCGATCGTCTCACGTAATGCCTCCGCCCCGTACTCGGTGAGCGCCCGTTTAATCGCGCCCTGTTCGAAGCCGTATCCGCGTAATGGTACGTATTTCTCGACGCCGAATTTCTCCGCGTTCAGATCGATGACCATTGCGTGAATAGTCGCGACGTTCCAGTATTCGAGCGGAAGGTTGCGCCAGTCTTTGCGCTGATCGGCGGTGATTTTAGGACGCGTCATTAGCGGGCACCTCCGAGGCTATATCGTCCATGATATTACTGATGATGTCGTATTCGTTTATGTCTTCGCCTTGTCCGCCAGTTGCGTTGGTATAGACAATCGCTCTAAGCCGCGTCCATTTCTCTTCCGCGATCATTGCCCGCCGAATTGCGTGCGGCCAACCTTCCCGGGCTTCAGCGATAAATACCGCGTTACTAATCTCGTTAGCGGTGGCGATTGTTTTACCGGTTCTGACACCATCACTTACAAACACTTCGGTCAACCCTGCATACCACGAACCTTCCGTCGCAACTTCACAGCGAGCTAAGTCTGCCGCCAAGTCACGTTTAGTTTCCGTTGTCATCCGTTTGACACCTCTTTCGTTTGCTTTTTGATTATATTCCGCGAGTTGCGGATTGGTAAAACGCCATATTCGGCGATTTCGAGTAAGGTTACGGCCAAGCTTCGCTTATACTGTGCGGTCCTGTCCGGTCCTACCCAGTACTTTCAAATACTTAACCGACCTACTAAGTCCTCGCTTGTATACGTACAAAAACGTTGTAAACCGCGCATGATTTATAGAGAAAGTTGTCCGATCTCGCTAATTCTCGTAATCTCTCAGTTTTTCGCATCTACGCGTTAACACCTGCGATTTTGATGCCGAGAGTGTCCAGTGTAAATACGATTCCGTCTTCGTATCCTTGCGCGTATTCGCCGTCAGCCGGCTCTTCGTAAACAGCGCGGATTTTATCTTCTGGTGTCTTCTCCCGTTCATACCCGTTAACCAACGCGGCCAGCAGCGTGTCAAACAGAATCGTGCGGAGTGTTATGGGATCGCTGTGGAGACCGCCACCGGTCCGTGATTCTAACGCCACTATACCGCTATTGTCGTACCCCTCGGCGCGTAACCGTTCGATAACGTCCGCAACCTCCGCCGGAATAACCGGTACCGTGGGCGTTAGCCCTTTCTTTACGTCACTCATTTTCGCTCACCCTTTCCGTAATATTCGATGATATCGTCGACTGATTCGAATGTGCTTGCGATGCTTGCGTTCAACTTGCGTCAATCCTTTCGTTACTGAATATACCTCATCCTGCCAAACTATGTTGTAGTAGAGAGGCCCCGTTTTCGGTACTTTTCGGGTCTCAGGTATTAAATATCCTTGGCTGCAAAGGCTTTAAGCGGTACCCGCCGGCGCCGAATTTGCCACCGCGATTTAAGCGCATAGAGCCTTCACCTCGCGCCCTTACGTTCACCCTCCCGCAAGCCCTACTCGCCTAATTTGCCGGTCAGATTCGGCGTCAGGCGCTCGTCAACCGTTGGGGTATCCTGCATATTTCGTTCGTAATGTGCACTAAAGCTTGATTAACTTGCCCCAGTGTTTTACGCGCTCCAGAGCTTTCACGTTATCAGGTCCGTATGCGATCAAGACTGAAGGTGCTCCGGCGTTTGCGCTTGCCCTGCTGCCGTCAACGTGATGAAAGTACAATCGTCCTTTGAAAAATAGCAGCGCGTCAGCCTTTGTCCAAACATGGTCAAAAAACATTTCTGTTTCGGTTCTCGCAAATATGAGTGCAATTCCGTTGCCGTGGATCCAGAGCCGTTGCAACCATTCTGACGCCTCTCTGCCATATGGTGGATTAAGCCATATGCGCCCCAACCATTCTTGTTCCAACCCGTTATCCAGAACCGAGTAATGCTGTTTTGCGGTATCCCACGGACGATTAACCGGAGAACATGGATCAAGATCAAACGGGCCAAGATCATGGACAATTTCGGGTGGCGTCAACCATTCGTCCTTAAGCATTCGCGCTGATTGATGCCCTCCCATACCGACCACTCTGGTACTCATGACTTCCTCCCAACTGTGCTTTTTATGTCTACTGCGCACATACTTTGGGCGTCAGGCACCCGTCAATCACCCGCGTCATCTCATCGACCGCCTCCGCATAAATCCGTAGTGCTTCCGCCAATGTCTCGGCGCGGTTAACGTCAGTATCACGCATGATCGCCGCCTTGGTTGCCGCAGTCAGCCCGACATCATTTAGCGGGTAGTAGCCGACGTCCTTCCACGTTTCGCGGATTGGCGGTGGCGCTGCGTGTTCCTCCGCTTTGTAGGCGGGTGATTTCGTAGGGTCGACGAGGTGGCGGCGCTGTAATACGAGCTGCTTGTTGGCCGGCGACCGGTCCGTTTCGTCCGTGGTCAGGCGGTAATTAGGCGTTATGGATACGTTTAACATTGCGATTCCTCCTTCGTAATTAGGCGGCCAATTCAGCCGCTTGATCTTGCGTGTACGCCGCGCGGATTTGACTGATACTCTTCGTTACCAGTTGTCGCGAGACTCCGAGGACTTCGGCAATCTGCGCTTGCGTACGCCCTTCCATTAGTAAGCGGACTATGCGAACATTACGCGGACTCAGGCTCGCAAGGAAAGACTCAACGTGGATTCCGGTAAAGTCCGAAGTTGACGAATAGCGAACGGAACTGCCCGGGTCTTCTTCCGCATCGATATATGACTCGTTCCTTAAACGCAGGCCTTCGAGCGCACTCGCGGCCATCTTTACGGTGATGCCGAGTTTAGCGGCGATTTCGCATGGCGGCGCATCTTCGAGTGAGTGGCGCTTAATCTTAGCGGCGTAACCGAGAATATGAACCGGTAGCCGCACGTTCTTATCCGTCCCCATCGATAGGAATCTGCGAATGACTCCGTGAATATACGAGGTCGCGAACGTTGAGAATGCGTACGCCGGGTCCGCATAATTGTCGTAGGCGCGAATGAGTCCGAGCGTACCCTCACTTATCACGTCTTCTTGCGAGATACGTAGCGCTGCAGCTCGGCGACGGTAGCGCCAGGCAATCGATTTGACGAGCGGCAAGTTTGCGATGATATGTTCATCGCGCGGTCCGAGAAGTGGATTATCGGGATGATTACGAGTCATGGCGTGAATACCTCCGTTTATTTGCGGGCGGCGCGGCGGCCGGTACCGTTATGGTTTTCTTCTTCGAATAACCCTTCGCGTATCTAATCTATTACTTATATATTTTTCTTCGCGTAAGGAACTTAATCATTGAAGGGTTTCGATATTAACCGTTTCGCAAGGAACGTTAGTTTCGAAGCGATATGTTTTCTTCTTCGTTTTAACTCGCGGTAATCTTTTATCTAGTTCTTAATGGCTCTTGTTAAAAGACTGGTTATAGTTAGTGTCTTCTTTAGCCGTGTCGGTGTTCACCATGTCGGTATTCGCGGACATGGATACGCTAACCTGTATCAAGAGCCTCGACCTCCGCATCAAATATCGCAAGCTGACTTATCGGCAGCACCGTATATCGCGTGTTCTGCCACATTCCCTTCGGCGATCGTTCACGAATAGTCCGAATTACCGGGCGCCCATTCCACCGATATTCCGTCAGTTTTTTAACGTAACGGTTCGCCGTCTGCCGGTTAACCCCGAGGTATCTCGCTATCTGATCCTGCGTAGGATAGCAGTTACCTTGCGCATCCATAAACGATGCGATCACGCAAAGTGTCGTCCAGTTCTGCGCCCCCATATCCGCAATGAGGCCGGCCTTGGCGGCATCAACGTACATCTTAACGAATATGCGCGTTTCGGTGGCTCCGGATGTGACGGAGTATTCCGTTTGCGATTCTACGCTAACGAGTTTCTGTTCGGACATTATGCGGCCTCCTTTCGATGAATATAAGGACAAAAATTCCGCAAGTTGGGACATCCGGGCAAAAAAAATAACGCCCAATCCCGAAGGAATGAGCGTTATTCTTATATTTTTGTATTTCTCTTCACTTTACTATTCAAAACCGTGTTTAATGGGCTTGCTTTCTGGTGCTCCATTTTTAAATCGTTGTTTACTAAAGCAATATATTTTCTGGTCATTTCCATTGTGCTGTGTCCCAGCGCTTTTTGGGCCGAGAAAGCATTAGCCCCATTTCTTAAAAACTCCAACGCGAAGACGTGTCGGAGATCATACGGACGTATGTGCCTTCCGATTTGGTTGGAGTATATCTCCATTCGATCGCCCCAGGTATGCCGGTTGAGTGGGCGCCCCTCATACGAGCAGAAAATCGGAGTTTCCTCCGACCAATCTTCCGATCGAACAGCGATTAACTTGCGAATAGACTTTACGGTAATATCCGAGAGTGGCAGCGTTCTTGCAACGCGCCCTTTCGCGACCTTCGATGGCACGTACATTTCTCGTGCAGAAGCATTAAAGTCCTGCGGTATTAGACGCGTTGCCTCTGACGGCCGGATGCCGGTATCCAACGTAAGAAGTATTAGCGTATAGTCACGCAACCCAACAAATGTTGACTGATCCGGCGCATTAAGCAGCGCACTCAACACATCAACTTCGATCGATACCGCGCGGTTTTCTGTCTTCCGCTTCTTCATGCCCGAAAGGGGATTGTTGCTTAAATACCCCGTTTCCACGCACCAGGAGATAAAAGCTCTTGTATAAACAAGACGGTTGTTGAACGTCGCCGGCGCAATTTCTTCGGACAAATGTGCGAACACGGATTCTTTCAGGTCATCATCCGAATCCCACGCGTTAGGAAACCGTTTCATCAGTAACGACACAGTCCGCTCATAATCCGAAATTGTTTGTCCGCTGATTCCGTCCTTTATGCGTTTGTGGTCGATAAATTCCGTAAGAACCTCTCGCCAATGGGGCCGCTCCCCTGCTCGCGTATTAATACTTCGTACCCTTGCCAAAACAAAAACGCCTCCCTCCGTATAAAACGAAGATGAGGCGCTCTGTGCGCGAGTCCTGTGTACCTGCGTGAGTTGGCGATTCAACTACGCAGGACCTCTCGTTATGTAGCGTACATTTAACGCTGATGTAACCGCGATTTTTCGTAGTATGCCGAGGACCGGGATCGAACCGGTACGGTAGTCACCTACCGCAGGATTTTAAGTCCTGTGCGTCTGCCAATTCCGCCACCCCGGCAAGGGGCTTGTAATTCAGTGCATTAGCTTTCGTTCGCACCGACGAATAAGAATATACCATGAAATTAATGATCCTGTCAACCAATTTTAGCTGGTAAAATGAAATCATTTTTCATCAGCTCCATCCATCTGTGCCTTCTACACGCCGTCCTGGTATGATGAATGTCATCTCACTGTTGACAACCGAACAGAAATAGCTTAGGTTATCACTATTCAATAAATCAATTGAATGGTTGAGGTGATGATGTAATGAACGAGAGAGAGTTTAGAGACGGGCTATTCACAGAATTCGCACGGATCGGCAAATGCTTATCCAGCCCAAAAAGATTAGAAATTTTAGACGTACTTACACAAGGTCCAAAATCTGTAGAGAGCATATCCAAGATGACTTCGATGTCAATCGCAAACGTCTCCCAACATTTGCAAACCCTGTATTACGCTAAACTTGTTGATTTTAAAAAACACGGGAATTACGTTTTCTACGAATTAGCCGATTCCGCTGTTTTTCATTTCCTGAACTCTTTGTATGGGCTCTCGGAGAAGCAGCTTATAGAGGTACAGCACATCAAGGAACAATTCATGGGTCAATTCACTGATGTAGAAGGCGTTACAATGGATGAATTATCAAAACGACTTGAATCCGGGGAAGTTACCCTTCTGGATGTTCGCCCTACAGATGAATTTGAAGCTGCCCATATTCCGGGAGCCATCTCGATCCCGATTGAAGAATTGGCTGAGCAGTTGTCGGCTTTGCCGCAAGATACGAAGATTGTTGCCTACTGTCGCGGTCCTTATTGTTTGATGGCGATACGGGCGATTGAAATGCTAAAGGCGCAGGGATATGATGCGGGCCACCTGGATAAAAGCGTTCATGATTGGAACGACTACGTAAAAAAAGCAGCGTTGGCTCCGTAAACATGGGGTAAGGAGGTTAAGGATGGAAATTGCACGGAATTCAACTAAACAACAGGAAATCATACGAAGCTACACGGAATCCTCGGTTAAACAGCAGGGATTGTATCGCCGAACCTTAGTTACCGTGATATTTTCTCAAATTTTCGGAGGAGCTGGACTTGCGGCCGGAGTCACGGTGGGTGCGTTACTGGCGCAGGATATGCTTGGCACAGATAACTTCACGGGGATACCCACGGCCTTGTTTACATTAGGTTCAGCCATTGCGGCGTTATTGGTGGGAAGATACTCTCAGAAGCGCGGGAGAAGAATCGGACTGGGTATGGGATTTATTACTGGCGGGATCGGAGCCATCGGGGTCATCATCGCTGCCGTTTTACATAGTATTTGGCTGCTTCTCCCCTCACTTCTTATTTACGGTGCAGGTACTGCGACAAATTTACAAGCCCGGTATGCCGGGACGGATCTCGCTTCATCGAAACAGCGGGCTACCGCAGCAAGCATGGCAATGGTATTTACAACCTTCGGAGCCGTGGCCGGTCCGAATTTAGTTAACGTCACAGGAGATTTTGCTCTTTCCATAGGTGTTCCCAGTTTAGGGGGGCCATTTATTTTGGCTGCGGCAGCCTATATTATAGCTGGAATTATACTTCTTATATTTCTCCGTCCGGATCCACTTTTGATCGCGAATGCTCTTGCTAACCGTTCGGTTGAGGCCACTTCTCAGCCACGGGAGCAGCAAGAATCCACGACAGAAAAAAGAGGCGTCATTCTTGGAGCCGCCGTCATGATTGCAACTCAAATTGTCATGGTTGCGATCATGACCATGACACCTGTACATATGAGGCACCACGGGCATGGGCTAAGCGATGTCGGATTGGTCATCGGCTTTCATATCGGTTCGATGTATCTTCCATCATTAATCACGGGTATTCTGGTGGATAAAATCGGACGCAAAAAAATGGCCATCGCTTCGGGACTAACCTTACTGATGGCCGGAATTGCAGCCGCGCTTGCCCCTGCCAACTCCATGATCATGTTAATCGTTGCACTTTCCCTTCTAGGGCTGGGATGGAATTTTGGCTTGATTAGCGGAACGGCTCTTATTGTTGACTCCACAACGGGTAATAACAGAGCCAAGATACAAGGCTCGGTAGACGTCCTAATCGCGCTCGCTGGCGCATCTGGAGGAGCGCTCTCCGGCATGGTTGTTGCCCACTCCAGTTATGCCGCGCTCTCTTATACCGGAAGCTTCCTGTCATTATTATTAATTCCGATCATGCTTTGGCCGAATAAAAAGAAAACATTATAAGTTAATTTTAAAAAGAGCTCGTTCACATTATGGCAGCCGGATTTTCATGTAAAAAAGAAGCGGCGATTCTAAGATGAACATGCATCTAGATTGCCGCTTTTTACTTTCGAATACTTCCGTCGCCCCTTCTCCTCACCCTCGTTCTAAGTATGCGCACTCAGGTCGCTCCAGAGAGATGAGGAACCAATTCTTTTGCAGGCGAGATGTTCGAGCACAATCAAAAATCCCTTGCTTTCGCAAGGGATTTCTCTGTAGTGGGCCCTGAGGGACTCGAACCCCCGACCAGTCGGTGTGCTGATAGGTAACTTTGGGCTTTTACCGCGGCCGCGGCAGTCAGCTTAATAGTTTTCCCCCAGTTATCACCGTACGTGCGACTTTCGACGCATACGGCGACCCATCAAGTGTGAAGCAGATGATCTAGTTACGTTAAGCATATCGGTTTAGAGTACACAGCCATTATTTTTGTACGATTTTAAATAATCTCAACTCATGAATGCCGTATGAGATTGCCCACTTTTTGACGGCATTGTCGCTGACACCAAACTTGAGTCCAATTTGAGTGTAGCTGGTGGTGGTAATGAGTTCTAATAGCTCGTCTTTTGGGGGCTTCTTCGAAGGCCTAGGTTCCTTGGCGACGGTTGGTCTGGCCGCACGCTTTGTGGCCCCTTTGGACTTCTTAGTAGCCTTTTTGGCTTCCCGACGTTTCCTATGTTCCTCGATGTGGCAGGATTTGCATAGGGTGACCAAGTTAGGAAGTTTGTTGACGAGACTAATGTCGAGAGTGGGATCGATATGGTGTATATCGGTGTCGCCTGCTCCGGTAAGCTCTGTACCACATTCCCTGCACTTCATCTTGTCTCTGTTGAATGCCATGGGCCTGTTTATAAAGTACTCTAAGTTATAAAATGTACCCTTATTCGAATTTCTAGCTAACAAATTCGAGATGTTCCCGATAGTGAGGTTAGGATTGCGGTTGATTGTGGTCCATGTATGGCCTGTGATTTCCTCGTATTTGGCCCTACCCTTGGCACTGTATGGTGTGATCCATTGTGCCTTGACGTTTGGATGTATGGTTTTACCAAGCCCGAGTTTTGCAAGTCCGACATAAACGCCGTCGATTTTAAAGGCGAGTGTGTTGGAATCTGGGTGAGTTATTGCTTCACTGTACAGATTGTTGCAATTCTTGAGCTTGACCCACTTACCGTTGTGCTTGTGTTTGGTAGCGACAAGCGCTTTGGCGAGTTTCCAGTCAAGGTGGGGGAGTACTACACTGTACAACGTTGTCATGCGGTAGAAGTTATTCAGGCCGCGGACAATGCTGTTGTATCTTTGGATGTTTTCTACAAGATCGTATTTATTGGGAGATCGCCTGATTTTCCTGAGAGCGTCATAGACGTCTTTTGTCTTCTCTTTGAGTCGGGCTTGTGACGGTTCACTACGTAGCGTGTAGTTGCCGTTGTTGCCGGGCTTTTTGAAGAAGGTTATGCCAAGAAAGTTCATTTTATCCTTACGGAGATCCGTAATGATGGTTTTCTCGTCTGATAATTCGATCTTGAGTTTTTCTCTAAGATACTTGGCGCATGCATATTTCCACTTTACTGCTGATTCTTCAGTGTCTGTGAGAATGATCCAGTCGTCGGCGTATCTAATTAGATAGCCTTCTTTGAGCCTGGAGTTCTTACGTAGGTTCTCGTGTTTTCTGAGTACCCTAGTATATTCTCTATCAGTCTTGAAGTCGAGCCATTGGTTACAAACCCAATGGTCGAAGTCGGTTAGGTAGACATTCGATAGTAACGTGCTTATCGTTCCTCCTTGGGGAGTGCCGATGTCGTTGACTTCTTTTTCTCCATCAATGCCACTCTTTAGGATTCTTTTGACTACCGTCAGTACACGTTTGTCCCTGATGCCATACTTATACAGTTTACGTATCAGTATGTTGTGATCGATGTTATCAAAGTAACCTTTGATATCACCTTCGAGGACGAAGTGCCTCTTGTTCATCGTGGTAAGTCTTTGCATGTAAGCCACTGCGTGAGAGATGTCTCTCATTGGGCGAAACCCGTATGAGTGTCTAAACATGGTCGCTTCCAAGATGGGTTCGAGGATGTTGTTGACGGCTGTCTGTATAATCCTGTCGACAATTGTCGGGATGCCGAGAGGTCTCTGCTTGCCGTTACTTTTGGGAATGAAGACCCTTCTGACTTTATCAGGCGAGTAATCTATGATGCAGTCTCTTAACTTGTCAAATGCTTCTTCCGCGTCGATTTGTAACCAAACTTGTCCGGTTATCTCGTCAACACCCGCTGTTTTGAATCCTGGGTTGCTTTTGACCTTACGTATAGCATGTATAAGGTTTTCGCGCATCAGGATCAATTCAAGCAGCCCGTGGAAGTCGCGTTTTCCATTGGAGGATTGCTCATAGAGATCATCCTTAACAATCTTTAGCTCTGCTTCGCTGAGTTCTGTTTCGTATGTCACGTCAGTAAGTATCACCTTTCGTGACTGTGTACGATTGATATTTGTGGAATAACGTCCGTTATCTCAGCATTTGCGTAACAAGGTGGTTCATGTTTCATCATCTGATCAACACTTGACTTACCCCCTTCGCTCCACAGGAGTTACCCTGCTTCAACACTACTACGGGGCTTCCGCCATCTCTCTTCATGTGTTTTTCTCTTGCATCTGTCCGACACATTAGTACCCTGATGTATCAGTTTGGGATGGTACTGAGAGACTTCTCACGTTCCTCTGTTTCTAGCTATACATATCTGCACTTAGGTGCCACCTATACGAAGAAGGATCATGGGGTTACAACAATATTAATCCCCTTGATTAACGTATATCCGTTAACCGCAGACTCCCTGCCCATAAAAGGTATCCGCAATCCTAGACCCTGCATGTTTCCATGCAGTCACCTTTCGTTTTCAACCAGTGGTTTGTCTGGTGTATTACCTTCTCACCGTATGCAGTTTTTAGCCCCCCGCCTACTAGTTACTGACCGCTTGGGCATTCACTTTGGGCGTCTTCACCGAGCTTCTTACATTGGGCTATACATCGCCTTCCTGCAAGTCGGAGTCTTAGGGTATTTCTCACCTTCTTGTTGGTGAAGGTGGGGAGTCTTACATCCCTTATCGAAACAGAAGTTGGCGCCCTAATGGGCGCCCTCCACTTTTGTTCAGCATTTCTGCTGAGATTGATGGAGAACGTGACGCACTATGAGCCGACCGCTCTAACCAACTGAGCTAAGGGCCCTGATCAAATATGTGAACGATCAAAAATATAATGGCTGTAAATTGGTTGCGGGGGCAGGATTTGAACCTGCGGCCTTCGGGTTATGAGCCCGACGAGCTACCGGACTGCTCCACCCCGCGTCATTAGCCTGTCGTAAATAGCGACAAGAATTAATATACAGCATAAACATGCTCTGCGTCAAGTATTTAATTCTGGAATTTTGCTCTACGGTATAAAGCGGACGCCGTATCTGCCTTTTCTCGATCGGAAAATTTCTACCAGATGCGGATCATCGTAGCCATAAATCCAACCGTTCTGCTCCAGCCTTTTGGCAAGGCATCCCGCCTGAAATTTCGTTTTATACAGCTTCCCAAAATAAACCCATTGCATGGTATTGTCCCCTTTCAGGAAAGATAAATGGTGTCGATGGCTATTGTTGCCTGAAGGGGTCTTCCTCATGCATTTGATCTTTATCTTTGAGATTATTCCCAAGTTATTTTATAATATTAACTAAGTTGTTTAAGATCAAACTTTTCTGGAAGCGAGGAATTTGAATGGCAAAAACACACAGGAAGCTGTCTCCCGTCGATTTACTGAAGAAATTTATTTTCATTACGGCCGGTGCGATCTTGATGGCGGTCGCGCTCGAGGTATTTCTCGTACCGAATGATATCATTGACGGAGGCATTACCGGTATCTCCATCGTCTTATCCAAAATAACAACCCTTCCGCTCGGGATTTTCCTCTTCGTTATCAACCTTCCCTTCTTATTTCTGGGTTACAAGCAGATCGGCAAAACCTTTGCCTTCTCTACGCTGTACGGCATTATCGTCATGTCCGTGACGACACAGCTGCTTCATCATGTCAGTCCGTTCACGAACGAAAAAATTCTGGCCGTGCTGTTCGGCGGATTGATTCTCGGCCTTGGCGTCGGCCTCGTGATCCGGTATGGCGGATCTTTGGACGGAACGGAAATCGTCGCTATTTTGCTATCGAAAAAGACCCGTGTTCCTGTCGGACAAATCATCATGATCATGAACGTGTTCATCTTCATTATTGCCGGGTTCGTGTTTGGATGGGATTCCGCCATGTACTCGATCTTTACTTATTACATGGCATCCAAGGTCATGGATATCGTGGTGGAGGGTCTCAACGAATCCAAATCCGTTACGATCATCTCCGGGGAATATGAAGAGATTTCCCAAACGATCCAGGATCGTCTCGGACGCACCACGACCTTCATTTATGCACGAGGCGGCTATTCCGGCGAGGATACGCAAATGATCTACTGCGTCGTAACGCGTCTGGAGCTGGCCAAGCTCAAATCGGTCGTGCATGAGATCGATCCAAGAGCTTTCATCGCGATCGAAAGTGTATCGGACGTCCTTGGCGGCAATTTCGAAAAGAGTGCCATCCACTAAAATATGCACACTTAACGGTATCAGAAAGCGTCAGTTCTACCCGATGCCCTTCTTGATACGATAAGAAAAACGTCTATCGACGTACTTTCAAAGGAGACAGACCGCGCTTAGAGGATGTTTTTCATGCGAGATAAGGATGTTTAACCTCGGCTGTTTATACTTTCTTATCTCTTAAAAAAGAGGCACAGGTTCTTGAACCTGTGCCTCTTTTTGATGTTCCGCCCGATGCGGCGTCGCCAGTCGAAGCGCCTCACCGGGGTAAATCCGGATTTCGTTTGTCTTATACACCGAATGAGGACGGATCGTCTCTCCACGCTTTCAGCGCTGCTACATCCTCTTCCTCGATCTTGCCCTGCTGCAATGCAACTTCCATCAAGGCTGTGTAGTTGGACAGTGTCTGAAGCGGAACACCCGCTTCTTGGAAGGCCTGAACGGCCTTGTCCAGCTGGTAGCTGAAGATCGCCAGAACCGCTTGCGGCTCCGCTCCCGCATCTTTGATTGCAAGCGCAGCCTTGATGGAGCTGCCGCCGGTAGAGATGAGGTCTTCGATCACGATTACCTTTTGCCCAGGCTTGATGCTGCCTTCGATTTGATTCTCTTTGCCGTGGCCTTTTGCCTTGTCGCGGATATAAGCCATCGGCAGGTTCAGCTTCTGCGCAACCCACGCCGCATGCGGAATACCGGCCGTCGCCGTTCCGGCAATCACCTCGGTATCCGGGTAATGCTCGCGAATGACCGCCGCGAACGATTCCGCGATATATTCGCGGATTTCCGGATACGACATCGTTAACCGGTTGTCGCAGTATATAGGGGACTTGATGCCGGAAGTCCAGGTAAAAGGCTGCTTCGGACGCAGCGCCACCGCTTCGATCTGCAGCAAATACGCTGCGATTTGTCCAGAGATTTCTGCCAGTTTCGTCATGCGTTAAGCATCTCCTTAATGATAGATTCTGCAGCGGCTCTCGGCTCCTCTGAGCCTGTAATCGGCCGTCCGACGACAATATAGGTGCTGCCGCCGCGGATGGCTTCACCCGGCGTCAAAACGCGCTTCTGATCGCCCTGATCGCTGCCCGCCGGCCGGATGCCCGGCGTGACGGTGACGAAATCCTTGCCGCACGCTTCAGCGATCATGCCGGACTCCTGCGCGGATGCGACCACGCCGTCCAGTCCTGCAGCCTGGGTAAGCTCCGCATAACGGATGACTGCATCCTGCACGGTACCCGGTATGCCGATCTCTTGGTTGAGCATGTCTTGTCCCGTACTGGTCAGCTGCGTTACGGCAATGACGAGAGGCTTGCGGAGCGAAGCGTCGGACTGAAGCGCCTTGTCAACGCCTTCCATCGCCGCCTTCATCATTTCGCTGCCGCCGGCTGCGTGAACGTTAAACATGTCCACACCAAGACGGGTGATGCTCTCTGCTCCACCCTTGACCGTGTTAGGAATATCATGCATTTTGAGATCCAGGAACACTTTGTAGCCGCGGGTTTTGAGCTCCCGTACAAAATCCGGGCCTGCAGCGTAATACAGCTGCATGCCCACTTTCATGTAACACGGAATGCCTTCAAGCTCTTGCAGCAAAGCCTTGGCTTGATGCGCATCCGGATAATCGAGGGCCACGATTAAGCGGCCCGCCATTTCCTTGTATGCTTCATTCATTATTTCATTCCTCCTAGCGGTCGGCGAAAGCCGGCATCGCGGAGGATGAGAAGTTGATGGTGTCAAGCATGTTCAGCAACGCTCTGACGGTATCGAGGGAGGTCATGCATACGACCCCGTTCTCAACCGCTTCGCGGCGGATCCGGAATCCGTCACGTTCCGGCGTTTTGCCTTTGGTCAGCGTGTTGAAGACGAACTGGGCTTCGCCGTTACGGATCAGGTCAAGAATGTTCGGCGTTCCGTCGCTAAGCTTTTGCACTGTTGTCACGAGGATTCCCGCGTTAGTAAGCGCATTGGCCGTGCCGCCGGTCGCATAGATTTTGTACCCGAGTCTTCTGAAGCCTTTCATCAGTTCAACCGCTTCATCTTTATCCTTGTCGGCTACGGTCACGATAATCGCGCCGGTGGAAGGAATCTTCATGCCTGCGCCGATCAGACCTTTGAACAGGGCCTTCGCGTATTGCAGATCGCGTCCCATGACTTCGCCCGTCGATTTCATTTCAGGTCCGAGGGTCGGTTCCACTCTGCGCAGTTTCGCGAAGGAGAACACCGGCACTTTAACCGATACGTATTCGCTTTCCGGCCACATGCCTTCCTCATAGCCCAAGTCCTTCAGCTTTTTGCCGAGGATCGCTTGCGTCGCAAGATTGGCCATCGGGATGGTCGTGACCTTGCTCAGGAACGGAACCGTCCGGGAAGAGCGCGGGTTCACCTCGATGACGTAGACTTCATCCTTGTAGATGACGAACTGGATGTTAACCAGACCGATCGTTTTCAATTCTTTGGCGATGCGTGTTGTGATGCTGACGATTTTATCCTTCAGATGCTGTTCCAGATGCTGAGGCGGATATACCGCGATCGAGTCGCCGGAGTGTACCCCTGCCCGTTCGATATGCTCCATAATGCCCGGGATAATAACCGTTTCGCCGTCGCAGATCGCGTCGACTTCGACTTCCTTCCCAAGCATGTAACGGTCAATCAGTACCGGATGATCCGGGTTGATCTTCACGGCTTCTTCCATGTAGCTCAGCAGCTCCGCGTCGGAGTATACGATTTCCATGGCCCGTCCGCCGAGGACGTACGAAGGTCTCACGAGCACCGGATAGCCGAGCGATTGCGCCGTACCGACCGCTTCATCCACCGAGGTCACGGTGCTGCCCTTCGGCTGGGCGATATCCAGACGGGACAGGAGCGCTTCGAACTTTTTGCGGTTCTCGGCTTCATCGATGCTTTCCAGGCTCGTTCCGAGAATCGGAACGCCTGCCGCGCTGAGCGGTCCCGCCAGGTTGATCGCGGTCTGTCCGCCGAACTGCACGATGACTCCGATCGGCTTCTCCTGCTCGATCACGTTCATGACATCCTCGAAGAACAGCGGCTCGAAGTAGAGTCTGTCCGAGGTGTTGAAGTCCGTGGATACCGTCTCCGGATTGTTATTGATGATGACCGCTTCGTAACCTGCGTTTTGGATGGCCCATACCGCATGTACGGTCGAGTAGTCGAACTCGATGCCTTGGCCGATCCGGATCGGTCCGGAACCCAGCACCACCACTTTTTCCTTGTTCGATTTGGTCACTTCGTTCTCGGTTTCATAGGTCGAGTAGTAGTATGGCGTCGAAGCTTCAAACTCGGCCGCGCAGGTATCTACCATTTTGTACACCGGACGCAGATCATGCTTAAGCCGATAGCCGCGAACCTCCGCTTCCGTCGTGTAACTGTCCGCCAATACCTGCGCGCGGATTTCGGCAATCGCACGGTCCGTAAAGCCCATGCGTTTCGCCTCGTAAAGGGTCTCGTATGTGAGCTCCTTCTGCTTGATTTGCGCTTCAAAGGCGATCATTCCTTGCAGCTTGTCGAGGAACCACCAGTCGATTTGGGTCAGATCCTGGATCGATTGAAGATCGAAACCGCGGCGGAAGGCTTCCGCAATCAGGAAGATACGCTCGTCGTCCACTTTGACCAGACGCTCT
Source organism: Paenibacillus chibensis (assembly GCF_004001045.1). Classification (GTDB taxonomy): domain Bacteria; phylum Bacillota; class Bacilli; order Paenibacillales; family Paenibacillaceae; genus Paenibacillus_AQ; species Paenibacillus_AQ chibensis. The sequence goes on from NZ_BIMK01000007.1 coordinate 75,874, forward strand.
TTCAGCACCTCTTCGCTCAGCTCGTCGGTTCCCTTCAGATACAAGCGGTGCACACCGATTTCCAGGGAGCGGATCGCCTTGTGAATGGATTCTTCAAAGGTACGTCCGATCGCCATGACTTCGCCGGTTGCTTTCATTTGCGTACCCAGCTTGCGGTTGGCGTGAATGAATTTATCGAATGGCCAGCGCGGGATTTTGCTTACAATGTAATCCAGCGTCGGCTCAAAGCATGCGTAAGTTTGGCCCGTCACCGGGTTAGTCAGTTCATCCAGTGTGTATCCCAGAGCGATTTTGGCAGCCATTTTGGCGATCGGATAGCCGGTCGCTTTCGAAGCCAGGGCCGACGAGCGGCTTACCCGCGGGTTCACTTCGATGACATAGTATTGGTAGCTGTGCGGATCGAGCGCTAACTGCACGTTGCAGCCGCCTTCGATGTTCAAGGCACGGATGATTTTGAGGGATGCCGATCTCAGCATTTGATACTCGCGGTCAGACAGTGTCTGGCTCGGTGCCACAACGATACTGTCGCCAGTGTGTACGCCGACCGGATCGAAGTTCTCCATGTTGCAGACGACGATGCAGTTATCGTTCGCGTCGCGCATCACTTCGTATTCGACTTCCTTCATGCCCGCGATGCTCTTCTCGATCAGGCATTGTCCGATCGGGCTGTAGCGGATGCCGGAGGATACCGTCTCGCGCAGCTCTTCTTCGGTTGCACAGATGCCGCCGCCCGTACCTCCGAGCGTGTAAGCCGGACGGACGATGACCGGATATCCGACTTCTTCGGCGAACAGCAGCGATTCTTGAAGCGTAGTCACGATCGTGCTTTCCGGTACCGGCTGATCCAGCTCACGCATCAGTTCGCGGAACAGATCGCGGTCTTCAGCCTTCTCGATTGAAGTCAGCTGGGTTCCGAGCAGTTTGACGTTCTCCTGCTCCAGAATGCCTGCTTTCGCCAATTCCACCGCCATGTTCAGACCGGTTTGGCCGCCAAGCGTCGGCAGAAGTCCGTCCGGACGCTCCTGGCGGATGATTTGCGTTACGAAATCCAGCGTGATCGGCTCAATATAGACTTTGTCGGCCATATTGGTGTCCGTCATGATGGTAGCAGGGTTGCTGTTGATCAGAATAACCTCAACGCCTTCTTCCTTGAGTGCTTCGCAGGCCTGCGTGCCTGCGTAGTCAAATTCCGCTGCCTGACCGATGACGATCGGGCCCGAGCCGATAACGAGGATTTTCTTGAGCTGTTTATTAAGTGGCATATTAACGTTCTCCTTTCGCGGCTGCTGCAAGCTCAGCCTGGCGCGGGTTCACCGGATTTTGCTGTTTATGTTCGCGGATCATCTCCAGGAACTGATCGAACAGGTAGCTGTTGTCATAAGGTCCTGGGGCTGCTTCCGGATGGTATTGTACCGTAAAGGCCGGATATTTTTTATGCTTCAGGCCTTCGATCGTTTTGTCGTTATTGTTGATGTGCGTGACTTCAAGCTCCGTGCCTGCAACCGAATCCTCGTTTACCGTGTAGCCATGGTTTTGGGAGGTGATGTAGCAGCGGTTTGTTTTCAGATCCTTCACGGGGTGGTTTCCGCCGCGATGGCCGAATTTAAGCTTTTCCGTATCGGCTCCGCAAGCCAGCGCGAACAGCTGATGGCCGAGGCAGATGCCGAAGATCGGATATTCGCCGAGAAGTTCCTGGATGGTGCGGATGGCATGAGGCACGTCTTTCGGATCCCCAGGTCCGTTGGAAAGCTGGATGCCGTCCGGATTGAGACGGCGGATTTCATCGGCCGTCGTGTCTTGCGGCACGACTACCACGTCGCAGCCGCGGGCTGTCAGCTCGCGCAGGATGCCCGTCTTGGCACCGTAGTCTACCAGCACGATCCGCTCTCTGGAACCTGGGCTGCTGTATACATGCTTCGTCGATACAGTCTCAACCTGATTGGTCAGGATCGGGCTTGCTGCCAGGCGTTCTCTCAGCTCTTCGACCGACTGGGCAGATGTCGTCAGGATGCCCTTCATCGTTCCGTGCTGGCGGATCATGCGGGTCAGCATCCGGGTATCGATGCCGCTGATTCCCACAATGCCATATTCCTTGAGCAAGCTGTCGACGCTGTATTCCGCGCGCCAGTTGCTTGGCACCGTTTCGTGGCGGCGCACGACGAAGCCGTGCACGAATGGCGCCACGGATTCGAAGTCATCGCGCGTAATGCCGTAGTTTCCGATCAGCGGATAGGTCATCGTCACGATCTGTCCGCAGTAGGATGGATCCGACAGCACCTCCTGATATCCAGTAATTCCTGTGTTAAATACAACCTCACCCGTTTTTTCACCTTCGGCTCCGAATGCGCTGCCCGTAAACAGCGTTCCGTCTTCCAGAAGCAATCTTGCCTGCATTCCACTCACTCCTCTGTCAAATACGTATGTTTGAGAATGCCGCCAACCATTTCGTGGTGAGCAGCATTTGCTCTTGTCTATTTCATGGCGTTGCTTGGTGTTGCATCGTCCGGCTGCAGCCGGCTTTATTCGGACCAGACGATATTGCCGTTCATCCATGTTTTGACCGGCCAGCCTTTCAGCTTCCAGCCCATGAATGGCGTGTTGCGTCCTTTGGTCGCGAAAGTTTGCGGATCAACCTCTTTTTCCGTTTCCAGATCGATCATCGTCAGATCCGCAGGAGCGCCTTCTTCCAATCTCCCCGTATCCAGTCTGAACACCTTGGCAGGATCGGCGGTCATGCGGCGCACGAGCAGCGAAAGATCCCATTTCCCGGTGGCCACGAATTTCGTGTACAGCAGCGGGAAGGCTGTTTCGAATCCGACGATTCCAAAAGGCGCCATTTCCATGCCTTTGGCTTTTTCCTCTTCGCTATGTGGGGCATGGTCCGTGACGATGATGTCCAGCGTTCCGTCCAGCAGAGCCTCAATGCAAGCCTCTACGTCCCGCGGCGAGCGGAGCGGAGGATTCATTTTCCAGTTCGCGTCCAATCCCGGGATGTCTTCGTCGGACAGCAGCAGATGATGCGGACATACCTCTGCGGTAACGTTGATGCCGATCGATTTCGCTTGGCGGATCAGCCGGATGGATTGCTCTGTGCTGACATGGCATACGTGGTAATGTACGCCTGTCGCTTCTGCGAGCAGGATATCCCGGCCGACATGAATCGCTTCAGACTCGTTTGGAATCCCTACCAGGCCGTGCTGTTCCGCGAATTTGCCTTCCGTCACACAGCCTCTTTCCACCAGCGAGTTCTCTTCGCAGTGTGCGATAACCGGCATATCCAGCTCTGCAGCCATCTTCATCGCATTCTTCATCATCTGCGCGTTTTGCACACCTACGCCGTCATCGGTAAATCCGATCGCTCCAGCTGCCTTAAGTGCCGTGAAATCGGTCAGCTCGCGTCCCAACTCCCTTACGGTGATGGCCGCATAAGGAAGGACTTTGACGATTCCTGCCTTGCGCGCTTTCTCCAGCACGAATTGCACCGTCTCAGGGTTGTCTGTCACCGGCTTCGTGTTCGGCATGCAGGCGATCGTCGTAAACCCGCCCTTTGCGGCCGAACGGCTGCCGGTTTCAATCGTTTCTTTATGTTCAAAGCCAGGTTCGCGCAAATGGACATGCATATCGATCAGGCCAGGCGTAACCAGCTTACCCGCTGCGTCGGTGATTTCCGCGCCTTCCTGCGTAGACCAATCCGACTCGCCGTCAATCAGAGTCCGGATGACTCCGTCCTCCAGGATGATATGCTTTTTAACCAGTTCACCTTGTTCATTCAACACGCTGGCATTCGTAATAATGTGCACGCTGTTACCTCCGCTCGTTGATTGGCGCCGTGGCTTCCAATCTATTGTATAATATTAATTCATGTTTGTGTATATTTATTAGTATATTTCCGTATAAAAAGTTAAGCTCTTTTATTTCAAGGCTCTTTCCATGACCGCCATCCGCACCGGCACGCCGTTGCTCATCTGGGTAAATATCGCCGATTGTGAGCATTCCACCACCGCGTCGTCGATTTCCACATTCCGGTTCACCGGCGCCGGATGCATAATCAGCGTATGCTTCGACAATCTTGCGGCCCGCTCTTCCGTCAGACCGTACTGTGCCCGGTAATCCTCGGAGGATTTGAACAATCCCTTCTCGTGCCGCTCCAGCTGCACGCGCAGCATCATGACCACGTCCGCCTTCAAGGCTTCCTCCATCGTAACGTAAGGTGCATCCAGCTCCGATGCCTGCATATTTTGCGGAGCGCAGAATCTGACGTCGGCTCCGAATTTGCGAAGCGCCCACAGATCCGAGCGGGCTACGCGGCTGTGCGAGATGTCGCCGATGATCGAGACGATCAGCCCTTGCAGCGTTCCGAATTTCCTTTTCATTGTGAAGAGATCGAGGAGCGCCTGTGTTGGATGCTCGTTGTTACCGTCCCCGGCGTTGATCAGCGGGACTGAAATTTTGCCCGCCAGATCCTCCAGCACGCCGGAAGGCTTCAGCCGGATCACGCCCGCGTCGATTCCCATGGATTCCAGCGTTTTGACCGTATCATAGATCGACTCGCCTTTCTCCACGCTGGAGGCCGCAGCCGCGAAGTTCAGAACCTGAGCTCCGAGCCGCTTCTCCGCCATTTCGAAGGAAAAGCGCGTGCGCGTGCTGTTTTCGAAGAACATGTTCGCCACAAAGCTTGTGCTCAGCACCGGTACGACTTTTTCCTGCTGCGACGCCCAGTACGCCGCCCGGTCCAGAATCGATTCGATTTCGCCGCGGCTGAGATCCTTCAATCCGAGCAAGCTGCGTTCCTTAAGCTTCGTCATCGTCATCATGTTCATTTCTCCTCCCGGTTTTGGAAAATCGTGACCTCATCCTTGCCGTCCGTTTCCGTTAACGCCACTTCGATTTGCTCCTGCCGCGAAGTCGGTACGTTCTTGCCGATATAATCCGGCCGGATCGGCAGCTCGCGGTGTCCCCGATCCGCGAGTACGGCCAGCTGGATCATTTGCGGCCTGCCGCAATCCATCAGGGCATCCATCGCCGCCCGGATCGTCCGCCCGGTGTAGAGCACATCGTCGAAGAGTATGATTTTTTTATCTTCTATTTGAAGAGCCTTCAGCTCCTGGTTCACATTCATAGCTGCCTTGGTATCGATATCCTTCTGGTCATCCCGGTATGGCGTGACGTCAATGGCGCCCCAGGAAACCGGCGTACCCTCGATTTCGAGGATTTTGGCGGCAAGCCTTTGTGCGAGGAATTCTCCGCGCGTCTTGATGCCGATCAGAACGCAGTTTTCAATCCCTTTATTCCTCTCCAGTATTTCGTGTGCAATCCGTGTCAGTGCGCGGCGGATCGCCGTTTCATCCATTATGACATGCACTTCAGAACTCATGCTCCACACTCCTTTTTGTTATAGGGATTTTGACTACATTATCACCCGTGAGCATGCAAAAAACTCCTTGCCGCAGAAGGCAAGGAGTTAACGTCGTTAGACATATTGGGACGCAGAGGAACCTTTGCAGGTCCGCGCAAAAAAAGACATGCGCATGCCGCGAAAGTGAACCTCGGTTCACGTTACCTTGCCAGCCTCACGGGACTGAATTAAAGGTGCATATTCAACTGGAGATAATTATGACAGACGGGCTGCCGCATGTCAACAGGCACAGCCCTTTTTTATGACTGGAAACTTATTCCGGCAGATTGCGCTGTGGCAGCGGTTCAGGTTGAGCCTGGGCCGGCGGAGTTGTTTCCACAGCCTCCACATGCTTCCGGCTTGACGAAGGCGGCGGGGAATCCCCGAAAATCTCGTTCATTTCCTTCTTAACTTCGCGCAGCGTTCTCCCGGCGGCACGCCCTAATCCCGGAAGCTTATTGGGCCCAAACAGCAGCAAAGCCAGAACCGCTAAAAGAATAAAACCCGGTACACCGATATCACTTAGCATTTTGGATGAAAACCTCCTCTGGTCGATCGATCTGATACATGGTTCATTTGACGGCTTGTCCGCTCCCTAATGCTTAAACGGCTCCGTAATTCATGCGGTCATCGTATTTGGAATCCAGGCGCTGCTGCTTACGATAGACGACACGGGACATCAGCACGCTGACCTCATACAAAACGATAAACGGCACAGACACCGAAATATGCGAAAAGAACTCCGGGGGCGAAATCATGCATGCTATAAATACGAGCACCATATAAGCTACTTTCCTCATTTTCCCGAGCTTAACCGGGTTCAGAATACGCAGCCGCGTCAGAAACATGGAAATGACCGGCAGCTCGAACGCAAGGGATACCGGGACCACGATATTCGTTAGAAAAGAAAAATACTGGGCAATCCCGTAGGTCTCCACAAGACCTAAATTTTTGGTGGTATCCGTCGTAAAACGAAATGCCATCGGAAACACGACGAAGTAAGCAAATACGAACCCGACGATAATCAGCAGAAACGCCACGGGAACGTACTTGAGTGCCGCCAGGCGTTCGTCCTTCCGGAGTCCCCTTTTAACGAAGCTCCAGATTTGCAGCAGCGTGAACGGAACGGCAACGACCATGGACAATGCCGCGGAAAGATACATGTAAATTTTAATGCCGTCAAAAGGGCTGAACGCATTCCAGGTCACAAGCGAAGCCGGCGGCCGGCTTTTCAGAAAATGCAGGACATCTCCCGTAAAAAACATTGCGGTGATCATCGACACCAGAAAAACGGCGAGAATCCAGAACAGTCTTTTGCGCAGTTCGGTTAAATGCTCCACATATAGAGACCAGTTCAAGCGATTTAGCAGGTTGTTAAGCAGGTTGATCAGCTCCTGTATTCATAAGCATACATCGTTTTCATACCTACCACTTTACCATTTTTGCCGCATAAAATGAACTAAAGTTTAATCTGACTCCCCCCGGTATCCCTCCGCATTTCCGTCAGACGCTCCAAAACGATGCGCACCGCGATGGCATCATCAATATAACCGAAAGGAAAAGTGAAATCAGGAATGATATCAGCGGAGAGTACGAAATAGAGAAGCGCGCTGCCGATGACAGGCTTCTCCTCCTCCGGCAGGTGCCCCGAGGCATATTCATTGTATAAATCCATTAATTGATCAATATAATAACCGGCGCTCTGCAATTGATCCAGTTTAGGCAAAAAGGAAGCCTCGATCATCTTCCTGCCTTCATCCGTCCTTGCATAAGCCTCATATTTATACAGCTCCTGACGGATTTGACCGACGATGCCCTCCAGTTGGATCCCGATGCCGCGCAAAGCCTCTTTGAGCTCGTCAATTCCGTCATTAGGTTCCGGGGATTCCAGTCCCGCCGCAGAAAGAAGCTCCATAAGCGGAATGTCCAGATGCTGCGCAAACAAGCTAAGATGCTCCAGCTTCGGCCGCTGCTTTCCGCTCACGATCCGCGATATCGTCGCGGTATCCAGATCAATGATCCCGCTCAGCTTACGCATGGACATCGACTTGCTTGCAAGCGCCGACTTGATCAAATGCCCCAGCTTTGATTGTCCGGAGCCCCGCTCACCTTCTGAAGCCATTGAACCTCACCGCCTCGCTTTAATTTCCATGAATTGTTGAAAATTTCTCAACAGAAGATGCATCCATGCGTCACTTTTTTGAAGCCTCCTCAATAAGATATATGAGGATTTTGCAAATTCCTGAATTTATTTTCGCAATAACAACAAGGAGTGTGCTCAGCAAATGATTTCTCCGTGGCTATCTTCCATCTCCATTGCCCTCGCATCCAATCTGGATAACGCAGGTGTCGGCGCCGCATACGGCATGAGAAAGATCAAGATTCCTTTTCTGGCAAGCACCGTGATTGCATTTATGGGTTTTCTGCTTACGCTCGTCGGCGGTTTGTTCGGAAAAGCCATAGCCCTTTGGATGCCTCCTCTGGTATGTAACATTATCGGTATGATTATTCTGGTGGCCATTGGCCTCTGGGTAATGCTTCAGCCTTTCTTGCAGCAAAAAAAAGAAGCGGCCCGCGAAAAGCCGCAAGGGTTAATTAAAGATATCCTGAAAAATCCGGAGGCTGCCGATTTCAACAAATCCCAAACCGTTGATTTCAAGGAATCCATTATTCTCGGCATCGCGCTCTCCATCAATAATCTTGCCGGTGGCTTCGACGCGGGCATCACCCATATTAACATATGGGAAACCTCCATTTTTTCGGGTGTGTTCAGCTATTTGTGCATCGGCATTTGTTCGCTGCTCGGCCGTAAGATCGCCGGGGAACGCCTTGGCAAAGGCGCAAGCTGGGTCGCCGGCATCATCCTGATTGCCATCGGTCTTCATCAAGTGATCTGATGCTCGGATGCTTGCAAAAGAAGGCTGCCCTTGAGGGGCAGCCTTCTTCCATAGATAGCGTTATTTGCGAACGTAGTGAATGAACTTCTCCAATGCTTCCGTATCGGTAATCAGCTGATTGCAGGCATGATTGTCGATGCAGACGTATTGGCCGACGGAAGAGTAATTATCCGGTAATGCATTCTTTGTCTTGACCGAAAAGAAGGCAAGTTCCTGGTGCCTATTGCAGAACAGGCAATACCCCTTTTTGTTGGTCGGCGTGATTCTTCCTTCGATGCCGACGAATTGTCCGTCGGACGGATAAATGATGAACAGCCGGTTCGTGGCAACATCTACCCAGCCCAGATACGTCACGAACCGGAAATCGATGGTTTGCAGATCAGGTATTTTCAGTTTTTTATTTTTAGGAAACAACTTCTGAATCTGCTTCAGCGTAATCGGCGGAAACGGCACCACATAGGCTTCTAATTCGCTGAGATATCTCTGGAAGTCGTAAGCCGTCTCAAAGGCTGTGATCCGTTCCAGCATGTGACGCTGATCTCCTGTAAGGAAATCGAATGCTTCGGTAATCGTCGCCGCCGCACGAAACCTTACGGTCTCCAAGACTCTGCGGTCCGAGACGGTTCGCAGTGTTTTCAGAAGGAACTCCGTTTGCTTTTTAATGACGTTATACTGATGGTTTCTAATAAATAATGTGCTCATAGCTCTTCAGCCCCTTATTTTTAATAAAAAATTAGATAAGGTGCAAAGCCGTTATAGACAACGATAAAGCTTTAGTTTGGGCGATCGAATCCATTGTATCGCACCCTCACGCCAAAGTATCGCCCCTGTTCAGGCTTTGCATGAGGATTTCCTAGCAAATGAGCAATTGAGCATTGCCACCCTACACAACCTCCATTCCTAAATCAATGGAAAAAGTATAGCAAAGCTGCACGGAGCACGAAATTGAGAGATCGATTATAATCAAAAAATACCTAAAAAGGCAGCCTTTCGGCTGCCCCACAAACGCTTTAGCTTATTCGCTATTAAAATTCAAACTCCACGTCGCTCAGACGACGTTTAATTTCAGAAATTACGCGCTTCTCGTCTTCTTCTCCACTGGCAATAAACGTGACGGAGAAGCGAACGAAATGGCCTGCATCATCCCAAGGCACGCTCGAGATGAGCTTTTCGCGGATCAGGAACTGGGAGAAATCCTCGCCGGACTGAAAACGCGCACCGCCTTTGATTCCTTTCGGCGCTTCCACGTACAGGAAGAAAGAGCCTTTCGGCTTCTCGGCCTGAAAGCCCAGCTCGTTCAGAGCGGCAACCAGCATTTCGTGGCGGCGGGAATATTTGGCCGCGATCTTTTCCGTAATCTGCGGATTGTAAAGCCCATATGCAGCCGCCTTTTGAATCGCGATGAACTGACCGGAATCGTTGTTATCCTTCACATCGCCAAAGGCTTTGACTACAAGCGGGTTCCCTGCGATGAAGCCGATCCGCCATCCGGTCATGTTGTAGGATTTGGACAACGAATGAAGCTCCACGCCTACGTCTTTGGCACCCGGAACAGAAAGGAAGCTCAGCGGCTTCAATCCGTCATAGGTCAGCGCCGCGTATGGTGCGTCATGCACAATCACAACATCATGCTTTTTAGCCCAGGCTACGACTTCGGTAAAAAATTCAACCGTCGCGCTTGCCCCCGTCGGGTTATTCGGATAGTTAAGATAAAAAAGCTTGGCGCGCTTGGCAATGTCTTCAGGGATCGAGTTCAAGTCAGGCAGGAAGTTGTTCTCTTTTTTGAGCTCTACGTTGTATACTTCCCCGCCCAGATATTTGGTGTGCGTTCCCATGACCGGGTATCCCGGAACCGTCATGATGGTGACATCGCCGGGATTGATAAAGCAGGAAGGCAGCATGGCCAGGGCCGGCTTCGATCCGATGGAATGAAGCACTTCGGTTTCCGGATCGATTCCTTCCACGCTAAAAACTTCGTTCAAATAGTGCGCAGCCGCTTGTTTGAACTCGGCGATGCCGTTATCGGCATAACCCCGGTTTTCAGGCTTGGCCGCTTCCTCGGCAAGCTTCGCGACGATTCCCGCATCCGCCATTTCATCCGGCTCGCCGACACCCAGGTCGATCAGCTCTACATCGGGGAAATCCTTTTTCGCTTGCGCCTTCGCGCGTTTGATTTTCTCGAATTTGTAGATTGCCGTATCTTTACCGTAATTGGAGCCGCCAATGCGGTCCGCAAAATTGTTTTGAATAAACGTATTTTGATATTGTTCGATCGTCATTATCTTGTTCATCTCCCATTTAGGCTGCAAAAAATATATCCTAAATATGAAGGAATCCATGGCTGAATGCCATGGACTAATTATCGTATCATTTGTACTTTCATCGACTGCGCAGGTTTGCAAGCAGTTCTACCATATCGGCAGGAAGTTCTGCCGTAAATTCCATATATTCTCCGCTCGACGGATGAATAAAACCAAGCACTTTAGCATGCAGCGCCTGCCCGTCCATCTTGATGCCTTTGTTGCGTCCGTACAGCGGATCCCCTACGAGCGGATGCCCGATAAATTTCATATGAACGCGGATTTGATGGGTTCTTCCCGTCTCAAGCTGCAGTTCCAGCAGGGTATAATCCCCGAAGCGCTCCAAAACGGCAAAATGCGTGACGGCATGCTTGCTGTTTTTTTCGATCACCGTAAACATCTTGCGGTCCTGAGGATCGCGGCCGATCGGTGCGTCAACCGTCCCCTGGTCATGGCTAACGTTGCCGTGGACCAGAGCGACATACCGGCGGGTCACGCTGTGATCCTTAAGCTGCGCGGCAAGCGAGGCATGCGCCTTATCATTCTTCGCCGCCATCAGGAGCCCCGAGGTATCCTTATCGATCCGATGCACGATCCCTGGGCGAAGCTCCCCGTTAATGCCAGAGAGGTCCTTGCAGTGGTACATCAGCGCATTGACGAGTGTTCCCGAGCCGTGTCCAGGAGCCGGATGCACGACCATGCCTCTCGGTTTGTTGACGACAATGACATCGCGGTCCTCATAAGCGACATCAAGCGGGATATCCTCCGGCACAATTTCCACCGCGGCCGGTTCCGGAACCGACACTTCCAGACGATCCCCTTCCGCAAGCTTGTAGTTGGCTTTCACAGGATTTCCGTTGACCTTGACTTGCCCGGAAGCAATCCACAGCTGAACCTGGGATCTCGATACTTCATCTTCCCAGGATTCGGTGATATATTTATCGATCCGATCCCTGGCATAAGCCCGGTCAATCACCCACTCCCTGATCTCGGTTTCACTCACACGATTTCATTCCCTTCTTCGGTCTTGCTCTCCGGTGTCGTTTTGTTCAAATCAATCAAAGAATCCAAAATAATGAGCGCTACCCCGACGACAATGCAGGAATCGGCGATGTTGAAGATCGGAAACGTGTAGCTGCCAAAATTAAACATCAAAAAGTCTACCACTTCCCCGTTCAGCGCACGGTCGAGAAAATTACCGATCGCTCCGCCAAGAACAAGACTGAGTGCAATCGGCAGCAGCTTGCGTGATGATGATTTTCTCACCCGCTGCATGTACCAAATAATAGCGATGACCACAACCACGGTGATAACGATGAAAAACCATCTCTGGTTCGGAAGAATACCGAACGCAGCGCCCCGGTTACGACTGGAGGTAATCACGAAAAAGTTGCCGATGACCGGGATTTCTTCGCCGATCTCCAATTGTTTGGCAATCACAAATTTTGTCCCTTGATCCACTAGAAAAGCAATTAAAGCGAGTATGTAGTACCACACAGCACCAAGTCACTCCGTTCTTATCAATTAGGCCGCCGGAAATATGACGGCAACATGTCATGTAAAGACCTGTATATTGTAGCACAGCACCTCAGAAATCGTCCATTAACGTCCATCCCCGATAAGATTTTCCTTCTCTAAAACCTCTTCGTTCGGCACATTCTAGAATGGAAGGCTTATGGCGGGGCACTCCCGCTCTCGCAAAAGGAAAGGGGCCCTAATTATGCAGCATCTTACCGATTCTCAGCTCAAGCATCTGCGCTCCCTGCTGGAGGAACGTCAGCAATCGATACAGCAAAAAGATCAGGATAACGACCATTACGGACTGGATGAGTCCATGCGTGATCAGACCGGTGAGCTGTCCCATTTCGACAACCATCCGGCTGACGTGGCTACGGAATTATACGACCGTGAAGTGGACCTCTCCCTGCAGGATCATGACGATCACCAGTTAGATTCCATTAGCGATGCCTTGGCACGAATGGACCAAGGAACCTATGGCGTATGCCCTGTATGTGGGAAGCCGATTCCGTATGAGCGCTTGGAAGCCGTTCCTACGACGGCATATTGCGTGGATGACACACCCAAGCAGCATGTTTCCAATTATCGTCCGATCGAAGAAGAATTCCTGCTGCCTCCCTTTGGCCGCACGAGCCTGGACGAACGCGACGATCAAAACGGCTTCGATGGCGAGGACGCCTGGCAGGCCCTTGAAAACTTCGGTACCTCCAACTCGCCGGCTATGGCCGAAGGCAATGAGATCCACAGCTATAACGAAATGGAAATCGAAGCCTCCGAGGAGCTTGAAGGCTGTGTCGAGCCGCTGGAGGCCTTCGTCGCAACGGATATATACGGCAATTTGATCGATATCGTCCGCAATCAGGAATATCGCAGATACATGGACAAAGGCGAAGGCATCGACATGGCGCAGCTGGCTGAAGAAGAGGAAGATGAGGAAGAATTCTTCTAATCCTCAATACGTATTCAGTTCAAGCTGACGCTGGACGATACGGACGATGTCCGCAATATAATCTCCGATAATCGGCAGATTAAGCGCGCCAAGGACCTGCAGGACGTATATAATGGTGGCCGCAAAAAAAGTGAACCCGATCGCGATGCCGACGCCACGCGCCGTCCCCGACAGCAAATTCAGCCAGATGAGCCGCCAAGGCTTATGAAGAAGCTGGGTATAGTCGGCGATACGGGACTTCTCCAATTGTTCGGCGATACTGGCGGTGAGCGAGTATAACCGGCTGAGCTTCTCTTCCTCCGTAGCTGCCGGTTTGCCATTATGCTGTTCTTGCACCATACCTTGTCGTCCCCTTTTTCGGATTCATAACGCAGTTCTAAGGAAAAACAAACGAGCCCAAGGCCGCAGAGGAAATCTGCGCTTGAAGGCTCGTTTATTCTTTTGACTGCTATTATTCGCCCAAAATGCGGCACTCATTCAAACTAAGGAAGACAAGAGTCTCTGGGGCAGAGATGCCTATGTTATTCGGCGATCCGGATACCAAGGTTTTTCCCTGCCAGATCCACGTTCTCCATCTGTTCCTCTTTACCGAAAATGACTTCTTTCACCAGCACGTTTTCACGAAGCACATGGTCAAAGGCCTGGATCGCTTGAGACAGCTCCTCATCAGCGTCCAGAACAAGCGTTACGCGTTTCTCGATCGGAAGATCCAGCTTTTTCCGGTAATCCTGAACGGCACGGACTACCTCACGGACCCATCCCTCCTGTTCAAGCTCAGGCGTGATTTCCGTATTCAACGCAACCGTGATGCCATAACCGGAGGCAGAAGCAAATCCGCTCTTCGCATGCTTCTCGACAAGCAGCTCTTCTGCTGTAATCTGCAGCTCCTCACCTTCAGGAGAAGTAACATTGATGCTTCCCGACTGCACGGCGGCTCTGGTTTCTTCCGGAGTCATTCCTTTCAGGAATCCCTGCAGGAATCCGATGTTCTTGCCGTATTTCTTACCGGCTACCTTCAGATTCATTTTCAATGTAAAGTCTACAAATCCGCTGTCGCTGGTTTCCAACACGAGATCCTTGACATTGATCTCTTCCTTGACGATATCTTGGTAGCCTTCAACATCAAAGGAACGGTCCATCGAGATGATCAGCTCAGACAATGGTTGACGGGTTTTGATCCCCGTTTCGTTGCGCACGTTCCGTGCGAGTTCAACGATTTGACGGGCTGCCTCCATATCCGCTTCAAGCGCCTTATCGATTAGCGCCGTGTCTGCTTGAGGGAAATCGGCCAGATGGACGCTTTCGCCTCCGCCGAGATTCGTGTAGATGTCTTCGGACAGGAACGGCGTGTATGGAGCCATCAGCTTCGCAAGGACAAGCAGCACATGCGTCAGTGTGCCGTATGCCGCCAATTTGTCTTCCGTCAGCCCGCTGCCCCAGAAACGATCACGGGAACGGCGGATGTACCAGTTGCTCAGCTCATCGATAAAGCCTTCGATCGCTTTGGCCGAGTTCAGGAAATCATTGACCGCAAGTCCTTTGTCAACCAACTGGATCAGACTGTTCAGGCGGGACAGGATCCAGCGGTCCAGTTTATATTCAGATGGCTTAAACGGATGTGCCGCTGGATCATACCCATCGATATTCGCATACAGCGTCAGGAACGAATGGGTGTTCACGAGCGTATCCACGACTTTCGATTTCGCTTCGGCCACGATGCCTTTGGAGAAGCGTTTGCTGTTCCAAGGCGCGCTGTCTGCCAGGAGGGCCCAGCGGAACGCGTCCGTACCGAATTCATTGATGATTTCCCACGGGTCGATGACGTTGCCCTTGGATTTGGACATTTTCTGTCCGTTCTCATCGAGGATATGCCCTGTCGCGATAACCGCCTTGTAAGGCGCAACGCCTTTGAAGAGCGTAGAAACCGCCAGCAAGCTGTAGAACCAGCCGCGCGTTTGGTCGATGCCTTCGCAGATCATGTCCGCCGGGAACTGTTCCTCGAACGTCTCCACGTTTTCGAACGGATAATGATGCTGCGCAAACGGCATGGAGCCGCTGTCGAACCACACGTCGATCACTTCAGAGGTGCGTTCCATGACGCCGCCTTCGCAATGTGGGCAATGCACTTTCACGCCGTCCACGTACGGCTTATGCAGCTCAAAATCGTCCGGAAGCTCTGTTGTTGCACACGATCTCAGATCCGCAAAGCTGTGCGGAGCATATTCTTTTTTGCATGATTCGCATACCCAGACGTTCAGCGGCGTGCCCCAATAACGGTTGCGGCTGATATTCCAGTCCACCAAATCCTCGAGGAATTTGCCGAAGCGGCCTTCGCGGATATGGCCCGGGAACCATTCAACGCCGTTGTTGTTGGCGATCAGCTGATCCTTCACAGCCGTTGTTTCAATAAACCAGCTCTCCATCGCGTAATAGAGGAGGGGGGATTTACAGCGCCAGCAGAAAGGATAGCTGTGCTCGTATTTCTCCTTGCTGTACAGCAGTCCTTTTTCCGACAGCATCTTCACGATGTCCAGATCACAATCCTTCACGAAGCGTCCCGCCAGGTCCGTGATTTCGTCGGTATAACGTCCTTGCGTGTTCACGACGCTGATAAAGCTGATGCCGTTCTCGCGGCAGGTCTTGTAGTCATCCTCGCCGTGCGCAGGTGCCATGTGTACGATACCGGTACCGCTGGAATCCGTAACGAAGGACGCGCCTACGATCAGGTTTCCTTTTTGTGGCTTGGTGTACGTGAACGGAGGCGTGTAGGTTTTTCCGATGAATTCGGAGCCTTTGTGTGTAGACAAGACCTGATGCTCGCCTTTCATGACGTCCTCGACCAGGTTTTTGGCCACGATATATACTTCGCCGTCCTGCTGTACGCGCACATAGTCCATGTCCGGATTCATTGCCAATGCGACGTGAGCAGGAAGCGTCCACGGTGTTGTCGTCCAGGCAAGCACATAATCTCCGCTGTCATGCAGCTTGAACTTGGCCGTTGCGCTAAGATCTTTGACATCTTCGTAGCCCTGAGCCACTTCATGCGAGCTTAGCGTCGTCTGGCAGCAAGGACAGTATGGGCTTACGCGGTGACCGCGATAGAGCAGCCCTTTGTCATGGATGCTTGCCAGGATGTTCCATACGCTTTCGATGTAGTTGTTTTCCAGCGTGATGTACGGATGATCCAGGTCGGTCCAGTAGCCGATCGCTTCGGTCAGCTCTCTCCACTGCTTTTCGTACTCAAATACGCTGGCTTTACATTTTTTGATGAACTCTTCCACGCCGTATTTCTCGATTTCCTGTTTGCCGGAAATGCCGAGCTGCTTCTCCACGCCGAGTTCCACCGGAAGACCGTGCGTATCCCAGCCTGCTTTGCGGACAACGCGGAAGCCTTTCATCGTCTGATAGCGGCCGATAAAGTCTTTGATAACGCGGCCCAGAACGTGCCCGATATGCGGCGCGCCGTTTGCTGTCGGCGGTCCTTCATAAAATACGTAGTTCGGCTTGCCTTCGCGGTTTTCCATGGATTTGCGGAAGGTGTCTTCCGTGTTCCATTTCGTCAGCACCCGCAGGTCGCGCGTGCGTGCTTTTTCTTTGATATCGACTTTTTGCATCATTTTTTCAAACCTCCAAAAGATTTTCCATCTCCCTAAATCCCTCTTCGTAAGAGGGACCCCAAGGGCTCCGCCCTCTGGACTCCCGAAATAGGTCGGATGCGACACAGAGAACGTACTTAGATACTTCTTATGTTTAACCCGCTTTTCGCCCCTATTCTTTGCCTTTGCAAAGATAGGGGCACGCTTCACGGGGGCGCACACCCTGTTACTTCAAGATCAAAACTTCATACTCGCATGGAAGGTTCCCGATGGCGTACCCGTAGGGAAGCCAAGGAAGAACCGGGCAGTTCCACCAATCGTAGCTCACCCGCCGCACATGCTCGCATGGAAGGTTCCCGATGGCGCTCCCGCAGGGAAGCCGAGGAAGAACCGGGCACTCCACCATTCGCAGCTCGCCCGCCGCACCATGCACGCATGGAAGGTTCCCGATGGCGTACCCGTAGGGCAGCCGAGGAAGAACCGGGCCATTCCACCAAATGTAACTCGCCCCGCCGCACATGCTCGCATGGAAGGTTCCCGATGGCGCTCCCGCAGGGAAGCCGAGGAAGAACCGGGCACTACGCCACCCGTCACATTCGAACCCCGCACCCCCTCACCCCGCCAACCTTTCGGGTGTCCAGAGGGCGGCGCCCTCTGGGGTCCCCCTTTGGAAAGGGGGATTTAGGGGGAATCGAAAAAACACAAAAAAGCCTCATCCCCTAAGGGACGAGACTTCTGCTCGCGTGACCACCCTAATTCCGCCCATGGAGAAAAAAACATCTCCTGAGCGACTCCTCAAGTCCTCGCCTTTAAAGCTTAACGTAATGAACAAGCTTCGTTTCAGCAAGGAGCCGATGTAACGTTCGGCAATCCGGTTCGGCTTACGCACGTTAGCAGCTAACGTTTCAGCCTCACTTCTCCGGGAGGATCTTCAGCTTCGGTCTGAACATTGGCTTTCAGCGAATCGCCAACTCTCTGGGGAACATATCCCAAGCTTACTTATCCCATCATTGAATTCCTATGCACCCGCTGCTGCACATGACGCACACAACAGATATGACTATAGTTATAGCCTTTTTTCACCCAAAAGTCAACCAAGCAGAAGCCTAGTATACTTCATTGGCTTCACGGATGTCCCGTGAATCGCTGGAGGATTCAAGCTGCTCCCAGCCATCTTGGCTTAAAAGCTCCAGTTGGGCTTCGACCAAAGTCCGGAATCGCGTGCGGTAAATGGAAGCCTGTTTCTTCAGCTCCTCCACTTCCATGGCGATTTTACGCGATTTGGACAAGGATTCATTGATGATGCGATCCGCATTTTTCTCCGATTCCTTGATAATCAGCTGCGCTTCCTTCTTGGCGTTGTTCTTCACTTCATCCGCCGCTTCCTGAGCCACGATGATGGTCTTGGATAGCGTCTCTTCAATGTTGAGGAAATGGTCCAGTCTTTCCTGCAAGGACAGCATCTGATTATGAATTTCCTTGTTTTCCCGGATGATGCTTTCATAATCCTTGATGACTTGATCGAGGAATTCATTCACTTCATCTTCATCATAACCCCGGAGCCGGCGGGAAAATTCCTTGTTATGTATATCCAGTGGCGTTAATGGCATGGATGTGCACCTCCTAAGAATGTTCAGGTCTCCCTGTTATCGAACGGATCTGTAGATACAGCCCACTTGGAATGTATCGGCCGAAGAAATACATTTGTTTAGTTCGTACGTGTTGTAGATATTTCATTTCGACAGAAAAAACCTATTTCCTGCTCAGAGTCTACACAAATTTACCTATTTTAACGCGGAAACGCCCACGTTTTGTAAGATCACCGGCCTCCAGCACTTTAAAGCGCCCAAAGCCCTGCATCGATACCATGTCCCCTTCTTTCAGCGGAGAGGAAGGATCCTCCACCGTTTTCCAGTTCACGCGGCAGCGCCCGGCCCGGATCGGAATCAACACCTTGCTCCGGCTGAGGCGGAAAACATCCGATACAATGCCGTCAAGACGCAAAGAAGCGACCGTAATATCGAGCGTTTCCAAAGCGACCTTGCTCGTGCGCAGCTGCTCGATCGGCAAAATTTCGCTTTGAACGTGAATACGGTGCACCTGGTTCAAATTCATATCCAGAAAAGAACTGATCTCTTCGCATACGACCGTATGACAGCCGCGCTCCAGAACGTGGATATCCCCGATCTTGGATCGTTTGATCCCAAGTCCAAGAATAGAGCCCATATAGTCCCCATGCTCAAGGGATAAAAATTTCTGGTCATCGGCATCGATGCTAAGCACCTTCAGCTTCATGTCCTCATGATTTAAATCACGGTAGTCTGGTGCGATCAGCGCCCTGCATCGCTCCGCTTCTTCATGTCCCCCGTCCAGGCGAATGTGCACGTCCGGATGGCGGTTGGCCAGCGAATTCAAAATCACGATTTGCCGGGGATCCAAAAAATCCGTCAGCTTCGTTTCATGATATTGGCCGGCGTTAACGACCCATTCCCACGCCCGATCGACAAACTCGCGTTCATCCGGATGAAAGTGCTCGTAAAGTTCCAGCTTCATATTCGTTATAAGAGCCGGAAGAGGATTGTAAGAAGTCCCTGCTCAGCCAATTGCAGCACGAACAACGCGACAATCGGCGAAATATCGAGCATACCGAAAATCGGAGGAATGAACCGCCGGAAGGGAGACAAATAAGGCTCCACCAGCTTGGCAAGCAATTCGCCGATAAAATTCTCGCGCAGGTTGGGCAACCAGGACATGAGCACATAAACAATAATCATATAGAAGTAGATTTGAAACAGGTACTGCACAATCGTAATCACTTCGGCCAAAATTGGCTCACCTCATTCTGTTGTAATCATGTTCTTCAGCCAATATTTCTGAAATGGTGCCTGAAATTTCAACCGTATCCGGTGTGCACAAAAAGATATTGCCGCCAATCTTGGAAATACCGCCGCCCAGGGCATAAACCGTACCGCTTAGAAAATCGATGATCCGCAGCGCCTGATCCGTGCGCACCCGCTGTAAATTTACGACAACCGTCCGGTGGGAGCGTAAATGATCGGCGATTTCCTGAGCTTCATCATACGAACGCGGTTCATGCAGAATGACCTTAACATTTTTTTGCGAGTGAATGCTGACCACATTATTTCCCCTTGGGTTTTTACGTGTCTCCACCGGCGGAGTTTCAAATTCTTCTTCTTCAACGGGGAACTGCTCCCGTTCAACAATTTCCTCCTGCTCCTGCAATCCCAAAAAAGACATGAATTTGTTCATCACGCTTATCACTCCTCCTCCTCTTTACCAACCAAAACGCTGCCTAACCGGATCCAAGTTGCTCCTTCCTCAATCGCCACTTCAAAATCGTTAGACATTCCCATGGAAAGCTCCGTTAACGGTTCCCGCGTAATTCCTTGGTGGTTTAATGCATCCTTCAACTCGCGGAGCCCTCTAAAAACCCTCCGGGTATCCTCCGCCTCGTCTTCAAAAGGAGCCATCGTCATGAGGCCGATTACCTTAATATGGGAAAGTCCCTGTATATCTCGTAAAAAGGATGCCGCTTCCTCCGGTGCCAAACCATACTTGGTATCTTCTCCAGAAATATTGACCTGTAAGAAGGTTTTAATTACCAAATCCTTTGCCGCTGCAGCCTTTTCAAGCTCCTTGGCCAGAGACAGCCTGTCCAACGAATGAACGTACTCGAATTTGCCGATGACGTCCTTCACCTTGTTGGTCTGTAGATGACCGATAAAATGCCATATTCCGCGGTTGCCCAGCGCATTCCACTTGTCCTCTGCATTTTGCCATCGGTTCTCTCCGAGATGCTTCAGGCCGCTGTCCAATACCTTGGCGGTCATGGATTGGGAAACATATTTGGTCACCGCCACAATGTTCACGTCAGCAGCGGATCTGCCGCTGCGCCGACAAGCCTCTTCGATTCGTTGATTAACTTCCTGTATTCGCTCTTCCAGTGTCATGGAAGGCTCACCTCTCTTTTAACCCGATCCAACTAGCCATTCGTCCTGTCGTTCCCCCATCCTTGCGGTATGAGAAAAACAAATCGTTACGACAGCTCGTACACCATGATGTACATTCGATATGAGTCGGCAATATTCCTGCTTTAATCATAATGTGTCGATTCATTTCTTTCAAGTTAAGCATGCTTTTTCCACCGTCTTTTGCTATGTACCAGTCTGAAGGGGAATACTGCTCATTACCCAGGAAATGTTTCTCTAAATCGTGGACATGAGTCATAACCTTTTCATCCACTTCATAACAGCATGATCCAATGGATGGACCGATCGCTGCCACGATGTCTTCACTGCGGCTTCCGAAGGTCTCAAGCATCCGTTCCACCATGCTGCCCGCGATCCCCGCCACGGTCCCTTTCCATCCCGCATGAGCGAGACCCACGGCCTGATGCACCGGATCATAGAAAAAAAGAGGTACGCAATCCGCATAAAAGGAAGTCAGCATGACGCCCGGCACATCCGTTAGCAGCCCGTCGGTGTCCTGTATACCCGATTCCCGGTCAAGGCTGCCCGATCCGCGCTGATGTTCACCGATGACAGCAATATTCGCGCTGTGCACCTGTTCCCCGCATGTCCAGTCGGCAAGCGTAAAACCAAGCTCGGAAGCCACACGCTCGCGGTTTGCAATCACGTCCTCAGGCCGGTCGCCAACATGAAATGCACAATTCAGTGTATGATAAGGCGCTTTGCCTACGCCTCCGTTTCTCCCTGTAAAACCTGCGCTTAAACCATGATACCGATTCATCCAAGGCTCCAGCATAAAAAGTGCGGGCTTTTCTTCCGCCTCGTTTCGAACAAACGGCTCCATTTTCTCACCTCAACATCCAGTGTACCATATACGATAGTTATAATTATAGCTTTCGAAGTCAGCATTTTACATGAAAAGAGATTTTTCTATATATTTACAAATCCCTAAAATTCCGGCGGTCCCGTTCTTGTCGTTCCGCATAGGCCAATGCGTCCTTTTCGTCCTGCAGCGCTTTGATTTCTTCCATTTTGACCAGAACGACATCCGAGCCGATCTTTACGATGTTGCGCCATGGAATGATCAAATCAGCTCCTCCGCCAAACAAGCCCAAAAACTTGCTGTTGCTCGGCACGACAATCGCGTCAATTCTCCCCTGACGAAGGTCCAGCTCCAGATCGCTAATCTGGCCAAGCCTTCTGCCATCCACGATATTAATGACATCCTTGGTTTGAAAATCGGATATTTTCATATTCTTCTCCACCGCCTGCTGATCTGGACTCAAAGGCCGCAGCTCCTTTTCCGTTATGATAACCCCTGTCCGGCAACCCCCATATAGAATAAGTATATGTCGGCACTGGGCAAAATGCCCTTCTTTTTATGAAAAGAAATCAAAATAACCCCACGACGTGAGGCATGGCTCCGAAGTCTATTCAGTTACATTCCAGGGGCCCGATAATTGATAATCCCAAAACATATCTAAAAAAGCGACCCTGAAACGGATCGCTTTCTTTCAAAAGATTCGCGAGTGCAGCTAACCCCCCGCTCTATCCTCAATATTCAATTGTTGTGGGATTACGACTTTACATGTTTCTGCATCTGCTGGATAGCCGATTTTTCCAGACGGGACACCTGAGCCTGGGAAATACCGATTTCGTCGGCAACCTCCATTTGGGTCTTCCCTTCAAAAAAGCGCATGGAAAGAATCATTTTCTCCCGTTGGCCGAGCCTTTGCATCGCCTCGCGCAGAGCAATTTCCTCGATCCAAAGCACATCCTTATTCTTGTCGTCGCTGATCTGGTCCATCACGTAGATGGGATCACCGCCGTCGTGGTAAATCGGTTCAAACAGCGAGACCGGATCTTGAATGGCATCTAGGGCAAACACCACGTCTTCTTTGGGGACATTCAACACTTCGGAAATTTCGAAAATCGTTGGCTCCCGGGAATTCTGATTCGTCAGGGAATCCCTTACCTGAAGTGCCTTGTAGGCAATATCCCGCAGGGATCTGGAGACGCGGATCGGGTTGTTATCCCTTAGGTACCGGCGGATTTCCCCGATAATCATCGGGACCGCATAGGTCGAGAATTTCACATTTTGCGACAAGTCAAAATTATCGATGGCCTTCATGAGTCCGATACAGCCTACCTGAAACAAATCGTCGACAAACTCTCCTCGATTGTTAAAGCGCTGGATCACGCTGAGCACCAGTCTCAGATTACCGTTTACCAGCTTTTCTCTGGCTGACCGTTCGTTGTTTTGCTGTAAGGCATGGAACAATTCGCGCATTTCCACATTCGTTAACACAGGCAGTTTTGCGGTATCCACGCCACAAATTTCGACTTTGTTTCGGGTCATGATGATATACCTCCCAAGGAGAAACATTAATGTACATTATCTCCCTGGGGGCTCATTTTATTCCTTCGAAAAAAATTGCTACACCATCTTGTTGAACTCCTTGCGCAGTCTCTTAATAATCCTTTTTTCCAACCTGGATATGTAAGATTGGGAGATGCCGAGCATGTCGGCGACATCCTTTTGCGTTTTTTCCTCGCCGTCCTGGAGCCCAAAACGTAGCTCCATGATCGTGCGTTCTCGGTCCGTCAGCTTCTCCAGCGCCTTATGAAGCAGTTTACGGTCTACCTGTTCTTCGATATTGCGGTAGATGGTATCATTTTCCGTTCCTAGGACATCCGAAAGCAGAAGCTCATTGCCGTCCCAGTCGATGTTCAGGGGTTCATCAAAAGAAACCTCGCTGCGGATTTTGCTGTTGCGGCGCAAATACATCAGAATCTCGTTTTCAATGCAGCGAGAGGCATAGGTGGCGAGCTTGATTTTTTTCTCCGGATCAAACGTGTTGACCGCTTTAATCAAACCGATCGCTCCGATGGAAACGAGATCCTCGATATTGATGCCGGTATTCTCAAATTTGCGGGCAATGTAGACGACCAGGCGCAGATTGCGTTCGATCAGCATGGACCTGATGGCCGCATCCCCTGTGGAGAGACGTTGCAGCAGGTACTCCTCTTCCTCGCGAGTCAACGGTGGAGGAAGCGCCTCGCTGCCACCGATATAGTAAATTTCTTCGCTCTTCAGCCCCAACAGAAAAAGGAAACGGTAATATTGCAGCTGCGCTATCAATCGCCATTTAACAAGCATTTGTCGTCCTCCTAAAAATTTCCCGAAGGGAAATTTATCTTCGTAAGCATGTGCTTAAATTTCCTGAAAGGAAATTTATCTTCGTAAGCATAAACTTGAAATTTCCCGAAGCACTACATCCACCCACGCTCTGCCATCAAGCTGCTACAAGGTTAATGTCGGGGAATTGGCGGGCGGTTTTGCATCCTGTGCAGAGCTTTCCCCTCCCTCCCGCACCAGGTCTGGATGGATAATCGCCTGATAGGACCTGTCTCCTGATAGCTGTCCCCCGTCAAGTCCGATCAACACCTTGCGGCAACGGCTTGTCTGATCGCCTATTCTTATCTCCACCGCATCCGGTTTGATGGCCAGCATGAATGCCGAACCTCGATTGACACCGCGGTAGGGGACCAGGCGCAGACGGTCACGCCACTCGAATTCCTCATCATCCAGCTCCAGCACAAGTTTGTCCGGTTCACCTTCGGACAGCCTCTCCATCCAAGCTGGCGGGAGCTTTTCTTTCCAGAGTGAAGCCTCCATCACCATCACAGGCGTACGGGTAAGCGGATCCGTCAGCTGATTCCCCGTATCCAGGAGACCGGTGCAATGAATTTGACAGTCTCCCACGAAGGCGATAACCTCGCCCATGTACTCCTGCCTGTTTTCCAGCTTCCGCCGCGAGGCATAGACGAGCTTAAACCACAGCAGTACGGCAAAACACATGATGAACGCAAACCAGAATCCGATCTTCAGCTCAAACGAGAGTCCCCCCGAAGCCGTATACCATATGCCGTTAAAAATTTCTCCCGAATTTTGAAGTAAATAATGAATCCCGATAATTCCGCCAGCAGCAGCGAAGTTGATGATATAGAAAGCCCCCATGTTCCGGATGTAGTTTTGCAAACTGCCAAAACCGAAAACAATCCAGAGCATCAACAGGGATAATGCAAATTTAATGACAAAGGTATACATAAAAGACAGCTGGGGCACGAACATCATAACGACATAAAGCGCTCCTACCGCTGCCGAAACCGTAAGCCGCCACCACCTGAATCTTAGTTTTCTCATCCAGGCGGTCAGCCATAGTAGAGCTCCGTCTATGAGCAGATTGGTGATGAAAATCAAATCAATATACACTACCAGCTTCATCACCTGCCTGCCACGTCATGGAATTCTTCCGAATATTGCTATAATAATCATGCGGTTTCGAGAATGGACCTTCTACACTTGGGAGATGTTTTTAGTATAAGAAGAACCGTATCCAAAGTCTGTCTAAAATTGGGGGCTGTACTTCAACTTTTTTTGTCGAGTTCCGTAAGGTTTTAGAAGGCGAATGTGCAAAAAAAAGACCCGCAGGTTCCGGATGGAATGCGGGTCTTGTTCAATATGGCCGTTATGTGATTAGTCCTTGTTCTGACGCGAACGATTCCGCAGGAATGTCGGAATGTCCAACTGGTCGCCGCTGGATTGGTTCCCAAACGGGCGAAGATTGTTCGCATTGCTGCGGTTCTCCGCGGTTTCGGCAGGTGCCGTTCCCGGCTTGCGCGAAGGCGCCGGAGGAGCATTACGGTGCTCAAAGCCGGTAGCAATCACGGTGACTTTGATTTCATCCTTCATGCTCTCTTCAATGATGGCACCGAAGATCATGTTCACTTCCGGATCGGATGCCTCTGTAATGATCTCTGCCGCCTCGTTGACTTCATAGAGGGACAGATTCGTTCCGCCGGTTATGTTCATGATTATGCCTCGTGCACCCTCAATGGAAGTTTCCAGCAGCGGGCTCATGATTGCTTTGCGCGCAGCTTCTGCCGCACGGTTCTCGCCTGTAGCCATACCGATACCCATCAGGGCCGAACCACGTTCAGTCATAATGGTTTTTACGTCCGCAAAGTCAAGGTTGATAAGACCCGGTACCTTGATCAAATCGGAAATGCCTTGCACCGCTTGACGAAGCACGTTGTCAACTTCGCGGAACGCTTCAAGCATCGGTGTTTTTTTGTCAACGATTTCTAATAGCCGGTCATTCGGAATAACAATAAGTGTATCGACTTTTTCTTTAAGGCTTTCGATCCCCAGCTCGGCCTGAGTGGAACGCTTGCGTCCTTCAAAGGTAAACGGGCGAGTAACGACGCCCACGGTCAAAGCTCCGCATTCTTTGGCGATTTCCGCGATGACCGCAGCGGCTCCCGTACCGGTTCCGCCGCCCATCCCTGCGGTAACAAACACCATATCAGCACCTTTGAGGGTATTCATGATCAGATCGCGCGACTCTTCAGCCGCTTTTTTGCCCACTTCAGGGTTGGCTCCGGCACCGAGACCACGGGTCAATTTATCCCCGATTTGCAGTTTATGTTCCGATTTGGCCATATGCAAAGCTTGGGCGTCTGTATTCACGGTAATGAATTCCACACCTTGAACGCCATTTTCAATCATACGGTTGACAGCATTGCTTCCGCCGCCGCCTACACCTATTACTTTAATTTGCGCCAAGCTATCCATTTCAAAATCAAATTCCAACATATTTTCCCATCTCCCCCTCATTGTGCATGGATGGCCCGTCCACTGATTCTATGGAACCTGCTTATATGAAATCACTGAATATATTTTTCAATCGTTCAATAAAGCCTGGTTTCTGGGCAGCCTCCGGATTCGAAGCAGGACTCGCTTTAGGGCGGTTCACTGTTTTCTTATTGCCCGCACTGCTCACGTTTCCGCTGCTGCTGCTGCGTACACGGATGTTGCGGATGACGTTATGCAGAATGCCAACGCCGCTGGTATAACCAGGGTCTCGCACGCCGATGTAATCCGGTACGGCAATTCTGACGGATGCAGCGAGTTCAACCTGCGCAACCTGCAAAACTCCCGGCATGGATACAGTACCACCAGTAAGTATATAACCTCCTGGGAGCTCAGCGTAACCAAGACGCTTCACTTCTTCGCGAATCAAGTGGAAAATTTCCTGTACCCGCGGCTCGACAATGGCTGCGAGATCCTCCTGGGTAAATTCCTTCTCCACATTGCTGCCGATCCGGACCACTTTGAACGTAACGTCAGGAGCGGCGTCCGCCTGCAAGGCGCAGCCGTATTTCAGCTTCACCTTTTCTGCCTGATCCGTAAGTGTCCGCAGACCATAAGCGATATCATTAGTTACAAACTCCCCGCCAATAGGCAGCGTGGAGGTAGAAACCAGGGTACCCGCTTCAAAGATAGCAATCGTTGTAGAGCCGGCACCGATATCGACAAGCACTGAACCCATGGTTTTTTCGTCTTTGGAAAGGGCGAGCTGCCCTGCTCCCAGAGACATAAGAACCAGATCCTTGATTTTAAGACCTGATTTTTCAACACAGCGCAAAAGATTATGTATAGCGGTCTTAGCGCCGGTAATGATGATGGCTTCCACTTCGAGGCGGACGCCTATCATGCCGCGCGGATCCTGAATTCCCTCCAGCCCATCAACTACGTATTGTTTTGCAACTACATCAATGATCTCCCGGTCAGGCGGAAGAGCTACGACCTCGGCGGCTTTAAGCACGCGTTCGATGTCTTCCTCTCCGATTTCCCGATCCTCGTTCGATACTGCCACGACGCCGTGGCTCGATTGAAGTCCGATGTGATTCCCGGAAATGCCGACATAAACCTCCGATATTTGAATACCGACCATACGCTCCGCATGATCAACGGCACTGCGGATGGATTGTACAGTCTGGTCAATATCTACAATTGCACCTTTGCGAATTCCTTCCGAGTCGGCAGATCCAACTCCAATAATATTAAAGGTTCCATTATTCACTTCCCCAATAATAGCACGAACTTTGGATGTACCGATGTCCAAACTAACAATGATGTCATTGTTGCTCAACCGTGGCACCTCCTGTTTTATAAAATAATTTTCCCATGAATAAAACACTCAATTCTACTTATTCAACATCAAGTATTCTTTCCCTCTTTTTTCTACAAATTTTTCGCTGCCAACATTTAGTAGAGACAGCATAAAAAATCAGAAGAAAAAAGAGGGATTCCCAAAGATCCGATGAACTTTCGTTTTCCCTATCCGATAACGTTTATCGGTATTGTAAAAAACAAATTTTAGTTCATTTGTTACAGATAACCCATAAAATCAATTGTAGCATTTTTTATTTGCCGTGAGTAGTAGCATTTTGATCGGCATCATTGCCGTCCGGAGCCTGAAATGGCGTATACGTATCCGCCTCGAGCATCGTAATCGTTCCCGGTTCGGCCGTTTCGATGACCTGGTTGAGATACTCCACTTTATCGCTCAAAAGCGAGATCGCGGTGATCACGACGAAGCGGGATCGCGTATATAGCTTGATCCGGTCAGGAAAGGACGCCGTCGGGGAAGGCATGATCTCCGAAATGTCCGAGGTCAGCTCGTTCGGAATGCTGCCCAGCACCTTGCACAGTTCCGCTTTATTCGGATCCGACGCGCTCCACTTTGTAAGAATCGGCTTTTCAACGGCAATGCCGCTGTTGTTCACGGACACCTTCGAACCGTTGGCGAGAATGGCATCAAGGATGCCTCCTGTCCCGAGCTCATAGGCTACTGTCGGATACTCTTGAACGGTAACGTTGACTTTTCCGGGAAAATGCTTGTCCACCACTGCTTTTTGTATCGATTTGATTTGTAACAGCTGACTTTCGACCTTTGACGGCGATACGCCAAAATACTGGCTCCCCGTCTTCAGGCCGCTGGCCTGCAAAAGCTGCTCCCTAGAGGAAAAAGTGCTGCCTGTAAACTGGATCTCCGTCACCTGGCTTACCGGTGAGCGAAAGAAGAGTACGACCAGGATCGCAACGAATAAAAGCAGCAGAATGGCAATGATTCTCCGGCTTGCTCTTCTCTTGGGCTTGTTTTCTTTTAAAACGGGAATGTGAGCTTTTGGCATAGGAATCTTCTCCACAAAATACCTCTTATCCCCTCTAAACAGAGGGGATAAGCCTGGCGTTAATTGGCTAAATCTAGTGATTTGGGTACCGGCGACAACCGGTATATCTCAGCTCCTAGCTTTTGAAAGAGCTGCTCAATATGTTCATAGCCTCTGTCAATGTGATGCACTTGTTCAACAATGGTCTTTCCTTGGGCCGCCAGCCCGGCAATCACCAGTGCGGCTCCAGCACGGAGATCAGTCGCTTCTACAGTGGCGCCGTACAGACGCTGCACGCCGCGGATAAATGCGCAGCTAAGATCAATGGAAATGTCTGCGCCCATTCTCGTCAGCTCATCCACATGCTTAAATCTTCCTTCAAAGACCGTTTCTTTCATTACGCTGAAGCCGTCCGCCAGAGATAAAAGCACCATGACCTGGGACTGCAAATCGGTAGGAAAGGACGGATAAGGCGAAGTAACGATACGCTCGACAGCCTTGGGCCGGCTCATGCAGCTTACGTTTATTATATCATTGCAGATGCTGATTTGAACACCAGCCCGCTTGAGGACGTGGATAAGTGACGATAAATGGGCGGGATTGCAGTGAGTAAGCGTCACATTTCCGCGTGTGGCGGCAGCAGCGATCATGACGGTTCCCGCCACAATCCGGTCCGGAATGATGGAGTACGAACACGGTGAAAGCTCGCTTACGCCTTGAATGGTGATCGTATCCGTTCCTGCTCCGATGATGCTTGCCCCCATGGCATTCAGAAAGTTTTGCAAATCCTGAATTTCCGGCTCCCTAGCCGCATTGGTAATAATCGTCGTCCCTTCTGCCGTCGCGGCTGCCATCATAATGTTCTCCGTTGCGCCCACGCTCGGGAAATCCAGATGGATGTCGGTCCCTTTCAACTTGGCTGCCCTGCATACGATTTGCTGATCAAGCTCTTCGATTTCAGCGCCAAGCGCTTTGAGCCCCCGGAGATGAAGATCGATTTTCCGCTCGCCGATGGCACAGCCTCCCGGCTGATACACAGCGACCTCTCCGAATCTCGCAAGCAGCGGTCCCATCAGAAAAATAGAGGAACGCATCTGCTTCATTAAATCTTCCGGTACATGAAACGAATTGGCGGACGACGTATCCACAACAACCGTCTCCTGATCATGCAAAGTCGTGCAGCCGATCCGATCCAGGATGTCCAGCATCACTTCAATATCCAGAAGACGAGGGACATTGCTCAGCTGAACCTTGCCTGCGGCCAGCAAGCTCGCTGCCAGAATAGGCAATGCTGCATTTTTTGCTCCATGGATACGTATGGTTCCTGATAGGGATTTGCCACCCTCAATCACCAATTTGTCCAATGTATCACCTCCGAGTTTACCCCTCAAGTCGCGCCATTCTAGGCATCAGCCGTGATGCCCGCCTCAAAGCCTGGAGAGCCTTGCAGCGGAATGCTTTGATCTTGAGAACGTCCTCTGCTGTCGCTTGACCGGCGTAAATCCAGTTCAATCTCAGCGGACTTGTTATTGCGTGACACATCAGACCATTGGTCTCCGGCATTCATGGATATAGTTTTCCGAGGCAAGCGGCTCAGTCGTATTACCCGGTATCGTCTTCCCTTTAACCGTAAGGACATCCGCTGATGCAACTCCCCAGCTTCAGATGGGCTCAACCGATCATTTGAGTCAATCCAAGGGGCCGGCATTCCATGGTGATTGTCACGATTATAGAGTATCTTATGTCATGCATACCCGGTGTGTGACAATCGCCCAGCCCGATTCAGCGGCGGGCTGTCAGACGGCGCATTTCGTCGACGATTACGTTGGCGGAATCAGGCTTACCAAGTTTGCGGGACTGCTCGGACATTCCCTGCTGCACCCGGATATCACCCATGATTTCCTCAATCGATTCATAGAGACGTTTCCCTGACAGATCCTTCTCCAATATGACTTTGGCTGCGCCAGCCTTCTCTAGCTGTCTCGCATTCGCCTCCTGATGATTGTTGGTGACATTCGGGGACGGAATCAGAATCGACGGTATCCCCAGGGAAGTAATTTCAGCCAGGAAGGATGCTCCCGCCCGGTTGACGATCAAGGATGTGGCTGCCAGCACTTCCGGCATATTATGCACATACGGAAGCACATGCAGATGATTCGGCATGCTACCCAGCTTGCTACGGATATCTTCCCGCGTCTTCGCGAAATAATTTTCCCCCGTGACGTATACAAAATGAATATGCTTCAGACGCTCAAGCTGCGGTGCCATACCGATCATGGCGTCATTGATGGCCTTGGCTCCGCGGCTGCCTCCCACCACAAGCACGACCGAGCTGTTCATCGGAATACCCAGTGAAGCAAAGCCGCGCTCCTTATTGGCGGTTTGTACCGTTGTCGCCCGGGGATTTCCTGTATAAATGACTCGTTTGGCCTTCGGGAACGAGCGCTCCGAGCCTTCGAAGCTGACGGCAACGGTGCTGACATACCGGCTCAGGAACTTATTGGTCAAGCCCGGAATGGCATTCTGTTCATGGATGATGCAGGGTATGCCAAGCTTGGCTGCTGCGTACACAACCGGACCGCAGACGTAACCGCCGGTACCGATCACCACATCCGGTTTAAACTCGGCAAGCATCTGTTTGGAGGTTTTCACACCCTTCAGGAAACGCATGACGGTTTTAATATTTTCTGCGGACAGCTTGCGGCGAAAGCCGGTGATGTCAATGGATTGAAATGGAATGTTCTCCTGGGGTACCAGCTTGCTTTCCAAGCCTCTTGTACCGCCGATATATAAAAAAGTAGAATCAGGATCTTCTGTTTCACACTGCCTCGCAACGGCAACAGCCGGATAAATATGCCCCCCGGTGCCACCGCCTGTTAGAACGACGCGCATGCTGATCACCTCGCATAACGTGATAGATTAAGTAAAATGCCAAGAGCCGTCAGCATCAGCGTAAGCGATGAGCCGCCATAGCTGATCAGCGGCAGCGTAATGCCCGTAACCGGCATAAGCCCGATCACGACGCCAATGTTGATAATCACCTGGACCGCAACCATGCCGACGATCCCAACCGCAAGCAGGCTGCCGAAACGGTCGGGAATCGTCATCGCTACACGCATGCCCCGCCATACCAGAATCAAAAATAGCAACAGCACAATCAACCCGCCAATGAAGCCCAGCTCTTCGGCCAAAATAGAAAATATGAAATCCGTCTGAGGTTCCGGAACATAGCTGTACTTCTGACGGCTCATTCCGAGACCCAGACCGCCAAGCCCTCCCGGGCCGATGGCATAAAGAGATTGAATGATTTGATAGCCTGCCCCCAAAGGATCAGACCAAGGATCCAGAAAAGCGGTAATCCGCTTCAAACGGTAAGGCGCCGCTAAAATAAGTCCGACAAACCCGGCTGCCCCGGCAAGCCCCAGCATCCCCAAATGTCTCAGACGAGCGCCGGCCGTAAATACGATCATCATCGCAGCCCCCATCATGACCGTTCCGGTTCCGAGATCGGGCTGCAGCATGATGAGGCCGAATGCCAGTCCCATCAGACCCAGCGGCGGCATGAGGCCTTTGCCGAAGGACGTAATGTCCCACTCCTCGCTGCTCAGCCATTTGGAGAGGAACAGAATCATCCCGAGCTTCATAAACTCGGAGGGCTGAATGCCAAAGGAGCTGATGCCAAGCCAGCTTCGCGCACCTCCGCGTACAACCCCGACTACCGGAATCAATACGATAACCAGCAGGGCGAAGCAGACGATCAAGGCGATGTTCGCATATTTTTTCCATACGCGAAAATCGATGCTTGCCGTAAAAAACATGGCAACGAGTCCCAGGACGGCAAACAGCAGCTGACGTTTTACGAAATAAAAAGAATCACCATAATCGTGAAAGGCCAGCACCGAGCCGGCGCTGTACACCATGACCATGCCGATTGTGAGCAAACCCATAATGCAGAGAAAAAGCCACAAATCCGGCGCCGGGCGTGTCTTGTTCATGAAGAGGCCACCTTTTGCAAAAAAGTAGGGGCTTATCCACCCCCCTACTTAAAGATTATGCACCGCCTCTTTAAAAATGCGTCCACGCTCCTCATAAGAGGCAAACATATCCCAGCTGGCGCAAGCGGGAGAAAGAAGCACGATATCCCCTGGCTCTGCGGCGGCTGCGGCTTCCTTTACGGCAGCGCGAAGCGTGTCGGCGGCGTCCTCTTCATTATCGACGACGACAATGTGCTTTAATCCGGCCATTTCCGACACCTTGGCAATTTTTTGCGCCGTTTGGCCCAAAGCCACGACAGCCTTGACCCGTTCGGACAGCACCGGCAGCAGCTCCATATAATCCGAACCGCGGTCGAGGCCGCCGGCAATCAATACGATTGGCTGATGGAAGGAAGTCAAAGCCATGGTGGTTGCTTTGGAATTGGTCGCTTTGGAATTGTTGTAAAAAGCGACGCCGTGAAGATCCATTACATATTCCAAACGATGCTCCACACCGTGGAAGGAGGACAATGGACCGCTCAAGCGATCGACAGACGCGCCGGCAGCAATGGAAATGGCGCAGGCGGCCGCCGCGTTTGCGATGTTAAAGCGACCTGGAATACCGACTTCCTCCACAGGGATGATATCTGTAACCCGCCCTTGCTCGTCACGATATACGATTTTTCGAGGAAGGTTATCCTCTGTATCCGCAACATAAGGGGGGGTGACATAAACGCCTTCTACCAGTTCTTCGTTTGTCGAAAAAGGCAGCAGCTTGGCCTTGATATAAGGTACCAGCTCGCGGCAGGTCGAATCATCCCAATTGAGGACTGCGGTATCTCCTTCTCCCATATTGGCAAACATTTTGGCTTTGGAAGCCACATAGTCTTCCATGCCTCCATGATAATCCAGATGCGTTTCCGCCACATTCAGCAAACAACCGATCCGGGGTCTGAATTCCTCAGTCCCTTTCAGCTGGAAGCTGCTCAGCTCCGTAACCATCCAATTGCCGGCATCGGCATTTTGGGCAGCTTCGCAAAGCGGAGTCCCGATATTCCCGGCCACGATGGGACGCATCCCGGCTTCTTCCAGTATGTTCCCTACCCATGTCGTCGTTGTCGTCTTGCCGTTGGAACCTGTAATCCCAATAATGGGGGCGCTGCAGATATGATAGGCGACCTCCACCTCGGTCACGACTTCGATTCCCAGCTCCAGCGCCTTTTGCACAGGCTGAACCTTGTATGGGATACCCGGATTTTTAACAAGCAGAGAAATACCGGGATGAACCAGATGATCCGGGTGTCCGCCGCAAATGACGGTGATTCCCAGCGACTCCAGTTCCCCGGCTTCGGGACATTGATCTCTGTCTTTCTGATCGTTAACCGTTACAATCGCACCATAGCTGTGCAGCACTTTGGCGACTTGTACACCGCTCTTGGCCAAACCCAGCACGATGACTTCGTGATCCCTGTAAGACTCTGGATGCTTCATCTTCTACAACCCCTTGTTCAAGTAAAGTCCAATACCCGCCAGGACGATGCCCACGGCCCAAAACGTAATGACGACGCGCCATTCGGTCCAACCGGACAGCTCAAAGTGATGGTGGATCGGACTCATTTTAAATATCCGCTTGCCTCTTGTTTTAAAAGAAGCGACCTGAAGGACGACAGACAGCATTTCGATAACGAATACGCCGCCGATGACGAGGAACAGCAGCTCGCTTTTCGTTACGATCGCGATCGCCCCGATAGCGCCGCCGATGCCGAGCGATCCCGTATCGCCCATGAATACTTTGGCCGGATGCGCATTGAATACCAGAAAACCAAGCACCGCTCCGATCATGGCAGCAGCACATACCGCTGCGGACAGCGAAGTCGCCTGCATGGCCACGAGCGCGAACGCTGCAAACGCGATGGCACTGACACCCGAGAGCAGTCCGTCCAAACCGTCCGTGAAATTCACTGCGTTGCTGATCGCAAGCATCATGACCACGATAAACGGATAATAGAACCAGCCGCCCCAGTCAAAGGACCAGGAAGTGCCGGGGACGTGAATCGCCGTGCTGTGACCGTTCTGAATAAGCAGCACGCACATGATGGCGGAAAAGAGCAGCTGGCCGATCAGCTTCTGACGCGCGGTCAGTCCAAGCGAGCGCTTGAATACGATTTTGATATAATCATCGAGGAATCCGATGAGACCAAAGCCGAGTGTTGCGACAAGCAAAACATAAAAATCCGTATTTATGACTGAAAATTTCAAGAAAGATAACGTAAACGCCAAAATAATCACAACGCCGCCCATCGTGGGCGTACCGGCCTTTTTCAAGTGGCTCTGCGGTCCGTCATCACGTACCTGCTGTCCAAATTTCATGCGCCTCAAAAGCGGAATAAGCAGCGGAGCCGCAATGACAGCCAGAATAAAAGAAACCCCTATAGTAAGCAGCAATAATTGATAGTCCATGGATTCACCCCCTCCGTATGTTTAGTTATGCAAGTCTTCTTTGACAAGAGCATCCACGATTTCTTCCATTTTCATACCGCGCGACGCTTTAATCAGAACGATATCCTTGGGATTCACCTGACCGGCGAGATGGGAAGCCAATTCCTTTTTATCTGAAAAATGATACACGGGCAGCTCCGGACGTTTGATCCGTGCAGCCTTCGCCGCCTCTTCCGATAGCGTTCCATACGTATAGAGCATATCCACTTTGCCGTCAGCCGCGTATTCGCCGACTTCCGCATGGAATTCGCGTTCCTTCGGTCCGAGCTCCAGCATGTCCCCGAGCACGGCGATTTTATGGCGATGGCCTTTCAGGCTGTCCAGCACATCGATCGCCGCTTTCATGGATAATGGACTGGCATTATAGGCGTCGTTCAACAGCGTCAAGCCGCTCGGAGCCGTGATTTGCTCGATGCGCATGCCCGTCAGCTGCAAGCTTGAGAGCCCCTCGGTGATTTTGTCCTCGCTGATGCCAAAATAGCTTGCTACGCCAAGCGCGGCCAGGCAGTTGATCACGTTATGCTGACCCAACAGAGGCAGCTCGAGACCTTTATCCGGATGTAGATGCGAAGTGAAAATAATGCCTTTACTGTGGAACATCATGCCCGTCGGATAGTCGTTGTTTATGTTCTGATCCATTCCGAAGGTAAACGTCTTAAGCCCTTCAGGCTTCACGGTATCCGGCTCGCCGAGCACAAGTGGAATCAGCGGCTCGTCACCGTGGTAAATCAGCAAACCGCCAGGCTGCATCCCGCTGATGATTTCCAGCTTGGCGCGGGCAATTTCATGCCTCGATCCGAGCTGCAGCAGGTGGGCTTCGCCGATATTGGTGATCACGGCCACCTCCGGACCCGCGATGGCTGACAAGGTCTCGATCTCATGGCGTCCGCTCATGCCCATCTCCAGCACGGCAATTTCCGTATCCGCCGGCATGTCGAGAATCGTCAGCGGGAGTCCGATATGATTGTTGAAGTTCCCTCCGGTCTTATGAACCTTAAAGGTGGTTCCAAGCAATGCGTACACCATATCCTTCGTCGTCGTCTTGCCGTTGCTGCCCGTAATTCCGACGACGCGGCAGCCGACTTCAGCCAGATAGGCTTTAGCCAATGCCTGCAGCGCAATAAGCGTGGCCTCGACGACAATTACAGGACCTTCAGGCGGTACACCGCGATCCCGCTGCCAAAGAACGCCGCAAGCACCGCCTTCAAGCGCGGCAGCAGCATAAGCGTGGCCGTCGAATTTCTCTCCTACGAGCGGAACGAACAATCTGCCGCTGACCAGCTTGCGGGAGTCCGTAAAGACGCCGTTCATCCGTATATCATAATCATGGTCATGTAGCAGGCTTCCCCCGCACATGACCGCTACTTCGCCGAGCTTTTTCGTAATCACTTGTTCATACCCCTTATCGCTTCTTTAGCCACGATCCGGTCATCAAAATCATGTTTCGTATGGCCGAGGATTTGATATGTTTCATGACCTTTCCCCGCAATCAATACTACATCGTCCGGGCTTGCCATTTCAATAGCCTTTTGTATGGCTGCCCGCCGGTCCACGATCAGCTGATATTTGTCTTCCGGAACGGAATCCTCCAAGAGACCTGCCTCGATGTCCTTCAGAATCAGATCCGGATCCTCGGTGCGCGGGTTATCAGATGTCACCATGACCAAATCACTGTATTTGGCCGCTATTTTGCCCATGATTGGACGTTTGGTGCGGTCGCGGTCGCCTCCGCAGCCGAAAACGGTGATCACCCGGCCCTTGGCAAACTCATTCACGGTCTTCAGCACATTTTCAAGACCATCAGGCGTATGGGCGTAGTCCACGATAACCGCAAACGGCTGGCCCTCATCGACGGATTCGACCCGGCCGTCGACGCCAGGCACCGATTCAAGGCTTTGCTTGATGCTGTCCAGCTCCAGTCCCTCGAGCAGTCCCGCCGTAATTGCAGCCAGAGCATTGTATACATTGAATTTGCCGACCATTCTAAGCTGGATGTCCGCACTGCCTTTGAACGTGTCCACATGGAAATGCGTTCCCTGCGCGGTGATGGAGATTTCCGATGCGCGGACATCGGCCTTTTCGTCCAAACCGTATGTAATGACTTCGGCGGCAGTGACCTTGGCAAAATATTGCGATGCTTCGTCATCGAGATTCAGCACAGCGTATTTGCGCTGACTTTTTTGATGAGAGAATTTATTGCCGAGCCGCGAGAAGAAAAGGCCTTTTGCCGCTCTGTATTCTTCCATCGATTTATGATAGTCCAGGTGATCCTGCGTCAAATTCGTGAAAATTGCCGTGCGGAAATCCGTGCCTTTAACACGCCCCTGTTCCAGTGCATGAGAGGAAACCTCCATGACGCAGCATTGCACGCCACCCGCCGACATATCGTCGAGGGAACGCTGCAGCTCCAACGCTTCCGGCGTTGTACCGGACATCGGAAACGTGCGGCCGCCATAGCGCATTTGAATGGTTCCGATCAGTCCGGTATTCACCCCATGGTCATTCATCATTTTTTCGATCAGGTACGTCGTGGTCGTTTTCCCGTTGGTACCCGTCACGCCGATCATCTTCATATGCGAGCTCGGAGATCCGAAGAACGCGTCCGCCATTACCGCCATCGCGTAGCGGCTGTCTTTGACGATCACCTGCGGAAGATCGATATCGAGCTGGCGCTCGACGACGAGCGCTGCCGCTCCTTGTTCAGCTGCCTTTAGGGCATAATCATGTCCATCCACGGTATATCCGGGTAGACAGATAAACAGGTCGCCCGGAGCTACCTTGCGCGAGTCGGTCTGAAGACCGGTGATGGTAATATCCCCGTTTCCTATGATTTGTGCAATTGTTAGTGTTGAAGCCAACTCGTTCAGTTTCATAACTTATCCCTCGCTCTAGTTCTATTATCGTCCATTGCTGCGATTTAAGTCTTAATCCGGTGCTTTATTTGAATCCGTAGGCTCGGGATCAGCGCCCATATAAATGCGGATGGTCGAGCCCCGTTCCACGCGGCTTCCCGCTTTGGGCGCCTGGCTGATCACCGTATTGCCGGTACCGGACTTCGCCAGCATGAAGTTCATGTTCATATCCTCGTACAAGTCCTGAACGGTAGCGCCGACCAGATCGGGAACGGTCACGATCGGCGTGTCGCCATACTTATATACCTTGGGCAGCTGATCCTTGCGCGGAGGTACGTTCAGCACCTGAAGGGAATCCTTCAAAATGTTCTGTACGATCGGCGCAGCAACAACGCCCCCGAATTGAATGCCTGCAGGATTATCCACTGCGGTATATACCACGATCTGAGGATCATCCGCCGGGGCAAAGGCAATAAACGAAACGATATGCTCCGTTGCGGAATAACGTCCGTTGACGACGATCTGCGCTGTACCGGTTTTGCCGCCGACGCGATATCCGTCAATGAAGGCAGGCCGGCCGGTACCGTTCGCCACGACGCTTTCGAGCGCTTCCCGGACTTGCTTGGATGTTTCTTCCGAAATCACCTGTCTGACAAGCTGCGGCTTATTCTCACTCACGGTTTCGCCCGTGTCGGGATTAACCCATGCCTTGGCTACATACGGCTTATATAGTTTACCGCCGTTGATCGCAGCCGATACCGCTGCCACCTGCTGAATCGGGGTCACCGATACGCCCTGTCCGAAAGCAGTGGTGGCCAGTTCCACCGGACCTACCTGGGACGGCTTGAACAGGATTCCGTTTTCCTCTCCGTTCAAATCGATCCCGGTTTTGGAACCAAAGCCGAAATCGCGGATATACTTGAACAGCGTATCTTTTCCTAAGCGGTTACCGAGCGTGACGAATCCCGGGTTGCAGGAGTTTTCCACCACCTGCAGGAATGTTTCACTGCCGTGACCGCCCCGCTTCCAGCATTTCAAGTTTGCTCCGCCGATTTTAATATAACCCGGATCATAAAATTGCTCGTTCTTGAGATCCACCTTCTTTTCCTGCAGCGCCGCGGCAAGGGTAATGATTTTAAAGGTCGAACCTGGCTCATACGTCATCCAGATGGGCAGGTTGCGATTGTATACTTCCGCTGCGTACTCCTTATAATTGCCCGGTTCGTATCCGGGCCTGCTTGCCATGGCGTAAATTTCTCCCGTCTTGGGATTCATGGCGATAGACCAGGCGCCTCTGGCCTGATATTGAACCATCGCTTGATCAAGCTCGCGTTCCATAATCGATTGAATGGATTTGTCGATCGTCAGCTCCAGATTGAGCCCATCCTTCGGAGCGTCGTATTTCTCCGACGAACCCGGCATGAGGCGCCCCCCTGCATCTGACAGATAGGAGATGCTGCCGTTGATCCCCTGAAGCATGCTGTCGTATTTCTGCTCAACGCCAGTCAGGCCCTGATTGTCGATCCCGGTAAAGCCAAGAATATGACTCGCGAGATCCCCATAAGGATAATACCTCTTATTGTCCTCTGCAACAACGATACCCGGCAGATTTAAATCACGAATTTTCTGAGCAAGCTCCATCGTAATTTTGCGTCCACCGGGCTGAAGTTTTACGTTTGATTGCTTTTTGGTAATCGTCGCTTTGATTTTCTCTTCCGTCATGCCGAGCAGCGGTGCCAGCAGCCGGGCCGTTTTGTCCGGATCCTTGATCTGTACGGGAACGGCCATAATCGTCGGTGAACTGATGTTGTAGGCGAGCGCAGTACCGTTGCGGTCCTGAATTTCTCCCCTTTTGGCCGTGGAGGGAATCTCCCTGCGCCAGTTCTCCTCCGCTTTGGCGGACAGCTCCGCTCCCTTGCCCAACTGAACATATGCGAGCCTTACTATTATAGCAACAAACAGCAAGCAAAGTACGAGCAAGCTCGCCAGAAGTCTCCGTCTGCGCGTCACGTTCGAAACCTTCACTCTAATTCCTCCCTGCTTATCCTGAAATCATGACCGTTATTCCTATCATGGTATTCGGGACAAACAGGGGATAGAACAAGCTGTTTATTGATCGTTGTTTTTGCCGTTGGTTTTGCCGGCGGTAGATTGACTGCTAGCGTCTGCGTTTCCGGAGTCGCCGCCTTTGTCCGCGGAGTCCCCCTTCGAATCAGAAGTGCCTGCATCGGGTTCGTTTGCTGGCTTTAAAGTCAGCTGTACGACACGCTTGCCGTCCTGATTCGTCACCTTCTGGCTGGATACATATCCTTCCCCGCTGACGTTCACGGATAGTTTCATGAGGGTCAGCACATCCAGCGCATCCCGCAGTGATTCGCCCGTCAAATCGGGAACCTCCATCGTCTTGTCCGTTTCGGTCAGCAGGTAAATCCGCTGGCCCGGACTCATCGGGGTTCCTTTTGCAGGAAACTGCTTGGTAATCGTGGCCCCTTTGCCGATGGTGTCGAATGCGATGCCCGATTTCAGCAGCTGTTTCTCCGCATCCTTGACGGTTTTGTTGACGAGGTCCGGCGCGGGCGGGCGGTTCTGTGCCTGAATGGCGCTGTTTTTACTGTCGGTTTCTTTCGCTTTATCCTTATCGTCCTTCGTCAAGGTTCTTGGCACGCCCATGTACTGCAGAGACTGCTCCACGATCTTTTTGAAGACCGGGGCGGCTGCCGTACCGCCGCCGACCGTTGCGCTGTCAGGCTGGTCAATAATGACGAGCACAGCGATCTTTGGATCGTTCACCGGCGCATAACCGATAAACGATACAACGGATTTGGAGTAGTCATACTTACCGTTGATTACTTTAACAGCCGTACCCGTTTTCCCAGCTACGCGATACCCGTCAATATAAGCCTTTCTACCCGTACCGATGACTTGGTCTGCAACAACTTGTTCCAGGTATTCACCCGTTTCCTTGGCCGCCGCTTGGGAAATGACCTGTTTTTTGAACTCCGGTTTCGTTTCCGTGGTCACTCCGGTGTTCGGATCCGTCTTTTCCTTGATCACGTGAGGCGTCAACAACTGACCGCCGTTCGCAATGGCACTGATCGCGGCCAGCTGCTGAATTGGCGTCACCTCGACCCCGTGACCGTAGGTTGCGGTAGCCGTCTCGACGGGTCCCGGCAGATAGACCTGCTTGGATATTTCTCCAGGAAGATCGATGCCGGTCTTTTTTCCGAAACCGAAATCGGTAATGTATCGGATTAACTTTTCTTTACCGAGAAGCTCCGTTCCCAGCTTTACGAAAGCCACGTTACTAGAGTGTTTAACCCCGTCAAGATAAGAGATTTTTCCCCACCCAGATCTGTTGATGTCATGCAACGGTGTGTGTGTGCCCTTAACGATGATTTGTCCGGATTGGTATTTATCGTTCGGATTGAAGACCTTTTCCTGCACGGCTGCGGCCAGCGTCACGATCTTGAACGTGGATCCTGGCTCGTACAATGACTTCACGGCATGATTGACGAAATTCCCGTAATCCTCCTGTTTGACTTCGTTATACTTATTCGGATCAAAGGTCGGGAGATTCGCCATCCCCAGAATATCCATCGTTTTCGGATCGGCCGCGATGACCGTCATGCTGATCGGCTTATACTCATCGTACGCCGCTTTCATGGCATCTTCGATATAATACTGGATCGTGTCGTCGATCGTCAGCTTGTAATTCATACCATTGACAGCCGGCTTATAGACTTCTTTGCCATTCGGCAGTTTATATCCCGAGGCATCCGTTTCATAGTTTAGCTTGCCTGGCGTGCCCGCCAATTCCGTATTCAGCATCGATTCAAGTCCAGCAATGCCTTTACCGTCCCGGTCCGTATACCCCAGCACATGCGCGGCCAGGGATCCTTGCGGGTAATAGCGTTTCGATTCCTTAATGGTATCTAGTCCGGTTTCCTGGATCTTCTTCTTATTCTTGAACTGCTCTTTTAATTGATCGTTCAACTTGTCGACCTGCGCCTTTTTGGCTTCGTCG
The DNA here is from genome assembly GCF_004001045.1 of Paenibacillus chibensis. Lineage (GTDB taxonomy): Bacteria > Bacillota > Bacilli > Paenibacillales > Paenibacillaceae > Paenibacillus_AQ > Paenibacillus_AQ chibensis. Next base: position 117,889 of record NZ_BIMK01000007.1, read on the forward strand.
ATCTTCCAGCCCTCGTTGCGGACTTCCTTGCTTTTGGCGTATTCTCCGGTTTTGCTATCCTTGGCGTTCACCAGCTTACGCAGTTCTTCGACATCCTTGCCCAGGATTTGATGCAGACCCTGCACCACCATCTCCTCAGTTCCGTTGGCATGAATGACCTTCGGACTGATGACGACGGTATAGGCGGGCGCATTAATCGCCAGCGGATCGCCGTTGCGGTCCAAGATCGTCCCGCGTTCAGCCGCAATGTTCGAGGCTTTGGCCCAGCTCTTCATCCCTTTATCATGCCAGGTGCTTCCCTGGACGATTTGAAGGGTAAACATGCGGATGAGCAGAACGACAAAAAGGAGGGTGATGAATCCTCCTAGAAGCAGTGTGCGAAGTTTTATTCTTTTTACCATGCTTCAACCCTCACAAACCTATTTTTTTGCGGTTTCCGACTTCGTGCCGGTTTCTGTCGAATTCGAAGAGATTTTCGAGCGTTCCACGTTGATCGATTCCCCCGTCGGTTCCTGGTACCCCAGTTGGATCGCTTTGTCCCGGACACCGTTCAGCAGCTCCTGTTTTTGAACCGTCAGCTTTTTGATCTCCGCATTAGACTTCTTGATCTCCCTTTCGACGGTTTGCGTTTCCTTGTTCAGCCCGTATATGTTCGCGTTTTGCCAGATGATCAGGCTCGCTACCATGACGCATGCCACGATCGTCAGCAAATACAATAGCTTCTCTTTGATCGGAAGATATGTACGGCGGGTAACCACCATCGTTTTCTCCCGATAGCCGGGAGAAGTGCGTTTTGCGGGCTTTTGTTGTTCTTTTACTGCCAAGTTACCTCGGGTGTAGGCCATGTCCTCTTCCCCTTCATCGTAGTTTTGCGCTTGATCAACGCCAGATAATATTGCGACGTTTATATTTTCTCCGCGACCCTCAGCTTCGCTGAACGGGCACGTGAATTAAGGGCCAGTTCCTCTTCCCCCGCAACAATCGGTTTACGGTTCACCAGCTTAATTTCGCCTTTGCCTCCGCAGACGCACATCGGAAAATCCGGAGGACATGTGCATCTGCCAACATAACTGTTGAAAATCTGCTTGCAGATCCGATCCTCGAGCGAATGAAAGGTAATGACCGATACTCTTCCTCCCGGTGCCAAACAACGTACGGCTTGATGAAGCGCTTCTTCGAAAGCGCCAAGCTCGTCGTTCACCGCAATGCGCAGCGCCTGAAAGCTCCGTTTCGCCGGATGTCCGCCGGTTCTGCGGGCCGCTGCCGGGATACCTTCCTTAATAATATCGACAAGCTGTCCTGTCGTTTGAATAGGTCCCTGCTCCCTGTGTTCGAGGATGCATTTGGCGATGCGGCGGGAGAACTTCTCTTCGCCGTACTGAAACAGCACCCGCGCGATTTCCTTTTCCGGCCATTCATTTACGATATGCCATGCCGTCAGCTCGGAGGATTGATCCATGCGCATGTCCAGCGGCGCGTCATGATTATAGCTGAATCCCCGCTCCCCCTCGTCAAATTGCGGCGATGAGACGCCCAAATCGAATAAAATGCCGTCAACCTGCGGGATTCCGTCCTTCATCGGAACAGCCAAATCCCTCAAGGTTTCCTCCAGTTGACGGAAATTCGTTTTGACCAAGGATACCTTGTCCGCGTACGGAGCCAGTTTTTCCTTGGCATGATTCAGCGCCCAATCGTCCTGATCCAGCGCAATGAGTCTGCCATATTCTCCAAGCTTGGACGCGATCAGGGAACTATGCCCGGCCCCGCCAAGCGTACAGTCGACATAAATGCCGTCTCGTTTGATGTGCAGCCCTTCTGTCGCTTCTTCTTTAAGCACCGTGATGTGATGAAACAAGCTGCAGCCCTCCTAGACTTATTACAATTCAAAGTTAAAATCAACCAGCTTCTCGGCAATCTCGTTAAAAGCCCCTTCAGACTGCTGGAAATACGTCTCCCAGGTATCCTTGCTCCAAATCTCCACGCGATTGGATACACCGAGCACGACGCATTCTTTGTCAAGCTTGGCATATTGGCGGAGATTCCCCGGTAAATTTACCCTTCCCTGTTTGTCCCACTCGCATTCCGTCGCTCCCGAGAAAAAGAAGCGTGTGAACGCGCGGGCATCCGACTTCATGAGCGGCAGCGACTTCAGCTTCTGCTCCAGGATGCTCCATTCATTCATAGGGTAAACGAAAAGGCACTGGTCGAGTCCGCGGGTGATGACAAAGGATGAGCCTAATAGCTCCCGGAATTTAGCAGGAATAATCAAACGGCCTTTATCGTCGATGCTGTGTTGAAACTCCCCCATAAACATTCGGCCACTCAACTCCTTAACCCTAAATCCCCACTTTGCACCACTTTCCACCACTTAAGGATACTAGATTCGCCACCCAAAATCAAAATCCTGCATGCCAATTGTGTTTTTTTGGATATCTTCCAAAGGCATTCGATCCAATGACAGCACGAAACCCCTTGATCCGTAAGGAATCAAGGGGTTTTTCGGAAAGAAATAACAGACCAAAAATTACCTTCTATTCATGACCTGTCCAGCTGTCCAAATATTCGATCTGTGCCGGGCTCAGTGCATCGATCTGGATGCCAAGGCTTTCCAGCTTGTAGCGTGCCACCTGCTGATCGATTTCAAGCGGCACGTTCAGTACTTGGCCGCCGATGGTTTCGTAGTTATCGTTTACGTATTTCAAGGACATGGCCTGCAGCGCAAACGTCATATCCATGATCTCCGCCGGATGTCCGTCTCCCGCACCCAGGTTTACCAGGCGCCCTTCAGCCAGAAGATACACTTTGCGGCCATCCTTGAGCGCATACTCCTCAATGTTGCGGCGGACGGTGCGGATCGAAGCGGCACGGCTGCCCAGCTCAATCTTATTCACTTCCACGTCAAAATGTCCGGCATTGCACAAAATGGCTCCGTCCTTCATCACGTCGAAATGCTCTCCGGTAATGACGTCGCGGTTACCGGTCACGGTGACGAAGAAGTCGCCGTGCTTCGCGGCCTCGACCATCGGCATGACCTCGAAGCCGTCCATATGCGCTTCGACGGCGCGGATCGGATCCACTTCCGTTACGATGACCTTCGCTCCGAGCCCTTTGGCCCGCATCGCAACGCCTTTGCCGCACCAGCCATAGCCGACCACGACCGCCGTTTTGCCTGCCACGACCAAATTCGTCGTGCGATTCACCGCATCCCACACGGACTGGCCCGTTCCGTAACGATTATCGAACAAATACTTGCAGTAAGCATCATTTACGGCTACCATCGGCAGCTTCAGAAGCCCTTCCTTTTCCAGCGCCTTGAGACGTATGATGCCTGTTGTCGTTTCTTCCGCACCGCCGCGGATCGTCGCCAGCAGGTCGGGACGCTCGGAATGCAGAATCGTTACCAGATCTCCCCCGTCGTCAATGATAAGATCGGGCTTCGTCTCCAAAGCGCGAATCTGAAGTTCCTTGTATTCCGCCGGGTCAGGGTTGTACTTCGCCAACACCATCACGCCGTCCTCCACGAGCGCCGCACACACGTCATCCTGTGTGGAGAGCGGGTTGCTGCCCGTAATGGTGACTTCAGCACCACCAGCCTGAACGACCTTTGCCAAGTAGGCTGTTTTGGCTTCCAGATGCAGCGCAATGGTTACCTTCAATCCTTTAAAAGGCTGCTCCGCCTCAAATTGCTTACGGATTTGGTTCAACACGGGCATATGTGCCTCAACCCAATCAATTTTCAGATGCCCTTCCGGAGCCAAAGACATATCTTTGACTACGCTGTTCTTTAATGACAGTGTGCTCATCAAAAGCCTCCTTTTCGTATTCGTTACATTTCAACGATTTGATGCTCGGGCGTGTAGCGTCTACAGCTTCCGAGGATATCGAGAATCCAACCGAAGCCGTAACGGTTTATATAGTAGAAAACATTGAAAACTCTCTCCTGCGGTTTTCCCATCGGGAACAGGGACACGCCAATATGATCCCATCGCCGCAGTGCCGCTTCATGCTGCTTTTCCAGCGCCTGCTTGGTTTTGCGCTCCAGGTAGGAAATCTGCTCCAGGATTTTGTCTTTGTTCTTCTCGCCGAGCGGGATTAGACCATGCTGAATGGTGCCAAGCTCGCGGATCAAAGGCTCATACAGCTTTTCGAAAGCGCTGCGGGTTTCTTCGAATCTCGGCTCGATATGCAGGTCAGCCTGAGCATTCAGCCAGCTTTGGCGGGCGTCGTCCAACCGGTGCTGCACGTCCTGGAAGGAAAGATTGAAATGCTCCATGTATTTGCGCAGCGTTCCGTTCACCAGTGTAAAAGACATCCGGGGCAGCAGGATCGGCATTTTCAGCCCCATCACAGGAAACGCGTCCTTCGTGATCGCCCAATATGAGATTTCGCCTTGCCCGAGCACGGAACCGAGCACAGGCAGCAGGGATTCCTGCATCAGCGGGCGCGTCAGCACGTTATTGCTGAAACGTTCCGGGCGCTCCTGGAGCTCTTTCAGCAGCGCTTCACGGCTAAATTCAACGATGCCTTTCCGATCCGTGAAGCTTCCGTTTTGCTTCTGCAGAAGCAGTCGGTTTCCTTCATAGATATAGAATAGATTCGCTCCATCCGCCGTTACGTCCGCCTGCAGCGGATAGCCCTTTGAGGTTATGCGGGAGGCTGTCTCCTGATAGGTACGGCCGAGCTCGTCGTTGTGTTTGATGATCCGCTCAAAGACGGGAATCTCCAGCGCGCGCAGCGCGGGGTCGGCCGAATCCAGAAGAATCAGCCCCAGCTCTCCGAAGAGACGGCCCAGGAGCTTCGCGAAGGCGTCGCTCAAATTCCCGGATTCCTCGGCAGCCTGATGGAGCAGCTCCAGGATGGCGGGCTTGTTCTCGCTGTCGGGCAGCAGAGATGCCAAATGATCGATGGACTGCTTCCACTGCTCGGGGGACACCTGGATCCGGCTGACGGAGTTCCGAGGTCCCGGGGCCGCATCCATCTTGATTTTCTTCACCTGTAATTCCGGTGTCATGACATAGGTATGATTGACCTCATCCCAGTCATGATCCTCGCCGGCGATCCAGAATACGGGCACAACCGGACGCTGCAGCTTCTCCTCGGCTTCCTTCGCCGCCAAAACGATCGTCAGCGCCTTATAGACGACAAGCAGCGAACCGGTAAACAGTCCGCTTTGCTGTCCGCCAACGATGCTAAGAGTACCTTCCTGCGCAAGCAAATCCAGCGAGTTATGTACCTCTTTGTAGTCGTTATGCCTGCTATTATATTGTCTTAGACAGTCTGTCAGCGCTTTTCTGTTGACGCGGGTTCCTTCCGATTCGTCAAGCCATTCTGCGCGGCTCCGCCAGGATTCCTCAAGGCGGAAATCGTCGCCGTATAATTCCTGGACCTGCGCAAAACGGTTTATATAATCATCTGCAAGAGCGGAACCGCTCTTCAGCGAATCTGAAACAACATTCATGAGGTCTGCCTCCTATTCTGTACCTGTTCAAATCGTTTACGTGCTGCCTAAACCTTGGCCAATCGCCACATAAAAATCTTTCTTGATTGTAACTAAAGTTAACTCTGCCGTCAAAGCAAAACAGGCGAAGATGAATGGTTCGACGGCAAATGCTTCAAAATCGGTTACAGTTTAATAATTATAACTCTTCCCGTATCAGTATGCCATGCCCAAACGAAAAAAACCGCCGGATCAACCGGCGGTCGCTTATTTCAGGTTTTATGCATATGGGGCGGCAACCCAATGCCCCGGGGAGACTTCGACCAGTCTCGTATCTTCCTGCACGATCGCGTTTCCGTCCTTTGCCGAATGGATCGGGCCGGAAAGCTCGTCATCCATGAGAATCCGCTTTTTGTTCTCCTCAATTTCCGGATCCGGAATCGGGATCGCCGAAAGCAGTGTCTTCGTGTAAGGATGAATCGGGTTCGCGTAAAGCTCATCGCTGTCGGCAAGCTCAACCATTTTGCCAAGGTACATGACGGCAACGCGGTCGCTGATATGCTTAACCATCGACAGATCATGCGCGATGAATAAATACGTCAGACCGAGACGGTTCTGAAGATCCTTCAGCAGGTTGACCACCTGCGCCTGGATCGACACGTCGAGCGCGGAAATCGGTTCGTCGCAAATGATGAATTTGGGATTCACCGCAAGCGCGCGGGCAATACCGATCCGCTGGCGCTGTCCGCCCGAAAATTCATGCGGGTAACGCGTGGCATGGTCGGGATTCAAGCCGACCATGTCGAGCAGCTCTTCGATGCGCTTTTTCCGTTCCTTGCGGGTGCCGGCCAGCTTATGGATATCCAGCGCTTCACCAATAATATCCGAAACGGTAAACCGCGGATTCAGCGAAGCGTACGGATCCTGGAAGATCATCTGCATATCGCGGCGCATCGCTTTCATTTTATTAGGCGACAGCTTATAGATATCGGTGCCATTGAAGCGGACGCTGCCCGCGGTCGGCTCGTACAGCCGGAGAATGGTGCGTCCTGCGGTAGATTTGCCACAGCCGGACTCGCCAACCATGCCCAGCGTTTCGCCTTCACGGATATAAAAATTAATGTCATCGACGGCTTTCACGATTTTGCCGCCGCCTACATTAAAATACTTTTTTAGTCCTTCAACTTCGATCAAATGGTTGTCTTTCATGACGAATGAACCTCCTTCGCCATCTCATGCAGGTTCCAGCAGCGGGCCGTATGGGTATCGCTGAATTCCGTGGTACCTGGGTTGAGGCGTTCGCAAACTTTCATCGCCTCGTCGCAGCGTGCGCAGAATGCGCAGCCGATCGGCGGTTTGATCAAATCAGGCGGTGTGCCGATGATCGGGATGAGAGGCTCATCCTTCTTCTGATCCAGGCGCGGCATGGAACGAAGCAATCCTTTGGTGTAAGGATGCTGAGGATTTTTGAAAATCTCCCATTTCGTTCCGGTCTCTACCACTTCGCCGGCGTACATGACGATGACGCGGTCACACATGCCCGCAACGACGCCAAGGTCATGGGTGATCAAAATAATGGATGTTCCGAATTTTTTCTGCATGTCTTTCATGACGTCCATAATCTGTGCCTGAATCGTCACGTCCAGCGCCGTCGTCGGTTCATCGGCGATCAGTAGAGCCGGATTACATGCCAGCGCGATTGCGATCATGACGCGCTGGCGCATACCGCCGGAGAACTCATGCGGATACTGCCCGAAGCGTTCTTCCGGATTTTTGATGCCGACAAGCTTCAGCATCTCGATACCGCGCGCTCTCGCATCGGCCTTCGACATGTTCTGGTGCTTCATCAGCACTTCGGTAATCTGTTTACCCACTTTAATGGTTGGGTTGAGCGAAGTCATGGGATCCTGGAAGATCATGCCGATGTCTTTACCGCGGATATGCTCCATCTCTTTGTTGCTCTTTTTCAGGATATCCTGACCCTGAAAAATAATTTCACCGCTCTTGATATGGGAAGGCGGCGATGGAATGAGGCGCATGATCGTCTGGGCGGTAACACTCTTACCACTTCCGGACTCACCTACGATCGCCACCGTTTCTCCCTTGCCTATTTCAAAGTTCATGCCGCGGACGGCTTTTACCTCTCCGCCCTTCACATGAAAGGATACTTGCAGGTCTTTGACTTGTAAAATCGGTTCCATGATCTCACCTCCTGTTATTTCAGTTTCGGATCGAGCGCGTCGCGGAGGCCATCACCGAAAATATTAAATGCTAGCATGGTCAAACTGATCAGAATGGCCGGGAAGAGCATCCGCCATGGATAATACATCCAGCCTGTCAATGCGTCGTTGATCATCGAACCGAGCGAAGCGATCGGAGCTTGAACCCCGAGACCGAGGAAGCTGAGGAAGGCTTCAGAGAAGATGGCGTTCGGTACGGACAACGTCAAGGTAACGATAATCGGACCGACTGCGTTCGGCAGCAGATGCCGGAACAAGAGGCGGTTCGAGCCCGCGCCCATGGAACGGGAAGCTAATACGTATTCCCTGTTTTTGAGCTGCATGATCTCGCCGCGGACGATCCACGACATGTTAATCCAGCCCGTAATCGTCAAAGCCAGAATAATCGTTCCGATGCTCGGCTCGAAGACGACAAGCAGCAGAATAGTGACAAGCATATAAGGAATGGAGTACAAAATCTCCGAAAATTTGTTCATAATTGCATCAACACGGCCGCCGAAGAAGCCCATGATGCCGCCATAGATCACGCCAATCAGCAAGTCGATCAATGCGGCAGCGAGACCAACGATCAGCGAGATGCGGGCACCCATCCAGGTACGCACGAACATATCGCGGCCGAGGTCATCCGTTCCAAACCAATGGTCTTTGGAAGGGGGCTGGTTCGTATTCAGCAAATCATTCGTTGCCGAATCGTAGTTCGAAATCAGCGGACCGATAATCGCAGCCAGGATGATGAGCAAAAGCACGACCAGGCTGGCCATGGCAAGTTTGTTTTTGCGCAAACGCTGCCAAGCGTCTCTCCACGCCGAGAGGCTTTCCCGCTGAATGACTTCCGCCTGCTTTTCATCTACTCCTATTTTACGGAAGTCCTCGGGCGTTAGTTCGGCACTTGTGTTAGGCAAAGTTGTTTCATTCACTGCCACTGTTAGCCCTCCTTCCCGCCGGTCAATTTAATACGCGGATCAACCAGCACATAAACGATATCTGTAATAAAACGCGCCAGCATGAGCAGAATGCCGTAGAAAATCGTGACGCCCATGATCATCGTGTAATCACGGTTCGTGATACACTCAACGAACACTTTGCCTATGCCGCCGATACTAAAGATTTGTTCGATGACAACGGAACCGGTGATGATATTCGCCGTCATCGGTCCAATATAGGTGACGACAGGCAAAATGCCGTTGCGAATGACATGCCGGAACATGATCGTAAACCAATTCAAGCCTTTCGCTTTTGCCGTCTTGATATAGTCCGCATGCAGAACTTCCAGCATGCTAGAGCGGGTCAGACGAGCAATGAAGGCAATCGGTTGGGCCGACAAAGCTGCGACAGGCAAAACATAATCTAGCGGGCCGTCAAAGCCCATAACGTTGAACCATCCGAGCTTCTCGCCGAATACAAATTGGATTAGAGAAGCCAGCACGAAGCTCGGGACCGCAATTCCAAGTACGGCCAAAATCATGGCAATATTATCGATCAGCTTTCGATGGTAGAGAGCCGCGAGCATGCCGAGCAAAATTCCGATGAACACCGAAATGACAATTGCGATCAATCCGATTTTCAGGGAAGCTGAGAAGGTTTGCAGGATAATTCCCATAACTTCCTGGTTTTGATGCTTCATGGAGATACCAAAATCCCCGGTCGCAATATCACCCAAATATTTAAAGTACTGCACATATACCGGTTTATCGAGACCGTACTGCTCCATGAGACGGGCTTGTATTTCAGGCGGAACCTTTTTCTCGGACATAAAAGGATCCCCAGGTATGGCTTTCATCAGAAAGAATGTGGCTGATATCAATATGAACAAAGACACCAGCATGTAAAAGAACTTGTTGGCTACGTAACGAACCATGCCCGATTACCCTCCCCGCTATTATTATTCTACAATTTTCGACATAATTCGATTTTAAAGAATGGCGGGCACTTTTGTCCAATCTAGTTATTACTAATTGAAGAAATATCTACCACAACCATGATGAGATGCAAAAAAAACGGGATATATATGGATTGTCCACATATATATCCCGAATTACTTATCCAAATTTACACAAGCGTCTTACTCAAAGTAAGCGCGTGTAAAGTCAACTGCACCTGCGTAATCAAGAATTACACCTTTCAGGTTCGGTTTCATCAGTGCTACGTTGGTGTAATAGTAAATCGGCATAAGCACTTGTTGATCCTTGATCAAAAGAGTTTCGGCCTTCGTGAAATCTTCCATCCGCTTGTTATTGTCAGCGGAAGAGTAAGCATCATTAATCAAAGCGTCATATTCTTTGTTCTTGAAGCCTACGTCGTTGTTACCGCTCTTCGAGGTCCACAGATCAAAGAATGTCATTGGATCGTTGTAGTCTGGGCTCCAGCCTGCACGTGCGATTTGGTAGTTCAGGCTTCTGCGGTTTTTGAGGAATACGCCCCATTCCTGGTTTTCGGTTTTCACTTCAACGCCCAGGTTTTTCTTCCACATGTCAGCTACGGCAAGCGCAATTTTCTTGTGTTTGTCGCTGGAGTTGTAAATTAGGGTTACGGCAGGAAGCGTTGTGTAGCCTTCTTCCTTCATACCTTCAGCAAGCAAATTCTTAGCTTCATCCATATTTTCAGTGAAGTAATCGTCTTTATGCTCCGTACGGAATTCTTCCTTGGCACCTGCGATGCCTGGAGGCACGAAACCAAACGCCGGTTTCTCTTCACTTTGCGTTACCTTGTCAACGATTTCCTGACGGGTGATCGCCATAGCGAAAGCTTTACGGATTTTTGCATTATCAAACGGCTTGGCGGTTACGTTGAACTGATAGTAGTACACGCTGCCGACCGGTTTCAGATCAAGCTCGTCCTTCAGTTCCTTTTTAACAGCTGGCATTTGGTCGGTAGGAATCTCGCCGTTCGGCATGCCTGCAAAATCCAATTGTCCGCTGCGATAGCTGGACAGCTCGGTTGCGCCGCTGTTGGAGAGGGACATCGTAATTTTATTCAGCTTGATGTCCTTGTTATCCCAGTAGTTCGCATTCTTGGTTACTTCGATCTTCTGGCCTGTTGTCCATGTGGTCAAAGTGAATGGTCCGTTGGTGATCATCGATTTTGGATCAGCAGCCCATTTCGCATTGTCCTTCACGGATTGATGAACAGGGTAGAACGTGTAGAACGAAGTCAGACCCAGGAAGTACGGAGTCGGGTTCTTCAAGGTCACTTCAAGCGTGTTATCGTCTGTTGCTTTTACGCCCACTTGCGAGAAATCAGTGGTTTTTTTGTTGTTGTAATCTTCTGCACCTTTAATGTAGTACAGTTGGTACGCGTAAGGTGGTGCCGGCGTCGTGCTCGGGTCGAGAACGCGCTGCCATGCAAAGACAAAGTCTTTTGCCGTTACAGGATCACCATTGCTCCATTTCGCGTCTTTGCGGAGGTGGAAAACATACTTCAAACCATCGGAAGAAATATCCCATTTTTCTGCGACACCTGGGATTGGTTTGCTGTTTTCATCCAGGCGGACCAGACCTTCATACATCATGTTCAAAACCGTATGAGCCTGGCTGTCTTGCGCTTGCGCCGGGTCAAATGTTGGCGGTTCAGCGCTGAGGTTGATGTGAAGCACTTGATCTTTGGCAGCGGCGCTATTTTCTTTGGAGCCGCTTCCCCCTTCATTCTTCGAGCCACAGCCCGCGAGAATGGTTCCCACTGCAAGGATCATCGTTAGCAGGGTTAAGAGTGTTTTCCTTCTCATGATGTAATCCCCCTAAGGTTATTTGAGTATATGTTTAGTGATTATACAACCAGTGGTCAAAAAAATCTACTCCATAATCAAAGAAAATACGTTGCATGGCTCAAATTTAATACAATTTTCATGATTCAGGAAATGCATAAATAATTAAGACATTGTAAGGAATATGTATTTGAATATGCCAATAAATGCAAAAAGAAGGTAGCTGAGGCTCATGATGACAAAAGACATTCTCCAAATTAATTTTACCATTTTCTGAACATTAACCTTGCCTTTCATGCGGTTCTGCGCACTGCCGATCAGCCCGATGGCAATGAGTAAAAGCAGCAGGATCAAATAAAATCCGAACCTTGAATCAAAGGTAAGATTAAACAGTGCCGACACCGAAATGATCAGGAAAAGCGTCGTGACGTCCATAGCAAGCTTAAGCGAAGTTTTTTTGTTATGTTTCCACCAATAATGGCCAAAATATACGAGCAAGAAAGGGAAAAACGGGAGCATGCTTAAAAAGAAAAATGAGTTTTTCAGAAAATCCAAATGATTCACTCCTCTCGTATCGTAAGACCTTGAATCAGGCCCGTGACCAGCTCGTGAGCCTCTGCACACATACCGGACGATTTGGCCAATGCCGCAATGCTGCCATTGATCCATTCGATTTCCGTCGGCATGCCTGCCTGCACATCCTTCAGCATGGAAGACGTATTACCGGAAGTGGAGGTACAGACTTCTACAATTTGATCCCATATATCCTGATCCCATGGTATGCCGCAGGCGTCGTAGACCCGAAGCGCCTCATCCAGCAGCATCCTCATCATGCTTATTCGCCGCTTTGTTGCCAGCAGCTCGCCATTCGGTATGCTCCACAGCGCGGTAAGCGGGTTGATGACGGCATTGATCAGCAGCTTCCGGAAAATTCTGCTATCGATGTCATTCGCTAAAACGGTTAAAAATCCTGCTTTTTGCAGCATTTTAACCAATGGTTCGAGCTTGCTGGCCTCGTTACCATGTGCATGGTGCTTCTCCGTCGCGCCGACCCAGGTCGTCCCTGCTCCCGCATGCATCACTTCGCTAGGAGAGACTCGCTTTGCTCCCTCGGTCGTGACCCCTGCATACAGAGGCCAGCCCGGCAGAATGCCTGCGACCCGGTCCATATGGCCATAACCGTTCTGGAAACAGACCAATCCCGGCAGCATGCTTGGATGCAGCTTGTCCGGTTCGAGATGTGCCGCGATTCGCGAGCATACCTCGAGCACATCCTTCTGCTTGGTCATCAGCAAAATATAGTCCCCGGGCTGCCGCTGCCAGCTGAACGCAAAATCCTCAAGGACTCCAACGACAAAATCGCCCGCGGCTGCTCGCGCCTCCGTGCCGCCATCCGCATGGAGGATTGTAATCCCCTTTTCCCTGAGATCCTGCGCCTGCGCCGCGCTTCTGCACCATACCCGCACCTTGGCCCCTGAAGCCGCGAGTTTGCATCCGTATAACAAGCCGAGGGAGCCCGCTCCAATCAGATCTATCATCATCGTATCTCCTGCCTGTATCCCAAGTTTGAAATCTTGTCTTTAAAATATTATATCGCATGAATCGACCGGGTTACGAGAAAAAAGTCTGCCTGGTTCCGTCCGGATTTCAATTCAGCCCCAAGCATGGAAAAACCCGTTCGGGCGCGCCTTCTCATAGCGCTCATCCGGACGGGTGTCTGGGGTTATGACCTTTATGTTTTAACGCCTACTCGATGCGCTCGAGATTACCGTTCGCATCCATTTTAAACCGGGTCTTCAGCTCTTCCTCTTCTTCCGTTAAAAAAGCAAGCCGCCGCGCCCGGTCCATGATTTGGATCAGCGCTTTGTAGTCGTCATTGACAACCCTGTAATCCGTCTGGACCTCACTGACTTCCTTGCTTAGCTGCTCATTCACTCTTCTTAAGTTGGCGAGCTCCTCTTCTTTCTCTCGCAGCTCCTTTTCCAGCATTTTCAGCTGGCGGCCGTTCTCCTGCAAGCTGCCCTTCCATTGGCGCAAAAAGCGGATCACCGCATCAATGGACAATGATTCTTCGCTTGCGCCATCCACTTTGAAATATCCCGGCTCTGTTTCCAAGCCAAGTCCCGCTACCATAGGGTTTGCAGGCTGTTTTTTGTAGTAGCTTCTTTTTTGCCGCTGCGTTTTCGCGAGACTGATCGCTTCCTCATACTTTTTACGGACACAGCTGTTCCAGCGGAAGCCGCAGGCTGCGGACGTCCTGCCGATTTTTTCCCCGACCTCCTCAAAAGCGGCGAGCTGCGTGCTGCCTTCACGGATATGCCTCAAAGTAACTTCCGCTAAAATAAGGTCATCCTCTGTACTCCATGCGTCTTGTCTTACTGCTGTCATGCAACAAAACCCTCCTAACAACATCCTAAAATAACCGTCTCCATAACCCTTTTCATGTTCCGGGCTTGAATGAGGTATAACAGCTGCTTATTTTCATTTCTATGCTTCTCATAGAGTTCATAGAATCTATTTGATACTAATTTGTATTGCCAAATTTCAAATGGCTCATACTTGTTCCACCGGAAAATAAACATGTCAGGCTGTATACTTTCCATAACAATGATCACAATAAATATTGAAAAAGCAAAAAGTTCATATTTGTTCAAGACTTTTCGTTTACACAATTTTGGGTTAACGTTATAATGATGTGTAGTAAAGCTACGACCGTACATAAGGAGAGGGGGATACTACGTGGCACGTATGTTTCGAGTACTGGGCTTCTTTACGCTCGCGATCGGTCTGATGGCATATGCCGGCAACATGGTCGAGATGGCTCTGTTGTTCTTCGTGCAGACAGCATTTTTCGTGATTTTGGGCTACCTGAAATTTACGGAAAAAACATACATTGTTCTCTTCTGGGGCTATATGATCGTGACTTTTACCGGATTCAGCTACTGGACAGTCTTTCAAATGGGTCTACCGCTGTAGTTACCGATCAGGGCTTGAAGAGTTTTTCAAAAAGACGATCCGACAATCGCTGCCGGAACGTCTTTTTTCTTTTGTTTCAACGTTTGTCCGCAGGTGTGAAAAGAGAGGGATGATATTTTTTATAAACAAGCATATATTTACATGAGGATCTGAAATCAGGCATGCTCAAGACTTGCCAGGAGGGGAGGATGATTCGTGAAGGCCGCCGGAAAACATGTGCGCCTGATAGTTCTGCTTGTCCCGCTTCTGCTCCTCTCGATGCTGCATTCGCAGCCTGTCCTTCTTGCCGATCCCGTAACACCGGAAAATGCTGACCAGCAGCAAATCCTGCAGAAGAGCCTTTCAATCGTAGAAATCGACCGCGAAATTGAACGGGTCAGCAAGCAGCAGAATGATACGCAGACGGAAATAAAGCAGCTTCAGGACCGGCTTACGGAAAAGCAGGACCAGATTAAAAGCCGCCAGGAGCGGGCAGGCACCGTGATTCGAGCTTATTATATGGGTGAAAGGGACAATCTGTTCACCATTCTTTTTTCAGCTAAAAGCCTGAGCAATCTGCTCGAAATATACAGCTATTATGAAATGATCATGGATCAGGACCGAATCGTGCTTGACGCCTACCAGTCAGAGTACAAGAACATTAGGGACATGCAGCAGCAGATGGAAAAGTCGTATGCGCAGCTCACCACGATCAAAGAAAATCTCTTGAAGCAGAGAGAACGGGTGGTTGCCCTGCAGAAAGAGCTGGACAGCAGCGTCGCCAGCAGCAGCGATCCCGAGGCGATGAAAAAACTGATCAAGGAATTCACGTCCTACTGGGAAAATGTAGGTATGTACGAGGTCAAACGCTACTTCTCTGCATTATCGTCGGCTATGGATGATCTGCCTGAATTTATCCAGAACAAAAAAGGCGCCATCCGGACGAACGGCACCACGTATTCCATCGATATTCAGGAAAAGGATCTCAACGAATTTCTGAAAAGCAAAAATAAGCTGTTCGACAATTTTGGATTCCATTTCAGCGACAACAAGGTGATCGCTGCCGGCGAGAGCGGCAACCTCAGCTTGCAGGTCGAGGGGCATTACAGCATCGAAAATGAGCCGGAAAATTCGATTCTGTTCCATGTCGATAAGCTGGTTTTTAACGGACTTGAACTCCCCGACACGACGTGCCGGCAGCTCGAGGATGAATTCGACCTTGGATTCTATCCGCAGCAAATCGTTTCGTTCGTGAAAGCCACGGAAGTCACCAGCAATGATCAAGTGCTCCATGTCAAGCTGAAGCTTTCCATGTAGCCGTCTCCGTTATTCGTTCGCGCTCTTCTCTTTGGGGTGGCCTTCCAGGGCCTCCCTGTATTCCTGCGCGGTGCTTTTTCCCGACAAGAACAGCTTTGCGGCTTTCGAGAATACTTCCCATTTGGTCTGGAGGAGGCTGTCCCCCGACTTTCCTTCGACCGGCTTGAGCAATTGATTCAGCTCCACAGGCGGCTGAACAAACTGAAATGGATCCTCTTCATATATTTCCCTCTGCACCGGCAAATACCCGGTCGTATCCGACCAGAGCTGCTGCGATCTTTTGGATGTCATGAAAGCAATCCATTCCGCAGCCTTTTCCGGATTTTGAGCCTGGGCTGAAACAGCGTAGGATCTTCCTCTAAGTAAAAATGGGTTGTCGGCATATAACGCCTCCGGCATTCGAAGCTCAAGCAACGGATTGATGCTTTTTTCTTTCACTGCGTCCGAGGCTGGGACACCCAACAGAATCAGCTCTTCATTTTTCAGGCTGGCCCATGCTTCCTGTGATTTGCCAGCCTCAATAAATTGGATGCTTGTATACAGCTTGCTTAAGGAGTCCAGGTCCTCGTTTGAAGGATTGGCAGGATTCATCCCCGCCCCTCCCATTAAGGCCGCGAAAGCATATCCGTCCCCAGCAGGGATGGCGATCATTTTCTTATCCTTGCGGCTATCCTGCTTTCCGAGCAAATCCTTCCAATCCTTCCCCGCTGCCTGCGGAATACCGGAGATTCCGAGCGTTTGCAGGGCATGTGCCTGCCATACCAGCACATAAGGATCCATATCTAACGGAATGCCCCACTGGTATCCGTTCCATTCCAGCAGCTGCAGAATGGCACTGATAGCGTCCCCGCCGGTAGCGGTGCTTTGATAGGATTCGGCCGGCAGGATATACCCGCTCGAAGCCAGCGATCGGATCCAGGGGCTGTTGACCAGCATAACATCCGGCCCTTCCCCGACCTCAAGCGCTGCCGTTAGCTGGTGATAGGCATCCGTCCCTGGGATATTCCGGATATTCACCTGAATGCCCGTCTCGGACATAAACATGCGATTTATATCGAGCAGTTCCTTGTAATCGGATTCATTTAAATGGGTTATGACCTGAATCGGTTGATCTTCTGCATCCTGAGGTGAGGAGGGCTGCGGGTTCCAGGACATTGTTTTTCGCTCTTCACCGCTGCTGTTGTCGGGCGTCAAATTCTGGCCTTGGGAAAGGCTGGTTAAAGACAGCAGCAAGATTGCGAACAAAAACCAATAATTTTTCCGCTTCAAGTCTTTCGGCCTCCTCTGGCGAATGCTTCATTCCATACTCCCTATTTTAGCAAAAGAATAGGGCGCTTGTCCTACTTTTTATTGGAAATGTTTTACTTAGACCTAGTTCCATCCATGGTATGAGTCCTGGATTGCCCTTGTCCTTGTGGACTCGGACAGATCCAGGACAGCTTAATAGGACGATTTTACAGCAGGTCTGCGGCCAATTGCGCCAGCTTCGACCGTTCTCCTTTTTCAAGTGTAATATGCCCGCTGATGCCCTCCTGCTTGAATTTCTCCACGATGTACGTCAGACCGTTGCTGGAGGCGTCCAAATACGGATGATCGATCTGCTCCGGATCGCCCATGAGAATGATTTTGCTGCCTTCGCCTACCCGGGAAACAATCGTTTTCACCTCATGCCTTGACAGGTTCTGCGCTTCATCAACGATGATAAACTGGCCGGGGATGGATCTGCCGCGAATGTACGTCAAAGCTTCAACCTGAATGGAGCCGAGTCCCATGAGGATTTTATCGATGTCACCGGATTTTTTGGTATCGAACAAAAACTCAAGGTTATCATAAATCGGCTGCATCCACGGCCGCAGCTTCTCTTCTTTTTCCCCCGGCAGATACCCGATATCCTTCCCCATCGGAACGACCGGCCTTGCAATCAGCAGCTTCTTGTACTTGTGTTCATCCTCCACCTTTAGTAGTCCCGCAGCCAATGCCAGCAGCGTCTTTCCCGTCCCCGCCTTCCCGGTAATCGTAACCAGAGGGATGTCATCGTTCAATAGCAGCTCCAGTGCCATGCGCTGCTGTGCATTGCGGGCGCAGATGCCCCAGACGGCGTCATTGCTCAAATAAAGCGGCTCCAGCTTGCTGCCTTCCGCGTTCACTTTGAGCAGCGCCGATTTGGTGCTTCCCATTTCATCCTTCAAAATGACGAATTCATGCGGGTTTAGCGGGTAAGAGAGCTGCAGCGGTTTAACCGGCAGGAAGCGATAGGAATAAAATTCGTCGATCATGGAAGGATGCACCTTCAGCTTCAGATTGCCCGAGTACAGCTCCCCAAGCTCCACCGTGCGGTCAGACAAATAATCCTGCGTGTTCAGTCCGAGCACATCCGCCTTAATCCGGACCAGCACATCTTTGCTGACGAGCACCACCTGGGCGGCATCCGTTTTTTCCGACTCCTCCATATGATAATTCAAGGCCACGGCGAGTATGCGGTTGTCGTTGGAAATTTCCCCGAACATCTCCTGGACCTTGAGAAAGCTCCTGTGATTCAGTTCTACTTTCAGGCTGCCTCCATGATGCAGTGTCACCCCGCTGTGCAGATGTCCTTGTTCCCTCAGCTGATCCAATAAACGCGAGACCGTACGGGCATTGCGTCCGATTTCATCGGCATTTCGCTTCTTCGAATCGATTTCCTCCAGAACCACGGCAGGTATGACGACTTCATGCTCATCGAAGGCATATATGGCTCCGGGATCATGAAGAAGCACATTGGTATCCAGTACAAAAATCTTTCTCATACCTTCTCCCTCCACTAACTCATAATGAACACATAAATTATTCCGTCATGGACATCCTAAGTTACAATTCGCCATTAG
This sequence comes from Paenibacillus chibensis, assembly GCF_004001045.1. Taxonomy (GTDB): domain Bacteria; phylum Bacillota; class Bacilli; order Paenibacillales; family Paenibacillaceae; genus Paenibacillus_AQ; species Paenibacillus_AQ chibensis. The sequence goes on from NZ_BIMK01000007.1 coordinate 136,402, forward strand.
AATCTATGACCTGGAAAGGACGATCACATATGAGAATGCTCATGCTTGTCGTGCTGGCACTGGCTGTCATCAGCGGCTGTAACAAGGCTCAAGACAAAAACGCATCACCCTCTCCTCAAAGTAAACAAGGACCCGCGGCTGCTTCGAAGGACTACAGCCGGGTATCGTTAAAATCGGCAGGAAAGTCCGCTGTACATACGGCGGAGGAGACAACGGACTTGTCGGTGAAGGATCACCTCGAAGCCCTGGCGGAACGGGTTGCCGGTGTTAAAAAGGCTCATGCCGTCGTATTCGGGAATACAGCAGTTGTCGGCATCGATGTGGATGGCAAGCTTACCCGCTCCCGCGTTGGCACGATCAAGTACTCCGTGGCCGAAGCTCTTCGCAAGGACCCGCGGGGTAAAAATGCGCTTGTCACAGCCGACATGGATTTGTCGAGCCGAATCGCCGAAATCGGGCAGCATATCCAAAAAGGCGAGCCGGTATCCGGATTTGCTTCGGAGCTTGCCGATATCGTCGGGCGAATCATCCCGCAGCTTCCGAAAGATGTAAAGACAAAAACCCAGCAGCCTCCAGCCGCACCGACGTCCAGACACTGAATTTGGACGACCGTTTTCCGCACCACTCAACATTTTCCGCATAAATGAACAAAAAGCCTAGTGAGAAACTCACTAGGCTTTTTTGGTCACAACGCATCTGGACACAAGTCCATGCGTCCTGTTCAAGGGCCGGCATTCCGGCAGCTGCATTCATTTGGATACATAATGGCTGAGTGCATGGTGCGACTGCTTGGGACATCTGACCGACCTCCTGTACAGGTTCCAGTGTACTCTATTATATTAGTCAGGCCGGGAAATATTGCACCCAACTTTAAGGATTTGTTTGCTCCGCGCCATCCGGACTCGCTGCCGGCAGTCCATTGCCGGCAATTTCATCCTTCAGTGCCTGCTTCGCTTTATCCAGCTCGGCATCGTCCACATACACGTACGGGCTCTTCCATGTACCGGTTACCGGCATGAATTTGACATTTTCCTTTTTGACTTTCCAATACGTTGCAATCATGTTCTTCAGCTGATCGTTCTCGATGTCGGTTTCCATGTTTTTATCCATGGCATCCAGGACGCCGCCAAGGCTCGTAACGCCTTTGAACGTCTGCATTTTGTCGATCAGAGCATGTAGGACTTCGTTTTGCCTGCGGTTACGGTCAAAGTCGTCGGAAGCCTGCGTTTTCGGACGGCAGTTGGACTTGCGGTAACGCACATAATCCAGTGCATCGTTGCCGTCAAGCTTTTGCTGGCCCTTCTTCAGGTTGATGTTCGTACCATCGGCCTTGTCCCGGTAACACATATTCATGTCCACGTTGATGTCCACGCCACCGAGGGCGTCAACCGCATCCCGGAAGCCCTGGAAATTCAGCACCGTTGCATAGTCAATCGGAATGTCCATATATTTGCTCATCATCGTTTTCATTTCGTCTTCGGCTTTGATGCCCGTGTCCTTCTCTTTGGCAAGGAACGTCGGATAGTAGGCATTCGCCTTGTTTTCCTTATAGCCCTTCAGCTCGATCTTCGTATCGCGTGGGAGCGAGACGACCGTTACCGTTTTGGTATCCGGATTAAAAGCCGTCACCATGATAACGTCGGATAAATGGGTACCGGTCTCCGGACGGTAATCCGTGCCGAGCAAAAGCATCGTCACCGGCTTTACCTTGGCTGATTTTTCAGCCGGAACTGGATTGTTGTTTCCTGTATCCAGGACACCGCTATCCGCTTTGTAATATAAATATCCGATATATCCCGCTGCAGCCAGCACAGCCAATATAATAACAATCAGTAAGAATTTCAGAAACGACTTGAACCCGCTCTTCTTCTTTTTCTTCTTTGGCGGCTGTTTGGTCTGCTTGCTGCCACTTTGAGATCGTGGAGGTAGACTGGATTTGCTGGAACTCATCTCAAACACCTTTTTCATTTATTTTGAGCCAATTCCCTCTAGAAGAGAAACGTCTATCAACGTACTTTCAAAGGAGACAGACCGCATAAAGGTGTTTCCCTTGCAATATCAGGTAGCAGTGGCTTTGTAGAATAAACGTTCTGATATTATAAACGAAGCCCCTCGTCAAAAAGTTGCCAAAGAGACGGAGCGCATAACGGCTGTTTAGCCTCGCTTGGCTGCGGCTTCCGCTTTTTTCTTCTGGCGGGCTTCCACAAAATAACGGACGCGCACGAGCAGCATTAAAGCAACCGCAACAAGCAGGCACTGGATGATCGGAAGCTTGTCATGCTGAAAAACAAGCAGCATTCCGGAACCGATGGCCATCAGGATATACAGCAGAATTTCTTTGAGCAGCGGAAGTTTCTGTTTGATACGGAATACTTTGTTATACACATACGTAATCAACACGAAAATGACAATGTAAGACACAAGCGAATGCGATGCAAACCAGGCTTGCATGTGCGGTACACTCCTTTCGGTAACGGGTCACCTAATTACAGATTGGATTCGGCCATTTTACGATGCTTCTCTGCGCGTTCACGCTCACTCTTATTCAGGATCTTCTTGCGAAGACGAATCGATTTTGGCGTGATTTCGCAAAGCTCATCGTCGTTCAAATATTCAAGCGCCTGTTCCATCGAGAAGATAATCGGCGTTTTCAATTTCACCGTTTCTTCTTTATTGGCAGAGCGAATGTTGTTGACGGCTTTTTCTTTACAAATGTTTACGACGATATCATTGTCGCGCGTGTGCTCCCCGACGATCATGCCTTCGTAAATTTCGGTTCCCGGTTCCAAGAATAAGGTTCCGCGGTCTTCAATCCCCATCATACCATACGTTGTGCTTGTGCCGCCTTCGCTTGCTACAAGCACGCCCTGGTGGCGTCCACCCACTTGGCCGCCGACCAGCGGTCCGTAGCTGTCGAACGCATGGTTCATAACGCCGTATCCACGGGTCAGGGTCAGGAAGTAGGTGTTGTATCCGATCAGGCCGCGAGCCGGAATGAGGAACTCAAGACGAACCTGGCCATTGCCGGAATTCACCATGTTGACCATTTCGGCCTTGCGAGTTCCAAGGCTTTCCATGACAGCTCCCATGCTCTCTTCAGGAACGTCGATCAGAAGACGTTCGATCGGCTCCATTCTCTTGCCGTCGATTTCGCGCACGATAACTTCAGGCTTCGATACCTGCAGCTCGTAACCTTCACGGCGCATGTTCTCGATCAGAATGCCGAGGTGAAGCTCGCCGCGGCCAGAAACGATAAATGCATCCGGGCTGTCGGTCTCATCGACACGCAAGCTCACGTCGGTTTCAAGTTCTTTCATCAGACGCTCGCGCAGCTTACGCGAAGTAACCCATTTGCCTTCGCGGCCAGCAAAAGGACTGTTGTTGACAAGGAACGTCATTTGCAGGGTCGGCTCGTCGATTTTAAGAACAGGCAGTGCTTCCGGATTTTGCGGATCAGCGATGGTTTCGCCGATGTTGATGTCCTTGATGCCTGCAATCGCGACAATATCGCCTGCGCCGGCTTCTTCCATCTCAATGCGTTTCAGGCCTTGGAAGCCGAACAGCTTCTCAATGCGGGCCGTCTTGCTCTTGCCGTCGCGCATAATAACCGTTACAGCTTGACCTTGCTTGATCACGCCGCGGTTCACGCGTCCGATCGCAATACGTCCGAGATATTCGTTATAGTCCATCAAAGTAACGAGGAACTGTAGAGGTTCTTCTACATTTTCAGTAGGATGAGGAATATGCTCTGTAATCGTTTCGTACAATGCAAGCATGTTGTCATCTTGCTTCTCAGGGTCAAGGCTCGATGTACCGTTCAGTGCGGATGCATACACGACAGGGAAGTTCAACTGATCGTCATTGGCTTCCAGCTCGATGAACAGATCCAGCACTTCGTCAATGACTTCAGCCGGGCGTGCAGCCGGACGGTCGATTTTGTTAACAACGACGATCGGAGTCAAATTTTGCTCGAGGGCTTTGCGGAGAACGAATTTGGTTTGCGGCATGCAGCCTTCATAGGCGTCTACGACGAGCAATACGCCGTCAACCATTTTCATGATCCGTTCCACTTCGCCGCCAAAGTCGGCGTGTCCGGGAGTATCCAAAATGTTGATCAAATAGTCTTTATACGTAATGGCCGTGTTTTTGGCCAAAATGGTAATTCCGCGCTCACGCTCCAGGTCGTTGGAATCCATGGCCCGCTCCTGCAAATGCTCGTGTTTCCCGAAAATACCTGATTGCTGCAGAAGCTGGTCTACCAGTGTTGTTTTACCGTGGTCAACGTGGGCAATAATCGCAATGTTGCGAATTTTATCTCTTGAATGCATGACTTTTATCCAGATCCTTTCCCTTTCAAATCAATGCGAATATCTTTCACCAAAAGAAGCGCCGGGCGGTAATGCCGACGACGCTTCAACATATCCCTTATATTATAGTGAATTTTCAGAAAAAAACAAGCATTTTTACAGAAAATAGAATAAGCGAGCATGAGCTGTTACCAGCCGCCATATCCCTTTCTCCGTCCCGATCTTCCCCTCCCCGAAATAAACCAAATACCGAGCGCAATCAGCACAACCGCCAGTACATAAATGGCACCCGTATGCAGCAAGGTGAAGAAAAGCAGAACCAGGGAAACAAGCCCAAGAATCCATGCGAAAGGCAGCACCCCGCCCGGCTTCGGGGATTCGAACAAATAATATTCGTACGCTCCCACCGCGATGCCCAACAGAAATACCGGCCATAGATGCGACATGACGCTCCAGCCCCACAGGTTGCAAATTTCAAACAGCAGCCCGTAGACCACCAAAATACCTCCCGGAATCAGCACGGCAGCGCGTGCGCGACCACTGAAATACAGCAGGTGCACCAGAAGACCGACGACGACGATGGCAAGCGGCCACAACGTGCGCCCCAAAAAACCGAACACGCCCAGCTTGCCCAGCAGAATGACGACCCCTGCCACGACGATAAACAGACCCAGTCTTACATCGTTCTTGGAGGACATTTTTCCCCACCCTCTTTTCCTATATACCTTGTATGTCCGCTCCCGCAGGATCCGACATGTTTTCACCTTTAGTTTATCTGAAACAGACCGAAAAAACCATATTCGCTATGTAAAATTTTCACACCTCATAAACGCCAAAAAGCCGGTATACACCGGCCGTAATGACTTGCTTATGTTCGCCGTGGGGACAGCTTCCTGAATCCGCCCGCCAGGATGACCAACACCGTTAGCAGGATGGGGACCATGCCATGCACCTGTGGCATAAGTGAGGACAGCAGGATGCCCATTCTCGAGTCCTGAAGCAGCATTTCACCGGCCGTATAGCCAAGAATGCCTGCTCCCAAATAAACCAGCAGCGGATAACGATGAAGCAGGCCAACGATCAAATTGCTTCCGAATACGACGATCGGGATGCTGATCGCTATTCCAATGACGATCAAAGCCAAATCCCCGTTGGCGACTCCCGCAAGGGCAAGCACATTGTCGAGGCTCATAATAAAATCCGCCGCCAGAATGCTTCGAACCGCTTTCCAGATGGAGGCCGTTTCGCCCATCCGGACATCGTCCTTGTCGTCCACCAGCAGCTTGTAAGCAATCCAGAACAGCAGAACGCCTCCCGCCGCCTGGACGAAAGGGATTTTCAATAGCAGGACGGCCGCAAACGTCAACACGCATCTTAGCAGCACCGCGCCCAAGGCACCCCACCATACGGCCTGTTTGCGCTGTTTCGGCGGCAGGTTTTTGCTGGCCAGCGCAATGACCACGGCATTGTCTCCGCTCAGAACCAAATTGATCATCAGGATCTGTACAAGCAGCCATATCGATTCCAACAGTCAACACCCCCACTAATACTCCTATGCCTCCTTGGGCCAGGCTATGCTTGACTCTCATTGAAAAATTATCCTATAATGAATCCGATTTTGTTTCTGCTCCGTATACAGTCATGATGAGGAGTGACGAAGGTGGAAGAATCCATATTTGCCTTTTTGGCAAAACTAATCAATATCGTGTTTCTCGATCTAATTTTAGCTGGCGATAATGCCATTGTAATCGGCCTTGCTGCGAGGAATCTGCCATCCTCGACTCAGAAAAAGGCCATTTTTTATGGAACCGGCGGTGCTGTGCTGCTGCGGATCGCCGCGACGATTATCGTGGTCTGGCTGCTGCAAATTCCGTGGCTGCTGCTGGTGGGCGGCATTTTGCTTATAGGCATTGCCTACAAACTACTCGCGGACGATGACGATCATACCGACGTCAAGGCGGGGCGCTCGCTGTGGGGAGCCGTTAGGACCATTATCGTCGCGGATGCGGCGATGGGCCTGGATAACGTGATTGCGGTTGCCGGAGCGGCTCAGCAGAATATCCTTCTGGTCATTCTCGGCCTGTTGATCAGTGTTCCGATCGTCGTTTGGGGAAGCACCCTGTTCATCAAACTCATCGACCGGTTTCCATGGATTATTTATTTGGGCTCCGCGGTGCTCGGATATACGGCATCCAACATGATTACGGAAGAAAAAAGGCTGCAGCCTTTTTTCGAGGCGCATCCCGCCGTGCGGATCCTCTTTATCGTTGTCGTCATCATCGCAGTACTCGCGGCCGGGTTTATGAAAAAACGGTCAGACGCTCGCAAAAAAAGAAACGAAAACTCGTACTCCTAGCAAAAAGGACCTCCAACATTGACTGTTGGAAGTCCTTTTGTGTTTTTAAAACCAGTTATCATCGATCCCATCTTCACGATCCGCCTCGATTACGGAATCCGGTGTAAGGAGAACCGTCTCCGTCCGCGCCACCGCGTCTTCGAGCATCGCCGGCAGTGCCGAGATCGAGGCTTCAATTCTTTCCACGACGTGGAGATTCGGATTGGTCGTCGGCGACTTGGGCACAAACAACGTACAGCAGTCCTCGTATGGCAAAATCGAAAGCTCATACGTACCGATCTGCTTGGATATTTCGATGATCTCGCTTTTGTCCATCATTACCAGCGGCCGCAGCAAAGGCAGCTCCGTTGCCTTGCCGATGACATTCATGCTGGGCAGCGTCTGGCTTGCCACCTGCCCCAGGCTGTCCCCTGTCACGATCGCGAGCGCACCCTCACGCTCAGCCAGCATCGTAGCAATCCGCAGCATCGAACGGCGCATGAGGGTAATGATCAGATTATCCTGGCCGAGGCCGGTAAAGGATGTCTGTATTTCTGTAAAAGGAACCAGATGCACCTTGACGCTGCCCGCGTATCCCGACAATACCTTTGCCAGCTCCAACACTTTTTCTTTAGCTTTGCGGCTCGTGAAAGGATAGCTGTAAAAGTGAACGCACTCCACTTCCAACCCTCTCCGCATACTGCTGAAGCCCGCTACGGGGCTGTCGATGCCTCCGGAAAGAAGCAGCATCGCCTTGCCGTTGCTTCCGCGCGGAAAGCCTCCGACCGCTGGAATGACCTCGCAGTAGATGTACGTCCCCTGCTCCCGGATCTCAACCCGCAGCTGCAGCTCGGGGTTTTTCATGCTGACCTTCAGCAAAGGGAACTTTTTGAGGAGGGGTGACCCGACCAAATGGTTCATTTCCTGGGATGGATGCGGGAAAGCCTTCCAGGCTCTTTTGGCCGTTACCTTAAAGGTTGTTTCCGTGAGCAGTTCCATTTGCTCGATAAAGGAAGCGCCGGTCTCGATAATTTTATCCAGCTGCGAGGCACACACGACTACCGGGCTGATCGAGACGATGCCGAATATTTTTTTCAGCTCGGCTATCAGTTCAGGTGCGTTCTCGCCGTTTAAAGCGATATACAGTCTCCCGTATTCCTTCTGGATTTCGGCAGAAGGGTAGGATGCAAGCACGGATTTCACGTGTGTTATTATTGTTTTTTCAAAACGGTTGCGATTTTTTCCTTTTAACGTAAACTCTCCGAAACGGAGAAGAAGCATGTCATATTTCAAGCTCATTTCATTCCTTCCTGTCTAAGCGGCTGCAGTCTTTTCACCGCGGTTTCAAGCGCCGATATCAGCTGCTGCACGTCTTGCTGCGTATTGGTCATCCCCATGCTGATCCGGATTGCGCTGGAGGCCGCATCCTCGCTTCGCCCCATTGCAAGCAGCACTCGGCTTGGTTCTGCCGTTTTGGAGGAGCAGGCCGATTTGGTGGAAACGAGCATGCCGTGTTCCTCCAGCGTATGCAGCAGCACTTCCGCTTTCATACCCGGAAAAGACACGTTGACGATGTGAGGTGCGCCTTCCTCGAAGCTGTTCAGCTCAAGACTTGGCGTTCGGCGGATCCAATCGAGCAGCGCTCCCTTAAGCGCGCCGACCTCCTTCATGAAAGCTTCCGTCTGCTCGGAAGCCATCCGCATGGCCTTGGACATGGCAACGAATCCGGGAATATTTTCGGTTCCTGCCCGAAGCCCGGATTCCTGCTTTCCGCCCGACAACAGCGGATGAAGCGTAATTCCTTCCCGCTTATAAAGTACCCCCGTCCCTTTCGGACCGCGGATTTTGTGGGCAGAGAGAGTGTACAAATCCGCCTGCCACTCATCGAGATGAACGGGCAGTTTGCCGAATCCTTGAACCCCGTCAATATGGAAGATCGTCAGTGGATTAGCTTGTTTCAGGGCTTGACCGATTTCGGCAAGCGGCTGCACCGCTCCCGTCTCGTTGTTCACATGCATGATGCTGACGAGAATCGTGTCCTTCCGTACTGCGGCTGCCAGGCTTGCAGGATCTAACCTTCCGCTGCCGTCAACAGGAAGAATTGTAACCTCGAACCCCTGTTTCTGGAGATCCAGGCAGCTGTCATATACGGATGGATGCTCGATTGCCGTAGTAATGATGTGCTTTCCACGGCCTGCATATTGCAACGCTGCCCCTTTGATCGCCATATTGTTGCCTTCCGTTGCCCCGGAAGTCAGAATGATTTCGGAAGGCTTCACCTGCAGGGAGGTAGCGCACACCTCCCTCGCTTTTTTGATCAACTTAGCAGCATCCTCGCCCATTCTATGGATCGAAGAGGGATTGCCGTAATGCTTTTTCATGACCTCCGCCATCGTTTGAATAACTTCGTCATACGGCGGCGTACTGGCTGCATGATCCCAATATATCATTTTTTTATCATCCTTCCGTCTTGCCGTTTTGCGGACAATATAAAGAGATCAAACAAGAGGAGGTTGTTGTCCGAGCAGTCTTCATCCGCCGATTCCCCGTTTGATCCCAGCATTCTTTTTTAATATTAAGCTTCGTATTTCGAGCGTGCGTTTGCGATTTTACTGATGTATTTCCGGGTCTCTTCCGGCAGCATCGCCAGCTTGTCCATCAGCTGTTCATCCGTAGAAACCCCGAGCTTGGCAATCCGGTTCGGTCCGGCGTTGTAGGCTGCCAAAGCCATGTTCACCTGTCCGTTAAACCGCTTGATCTGATAAGACAAATAACGCGTACCTGCATCAATGTTCTGGGCCGGATCAAATGAATCGCTAACGCCAAGACCGGCTGCCGTTCCATCCATCAGCTGCATAAGCCCCTTAGCTCCGACCGACGAAACGGCGCTCGGGTTAAAGGAAGATTCAGTATCAATCACCGCTTTGATCAGCGCTTCATCGATGCCGTATTTCTGGCTCGCCTGCTGGATTAAATCGTCATATGAGGTAGGGCCTGATTTGTGGCTGGAGTGGTGGCTGCTGGCGCTCACGAATTGGAGCTTGGAATCGTCTGTATTCTCTGTTACACCGAGCTGCTGCCACAATAATCCATCGCTGTAGCTTACCCCGGGGACCGAAGGCAGAACGGAGCTGTCCACGCCCGAAGCATCCGCAGCGGATGAGCCCGCGAGATTTTGCAAAATAACGCCAAAATCTGAGGTGCTTCCGTTATTCATGATCTCTTGAAGAAGCTCGTCTCTATTTCGAATGCGGCTGTTATCCTGAAGTGAAGCCAACTGCTTCGCGGTTGCCGAATCGATCTGCATGTATAAAACCTCGTTTTCTCGTCAGATGGATTTGTTTCATTTCAGTCATTTTACCATGCAGAGGGGAGTTCGCGCCATATATCCAAGGAATTATATTATGCGGCTTACGAGCATGTTCCTTGCATTGAAGAACATTAAAAAGCGCCCTTCCGCTGGTTTCGCAGCCAAAAGGACGCTCAAGCTCGTGTGCATCAACTGGGGATTTAACGGGCAAAAGGGATAAGAACAAAATAACTGATTGTGGCTAAAATACCCAGTCCCATGCCCCAAGCTCCCCAAACCTTGCTGCCTTGACTGTACGCATAATAACCTGTGACAGCTGCGATTGGCCCAAGCACGATGGACCACATGAACAACGAGGCGATGCCAAAAGACAGCCCGACATAACCGGCGGTTCTGCCTGTCGTTCTTCCTCGATCTTCATCATCTTCTTCGCTGATTTCGTAGCGGCCGGATGTTGGAGGAGCTACCTCGGCAGCATATTCCTCCTCATGATTGTCGCGCCGCGGATAATCCCTGCGAATACGTTTGGGCAGCAGCTGCTTTCTTTTACCTTCCGGATGTTCCTGCTCTTCATGTTCATGAAAATCGTCCATCGGAAAACCTCCCTTGAATGGATGGCCCTGCTAAAAAACGGGATGCGACGCTTTGTTATTCGGATTTCGGCTTGAATGTCAGGCAGCAGGTAGCAGATGAATTATTTGCATAATCCTTATGCTCGGCAAAATGCTCGCTTCCGAATTCCTCACAGTATTTGGCGGAAGCATGCTTGTCGATCTCAATCAGGATTTGCTCGGCTTTGCAGACATTCTGCTCGCCCCAGTAATTGCAGTTGCTGACGCTGCATTTGACAATGGTTCTTGAATCATTCATTTTAGGATCACCTCAAATACCATTGTCTCCCCTGCCACTGTACTCTATACGGCTCGGGAATGTCAGTTGATGGCGGCAGTTCATAATTCATGAAAGCATACTTGAAGCGTCTCATTCCTGCGGCAGGAGGCCAAAATACGTGGATATAAAAAAAGATGCCCGGATCCCGGGCATCTTTAGACTGAATTTTGCTTTATATCGTTTAGGCGTGAGTGCGCTGACTCTGCATTCTACGCTCTGTTAGGTAGTCGCTTTCGTAATACGTCAGATCATCTCTGAGGTCTTCAAATACTTTCGTAATGTCCAGGATGATGTCTCGTACCGGACGTACCGGCTTGGCTCTGAAACGGATCGCATCTTGTCCGGTATAGGCGTAGCGGCCATCCTCGGAATAGCTTTCGCTTTTCGGATAGAAAAAGTTATTCACGCAGTGGTGATATACGTTATAGAGAGCCTTCTCAGCAAATTCGGTGTCGAAATTGGCACGTCGCAGCGCGATTCCAAGCTTCTCGGAAGATACTTCGCTAAATACGAGCAGGTGGCGCAGATCCGACAGGAAGCCTTTATAAAAATGCAGCGTCTCCTCATTCGTTTCTGGTGCAAGCTGCGGAAGCGAATACTCATTCAGAAAATTTTCCAGCTTATCGATCGCATATTTCAGCTTCTCTTTCGTGGTCTCACACAATTTTTGAACATTACCTGCTGACATCGCTAATTTGCTCCCCCTTAATGGTTCCTTCAGTCCAATGGCTGACGTTATACAATTAAACCGCTTTACAGCATCAATTTTCCATGTACTATCCTAACACAAAACCATGTGAAGCGGTATCCCTTTCTGGGAGTCCATATAAAATGTTGATTTTATATATTTGAACAAAACATGGGAACTTCGGTACCGCCCAACATGCAGGGTATAAAATAACCCTTCTCTCCTCACGATAAAGGTAATTTCATTTTCAGGAGGTTTATCTTATGTCCCGTCGCACATGGGCAGGCCTTGGTATCGCGGCAGCAGCGGCTGCGCTGCTTCTCGTGATGCAGGTGCCTCATTCCGCCGATACCCACACCCGCAAGCAAGCTTCGGAGCCGGTCATTCCGAACCCGAAGCAGGAACATATCTCAAAGCAACGCATGATGGCGCAGGACATCGCATCGACCGATCATCTGACGCGTCTGGACGCCAAGCAGCATCTGACATCCATGCTGGATAAGCTCGCTCAGGCCAGACCTGCTCAAATCACGGATTATGTGCGGACACTGCAAAAATCACATGATCATTTTACCATGATTATATGGCAGGATGCCAAAAAAGGAAAACGTGAATACACCACCAAAAGCAGCTGGAGCGCCGAAGACCGGAAAACATTAAATGGATATATAAGCAAGGCCCAGAAAAGCATCGCGCAGAAGCGGCCCTACGAATCCCCTTCCTTCAAAATGGACGGCAAGCAGTATTTCATCATAGCCGAGCCGGGTAAGTCCAAGCCGAATCAGGGCGTGATCGCCCTCATGAACCAGAGAATTCTGACAGAGGTCGCCAACCATCAGAAAAAAAATCTGCGCCTGATCCCGTATCCGAAGGAAGGCAAATACAAAGTGGAATCCGTGCATGCCGATACCCTGAAGGATATTACCGTGCGTACGGGTCATGACAATGAAAAAGCGAGCCATTTTTACGAAAATGAGATTGTTGTCCGTTTCCGGAACGATCCCTCCCGGGAAGACATGAACCGGATGGTATCCGAGCTGAGGGCAGAATCTTCGCGCAAGCTGGGGTACGCTTACGTATTTCATGCGAGCGGCATGGATTACGGGCAGCTGAAATCGTATTTTCTGAAAAACTGGAACCCTTTGTATGTCGAGCCCCATTACCTATATATGACCAACGATACAGTTAAAGAATCGACGAGCTCGCTTCCGAATGTTCCGAACGATCTGCTGTTTGCGAAATACCAGTGGAATCTTCCGGCCATCGAAACCAATCAGGCGTGGGACTTGTCGCGCGGCAGCAGCGATATCATCGTAGGTATCGTAGATACGGGCGTGGACATCGGTCATCCCGATCTGCAGGGCAAACTGCTCAGCGGCTACAACGTCATCACTCCCGATTCAGATCCCATTGATGACGTGGGCCACGGCACGCATGTCGCCGGCATTATTGGAGCTGTCGTGAACAATAACGAGGGTGTAGCGGGGATTAGCTGGTACAATAATATGCTGCCGGTCAAAGCCTTGGATAAATCCGGATCCGGTACGACTTACTCCGTCGCCGAAGGCATCATCTGGGCGGCGGATAACGGCGCCAAGGTCATCAACATGAGTCTCGGCAACTACGCCGATTCCCAGTTCCTGCATGACGCCGTAAAGTATGCATATGACCGGGATGTCGTTCTGGTCGCTGCCTCGGGTAATGATAATACGGAGCGTCCAGGTTATCCTGCAGCCTATCCGGAGGTGCTTGCTGTCGCCGCAACCGACTCCAACATGAAGCGTGCCTCCTATTCCAACTATGGTGATTACATCGATGTAGCCGCTCCAGGTACCAGCATCGCGAGCACTTATCCGGGCAACCAATATGCCGCACTGTCCGGTACATCGATGGCAAGCCCGCATGTTGCGGCCATGGCCGCTCTCATCCGTTCGCGCAATCCGGATCTCACCAACAAGCAGGTCATGGATATCATGCGCAGCAGCACCGTGGACTTGGGTCCAAAGGGAAGGGATAAATATTATGGCTACGGTCAGGTCGACATCCGCAAAGCCCTTGAAGCCGCAGGCAACAGCGAGGCTCCGCTGCAGTTCTGGCCGCAGCATGTTCAGAAGAAAATGGATTCCGTTATCCAGAAAAAAACACCTTAGGTTAGAAAAAAAGCAATCCGGCCGCTGGCGGATTGCTTTTTTTTATGATTTTGCCATTTCGGAAGAAGCGATGTGTTTGGCCTTCATCGTCATTGTTCAAGCATTTATTGACTAGCGTCTGCCTCTGGCTCTGGAAACCTGCGCGCCGCGTTTCATGCTATTAGCGGATACGGAGCAGTTTTGGTCGCTTTCAACATAGTTGTAGATATGCTTGGGCACAGGTACACAGTGATGTCTCTTCACGACTTGCACCGTGTGAACCACAGGAACGATTTGTGGATAATAATAGTCCTGAACAATAACTGTTGGATCTGTATAAACTGGATCCGCCGGTGGACAGTGGAAGCAATGATTATACATTTGCAAGCAGCTCCTTTCATCGATTTAGTACAGTTTATTAAGCTTTTAGCTCCTTCGTTTGTACGTTTGTCCTTGATATAGTGTTAAATGACCAAAACAGGCTCGTCTGTGCCAATGCCTCACTCAAACGCAAAAAGACGGCATCTGCCGGATCGATCCGGGATGCCGTCTTGAAGGTATCATCTAAGCCATACAGTTGCAGTTTGGAAAGTTTTACGTAAGCCGGGTTCTGTGCTCGTCGCGGTGCAGCCGGGAACTACCCTCCCGCGGATAAGCGACAATCATCTATCTAGGCCAGTCATTGCTGATTGGCTCAAGCGACCAACCCGAACGCGCCTCGGGCTAAGGCTGCTTCTCAGGGAAGCTGCGTTCCATTAGGTCTTGCTCCAGGTGGGGTTTACCAGGAACGAAGTCACCAGCGTTCCTCGGGGTCTCTTACACCTCGGTTCCATCCTTGCCTGATCCGCTGAAACAGCGGCCATCGGCGGTCCATTTCTGTGGCACTATCCTTCAACTCGCGCTGACTGGACGTTATCCAGCACCCTGCCCTATGGAGCCCGGACTTTCCTCTCGCGGCGCCTTACGCGCCGCCAGCGATTGTCTGTCAAACTTTCCGGACAACATTGTATAGTATACACGGTATCCGTGAAGGTTTCAATCCTCTTCCTCTTCCAACCCCTGCGGAATTTCCCTCCCGTCCTTGAATTTACATAAACCGGAACGGTTCGGTATTTATGGAGGAAGCGATAACCTTGGTTTCATACCGGTTCTTCTCCAGTATGGCGCTCATCCATTCCGCTACCTTGGCCTTCATAATCTTTTCCGCATTATGTCCGGGATCAATGAGCGCGATACCGGCAGCGAGCGCATCCTGGGCCGTATGATAATCCACATCGCCGGTTACGAGAACATCCGCGCCGCGAAAACGCGCTGCGCCGTACCAGCGGCTTCCGGAGCCGCCGATCACCGCCGCCTTTTTAATAACACGTTCCGGATCCCCTACGACACGCACGCAAGGCACGTCGAGTTTGTCTTTGACCACCTCTGCGAATGCAGCCAGCGACTGTTCATGCTCCAGCTTACCGACCCTACCCAGTCCGTATGCCTTCCCCTTGAATTCGAGCGGATACAGATCATAGGCGACCTCCTCATAAGGATGGGCTTTCAGCATAGCCTGCACGACGCGGCTGCGGATGCCCTGAGGCACGATCGTTTCGATTCTTACCTCACTCGCCTTTTCCAGTTTTCCGGCAGAGCCGAGAAATGGATTGCTGCCTTCCTGAGGCAGGAAGGTTCCCGTTCCCTCCACGTTAAAGCTGCAGTGGCTGTAATTTCCGATAGCCCCTGCCCCGGCCGCAAGAATGGCTTCCCGCACCTGATCGGCATGTGTGACAGGAACAAACACGACCAGCTTCAGCAGCTGCTCCCGCTGCGTTTCTTCAATGGGTACCGTATTACGGATGCCCAGAGCTTCCGCCATCCAATCGTTCATGCCGCCTTCGGCGATGTCCAGATTCGTGTGCGCAATATAGACGGCGATGTCGTTTTTGATGAGCTTTTCATAGACCTTACCTGCCGGCGTATCTGTATTAATCTGTCTCAACGGCCTGAAAATGATCGCATGATGGGCGATGATCAAATCGGCCCCGATCCGTACCGCCTCATCTGCGACGTCTTCATTGACGTCTAGCGCCACCAGAACGGTGCGGATCTCTTTGTGCAGGCTTCCCAGCTGAAGTCCGATCCGTTCCTTGTCGTCTTGATCAGCCAAATGTTTTGGAGCCAGCTGCTCCATATACTGAATTACAGTCTGCCCTTTTGCAAACATGCGAGTACCTCCTTGATCTGCTCCATTTCCTGCTTGATTTGCAGCGATTTCGTTTCTGCGGATTCCAGTCTCGATGAGGACAAAGACGCCAGGATTCCTTCAAGCTTCTCCAGCTCGCTTTTCCATTTATCGAAGAAAACGGATGTCGGCTCCTTCAGAAGCCATGGGCCCATACGCAGCAGCAGCGCGGACGTCACCGTAAAGGTGCCATTACCGTTGACACTTGGCCATTCCTGGCTTTCGTACAGCAGCCGGCTGCTGATGCGCTCATCCTCTTTCTCGGGTACGGCCGTCAGAATTTCGTAGATTTTTCCGTCTTCCTCCATGATTCTTTCCGACGTCAGCAGCCAGCCATGTTCCATCAGCCACCGGCGGAGGATATCTTCGCCTACATTCGGCTGCAAAATCAGGAGCTGTACGCCGTCCAGCTTGTCCTGGCCCTGATCCAATATGCTGGCAATCAGGCTGCCGCCCATACCGGCAATCGTAATCACGTCCACTTCTCCGGCTGCAATGACGGCAAGCCCGTCTCCGCGTCTGACCGCGATCTGCTCCTGCAGTCCGGCTTCAGCCACCTGCTTGGCAGCCGCTTTCAGCGGACCCGGATTCACTTCGCCTGCAACGGCCTGGACGACCCTGCCTGATTTCACCGCTGCGACAGGCAGCAGCGCATGATCCGAGCCAATGTCCGCCAAACGGCTTTGCCCCGGAATGAGCTCCAGGATCATCTCGAGTCTTCTTGATAGTTTCATGAATGCCCCCACATATCTGATTGATTTTTCCAACGCTTTTTTATACCGTAACAAACCGGTCACGAACCTGCAAACAATCCCGAAACCCCACGTCATTCCTTGGCCATGGCTTTCGACAATACGCAATATTAATTTGCATTGGCTTTTAAAAAGAGCTAAAATAAAAACAAATAAAGGAAAATGTTCTAAAAGAAAGCAAACGATTCTTTCCTAAAGAACTTCCCGTTCTAAAAAAAAGACCTTGCTGCAAAAAGCCTGCAGAAGGTCAGCCTCATGGTCCTATTCAAGAAAATCCTTCAAGCGCTTGCTGCGGCTTGGATGACGCAGTTTGCGAAGCGCCTTGGCTTCGATTTGACGGATACGTTCGCGGGTGACGCCGAACACTTTACCCACTTCTTCCAGCGTTCTCGTCCGGCCATCATCCAGACCAAAGCGCAGACGAAGCACGTTTTCCTCGCGTTCGGTCAGTGTATCCAGCACGTCTTCGAGCTGTTCCTTCAGAAGCTCGTAAGCAGCAGCATCGGCTGGCGCCAACGCTTCCTGATCCTCGATAAAATCGCCGAGATGTGAGTCGTCTTCTTCACCGATTGGCGTTTCCAGCGAGACAGGCTCTTGCGCGATTTTCATGATTTCCCGAACCTTCTCCACGCTGAGTTCCATCTCAGCCGCAATCTCCTCCGGCGTCGGTTCGCGCCCCAATTCCTGAAGCAGCTGACGGGATACCCGGATCAGCTTATTGATCGTTTCCACCATGTGTACCGGAATCCGGATCGTTCTGGCCTGGTCAGCAATGGCGCGCGTGATGGCTTGACGGATCCACCAGGTCGCGTAGGTACTGAATTTATATCCTTTTTTGTGGTCAAACTTCTCCACGGCTTTAATGAGGCCCATGTTGCCCTCCTGAATCAAATCCAGGAACAACATACCGCGTCCCACATACCGTTTGGCAATGCTGACGACCAGACGAAGGTTGGCTTCAGCCAGACGCCGCTTGGCTTCCTCATCACCGTTCTCAATCCGTTTTGCAAGCTCGACTTCATCATCGGCCGACAAGAGAGGCACACGGCCAATTTCCTTCAAATACATCCGTACCGGATCATTAATTTTAATGCCCGGCGGCAGGGATAAGTCGTCGTCAAAGCTGAAATCATCGCTATCGCTACCTTCATGGTCGTCGGATGGACGGTGCATGCCGTTATCATCTTCGTCGCTCTCGTTAACCACATCGATACCCAAGTCGCTCAGATGCTCATAAAACTCATCCATCTGCTCCGGATCCTGATCAAACGGCGATAATTTCTCCATAATTTCCTTGTAATTTAAAGAAGATCTCTTCTTACCCTGTTCAATCAGCTGGTCTTTTACCTGATCCAGCGTAAATTCTGTCTCTAGTTCAGTATGCTGATCATTCGCCATAACTCGACTCCCTCCTCCCTAGAAACATTCAAGCCTGTTCTTTACTGTCTCTCTAGGGCTATAATCTCACTTGCAATTTGTGCAGCACGCAAAAAGTCCCCTGACCGCTCGGCATTGATCATTTCTTCTTTCTTCTTGTCGATCTGCCGCTTCTGCGGAACTTTCTGTACTTCCCGAATACAATCATCCAGCTCCTGAACGTTCCACTCCGGGGGAGTGTCCATCATGGAGATGGAGCTCACGGTCTTCTCCAGACGGTCATCGTGCAAGGACGACATAAAACGGCTGATATCCGGGGGTTTGCCCTGTGCGTAGTAGGCATATAGATAAGCAGCAATCGCTGCATGATCATCAATGTTGAATGCGTCACCGAGCCGTTTTTCCACATAGCTTGCGGCCTCGGCATCCTGCAGCATCATGGCTAAAAGGCGCCGTTCTCCGGTATGGTATGCCGGCAGCAATGTAGGAGCAGCAACCTGCCCTTTTTTATGCCTACCATTATTCCACCTTTTGTCGTTATTATCCCCATCCGGCATGTTTTTTTGCATGGACTGGCGGATCTCGTTGCAATCCTGCTTAAGACTTTCAAAGGAAAGCTGAAGTTCGGAGGCGAGCTCCTTCAAATAAACTTCTCTTTCGGTCGATGAGGGCAGGGCCGCAATAATCGGAAGGACTTCCTTCGTATATGCGATCTTCCCCTCTTCTTCTAGCAGTATATGGTTTTTTTTCAGATATATAAGCTTAAATTTTGTCGTCGATACCGCTCCGTCAATCATTTGCCGGTTAAAGCGGTCGGCACCGTATTTCCGGATGAATTCATCCGGGTCGAGCCCCTCGATCAGCACCGAAATCCTAACGCTGAGGCCTACGCCTTCAAGCAGCGGAATCGACTTCATCGCCGCAGCTTGTCCGGCACGGTCGCCGTCGTAGCAGATGACGACTTCGTCCGCCATCGTTTTCATCAGCGCCGCGTGGCTTTCCGTAAGTGAGGTGCCCATTGTAGCAACACCGTTTTGCACGCCAGCCTCCCAGGCCGATATCACGTCCCCGTATCCTTCGAATAATACGATTTGCCGCAATTTGCGGATTGACGGCTTGGCCTGATGAAGATTGTACAAAATCCGGCTTTTGTTAAAAAGCTTGCTCTCGGGCGAATTCAAGTATTTCGGCTGTCCGTCGCCCAGGATCCTTCCAGCAAAAGCGATGATCTTACCGTTGCGGTCATGAATGGGAAACATGATGCGACCGCGGAAGCGATCGAGAAAATCTTCGCTGTCCTGCCGTTTGGTCAAAAGTCCGCCTTTTTCCATCTCATGCAGGTCAAAGGATCTTTTGGTCAGAAACTGTACCAGCGTATCCCAGCGGTCCGGCGCAAAGCCGATCTGAAATTGGTCGATCACCTTGTCGTTAAAGCCGCGTGAACGCAAATAGTCCATCGCCGCTTTCCCGTGCTCCGTATTTTTGAGCAAAAAGTGATAAAATTTAGCAGTCCATTCGTAGGCCTGAAGCAGTCGTTCTCTCTCCGGATTCGGAGGGTTCACCACAGCCCCTTGTCCTTCCGGTACCGCAATATGACTTTCTTCCGCCATAACTTTAACGGCTTCGGGGAAGGATAATCCTTCGATTTCCATCCTGAATTTGATGGCATTTCCACCCTTGCCGCAGCCATAGCAATAGAAAATCTGCCGGTCCGGTGTCACCGTAAAAGAGGGGGTTTTCTCCGAATGAAACGGGCAGAGGCCTTTCATGTATTTCCCCTGCTTGGTCAGATGAACATACCTGCTTACTGTATCGACGATATCATGCTGTTCCAGCACGGCATCGATAACTTTTTCCGGAATGTTACCTTGTCCGGCATTCATCCAAACCACCTTCATCTCTTTTTGGCACGTAAAATATTATTCGCTACCGTTAAACATTCTCCTGCAACTCGAGCAAAAGTTTTGTCAGTTTCTGTTGAAAAATTCTCTTGTCCTCCTGGGTAATCGGCTTCGGCCCTTTGCCATAGCTGCCTCTTCGCCTCGCTTTGGCCTGGTGATGCCGACGGTCCAGCATGAACTCGATATTTTCGCTATTGTAGCTTTGACCCCGGAATGAAATGACATGACAGCCTTTGGAAAGCGCAAGCGCAGCCAGCCCGTAATCCTGCGTGACGACAATATCTCCCCGCTTGATGTGGTTGGCGATATAAAGATCAGCGCTTTGATCACTGCGGTCCACCTGGATCGTCTTCACACCTTCCCCGCCCTGAATAAAATGGTCATAAGAAGAAACCATCAGAACAGGAATGCGGAAGGCTCTGGCAGCTTCGCCAATTTCATGCTTCACGGGACAAGCGTCCCCGTCAACGACAATGTGAATCGTGTGCATATCAGCCAGAAGATCACCCTGTTATCATGGTTTACCGTATTATTATATACGAGCTAAGGAAGTCAAAATCCTCTTTCTACGGGTTAACAACTTTTTCCAGCTACTGAAAAGATACGGAACAGGTCAACGTCTTGACGCGCTACCCGCTCCGTATGTTTTTACCCTCATTCAAACTTTTCCTACCACACCAGCTTGTTGAAATCAGCGAACTGTTTCAGTCCTTGATCCATCTGGGCCAAAAGTCCAAGGCGGTTATTCCGGATCTTCTCATCCTCGGCCATAACCATGACGGAATCGAAAAAGTTGGTGATGGAAGGCTTCAATTGTCCTAACAACTCAAGCGCTTTTTCTCCGTTTTTTGCTTCCAAAGCGCTGAAGTACGGCTTCTGGACTTCCAGCCATGCCGCATACAGATCTTTCTCCGCGCTTTCTTGAAGCAGGCTTTCGCTGACTGCAGCCTTGGCGGCTTTGGCAGCCAGGTTGCTTACGCGGTTGAAAGACTCGACCGTGGTTTTGAACGCTTCGCCGCTGTTCACAGCATTCATCAAAGCGCCGCCGCGGGAGACAACCGACATTACATCGTCAAAGCCGGCGGCAATGACCGCGTCTACGATATCGTAACGCAGATTCTCGGACAGGAGCTTCTTGACGCGAAGTCCGAAGAACTCCTCCAGATCTTTACGTATTTCGCTGCCTTGACGTTTCATTTCCCGCAGCTGCGCATGCACGTCGATCGCGATGTTGAACACCTGCGAGAGCGTAAGCGGCATTTGCTTGGACAGCAGGATTTGAACGATCCCTTGCGACTGGCGGCGGAGAGCGTAAGGATCCTGGGATCCCGTCGGGATGATGCCGATCGAGAAGCAGCCAACGATCGTGTCGATTTTATCCGCGATGCTGACGATAGAGCCTACCAAGGAAGAAGGCAGATCATCGGAAGCGGAACGCGGCTGATAATGCTCGAATACGGCTTTGGCAACCGCTTCGCTTTCGCCGGCTTTACGGGCGTAGTCTTCACCCATCACACCTTGCAGTTCCGGGAACTCATAAACCATTTGCGTTACGAGGTCGAATTTGCAAATATCGGCGGCGCGGCTGACATGCTCCTGATCCGTCCCGGAAATTTGCAGCGCTTCGCCCAGTTTATCCGAAATTTTGCGGATGCGGCGAACCTTATCGCCCACCGTTCCAAGCTCCTCGTGGAAAACGATGCTTTCAAGCTTGGAAAGGGCATCCTTGATTTCGAGCTTCTGGTCCTCATCATAGAAGAACTTCGCATCGGAGAGGCGGGCGCGCAGCACCTTCTCGTTTCCTTTGGCAATGACATCAAGCGATGTGTTGTCGCCGTTGCGTACGGTCACGAAGAAAGGAAGGAGCTTGCCCTGTTCATCCAATACGGGGAAGTAGCGCTGATGCTCTCTCATCGATGTGATCAGCACGTCCTGCGGAATGTTCAGGAACGACGGATCAAACGTACCGAACAGTACTGTCGGCGTCTCCACAAGGAAAAGCACCTCTTCGAGCAAGTCATCCTTGATGGCGATCTTCCAGTTTTTCTCCTGGGCCAGCCCTTTGATTTGCTGCAAAATCATGCTTTCGCGTTCCTTCACGTCAACGATAACATGCTGTGAACGCAGGACTTCCGGATAAGCGACTGCCTCCGTCACGACGGCATCCGTTCCGAGGAAACGGTGTCCGCGCGTCACATTGCCGGATTTCACATGGGTGACTTCCAGATCGATAACGTCCGAGCCGAACAACGCGACGATCCAGCGGATCGGACGGACGAATTTATAGTCGTAGCTGCCCCAACGCATGTTTTTCGGGAAAGTCATCGAGGACAAAATGCCAAGCAGGCCTTCCGCAAGGAGGGATGCCGTCTCGACACCCGTGCTGCTCTTGGTGACATAAATATATTCAACGCCGTTCAGTTCAATAAAGGTGAACTGTTCCGGATCCACGCCTTGTCCGCGTGCAAATCCGATGGCTGCTTTGCTCCAATTGCCGTTTTCGTCCTGGGCAATTTTGCGGGAAGGTCCTTTGACTTCTTCTTCCACGTCATCCTGCTTCTCGGCTACATCCTTCACCAGCACCGCAAGGCGGCGGGGCGTTGCATAAGCCTGAACATCGCCATAGGATAAACGGGACTGTTCAAGCCAATGTACCATTTTCTCCTTCAGCTGATCCATGGCAGCACGCAGAAAACGTGCAGGCACTTCTTCCAGGCCGATTTCAAAAAGCAGATCCTTAGACATTCTGATCCTCTCCTTTCTTCAGGAGCGGGAAGCCGAGCTTCTCGCGTTCCTCCACGTAGGTTGCCGCTACCTGGCGGGCCAGATTGCGCACCCGGGTGATATACCCTGTCCGTTCGGTTACGCTGATCGCGCCGCGGGCATCCAAGAGGTTAAACGTATGAGAACATTTCAGGACGTAATCATACGCAGGGAACACCAGATTCTGATCCATCGCCTTTTTGGCTTCCTGTTCGTACATATTGAACAGCGTGAAGAGCATCTTAACGTCGGATACTTCGAAGGTATACTTCGAATGCTCAACTTCAGGCTGATGGAACACATCGCCGTAAGAAATGCCGTCTACCCATTCCAGATCAAAGACGTTCTCTTTTTCCTGGATGTACGAAGCCAGACGCTCCATGCCGTAAGTGATCTCCACGGCTACCGGATGCGTCTCGATGCCGCCCACCTGTTGGAAATACGTAAACTGCGTAATTTCCATGCCGTCAAGCCATACCTCCCATCCGAGGCCGGCACAGCCAAGCGACGGGTTCTCCCAGTTGTCTTCGACAAAACGGATATCGTGATGCATTGCATCCACGCCAAGGGCTTTCAGGCTGTCAAGGTACAGCTCCTGAATATTGTCAGGCGAAGGCTTGATGATGACCTGGAACTGATGGTGCTGGTACAAGCGGTTCGGGTTCTCTCCGTAGCGTCCGTCGGAAGGACGGCGCGAAGGCTCGACGTAAGCAACCTTCCATGGTTCCGGTCCGAGGGACCGCAAAAAGGTCATCGGGTTCATCGTGCCTGCTCCCTTTTCCGTGTCATACGGGTTCACGATGATGCAGTTCTGGGCTGCCCAAAATTGCTGCAGTGTCAAAATCATCTGCTGAAAATTCATTTCGTCACTCCTTTTCTTGATCATGGCATTTAGCCCGTTTCGCAGCTTTACCAAGCCTGTCAGCAGACGTTTTTGGAACAAGCAAAAAGCTCTCGCCCATGCCTGCTGTACAGACATAGGGACGAGAGCTGTCATTCCCGCGGTTCCACCCTACTTGATCGCGGAGCTGCCGTAGCAGAAGCCGCAATCCTCTTTTGGCCGATTTCATATCATGCTCCCGGTCGCCTGTTCATGAATCCGTCCCACCGGGCTTGCACTTTCCCCGGCTCGCTGCTGGAACCAACCATTCATTACTTTTTCCGTTCAACGCATGTCAGACAATTTAAAAAGAAACTTAATATATATTACTGAATATATGGCGATAAGTCAAACCATTTTTACAGCCCGTATTTTTCCATCTGGTCAAGGAAGCTTTGCGACTTCAGGTTCAGTCCGAGCTGCATATCCATAAAGGCACGCATGACGCTCTTCAGCTCGGCTTTCGTCTCTTCCTTCACGTCGACGTGGCCCAATCTTCTTAGGTCCAGCCGCGAGAATACGCGAAGCAGCTTCAAAGCTTTCGGAGATATCTTCATCGCCGGTGGATCCAGATGCTTGCAAGAGCGGCACAGCACGCCGCCCAGCCTCGGACTGACGGCAGCATTGTCGTCCTCGGACAGATCCTTTCCGCAAGAAATGCAGGATAGGAGCTCGGGTCCGTATCCTGCGGTCTGAAGTATTTTCATCTCGTACAAATTCATGACGATGCCAGGATCCTTGCCTTCCTCCAGTGCGTCAAGACAGGCTTTAAGCTGATGAAACCAGAAGCTTCCCGTCTCTTCGTCCTGAAGTACCCTGTCCAGCAGCTCGCAGGCATAGGATGCATACGCCGCCAGTACAAGATCCTGACGGAGCACGTGATGCGAGCTGTTGATTTCCCCGGAGTTCAGCGTTCCAAGGCCCGTTCCGTTTCTAAAAAACACATATTCTGCTGTCGTAAACAGCTGTGTTAAGGCAGCATGGCGGCTTTTGACTTTTTTCGCCCCGCGAACCAGCACGCCTATTTTGCCCGCGTTCTCGGTGCAAATCGTAATGATTTTGTTCCCCTCGCCGTAGTCCATGCTGCGGATGACGATCCCTTCCACCCTGTATAGCATGCTTCTTCCCCCAGCCATTCCCGGAGCAGCCAAAGATCATTCGTTTTCTTCATGAGTTTCCGTCTCTTCCGCTGCCGCCATTTCTGGAGCAGCAGCCGTTTCGGCCATTGTTATGCCGCCATGTTCTTTATAGAGCATATAAGCATCCACATCTCCAGTCATCGCAAAATACTTCCACGAAAAATCTCGCATTCGTATTCATCCTTTCTTTGGAAATGACGTCTGCATCTTCAAAATTAGGATGTGGCGAACGCTCCGGATGTATGTGAAGCAAATACTGCCAGCAGCATGGTATGGATGGCTTAGGCGTCGCGGTGGAAGCCAAGGTCACGAAGCACGCGGTCCTGGTTGCGCCAGTCTTTTTTAACTTTTACCCATAATTCAAGGAAAATCTTCGATCCAAGCAAATTCTGGATGTCCTGTCGGGCTTGCTTGCCCACTTCCTTCAAAAGGGCGCCTTGTTTGCCGATAATGATGCCTTTCTGGGAATCCCTCTCCACGAAAATGACCGCGGAAATGTAGACGACGCCGTTCTCCTGCACGCGCATGTCCTCAATGGAAACCGCGATCGAGTGCGGAACCTCCTCACGCGTCATATGCAGGATTTTCTCGCGAACCAGCTCTGCGCAGACGAACTGCTCCGGATGATCCGTAATTTGGTCTGCAGGATAATATTGAGGGCCTTCAGGCAAATATTTCTCCACCTGCTCGAGCAGACGGGTAACATTGTTGCCGTTCAGGGCTGAAATCGGTACGATCTCGGCAAAATCGTGAAGCTTGCTGTACTGCTCGATGATCGGAAGCAGCGCCTCCGGCTCGATCTTATCAATTTTGTTCAACACCAGAATCACTGGCGTTTTCACGTCCTTCAGCTGCTCGATAATGAAACGGTCCCCGCCTCCGAAACCTTCGGACGTATCGGCCAGGAACAAGACCGCCTCCACCTCTCTCAGCGTGTTCAGTGCTGTCTGGTTCATGAAATCGCCAAGCTTGGATTGCCGTTTGTGAATGCCCGGCGTATCCAGAAATACAATCTGCATTTGGTCCGTTGTGTACACGCCGTGAATCTTATTGCGCGTCGTCTGCGGCTTGTCCGACATGATGGCGATCTTTTGGCCGATCACCTGGTTCATGAGTGTGGACTTGCCTACATTCGGCCGGCCGACAATGGCAACAAAACCGGATTTATATGACGCTTTCGCCATGATCTATCTTGATCCTCCTCTGTTTGTCTTCCCGCATCGGGAAGACTGCCGGGGCCCAGAATCCGGCGGCGGCACAAACAGATGCCGGCCGCGGAGACGGGGCCCCGGATCAATTGTTATTGGATTAAATGTTAATGATTATTTGTTCGCGCCGCTCTCCAGATCCGAAGGACCAAAAGCGCCGGGCAGCAGATCTCGGACAGTGGTCTCGGTCATGTCGCCCTTCATGTTGCCCATGATGATTTTCATGTCGGGATCACACAGCTCCACGAGTACCTGGCGGCATACTCCGCAAGGTGAAATCGGGCCCTCCGTGTTGCCCACGACAGCCATGGCCTTGAAGCTTCCTGCTTTATGGCCATCTGCGATCGCCCGGAACAACGCCGTACGCTCCGCACAATTGGTTGGGCCGTAAGCCGCGTTCTCAACGTTGCAGCCATGATGCACATGGCCGTTCTTGTCGAGGAGCGCGGCGCCTACTCCGAAATGGGAATAAGGCGTATAGGCATTAGCCCGTGCTTTAATTGCTTCCTGAAGCAAAAGTGCCGAATCCATAAGTAAAAACCTCCTCAAATTCCGTAAAACCATAATATACTACCCGCCCGAACCAAGCAAATCCATCACTGGACGGAAGAAGATGATACAGCCTGCAGCTACGGCGAAAATCGCCGAGAGAAGTACGGCGCCGGCAGCCGCGTCCTTGGCCGCTTTGGCCAGCGGATGCACTTCCGGCGAAGCCAGATCCACCACCGCTTCCAGTGCCGTATTCATCAGCTCCATCGCCATAACCAGCGTGATGGCGAGCAGTAACACCACCCATCTGACCCAGGACAAATGCAGCAGCGCTGCCGCCATGATGACGGCGACCGCTGCTGCTGCATGAATCCTCATATTTCGCTGCGTACGCAGCGCATACCGCACTCCCTCAGCCGCATAAGCAAACGATTCCAGGAGAGAGTCGCTTTTCATTATCGTATAAGCCCCACTTCAGCCAGAACCGCTTCCTGTTTGCCCATCATCTCGGCTTCACTTTCCTGATCCTGATGATCATATCCAAGCAAATGCAGGAAGCCGTGGACGAACAAAAATCCGAGTTCGCGTTCCAGGGAATGACCATATTCTTCGCTTTGCGCCTGCGCGCGATTCACGGAAATGATAATATCGCCGAGCATATCCGGCATGTCCTGAAGTTCTTCATCTTCCTCCAGCTCATAGACGATATCCAGCTCTTCATCGGTAAATTCGTTCATCGCAAAGGACAGCACGTCGGTAGGACGGTCAATTCCGCGGTATTCCTTGTTCAGCTCATGAATTTGTTCATCATCAACAAATGTGAGAGCCACCTCTCCGTCCTCTACGCCTTCCGCTTGTCCCGCCTTTTGAAGCAGAAGCTCCAGCGTCGCAATCAGCTCTTCGCTGATCGCAAGCTCCTCCTGCTCATTGTTCCATGCCAGCTGCAGTCCCATGACTAACCGCTCCTTCTTGTGTCTTCATTCGTTTTGTTCTTTTTGATTTCTTCCGGATACTCGATACGCGAGTGGAAGATTCCCATGACGCTTTCCTTAAGGGTCTTGGCGACGATATCCAGTTCCTTCATGGTCAAATCGCAGTCGTTGAACTGATGATCGTCCAGACGGCTCTTGATAATTTTTTCGATCATGCTCTCCACTTGGTCCACGGTGGGGTTCCGCAGAGAGCGCACAGCGGCCTCCACGCTGTCGGCGATGCCGATGACAGCAGATTCCTTGGACTGGGCTTTCGGGCCCGGATAACGGAAATCTTCTTCCGTGAAATCAGGCTCCTTGCCCTGTTCCTCCGCCTGGCGCAATGCCTTATGGTAGAAAAACTGCAGGAACGTGGTTCCGTGATGCTGTTCCGCGATATCCCGGATCGGTTTCGGGATCTTGTATTCTTTCAGCATTTCCACACCATCCCGCGCATGCGCGATGATAATTGATTTGCTCATCTTCGGATCGATGGAGTCATGCGGGTTCTCCATATTGTTCTGATTCTCGATGAAGTAGCTAGGCCGTTTGGTTTTACCGATATCATGGTAATAGGAACCGACGCGGCAAAGCAGCCCATCCGCACCGATGGCCTCTGCTGCGGCTTCAGACAAGTTTCCGACCATCACGCTGTGGTGGTAAGTGCCCGGAGTCTCCGTCAGCAGCTTCCTTAGGAGCGGATGATTCGGATTCGACAGCTCCACCAGTTTAAGAGCCGACAAAATACCGAACGTAACCTCGAAGAACGGCATAAGGCCGATCGCCAGGATCGCCGTCAGCAGGCCACCGGCAAAGGCAAATCCGATAGCGTACAACGTTTGCATCTGATTCCATTGCCCGCTGCTGATCAAAGCCATGATAAACACGGACAGTGATCCGAACAGGCATACCATGATTCCGCCTTTCAGCAGCGTGGAGCGTTGACTTGCACGATGAATCGTGAAGATGGCCACCGCCGACACGATCAGCGCAAAAAATCCAAAGCTGAAATCAAACATCTGGCCCTGATGGACGTTCAAAATAACGCTCGCCAGAATACTGAAAATCATGGCGGAGAAATACGCAAGCGACATATCCAGCAGCAGGGTTACCAGTGTCGCGCCAATCGCGACGGGTGCCAGATAGCCGATATACGGTCTCTCATTGCTTTGGAGAAAGCCCGCCAAATGCATCGGTATGACCGTAATGATAAATATAAGCACCAGCATGAGCAGCTGCGCGTTGTTGTATCTGAATTTGCCGGGATCGGACTGACGAATAAAGAGAAATATCCCCCATGCCATCAACAATGACAGCAAGAGCAGGCCAAGCTGCGGCCAATAATTGACCTCGTTCTTAAGCAAGCCGTTATCATCTAGAAGGTTATACAAGTCTTCCGTGATCAGCTGGCCTTTGGCGACCAGCACGTCCCCCTGCTTGATATAGACGGTCTGCGTATTTTCCCGTGCCTGAACCTTGGCTTCCTTGGTTGCTTCTTCATCGTAGAATTTGTTGGCCGTGATCGCTAGCTTGGACAGCTCCTGCACGACTTCCCGCGCCGTCCGCTGGCTTAGCGTGCTTGCGCTGACTAGCTCAGCTACCTTGGCGCGGGCTGCTTGGGCCTCCGCCACTTGATCGTTAGTCAGACGGGACACGATCTCACGTGCAACCGGCTTCATTTCCGCGATATCTTGAGGCGTCAGCCTCGGAATCTTAATGAAGGTCTCTTCCGGTATTTTATAGGTTTGCTGATTGGTCACTCTCAGCATCTCATCCAGCAGCTTGTCCGAATAAGTTGCCGAAGAACGGTTCGCATTGACGAAATTTTGTATAAAGTCCTTGGCGCGCTGCGGGATTTCCAGACGGTATATGGAGATTTTATCTTCTCTCGATACCTGGTCATCCTGATTCAAACGGTCAATCCGATCCAGAATGGACACGACCAAATTCTCATTGGGCACGGTTACGATCGTATTAATCGGTTGTACGCGTTCGGCTTCCTGTTCCTGGGCTTTCAGCGTCGCCTTGTTGTTCGGAATCTGCATCGGCGCCCTAATTTCCTTCTCGCTATGCGTTCCGACCTGAATGTTATACCTTTCCGGCAACAGCTCGGGAGCCAGGCTGACATAGAACAGCACAGCCAGACATAAAAAGAGAACATAGCGAGTTCCAGCGCTATGTTTCCAGCCCACATTTTTAATTGAGAAAGATTTGCCTGATGACGTTTCTTTCGAAGTCATAAAGATAATCCCCTCTTAATCTTGATTTTCTGCAGCTTTGTCATAAGCAACGATAATTTTTTGAACGAGAGAGTGACGAACGACATCTTGTTCGGCAAAATATACGAAGCCGATTTCCTCGATTCCGCTAAGAATCTTCTTGGCCTCAACCAGACCGGACTTTTTGCCTTTAGGCAAATCGATTTGGGTCACGTCGCCGGTAATCACCATTTTCGAGCCGAAGCCCAAACGCGTCAGAAACATTTTCATTTGCTCAGGGGTCGTGTTCTGCGCCTCATCCAATATGATAAATGAATCATCCAGCGTTCGTCCGCGCATATATGCGAGCGGCGCAATTTCAATGAGTCCTCTTTCAAGCGCTTTTGCCGTTTGCTCCGGCCCCATGACATCATAGAGAGCATCATAGAGTGGACGCAAATACGGGTCTACCTTTTCCTGCAGATCGCCCGGCAAAAAGCCCAGGCTTTCGCCCGCTTCCACGGCCGGCCTTGTGAGAACAATCCGTTTCACGGATCCGTCTTTCAAAGCGGCAACGGCCAGCACGACCGCCAGATAGGTTTTGCCGGTACCGGCCGGTCCGATACCGAATACGATATCCCGCTTGCGGATCGTCGTTACATAGTGCTTCTGTCCAATCGTTTTGACGCGGATCGGCTTGCCGCGGAACGTGGTCGTGATTTCTCCCTTGAACAGGTCAAGCAGCTGATCCGCCCGAAAATCCTTGGCCAGATCAATCGCGTATGCTACGTCCCGTTCCGTAAGAATATAACCGTTGCGGACAAGCTCGAGGAGGACCTCGAACAGCTGCTGAGCGACTGCTACGTCGCGTTGATCGCCGCGGATCGTAATCTCAGCTTCCCGGGAATCGATCTTCGCCGGGATTTCAGCTTCAATCATTTTCAAAAAAGTATCCTGAGGTCCGAATATGGACAGTCCTTCGCCTGCACTTTGCAATGAAATTTGCGCGCTGTGGTTTTTATCTGACAAATAGCCTCATTCTCCTTGACTATGAACTAGGGGAAGCTCTTCTGCGATCTTCTCCTCCACCTCAAAAAGCACTTTCATATAAACTTTACCATTCTCTTTCTTCTCATGCAAAATTTTTTGGCTGATGATCTGCGAATCGCTGCCGTATTTCGCCAAAATATCACGAATTGCTCCTTGTATTCCCAGTTTTTCGGCTTCTTGCTGCTGCAGCGTCTCCTCTGCTTCCTGAACCTCCATGACCTTCTCTGTCATCCAGCCGATCGGCAGCGCAATCGAACGCCAGGTAAGGGGATCATGCTCAGTGATTGTTTCCGATTTGGCAAAAGGCTCCTTTCCGTATCCCCACAATTGAATCGCCCTGTTTCCGAGCACGAGATAGCTTTTGTTTTTTCTTTCCCCTGTATATACATTTCGCTTCTGAACCAGCGGTACCTGCAAATTATATTCATGCCAAACGAGACCCTTGACCTCCCCTTTGGCCACGACAGCCTGTGAATGCGCATCCCCGTCTCCCAGAATGCCGGAAATCAGCACTTGTCCTTTCTTTACGCGCGTGTTCTTTTCGACCAAAGGACGCCCTTGCTCCGCATAAATGCTCGAGACCACCGCATCCGTTCGGCTGACCAA
Organism: Paenibacillus chibensis; assembly: GCF_004001045.1. Lineage (GTDB taxonomy): Bacteria > Bacillota > Bacilli > Paenibacillales > Paenibacillaceae > Paenibacillus_AQ > Paenibacillus_AQ chibensis. Next base: position 167,623 of record NZ_BIMK01000007.1, read on the forward strand.
ATGTCGAGGCTCAACCAGCGGCTTTTTCTCCGGCTCTGCCGCCTCTACGATTTGGATCGTGATCGTCGTCCCCTTTCTCTCCACGCCGACCCAGGAGGTGCCAGGGAGCTTCATGCTGAGCTCACGCGAGAGCTTGTCCGGCTCGTCCAGCCGGAAAATCCACTGAAATGGCTTGATTCCCGCTTGTCTCGCCACTTTCAGAACGTCTTCCGTCGCTAATTTTTCGTTTCCGGTTACGTTGATGTTCCACACCAGGGAGGAGAGCAGAAACAAAATCATGAAAAAGGCAATCATGCCGACGGCAAAAAATTTGCGATTATACAGCCTGACCATCCGAAACGGAAGACCAATCCGGCGTGAGACATGCATCCGGCAGCCTGTCCGCTTCAGCAGGGGGCGAAGCGCATGAAAATCTCTCAGCAGTACCTTCATATCGGCCGTATGGTCGCTGGTCGGGCGGATATCCCATACGGGAATGCCCGATTCCGCTAAAGCATTGATCAGATGATTCACGTGCTCCCCTCGGACGGTGATCATCACGCAGCCGCGCAGCCCGGATAAGGTTGGTATTTTCATGAGCTCTCCCCCGTTCCTATATATTTTATATTGTTGATGACTCCCTCGATCAGGACCTCCTGCGGCAGAATGGCCCGGATCATCAGGCCGGCACCCTCGACTTCCAGGGAGCCCTGGCTCAGCGAAAGAATCATTCGATTTTCAGAAAAATGCCGTACCCCGCGATGGTTTTCAACGGAAAGCTCCTTGTTCCCTACCAGCGTAATCCGTGGCAGATCCAGCAGAACATCCTGCGGCAAATCCAGCATTTCATTTGTCCATTTCCGCAGCCTGCGGCTGATTTGGGCCATACGAAGGTCTTCCCCCTTCCTGTACTTTAAAACTTATGCCCGGGGCTTGCGTTTTATGAGAGTTTTCACAAACGGGCATGCGATCTTTTGAGGAAGTTAAGGAAGCATTGACGACAAGAAAAAGCCTTCTCTGCACAGGCGGATATGGGGCATCCGCTGCCATACAGAAAAGGCTCTGATTATCTTTGCTGATATTGTCATAGATTAGACGATTACTTGCGTCCGTTATACGGGCGTTTCGCGCGCGGAGGTCCAAGGATCTCAGCCCAAATCAAGCCGTTCCTGGCCTCGTTCGCAAGAGGGGAAGACGGCCGCGGCTGTTTCGTCCGCGCAGCGGGTGATGAAGCCGGTTCCGTCGCTTGCTTCTCGATGCGGTCGAGCGATGCGTTTACCCGGCTCAAATGCTGTTCCATCTCCCGTTGAACATCCTTCAAGTTCCCAGGTCGTTCATCCTCCCACATGCCGGACACACCTTCGCCGGTATCATAGTCGGGACCTGGCCCTTGATATTCGAATGTCCTCTCTTCATCCCTCGAAGCTGTTTCTGACGGAGGCATTTTAGCCTCCTCAGGGCTGCTGAATGGGCTCGAACGCGGAGCCTGGGCTCTGCGCTCCGAATTCTCCCCGTTGCCGAAGGTAGGCATTCCCCGCGGATGCTGCTGCTTTTGCTTCGTTTTACCGCTCTTGCTAAGGGCAGAGAGGACCGCAAATCCCACAATCAGGACCCAATAGAAATTTTCCAAGATCCACATGGAGCATCATTCCCTACTTGTTATTTTGAGGGCCGTTTTGGTCTCCCTCGCCCATCTTGCCGAGCGAGCCTCTCATCTGGGTATCCGCCTCGATATTTTTGAGGTTCATATAGTCCATCACGCCGATCTTGCCCGAACGCAGCGCTTCAGCCATAGCGAGCGGCACCTCCGATTCGGACTCGACAACTCGCGCTCTCATTTCAACGACGCGGGCTTTCATTTCCTGCTCGTGGGCTACCGCCATCGCGCGGCGTTCTTCCGCTTTGGCTTGGGCGATCCGCTTATCGGCTTCCGCCTGCTCTGTCTGCAGGTAAGCACCGATGTTTTTGCCTACATCCACGTCAGCGATATCAATCGACAGAATTTCAAAGGCGGTGCCTGCATCCAAGCCTTTAGACAACACTGTACGTGAAATCCGGTCCGGATTTTCCAGCACATCCTTATGCGAATCACTGGAACCGACGGTTGTAACGATACCTTCGCCGACACGGGCAATGATCGTCTCTTCGCCCGCACCGCCGACGAGTCGGTCGATGTTGGCTCTTACCGTTACTCTTGCTTTAACTTTAACTTCAATACCGTTTTTGGCAACAGCCGCCACGACCGGGGTTTCAATGACGCGCGGATTAACGCTCATCTGCACGGCCTGCAGCACGTCGCGTCCTGCCAGGTCAATGGCAGCCGCACGGGTGAATTCCAGCGGAATGTTCGCGCGCTGTGCCGCAATCAGGGCGTTGACGACGCGGTCTACATTACCGCCCGCCAGGTAATGGCTTTCCAGCTGGTTGATATTCAGCCCTAAACCTGCTTTGGTTGCCTTGATCAGCGGATTGACAATCCGGCTCGGTGTAACCCGGCGGAGCCTCATGGCTACCAGGGTAATGATACTGATGCGGACGCCCGCCGCCAATGCGGAAATCCAGAGCGTAAGCGGAAAGAAGCTGAAAAACACGCTCAGAACGATGATAACCACGACAGCGATGAGCAGAATCGGAATTAACGACGTCATAAATGTAATCCTCCAATATTTTATTATGATCCCTTTGATTCAACCGTGATGTACTTATTTACCATGTTACATCATTCCCCACAATAAGTGCAGGGTTTATTTGGGTTTCACTACGATTCTCGCACCCTCAACATGAATGACGATGATCTCCGTGTCCCGCGGAATAAATTCTCCGTCGGTCACGACATCGATGCGCTCCTGGTCGATCACGGCCGTTCCTGCCGGGCGCAAAGGCGTGGCGCTAATCCCTGTCTTGCCGAGCAACGCTTCCTTGGAAGCCGTAGGCACATACCCCTGCTCCTTCGTCAGTGACTCACTCAGGATGAAGCGATTCCAGATCCCCCGCTCCTTGAACACGATGGCCACGATGACGATCACGACGACCGCAGCCGCAAAGGCGATTCCTAAGGACAGCATCGCATGGCTCGTATCATAGGCCGCCCGTACGACCCCGGCAATCAAGCTGACGGCTCCCAAAACGCCAAGGATCCCAAAGCTCGGCACGAACATTTCCAGGATCATGAGCACAAGACCCACGATAAAGAGCAGCCATGTCTCATTGCCTGCGAATCCCGCGACATAATTGCCGAAGAAATACAGCACAAATGCTGTAACGCCGATAATTCCCGGAACGCCAAAGCCCGGTACGATCAGCTCAATCACGATGCCGGCGATGCCGAGAAACAGCAGGATCGTCATCACGATCGGATTCGTCAGGAATGAGGCAACCTTCTCCGCGCCGGTATGCTGCATCATAAACATATTATCCGTTGAATAGCCCATCCAGGCTGCAACCTCTTCCGGTGAAGATGCAATCGTATCGGCATACCCCACCTTGAGCGCCTGCTCGGTGGATAACGCGATAATTTCGCCTTTTTCTTTCTTTTGACCAATTTCCGGCAAATCCACGACGGTGTTGATATCAGCCATGCCTGCCGCAATATCCGCGTTTCTTCCGCTTGATTCTGCAGCAGCCGACATTTCCGCCTTCCATGCAGCCACGAGCTTGGGATCCTCCACGCGCTGTCCCGTGCTGTCCACCATCGCGGCTGCGCCGATCATGCTTCCCGGCGACATGGCGATCTTATCCGCGTTCAGCGCGATATAGCTGCCGGCCGATGCGGCATTGCCGCGTATGTACGCAACCGTTGTTATGTTGCTTTCCCGAATCATTTTGCCGATATTCTGGGCCGTGTTTACCAATCCCCCCGGCGTATCGACTTCCAGAATAATCAGTCCGGCATTCATTTTCCCGGCTTCCTTGAAGCCTCGCTTCATAAATTTCTCAAGACCGGTCTCAATTTTCTGCTCCACCGGTATTACATATACCGGGTCCGTTTTTGTCGCTTCCGCTTGGGCCGTACCGGGTATCGACGCTGTCCAGCCTACCACGAAAAGAAGTATGAAGCCTATTGCAAGCCATTTGGTATATTTGGAAAAACCCATTCCTTTTCCCTCCTTTCCTCATGATTATAATATAATGTCCAGCATATGCTAGTTATTACGCAAGAAAAGGCTTACCGTTTCATAAAATGAAAAAACACCCCTTATAAAGGGGTGTTTCACGTTATGTTTTATTGCAGAAATTGCTGAACCACTTGGTTCACAAGTTTTCCGTCAGAGCGACCTTTGACTTTCGGCATCAGCGCGCTCATCACTTTACCCATGTCGGCTTTCGAAGAAGCACCGGTTTCCTGGATGGTCTGCTGTACAATAACTTTTATTTCTTCTTCGGAAAGCTGTTCGGGAAGATACTGACCGATAATCTCAATTTCTGCTTCGACATTTGCCGCAAGATCGTCACGATCCGCTTTTTTAAATTCTTGGAGGGCATCTTTGCGCTGTTTAATTTCACGACTGAGGATATCAAGCACTTCGTTGTCATCCAAAGTTCTTTTCAAATCTATTTCAAGATTCTTGATCGTTGAACGAACCATTCGAATTGTGGAGAGCTTGAATTTCTCCTTGCTCTTCATCGCTTGTATCATATCTTCGTTCAATCGTTCGCTAAGATTCATGATAGTTCAGATCCTCCTAAAACTTTCTCTTACGAGCAGCCTCGGACTTTTTCTTGCGCTTCACGCTTGGCTTCTCATAATGCTTGCGTTTCTTCACCTCAGCCAATACACCATCCTTTGCGATGGAGCGCTTAAAGCGGCGAAGTGCAGCATCAATAGACTCGTTTTTGCGAACTTTAGTTTCAGACACCAGTTTTCCCTCCCTCCGACCAGACCGTCCAAGAGCAATAACACGGTTCATCAAATTTAATTATAGGTGAAAGAGAAATAGGGTGTCAACCTTGACGCCTATTTTTTCGAAAAGCGCCTGAATTTTCAGGACAATCTGCTATGCATGCGAATCCGAAATGCCTGTCAGTGCGCCAAGTTTGGCACCGCCGATCAGATGATAGTGGATATGGTGTACAGCTTGTCCGCTGTCCGGTCCGCAGTTGTTAATGAGACGGTATCCGGTTTCTGCCACGCCAAGCTCCTTGGCCACCTGCTGGGCTACCTGATGCATTTCCGCGATCAGCGGCAAATCCTGCTCTTCTACTTCATTCATGGAAGCAATATGCTTTTTCGGAATAATCAGCACATGCACGGGAGCTGCAGGCTGAATGTCCTTGAACACCAATATTCTTTCATTTTCATATACCTTTTGGGAAGGTATGCTGCCTTCTGTAATTTTGCAAAAGAGACAGTCCATTATTGTTCGCCTCCGATATGTAATTTGGTTTTCACTTGCTATTATCATACCGGATTTCAGGGGAACCCGTCCAATTTTCGATGCAAAAAAAGAACCTTCTTTAGCAGAAAGTTCTTTTTCCTCCAAGGGATTTATCCCTTCAGAAATGGAATGTTTTACATACAGGCTCGATGATTAATAGAACGGCAGAAGCGACAATGCTGTCAGACCGAAAAGCGGGAGCGCGAGTCTGTTAAACCGGCGGCGTCCATAAGGAAAACCAAAGGGATACCCGAAACCGTATCCGAATGGTACCGGAAAAAACGCTCTGGTATCCTGCACAGGCCCGCGATAGCAGGGATCCCAGCAGCCGCCCTGTTGGTGATACGGACTCACCTGGCCATGATGATAAGGCATATTCTCATGGCCTACGGGAATCGCCATATAGACTTTCTCCTCATCCACATGCTCAATAAAGCCGTCATGGACGCTACCGTCCGACATGGTCGCTCTGACATAACGATACATATGTTTTTTACATACCTCTTTGGCCTCTAACTTCTCCATACCTTGAATCCTCCCCAGTCAGCAAATTACATGATCATCATATTCAGAACTGGGCGAATGGCTACTGGGCCGGAGCAAAAAAAAAGGCAAAAAAAAGAAGCACCCTCCAAAGCTGAAACAGCATGGATGCGCACGGACGTATGTTAAGGAGGTAGGTCCCAGCCATACGTCCGCCGGGGTGCTTCTTGTAAGATGTCGGCTATAACTGTATTATAACAGCGGCTTGCAGCTGTCACTGTGAGCTACATCACGCTATATCTGTTCACGCTACATCTGTTCGACTGTTATTTTCGATCCGCCGCCGGCTTGCTCCGCAGGTATTACCACCAGCTTGCGCGGCAGGCGCGCCCGAAGCTCCGGAACGTGGCTGATGACGCCCACCGACAAATGATCGCTATGCAGCTTTTCCAGTGATGTAATGACCGTTTCGAGCAGCTCTGGATCCAGCGTACCGAATCCTTCGTCCAGGAAAAAGAACTGCAGCGGATACTGTCCCCGGAGCTGGATTTGCGCGGACAGAGCCAGCGCCAGCGAAAGGGACGTCAGGAAGGTTTCGCCCCCTGAGAGCGTAGATACGGGCCTGCGCACGCCGCCGTTGGCATCGTCCCGGATCAGGAAGCCACCTCCGGAGTCCACCTCCAGCGCGTAACGCTGCTTGGTCAAATATCCAAGCCGCTGGGACGCGGACTGGCTGACCTGCATCAGCTGCTCCTCCGCGATATACTCGACGAAAGCATTTCCCCGCAGGCAGGACTGCAGCTTGAACAGCTTCTCCGCTTCGCGCTGACGCACCAATCGAAGCTTCTCCAGCTCCGTCCAACGGGCATGACGCTTCCTGATATCCTCCAGATCGCGTTCGGACCGTGCCTTGGCCTGCAGCGCTTCCTCGTCGGCCAGCCTGGCTTCGGACAGCTCCCGCGTCACGTTCATCCACTCTTCTTCGGTCAGCGAGCAGCCGAGCAGCTGCTCCTCAATATGCCGGATCGCGGACAGCAGATCCCGTTCTCCATCGCGATGCGTCCGAACCCTGGCCGCGAGCTGTTCAGCCTGCTCAGGCGTGATATACGCTTCTTCCACGTCCGCCTCGCCGGCAAAAGTCGAATCCGCAAGCAGCTTCTCCCAGCGCTTGCCCGCCGCCTCCTGATGCGCTGACGCAGAATCCGCAGCCTGGCATGCCATAGCATAGGCCTTGGCGCTTTCATGCTTCTCTTGTTCTGCGGACTGCCGCAGCGCCTTCTGTCTTGCTGCCGTTTCCCGGAGCGTCTTCAGCTCCTTAATGCAGGCCTCCAGCAGGATTTCCGCCCGCTGGTCGCCGATCCAGGCCTGCAGGCGCTGCTGCTTCTCGTTCAGAAGCTCCTGTTTGCCTTGAAGCTGGACTTCCAGCTGAACCAGCTGCTTCTCCGCGTCCGTTAAGCTTCGTTCCATCGCTTGGACGGTACTTTTCTTCTCCTCCAGAAACGGCACGCTCCGGCGGAGTCGTTCTTTGATTTCCTCTGCCTCGCGATCCTTCTGCGACATCTCGGCCCACCGGGTTTCGACCTCGCCTTGCGGAAGCTCCGGCAGTTCCTCGGACCACTTGCCTCTCAGGAGAGTCATTTCTTCATTGATCTGCTCCAGCTTCGTCCGAAGCTGTTCTAATACACCGCTGCCGGCCTCGATCTCTGCCGTCAGCTTAAGCGTCTGCTGCCGCACCGTTTCATACTTCTCCCGAAGCTCTGAGGATTCTCTTTTCAGTATTGACAGCTCTTCCGACAGCTGGTCCCGCGAAGCCTCAAGCGCGTCAATCCGCTGCTCCCAGACCGCTGCCGAGAATGGCGCAGCATCCGCAAGCTCCGCGCTCGCAGCCGCATAATCCATCGCTTCGCCGGCGGCTTTCGGCGCGTCAATGAGCTCGCCATCCCCAAGGGCCGAGCATTCATGAATGATCTGCCGCTGGGCATATTTGAAATCCTGGACCCTTGCCCTGATTTCTTGGAGCTTCCGAAGCGTCTCTTCGTAGATGCCCGTCTCATCCGCTTCAGCATGGGCGGGGACCGGATGATCCAAAGAGCCGCATACCGGACATGGCTGCCCGTCATGAAGCTCCGAAGCGAGTGCGCGCGAAAGGCTCCGAAGCTGATGCTGCTTCAGCACCTCGTTAAGCTCATGATCATCCCGCTCCAGACTCACGAGGGCACGGTCTGCCTGCCCGGCCTGCTTCTCGGCTTGAGCAAGCAATGCTGCGCCTTTATAGGCAAGCTCCTTCTCCTGTTCCTGAAGCAGGCGAAGCTGCCCGCTGCTCAGTTCGTGCTTCCTTTGCACCGAAGAGAGCTTCTCCTGCTGCAATTCCATCTCCGCCTGCGCCTTAGCCCGGCGCTCTTCTCCCGAAACCAGCAATTGGCGCAGCTGCAGTGCCTTCTGAAGCATATCCCGCTCTTTGGAGCTAACTTCAAGCCCGTTCAGCTTCTCCTGCAGCTCCGACTGCTTTTGCGATCCCCGGTTCAATAGTTCCTGCTCCTTGGCAAGAGACTGCTGCAGCTCTTTCAGGTTTACAGACGCCGCTTGATGCTGAACCATCAGCTGCTCGAAAAGGGATTGAGTAGCATCCCGCTCCTTCTGCAGCACAACCGCCTGCTCTAGCTGTTCCTGCCGCTGCAATAGCTTCGGCTCGCTGGAAGCCAAAGCTTCTTGCGCCGCTTCATCGATAGCAGCAGCCTTGACCGCCGCTTCTTCGGCCTGCTGAGCAGAGGTCTGAAGCACGGCTCTCTCCGCGTCCTTCTGCTTCCACTCCTGTCTGCTTTCCCTCCATTGAACGAGGGATGGCAAAATGGCGGACGCGGCTGCAGACTTGTCAAGCCGCTGCTCAAGTCCCCGCATCTCGTCTTCCAGCATGCGCAGCTGGTCCAGCTGGCTCTGCTTCCGATGCTTCTCCAGCTGGCGCTCCCGGATTTTGCCCTTCTCCTCCGCATCCTTCGTCAATGCGTTCAGCTTCGCGCGGATCGCCTCAGCTTGGGCAGCCGCATCTTTCAGCTGCTGCTCCGCCAGCTTCAAAGCATCCTCGCCTGCCTCGCCCAGTCCCTGCTGCTCCGCTTCGATGGCTCGCAGCGTGCCGTCATTCTCCTTGACCCTTCGGCTGAGCTTGATGCCGAGCTGATCACCGTATTTCTCAAGATGAAATAAGCGCTGCAACATCTGCCTGCGCTCGCTGCCCTTCAGAGAGAGAAATTCGGCGAACTTGCCCTGCGGAAGAACGACGGCCCGGGTGAAGTCGTCCATTTTCAGGCCGATCTTATCTTCCACGCATCGCGTCACTTCGGCCAGCTTGTCGGCAACGACGTTCTCGCCTTCATCCGTGATCTCGATGAACCGGCTGACCGTGTTGCTGACAGACAGCTCGCTGGTGCGCTTGAATCTCCGCTCCACGCGGTATCGGTGCTTGCCTTCCTCGGAAGCCAGCTCAAAGCTGAAGGAAACGAACAGGCTGTCCTCCGAATGGTTCATGATCCCTTGCGTCCCGTTGACGGCCCGTTCGACTTTGCCGTACAAAGCGAGGGTCATCGCATCCAGCAAGGTCGATTTGCCGCTGCCCGTAGGCCCGAATATGCCGAACAGCCCCATATCGCATAAATCCTCGAAATCGATCTGCTGCATTTCCCTGTAGCTTTGCAGACCGGATAGTTTAAGCGTAATTGGCTTCATTCCGCTTCCTCCTCCTTAGCCTGTTCCTCTTCCTCGACAAGCTCGAGAAACAGCTGCGTCAGCTCCTCTTCCGGTTCGGCTCCGCCGGTCTGACGCTGATAGAACTTGCGGAACAGCTCCGAGACCGGGAGCCCTGAACGTTCATACTGCAGCTCCGCCTGCTCCATTTCGGGATAAACCGGACGGATATGTACGAAGCCTTCCCGGCTTTTGCGCAGGCGCTGGATCTCGCCGATCGACATGGATTCGGTCAAGGACACCTCCAAATCGATAAAAGCATCCGCATGCCTTCCTTCATCCAGCCAGCGGTAGACCTCCTCCAGGCCGCCTTTTGCTTTCCAGCGGACCAACGGACGGCCGCAAGACAGATGAATTTCTTCCAGCACTGGAGCTCCGCCAGGGGCGATATCCAGCATCATGACCGATTTAGCCTGTCCGGCTTCCGAAAAGCTGTAGGCCAGCGGCGAGCCGCTGTAGCGTATAACACCATCGCCCTTCACGGCCTGCGGACGATGCAGATGTCCAAGCGCCGTATACTGCGCCCCGACCGACAGCGCCGATGGATCAACCGTATAGGCGCCACCGACCTGGATCGGGCGTTCCGAATCGCTTTCCACGCCGCCCAGAACATAAATATGGCTCATCGCCAGATTGACCGTTTCCGGCTTGAACTCCCGCGCGAGCTTGTTCATCAGCATGCCTACACGGGCACTGTATGCCCTGCGCAGCTCTTCTTCCTGGCCTTCTGCGGACAGCAGCTCATTAAGCCGGGATTCCGAGGGATACGGAAGCGCAGCGATTTTGGCGATTTCTCCCGTCCGGGAAGCCCCTACCGTTACCGTTTCAGCTATGGGAAGGCCGATCAGCGTAATTCCCTGCCGCGCAACCAGCGGCGAAACCGAGGATACGCGTTCGGGCTGATCATGGTTGCCGGAGATGACAACGAGCGGCCGCCCATTCTCCGTCAATCTTGCACAAGCCTCGTAAAAGAGCTGTTCCGCTGCCGCAGGCGGATTAACCGAGTCGTAAACATCACCCGCCATCAGCACCAGATCAGCCTGCTGCTCATTCGCGATGCGGACAAGCTCATCCACAAAATCCTCCTGTTCCCTCAGCCTGCCGCGGCCTTCAAGCGTTTTTCCTAAATGCCAATCCCCGGTGTGCAGTATCCTCATGCCGCCTCTCCTTTCCATATGCAAAAATTAGTATTAAAGCATTGCGCCGTCGGCGCATCGATCCGATTACAGACGTACGGCTTGGCCTCCGTCAAAAAAGTACAGCCATTTCTCGCTGATATCCTCGTGAAGGATGTCTTTCAGCGCTTTCGCATACAGCTCCAGCTGGAACCTGTACTGATCCGCAAGAGCCTCCACGCCACCGCGGTGCTCCAGCACCCTGTCCGTTTTATAGTCCACCAGCACGAGCCGTCCATCCTGACGGAACAGGCAATCGACCACGCCCTGGATCAGCACCGTTTCCCCGCCGAGTACCGACATCCCGATCAGATCCAAAGCTTCGCCGGCGAAGCCGGCCTGCTCCGACAACAAGCCGCGATGCGCCTCTTCGGCGGGCATGCCGTAGCTAAAGGGCATCTCGCGGGCGATCCACTCCGCATTCCGCAGCCTCTCACCGACCTCAGTCCGGAAAAATGCTCCCGCTTCCTCCGGCCGGATGACCTCGGCCTGCTCACGCGTCAACAGCTCACGCTCGACCAGCATGCCCAAGGTTTCCTCCACGACCGCGTCATCTACCCCGCCCCGGTCCAGCGGAATGTGCTGCATCAGGGTATGATACGCCGTACCGCGCTCCGTAGGCGTCAAGGATTGCTGCTCCATGAATTTCGGACGCTGCAGGGGCAGAGTAAAGGCGCCACTGCCGGGCCGCCCCGCCAATTCCTGGCGGAGCTGCTTTTCCTCCATCCAGTTTTCGGACGGCTGATCCTGCATCATCAGCAGCTTCTTCATCTCCGATACGGAGGTTTTGGCTGCCAGGCGCGTCGTTGTTTCAAAAGGGTACTGCCAGTTTAGCCGCGAGCCGATCGAGGCTTCGACCAGCGAATTCGCATCCTTCAGCGCATCCACAGGCTTTCGTTTCATCAAGGCTTGAAGACGGCTTTTCCGTTCAGGAGTCGAGTCCTCCTCTTCCTCCCATCCCCCAAGGGAAGCCAGAGAAAGCTCTTCCGCATGCAGAACCGACACGCTCCATACCGACGGGTCTGAGAACAAGACTGATGACACTTCCGGACCGAGGTCCGCCATTTCCCTCAGCTTTGCTGCTCCGGGATGGCGGATCAGCGCCGGTCCGACCCAATCCAGATAGCTCCGTCCCCTGGCAAGAACATAGTCCGGAAGCATATATTCCATCTCCTCTTGGACCTGAGCCCAGGAGGATACCTTTTTCTGAAGATCCTTGACCGTCCCGATCAGGAACAATTTTTCCTTGGGACGCGTCAGTCCCACGTAAAGCACCCGCATCTCCTCCGCCAGCAGCTCCAGCTGCCCTCTGCGCCGGATGGCCAGGTTAGGGAGCGTAGGGAAGCTGACCCGCTTCTCCTCGTCCACAAATTTCGGCCCGAATCCGAGCTCCTTATGCATCAGGAACGAGGCGTTCAAATCCTGTTGATTGAAGCTTTTGGACATCCCCGCCAAAAATACGACCGGGAATTCGAGCCCTTTGCTCTTATGGATCGTCATGATGCGAACCGCGTTGTCCCGGTGCTCTGCGGCAGTGGCTCCGCCAAGATCCCCTCCCCGGTCGCGTAATCGCGAAACGAAGGTCAAGAAGCGGAAAAGCCCTCTCGAGGCCGTCGTCTGTTCGAACTGAACGGCCCTGTCGTACAAAGCTTTCAGGTTGTTCTGGCGGTCAGCGCCTCCCGGAAGTCCGCCGATCCAGTCGAGATAGCCGGTTTCCCTGTACACGCGCCAGATCAGATCGCCAAGGCTCCCTTGACGTGAAGCATCGCGCCAGTGCTGCAGCTGATTCAGGAAACCGGATATTTTATCCTTCAGCTCCGCGGAGATTTCCGCATCTGAAGCTGGCCCCGAATTCGCGGCTAGCTCACGCATGCTCGGGCGAGTGTCCGGCTGCTCCGGAAATAAGACTTCCACAGCCGCCGCCGCTTCCGCACGGGCCTGATCCAGCTCCTTCGTCGCATCGCGCTCTTCATCGCTGCCCTGCTGCAGCGAAGCGGCTAAGGCATCATAGAAGGAACCGCTTTGGACTAAGCGGATCTGCGCCAGCTCCTCCTCCGTCAAACCGACGATCGGAGAGCGCAGCACGCCTGCAAGCGGGATATCCTGCTGCGGATTGTCTATGACCTGGAGCAGGGACAGCATAATTTCCACTTCGGTAGCTTGAAAATAACCCCGGCTTTGCTCTCCGTCCGCGGGAATGCCCAGCTGCTTCAATTCCTCCATGATCAGCGGCCCCCAGATGTAGGCCGAACGAAGAAGGATGACCATATCCCCATACTGAACCGGACGCATCCCTTTCAGCCCTTTGTCATAAACCAGCAGCGGCTTGGGGGAGGTGTCGCCCATCATGCTCCGGATTTTTTTAGCGATGGCTCTGGCTTCCAGCTGCGCTGTTTCCATTTCTTGCATTTCACTTTCCTGCAGGAGACCGTCTCCGTCTCCTTCCTGGGCATCTTCTTCGGCGGACGGACCATGGCCCGCCCGGTCAATCAAAAGAAGCTCCGGCGTGTATGGGTTCAGCCCCGATCCTTCCGACTGCTCCGCTGCGGGGAACGACGCTCCGTACACAAGCTCGGCCCGTTCGTCGTAGCTGATCTCGGCCACCGTTTCATTCATGATCTGGCGGAAAATCACGTTGACCGCATTCACCACTTCCATCCGGCTGCGGAAATTCCGCGCCAGGTCGATGCGGATGCCGTTGCCGCCGCCACGGTCGTATCTGCGATATTTATCCAGGAAAAGCCCCGGCTCCGCGAGACGGAACCGGTAAATGCTCTGCTTCACATCACCTACCATAAAGCGATTGCCCGGCATATCCCGCGAAATCAGATTGACGATCGTTTCCTGGACGCTGTTCGTATCCTGGTACTCGTCCAGCAGCACCTCATCAAATTGCTCCTGATATTCAATCGCAGCATCCGAAGGCATCGGATGCTCCGGTGTCGAATCCGAATGCAACAAAATCCGCAGGCAGTAATGCTCCAAATCACTGAAATCGACCGCTCCGCGCCTGCGCTTTTCCAGTTCATAGCGCTCTCCGAATTGAATGACCAGCCCGGCCAGCTCCTTCATAAGCGGAGCCGCCTCGTTCAGCTCCTTCAAAAAAGACTCGGCGGAGCGCCCGAACAAAGCACCGCGCAGATCGGCCGCCGTTTTTTTCACGGCCTCCCGCAGTTCCTTGACGCGTTCCTGCAGCACCGGATCCGTCTCGTCCTTGCGCACGCTCTTCAGCTTGCCGAAGGATATTCCTTGGAAGACTTCGTACAGCTCTTCCCAGGGCCGATGAGACATCGCTTCCCGAAGCGACTGAATCATCTCCATATCCGCGGTCAGGTTGTCCGCATAGGCAGCAGGACCGCCCGGAGCCAACGCGAGCGCATGTGCCTGTTTCAGAAGCCCTTCTGCTCCTGCCAAGGCAAGGCGGGCATCCTGCAGGATGCTCTGTACCCAGGCGGTCTGTCCGAGAGTTCCAACGTCCTCGACCGCAAAGGCTTCCGCCGTGCTGGTGAGCCATTCATCCGGCCAGGCATGGCTTCGGGAGAAATCGTACAGCTTCTGCACCAGCGCATGCATGGCGTCATCGGTGCGCTCGCCGCTGAACCAGTCCACAAGGCGGATGAAATCACTGCCTTCGGCTTCGAGTCCGTATTTTTCCTCGAACAGCTCTTCCAGGATTTCCTGACGCAGCAGTTCCGCTTCATTTTCGTTAATGATCCGGAAATTCGGATCCAGTGGAATCATCTGATAATAACGCCGTATGACTTCCAGGCAAAAGGAGTGCAGCGTCGTGATCGATGCGCGGCCCAATAGCGAAAGCTGCCTGCGTAAATGGACGTTGTCCGGGTCCTTTTCCAGCTCCTGGTCCAGCGCTTCGCGGATCCGTTCCCGCATTTCCGCCGCAGCCGCCTTGGTGAAGGTCGCAACGAGCAAACGGTCCACGCTGAACCCCTGCTCGGTATCGATGATTTTACGGATGATCCGTTCCACAAGCACGGCCGTTTTGCCGGAGCCGGCAGCGGCGGCGACGAGAATGTGGTCTCCCGTTTCGGAGATCGCCCTCCACTGGTCATCGCTCCATTTGCTGCCTTCGGGTTTCGGTATTAGGCTCAAGATGTTTCTCCTCCTTTGCTCTGGGACAGCAGCTCCCACACCTGCGATTTATCCGGCTTGCCCAGCGTATTGTAATGGTTTCCCTCCACCGCCTCGTCAAACTGGCATACCGGCTTGAAGGGGCAGAACGTGCAGGCCGTCTCCTGCTGAATCCGGTACGGTTCGATCCGCACGTCGCCTTCCGTAATTCGGGTGCCGATCGTCTCGATGCTGTTTCGGACGGAATGCAGCAGATGATCCCACTGCTCCGGACTTGCCACCGAAGCGCTGCTGTAGAAGCTGCCGTCTGATTTGACCGCCACAGGCAGAATAGACGAATGGCCCTTATCCAGCGTCGTATCCATTTTAGAAACAACGTCGCGGTCGGCCATGATCAGCCCTTTCATTTTGAAGCGTTTGAGAAGCTCATCTGCAGCCTGATCCATAGTCATGCCATTCGCAGACTGCAATATCGGGTCATGCACGTGAAAATACAGCGTGCCTGCAGGCAAAGCCTTGCTTCCAAGCCATTCCTCCGAATAGGTCAGAAGCACGTCCAGGTAGGTCAACATCTGAAGTGCCAATCCGTAATATACTTCATGGAGCCTCAGATCCTTTTGTCCGGATTTGTAGTCGATTACCCGCAGCAGCAGCCCGTCTTCTCCCTGTGCCATATCCACGCGGTCGATCCGGCCGACAACCTCCATCACCGATCCGTTCTCCAGCTCGAAGGTCAGGGGCGGCAGGGGTTTGCCCGGACCGAAGTCCAGCTCAAGCCCGACCGGCTCAAAGCTTCCCCGGCGCGCATGTTCTCCCAGGATGACGGATGCTCTTCCGACGATATTTTTGAGCTTGCGGGAAATGTAGCCGTAGCGCTTGGAGCTGAGCAAAATTTCCCCCTGCAGCATCGGCGCCAGACGCTCGACCGTCATTTCCGCCTCCCGCCGGCATTCGTCCGCGGACAAGCTGGCCCAGCTGCGCTGCTGCTCCTTCAGCCTAACGGCCATTTCGCTCAGCGCAGCATGGAAAAGCTGCCCGATATCCGGCGCCTGCAGCCGGTATAACTGGCGCTCCTTGAGCTTCAGGCCGTGGGACGCGAAATGGGAAAATGGACATGCCACGAAGCGCTCCATTCTGGATACGCTTGTGCGCACCTTGCTTCCGTACAACCTGCGGCTCGTATCGGCATTCAGCTTCAGCGTCTCGTTCCGGTAAAACAGGGAACGCAGCAGCATGTCAATCGGCCCCCTCCACTGCGGATCCTGCAAGTACCAATTGTACGTATTCCACCACAGCTCCGGTATTTTCGCGCCCTGTCTCCATCTTCTCAGCTGCACGATCAAATGGCTGAGCGTCTGCCTCGGATGTTCGATGTAAGCCTCATGCTCGGCGTCTGTCCGGTCGCTCCCGGGCTGCCCCGATATCGGCTGTTCCTGAAGTCCCGGAAACATTCTTGTCAGATGGCGCAGCACCTCTGAGGGGAGCAGCTCCTTGCCCTCGTCGTCCGCCGCGGGATAGCTGATCCACACATGGCGGCTCGCGGAAGTAAGCGCGTTGTAAATCAGGAAGCGTTCGTCCAGCAGCTTGCGCGATATACCCGGAGCCAGCTCCATGCCTGAATCCGCCAGCACGGAACGCTCCTGTTCGGTTATGATGCCGTCCTCTTGGTAAACCGCGGGAATGACCCCGTCGTTAACGCCCAGCAAGAATGCATGCTTGACCCCGCTCGTTCGGGTACGGTCCATCGTACCGACAAGCACCTGATCCAGCGAGGGCGGCACCAGGCCCAGCTTCATTTCGCTGAGTCCGGTTTCTAAAATGCCGGCAAACAATTCAAACGTCATTTTCTCCTGTCCCATCATTTCGACGATCTGATCCAGCAGGTTCAGAACCTCTCCCCACAGCTGCCGATGCTCTCTGGCCGCCTGTGGACGCCCGCTCTGCAATGCTTCGCGGTTCCAGTGGTCCAGCTTCTCGGGGATCCCCGCATCCTCCAGCAGCCCGAATACCGCGGTGCTCATATCCCGGGCCGTCTTGGCTTTCTTGATGCGCTTTTCAAATGCTGATAACGGCCCTGTAATGGCATCCCGGCAGCGCTCCATGAGCGTCAGCAGCGCTTCGCCCGTTCTCCCGTGCGCCGAGCCCCCTTCTTCCAAAGACAGGCTCGGAATGCCTTTCCAAGGGCGGCCGTCCGTCCAGCGATAGCCCTGAATGCCGCTGGCAAGCGCATAGTTTTCCAGCCGGTCCATATCCTCGCGCGTCAGCGAACCGTCCAGCGGCAGCAGCAGCTCGCTTTTTACGCAGCGGAATACGTCTTCATGCCGCCAGTAGCGCCGGATCACATCGAGCGCCGCACGGACGAATTCCACCAGCGGATGGTGCAGCTCGCTTCTCTTTTGGTCCAGGAACAGCGGCACGCCATAATCCTGAAACAACGGCATCACAAGATGCTCGTAATCGGCAAGATTACGGACGAACACCGCCATCTCCCGATATCGAACCCCCTCCTCACGCGCCAAACGAAGAATTTCTCTCAGCGTGCCTTCAACTTCGGCGCGCCGGCTGGAAGCGGGATGAATGGAAATTCCGTCTTGGACCGCTTGACCATCCACCGGCTGATAGCGCAATCTCCGGTCATACCCCCGCTCCAGATGCGCAAGCGCGCTGCTCTCCCGGAAGCGCGGCAGCATGTCAGGGTCCAGCACTGTGTTGCCGAAATCCAGACCGAGTTCCTCCGCCATGCCTCTGAGTTTGACATACGTGGTCGCTGTCGGATGAAACAGCTCCAGTTCATGCGGCGTTCGCGATCCTTCATACGGCTTGTCAAGCGTGAGCGAAATGGTCACGGATGCTGCGTGATGCATCAATTGACCGACGACCTGAAGCTCCTGCGGCGTGAAGCCATGGAAACCGTCGATCCAGATTTCGGCGCCCTGCAGATAGGAGGAATCCTTCACAGCCTCGGTCAGCCGGACCAAATGGTCTTCCTCATCGATGTAGAGCGGTGACATTTCCTGCTCAAAATCCCTATACACCGTCCAGAGATCCTCAAGCTTGCTGCGCAGCATCGGTGTGGCCCGGTGTGCTGCCTGCATCTGCTCCAGCACCTGCTTGACGGCAGACGAATCGATGCAGTATCTTTTCATCTCGGTATATACGTCTCCCAGACGGCCGACAAAGCCAAGCTGTTCTCCCGATGCTCCAAACAGCTTCAACTCGTCCTTGCGGCGTTGAATGATTTTGTACAACAGCATCTTTTTGCCTTCGTCGCTGATGGCAACTCGTGCGGCTCCCCCTGTTTCCTGCATGACTCGATAGGCCAGCCGGCGGAAGCTGAGCACCTGCGCCCGTACGCTGCCTTGTATGCCGCCCGTCGTCACCAGACCATGCTCCGCTTGAAACGATCCCTGCTCAGGAACCAGCAGTATCATGGCTTTCCCTTGCGGAGAGGTTTTGAGCTTGGCGGCGATTTGTTCTAGAATAGCCGTCGTTTTTCCGCTCCCTGAGCGTCCGATAAGAAATTGAACCGGCATGCTGCTCCTCCTTCAACCTATGTAATCTATATCATCGCATCATCATTTCAATTGAACACTCTATTAAATATATCATTCAGTATATCATATTAGCGAAAGAATAGAACGTATGTTTGACTTCGCGAACGCTCCGAAACTCTGTTTAACCCTACTATTCTATCACTAAATGTACAGGGCGTGTTTTTCAGGCAATCATTGGTTTACCCGCGTTTGGAAGGAATGTTATATTTTGCATGCTGACCGCAAATATATCGAAAAATGGTATTCTTCCGGTCGTGAGGCAAAGTTTTGCATAACTACGAAGTACGCAAACCCGGGGGACGCCAAAGCAAAAAAAGACATGGGAAGCTCTTCCCATGCCTTTTTCTTATTCTAATGCTAAAACGTTCTGCTTCTCACTTCAAAAATCGCGAATTTCAGGTAATGTCCCTCGTCAACGCCGAGAATTTGCGGATGGTCCTTGCCGGCGGCGCGCCATTCGATCAATCGCAGGATTTTGCCGGCATCGGCCGCCGCCTCCTGGATCGTCGCAAGGAACAGATCCGGGCGCATATGATATGAACAGCTGGCCGTAACCAGATATCCGCCTTCGTTCACCAGCTTCATGCCGTGAAGGTTGATATCCTTATAGCCCCGGCAGGCGCCTTTTACGGCACCTTTGGTCTTGGCAAACGCTGGCGGGTCCAGAATAACCACATCCCAGGTTCTGCCCCCGCCTGCGGTCATTTTCTGCGAAGTGTCCACCTTGTCCGCAGAGCTGGAAGCACGCTTTTGTCTTTCCTCCAGCCCTTTGACTTGGGTACGCAAATATTGAAACGCATCGTCCACCACGAACTCCACCCGGTCGGCGAAGCCGTTCAGCTCCACGTTTTCACGGGCGCTGTCGATCGCATGCTGCGAAATATCGAGGCAGGTTACTTTTTTGGCGCCGTATTGGCAGGCATGAAGGGTAAAGCTGCCCGTATGGGAAAAGCACTCCAGGACGGTCGCACCGTCCCAGTAAGGAAACGTAACGACTTTGCCGCTCTTGTTCACGGGATGCATCACAGCTCGTCCGTCCTCTTCAACCTCCTGCAGCGCGATGCCGCTGCGTTCCCCCCAGCCTGTCATGAGCGGTTCGATTGAAGCTCGGTTCTCCCTCTGATCGAAGAAGTAGCCGGTTTTCTGCCCTTCCTCGATGTCGACGCGAATCAAAAGGCCGTTCTCCCGAACCGTGACGTATCTGGGACATTCTCCGTACACCGGTCCCTTCGTCTGCTCCAGCCCCTCCAGCTCCCGCACCGGAACGTCGCTCCGCTCGTAAATCCCCCTTGGGTTCATGACCTCTACCAGAGCGTCCACGATGTCTTGACGGCGGATATCCATGCCCAGCGTCAGGAGCTGTACCACCAGCACGTCATCGAACCGGTCCACGATCAGTCCGGGAAGGAAATCCGCTTCGCCGTATACGAGACGATACGCGTTCCCTTCCTTCAGGAAACGTTCCCGATGCTTAAGACAGCTCCGGAAGCGTTCCGCGAAAAACGCCCGGTCCATGCGTTCGATTTCGCGGTAAGACACCGCGCGCACCGTAATCTGCGAAGCCGGATTGTAGTATCCGGTCGCCAGATAACGCCCCTGATGGCTTTTCACATGCACCAGATCTCCTGGCTGGGGATCTCCCTCGGTCGTCTCGATTTCGTTGCTATATATCCAGGGATGACCCTGTTCAAGCCGTTTCTTGCGGTTTTTCTGAAGAACTACAGATGCCAACATGTCCACTCCTACTCATTTGCAATTTTTGCTCATATCAAGCGATGGTTCCATCCTGCCGAATCTTCATTCAGGATTCCGTGCACGGGCACCATGTCATGGTTGTCCCGGCGAGTGCATATACGTAATACATGGACAAGAACCCGTCAAAGGAGAGCCTTTCCCATGTTTAACACGATCATTTTCCCTGTCATCTATGGACTCGTTATATTTCTGGCAGGCATGAAGGTGATGGAAGCGGCCCTTGGCAGCTGGGCCGGTCCAATGCTGTCATCCTTCCTTAAAAAAGCAACCTCTTCCCCGCTCAAAGGCATGCTGTTCAGTACAGGCATTACAGCCGTGCTCCAAAGCAGCACGGCCGTCACCGTATTGACGATGGGACTCGTAAATGCAGGACTCCTCACCTATGAGCGTACCCTCGGTATCATCCTGGGCAGCAATATCGGAACCTGCATCACCACGGAGCTGATCGGACTGCAGATCGGACAGATCGCCTTCCCCCTGCTGGGAGCCTCTATCCTTGTATGGGGAATATCGGTGATCGCCGAGGAATACAAGCTCTTCAGCCATGCCAAAGCGAACCCGTTTCGATCCGCCCAGCTGCTGGCCCTGGCTGCCGCCGGATTTGCCATGGTGATGCTCGGCATCCGTGTCATGCAGTCGATCGGCCCGGCTTTGGAGCATGCCGGATTATTCGGCTGGTTTATCGAACGAGCCGCGCATAACGTATGGTGGGGCATTGCCGCCGGCGCGGTGTTGACCGCCTTGATGCACAGTAGCGCCGCGGTCATTGGGCTTGCGATCGCGCTGGCCGCTGCCGGCACGCTCCCCGTTGGCATCGGCATCGGCATCGTCCTCGGCTCCAACGTCGGCACCTGCGTGACCGCGGTCATCGCCGCAATCGGCAGCACGACATCCGGCAAATTCGTCGCCTGGACCCATGTCGTCCTCAATGTCGGAGGCGCGCTCCTGTTTATGCCGTTCCTCCCGCTGCTGCAGTGGATGGCAGCCGCTATATCCGCGGACAGCGGTGCCCAGATCGCTCATGCACAAACGCTGTTCAATATCATTAGCTCGCTTGCCGCACTCCCGCTTTGTTACCTGCCGGTATGGAAAAAAGCGAGTCCACGATAGATTATCGCGCGGCCTCAGACATGAATGCCTAGCAACGCCAGGGCTTTACGGACAATGATATCGTTGTTGTCGTAACCGCCCTGCTCCTGCTTCAGCCATGCCTCGGCCGGATCATACCAGGAGACCCCGCTGATCTCTTCCACCTGGGGACGGAGCAAGCCGCCTTTGGCTTCTACCAAATAATAATGAACCTCTTTATCCACTTCACCGTGGACCGGATTGATATATTTATATTTAATAATATCTACCGGAGCGATAATCTCCCCGACGATTCCCGTTTCCTCTTCAATTTCACGCAGCGCCGTTTCTTCTACGGTTTCACCCGGCTCCATTTTGCCTTTGGCAAGCGATATTTTTCCGTAACGGTCCATAATCAGCTGTACTTCAAGGCGGTCTTCCACCTTGCGATATACAACGCCGCCTGCGGATATCTCTGTTCTGGCCATGATGATTCCTCCTCTTATCTCCAAGTACAACAAGGATTCCACCTCCTCTTTTGCTCATGGAAATGAAATCCTTGTTCGGTCAGAATTCTGCAAAAGCCCCTCCGGCAGGAGCCGGAGGAATTTAGCATGATCTTCAGATTATTAACCGGTTATATGAAAGTGAAGCAGCCGCAGAACCTTTCCGGTGAAGGTTATACCGCAGCGTCAGCAGCACCGTCCAGCACGCGGACAAGTTGTCCCTCGCACTCGTTGGTACCGGCCTTGGTCAATTTCACTCGGCAGAGCTGTCCCTGAAGGTCTTCGGAACCTTCGAATACAAGCTGCAGATAATTGTCGCTGAAGCCGTGCATTTTGCCCGGGCCATGGGTTCCTTTGGAGGTTCCTTCCGGAATGACGTCCAGCACTTGCCCGACGAATTTCTCGGCATAAGCCAGCTGCATCTGTTCGGACAGGCTGATCAGCTCACGCACGCGGGCATGCTTGATCTCTTCATCGACCTGATCCACCATCCGCGAAGCAGGCGTACCGTTCCGCTGGGAATACGGGAAAACGTGCATTTCGGAAAAATTGATCGCCTTCATCAGCTCATAGCCGTTGCGGAACATCTCATCGGTTTCACCCGGGAAGCCGACAATAATGTCCGTCGTAATTCCGACATCCGGCATCGCTTGGCGGATGAGCTGCATTTTGTGGTAGAATTCCTCGGTCGTATATTTGCGGCGCATCCGCTTCAGAACCGTGTCGTCTCCCGCTTGCAGCGGAATATGCAGATGACGGCACATTTTGGAGGAGCGGTTAAGCACGTCCAGCATTTTCTCATCGATTTGGCTGGCTTCGATCGAGCTGATGCGAATTCGTTCGAGCCCGTCCACTTTATCCAAATCCCAGAGCAGGTCGGATAAACGGTAATTCTCGAGATCATCTCCATAGCCGCCGGTATGGATGCCGGTCAGCACGATTTCCTTGTAGCCCGCTTCCACCAGCTGATGTGCCTGGGTAACGATGCTTTTCGGATCACGGCTGCGGGACAAGCCGCGGGACCACGGAATGATGCAGAAGGTGCAGAAGTTATTGCAGCCGTCCTGGATTTTCAGGAATGCGCGGGTGCGGTCCGCAAAATCCGGCACGTCCATTTCCTCGAACACGCGATTTTTCATGATGTTGCGTACGGCGTTAATCGGCTCGCGCTTCTCCCGAATTTCATTTACAAACGGAAGAATTTTATCGCGGTCCTGATTCCCGATGACAAGATCCACGCCGGGAATGTCCATAATTTCTGCCGGAGATGTCTGCGCATAGCAGCCGGTAACCGCGATAATCGCTTCCGGATTGCGGCGCACGGCGCGCCGGATCACTTGCCGGCTTTTCTTGTCTCCTGTGTTCGTTACCGTACATGTATTGATCAAGTACACATCCGCGGTCTGTTCGAAATCCACCTGCTCGTAGCCTTCCTTTTTGAACAGCTGCCAGATCGCTTCGGTATCATAAAAATTAACTTTACAGCCTAGTGTGTAAAATGCAACGGATGGCATTTTCAAACTCCCCCCATTTCTCCGGATTCATAAAGTATGCAGGCAAGGGCAACCATTCCCGCCGTCTCGCAGCGCAAAATCCGTCTGCCGAGCCCGACGCTCGCTGCTCCGGCTTCCTCGGCCTGCCGGCATTCTTCTTCAGTGAATCCGCCTTCCGGACCCACGAGGAGCAGAACGCCCGGCGCATGGTCAGTCGGCAAAGCCTGCATAAACGGTCTCAGCGCGTCGCGCAGCTGCAGACCCTCTTCTTTCTCGTAACAAAAATAAACGGCGTCGTAACGGTCGAACGTGGACAGGAGCTGCTTCCAGCCAAGGGGCTGAGCGAC
The DNA here is from genome assembly GCF_004001045.1 of Paenibacillus chibensis. Lineage (GTDB taxonomy): Bacteria > Bacillota > Bacilli > Paenibacillales > Paenibacillaceae > Paenibacillus_AQ > Paenibacillus_AQ chibensis. The sequence continues at coordinate 191,185 of NZ_BIMK01000007.1, forward strand.
TTCCGGAACGGTATTCCGGTGGCTTTGCTCGGCGGCCTCCTTGGCGATTTTATTCCAGCGTTCCAGCCGTTTGGATTCCTTTTTGGCATCGTATTGAACGATCGTGCGCTCCGAGATGAACGGCACGAAAGATACCGCGCCGATTTCAGTGCACTTCTGGATCACCGTCTCCATCTTGTCGCCTTTGGGCAGACTCTGGGCAACGGTTACTTTAAATGCGGGCTCATGCGTCATTTCGAGCTGCTCCAGGACAGCTGCGGTGACCGCCCCTGCTTCGATGTCCGTAATCTCCACCAGCGCTTCGCGGGATAGCCCGTCGCTGACGATCAGCTTATCCCCGGTTTTGCCGCGCATCACCTTCGAAATATGACGGGCATCCTCGCCTGAAATGACGACCTTATTCTCATTCAATTGCTCAGGCGATACAAAATATCGCTGCATCCTCATCAACTTCCTATTTTAAAAATCACAAGCTACATCATACAACATTTGCCCCGGCCGTGACCAGTAATGTTTATCCTTTATATGTCCCGGGACTATGACAAAATATGCAAAAAGACGCCAATGAAATGATAGAAAAGATCATTTGCCAAAATGTACAGCGGTCTGATCGTGTAATTTTGCAGCGTCGGAATGAACAGGATCAGCAGGAAAATAAACAGCGACCACTGCTCGATCTGCTGCAGCTTGCCCCTCACGCGGTGAGGCACCAGATCCTCCACGATCCGGTATCCGTCCAGAGGCGGCAGCGGGATCAGGTTGAACAGGAACAGGAAGAAGTTCATCATGCCGAACAGCCGGAAGAACATCAAGATGGCCTGCAGCAGCTTTTCGTTCGAAATCGAAGCCAAGACTCCGGTAGACATCAGCACCGAAAAAATAAAGGTACCGATCACCGCAAGGAAAAAGTTGCTCAGCGGCCCGGCTGCGGATACCACCACGCCCATCAGGCGCGGGTTTTTGAAATTGTCCCGGTTGACCGGAACCGGTCTGGCCCAGCCAAAGCCCGCAATCAAGAGCAGAATGATCCCGATCAGGTCAAAGTGCACGGCGGGATTCAGCGTAACCCGTCCCAGCAGCTTCGCTGTCGGATCGCCGAACTTGTTGGCAAAATAGGCGTGCGAAAACTCATGCACCGTAAAAGCAATGATCAGCACGAGCAAATAAAAAGGAAGCTGATCGAGCGGCACGCTGAGTATTTTATTTAAAAAATCCATTATGACCTCTTTCTAGCTACAAATGCGACCCAGTCCTCATCACGGCATATATCCTCTATGTCAAAACCGGAATCCTCAAGTGCCTGCTGTACGATTTCCACTTTATTTTTGTAAATGCCTGACGCGATGTAGACGCCGCCCGGTTCCAAAGCCTGATAAACATCGTCAATGAACATCAAAATGATTTCGGCCAAAATGTTGGCCACGATGATGTTGACCGGAAGCTTGACCCCCAGCTCTTCATCTCCGCTGCCGTTCAGAAGGCCGAGCAGATCGCTTTCCTTCACGGTAATCTGCGATTGCATCTGATTCAAGTCAGCATTTTCGCGGGCGCTGGATACCGCTACGGGGTCCAGGTCGAGCGCCAGCACATGCTTCGCTCCAAGCAGCACCGCGCCGATAGCCAAAATTCCGGAGCCTGTGCCTACGTCAATAATCTCCTCGCCGCCTTTGACGACCTTCTCCAGCGTGCGCAGGCAAAGCGCCGTGGTCGGATGGGTTCCGGTCCCGAAAGCCATGCCCGGATCCAGCTCAATAATCTTCTCCGACTCATGCTCCGGCGTGTAATCTTCCCATGTCGGTTTGATGGTCAACTTGTCGGACACGCGGAGCGGCTTGAAATATTGCTTCCATGCCGTCGCCCATTCATCCTCGTTCACCGTCTTGAATTCATAACGAACTTCGCCCGGATCGATATCATAATCGCGAAGCTCTTCAATTCTATGCTTTACTTCCTTCAGAATATCCTCCACCGGAGCTTCCTCGGAAAAGTATCCTTTAATTTCAGCTTGCCCTTCAGGTATATCGTTTAGCGGCAGCTCGTACCACTGGCCGTAGGACGTGTCGCGTTGCTTGTTCAGCGTCCCGGATTCCTCAATGGATACGCCGCCCGCGCCTGCTTCATGAAGAAAATTGGAAATCATCTCCACGGCTTCCTCTGTCGTATGTATCGTAATTTCATGCCATAACATCGTTTCTCATCTTCCTCCTCAACATCGTGCATAGGTTTTATTGTACTATACATAAGCAGCGGAGTACAAAATTTTAAGTGAATTTGCGTTTCGAAGCGGTTTGACAAGACGAGATGAGGAGGACAGGTTCCAAAAGAAAAAAAACGCGGAGACCCGATGGTCTGCCGCGGTTTAATTTGCTTGTAACGCCTATTCCGTAATATTCCAGGTATCTTCTTCCATCTTGCGAAGCTGGCGATCATCTGCGGCCTCGCTGCGGCGCAGCGCTTCCACATCTTCATGGTCAGCCAAGGCGCCCGAAAACTCCACATCCTCGTTTTTCATGGACATCAGCTTGATCGTCTTTTCCGTCTTGGTCATGATCCGACCCTTTTTGTCGCGACTAGCCATATTTTCAGCATCCTCTCTCGTATTTATTGAAGCCTAGAAGCCTACGCCAAAAAAACCCATTAAACCATGCCGCCAGCATCTTCGACGATTCTCATGGCCCGGTCAAACGAGTCCTCCTCCACGACGACGGTCAGCAAAATATCCCTGCCTGTCGGTCCGCCTTGACCGCCGTCACTCATGCCGCTGGCTGATGGATCCGACGCCGCCAGTATGGCTGAGGTTTCTCCGTTGAACGAAGTGCCGTATGCCGCTGAAGACAAGCTGACCATGTCTCCGGCAAATAAATTCGCGCCGTACATCCGTGTTCCGGGATAGAGGCTGAAGCGGTCAATGGACATGTCGACTACGCGCAGCACCTTCAGTTTTTTCGCCGCGCCTTCCGCCTCTTCCGGGCTTTTAAAGTAAGCCAGAATATTTTTTTCACTCACATGCATTCACCTGCTCGTATCGATAATCTGGTTATCCAGTCAGTTCCTAGGCTCTGCTGCCTGACGTTAGGTTCTGCCCAATCCGGAATGAATATGCGCATCCAGGCTTAAATAGAAACATTTGCTTTACGTCATCCGCGGCAGGCTTGTCTAACGCAAAAAACCGACCCCTACGGGTCGGTTCATGCCATATTCACCAATTCGTTTCACTCAGTCGCCGCGAAAGGCACGCTTCATGCGGTCGAAAAAGGACTGCTCATGCTCATGCGTCTGTTCCCCGTCCATCGAGGCGAACTGACGTAGCAATTCCTTCTGCTCTTCGCTCAGCTTGCTTGGCGTCACGACCACGACCTTCACATGCTGGTCGCCCTGTCCAATGCCCCGCAGGCGTGGAACACCCTTGCCCTTCAGGCGGAAATACGTCCCCGTTTGGGTTCCCGCAGGAATTTTAAGCTTCACTTTCTCCGTCAGTGTCGGGATCTCGATCTCATCGCCGAGAGCCGCCTGTGCAAAGGTCAGCGGAATTTCGCAATAAATATCGTCGCCTTCGCGCTCGAAGAAATCATGCGATTTGACACGGATCACGATATACAAATCGCCTGAAGGACCGCCGCGGAGTCCGCCTTCGCCTTCGCCGGTCATTCGGAGCTGAGCTCCGTCATCCACACCGGCCGGTATTTTGACGTGAATTTTGCGCTGCTTCTTCACCTTGCCGTTGCCGCCACAGGTCGAGCACTTGTCCTTGATAATTTGCCCCGTGCCGTTACAGTTCGAACAGCTGCGGCGGTTCACCATACGGCCAAACGGCGTATTCTGAACCACTTCCTGCTGGCCGGAGCCGTGGCACACGGAGCAGGTCTGCGGCTTCGTGCCGGGCTTGGCGCCGGTGCCGTGACAGGTGTCGCAGTTTTCGGTGCGCGGAATCGTAATATCCGTTTCCTTGCCGAATACCGCTTCCTTGAACTCAATGGTCATCGTATACTGCAGGTCATTTCCCCGCTGCGGTGCATTCGGATCCCGACGGTTGCCGCCGCCTCCGAAAAACATATCGAAAATATCCCCAAAGCCTCCAAAATCGGCTCCCTGGAATCCTCCGCCCATGCCCTGGTTCGGATCGATGTGTCCGTATTGGTCATAAGTGGAGCGTTTCTGGCCGTCGCTGAGCACGTCGTATGCTTCCTTGACTTCCTTGAACTTGGTTTCCGCGTCAGCCGCTTTGTTTACGTCCGGATGATATTGCCGGGCAAGCTTGCGGTATGCTTTTTTAATGTCATCGTCGGAAGCATCCTTGCCTACGCCCAGCACCTCATAGTAATCACGCTTATCAGCCACTCTTCCACCCCCGTTGTATCCTTTAAAGTATGCCGCTCATGGAAAAAAGAAAGCCAAAGCATCGGGATGCCCCGGCTTTGACCTTCCCTTCCTGAACATAACTTTCTATAGGTTAACCTTGATTTTTATCCTCGTCAACAACCTCATAGTCCGCATCGACGACGTTGTCTCTCTTCGCTGCGCCTTCCTGGCCGCCTTGAGCTGCTTCGGCGCCTTGCTGGGCTTGAGCCGCTTGCTCATACAGTTTAACGGACAGCTGTTGAACGATTTCAGTCAGCTCTTCGGTTGCTTTCTGGATTTGTTCCAGATCGTCGGTTTCGAGGGCAGCTTTCACTTTATCTTTTGCTGCATTCGCTTTTTCGACTTCACCCGCATCGACCTTGTCGCCAAGATCTTTAATCGTTTTGTCCGTGGAGTACACGAGCTGATCAGCGTTGTTTTTCGCTTCAACCAGGTCTTTACGCTTGCGGTCTTCCTCGGCATGCGCTTCGGCATCCTTCATCATGCGTTCCACTTCGTCGTCGCTCAGGCCGCTGGAGGAAGTGATTGTGATTTTTTGCGTTTTGTTCGTGCCTTTATCTGTAGCCGATACATTGACGATACCGTTGGCATCGATGTCAAACGTAACTTCGATTTGCGGTACGCCGCGCGGTGCCGGAGGGATGTCTCCCAGCATAAAGCGTCCAAGCGTTTTGTTGCCCGCCGCCATTTGGCGTTCGCCTTGAAGCACGTGGATTTCTACGCTTGGCTGGTTATCAGCGTAAGTCGAGAAGACTTGCGATTTGCTGGTTGGGATCGTCGTGTTGCGCTCGATCATTTTCGTGAATACGCCGCCTGCGGTTTCAATACCGAGGGACAGCGGAGTTACGTCCAGCAGGACTACGTCTTTAACGTCGCCAGTCAATACGCCGGCTTGAACCGCTGCACCTAGGGCAACCACTTCATCCGGGTTAACACCTTTATGAGGCTCTTTACCTGTCAGCTTTTTGATCGCTTCCTGAACGGCTGGAATACGCGTGGAACCGCCGACCAGAACGATTTTATGGATATCGTTCGGAGTCATGCCAGCATCGCTAAGCGCTTGACGAGTTGGTCCGAGTGTACGTTCTACCAGATCAGCAGAAATTTCCTCGAACTTAGCACGAGTCAAGTTAACCTCCAAGTGCTGAGGCACGCCGTCTGCTACAGTGATAAATGGCAGAGAGATTGTCGTTGTCAGGACGCCGGAAAGCTCTTTCTTCGCTTTTTCGGCCGCGTCTTTCAAACGCTGTACTGCTGCTTTATCTTTGCTCAGGTCAATGCCCTGATCCTTTTTAAATTCGCTCACGAGGTAATCGATGATCACTTGGTCGAAGTCGTCGCCGCCGAGGTGGTTGTCACCACTGGTTGCTTTTACTTCGAAGAAGCCGTCGCCCAGTTCAAGAATGGATACGTCGAAGGTACCGCCGCCCAGGTCATATACCAGGATCGTTTGGTCTTCGGACTTTTCCAGGCCGTAAGCCAGAGCTGCCGCCGTTGGCTCGTTGACGATACGAAGAACTTCAAGGCCTGCGATTTTACCTGCATCTTTGGTTGCTTGACGCTGGCTGTCATTGAAATAAGCCGGTACGGTAATAACCGCTTGAGTAACCGGTTGGCCCAGGTATGCTTCAGCATCGGATTTCAGCTTTTGCAGAATCATGGCCGAAATCTCTTGCGGCGTATAGTCTTTTCCTTCGATAGTTTCTTTATGGTTTGTACCCATGTGACGTTTAATGGAATGGATGGTACGGTCCGGGTTGGTGATCGCCTGGCGTTTTGCTGTTTCGCCGACGATGCGCTCGCCGTCTTTTTTGAAGCCTACAACCGAAGGGGTTGTACGCGCGCCTTCCGGGTTAGGAATAACAACAGCCTCGCCGCCTTCCATAACGGCTACGCAGGAGTTGGTGGTTCCAAGGTCAATACCGATAACTTTGCTCATGAAAAATATCCTCCTTCAGAATAATGAATGTGATTGTTTTTATATTGAAACAGCCATCAAATTACATGCTGACTTTAACCATGGCGGGACGAAGCACTCGGTCCTTAAGCATGTAGCCCTTCTGCACTTCCTCAACCACGATGCCTTCCTCATGCTCATCGCTTTCGACCTGCATGATCGCCTGGTGGAATTCCGGATTAAACGGCTGTCCCACGGCTTCCATCGGCTCCAGGCCTTCGGCTTTGAGCACGCCTTCCAGCTGGCGGAAAATCATGCCCACGCCTTTGGCGAAGGAATCATTGTCGGCAATGTCGCCTGCGGCACTGATGGCACGCTCGAAATTATCAATGATCGGAAGCAGCTCGGTAATCAGCTTGGACGACGCATACTTCGCGAAATCCTCCTTCTCCTTCTGCGTCCGCTTGCGGAAGTTATCAAAATCCGCCTGGGTGCGCAGGGAACGCTGCTGATAATCATCGGCCAGCGTTTGCAGGCGCTGAACCTCGCTTTTCAGATGGGACGCGTCCAATACCTCCACATTTCCCTCTTCCGTAGAAGAAGCATCCGTGTCGGCCTGTGCGGCTGTATTTTCATTGTCCGTTTCCGCATGTTCGCGGTTTTCATTCAATTCATTGTCCAACTCTTGAGATGGATCGTTTTGTTTCAAGATGTCTTCACCTCCTTAATATGCTCTATATCTTTTTGTGGCAACCTTACGCCTTGCGTTCGCGCCGAATCAATCCTCAGATCGGTGGGCGCTTCTCATTTTAATTACATTATGAATGCGCAGCACTGCCGCAGCAACCTCGCCGGCTGTCTGCAGGCCGTGGATCTTCACCCATGCCGGATCCACGATGCCCCGGTCCTCGTAATGGATCACGAAGCCGGTATCGCAGTCCACCCCCATGTCGTCGCAGCCCTCCGAGAGCTGTGCGGCACGCGCTTCTTCCATTTTCTCAAGCGGATTATAGCCTGCATTCAAAAGAATTTGCGACATCGGCTTGCGCAGGGCGGCGGCAACGGCAGCGATGCCGAATGCCTCCATCCCTTTCACGGCCTCACGGCTTCGTTCAAGCTCGTAGGAAACGGCCAGCTCGGCCGTGCCTCCGCCGGGCAGGATCCCTCCTGCAATGGCCGCTTGAAGCGCGGAGGCCGCATCCGCGGCGATCCGTGCGGATTCGCCGACCACCTCGGCCGTGCTGGCTCCGACGATAAGCGTCACAAACGGGTCTTCCTTTTGTGCGCCGCTGCTGATCCGGACACGTTCGAGCGTCTCATCGTAACATGCCCGCGGAGTGAAGCCGAGCAGTCGGCGCAGCGGCTCCCGCTCCTTATGTAAGGCCGTCCGCCTGAGCGGCACGGCTCCGGTCATCGCGCTGACGCGGGCCAGATCACTCCGGCTTACCCGTGGAATGACCATCATTCCGTGATCCATGCAAAATTGTTCGGCATCGGGATGAATGCCTTTCTCCAGCAGTACCAGGCCCACGCCCAGCTCCGCCAAGCCCTGCAAATCACGGGCAAAGCGTTCGCGCAGATCCATGTAGCGGGCGAAGCCTGCTTCGGTCGTCAGCACTTCCTCATCCAGGCTTTCCGGCTCGAGCGCATCGTGCAAAATAAGAATGCGGGTATCTTCCAGTACTGGAGCATCATGAGGATACAGAGGCATCTGCCTGAGCAAAAGGCCTTCGAACACCTCATGATTCCCCTTCTCGTGCGCTGTCACCGCATCGGCCAGCAAATAGGACGGATCCTGCAGTTTGCGGATGCCGATAATCGCGGCCGCTTCCATCACCAGGGACACGATTTCTTCCCGTTCTCGGCCGGCGACATACACGGCTTTGGCGAGCAGCGGATCGTTCAAGTCCCGGATATCCTTCGCTCGGCTCCGCAAGGAATCGCAAGCCATCTTGATGCCCTGCTGCATGCCAGCCACCACTTTGGAAGCCGGCACACCGCGCACGATCTGGGAGACTCCTTCCTGGACCAGCGCCCCTGCAAGCACGGTGGCGGTGGTGGTTCCATCCCCCACTTTTTTCTGCTGGGAGCGTGCCACCTGAATCAGCAGCCTCGCTGCCGGGTGGCTGACATCCATTTTATCGAGAATGGTGACCCCGTCGTTCGTAATAATCACTTCTCCGCGGTCGCCAACCAGCATAACATCCAGCCCTTTAGGGCCTAAGGTTCCTTCGACCGCCGAGGTGATGGCACGGACGGCATTGCTGTTGTTAAGCAGCGCCGCGTACCGCTCCTCGCCTTCGCGCACCGGCTGTTGGCCTTGACTCATCCGTCCTCATGCCTCCTTATTTATAATGCTTCGACAGCATTGTAGTGAGGTCTTTGGACAAAATACCGAGCAAATTCATGACCCTCGCATATTCCATCCGGGTAGGTCCGAGAATTCCGATCGTTCCGAGTGCCGTACCGTCCAATGAATAGGTAGCTGTAATCAGGCTGCAGTTGGCAAAGGCCTCATGATCATTTTCGGTACCGATTCGTACTTGAATACCCGATCCATTCTGCGTCGCCGCCATCATCTTCATCAGCGTCGGCGTTTCCTCAAGAAGATCCAGAATATCCTTGACCTTCTCCACATCCTTGAACTCCGGCTGCCTCAGCATATTGGTTGCACCACTCAAGTACACACGCTGATCGGTCTCATCGTCCACGAATATGTTATCCAGAATACCCATGATTTCTTCAAAATTAGTCAAGTGACGCTGCATTTCCTGGCCCAGCTCCCGGTAGAGCCGGGTTTTCAGCTTATAAAGCGGCACATTGACCAGCTTGCTGTTAAGCAGATTTACCACCTTTTCCATTTCTGAAACAGAAATACCGGGCGGTATGGCCACCGTCTTACTCTCAACCTGGCCCGTGCTGGTCACGATAATGGCCACCGCCGTCGTCTCATTCAGCGGCAAAAGCTGGAAATGGCGCAAACACGTATGAAAAACTTCCGGCCCTAGCAGGATGGAAGTGTAGTTGGTCATATGGGAAAGGATCATCGCGGCGTGCTGGATGACCTGTTCCGTCGCGTTCAGCTTCTCCGCGAAGAAGGCACGCAGTGTGCGCAGCTCCGCCGGGAGCGCTTCATGGATCGGTTCCAGATGATCCACATAATACCGGTAACCTTTGTGAGAAGGGATGCGTCCGGCCGACGTATGGGGCTGCTCCAAAAATCCAAGCTCCTCCAAATCAGCCATTTCATTGCGTATGGTCGCAGGACTGTATCCGACATCTCCCCGTTTCGATATGCTGCGCGAGCCGACAGGTTCCGCAGAACGGATATAATCGTCAACAATGGCATTCAATATCAATTTTTGGCGTTCGGTAAGCATGTCTTCCCCTCCCTTTGGTCCATAAATTTCGCAATCGTTAGCACTCGACTTCAATGAGTGCTAAGCACTAATACAAAAATACCAAACTGACCTGAGCATTGTCAAGTCAGTTCGGTATCTGTTCAGATTCCATGTAAAATCACAGCGACGGGTCGGATTTTTCAATATTAACGAAGCATAAATTCCATGTCCCGGCCGGCATCATAGTAGATATAAAATCCCGGATTCAGCTCAACCGTATGCTTCATTGCAAAATCCGGATATCGATCGATATGCTTGCTCTGCGACCCTGGTCCCCTCGGCGTCATCTTCGGAAAGAGCGTCTTCCCGTCTACCTTGAGCGTCGTTTGGCTGATTCCCCTGAAGATATCGGATTCCGAATCGGATTCCACCACCAAATCCTTGCCATCCATATAATAGGTGAAATGAACGATGAAGGACTCCAGCTTGATATCTACCGACTGCTTCAAGGCCGAAGGCTGCTTCAAGGTCATCCAGTTTCGTGTAACATCCCGCATCGTTACGTTGGCATTCTTCAGCAGCAGCTTCATCGGAACCTTGGACCAATCCTTGTACCACTCCGGTGACTCGAAGGCAAACACATGCGTATAGTGGCTCGGATCATCTCCTTTAATGGTATAGGAGCCAGTTATCTCCTGTCCGCCTACCTGCAGACGGACGTCCTTGAACATGACATCGGCTTGCGTGCTGCGTTCCTCCATGGATCTGTCATCCTTAATGGAGATCACGATTTCCAGCGGCGTGATGATTAACTGATCCAGCTGGACTCCTGTTTTTTGTTTGAACTCTTCGACCCCTTGCAGAGATTGCGTATACACAGCTTCGCTTGCTTTCTTGCCGTCCGCTTGGAAATGGAAAGACCAGGCCCCCGGAATCCGAACGGTTTCCTTCATATAATTGAAGCTCGGCTTGGACGCTTCCCAGTCTTTCAAGGTCATATTGCTGAAAAGCTGCTCGATCAGAACCCCATCATCTTCCGGCGGGAGCTGCGTCAGCATTCCGCGGCTGCCGTTATCGAGCGTCAAATGCGGATCGCCCCGCCCCTCGACTTTATGATCGGTTACGGCAACGTTATAACGGACGGCCAGACTGTTCTTAGACTCGGTCACCGACTTTACGCCGATTTCGGGATACAAAGCTTCCCCGGTCGCAATCGTATCCCCGGTGTTTGGCACCTTGTTCAGCCGCTTTTCGACCGGCTTGTAGGTGACGAGGTTGTCGGCCTCAAGCGTCAAGCTTTTTTGGCCCTGCTTCAAAATGTCATTGGCTTCATAAATCCCGAGCAGCTTTCCGCTAGCCTCGTCGTATCGCAAATATCCGTTCACGGGCTCTTCCGCACCCGACTCGTCCTTGATCACCACATGCTCCAGCTCCACGGCGTCCTGGGCTTCAAGCTTCGCATCCGTATCGATCGAAACGAGTATTTTCATTCTCTCTCCATCGGTGACGACCCCCTTCAAGCTCATCGTCACGCCTTTGCTGGTTACATTCATATCGTAGCGCTGGCCGATCCCGTTATTAAGCGCATTGCTTACGGTACGTCCTCCATACAGGCTGCTCCAGTTCAGCGATACTCCCGCAAACACGGGAACGGCGGCAGCCATAAAGCAGGCAAAAACGATGGCAGCTGGAATCCATTTTTTCCTCGCGCCTGCGGATTTCACCGAAGACGCATTCAATCTGCGCGCCGATACCTCCCGCTCAATGTTCTCCCACATCCGGTCATAGTCCGGGTGGGGAGGAGCCTGAAGCTTTTCCTGAACCCGTTCCTTATAAAACCGACTCATTTCGGATCATCTCCTTTTCATGAAATGCAGACATTCGCCCCAGCAGCTTGGTCCCCCGGTTCAATCTCGATTTCACCGTGCCTTCGGGGATGCCGAGCATCTCCGCAATTTCCGGCACCGTCAGATCATTGACATATCGCAGGATGACTGTCATCCGGATTTTATCCGGAAGCTTGCCGTACAGCTGCTGAAACTCCATTCGCACTTCCCGTTGGTCCACAATCTCCTCTACTGAATGGGAAGCACGGGGGCGGGTCAGCAGGTAGGCCCTAAGTTCCTTAGCCCAGCCGTTCTTTCGCCTTCTAAGCACGCTGCTGCACTCATTCGACGCAATTCTAAGCAGCCAGGGCTTCAGCTCACGGACTTGCGACCTGTCGGCCAGCATCGCTTTGACGAACACCTCCTGGCAAAGATCCTCGGCGTCAGCGCGGTTCTGCATCATGTAATAGCAGAGATGATAGACTTGTTCCTTGTAAGCCTCGAAAAGCTCGCGGTCATTCAATGGATTGGCACCTCCCTCATTTGGCGTCTCGATAATATGACCCATAACTTCGGGCAATCGTTCATTTTTTTATGTATAAAAAAACCATTTCCCCTTCAGCCATCATACATGACTCGAACAGGAAATGGTTTATATGGTTTTTTATCGCCTCTTGCTTACTTAGCCCTCAATGCATTTTTTCAGCGTTTCGATCATTTCAGCTCTGACGTCAGCTTCTTTGTATCCCAGAACCGGCATCGTATCCTGCGGGTCAAGATATGCATCTCTGTTCTGCGTTTCGGCTGTGTCTGCGATATGAATGCCATGCTCTTTGCCATGGGCCAAAGTTTCGGCATCAATTTTTTCCATTGCCGGCTTCATCTGCTCCAGCGGCATGACGACCACCTTGGTGTCCGTCTGCCCGAGCAGGTCCGCAATAATCTGATGAAACTCGCTGTGCTTCATGTTGATTCCGCCGATCGCGTAACCCGTCCGATGCTTGCCGTTCTCGATCGCCCCGACGGCAGCTTCCGCAACCTGCTGAACCGGTTACCATTGCGGTTCCGCCGCCCAGTACCGGCACAATCTCTTGACCCTTAACCCGATCCACGAACATGGTCCAAAGCGGCTGGCGTCCAGGCATCATTCCAAATATATAAGGCAGGCGGAGCGTCATGACGTCCATGCCTCCCTCGCCCTCCATATAGGCAACTTCTTCCTGCAGCAGGCGCGTGCGGGGATAAGCGTTATGTTCCTTGAGCTTCAGATCCGTCCAAACCTCGGTAAAATGCGCGAAATACGAACCGAACAGCACGAACTTTTGGACCCCGGCTTGTCTTGCGATACGGGCCAGACGCTGGGTTGGAAGCACGTTTGCTTCATAGAAAAATTTCATCGCAGGCGCATCCGGTACGACGCGTTCATCCGCTCCGGCGGCATATACAAAGGCGTATTTCCCTTTTAACAGCTCCAATACCTCTTCATCGCTCATTTGGTTAATGTCTCCGAGCCTGCAATCAACTTCTTTCGGTAGTAACTCCTCGGCCGGCATTGGAGGCAGCGAGATCGTCGATACCTTGTAATCGCGCCGCAGCAATTCTTTTACGGTGTAATATCCGAGAAAACCCGTTCCGCCAAGCACAAATACCTCTTTCATGAAGCTCATCCCCTCTGGAATCGTCGTTGTCGTTCGGCTGTGTATCATGTTGTTGTTTTCCTAAATTTAGGATAGAATGAATTTGAACCATCGCACGCCGCATATATGATTAATTTGTGAAATTTTTCTCATGGTTAACAATAAATAAAACCACTCCCTTCAAAGCGTACCCGCTCATCAGGAAGTGGCTCGAGATGTTCCGTCGAAGGCCATGCTTGAATCAAGCTCTGGCTAGGGCAGCATTTTCAGTACCGCGATTTCGTCGCAGCAGGCCTGCTTGCTGCAGTTCACGCAATCCGTCCATACCTTTTCAGGGAAGATTTCCTTTTCCACAACGGAAAAACCGTTTTTCAGGAAAAAGGATACCTCGTACGTTAACGCCATAATTTTAGGTATGCCTTGACGAATGGCTTCCTCTGTCAGCTTATTGACCAGCTTGGAGCCGATTCCCATGCCCTTATGTCCGTCCATAATGCCCAGGGAGCGAATCTCGACCAGATCGTTGCCCAGGCGGCAGAGCGATCCGCAGCCGATCACGGAGCCGTCGATTTCCGCGACGACGAATTGGTCCAGCTGCTTCTCCAGCACCTTGCGGGAGCGGGGCAGCATGATTCCTTTCTGCGCATATCCATCTATCATTTGAAAGAGCGGCTCAACATCCTCCGGGACCGCCATTCTGCAAGTGACTACAGCCGGCATCTTACTTCTCCTCCTATGGTAAGGATGATGCAAAACAGGCTATTGCCCGGAGCTTTTTTGCGCATCCTTAATACGTGCTGTTTTATAATATGAATAAATATACAACATCACGCATAGAAGTTCAAGCTATTCTTTCAGCGTCAACGACCCGATAAACGTGCCGAACACGTCATTGCCAAACAGAAGCCCCTGTTCGCTGAGACGGTAGCCTTCGCCCGTTTTTTCCATCAGACCTGCACTCAGCATCTTCTGAAGCGGCTCTGCGAACACCTCTTCGATCGTCAGCCCGAACTGGTCCTCGAAATGCTGATTGGAAACGCCTTTCAGCACGCGCAGTCCAACCATCATGAAATCCTCCATCGCTTCCTCTTTTGGAACGGTAAACGTCTCCAGCCGCGGCAGGCCTTCCTTCGTAGCTTCCGTATAAGGATTCACGCCTTTGATATTCATGTGGCGCTGATGCGAGACGTAACCGTGAGCCCCGGCGCCGAGTCCGTAATAATCTTCATTGAGCCAATAAGCCATGTTATGGCGGCTGTGATAGCCCGGCTTGGCAAAATTGCTGATCTCGTACTGCCCGTATCCGGCCTTCTTCATGCGATCCATCAGCAGCAGATACATTTGCAGCTCGTCATCTTCGCTGGGAAGCGGGAGCTGGTTCTTTTTGTACATCGTATGGAAAAGCGTATTCTCCTCCACCTTCAAGCTGTAAATGGAGTAATGCGGCAGGTCGAGCGCCAGAGCCTTGTCTACGCTCTCCGCCAGCATCTCGACGGTTTGATTCGGCAGGCCGAACATCAGGTCGATCGACATATTCTCAAAGCCGGCTTTCCGGGCATTTTCCAGGCTTTGATAGACGTCATCCGCATCATGGATCCGCCCGATGCCTTGGAGCAGCTCATTCTGGAAGGACTGCACGCCGAAGCTGACGCGGTTGACGCCGCCCTCGCGCATCACCGACAATTTTTCCAGATCCGTGGTACCCGGATTCGCTTCCATGGAAAACTCGATATCCTCGGACCAATCCGGAAAATATGTGCGCACTGTTTTCAGGAAATACGCCATTTCATCCGGCTTTAAAACGGTCGGCGTCCCGCCCCCTACGAATATGCTCTTGATTTCGCCGGGAGGCACCTGTTTGACGGTATGCTCCATTTCGCGCTCCAGGCCCTGCAAATATTCCATTACAGGCTGGTTCTTCAGCACATACGAGTTGAAATCGCAGTAAAAGCACTTGTTGGTGCAAAAGGGAATGTGAAGATATACCGCCTGCGGCTTCCGGTTCCCCTGGGATATCGCGGCTTCCGCGGCATGCGGTTTAATAACTGTCATGGTTCAATTCCCTCCTTAATATGTTAAAAACCCCACACAGAGTGGGGCTGCTGTCGTGTAAAGCTCATTAGCCGGCCTGTGCAGGCCGGACTGCGGAAGGGACACCGTCAAAGGCCCCCCTCCCAAAAAATCCATCCTAATTGTCGTCGATTTTGAGAACGGCCATAAACGCTTCCTGCGGCACCTCGACGCTGCCGACCTGCTTCATGCGCTTTTTGCCTTCCTTCTGCTTCTCGAGCAGCTTCCGCTTACGCGAAATGTCACCGCCGTAACACTTGGCAAGGACGTTTTTCCGCATGGCCTTAACGGTTTCACGCGCAACGACCTTCGTTCCGACGGATGCCTGGATCGGCACCTCGAACATTTGGCGCGGAATGAGCTCGCGCAGCTTTTCGCAAATGATGCGTCCGCGATGGTATGCCCGGTCGCGGTGCACGATGAACGACAAGGCATCCACCTGTTCGCCGTTCAGCAAAATGTCCATCTTTACGAGATTCGATTTGCGGTACCCGGAAATCTCGTAATCGAACGAAGCGTACCCTTTGGTGCCGGATTTCAGCTGGTCGAAGAAATCGTATACGATTTCCGACAGCGGAATCTCGTAGGTGATCGTCACACGGGTCGTATCCATGTATTCCATATTCACGAATTCGCCGCGTTTGTTCTGGCAGAGCTCCATGACGGTACCGACAAAATCATTCGGTACGATGATGCCTGCCTTGACGTAAGGCTCTTCTACCGCTTCAATCTTACCGACCTCCGGATAGTTGGACGGATTATCGATCTGGATCGTTTCGCCGTTCGTCAGCTCGATGCGGTAAATAACGCTTGGTGCGGTCGTAATGAGCGGAATGTTGAATTCGCGTTCGATCCGCTCCTGAATGATCTCCATGTGGAGGAGGCCGAGGAATCCGCAGCGGAAGCCGAAGCCCAGTGCGCTGGACGTTTCCGGCTCGAAGCTCAAGGACGCGTCATTCAGCTGCAGCTTCTCAAGCGCTTCGCGCAAATCGTTGTATTCCGACGTTTCGATCGGATACAGGCCGCAGTAGACCATCGGGTTGATTTTGCGGTAACCCGGCAGCGGCTGCAGTGTCGGATTCTTCGCATCGGTGACGGTATCGCCGACGCGCGTATCGCCGACATGCTTGATGCCTGCCACGATAAAGCCTACATCGCCGACCTTCAGCTCGTCCACGATCGTCATCCGCGGTTTGAAGGCCCCTACCTCAATGACCTCAAAGGTTTTGTCGGTCGCCATCATTTTGATCTTCGATCCGGTTTTGATGCTGCCGTTCACGACACGGACGTAAACGATGACGCCTTTGTAAGGATCATAATGCGAGTCGAAAATGAGCGCCTTCAGCGGTTCTTCCGATTCTCCGGTAGGAGGCGGAACCTGCTTGACGATCTGTTCGAGAATTTCCTTGATGCCGATGCCTGCCTTGGCCGAAGCAAGGACCGCTTCGCTGGCATCCAGACCTATGACGTCTTCAATTTCCTGTTTGACCCGTTCCGGATCGGCACTCGGCAGGTCGATCTTGTTGATGACCGGAATGATCTCCAGGTTATTATCCAGTGCCAGGTACACGTTCGCCAGCGTTTGAGCTTCAATGCCCTGCGCCGCATCCACGACCAGCAGCGCGCCTTCGCATGCCGCAAGGCTTCGCGATACCTCATAGGTAAAGTCAACATGCCCAGGGGTATCAATCAAATTGATTAAATACTCTTGACCGTCGTCCGCCTTGTATGTAAGGTTCACGGCCTGCAGCTTGATTGTGATTCCGCGTTCGCGTTCGAGATCCATTTGATCCAGCACCTGCTCCTGCATCTCCCGGGAAGTCAATGCGCCTGTATACTCCAAGATCCGGTCGGCAAGTGTCGATTTGCCGTGGTCTATATGTGCAATGATACAGAAATTACGAATATTTTTTTGCCTAGCTTGTACGTCTGTCATGCCCTACCCCCAAAACAGCCTGATGTGTCAATCAATTCATTATAGCAGTTGAAATAAAGGCGGGCAATCCCACAGGCAAAGGATTAATCGGTAATGGAATCGAAGAGGGAGACAACCATGCGGATTCCTTTCTGGGACAAGTCTTGCAGCAGACCGGCTGTCTTGTCGGCCAGCACGTCTACCGTCGGCTTGTTCGCATTCGTGGACAGAATCTGCTCCGGCGTCTTGGGACTGAGATCCTGCGCTTCCACCTGTTCCGGCTGCTCCTCAACCTTGAAATGGTTCGAGCTTTGGCGTGGCGCGGGAGTCTGTTTCGTACCGACCGTTTGTACTGTTGACAGATCTGCATAAGCCGGCGTTTTGCCGGTATCCGGCGAACCGCCGGAGCCGGCCAGCTGCATGCCGATCAGTACGCCGATTCCCGCCCAAATTCCCACCATCCATATCCGCTTTCCCCATCTCGACATCGCCGTTTCCTCCTCTAACCTATGTCTTAATCAGCTTTTCGCGCCTGCTTTGGCCGCGGATACCGAGGTGTCCGCATTTGCTTTTTCAGCCTTCTGATCTTTATAGTACAAATCCGCTATAATCTGGCCCAGAAGCTCCGCGGTTCGCTTCAGCTCTTCATTCGTGCTGTCAATGCCGCCGACCTCGATCAGGATGCTGTTGTCCGCCAGGGATTGGTTATATTCACCGTTGCCTTGTGCCGAAGTTTTCCCCCAAATTCCGCGGGATATACCCGGATACGATTTTTCCAGCTGCTCGTGAATGGCGCTTGCGAACGCTTCGTTTTTACGCCAGTTTTTGTTTTCGTGGCCGACGATGAAGAATACCTGTGCATAGCCGGCTCCGCCGATGACCGTTGTCGTCTTGTCATGCCGCTGCGAGTCGCGGTGGATGTCGATCAGATAATCCAGGCCGTTGTTCTGGGAGAGCGCTTCTTTTACCGTCTGGCGGGAGTATTTATATGAAAAGTTATAGTTATAGTCGTTCACTGTCGTCGCGTAATCCTTTTCCGAATGAAGGGTTCCTACGCCCAGCGACTCCAGCTTATCCGCCACATATTTGCCGACCAGCATCACATTTTGCGACGGGGATTTGGAGCTTGGGTTCGAGCTCGCTTTGCTCAGCAGCGGGTTATAGGCCTCCCGTGGATGCGAGTGGTAGATCATGACCACCTTTTTGCCGGTTGCATTGGCCGGAGGGGCTGGTGTTTGGTTCGGATTTTTTTTGCCTTCTCCTGCATTTCCTGCATTTCCCGCATTCCCCGGATTTCCCGGCTCTTTCTTGCCGCCCGGTTCCGGCTCCTTCACCGGGGGATGATCCGTCGTAGAGACAGGCGCTTTCGAGGGTGCCTGCGGCTGATCCGTTTTCGCCGATTGTTCGCCCTTGTCATCTGTTTCCGGCGGAAGGTGGAAGTCTTCCGGCGGGTCAAGATTCTGGTTGCCGGCAGCACTTCTCAGCAGCACCGGATCATTGGCGCTCATGCCCGGCATCTCCTTGGCAAGCAGGCTTTTGGGATCCCGCGGGTTCACGCTCGTCAGCATTTGGAATACAAAAGTGGTCATCTTCTCGCCCGAGAAGGTTGAGCCCCCTTTTTCCTTATCCAGATGAGGGAGCTCCATGCCCAGCATATCCATAAAAAACTTGCTGGAAAGCGATCCGGCGAACCCCTTCATGGAAGAGACGGTTGAAGAATTCAGCTTATGTTCCATCATTCCGCCCAGACCGAGCAGCAAGAAAAAAACAAACGAACTTAGCATCAGCAGCAAAAATGTTCTTCCCATGGACAACATTCGCAGTAGTTTGGCTCTCCATTTGCCGATATTCCATAGTTGAAACCCATTCCTCTTCATCACGTCGTCCTCCTGATCTCATCTCTTGTATACTTCAAAACTATGAGAGTAAGAGAATCGATAGAACCGAAAATGATATATTCGCAAAAAAAAAGAAGCCTTGCTAGATTCGCGAGGCTTCTTTCATTTTTATGATTAATGCGTATATGCGCCGGAGTTGCCTGTATCGACCGCATCATGCAGGGATGCGTTCAGTCCGCTCGCCACGATGTTGGCGATATCCTCGATGAACTCGTCAATTTCCTTGGGCGTTACGATCAGATCATGCCCCAGCGGCTCCAGCACTTCCTTGACGAGCGCGAGCCGCTCATTTTCGGAGATGTCGTCGAGGAGGCCCATAATTTGCTTCGTTTGATCCGTCTCCTGGCCGAAATGCTTTTTCATCATTTCCATGACATTGTTTACAATCGTGGATGCATAACAGACGGTTGGCACGCCGATGGCAATGCAGGGTACCCCAAGCACATCTTTGGTCAGGCCGCGGCGTTTGTTGCCGATGCCGGAACCGGGATGGATGCCGATGTCCGCGATTTGAATCGTTGTATTGACCCGTTCCAGCGATCGCGATGCCAACGCATCGATGGCAATAATCAAATCCGGGTTGGTCCGTTCCACGATACCCTGGACGATTTCGCTGGATTCGATTCCGGTGATTCCGAGCACGCCTGGCGCGATGGCGCTAATCTGACGGTAGCCCGGCGCTACCTGATCCGGCATCAGCTCGAAATACTGGCGGGTGACGAGCACATTCTCCACGACCAGCGGGCCCAGCGAGTCCGGTGTTACGTTCCAGTTGCCGAGCCCCACGATCAATACGGAATCTTTTTTCTGAATGCCGATCAGCGTCAGGAAATCCTCGAACTCCCTTGCAAACGCCTCGGTCACGCGCTCCTGCAGCCCGGTATCACCATTGCGGAGCCCGGGCACCTCCAAAGTAACATAATGCCCTTTCACGCGCCCGATAGCCTGTGACCCCTCATCCGTGAGTACATTCAAACGCGTAATTTTGACGCCGTCCTTGTCGGATACCTCCTCATCCACTCCAGGGATCGAGCCGGGATACTGCTTTGCCGCCATTTCACGGGCGTCCACCGCCAGATCCGTACGCACGGAATACCGCTGTAAATCCAGTTCCATGTGAAAACCATCCTCCTTTGCCTTTTCCTTATAGTGTGCGGGAGGAAGCCAATGATTATGCAAAGCCTATTAAGTATTGCTTTTTATGGTACCCCATGCTAAACTATTTTAAGTTGTGAATCATTTCGAGTTATTCGAATGCCTTACAGGAGGTGAATGCAATGCCAAACATTAAATCCGCCGTAAAACGCGTAAAAACAAATGACAAACGCCGTGCGCTTAACGCTTCCCAAAAATCCGCGCTTCGTACAGCTGTTAAAGCTGCCGACGCTGCGCTGACAGGTACAGAAGTTGAAGCTGCAAAAGCTGCAGTTCAAGCCGCTTCCCAAAAGCTGGACAAGGCTGTGAGCAAAGGTCTCGTACACAAAAATGCTGCGAGCCGCAAAAAATCTCGCTTGGCGAAAAAACTTAACGCTCTGAATGCACAAGCATAGGATGCGCTATCCATACGATGAAAAGAAGAGTCCTGAACAGCTGAAAAGCTGGTCAGGACTTTTTAATTCAGCATATACATAACAGAACCAAGGAGATGACGAGATCGTGGAAATCTGGAAGAAAAACTTATGGGTTTTATGGCTCGGATCGTTTATCGTATCTTCAAGTTTCTCTATGGTGATTCCGTTTCTCCCTATCTTCTTAATCCAAATCGGCGTCACCGAAAACGTTGAAATGTGGTCCGGACTGCTGTTCAGCAGCGCCTTTTTAGCCGGCGCACTCTCTTCCCCGTTCTGGGGCTCCGTCGGCGACAAGTATGGAAGAAAAGCGATGATTGTCCGCGCCGGCTTTGTACTGTGCGTGATTTATCTGCTCACTTCCTTCGTCACGAGCCCGGTGCAGCTGCTTATTTTGCGGATTCTCCAAGGCTTGCTGTCCGGCTTCATTCCCGGTGCGATCGCTATCGTCGGCACCAATACGCCGGAGCATAAAGTCGGCTATGCCCTGTCCACGATGTCCACGGCTACGGCGACCGGGAGCATCATGGGACCGCTTCTCGGCGGCGTGCTGGCCAAATTGTTTGATAACCGCCTGGCCTTCGCAAGCGCGGGTGTGCTCTGTTTTCTGGCGACCATGCTTGTCATTTTCTACGTCAAAGAGGAAAAGTTCGTCCCCGGAAAAGAGCGCGTGTCCGTGTTTAGCACCTTCAAGCTGGCCCTGCACAATAAACTGCTGCTCGTCGTCCTGGTGCTGACGATGTTCACGCAGTTCTCGGTCATGACGATCGAGCCTGTCCTTCCGCTGTATATCGTGCAATTCGGCCACTCTGCATCTGACGCTTCCATCCTGGCCGGCATCATTTTCTCGCTTGTCGGCGTCGCCAGCATCCTGTTTGCTTCGCGCTGGGGTAAGCTTGCCGATAAAATCGGCTTTCAGAAGGTGCTTCTGATCGGCCTTTTTGCTGGCGGCATCGGCTCGCTGCTGCAAATTCCCTTTGACAACATCTGGGCCTTCTCCATCGTCCGGTTTTTGTACGGCTGCTTCTTCTGCGCGGTTTTCCCGGCCCTTAACGGCCTGGTCGTACGGGCGACAACACCGGATTTCCGCGGCAGGGCCTTCAGCTTAAGCCAGACCTCCAACCAGCTGGGCGGTATGCTCGGTCCGCTCGTGGGCGGCGCTATCAGCGGCGTATTCAGCATTCATACCGTATTTCTGCTCACGGGCGTTCTGCTGCTGCTGACGATGGGGCTGGCCTTTTGGTCCGGACGGTTCAGCCATCAACCCGAAACGAATTCATCCTCGGCATCCAAAGCCATTCACCATTAATCCCTTCCCCTCCCTCCTTGACACATTGGCGTCACAATCCCGGTTTATATTGGGGGTCAAGGAGGGAACATCATGAATATAAAAACGATCACCATCATCGGCTGCGCGGTATGCACGCTGCTAACGCCGGGCTGTGCGGATACGCAAAAATCACAAAACGCACCGCCCCACGCACAAGAAAAACAGCAAGAGCAAAACGGACTTACGTCAACCATTATCCCGTCGGCGTATGATTTCGATGTTGACGCCGACCCGGAGACGGAGCAGCTATTCATCATAAGGAACGGAAACCGGACAAGCGCATCGCTTCCGATGCCGAAAGAACCTGTAACCAACCTGGACAAAACCCCTGAATCGATCTCCTGGACGTACCCCCGTAAACAAATAAGCATCCAAATCAAGAAACAAGACCGTTATGCCGAAGTCTCTCTGACCTCCACCGGAGCTAAGCGGTTTGAGTGGCCCAAGGTAGAGGGTGACAGCTATATGCTGCCGATCGGCGAAGGCAAGTATATCCCTGGCGGGGACGGGGTGTGGAAAAGCTTTTTGAAAGATAACGACATGAGCTTTATCGAGTGCTTTTCCATGCGGTTTTTTGTCGTTAATCACAAAATGGGCTCCATCCTGTACATTGCCGATGACATGTTCAACGACACCGTTCATTTTCGCACCGAGCCCGCGATCCAAATGAGCTTTACGCATGAATTTCCAGCGGTCAATCCGAACAAGACGTATCGCTTCCGCATTTATGTTACGGACAACGATCCTGCACGGATCGCAAGCATTTACCGTTCCTATATCCGGGAGAAGGGAGAGTTCACGCCGCTGGCGGAGAAAGCGACCCAAAATCCGAATGTGAGCAAGCTGTTTGGCGAGCCGCATATTTACTTGTGGAGCAGCCAGGCCATAACCGAGGACAACATTCATTGGAACACTCTCGCCAAAAGAATCCGTGACCCGCTCTTCGGCTGGATAGGCGAACTGCTGTTAACTCCTGGTTTATCGACTGCGACGCAACCGGGGAGGTCTACGACGACTATTCCCCGTCGCATCCGACGACGCAGCAGCAGGATCTGAAGGCGCGTCTTGAGCGCATGCAGTACATCCGGGACGATAAGCATATGGTCATCGGCTCCGAAGGCGGCAACGACTTGGTAAGCCAGACCGTCGCTTTCGCCCATGGCATCGAGACGCCGGTCATCGCATGGTCGGACCCGGATATGCGCACGAACAAATCCAGCCCCTATTATGTCGGCGGCTATTGGTCCGCGGGTGGCGGTACCCCGGAACGGTATGCCAAGCCCGTTCCGCTTAAACCCGCTTACGGGCATATTTATACAGACCCCTTCTACTCACTGCCGCTGTATAAGCTGGTCTATAACGATTCGTTGATCACCACGCATCACTGGGAATGGGGAAGCCTGAAAATCAAAGACGAGATCGGCAGCCGGATGCTTTCGGACCTTCTTTACAACGTACCCCCTCTCTATCATATCGATCAGGACAGCTGGAAGAAGGACAAGCAATTGATAACGGACTATCTGAAGGTGTGGAGCCCTTTCCATGAGCAGGCCGTTACCCAGCCGATCACATCCTTTCATATCTATTCCTCCGACCGGCTTGTGCAATCCGCCTCCTACGGCGATCGGCTGCGGATCACGGTTAACTTTTCGGATCAAGACTATACCATCCAGCAGCTGACGGTCCCGGCCAAATCAGCTGTGATCGAGAACGGCGGCAAGTTGACCACCTTCCATGCACCAGACCTGTAAATGTGTGTCTCTGATTCCTCTGCAGGGATGCGCGAATCATGACGTTCATAGCAACAGCCCCCATTCCGGCTACGCAGAATGAGGGCTGTTTTCTTTGAAAAAAATATACATATAGAGGGTATGGTCTGTGGTCACCGCATGGCAGCGGAACCCATGCCGTTCCAGTATCGTCCGGACGATGGCCAGCCCGAGTCCCGTTCCCGATGCGGCCTTATGCCGTGAGCTCTCCTCCACGTAAAAAGGTTCCCAAAGCCGTGAAGCATCCATGATCTCTCCCGAAAAACGGTTGCTCATCACAAGCTGGATCTCTCCGTCCCTTCTCTCGAAGGATACGTTGATCCGCCCGTCCGCCGCATATTTAACCGCATTACCGAGCAGGTTGTGGAATACCATCCGGAGTTTGGCAGGGTCCGCTTCGATCACCGGATTGCCCGGCAGTTCATCGCGGATAGCCAGCTCCAAACGTCTTGATTCTAGCTCGATGCTGAATGTATGGGCACATTCCCGGAATAATTCTTTAATCGCAACGGGCGCAAGTTCAAGCTCGTCCCTCTCGATTTTTGCGAAATCCAGAAACTCGTCAATAAGCTTTGCCATGCTCGCATTCTGACGCAAAATGGTGGCGGCGTAACTTCCGTCATCCAGGCCGTCCTGTATCCCTTCCGCATAGGCCTGAATAAGCGAAACCGGTGTTTTCAGCTCATGCGTCATATCCGCCATGAACCGCCTCAGGTTCAGGTTTCTTCTCGACAAATCGGCATGCGCCGCGCTCAGCTTGTCGCTCATCGCATTGATGCTTTCCGCCAGCTCCCCGATTTCGTCCCGCGTCCCGACCCGCGCTTTTCGGAAGCGCAGCTCCGAGATGTCCTTCGCCACCCGGCCCAGTTCCTTAAGCGGTTGAGTCATGCGAAAAGACAAAAGCCAAACGACTAGCACGATAATCAGTACCGAGCAAAGGGCCAGGATCAAAATAAACCCGTTGATCATCCGGATTGAATCGCTGATGTATGCCATCGAAAGCCCGATAAGGACGATGGAGCGGTCCTTTGGGTTAAAACTTGCGTAGAAGCTGGATTTCAACTTGCCTTGATCGTATATTTTGTTGACCCGGCTACCTGCTTTCACCTTCACCAGCGAATCTTCCGTGATCCAGAACTTGTTCAGCGTGACCTTTTTTTTCGCAAGCTGCTGCAAAAACGATTCATTCAGGTCATTTTCGCTTTTCTGGGCACCATCATAGACGATTGTCACATGGTAGCGCTGCTCAAGCTGCGGAATCCATTCGAGCCAGGTTGCCTCCGGAAGTTCAGAGACTGCGTTCAAAGCTTCGCCAAGCTGTTCTTTCGTCTTGTATATATAGTATTTCGGCATAAACAGATTTGCCAGCAGCACGAACAGGACGAAAATGAGCAGGACCGCAACCGAGATGCTTACAAACAACTTGCGCCCCAGCTTATTCATCGTCCGCCTCCACGCTGTACCCGATTCCCCGATGCGTTCTGATCAGCTCTTCGCCGACCTTTTACCGAAGACGACGGACATGGGTATCCACCGTTCGTTCATCACCGAAGTAATCGAGACCCCACACCAAATCCAGCAGCTGATGCCGCGACAGGATGTGGCCCTTGTGGCGGACAAAACAGCACATCAGCTCAAATTCGGTTTTGGTAACCTGCAAATCGGCGCCATCCTTATATATTTTGCTGCCCGCGAGATCGATTCGAAGCGATTGGTAGCGCAGCCCCTTTTCATCGCCGAGCAGCTTTTTGGCACGGAGCACGAGAATTTTCGGATGAAACGGCTTGCGCACATATTCATCCGCCCCCATGCTGAGCGCCTTCAACTCGTCTTCCTCTTCACTTTTTGCCGTCAGCATCATCACTTTTTTGTCCGAACGCGATTTGATTTCCCGGCAGACATCCATTCCGCTCTGCTTCGGCATCATCCAATCCAGGATGGCAAGGTCGATTTTCTCGCGGTAAAAAACAGCCAAAGCTTCCTCGCCGTCCCCCGCCGTGAATACCTCGTACCCTTCCTTACGGAAATAGGCCGCTAAAATACGCTGCATATCTTGCTCATCGTCCGCAATCAAAATTCGCATCGCAATCTCCTCTTCGTGGACCGCCTTCTGTCACATTCGTGTAACGCAGCCCCGGTATAGTGGGTTTATCGAAAGGGAGGATTCCTATGAAAACCAAACACAAAAAGCCCGCATGCTTCAAATGGTTCCTTGGAATCGCCGTGATGTCGCTTTTGGCCGCTGCTTCCGTCTACTATTATGCAAGATATGCGGAACCAAATCTACTCCAGTTGGAGAACATAGAAATACGCACTCCATCGGTTACGACCGATCTGGACGGAATTCGCATCATTCAAATTAGTGATCTCCACCTGGGGAAGTTCTATACGAAAAGCAAGCTGCTAAGCCTGGTGCAGCGCATCAACGGGCTTAAACCGGACTTGGTCGTGTTTACGGGCGATCTGATCGACAATTATGCAGCGTATCCGAGCCCCGGCAGCATCGCTCCGATTCTATCGCAAATCAAAGCTCCGCTCGGCAAATTTGCCGTATATGGAAATCACGATCAAGGCGGCGGCGCCAAGCATCCATACACCCGGATTATGGCTGACAGCGGCTTCACACTGCTCGTAAACAGGCATCAGACACTGTCCTTCGGCCACAGCCTTCTTGTCGTTGCAGGGCTCGACGATTTTCTGCTCGGCTCGCCCAATATGAAAAAAACCTTCCGAGGCATCGATCAGAGCGCGTTCGTACTATTGCTTGTGCATGAGCCTGACGTCGCCGACCGTTTGAGTGGTTATCCGGTCGATCTGCAGCTATCCGGTCATAGTCATGGCGGCCAGGTGCAGCTGCCGGGGTTTGGTCCGGTTTATACGCCTCCGCTGGCCCGCAAATATACGGAAGGACTGTATACGTTCCATGCAGGCAGCCATAGGCCTGAATATTTGTACGTGAACCGGGGCGTTGGCACAACCCGACTGCCGTTCCGTTTGGACAGCGTTCCCGAATTGACCTTGCTTACCCTGAAGCAGTCTTGAACTTATAGAATGTAGCCCCAGTACGATAAAAGGCCGAACAAATGACGGACGGATGCACACTCCGCAGGTCGGTTGTCCAGCCTTTTGTTCTCTGCTGCTTAAGCTGCCAATCTGAGCAAAAACAGTTCCAATCCCAGCACCTTGTCGATGGCTCCGGTCTTCATTTGATAATCCAACGTACCAAGCCTGCTCAAAATCTGCTTCAGCTGGGCCGCTTGAAATTTCCGTCCCTGCTCGCCCGCAATTTTCACCGCGTAGGGATGCAGCCCGAGCTGGGAGGCGATCTGCTGCTGGGAATAGCTTTGACCGCCCAGATCCTTCACTTGCATAATGATGCGGAACTGCCGGGCAATGAGCGCGGCGATTTTGATCGGCTCTTCCTTCTGCTTGAGCAGCTCGTAGAAAATGCCTAATGCGCGGTCCACTCTTAAGTTTGCGATGTCTTCCACCAAAGCAAACACATTTTGCTCCGTACTCCGCGCAATTAGCTCCTCAACGACATCTACGCCAATCACGCCGCCTCGGCCTGCATACAAGCACAGCTTGTCAATTTCAGCAGACAACGTCTGCAGCTGGGTACCGGCATTGCGGACGATCGTTTCCGCGGCCCCTTCCTGAAGCGTGCACTCGCGTTCCTTTGCCTTTTTGCTTACCCATTTCAGCAAATCCTCACTGCCCAAGGGCATAAAGGAAAGCAGCGTGCCCTTGGTCTTGATTTCTTTCACGATTTTTTTCCGCTCGTCCAGCTTCTCGTGATTCACGATAAATACGAGAACACTGTAATCCGCCGGATTTTTCATATATTCAAGGAGCGCCTCCACCCGATGCTCAAGCTTGGACTGATCCTTGCCTGCCGTGAATACGGAAGCATCCTGCACCATGATCAGCTTGCGCGGTACCATAAACGGCACCATCTCCGCTTCTTCCACGACTGCCTGCAAAGGCGTATCCGAGAGATCGTAATGGACTAACGCAAAGTCCCGCTCTTCCTGGGTAAGCGTCTGTTCCACAAGAAAGGACGCAAACTCGTTCATCTGGTATTTTTCGGTCCCATACAGCAGATAGACCGGTGAGATTTCCCCCTGCTTAATCGCCCTAGTAGCTGCTTTGACGTCCACCTTCAGGCCCCCTTTCCTCTATGTAAGCCGAATCCTGTTATCAGCCTGCTTTACTATATTATCAAAAATCGGCATCGGGTAAAACAGCAAAGGGACCCTCCCGGCGGGATGGTCCCTTTGCTCCCAGCTCATCTATGATAAACACCGGCTGAGCAAAGCTCTAGAAACTTTGCGGCCTGCGGTCATACGACGGGTCTGGTTGAATTCTAACCGTATATTCTATTCCATATCTCTGAAAAGTGTGCATGCAGCAATGCTATTTTATTTATTGGGTTCACCTGGATATCAATCAAGGATTGGAAGCATCGGAGCCGTTCACCTGATAGGTCTTGCTCGTTGTTGTTCCTTGATCATCCTCTGTCTGGTAGGTAAACACCGTGCTATCCGCAGACCATACGCCGGACACCCAGGTTCCGGACAAATTAATGGTCTTCACGGCCGTTTTCTGGCCGTCTTTATCCGAAACGCTGTAGATCACCAGCTTGCTATCATCTAGCGAAGCCGTATACTTCCCGTCCGGGGAAATAAACTGTGTCGGCATTGCCAGCAGCGAGGCCATTCCGTTTCCGGAAAGGCTCTTCTCATTTCCGCTGCTGCCGGCCTCGCCGGAGCTCTTCGGATTGGACGCGGTATCTTGCGAACCGCTTCCGTCCGCCGCAATCTTTTCCTGGGAACGGCCCGGATCCGCCGTTTTCGTTTGATCCGCCGCGGCCGGATTTGAGGATTCCACCGGAGCTCCTGAATCCACGGAAGCACCCGTGGCAGTTTGATCCCCGGCTGAGGCATCAGCGCTGCGATTCGACTTGACGTCGTTCTTGCTTGCCGGCTCCGACTTAGGGGCGGCAGGCTGCTCCTTCGCTGCCTTGTCTGCCGCATCGCTTGGCGCCTTCAGCGCCTCTCCGTTATCTAGCGATGCAATGTCCGCATTGCTTTCCATTTGCGAGCTTCCGCCGGCCGAAACGGCCTCATCCTTCTTCGGCTCGACGTCCTGCTGCTCTCCGCCGCTGCCCTGAACGGTGTTGCTTGCGGAATTCGCCGTGTCGGCAGTCTTCGATTCGGTTGTAAAGGCCGGCTCTTCCGCTGTCGAAAGATGCTTCGGCGAATAGTTATATATAGCCACGCCTAGAATAATGACCGCTGCGACCGCTCCCATCGCCGTACGTCCGGCTACGGAATTGCGGAACTTGCTATTCCGAACGGGGCGAGCGGGCACAGGCACCATTTCGGCCGGAGCTTCCTCGCGTGAGGCGCTCTTTTCCTGACGTGCCTGATCTATAGCGTCAAGCTGGGGCATAATCGCATCGACAAGACTGAATTTTGGCGTCACTTTGGGTAGATCCTCAAGATCTCGGGATAATGATTTCAGCATCCGAAAGGTTTCCGTACATTCAGGACATTGTTTTAAATGCTCATACAATTGAACGGTCTCTTCCTCGCTTAAATCATAATCCAAGTAACGGTGCATCCATTCCACCACCTCTGGACATTTCATCCTGATACACCACCTTTCTGATGCTCTTGGAGCATATTCTGCAGCTGCTGCCTGGCTCTGAACAAGTAGGATTTAACCGTATTGAGAGGCAGGTTCAGGCAATCAGCAATTTCATTGTAAGAAAAATCCTGGAGATACCGCAGGACGATAACGCTCCTGTGGTGATCCGGCAGCTGATCAATGGCCTCCTGAATATCCTGGGCCAAATAAGAAGACATGACGGCCTGCTCCACATTCTGTTTGTCCTGAAAAACGAGCTCATGCTCATCGATCGAAACGGTTGGCTTCGTGCGCCGGAATTTATCGATGCAAATATTGGTCACGATCCGTTGAACCCATGTTTTAAACTGCGCTTTTTCCTCGTAGGAGCCTATCTTGGTGTAAATGCGGATGAGCGCTTCCTGAGAAGCATCCATCGCATCCTGTTCATCATTCAAAATGTAATAGGCTGTGCGGTACACCTGATGCTCAATTTCTCTTAATAGGGTGATTAGAGCGTCGCGATCGCCCGATTGAGCGGCTCTGATGAGTCCCTGCTCTACCACAAAGGATCCCCCTCTCCCTGCAATCTTACAGACGTGTAAGAGCGTCAAATGGTTGCAATTTGTAACCAACATTTTTTATCCGTTATAAGACCCGTAAAATCTTATGTACGTCGTGGCATTTTTCATCTTGGCGGCAATGGTAAACCCCAATTAAGAATACCAAATTCTAGTGGGCCCGTCATCACAAATGTATACGGCGCCAACTCTTCCATTCTACGTGTTTTTTTCAGCCAATACTTTAAGATTTTGTTAACAAATGATCCCGTTTTGAAATATATACCATTCCTTCGAATTCATTGGGTTGCGCTGAGCTTAGAACGCGTCCATGTCTTGTCCGTCCTGACCAGCATCTGTATTTCCCCATCCCTATCCGTTCGGAACAAACGCGCCTTTATTTCCGCAATCCGGTCCACGACCTCCGCATGGGGATGGCCGTACAGATTGCCTACTCCCGCAGAGACAACGGCAGCTTTCGGGCTCCAATAATGGAGCCATTCTTCCCCGCTGGACGACTTGCTTCCATGATGCGCGATTTTGATGGCATCGATGCCGCCAGCCGGCAAAGTCATGCCGGGACCGTCTGCTGACGGCAGAAAAGCTGCAGGCGCTTGAACCCCGCTCATCCCCATGCTTAGTACATCCTCTTCGGCCGCTTTATCCATATCCCCGGTGAACAGGAATCTTCCTCCGTTCATGGTCATAAGGAACGCCACGGAGATATGGTTCTGGTTCTTTTCAACAGGTATGTCGTCAGGCTCGGAAGCTTCTATGGACGGCGACAAAAAAGTAAGCTCCGTACGGTGATCCGGCATCCACTCCATCCCCTGATGAACTGCATACACCGGAATTTTCCGCTCGAGAGCCGTTTCCATCAGCTTGTCAAAGGAAGCCGTTCCAGCCAGCGTACCGTTAAAAAACAACGCTTTGACAGGAATTTGGTTCAGTACGGCTTGAATACCGCCGGCATGATCCTGATCCCCGTGCGTAATGATGACCGCATCCAAGTGATGAATTCCCCGTTGCTTGAGAATCGGAACTAGAACCTTTGCTCCCACCTCAAATGGATTCTTCCGCTTTTTCCATTCATCCTGCGGCTTTCCGAAAGTGACGGTGCCGCCTCCGTCCACGAGAATGTTCCTGCCTTCCGGCGTCGTAATCAGAATGCTGTCGCCCTGCCCGACATCCAGAAATTGAATCAGTCCCGCCCCGTGCAAGGACGTAGGCCTATATTCCCAATATATCAAAAAAATAAAGGCAAGTATAATGGCGGTCATTGCGGACGTGATTTTGCGGCTTGGCCGCGCCTGACCCCATGGGCGTTCTGAGGCTTTGATCTCCTCAAGCCCGATCGTATCGTCCCCGCGTATATAGGTAACTCTGCCTGAACCTCGGAGATCGTACTTACCCGCTCCATATAGTAGCAAATAAAGCAGGATGAAATAAGCGCAGATCCATATAAAGGAAGGAGATTTCCATATCGTAATAAACTGCGGATATCCGTTCATCCAGCGGACGAGCCAGAATGTTCCATTGTTCAGCATCTCCGCCAGCCAGCCCACCGCGCGGCCTGCAGGCAGCCAGATCCAGCCCAGGATCAGAGACACAGCGCCCAGGGGCAGCGTAAAGAAAGTAATAAAAGGCACGAGGACAAAGTTGGCGGCAAAGGAGAGCAATGAAAACTGGTTAAAGTAATAGATGGTAAGCGGAAATGAAACCAGCTGGGCCACAATCGTCACGCCGGAGGCTGCCGCGATGCGCTTGGGGAGAAAACGAAGAAGGGGCTGCATCAAAGGAACATATAGCATCAGCCCTGCCGTAACGAGGAAGGACAGTTGAAAACTGACGCTCAGCATATAATAGGGGTTCCATAACATCATGAGCAGCGCCGCCGCGGCTAAAATATTCATGCCGTCCTTCAGCCATCCTTTCCTCGCGGCGTACAGCCCAATCATGCCCATGATGCCCGCCCGCACAACCGAAGGACTCACGCCGGACAAAAGCACGTATAAAGGAATCATGATGATGACGATCAGCAGCGACGTCTCGCGCGAAACTTTGAAAAAGGACAGTACAAACAGCAGGCTGGCAACGTAGACCGCGACATGCATGCCTGATATGGCGAGAATATGGGTCAATCCGAGCTGCGAAAACTGCGTATACGTATCGGGATCGATATCGTCCTGCATGCCGATCAGCAGTCCTTTCATGTATCCCGCATGCGGTTCATGAAATATTCGGGCAATCCGGTCTCCGAGCTCGGCGCGAACCTGATCATTCCAGCGAAAGATCGTCAGCGTGCTCCAAATGGAGGTGCTGGAGGTTTGCACATTCTGAGCACCTTTAATCTTAACGAGCCAGTGAATATGCTGGGTGCGCAAATAGGAAGCATAGTCGAAGGCTCCGAAATTCCTTGCCTGCGCCGGGGCTTCCACGGTGCCGTTCAGCTTGATGCGGTCCCCCCGCTTCCAGTTCCCGGCTATTTGTTGCTGGTCTTCGCTCTGGAGCTTCACCTGAACCATGACGCGTTCATCCAGTTTAGCCGTTCCTGACTCCGAGCCTCCGCTCTTCAGGTACTCCACGGTTTGTAATTTCACCTGAAAATCTGCCCGATCCCCATCCACATCGACAGCAGAGACGATAACACCTTCCGCCCTCAGCATCATCCCGTCGATATCTTCGATTACCGTCGCCATGGCTTCAGGCAGCTGCGTCACATTGCGGGCATCGTTCCACACCCAGTAGAATCCCGATAAAATCAGTGCAGCTCCAGCAATCAGCACGCTCCGCAACAGATTTCTGCGCAGAAGAACGATCGCGGCGAGAAGCAGCAGCAAACCGAATTCCACCAGCAGAAATTGCATGACCGAGCAGACATGAGCAATGCTGCTTCCTGCCATCCAACCAAGCGTGCAAATGATCAGCGGTCTTTCTCTCATCGTCTACCTCCCATGAAAAGATCTCCATTTTTACAGCAGCTTTCTTTTCCCGAAAATAATCGATCTCAAAATAAACAGGACCTCCCCGACTGCGCGATTGCCTGCAGCTTGAGAGGTCCTTCCCCGATTTTTGATTAAATATTGGTTTTAGTTCGAAACAGTCATGACCGTTTCCTGCGGAGGCTCGTAGGAGGATAGTCCGCGAAAAACAATGCCTTTCTGCTTCATCATTTCCGTCACCTTGTCCGAGTCCTTCGGATAGGAGCGGTGATACACAATTTCGGTAACGCCGCTGTTGGCCAGCATATTAGCGCAGGTCCAGCACGGCTCGTCCGTCACATAAACCGAGCTGCCTTCACGGTCGATCCGGTCAGTAAAGAGCAGCAGATTCTGCTCGGCGTGAATGGTTCGTACGCAGCGCTGCTTCTTCACCATCTCCTGCTTACCGCCATGCTCCACAATCTCCAGCTCCTCCGCAATCATGCAGCCGGCCTCGGAACAGTCCGGAACCCCCATAGGTGCGC
Organism: Paenibacillus chibensis; assembly: GCF_004001045.1. Lineage (GTDB taxonomy): Bacteria > Bacillota > Bacilli > Paenibacillales > Paenibacillaceae > Paenibacillus_AQ > Paenibacillus_AQ chibensis. The sequence continues at coordinate 224,452 of NZ_BIMK01000007.1, forward strand.
CGTTATAGGCTGTACCCAGCAGCTTCTTCCCCTGAACCAGCACTGCGCCCACATGCCTGCGCGGACATCGGGAACGGGTCGAAACCATGTAGGCAATATCCATAAAGTAAGTATCCCAGTCTTTCCGCGTTTCATCGGTCACGTTTATCACCTGTTCTTCGTAGAATAATTGTAAACATTGTAGCACATCTCCGGGCTAAAGCTCTACGTAGGGCTTCATTTTCTCCAGCATTTTGGGGCCGATTCCCTTCACTTTGTCTAAATCCGTCACTTTTTTAAAGGGTCCGTGCTGATTCCGGTAATCGATAATCGCCTGCGCCTTCTTTGCGCCAATTCCCGGAATGTTCATGAGCTCGGAAGCCGGTGCTGAATTGACATTGATTTTACGGACCGATGATGTTTCGGAAGCCGGAGCGCCGGCTGCCTGACCCGCTGCTGCTGCATCTGTCGGCAAGCCGCCGGAATTTACTTGCGGCTCCAGAACCGCGGTTTCCTTGGAAGGCGTCGGCGGTAGTGCCGTGTTATCGGCTTTTACAGCTTCAGGAGCAGTCTGGGCTTGCTGGCCTTTTGCGATATTTTCTGCTGATGCTTGTACGGGCGGGCTTGCCTGGAGCGTCGGAGGGCTTGGACTTGGTTCCAACGTATTCGCAAGCTCTGCATTCAGCGGCTTCCAGTCCTGTATTCCGCTTCCCTGCTTCATCCCCGACAATAAAATCACTGCGCTGCCCAATACTGCGCAGCATATGCAGATCCCGGCGGTCATTCGTTTCATCCTTTACACCTCACTCAGATCAAATGGATTTCAAAGACCCTTTCTCTTTTCTGAAAAATAAAATAGTCCGCTAATGGCGCTCCTGCCGAAAAATCGTCATGAGCAGCAGGTTCATACGCATACATTAAGAAGATGGATTGCGCCGTTACCGCAAAGCACGAAAGGAGGGAACCTATATGAAGGTAGGATTCATCGGAACCGGCAGTATGGGAAGCATGTTGCTCGATGCCTTCATTACTTCCGGTGCGCTTATGCCTCAGCAAATCTTCGCCAGTAACCGAACATTAGAAAAGGTGAATTTGCTGGCACAGCGTCATCCCGGACTGAACGTATGCAGCAGCAATGCGGAAACCGTGAAGAATAGCGATGTCATATTCCTATGCGTTAAACCGCTTCAGTATAAAGCCTTAATCCATGAAATCGGAAAAGAAGTGCTGTACGGCCAGATTGTGGTGTCCATTACAAGTCCGGTTCAAATTCATCATCTCGAAAGCGCGCTGCCGTGTAAAATCGCCAAAATCATTCCCAGCATTACGCATCTGACCCTGAGCGGAGCTTCCTTGTGCATGTACGGCAGCCGAATTACGGAAAAAGACAGGCTGCTGTTGGAAAATCTTCTGGGGGCGATCAGCCATCCCCTTGAAATCGAGGAGTCCCATGTACGGATTACCTCAGACTTCTCCAGCTGCGGCCCCGCGTTCATCAGCTTTTTCCTGGATCAGTGGATTGAAGCCGCAGTGGAAATGACCGGGATCGGACGTCAGGAGCTGACGGCCTTGGCCGGCGAAATGCTGCTCGGAACCGGAAAGCTTCTGACGGAGGGCGGATTCAAGCCGCATGAGCTGCAGGAAAGAGTCGCCGTCCCCGGCGGAATTACGGCCGAAGCGCTTGCCCATTTAAGCTTAAGCCTGGATGGCGTCTTTCATCAGCTGATCACGACGACGCATACCAAATACCAGGAGGATCTGAGCAAATGCGACGAGCTTTTTGATGATACGAAGCCGTAGCAATGCCTTAAATGCCTTACTTTACAAAGAAATCCCCGTACAAAATAAATTGTACGGGGATTGAATGCTTTTCGATCCTACCTCTATTATTTAGTTGGCTACAATGTTCACCAGCTTGCCAGGCACCGCAACGACTTTGCGCACCGTTTTACCGGCAATCGCCTGCTGTACGCCTTCCTGGGACAAGCTGTATTCCTGCATCGCTTCCTGTGTCATGTCCTTGGCAATCTTCGCGCGCTGCACGATTTTACCGTTCACCTGGATCACGATCTCGACCTCGGCATCCACCGTCCACGCTTCTTCAAAAGCAGGCCAGGAAGCGTACGTGATGCTCTCCTGATGTCCAAGACGCTCCCACAGCTCTTCGGCGATATGCGGAGCGAAAGGAGACAGCAGCTGCGTAAAGTCCTCGATCGCTTGACGCGGAATCGAATCGGCCTTATACGCATCGTTGATGAAAATCATCAGCTGGCTGATCGCCGTATTGAAGCGCAGATGTTCCATATCTTCCGATACTTTCTTGATCGTTTTATGCCATACGCGTTTGAACTCGTCGCTGCCCTCGTTATCCGTGATTTTCGGATTCAGGCTGCCGTCTTCGTTCACGACCAGACGCCATACGCGGGACAGGAAGCGGTGAGCGCCCTCCACACCATTCTCGTTCCAAGGCTTCGTCGCTTCCAGCGGCCCCATGAACATTTCATAAATGCGGAGCGTATCGGCACCATAGTTCTCGACAATTTCGTCCGGATTGATGACATTGCCGCGGGATTTACTCATCTTCTCGTTGTTCGTGCCGAGGATCATGCCCTGGTTCACCAGCTTCTGGAACGGCTCTTTCGTGCTGACCACGCCCAGATCGTACAGGACCTTATGCCAGAAACGGGCATACAGCAGGTGAAGCACTGCGTGCTCAGCACCGCCAATGTACAAATCTACAGGCAACCATGTCTCCTGCTTCTCTTTGGAGCACAATTCGTCCGGATTATGCGGATCGATGTATCGCAGGTAATACCAGCAGCTGCCAGCCCATTGCGGCATCGTATTGGTCTCGCGGCGGGCCTTCATGCCCGTCTCGGGATCGACCGTCTCCACCCAGTCGGTGACGTTCGCAAGCGGAGATTCCCCCGTACCTGACGGCTTGATTTGATCCACATCCGGCAGCAGCAGCGGAAGCTGATCTTCCGGAACGGTCTTCATTGTGCCGTCTTCCAGATGCAGAATCGGAATCGGCTCGCCCCAATAGCGCTGGCGGCTAAACAGCCAATCGCGAAGGCGGTAGGTTGTTTTGCCTTGTCCCTTGCCGCTTTCATCGAGCCATGCGATCATTTTGGCGATCGCTTCTTCGGTACCCATGCCGTCCAGGAAGCCTGAGTTAACATGCTCGCCTTCTCCGGTGTATGCCTCTTCCTGAACATTTCCGCCTTTAACGACTTCAATGATTTCCAGGCCGAACTGCTTCGCGAATTCCCAGTCACGCGTGTCATGGCCAGGTACTGCCATAATCGCACCGGTTCCATATCCGGCGAGCACATAATCCGCAATCCAGATCGGCAGCTTTGCTCCATTAACCGGATTTACGGCATATGCGCCTGTAAATACGCCCGTTTTGTCCTTGGCCAGATCGGTACGCTCCAGGTCACTCTTGCGGGCCGCTTGATCTTGGTAAGCTTTGACTGCTTCTTGTTGTTCCGGAGTCGTAATCTCTTTTACCAGATCATGTTCTGGAGCAAGTACGCAGTAGCTGGCGCCAAACAGGGTGTCAGGCCGGGTCGTAAACACTGTCAGATGACCTTCGTGACCTACAATATCAAAGTTGACTTCAGCCCCTTTGGATTTGCCAATCCAGTTGCGCTGCATATCCTTCAGGCTTTCACTCCAGTCGAGATCATCCAGGTCCTCGAGCAGCCGGTCCGCGTATTCAGTGATTTTCAGAATCCATTGGCGCATCGGCTTGCGGACAACCGGATGTCCGCCGCGCTCGCTCTTGCCGTCGATGACTTCCTCGTTGGCGAGTACGGTACCCAGTGCCTCACACCAGTTCACCGGCACTTCGGCTACATAAGCGAGGCCGCGTTTGTACAGCTGGATGAAAATCCACTGCGTCCATTTATAATATTCCGGATCCGTCGTGCTGATCTCACGTTCCCAGTCATACGAGAAACCGAGCGATTTGATCTGACGCCGGAACGTGTTGATGTTCTTGAGCGTAATTTCACGCGGGTGCTCCCCTTTATCCATCGCATGCTGCTCAGCAGGCAGACCGAACGCGTCCCAGCCCATCGGATGAAGCACGTTGTAGCCGCGCATTCTTTTATAGCGGGAAACGATGTCTGTAGCGGTATAACCTTCCGGATGCCCTACGTGCAGGCCTGCTCCGGATGGATACGGGAACATATCAAGCGCATAAAACTTCGGCTTGCCCGCCTCTTCGCCCGTTTTGAACGTGTGATGCTCATCCCAATACTTTTGCCACTTCGGTTCGATGACCTGGGGATGATACCCTTGTCCCTGAACCGGATGTTGATTTTCACTCATGCTTTACCCAGCCTCCTGTGCAGTCCCATGCCGCCCTTCAAACCCCGGCGACCCTGCTTTAGCAATCTTTGTACAAACAAAAAACCTCTTCATCCATAGCGTATCATCGCTAGGGACGAGAGGTTTGATTCCCGTGGTACCACCCTAGTTAGCGGAAAGTATGCTTTATCCCCGCTCACTTTGCACCCTATAACGCGGGTGAACCGATGATCCTTCGCGCAAATGTCCGCAGCGCTTCACATCATTACTCCGAGGCGAGTTCATCCCAAATCGTCAACCGGCTTGCACCCACCGCCGGCTCTCTGAATGACATCCCTGAAACTAATACCCCTCATCATCGCTTTCATTTGAAATTTCATAAGAAACATTGAACCATATTATATATAAAAATCGGCTCTTCGTCAATGTAGTTCACGTCATGCACAGGCGCGCCTTCCCTTACCACCCCATGACGGAAAAGGCATTTTTCACATCCAAGATCCGGGCCCGGAAACTTACCCCAAAATCAGCGATCTCCTTGATTATTCGCTCCCTTGCTGATCCCAGCGGTCATAAGCCGCCTGATAGATCTCGACGATGCGGTCGCTGCCCATCTTTTTTACCTGGGCTTTGTATTTATCCCAGCCTGACAGAGGTTCCTGGCCCGTAACAAATTTCGCTTCCATCTGTTCGACATAATTATTCAGATCGGAGAGCAGCGATGTGACTTCGGTTTGCTCCGCTTCCGTCAGGAACACATTCGGATACGGCACCTTGGCGTAAGGGATGATTTTCTCCTGGTTTTCTTTGTCGACCCATTCGTCAATGTCGCTTCTCAAGCCCTTCGACACTTCCGGCAGACTGACGCCAGGCGTCGTAATCCCGTAGTTCGGGGTAATTTTTCCGCGGTAATTCTCACGGTCGCCCCCGTCCGGAACGGGCAGCCATTCCTTCACATGATTTTCTTTGTCCTTATACTTCCAAAGCAGATTTTCCGGCCCCTGGTTGAACAAAGTGGAACCTTCATAGTCGTATTGGTAATCGACCCAACGCATCGTCGCTTCCGGGGCCGAATTCGTGCCCGAGATCGCGAAAGTGCCGTTCTTGGAAATGCCTGAAGACTTTGCGGCAACAGGGGAATCCGGGAAGCCTGTTTTCAGCGGCGACATGACAGGATTATCGGTATTCGGTTCCCCGCCCAGCATAAAATACGGCAGCCAGTCGTTAAACAGAGCCACCTGATTGTTTTTCCCCTTGGCCTTTTTCTGTTCATCGGTTTGGGAGAAGGTTTCGTGATCGAGCAAATTATCCGCCCACAGCCGGTTCAGGAAGGATAGATATTCTTTATAACCTTCCTCCTGCGGCGTATAGTGTACTTTCCCCTGCTTGTCGGCATAATACACCTCATCATAAATGCCCCAGAATCCGAGCATCTGCACGCGAATATCCTTCAGCTTGGTCGATGTCAGCGGAATTTCATCCGCCTTGCCATTGCCGTTCGGATCCTCCGTTTTTACCCGTTTCAGATAGTCATACAGCTCATCGGGCGTTTCCGGAAGCTTGTTTACTCCCAGCTTTTTGAGAAAACTTCCGTTGTAGTACAGGGGACTCTTATACCACACTGCTCCTTTATCAACATAAGGCAAGGCATAAATATGTCCGTCCGGGGTCGTAATGGACTTTCTGACCTCCGGGTTCTCATCCAGAAGTTTTTTGATATGAGGCGCATACTCGTCAATCAGCTTCTCCAGCGGGACGAGCGTGCCCTGGCTGCCATAGGTTACCTGCTCGGCCGGGGTCAGGCTGGCTGCATAGAATATATCCGGCAGATCGCCGCTCGCAAAGATCAGATTTTTCTTCGTGTCGAAACTGTCCACGGGAACCGTCTGAAAGGTCAGCTTGATGTTCGACAGTTTCTCCATATCTTTGAACACCTGCATCGTATCCCATTTCGCACTGCCTACATCAGGCGCAAACACGGATAATGTTATCGGCTGGTCAACGATCGGGAAGCCTTCTTTATGAACTTTTTCCGCCGTTTTGGGCGCTTGACCGCCCTCCCCGGCATTTTTGGAACCGCATGCCGCCATGAGCGAGGCGGACAGGGACAGGCACAGGAATATTGCCCACGGTTTTAAGTATTTTCTCATCAAATTTCCTCCTTATGATCGTTGTGATTCGGCTTGGATGTTGAAACTTCCCTCCCTTTGAAGTGAGTTGAAACCTGAAATCTACGCCTACCGCAGGAGCTCTGTTGTCTAAAGCTTAAATGGTTCAGCTGCCGAGCCCAGATAAATGATAGCGTTTACAAAAAAGTGTAGTGACACGCTGCCTTAACGTAAATATGTTATTTTTGATATGTTAAATAGGAGTGCAGAATGACCCGTGATACCTGCAATCCATGCCATGGAGCACGATGTCGAGGACATAAATAGTATGTCAAATATGCTTTTGGATAGAATCCATATCCGCTTCAGGAACAAGCAAAAGCATGAACCGCATGCATAAATTCCCGGAACAAAAACAAAAATAACCTTGTCTGTCCAAACTTATTGAACCAGGAGGAGTGTTCGTATGCGTGAAGGATTGATTCCTGCCGTTCTTGGAACTGTAGTCTCAGCTTCTGGCGCCGCGCTGCTCGGCAGCAAGTATAAGCTTGCCGCCACGGGAATTCTTGGTTTCGGTCTGGCTCATATCGTGCTCGGGACGATCGATCTGATCGAGCACCGGTAATCGTTTGGAGGACCATCCGCAAGCGTTTTGCGCTTCGGGCAAAAAGAAGAACCTTGGACATCCCCTGTCCAAGGTTCTTTTACCTGCGCAGACTGCTTCATTCACATCGATAGCCTGCCTTGCAGCGGCCCTTGCCCTGCCTGGAGTATACATAACCAGGACCTCAGCTTTTCATAAGCTTTCCGGGCAGTCCCGCAAACTATGTTTTTCTCACGCCCCCTATCGCGGGGGCTTTTGCGTTGTCGGTTCATAAGGTATTTTTTAGAAATTACGAAATCGAGCGATATGCAAAAAAGCCTGCCTCTAGGCAGATCGGGTTCCGATCCGAAAGAGACAGGCTTCCAAGCCATTCACCTATTTTTACTGCGGATTGGTCGTCCAGATACCCGCGGATTTCACGAACACACGAGCCGGAAGCTTCAAAGAAGCGAGCGCCAGCTCAGCTACATCCTCCGGCTGCATCATCCGGTCTTCGTCCCCGATGTTCAGGTTATTGTCGCGGGCCAAATCCGTATTGACCGTGCTAGGCGTCAAGGCCATAACCCGGATGTTCTTTTTGCGAACCTCTTGCAGAAGCGATTCCGTCAGACCCATAATGCCGAATTTAGATGCGCAATAAGCCGAACCTGTCGCGAATCCTTTTTCACCGGCGGTTGAAGAAATATTGATGATATTGCCGCTGTTTTGCTCCATCATGGTCGGCAGGACGGCACGGGATACATAATAAGTACCCATCAGATTGACTTGAATGATGCGTTCCCACAGTTCAGGATCCATTTCGGCGACCGTGCCGAAGGAGGCCATCCCGGCGTTGTTGATCAAAATATCAATGCTGCCCAGCTGGCCCTTGAGCGCTGCGACCGCCTCTTCCACTTCCTTGCGCGAAGACACGTCAGCTGTTGCCGTGAATACGGATACTCCATATTCCTTGGTTAAAGAGTCACGCAGAGCATCCAAATCGGATGCGGTTCTGGCAATCAACCCGAGCTGTACGCCTTCTTTGGCAAGTGCGGTGGCAATAGCCAGACCGATGCCTTTGCCGGCTCCGGTTACGATCGCCGTTTTATTTTTCAAGTCGGTAAATTTCATATTCAATCATCCTTTCGTTTATCGGTTCCGTTATTATTACCCGGGAATATAAAAGCCAAAAACCCCGGAAAACAGAGTCCCGAGGCACTGGGTCTTCCCATTACGTATACGATTTATACGATAACGGGAGCCCCTTTATTTTACAGCAACATAGAAAAGCCGCTGAGCATCATCCCCGGCTTCCACCCATTCAAAATCGGCATAACATTTCACATCGCGGAAGCCCGCCTTGACCAGCTCCGTATTCATCCATTCCGGATCATAGGCGCGTTGAACATGGGTTTCTTCGAACCGGCGATACAGATCGCTCTGCTCCTCCTTCGCGAAAATACTGAGATGATGCTCGATTTCACAGCGGGGAGCATCCAGCTCGCAGGTCCATATGTAGGATACCGATCTATCGTCCCATACGAAAGGCTGCTCCTCGTCGTAACGAATCATGGTATTCGGGTGATGTACGTCAAACAGAAAAATGCCGCCCGGCTTCAATCCTTTGTAGGTTTGCGCAAACGCAGAGATGACGTCCCGCTCTTCCAGCAAATAGCTGAAGCAATCGCAAAATGAAATGACGGCATCCACCTGCTCCGGTATTTCCCACTCCCGCATATCCTGCTGAAGCCAGCGGATCGAACCTTCGCGATACAGTCTGCTTCCCTGCGGCGTGCTCTCCATTTTCCGTCTAGCCACAGACAACATGTCCGCAGACAGGTCAATCCCCGTGACTTCGAAGCCTGAATTGACCAGAGGAATCGTAATGCTGCCTGTTCCGCAGCCGAGCTCGACGACGCTTTTTGGCATGCTGCCATGCTTTTCCCAAGCCTCACGGGCGAACCGGAGCCAATCCGGATAAGGCATGTCCTCCATCAATTCATCGTAGACATATGCAAATTTTCGGTATGAAGACATGATGACACCGCGCTTTCTGTTCACATTCGACTTACTCGCCCTGCTCGTCCGAGCGGGTCTTCACAAGATACGTCCAGTTTTCCTTTTGGGTTACAAGACCTTCCTTCATCAATTTGCCCAAAGCCCGCTTGAAGGCCGACTTACTGATGCCGAAGCGCTGCTTGACAATATCCGGCGGGGTCGCATCCGAATACGGCATTCCCCCGGTCGGACGCTCCTTCAGAAAGGTAAGAATCCGCTCGGAATCAAGATCCCGGCCGACTTCCTTGCGCTGAGCCATGGACAGGTTCACACGGCCGTCTTCACGAATATGACTGACACGCACTTCCACTTCCTCGCCAAGTCGCAGCAAATGAAGACGCTCCGAAGAATGGATCATGCCGATCACGCCAAGTCCGACCACGCCGCCGTCCACAATGACGAAGGTTCCCATCTGCAGCGGTCTGTATACCGTCGCCTTAAACCATTGATTCAGCCATGCCGAGGGCGCGCTGAAGGCATGGCGCGACAGCTCCTGCTCTCCTGCGAGCTTAGCCCGGAGACGTCCCTGCTTGTCATGCTCCATGATGACAAACACTGAATCCCCGACCTGGGGACGGAGTTCTTTCAGTTCAGGCAGCTCCCGTACCGGCAGCAGCAGCTGACGTCCAAGCCCCATCTCCAGGAAACATCCGAGCCGCGGATGAACGTCGGCCACAACCAGCTTGGCCATCTCGCCCAGCGTTAAATAAGGCTTCTTCATCGTCGCCGCAAGCCGGTCTTCGGTATCGTAGAATATGAAAACCTCGACCTCATCGCCGGGCTTCACTTCACGCGTCAATTCCGAGTAATGCAGCAGCAAATCCTGACCGTCTGCATCCAGGAAGTATCCGTAAGGAGATACCTCCCGCATGATTTCATAAGTCTGAATCGTTCCCGCTACCAGCGTCATACCGTCTCCACAACCTTGGCGTCAGACCACAAACGCTCGATATTGTAATAATCACGTTCGTCCCGGTGGAAGACATGGACGATCACGTCGCCGAGATCCATCAATACCCAGCGTGCGGAGTTCATCCCTTCAATACCGCGAACCTCCGAGCCGGCTTCCTGCACGCGCTTGCGGATTTCCGTCGCGATGGACTGCACCTGTACGTCGGAATTGCCGTGACAGATTACAAAATAGTCCGCGATCAAGGAAACGCCTTGCAAGTCGAGCGCCACGACGTTCATTGCTTTTTTATCTTCAGCAGCTTCTACTGCCAGGTTTAACAATTGTTCTGATGTAAGGGTCATGAATTCGCCTCCAGCTGTTTAATTAGGTCATTACGTGCAAACACCGTCAGCGGATAAATAATCTGACGACGCGATACAAGCAGGGTAATCGTGGAATCAAACCCTGCGACGAGTCCCGCTTCAAGGCTATGGTTGGCCAGTTCGCGGATATTATTCACGCCGGGAAAATCTCTTCCAGGCTCTATATAATCCGCGAGGCAAACCACCTTGTCCATAAGCGTCATGCCGATTCTCCCGGAAGTATGATACTTGATCGCATCGAGTATTTCCGGATCTTCAACTCCATAATCGCGTTTCGCGACAAAGGCTCCCACCTCGGCGTGCCAAAGCGGTTTATCATAAAATAAAAGGTCTTTTGACAAATCATTCTCGCGGATGACCGCTTCCATCTGCTTGACTGGCCAGTATTTGGCGACATCATGCAGGATTGCGGCTTTCTCCGCTTTGACAGGATCGGCGCCGTAACGCTCCGCAAGCTTGACGGCCGTTTCCATGACGCCCTGCGTATGCTGCCAGCGCATGGCCGGCATCTGCTGCGAAACGGATTTAATCAGTTCTTCTCGGCTGAATTCCATACAATCCTCTCCTTCTGATATAGTCATAGACACTGTCCGTTACCATATAGCGGATCGAATGACCTGTGGCCAGCCTTTCCCTGATTTCCGTAGAGGAAATATCGACCTGAGGCATGTCGGCCAAAAGCACCTTCCCCCCCAAATAAGAAGGCAGCGCATCCAGATCAAGGGTTGAACCCGGCCGGCCGACGCCGATAAAACTCATGAGCCCGACAAGCTCTTCAATGCCTTCCCATTTGGAAAGGTAGTTGACCATATCTGCACCAATAATAAAATGAAAATCTATGCCTTCAAAAGAGCTGCGGATCTCCTTCACCGTGTCGATCGTGTAGGAGACGCCTCCCCTTCTGATTTCGATATCAAGTGTGCGGAAACAGGGATGATCCGAAATCGCTTCGGCCACCATGCCAAGACGATCCTCCCCGGATGCACCGGCCTGTTCCTTATGGGGCGGGATATGGCTTGGCATGAACCAGACCTGGTCGAGACCGAACGAATCCCTTGCCGCTTCTGCAGCCAGCAAATGGCCGATATGAATCGGGTCAAAGGTACCGCCCATGATGCCTACCTTCATGGTTGAAACCCTCCCGCTTATGGCAATTCGATTTTTTTGTTGTCTTTGGATTCTTTGTACAGAATAATCGTGCTTCCGATTACTTGAACCAGCTCGGCCTCGGTTTTTTCAGCAAGCTCTTCGGCAATTTCGTGTTTATCCTCCAAGCAATTATTCAATACGCTGATCTTCATCAGCTCTCTCTTCTCAATCGCTTCATTGATATGTTTGATCAGCTGCTCATTGGTTCCGCCCTTTCCTACTTGAAAAATCGGGTCCAAATGATGGGCTAGCGATCGAAGATAGCGCTTTTGCTTACCTGTTAGCATGGTTAATCATAACTCCTTAATATTCAACTGAATTCATTTTACCCCTCAGGGCTAAATAGCCATGCTGTTCAGCACGGCGGTTCTCATTGCCGCCACGGGAGCCGGTAAACCGGTCCAGTATTCCAGGGCATACGCGCCCTGATTCACAAACATACCGAGTCCGCCATGCACCTTGCAGCCTTTGGCCTCGCTGCCTTCCAGCAGTTTCGTTTGCAGCGGGTTATAGATCAAGTCACTGACTACAGCCTGTTCGGGTATCAAGTCTACATCCACGGGCGAATGGGACATATTCGGATGCATGCCGACCGATGTCGTATTGATCAGAATATCGATTTCTCCGAGCTCTGAGGCAAGCTGCTGCATGGATATTCCCCGGATGTCGGTCAGATCCTTCCATTCATCGGCCATGGCCTGCGCCTTATCTGCTGTACGATTGGCGATCGTAATACGGTCCGGGCTTTCCAAGGACAAGGCATACACGATGCCCCGGGCCGCACCGCCCGCTCCGAGAACCATGATTCTTTTCCCCTTCAAATCCGGAACAGCCTCTTCCTTGAGCGAACGCACATATCCGATTCCATCCGTGTTATAGCCGGTCAACACGCCGTCGTCGTTGACGATGGTATTCACCGCTCCGATCCGCAGCGCCGTTTCATCCAGATGGTCCAGGTAAGGGATGACCTCCAGCTTGTGCGGAATGGTCACATTGATTCCTCTAAAGCCAAGGGCTTTGATGCCGGAAATGGCTTCACCTACCTGCTCCGGCTTGACATGCATAGGCACATACGAGCCCGGCAGACCCAAGGCTGCCAAAGCAGCCTGATGCATGACAGGCGATTTGGAATGAGCTATCGGATCCCCGATGACGCCAAGCAGCAGCGAGCCCGTTCCGGCGAGCAGATTGGATTTCGTAATCATATTTTCAACCTCCCTCTCCCATTTTCGAATCAAATCAGGGAAGGTCTGGATAGTACTTTAACACCTTTAGGCGCATGGATGGCCGTTAAAGCCCCCAGATCGCCATTCACCTTAATCCAGCCCAAACCGGAAATGAACAGATCCAGCTTACCGCCTTTCGGAATGCGGATTTCATGCCTGGTCCAATCCGGCAGCTCTCCGAGGCTGTCCTTATCCGGAGGAGCAAGCAGTTCACCGGCATGCTCCTGGTACAAAGCGTCAGCCTTTTCCAGCTTGGTCCGATGAATATGAAGCCGGCTGCTTATAAAGCAAGTAAACGATTGGCGTTCGCCCTGAATAAAATCAAAGCGTGCCATACCGCCAAAAAACAAGCTTTGTCCTTCATTCAGCTGATATACCATCGGTTTCAGCGGATTTTCCGGCATGATAGCCCCTAAATCCTTACGATTCACAAGCTCGCTGTAACGCCAAGGATATACGATTCCCGGCGTGTCGATAATGTGGCGTCCGTCATCCAGCGGAATGCTGACCATGTCCAGAGTCGTACCCGGATAGCGGGATACCGTCAACTCCTGATCCAAATCGCTGTAATCGCGGATCAAGCGGTTAATGAGCGTGGATTTGCCTACATTCGTGGCGCCAACCACATAAACGTCGCGATCGCCGCGGTAATCGGAAACCGCCTCCAGCAAACGGTCGAAGCCCTGATTTTTTTTGGCGCTGCACAGAATGATTTCCTCCGTTTTAAGACCCTGCTCCTTGCACTGCTTTTGCACCCAGTTGATGATTTTGTTCCAATTCGTCACTTTCGGCAGCAGGTCGATCTTGTTTACGGCAAGAATCACGGGATTGTTCCCCACAAAGCGCTGCAGCCCTGAAATCAGGCTGCCCTCGAAGTCGAACAGGTCGACAATATGAATGACGAGCGCATTCTTTCCGCCGATTTGGCTCAGAAGACGCAGGAACTCGTCCTGATCCACGGCCACGGAAGAAGCCTCGTTATAGTTTTTAATACGGAAGCAGCGTTGGCAAATAACCGGTTCCCTGCCAAGCGACTTTTCCGGAATATATCCCGGCAAATCGGGATTTAACGCCTGCAGCTCGATGCCGCACCCGCTGCATTTTTTGGCACTTGATCCGCCCATCGGGTCTTTCATTGATGTTTTTCCTCCTCAAGCCATAGTCCTTTTTTACGCAAACGTGTCAGTGCGATTTTTTCCAAACGGCGGTTGATCCTTGTCGTCCAGCCTTCGTCCGCAATGGAAATCGGAAGCACCAGCACCGTAAAAAGGCCCATGCGGTTGCCGCCGTACACATCGGTCATCATCTGATCGCCGACCACGATGGTTTCCTTGCCGCTGAGGCCCATCATGCCTATCGCCTTGCGGAAAGGCGCATTCCGGGGCTTTCGCGCCTGATGCACGAACTGGATATCGAGCGGCGTGGCAAAGGAGGCCACCCGGTCCATGCGATTATTCGATACGATTACCAGCTTGAACCCAAGCTCTTTCACCCGCTTGAACCATTCGATCAGCTCCGGCGTTGCCAAAGGCGTCTTGGCTCCGACCAGGGTGTTGTCGAGATCCGTGATGATCCCGCGGTAACCCTTGGCGTACAGGGCTTCCAGGTCGATATCAAATACCGTATTCACCCTTAATTTAGGGATTAACATTTCGAACAAATTGTTGTCACCTCAGTTTCATAGGACAAACTATACCATAATCTACGTGGTTAGTAAAAAGAAAACGCCCGTGAGGGCGTTAAGCGTAATTCACGGTTATGCTGCGAAATCCTCCGCCTTTTTCAAAGCAGCTTTTAGCTCCCGGCTGTGCGCATAAACGCTTCGCCATTCGGCTTCCGATATGGTGGAAGGACTGTATCTGGCTTTCTCGAACAGCATCAGAAGCGGTGCCAGGGACGGTGACAATGCAGGCATCTCTTTCTCCCACCGTCTCACGGATTCCCGGAGCGTTTCATTCGAGCTGCGTTGTATCCCCTTCCGCTTCATCCGGCTCACCCAGCGCTCGGTCATGACAATAACCTTTTGGTCTGGGGACAGCCTCTGCCCTTTCCGAATGCCGACCAGCAAAAATCTTACGCGAATCCGCAGCAGCCAAAGCGTATACGCTGCGAAAAAGACGACGATCACCGCCGTAATCCAGACTACGGCCGTGCCATTCAGTCCGGTACGATCTGCGTTCGCCTTCGTCGCGGCCGTTTCGGTCTGCTTCTGCGGGTTGTCTTCCTCTTCCGGCAGCGGAGCCGTCACCGGCTTGCTGTCTTCCTGATGGGTCAGGAGAGGCATGTTGAATCCCGGCGTGGCTTCAACGGGTATCCAGCCATATGGCCCGAAATAAACCTCCGCCCAAGAATGGGCGTCCGCATTGGTGACCGTATACGTCCCGTTATCCGTTGCTTGCCGTCCAAGCCTTTGCATCACATCATCCATGTCTGTCTGCTGCTGTCCGGGAGCGTAGCCTTTGACCCATCGCGCCGGAATGCCCAGCGAACGGGCCATCATGACCATCGAGGTGGAGAAGTAATCGCAATAACCCTCCTTGATTTCAAACAGGAAGCTGTCGACGAAGTCCTTGCTCACTTTTTTGGACAGATCAGGCTGGTTCGTATATTTAAAGTTGTTTGTTAAATAGTTTTGCAGCAATCCCACTTTTTCATACGGGGTATCCGCCGCAGATGTCACCTGCTCGGCAAGCTTGCGCGTTCTCTCGGGGAAGCCCTTAGGAATCTGAAGATAGGCGTCATCCTGCTTCCCGCTTGCGTACAAGTCTTTGAACGATTTCCCCCGGATCTCGTCTTCGGGAATAACGGGCAATTCCGAAACGACGGTATACGTTTTAGGATATTGAGGTTTTTTGGCGTCGGTATCCCAGTGAAGGGCGGCCTGGCCGCTTTCCCAATAAGCCTTGCCCGCTTCCGGGTTGTCCATCTGTTTGATTTCGGACACCTGATAAGCGCCGAAGAGGACCGGATAGACATTGTCGCTCAGCATCGTTACGGTTTGCTCCAGCCTTTCCGTTTCGGAAGGGGTTCCGTTGCCGCTGCTGCGGAGCGGTGAGCCGATATTCACGTCATCCAGCTCGCTGCCTCCCCGCTGCTCCGACCAGCCGCTGCCCGAATAGATGAGCCTCGTCTCGCCGCGCCAGTAGCTGCGCTTGTCAGACTTTACCGACATCACCGGGGTATAATCAAAATTAAAGCCGCCACCCAGGTTGTTGTCGTTGCGGCTGTATCCCGAGGTGCTGGTCCCTTGGGTGGAAACGACCTCGCCACTCACATCGTCAACAGCGGTTTCGCTGCCCGTTGAGCTGCCTACCCAAGCGGTGTATGGGTCTTGCAGCGTCGGGGGTACGGTCGGCATGCTGACGCCAGCAATAAACATGACCGAGAACAGAACGGCGGCATGGATGAAAATTTTAAACGGAACCTTGCGTAAATGCCTCCAGCCGCCGGGAAATCTCGCCTGAAAGCGGCGAAAATGCTCGCTTACCAGCCAGCACATCGCGGCAAACACGGTCCAGGCCACCTGCGGCCAAAGATTGCTTGCCGTAAATGAGTCCAGAATACAGAACGCGATGACGTTAATTCCCGAGAACACCAGGATTCGCCGCTTAGTATTCACCAGAATGGCGCTCAGCAGCAGTAAAATCCAGGCTCCCCCAGCGATCCAGATATATGGCGACATATTCGCGGTAAACTGCTCAATCCGGTTTGCCATCGTGCCCGAGGGCATGTACACCCAGTAGGCAACCAATTCGCGATGAATGATATACATGATAGCTATTGCTTCAAGTACAAGCTTATAAGCCCTTTTGACCGGAAGCAGCACCTCCGCGAAGATAACGACAGCCATGCTGATCTTCACGATCGCTTCCGTTTCGTCGTACCATGTGTAATTCATGAAGGAGATCCACTGTGCTCCCATGATCCATATCCATAAAAGAGACAGGGAGTAAAACAGCGAATTTTTCAATCCTAATGACCAAGCTTTCATGCTCTACCTCCCCCCAGCGCCGCGGGAAGCTCGCTCAGATCCGTAACCGCGCAGCCAAAGGTTCCCTTGGCTTGAAGCATGGACACCCAGCCTTGTTTGCTGTTCTTGTCCGATTCCGAAGCGGAAACCTGAATATAGGCGGGCGTAAAGCCACGGGTATCGGCCCAGCGGAGCAGTTCCAGCACTTGGTTGCCGCTCTGCGGACTGATCAGCACGAACATCGATCCGAAGGGAATTAGGCGGCCGCTCTTTTCCAGCTTTTGCAGCAGGTTGCCGTACCCGTCCGCTTTGAGATCCACCAGATGGTGCATCATCCGCTGGCGGTCACTGTAGGTTTCGCTGGGCGCAAACATCTTGAACTGGTCAGCGGTCGTGGCCAGCCCCATGCAGAGCCGTTCACGCGAAGCGTAATTGATGAGCGAGGCGGCCGTAGATACAGCCAGCTCAAACTGGTTGTCCGTCTGGTAGTTTGCCGAAATCGCATCCAGCACGACCATAATTTTGGGTACGGAATCGTATTCGAACTCCTTGGATTTCCACGAGCCCGTTCTGGCTGTCGCATTCCAGTGAATGCGTGAAATGCGGTCCCCATAGACATAATCGCGCACGCCGTTAATCTGCGTGGTCTCCCGCCGGGAGGAAGCAGCTCTCTGCGGGCCTGCGAGCCGGGAATTTTTGTTCAGCATCTTCCACCCAGGGATGAATACGGTACGTGGAAGCACGCGGAATTGGCCTGGAATATGAATGCTCCCCTTATGCTCGATGAGTCCGAAAATATCCTCCGTAATGCATTCCGTCTCCGTAAAAAAATAACTTCCCCTCGCCAAAGGCGGCGTTTGGAACATCAGCTGCCCGCTGCCGCGGAAATCCGGAATCACGCTTTCTTCAAATGACCACGTTTCACCGTTATGCCGCTTCATGACTTCACGGATGATGACGTAAGGCATCGGCAAGAACCCCGGCACCCCGAAGTTCAAGCTTACCTTGACCTGGTCACCCGCATGCAGCGCTTCCCCCTGCTCCGTGGAGAGGCTCCGGTGTCCATGGACACGCCGGATGCCGCCCAGGCCTCCGGCGATTAAATAAACGACAAGGACGCTGATCATCGCCAAGAGCATAAGCGATGTTTTCCCGCCCTGAAAGAGCACGAACAGCAGGCTGGCAGCCCACACGGCAAGCACGATCCAGAAGCGAAGATTCCGCGCGATGGATCTGATTGTCTTCGGCAGCGCCATCATGTGTTCATCGCTCCAGGGCTACAGGCACATGCACCTGCTGCAAAATATTTTTAACGACCGATTCCGCGCTCACCTGATCCAGGCGGGATTCCGGACGCAAAATAATGCGGTGGGAAAGCACATAGGGTGCGAGAACCTTAACATCATCGGGGAGGACAAAATCGCGCTGCTGGATAAATGCGTATGCCTTGCTGGCCATCATTAATGAAAGGGAAGCACGCGGACTGGCACCGAGAAGTACCGACGGATGCTGCCGGGTCATGCGGACGATTTTGAGCAAATAATCCGTCACGGCATCCCCCATAAACACTTGTCTGATTTCCTTCTGCATCTCCGCGATCTGGTCCATATGCGTTACAGGAGTTAATTTGTTGACGGGTTGACCCTCCGAGTGCTGCTGCAGCAGGCTTCTCTCCGTATCTGCATCCGGGTAGCCCAAGCTGATTTTCATCATGAAACGGTCGAGCTGAGCCTCAGGCAGCATGTAAGTGCCTTCAAAATCAATCGGGTTTTGCGTGGCGCAAAGCATGAACGGCTTCGGAAGCTCATACGTCTCTCCATCGACCGTTACATTCCGCTCCTCCATCACTTCGAGAAGAGCCGATTGCGTTTTCGTAGTCGCACGATTGATCTCATCGGCAAGCAAAATGTTGGTCATGACCGGACCCGGACGGAAAAAGAACCGCTCTTCACGGGGATGGAATACGGAGACGCCTGTAATGTCGCTCGGCAAAATATCGGGATTGCACTGCACGCGCCGGTAGTCACCGCTCATGGACTTGGCCAGAGCCTTGATCATCTGCGTCTTGCCTGTACCCGGAACGTCTTCAATCAGAATATGCCCTTCTGCCAGGAGAGCAGTAAGCAAAAGCTGGATTTCAAAAGCTTTGCCTAAGATGCAGGATTCTAGGTTGGATCGTACGGCTGCAATGGTTTGCAAGGATTCACTGCTTACGGGCATATATTCATGCCTCCTTATATCATGCTATTGGATAAAATAACTGCGGAATTACTTGCGGATCGGAATCTGTTAAATCTTGAGATAAGAAGCATATATCTTACATTGTACATGATCTGTTCACAAAAAGTATATTGTGCAGGGTTCCTAAATTACTCGTATACCCCAACATACCCTATGACAAACGCAGCAAAACACCCTGCTCCATTGAGAAGCAGGGTGCTGATTTTTGCATCTCCAAATGCCTTGTTAACCGCGCGGGCGGACAAGCAAAGCGGCCAAAAACGAGAAGATGATCGCGGCCGATATCCCGGCGCTTGTGACTTCAAAGATGCCGGTCACAATCCCGATCCAGCCGTCTCGCTGCAGCTCGGATAGGGCGCCATGCACGAGAGAGCTGCCAAAGCTCGTAATGGGTACCGATGCCCCAGCTCCCGCAAATTTGACCAGAGGGTCATAAAGCCCAAATCCGTCCGCGACTGCCCCCACAACCACGAGCGTACTCATCGTATGGGCGGGAGTCAGCTTGAACAAATCCATCATTAATTGTCCGATGACGCAAATTAATCCGCCGATAACAAATGCCCACAAAAACTGCATATCTAATCCTCCATTTCCAGTGCTACCGCATGTGCAATACACGGGATGCTTTCACCCTGCTGATAGGACAGGGGAGAAAGCAGAGCCCCGGTTGCCACAATGAGCACTTTTCTAATTTCCTTGTTGTTCAGCCGCTTGAGCAGATGGCCGTATGTAACGACGGCCGAACAGCCGCAGCCGCTCCCCCCTGATTTCACGTAGGCCTGTTTTTGCATATCGTAAACCAGCAGGCCGCAATCATTGAACTCCGTCTCATGCATCGGAACCTCCGCTTTCTGCAGCAGCTCCTTGGCGATCGGTAAGCCTACCGAAGCGAGATCTCCTGTGACGATCAGATCATAATGTTCCGGCGTGAGGCCGGTATCGCGAAAATGCGCCTCGATCGTATCCGCAGCAGCCGGCGCCATCGCGGCACCCATGTTGAAAGGATCCTTGATCCCGAGATCCATCACCCTGCCTATCGTCGCCCTCGCCACAACCGGGCCTGTTCCCCCTGTGCCAACAATGCCGCAGCCGGAGCCTGTTACCGTGTACTGCGCGGTTGGCGGTTTTTGCGAGCCGTATTCCGTCGGATAGCGAAACTGCTTCTCCGCGGTGCAGTTATGGCTGGCCGTCCCGGCAAGCACGCGCTCTGCAGCGCCGGTATCTACAAGCAGCGCCGCGAGTGCCAGGCTTTCCATGGACGTAGAGCAAGCACCGAAAACGCCCAAATAAGGCGCCCCTAGCTTCTTGGCGGCAAACGTGCTGCTGATAATTTGATTAAGCAGATCGCCGCCTATGATGAACTGGATCTGGTCTTTAGTCAGCTCCGCCTTGACAATGGCCAGCTGGGAGGCTTGCTCCAGCAGCTTGCGCTCCGCCTTTTCCCAGGTCTTTTCGTTGATCTCGAGGTTGTCGTAGATGTAATCATAATCACCGGATAGCGGACCCTGCCCTTCCTCGGGGCCAACGACCGTGGCACCCGCCAGAAGTCTGGGCTTGGACGTGAATTCCCAGGTCTGGCCGGTCAGCTTCATGGATGATGCACTCCCTGCAGCCCCAAAATGGCATACACAAGCCCGACAAAGAAAGCTGCAACCGTGCCGAAAACAATCACTGAACCGGCAAGCTTGAACATATTCGCACCGACGCCCAGGACATAGCCTTCCGATTTATGCTCCAGTGCCGCAGAACACATCGAGTTCGCAAAGCCCGTTACGGGCACCGCTGTCCCGGCTCCGGCGATTTGCGCGATTTTATCGTAAACGCCTATAGAGGTCAGGATGACGGAAATGATAATCAATACCGCCACCGTCGGACTTGCCGCTTCCTTGACCGACATGTCGAACCAGGCCATAAAGCCTTGTTGTATAGCCTGTCCCAAAAGACAAATGCCCCCGCCGATCAAAAAGGCGAACGCGCAGTTTTTCAGCGTGCTCCGTTTGGGCTCGTGCTTTTGCGCGATGCTTTTGTAATCCTGGTTGCTTAAGGTATCCAGACTGAATTTTGCTCCTTTATTTTTTGTGCTCGCAGGCAATATCAGCACCTCCTCTTCGTCATTCCTTTTCATTATTTGTCATACGAAGGATAGTTATGTATTCAGAAGGCGCTCTGTAATCGACGCAGCAAACAGCCGCCAGTATCAGCCGTGGCGGCTGTCTTGGAATGGACGGGCTGCGAAAGACGAGCAGCGGCCATCCATTCAGAAAAGGCACATCAAAACAATGACAAGCAAAATCAACAGCACGCACACCAAGATGATTTCTCGATTGAGAGGCATGAACTCCATGGTGATGCTCCCTTCTGCACCTGATCAGGGCGTTCATCTATACCTATCGTATTCGGAAAATATAGGTTGGTGCTTCACTCGGCCAACATGGACATTCCGCTTTGGGGGGTTCATACTATAGGTTGTTGTGATTTACATGTATTACATACGAAGTGTGAATGAAAAAGCAAAGGAGAAATAGAAGACATGGATCAAAAAACGATGGACCTATTCCGCAGGCTGACCGAATTCCCTGCAGCTTCCGGCTTTGAAAAAGAGCTTCGCGCTTATGTGAAAGAAATGATCACTCCATATACGGACGAATTCGTCCAAGACCGTCTGGGCAGCCTTTTCGGCGTGCTCCGTGGCGATGAGCAGGGACCGAAAGTGATGGTTGCGGGACATTTTGACGAAGTGGGCTTCATGGTCACGGGCATATCCGAAACCGGCATGATTCGTTTTCAACCCCTTGGCGGCTGGTGGAGTCAGGCCGTGCTGGCACAGCGCCTGAAAATCATGACACCAAACGGACCGGTCATCGGCGTGGTCGGCTCCATTCCGACCCATCTTCTCGATGAATCGCAGCGCAATAAGCCGGTGGATATCAAAGCCATGTACATAGACGTAGGCGCGGATAACCGCGAGGACGCCGAATCTTTCGGCATTCGTCCGGGTCAGCAAATCGTGCCGATTTGCGATTTCACGCCACTGGCGAATCCGAAGAAAATCATGGCAAAGGCATGGGACAACCGCTATGGGGTCGGTCTTGCCGTCGAGCTGCTGGAAGCCGTTCACAAAGAAAAGCTGCCGAATACGCTTTACTGCGGAGCGACCGTGCAGGAAGAGCTTGGTCTTCGCGGCGCCCGTACCGCAGCCCATATGATCCAGCCCGATATCTTCTTCGCACTGGATTGCAGCGCAGCCAATGACATGACAGGGGACAAAAGCTCCTTCGGTCATATCGGTCAAGGCGTACTGCTCCGCATTTTCGATCCTTCGATGCTGACGCATCGCGGTCTCGTTGAATACGTGCAGGATACAGCCGAAACCCATAAGATCAAATACCAATATTTCGTTTCCCAAGGCGGCACGGACGCAGGCCAGGTTCATTTAAGCGGAATCGGCGTACCGTCGACCGTCATCGGAATCTGCTCCCGGTATATCCATACCTCGTCTTCGATCATCCATACCGATGATTATGATGCAGCCAAGGAGCTTTTGATCAAGCTTGTAAAAGGCCTGGACCGGACCACACTGAACACGATTTTGGAAAACGCCTAAGCATAGATGAAAAATAAGCCTGCGCTCTCCTTCGATAAAGGGGAAGCCGCAGGCTTTTTTATGCTTATCATACGTATCCGCATTTCATCAAAAATACATCGTCTCGGGCTTTTTTGTCCAAGCCTACAAAAAAATTAATAAATTTCACAAAAATAGTTTATATCCTGCTGCGAAATGTGATAAAATGAAAGCGCTAACAGCAATCATCTTCTAAAGGGGGCTTTTGAAAGATGAACCAAACCGATAAGGTGATGAACGAGTATCAAAATTTCGATCCGGTCACCGATGCTTTTTTCTTCAAGACGGGAAGTCAAGAGCAGGTTATTTTTCACGGCAGGAATTACATTATAAAAAAGAGATTATCCGCCGCGGAACAAGCTACGATGAAATCCCTTCCCAATTTTGTGCGAGCAGCTTCCAATCTGTATGTTAATGTGAACAAAATTACAAATATCGATGGAAATACTCTTCATTTTCGCGATGAATTCGCCTATCCCCGCACGATCACGGTGTCCAAGCGAACCCTGGAACAGATTAAGCGCCTCCTCCCCCGCACACCCGGTTTTTTCTCTCCGGAGCAATTGATCTGAAGCTTGGGACCTGTTAAAAAGCGGCAGCTGCCCGGTAATTCGGACTTCTGCCGCTTTTTTATGGCCCTTGATCAGTTCACCCTGAATGGCCGAACCTTCCGGTATCCCCACGAGGTTTCGCCATCCTCCGGCATTCCCGGCAGGATCAACCCTCCGTCGATTCGAATCGTAATGCCTGTAATATAGGAAGCGTGTTCGGATACAAGCCACAGCGCAGCTTGTCCGATATCCTCCGGCATGCCGATCCTTCCCAGGGGAATCGTACTGCCTACATGGTCGTGAAACGGTTCCCGTTCCTTTACGAGAATCCCGCCGGGAGCAATGCAGTTTACCCTGATACCATAAGGGGATAAATCCAGTGCCACGGATTCCGTCGCTCTTTTCAGCGCGGCTTTGAGGCCGCCGTACACCGCATCTCCCGGATACGCCCGTTCTGCATGCGTGGAAACGATATTGATAATGTTCCCTCCGCGTCCCGCTTCGATCATATGCTTGGAAGCCTCGCGCATCAGCAGCATCGGGGCACGGAAATTCAGCTGCATCGTAAAATCCAAATGCTCCAGCGGCAGCTCCGTAATCGAAGCATACATGCCGATTCCCGCATTATTGATGAGCACATCGATATGCCCCATCGTACGAATCGCCTCAGCTACCGTTCTCTCCGCTTCCGCGGCATCTCTTAAATCTCCTTCGCGGACGATGCATATTCTTCCGGATGCCCGGGCGATTTCCTCGGCGGTACGCTCCGCCATCTCGTCATCCTGATAATGCGTAATCATGATTCCATAACTTTCCTTGGCCAGCGCCAAGGCGATGCCGCGCCCGATGCCGCGGCTGCCTCCCGTCACGAGGGCTGTCTTCTGATGGACGGCTTCTTGCGTTTCTTCTGACATATCCTGCCTCCTTTTTATGCTTGATATATCCGAATGCAGGTTTTCACCTCTTTCATTACAGACAAACGTTAGCGTTTTCAAAGGATGCTATATACTGATAGAACCTTATTTAGAATAAAATGTCAATCAGCATTATTTCACCGATACTTTTCGCCCATAGACCCGCACCCGCGGATCTACGATGGTATACACAATGTCCGTAAGCCAATTGATCAGAACGATAAACGTGGAGACGATCAAAATAATGGCTACAAGCACAGCATAATCCCTTTGTAAAGCAGAACCTACCATCAACCGCCCCAACCCGTTCCAATTAAACACATTTTCAACGATAGCCGATCCGGCGACGAGGGACGGGATATCCAGTGCCATCAGCGTGATGATCGGGATCAGTGCGTTTTTGAGGGCATGCCGGTAAACGACTCTCCTCTCGGAGGCTCCTTTGGCCCTGGCGGTCATCAGATAGTCCGAGTCCAGCACCTCAAGCATGCCGTCTTTGATAAACTTCAAATAGTAAGCAAGCATCCCTAGCGCCACCGTCGTCGCAGGCAGGATTAAATGCAGAATCAGATCGCCGATTTGACCTTCCTTGGAAGGCGTATGCATACTGCTCGGGGGCAGCCAGAACAACCGCATCGCGAATAATTGCTGCAGCCAATAACCGAGCACGAATGCCGGAACGCTAAAACCGATGAATCCGAGAAAAAAAGCCACTCTGTCTGAAATTCCGTACGGTTTTCTACTGTTATGTATTCCCCATGGAATGGCTATCATTAAAGTGATGATCCAAGCTGTGCCTAATAGAATAATGCTGTTCTTTGCAAACTTCCAAATAAACAGATTGATGGCGGTCATGTTGTTGTACCCATATCCGAGATCTCCGTGCAAAAGCCCCTTCAGCCATTTGAAATACTGCATGTAGATCGGCAGATCCATGCCATAAGCATGCTTCAGTTCTTCCACCCTTTTATATTCCTCTTCGCTCATCCCCAAGGTCGCCCATGGATTGCCCGGCATCAGATGCATGAGAATAAAAGCAACCGAAGCAACGATAAACAGCACGAATGCGGATTGAAGTGTTCGTCCCAAAATGAATTTCCACATCGCCCATTCCCCCTCCAATAAATCCGATTATGTAACAAATACAAAAAACGCCTGCTTCAATAATATGAGATGGATGCCTTTTATCGGACCTCTGCCTTGCCTTTTAAACGAACGCGAGGATCTACCAGTGAATACAGTAAATCGGCAATCCAGTTCGACACAATAACAAACCCCGCTACAATCATGATGACCGCAAGCAATACCGGCAAGTTGCGTGACCTGGCGGAATCCACCATGAGATAACCTAACCCTCTCCAGTTAAACACGAACTCAACGATTGCTGAACCGCTTACAATCGCCGGTAAATCCAAACCAACCAGTGTAATCAAAGGGATCATCGCGTTTTTAAGCGCATGCTTGTATATGACTCTCCGCTCCGAAGCCCCTTTTGCCCTGGCGGTCATCAGATAGTCGGCATGCAGTACTTCCATCATGCCGTTCCGGACAAACTTCAAATAATACGCAAGCATGCCCATGGAGACGGTAATCACGGGCAGGATCATATGCTTGGCCAAATCCCACAAGTCCCCTTCCTTGGACATTTCATGCATGCTGCTGGGAGGCAGCCAGGAAAGTTCCAGGGCGATGAAGTACTGAAGCCACCTTCCAATAATGAACGCCGGCAGACAAAAACATAACACTCCCAAGACCGCTGCAACCCGATCCGAGATGCCATACGGTTTTCGGCTGTTGTAGATTCCCCACGGCAATGCAATCATCAACGTGAACAGCCAAGCTGTTCCGAATAAAATGAGGCTGTTCTCGACATATTGCCAGATATAGCTGTCGATCGGCCGATAATTATAATCTATTCCTAAATATCCACCTGAAAGTCCTTTGAGCCACTGGAAATATTGCAGGTATACCGGCATATCCAGCCCAAGAAGATGCTTCTGTTCTTGAATCCATACGTACTGCTGCGGTGAGAGCCCAACCGTCGACCACATATCTCCCGGCATGAGATGTGAAAGACAAAAACAGATAAACGTGACAATAAGCATGACGACCACCGATTGAAGGGTTCGGCGCAATAAGAATACCCACATGGTTTGATCCCCTTTTTTTAAATTGATGCAGGGGCATGTCCGATTGTTTTTATGTATAGACTACCATACTGCTTTTAAACAAACTATTTATTTTCTGTTTCGACCAACCGGACATGCGGAACCTGCTAGAAATGATCATGCTCAGCTTGCATTGAAGGCTTAATAAATGGTTTTAAAGGGAAATTATATCAATAATTAGTCATTTTATCATCTGAATTTTTGGGTTTCTAATCTTTATTTTCCATATGATGGGGCCGTGATCGCTCGCAAGCACCTTCTAAACAAAAACACTGCAATCTCTCTTGTATTCCAATTATTTGTATAACATCGGACTATCGGACCAAATCATTGCGGAGACGATTCAGAACAGTTTAAACTTGCTAAAAAGCCTGGATTAAAAACAAAAAATCTGCCCCAGACGATGCAAAAGGCAGATTTTTTACATGTACATAAACGGCGCTTTCGCTTACCCATGAATTTTTCCTGTGGTATATGTTGCCCGAAAATAGAAAAGATTCGCTCAACCCTTCGACTTATAAAACTCATGGTACAGCTTCATCAGCGCCCGCTTCTCGATGCGTGACACGTAGCTGCGGGAGATTCCCAGCTCCTTGGCGATTTCCCGCTGCGTTCGCTCCTCACCCCCGAATTCCAGGCCGAAGCGGCCCTTAATGACTTCCTGCTCCCGTTCATCCAATATGTCCAGATTGCGGTATATTTTGCTTTTCTCGATTTTGAGCTGCACCATATCCGCTACATCATCAGCCTCGCTGCCGAGGATATCAATTAACGTGATTTCATTGCCTTCTTTGTCAGTACCGATCGGATCATGCAGGGAGACGTCCTTGCGCGTTTTCTTCAAGGAACGCAAATGCATGAGGATTTCATTTTCGATACATCGGGCCGCGAACGTGGCAAGCTTCGTCCCCTTGTTCGGCCGGTAGCTCTCAATTGCCTTAATCAGTCCAATGGTGCCGATGGAGATCAGGTCCTCCATGTCTTCGCCTGTGTTATCGAATTTTTTGAGGTTGTGGATACGATGCGATGTCAAGAAAATAATCATTTTTGTTTTAAGGAATCAGCTCAAGCGGGGCTACGCGCCCGTATGAGACTTTGGCAAGGCTGCTTTTGGCTGCCCACCGGACGCTGTTACTGATAACTTGAAGAACCTCTGGCTGATGGTAGACCGGAAAAGTCTCATGCCCGGGTCTAAAGTAAAAAATGTTGCCCTGTCCGCGCTTGTAGCAGCAGCCGCTGCGGAACACTTCTCCGCCTTCGAACCAGGAAATAAAGATAAGCTCATCCGGTGCGGGAATCTCAAAACGCTCGCCATACATTTCTTCCTTTGGAATCTCAATATACTCTCCAAGTCCCTTGGCGATTGGATGGCCCGGTTCAATTACCCAGATCCGCTCCTTCTCGCCGTCATCACGCCACTTTAAGGCGCCTGTATTGGTACCCATTAAAGCATGGAATATTTTCGAATTATGTCCAGAGTGAAGAACGATTAATCCCATCCCGTTTAATACCTTTTTCCGCACCCTTTGCACAATTTCATCACTTACTTCCTCATGCGCCAAATGCCCCCACCATAGAAGTACGTCCGTTTGCTCCAGCACTTCACTGGTCAATCCATGCTCCGGTTCATCCAGAACTGCAGTACGCACCTCCATATCTTCTTGTGTGTTCAGATAGTTGGCCAGCACCGTATGAATACCTTCCGGGTATACAGCTTTAACCTCTTCATTATGTCTTTCGTGACGATACTCGTTCCAGACTGTAACTTTGATTGTAGACATGATATTTCCCCCTTGTTATATGAAAATCCACCGTTGTTCTTTTATTGAGACTAGGATTGAATCGATCGTATGCTGGTTTACATAGCCGTCTTCCATTGTGGCGTCGTATCCGTCACCTTGTCCACTTACCAGATTAATAAAGGCTGTCATTTGATCCACCTGAAATACTGCAGGAATCTCTATTTTCCTGAATATCTCATCACCATCTTCAGCTAATTTAACGTATAGAGCATCCTCTTCCTCCAGGTTATACAGCACTGCTCCCCGTTCCCCGAAGATTTCTAACTGCTGAAAGTTTCCGCGGCCGAATGCAAATCTGGAGATGGACATTGTGGACGAGACACCTCCCTCAACCCTGGCAAGCACATGACAGAAATCATCAACATCCACTTCACCCTTACCTTCACCGTCAAGCAAAGGCCGCTCCTTGGTAATCGTTCCGGCATCTGCCATTACCCGTTCTACATTGCCTACAAGAAAACGCTGAAGATCGAGCAAATGCGAACCCAGATCTCCAAGTGCGCCCGAGCCGGACAGCTCCTTGCGGAACCTCCAGACCAGCGGAATCTGCTTATTCAGCCCCCAGCCTTGCAAATACTGGCCGTAAACATGTTTAATTTCGCCTAGCTTCCCTTGATCGATCAGCCATTTTGCATATCTTACCGCTGGCTTGTACCGGTAACTGAAACAGATCATATGCGGTAAGTCCGTCTCAGTCAGCAGGTCACGCAGTGTGGCAGCTTCCCGTGCATCCAGCGTCACCGGCTTCTCCAGAGCAAACGGCTTTTGCTGCTTGATGGCCTCACAGGCAATTTCATAATGGTTGTAGTTGGGCGTACCGATACTCACAGCCTCAAGCTCCGGGTCTGCCAGCATTTCTGTATAATTCAAGTACCTTCTTGATTCCGGGATCTTATATTGCTCCCCCCGGCTTGCCAGCACTTCCTCATCACAATCACAAATCGACCACAAGACCGCTTCATCATTCGCCAGAAGACCGGAAATATGCATGTCTGATATACCACCAAGACCAATTACCCCAACTTTCCGTTTTGCCAATTGCACCACCCTGCCTCTTCTCATATCGTTTGTAACACAATTAAAGTATACTTTGTGCTAGAATAAACGAACATGGCGGAAAGATACCCTTTTTGTATAAAAACTACTTTTGACTGGCCTTAAGGGGGCGTAAATATGTTTGCTGTCAATACCGAAATGCTGCCGAGAATCAAACTGATGGGATTCGTTTCCTACAAGCAGCCCTGGATTCATTTTAAAAGAACTACAAACGAGTATGTCCTCTATTTCATCAAAAGCGGAGAGCTCCATCTTACGGAGAAAGGAACTCACTATATTCTGAAAAAAGGAGATATCCTTTTACTGGAGCCCAATATAGAGCATGAGGGAACAAAAAAACATGTCTGTGATTACTACTTTATTCATTTTGAGCATCCGGATATAAGCTTCGCTCAGGCGGAGGATTTACTAACGATGGCCAGGCGCTTCATTCTGGAAGAGGAAACGAAGCAAACCGAAGGAGGCGATTTCATTTGCCGATTTCCCAAGCATTATAATTTGTCTAAAAACGTTCTGTCTCTCTCCTTACAAGCGATGAATGAAATGCTAATGTTATATAGAAGAAAATATTTCAACCGCGGACTAACTGCCCTGAAATTTACCGAATGGCTTATCGAGGTGTCACACGAGCATTTCATTACCGCACTTCAAGATTATGAGGACAGCAATACCAAGCCCTTGATTAAAGTTCATGCCCTTCTGGACTATATTCACGAGCATTATACAGACAAAATTACCGGGCAGGGGATCGCGCTGGAATTTGACTGTAATTACGACTATCTGAACCGCGTCTTCACCAGGCTGACAGGTCAGAGCATCATGCGCTATGTCAACCGCGTAAGGATTAATCATGCGAAAGAGCTTATTGAAGCGACGCATCTGCCGTTTGGTGAAATCGGCTATTTAACCGGTTTGGATGACCCTTTCCATTTCAGCAAAGTGTTTAAAAAGGTTGTCGGAGTTACACCATCCCAGTATTACAAAGAGATACGGGGACAGGTAAAAGAACCCCATTAAAGAACAAAACCGGGGCAGCATCAGGTGTACCCGATGCTGCCCCGGCTGGGGTTAAAGCCTACAAAAGTTTAACGGCGAAGGCCTCGTACGGACGCAATTGTAAATGTTCGAAGTCTACGTCTTCTCTGGAATAGTTCCCAATAATAAATTCCCCTGCCTGTCCGATCCCCGGCAATTCCAGTGCCACGGACTCCCTGCTGAAATTGGCAGTTACCAGCCAGGTCTGACCTTCGTAACGGCGGTAATACATGAACACTTGATCCGGCACACCCGTCACCAGTTCAAAACCACCCCATACAACGATCGGATTGTTCTTTCGCAGTTCGATTAACTTCCGGTAGCAGTGGAACACTGAATCCGGATCCTCCAGATTCGCCTTCATGTTAATTTCTGTATAATTCGGATTTACATGCAGCCATGGCTCTCCGGTTGTGAATCCCCCGTTAGGGGTAGCATCCCATTGAATCGGTGTCCGGGCATTATCTCTTCCCTTGGCATTAATGGAATGAATAATCTCTTCCTCGGCATATCCGCCTGCAAGCCGTTCATGATACATATTGATGCTCTCTATATCCTGCACTTCGCTGATCTCTTGCACCGGATAATTGGTCATTCCAAGCTCTTCACCTTGATAAATGTAAGGTGTGCCCTTCATTAAGTGCAGCAGAATGGCAAACATCTTCGCGCTCTGCACACGGTACTGCCCGTCATCCCCCCACCGGGATACAATTCTCGGCAAGTCATGATTGTTCCAGAACAGGCTGTTCCAGCCTTCGTTCCCCAGCTCTGTCTGCCATTTCGCCAGCACCTGTTTTAATTCACTTACAGCAAGCGGCTTCAAATCCCATTTTTCTCTGCCCTCCTGCTGATCCAGACCGATATGTTCAAACTGGAATACCATGGAAAGCTCGTTCCGGTCCGGATTGGAATACAGCTTAGCCGCTTCCGGTGTCGCCCCCCAAGTCTCCCCCACGGTCAGAACATCATGCTTGCCAAACGTCTCCCGGTTCATTTCCTGAAGATATTCATGCAGCTTCGGCCCATTTCCTGTAATCTCCTGATCCGGTATTTTGCCGACCAGATCAATCACATCCATACGGAATCCTCCGACCCCTTTATCCAGCCAGAAATTCATCATATCCCATACCTCTTGCCGGACTTTGGGGTTCTCCCAGTTCAAGTCCGGCTGTCTGCGGCTGAACAAGTGCAGATAGTACTGGCCGCTCGTTTCATCAAGCTCCCAGGCCGAACCGCTGAATGTCGAACGCAGGGAATTGGGAACTCCGCCGTTCACCGGATCACGCCAGATATAGTAGTCCCGGTAAGGATTGTCTTTTCCCTTGCGGGCTTCAATGAACCATGGATGCTCATCCGAAGTATGATTGACCACCAGATCCATAATAATCCGGATGTTGCGGTGCCCTGCTTGTTCGATTAATTCATCCATATCCTCCATTGTTCCGAATTCGCTCATAATATCCTGATAATCACTGATGTCATAGCCGTTATCATCATTTGGCGACTTATAAACGGGACTAAGCCAGATCGCGGTAATACCAAGCTGCTCGAGATAGTCTAATCTGTTGATAATTCCCCGGAGATCGCCGATCCCATCCCCGTCGCTATCCTGAAAACTCCTTGGGTAGATCTGGTAGATAACCGCTGTCTGCCACCATTTCGTATTACTCAATGCAATCACTCCTATATGTTCTATTTATCTATAACTATAAACCAAAAATGAAAAGAGACATAACCGAAGGATTATGCCCCTTTGTCAGACAGATTCGTTTAACAAATAAATTCAGTAATGGAGCACCGCCTATTTCTTGCCGTTTTCTTTAAGCCAGGCATCAAGCTGTTTTTGTGCTTCTGCAATCACCTTGTCGGCTCCCGCTGCCTTTTGTTTCTCCAGCATTTTAGGGACAACCTCTTCCGGATCCAATTGACCGGACTTCAGCCCGTCCACAAAGGTTTTATTGGCATTATCAATTGAAATCAGTTCATTTTTAACCGGCTCCGGATCAAAGACAAATCCGAAAATCCGGGAAGGGTTCGAAGAAATTTGTTGATTGAATTTTTCATAGTTCTGGTATTTATTCGGGTCTTCTCCTACACGGGTGTAGTTAAGCATCTGATTGCCGATTTGCCACATAATATCATGATAATAGCCGACGCTGTCTGTTGTTTGACCTTCCGGCAGAGCAATCTGGCCATCTTGCAGCACATAATGCTTCCCTTCAATTCCGAAGTTAAAGAGGGTCAGCAATTCCTTGTCTTTATAAAAGAGGTTAAGCAGCATCATTGCACGTTCAGGATCTTCTGAGCTCTTCGAAATCGCATACATGGTTGCTGTCATCTTTCCGGTCTGCAGACGGTCAATATTAAGAGGAATCTGCAGCATTTCACGCCCTGCCTTGATCGAACCATTCGGTGAGATCGCAGCTTTACCAATCTCCATATCAGCCAGAATGTCCATATCACCTACAAAAGCGAACCCTTTACCCGCCTGCATTTTCTTCCAGGCATCTAAACCGGGGGTCAGTGCATCCTTGTTAATATACCCCGCCTTGTACCATTTGTTGGTCAGCTTCGCAAGCTCCATATAGCGGGGCGTGGTGAATGAATTGATGACTGTATAATCATCAGCCGCTGTCCCTACGGTGTTAATTGCAGCGATACTTACAATAGAGTCCAGATTCGCGGATGAATAGTAAGCTTCGAGCGGAAAGCTTGGTGCCACCAAAGGCGTGATCCCCGGTTCTTTCTCTTTTATGGTTTGGAGCATAGGCTCCAGATCCTCGACTTTACCGGACTTCAGTGCAGTCAGATCAAAGCTGTATTTGTCCACAAGCTCTTTGTTCAAGTAAACCCCTTGCGTGCCGCCCAGCTCCTGATGGGTATGAATACCGTACAGCTTGCCGTCGCGTTTGGCCGGCTCGTGGTAATCCTTCTCTACAGCTTCGATATCAGGACCGTACTTGGCCAGCAAATCATCAAGCGGCAGCAGTCCCCCTTTGGTAACCTGTTGCTGGAAGCCAAGCCAATCCGCCGTAAACAGCAGGTCCATTTTATCACCGGAAGCCATCATCAGATTCGTTTTATCGCTCCAAGCCCCCCAATCAATGGGATTCAGCTTGACCGTCATATTCAATTCCGGATAAGTCTGCTTCAGATAATCATTCATCGCATCCTGAACCAGCTGATTGTCTTTTTGAGGCGCATCGGGGAATACCATCACAACCTCGTAAGGCTTAAGCCCCGTGCTGGCTGCCCCCTCCGGCTCAGCTGAACCCGCTGGTGAATTTGCTGTGTTATTTCCGCCGCAACCGGCTGCTACGACTGAAGTCAGCATCAGTGCTGCCAGCACAGCAGAACTCTTTTTTAACCAATTCATAAATAGTAGACCTCCCTGGAATTCTTCTATTTTTCCCTTTGAAACCTTTGTCAGCATATACTAATCCGGCATAATGCCGGGATCAGCCTTTCACAGCGCCTACGGTAAGACCCTTTACAAAGTACTTTTGCAGGAACGGGAACACCAGCACCAGCGGACCGATCGCAATCATTGCCATGGCCATGCGGATAGATTCAAGCGGTGTCGTAACCTGGGCGGTGGAGCTATAGGCCTTATTGGCGATCGTCTGCAGGAACGAAGCGTTCATTAAGGTCTTGGTCAACAAATACTGCAGAGAGAACAGCTTCTCATTCTGGATGAAGACCAAACTTGTAAACCAGTCATTCCAGTAGGATACGGTGGTGAACAGCCCGATTGTCGCCATAACAGGCAGGGACAGCGGCAGAATAATGCTGAAGTAGGTCCGGAATTCTCCTGCACCGTCAATCTGCGACGAATCAATCAGGGAAGGCGGAATACTGTTTGTAAAGAAGGTCCGCATGATGATAACGTTGAAGCCGCCTATCAAGCCCGGAATGATTAAAGCCATTAAAGTATCCTGAACATGTAAAAAGCGGGTGTATACAAGATACCAGGGCAGCAAGCCACCCGAGAACAGCATCGTAATCAAAATGTAGAAGCTCAAAGCCCCCCTGAGCGGAAACTCTTTTCTTGATAACGCATAGGCCATTGCCGAAGTCACGAACAAGCTGACAACCACACCGGTGATCGTTACCACAGCAGACACACCATAAGCCCGCAATATTTTCTCGGCATCTTCAATTAAATACTGATAAGCGACAAGACTGAATTTACCCGGCCAGAAGCTGTAGCCATGAACCGTTACCCAGTCTTCGTCGGCGAGCGATATCATAAGCACAAGCCAGAACGGGATCAGGCACGCCAGGCTAAACAAGGTCAGAACAATAATGATGACGGGATTGGTTCTTTTGGAATTCATATTGATCTCCTTTTAGAATAGGGCATTTTCTTTGCTGACTTTACGGACAATCAGGTTGACAGTCACGACTAGCGTGAAGCCGACAACGGATTGCAGCAGCCCTGCCGAGGAGGCAAGTCCCGTATCGCCGGTGACCAGTAACGCATTGTATACATAGGTATCGATAACTTCCGTTGTCTCTTTGATCATACCGGATGCCATTGTCGCCTGATAAAACAGGCCGAAATCAGCATTAAAAATCCGGCCAATCGCCAGCAAAGTCATGATGATTATGATCGGAGCAATCAACGGGATTGTAATTTTCGTCATTTGCTTCCAGCGGCTTGCCCCGTCAATGACAGCAGCTTCATAATATTCGGAGTCAATTCCGACAATCGCTGCCAAGTAAACCACTGCCGAATACCCTACACCCTTCCAGGTGTTGACAATAGTCAAAATGTAAGGCCAATGCTGTGCTTCCGCATACCAGTTATTAGGCTCGAGCCCGAAGGGCTCCAGGATGAATTTATTGACGAAGCCCAGTTCCGGATTTAAAAAACCGTAGACAATATAGCCAACAATGACCATGGATATAAAATTGGGCAGGATCACAGTACTCTGAAAGAACTTGGAGGCGAATTTATTTTTGACCTCGTTAAGAAGAAGGGCCAGCAGTACAGCCAATAATGTATTGATTACTAAAAAGCTGATGTTATACAGCAACGTATTTCTGATGATCAGCCACGCGTCGTTGGAAGCAAACAGAAACTTGAAATTATCTAGTCCGATCCACTTGCTCCCCCAGATCCCGTCCGTATAATTCAGATCCTTAAAGGCTAGAAAAATCCCAAACATGGGTAGATAATTATTGATTAACATCAGCAGCACACCAGGCAGTGCCAGAACAATCAAGGCCCTGTACTTCCAAAAGCCTTTCCGTTTCAATCCTTTTTCCGAAGCCATAATTCCACACCTTCTTATTGGGTTATGTCTTCATTATAAGAAGTTGACTGCAGCTGCTCTGCCGTTTTTATAACCTCAGTCTATTCGTTTTGTGACTTTACGATATTCCTGGGGATTGACATCAAACTGCTTGCGGAACATCTTGGTAAAATGCGAAAAATTACTGTATCCTACCTGTTGTGCTATCGCGCTGACCGGCAGATCCGTAGTGTCCAGCAGCTCGCGGGTACGGTTCATCTTAACTGAAATCAGGAAATCAATGAGACTTTGGCCTGTTTCTTTTTTGAATAGCCTGGAGAGATAAGCCGGATTCAACCCCACATAATCAGCGACAATATCCCTGGAGATTTCTTCTTCCACATTGTGCTGAATGTAGCGGATGGACCGCTCAATCACGCCCCCTTTTTCCTGCCGTTCGAACTCTGCTTCCATAACGGCAGATACCATTCCTTCTGCCCAATGCCTGTATTGAGACAGTCCCCGGATGCGGGCGCTTGTCCAATCTGTAAACTTGGCTATACTGCCTGCATTAATTCCTCTGACTTGCAGGAAGTGGTATATAATCTGCAACGTATCCTGATGCAATGCGTCCAAATGTCTTCCCTGAAAGCATGGATCAGCCTGCAATTTTTCAGCCAGGTTATGGATAAATTGCACAGCAGACTCACGTTTTCCGGTTAGCATATAAGCAACTAAATCATCAAGTTCTATACCTTCCGACTCCGGGGACAGCGGCACTTGGTCCTGAGGGATGTATATGAGCACCGATTGTGTCCGGGAAATGTTGTCACGCTCCATTGTCTTTAAGCTCTCGCACATTCCCGGCAGCTGTTGAAGGGATTTGAACGAGCCGACATAGCAGGTTACTATGCTGTAGAACATATCCTGGCATGCCTTAATAAAATGCTGTCCGGTAGCTTTTAGCTGCTGAATACCAGGCTTCCCGGCTTCCCCGCCTTTGGCATACAGCAGAATGAACAAAACCCCGTTTTTATCAGTAACGGCCTCGCCTTGGTACTGCTCTGTGAAGAATTCTGCCGCCGCTTTTTTGACGGCATATTCCATAATCTCCTGATCTCGCGGGCTTAAGGGTTTATTCCAATTTTCAATACTGATCAGGATGGGCAACACCAGATCAGCAGGCTCTAACCCCACGCCGGCGCCTGCCAGCTCCCGTTCGAAAAAATCTCCAAAAGACAGAATGCTGCGGGACAACAAATCCTGCCAGAAACGCTCCACCCGCTTCGGCTTCTCTTGCTGCCACAGATTAAGATACTTATGGTACATTTTATTGTAAGACTCGTACTCTTCTTTCTCACGGACAGCTGCAATCATCCCCGATACGGCAGACAACAGTTCAGCTGTATCAACAGGCTTGAGCAGATAATCGAAGCTCCCGAGGTTAACTGCTCTTTTGGCATAGGAAAATTCGGAATGACAGGTCAGAAAGATGGTTTCCGTCCAGGGCGAATGTTCTTTTACCCAGCCAACCAGCGAAAGCCCGTCTTCATCGGGCATTTCAATATCGCATATCAGCAGATCAATCTTTTTTTCATTTATTATTTCTCTGGCTCTGTCTGCTCTATTAGCTGTCACAACCTCTTCAATTCCAGCCTCGTTCCAGTTACAGCAGTAAAGAAGGCCCTCTACAGCAAATTGTTCATCATCCACAATCAATAATCGCATAGCTTATCGTTCTCCTTCTGTATATTCAATGGGCAGGATCAGGCGCACCCGGAATCCGGACGGCTCATTCCCGCTGAAGTGAATGCCGGCACGCCCCTGATATCGCATGGCCAGCCTCTGTTTCACATTCCAGATCCCGATATGACCTTCCTCAGTTCCCGGCGTGTAATCAGGAGCATTTAACTCCTGCAGTTTCTGGGGACTGCTGCCTTTTCCGTTGTCCGAAATCTCAACAATCATGGTATCATTCACTTCTTCAGAACGGACTGCCGAAATATCCAGACAGAACGTCTCGGTTTTTAAACTTATGCCATGGAGCATGGCGTTTTCTACAAAGGGCTGTATGATCAAGGACGGTATAACAGCGCTTTTAAGATCTTCGGCTACCGTAATCCGGAAATCGAAAGACTGTTGATAGCGCATCTTTTGAATTTCAAGATAATTGCGGAGATGCTCCATTTCCTGTCCTAAAGTTATGCTGTCCTCCTTCACCTGAAGCATAAAACGGAAATACTGCACCAGATGCCGCACCGTCTTTTTCACCAGTTCGTATCGCTGCAGGTCGGCAAGCTGAAATACAATATTGAGGGTATTCAAAAAAAAGTGTGGATTAATTTGCATCTGCAGATGCTTCATCTCTGCTTTTTGCACATGTAACCGTTCCTCATATACATCAATTTTTAAATCTTGTATTTCAACAACCATAGAATTAAATGCCTGATTTAGTGCTTGAAACTCTAACAGGTTGGAAGACGGAAGCTGGGTCTCCATAGAGCCTTTTCTTATCCGGTGGATCCCCCCCAGTAAATCCAGAATCGGACGGATAACCATGCGGCGGAAATAATACAAGTAGACCAGTAAAATGATCAAAATAAAAAAGGGAAGCACATTAATAACCATCTGGAAAATATTCAAGCCTTGAAGCAGCTCTGAAGCGGGGATGACCACGGAAAGATTGATTCCCAGAGCCGCTGACTGGCTGGACACAACGAATAATTTGACGCCTGCATGTGAGAAAGAAAACGAAGCATTCCGGCTCAGCTCCTCACGCGGCAGCTTGAAATCGTAATCCATTGTTTCCGAAGGGCTGGTTAAGATATTCCCGTCATTATCCACGATAAGCACATCTCCGCCGGATTGCAGGTTCAGATTGCCCAGCGGCGAACGTAAGGAGTCGATTCGGATAAGTGCGCCAATATAGGCGGGACTGCCCAGATCATTGCCTGCTATCCGGTTTAAATAGTAATCTCCCGCGATCTTGACGAGGGTCCATTTATACTGGAGCGATTCTAATTGCTCTCTGTTATGGACCGTATCTGTAATCGATGTCCGGACTTCATCCATATAAGCCTCTGTTGTTCCCAGTACATTGGATAATGTCAGTGTATCGTTGACGCTGGAGTATAAATAGAACATGTCCACGCTGTGATAATAGGCCTGATAGGCTTGATTTCGTTGCATAAGTCCCATGCGGGCGAAAAAATATTCGGAATCGCTCAGCCCCGGGGAAGTGAGCTCAAGAAAGTTCTCATCATGATCAACAATATCCACCAGATTAATCGTAATATCCCCGAGACTGCTCTCCATCATTTGCAGATTGGAGCTCACCAGGTTCTGATAAGATCTGGATACCTGATCCAGAACATTTTGCTTGGCATAGTATCCCCCTGCAAAAAGTACAGTGAGCAGAGGAACCGTTATAGCGGCAAATAATTGAACAAGCCTTACACCCAGCGAATTTTTTCTGTTTTTCATAATGCATCCTTTCTGTGACCTGACGTAAAATAACCCCACAAAGTGGGGCTTTTAAATGGAAGCTGACTCAAAGGGCCACCTCGGTGACCCTAGAACGGCATGAGTAAACTACTGTTGCTCTATTCTAACAAATACGCTATGGCTTGTGCCGCTTCTGCCCGGGTAGCATTAGCTGCAGGTAAAAAGGTCCCATTGGCATAACCTTTCATCAATCCGGCAGATTGTACAATCTGAACCGCCGCTTGTGCCCAGGCTGAAATCTCTTTGCTGTCCCGGAAGGCTAATGTTGATTCCTCTGACCGGTCGGTGCCGCCAGCCTTTATAAATGCGCCTGCCAGCATCACTGCCATCTCCTGGCGGGTTATCGGTACATTAGGCGCAAATCGTTCCCCGCTTCTGCCGGTAATCAAGCCTGCCTGATATGCAGCAGCAATATCCTCCGCAAACCAGCTGTCTGCAGCAACATCCGTAAACGGAACGGGACGGTCAGCCTTCAATTGAAGCGCTCTGACCAATAAGTCTGCAAACTGTGCGCGTGTGATCTTCGCCGAAGGAACGAAGGTATGCTCTGTTACTCCACTTATCACATGCTTTGCCGTTAAGGTATGAATGGCCTTGAACGCCCAATGCTCCGCTGGCACATCAGTAAATGATTTGTCGTAAGCAAAGACGGTATACCGGCTGAAGTGATACAGCTCCGCGCTGATTTGCTGTGCCGCTGAATCTGCTCTGCTGCTGACATACTCCCACTTTTGGAGCGGTTCCAGGAAAGAGTAGATCCCCAGCAAATCATTAAGTTCCCCTTGTCCAGTAAGTCCGTCAAACTTTAAGGTGAGCTGAACTGGACTTCTGAAAGAATCAAGTCTGGATATGCCTTCGTTTGCCGTCGTCACTCCGAATTCAAATTCATACACCGGTCCAGCGGAAATCCAGGGCTTCCCGTCCGGAAGAAAAGCATCCTTTGGCTCGAGCTTGTTAAATGTAATCTGAATGTTCGACTCAGCTGTCAGTTTCCCTTTGTTCGCTTCAAGAAGCTGAAGAACATGGTCCTGCATGAAATGCAGGGTGAACCTATTCCCTTGAAGTAGCAGGTTATCTCCTTGTAATCCCTCTATAGCAGAAACCGGAATGAGCATCCGATTGTACTTCTCCTCATTGACCGCAATTGTGATATTCCCATCGGCCGCCACGTTTAGGTCCTCAGCCTGCAGGACAAGGGCCTCCCTTTCTGCTGCTGCCGGAGTTGGCGTAGCCGTATTCGAGGCAGTGCTTCCCGTTGATCCCGGCACAGCAGTGGCTGCCGGTGTTGGAGCAGCGGTTACAGACGGTGCCTCGGTTGGAAGACCGGGTTCTTCACTGCTGAAGATAGGTTGTACTGTTACTGTTACCGGGTCTTTGTCGATATAAATCATTGTCCAATACTGCAGAGAAGGCAGTTTAATCAGCAGCTTCTCACCATCCCAGGAATACTCCAGCTCTTGTGACAGGCCGTGCCCGGCGTCAGGCGTAGCGGCATAGACCTTCAGTTTCGGTGCTTCTTTCTGCGTAATCCCGATATCGTATGATACTTCCAAGGAGTGGAGGACCGCCGGCTCATTGGCTGCATTTCTCCAGTTACTGTCATTGTTAAACAAATTGATCAGATGCAGCACGTCATACCGTTCAAAGCCTGGATTCGTGTCATTTTTTCGGACGGTTGCCCAAATTGTATTCTCCGTTCCGTCTTTGCTTATAGCCAGCTTGCCGCCATCAGCCTCTACGGAAACCATTGCCAAAGAATCGGCTGTGCTGCCGAATAGCAGGTTTTCATAGGCTGCATTAAATTTATAATATTCCTGCATGGAATCCTTGGTGGAGGCCAGCATTTTTTTGCTGCGGTTTGGATAATATTCATGGGCCAGCATGTTCGGGCCTTCCGATTGCTGCTCAGCCGTCCCCAGCTCAATATGAGTAGCACCCATCGATGCCAGCCCGGCATCCATCAGCCGTACAGACGGCTCGTTGAAATAACCCGCCGTTACCCCGCTCAGCTGGATCGTTCCGGCGATATCGTCCGCTTCCATACGAAGGGTAACGGTATGAATGCCCGCTTCCATGTGTGGAATAATCACATAGCCGTCCCCGCTGTATTTCTCACTGCTCTCTGTGCTGTCCAATCCGATCTTCAGCTCCTTGCCATGTTCATCCTTAGCGCGCACACCGTCAATATAAACTGAACGGGTCGTTAAACCGCCCGGATTGGAATATGTGAAGATCAGACTTTGCTCCCCCGATTGAGGGATGTTCACCGGATAGGTTACCTGCTGGCCTACTTCGCCAAAATTCAGCACGGTATCCTTATAGAGTGAGAACGGTGATTCCGTGTTTGTACTTTCAGCTTCATAGCTGCGGGTTACAGCTTCCGGGTCACCGGATAAGGTAATGTTCAGCTTATCCAGCCTGATCCCGCTGTCCTGGCCTTCCGGCATTTTAATAACAATGGTGTTTTCACCTTCTGCCAGCGGGATGCCTTTAACTGCCGCTTCTTCCCAGCGGGAGCCGGTGGTTGGCGCAAAGCTTACTGGAGTTCCCGCGTCATTGTTAACATATACGCTGCGGCTGACGGTCACTGCTCCCTGGGCATCATTTTGATAAATCCAGCCGAGATCATAGAGGCCTGACTGCATTGTATTTACTGTAAACGCCAAGCGGTCATTGACATTATTGAAATCGGAGGCATACCCGGTTATAGGAACTACTCCTCCTGCCACTTCAGCTCCGCCGGTACTGTATTCGTACCCTCCGGCCATAATCCCGCCAACATTGGTATATTGTCCGCTGGATTCCATCTTCAGCGTAACCTTCTGGTATCCCTTCTGGAGCGGGACTGACACTTCAAGGGGCTGCATGGTACCGCTCCAGCCGCCGGCTGTTTTGGGGAACGTGATATTCTGTGCCTGCGGAGCCGGCTCCCCGTCCACCAGTACCGACATTACAGGATCATTCTCTCCATGATACAGGACCGTAATCTTGTCCAGCGGACGGTCTGCATATACATTATAGGTGACCGTCTGCCCGGTCTGTCCGAAATTATCCGTCTTGCTCTCACTGTAATTCATGCTGTTGGTTTGCGGGATATCCGCATACAGCGTGTAGTATTTCTGTGTGCCGACAGTCATATATTGGAGCTTGATACCCAGATCATTTGTAGAGGATTTCAGGGTTATCGTGTTATCGCCTTCCTTCAGATGAACAGTCTGCAGATTGTTCATCACGGAGAATTTATCCCATGTTCCCACACCGGCAAATGTAACCTCTCCCTGAGGCACATCATTAACAAGCAGCTCACGTTTCACCGCCTGCCAATCCGAAGCAAAGCTGAATCCAAGCGGATAATCTCCTTCAGCAGGAACGTTCACCTGGAACTTCACGTAATCGCCTGCGGTATCAAAATAATACACATTGCTGTACTGATCCACAATTACAGTATCCAGCTTGGCATCTACCGCCTCGTAGCGTTCGTTAATCCCTTGGCCCTGCACCTCCAGGCTCGCGAGATTAAGCCACTGGTTATTGGTGTTCAGCGTGAGTTTAACTGAATTTTCACCCTTCTTCAGCGGTGCTGCCACTGTAGCTTGCGCAGTCGGGTTCCCCCAACCCGTATTGGCTTCAAAGGGGATGGCTGCCGCAGCAATTTCATCGTTAACAATCAGCTTGCCTTCCGGAGCACCGGAGCCATTGCCCTGCCCGTAATTGAGAACAAGCGTATACAGACCGTCTGCGGGTGCATTTACTGTAAACGTCACCGCATCCGTATCTTTGCGTCCAAAGTTGCCTACCCAACCGTAAGCTTTGGTGATCCGGGACTG
This sequence comes from Paenibacillus chibensis, assembly GCF_004001045.1. Classification (GTDB taxonomy): domain Bacteria; phylum Bacillota; class Bacilli; order Paenibacillales; family Paenibacillaceae; genus Paenibacillus_AQ; species Paenibacillus_AQ chibensis. The sequence continues at coordinate 267,074 of NZ_BIMK01000007.1, forward strand.
GTAATCCAGCGTTACCGGAACATCCAGCGCTTCCGTCCCCCGGGTCGGCAGACCTGTAGCCTCCTTATAGTTCATATAGCCGGCAATAACCATTGCTTTGCCGCCGTCTTTCTCCCGGGTATCTTCCACAACCTTCTGGATATCGCGGTAATGGTTGCGGTCCTGCCAAATCTCACTGTAGTCGAAATCGGTTTTCGTATCCGGATTAGGAACAGCGCTATATTCGGCATTGCCTCCCACCATATTGAATGTAACCTTGCTCTTATCGGGATTATTTGCAAGCAAAGAGTCCTTAACCGAGTTAATCAACTGGCCATAATCGAGAGAATAGTAACGTTTGTTGCCGTTATAGTCATACAGAAAATTGTTGTCATTTGCTCCCCATTGGTCCAGGTGGATGCCGTCGAACCCAAAGGTGTTAATAGAACGGTCAAATTGTCTGGTGATATAATCCTGCCAGAATTTGTTGCCCGGGTCTTGCAGGAACAGAGAGGTTGTCTTCCCGTTCACATCAAAGGTATAGCCGTTTTGGTCTTTTTGCAGATCATTTAGGTCAAGCTGAGCACTGTTATAAAGTCCCCACTCCGGGCTGACGCCAAAATCTTCATAGTTCTCACGCGCCGCATAATTCATCTGATAGGCCATAGCTGCAGAGCCGTATTTCTGGGCGGCCTCTACCTGCTGCTTAACGCTCAAGGGATACAGCGAACGGCCCAACAGATCCAGGTAGTGCGTATCTGCATTAATATCTTCATCGATAAAGTTTCCATCCGCATCTGTCAGCGGCTGTCCATTCTCATCGGTCTTGGAATACACCGAAACATCATGACGCCACATCCAGTCATAGAACTGGTAGGCATTAATGTAGTAGTCCTGAGACAATTCTCTGAGCTTGGAGTCACTCTCTTCCGCCGTTTCCTGCGGGAAATCCGCTACATATCCGTATCTTGGGAAATGCGTCCAATCACTTGAAACATCGATGGCTGCAGTTGCATAATCCGTTGGTACAGCTCCCTCGATCCAAGCTTTTGCCGTATACCCACGGAAATCCTCAGCCGGAGGTGTCCAGCCCACTGTAAGCTTGTTGCTTCCTTCCCGCAAAACCGTCAGAGCTTTGCTGCCTTCGGCAACCAGCGTATTCAGCTGATAAATCTGCAAGTGCAGTTTGCCGCTCCAATCGGCAGATTGATCCAGGGTCAAGATCAGTTCTGCAGCCTCACCCGGAGCGAAGCGGGCCTTTGAAGGCACCATCTTTAGTATTTTTGGATTGACCTCACCTGCCGGCTCCGCCTGAGCCGTTCCACTGCGGGCATAACCTGTTGTAAACGTCTGAACCAGTAACAGCACTAAACAGAGAAATAGAAATGCTTGTTTCCTGACCATAAGACCGCTCCTTCATACTCATAATTTTGTAGAAAACAATACTGCCAAGACTGGATACGGATGTTGGCTTTTAAAGAGGTACAGCTTTTAAAGTGCTACAGGTTTCAGAAAGGATATCAGGCAAACGTAAACGTTTACTCAAATAGGTAAAAAACATCTTTACTGAGATATCCCCTGCCCTGTCCGAAAAAGATTTATTGCCGATTCGAAGCATTTCATCACTCTCCGCTTGAAATTCGCAATACGTAAACGCTTACTATAAAGTATCCCGTTTATTTTTTCTTGTCAATGCTTACTTTTCTAACGCAAGGCTGTTATTGACAAAATAAAGGTTAGGACTTATATTCTTGGTAAACGTTTACTTTGCTCCGATTGTTTATTTAACGCTAACCGATAGGCAGGAGATTACATGAATCCCACGATTAAAGACGTTGCCCAGAAGGCGAATGTTTCCATCGCCACGGTCTCGCGAGTGCTGCATAACCTGGGCGGCTATTCAGATAAAACGAAGCAAAAGGTGGACCAGACCATTAAAGAGCTTAAGTATCAGCCGAATGCAATCGCCCGCGGACTGATTAACAAGCGTACCCAAACCATCGGCGTGTTATTTCCTGATGTGTCGAGTGCCTTCTCTTCCGATCTCTTGCATGGAATCGACGAGTTCGTTCATAACCACAATTACAGTGTAGTGGTCTGTAACACCGATCAGGACGGCAAACGCACACTAAAGTATCTGCAGCTTCTGCGCGAGAAGCAGGTTGACGGGATTCTTTTCTCCAGTGAAGTACTCAAGAAAGAGTACTATGACCTGTTGGAAGACATGAGAGTGCCGGTGGTGTTGATCTCTTCCCAGACCGATTTCCCCAATGTTCCCTATGTTAAAATTGATGATTTTCAGGCTGCCTATGATGCAGTGGATTATCTGGTCGCCAAAGGCCACCGCAGAATTGCCATGATCAGCGGAACCAAGGGCGATCCCATCGCCGGGACGCCAAGAATCGAAGGATACCGTAAAGCGCTGGAAGCTCACGGAATTGCTTTTAACAGCAGGTATTTATTCTATGGAGACTTCATGTATGAAAGCGGCAGCAGAGCCATGAAGACCATCTTAAAAAAAGCACCGGAGGTTACCGCAGTATTTGCAGCCAGTGACGAGATGGCAATCGGTGCTCTTTCCACCGCTGCACAGCATGGCCTGAACGTACCCGAGGACATCTCCATCATGGGATACGACGATCTCCGGTTAGCCCGGATGGTTAACCCGCCACTAACTACAGTGAGGCAGCCGCTCAATGATATTGGGATGATCGCTTCCGGGAAGCTGATTGATATGATTGAATCAGGGGAAATCGCCCAGAGTCAAATCTGTGCTCATTCCATTGTGGAAAGACAAACAGTCAGAACTATTACCTGAGTTCTGAATGAATAAAGGCAGCATCTGATAGCTATACATGAATCGGCTTATCCTGGGATGAGCCGATTCTTATATACATTTTGTTATCACCACTACCTTGTAGCCTACACACTCACCGCTAGACCTTATCAAACTTATGATAAAGCTTCTTCAGCGCTCCCTCTCTATCCTTGACACATAACTCCTCGAGATCTCCAATTCCTTTGTCTACCGCCGTATCCGCTCTTCCCGCCGGTGTCGAGATTGCGGTATCTCTTACTCTTTTTAATCTTCAAATCCAAAATCCACTCTTAAATATTCATGTCAGTTATTCTAACTTAGAAAATCCATATTATCACAGTAAGTAATAAAAACCCTCTTTTTCTATACAAAAAGCCGGAAGTATATTAATTTTTATATCTTCATAGATGTTCAAAAAATTATCTTCATCTCTCCGTGAGATTCGGAAGCCCAGCCTGAGTGGATTTTTTGAGGCTGCGGATTCTATGAAGTGTTGCCTTTAATGCTTCCACCATCTCCCCTCCTTTAATCCTGTTCATTCATTTTCTCTATCTTACCCGTACTATCTACTCTAACGATTTTGCAAGGTCCTGTGTAAAATTCATCAATATAGAAATACTTCATTTCTGTTTATAGCTCGGATATACCACAGCAAAGCACAATTTATATCAACTTAAAAGCATGGTGTATAGAATCTAATCATTGAGTTTTCTAAAATAAATAACCTGTAAGACTGAGACCTTTAATGTCTCATTCCTACAGGCAATTTATGAGTTAACGCTTCGCCTTATAAAACTCATGATACAGCTTCATTAGCGCCCTTTTCTCAATCCGCGACACGTAGCTGCGACTTATGCCCAAGTCCTTCGCAATCTCCCGCTGCGTCCGCTCCTCCCCGCCTGTGTCCAGGCCGAAGCGGCCGACGACGACCTCCTTCTCCCGTTCATCGAGAATATCAAGGTTCCGGTATATCTTGCTCTTTTCTATCTTCAGATCCACTTCCTTAATCACATCGTCGGTTTCCGACCCGAGGATATCTATCAACGTGATCTCGTTCCCTTCCTTGTCTGTCCCAATCGGATCATGGAGAGACACGTCTTTACGGGTCTTTTTCAGCGAACGGAGGTGCATCAATATCTCGTTTTCGATACAACGGGCAGCGAAGGTAGCCAGCTTCGTGCCTTTATTCGGCTGAAAGCTTTCAATCGCTTTGATTAGACCGATCGTGCCGATGGAGATCAGATCTTCGAGATCCTCGCCCGTGTTGTCGAATTTCTTGACGATATGCGCAACCAATCGCAGGTTATGCTCGATCAGCATGTTGCGGGCATGGGCATCGCCCTCAGCCATCAGCTGAAGGTACTTGCTCTCTTCTTTCTCCGTGAGGGGCTGGGGAAAAGCGTTGTTTTTGACATACGAAACCAACAGCGTCAGTTCTTTGATAAAAAGGGCTATAAAGCTGAATAATCCAGGCAAAGATGCCACCTCCTGCTGAATGACTACACCGCTACTTCTTTACAATGTGAACTCCATGCTCGCATATGCGGTCTTGTTCATTCTATGTAGGCAAAGGCCCAACTGTGCCTGTACGGGTAATTTTTAGCCTATGCTTCAGTAAGTCCCGCCGCTTGTCTGATTCATTCGAAATGGTCTCCATGACGACTTATCCACATAAAAGAAGCGCATCCTCGCTTCAAGCGAAAATGCGCCCGTATTTAAACCTAAGCTCCAAACTCCCGTATGCCATGGCCCTCGACTCGCAGCATGACCGGAAAAATTTTTGCGTCCTGCCGTGCAAAAAACCAGCGCCGGTCCTTTTTCACCACGATCAGCAGACCCTGCTCATCCCCGACCGGCACAAAATCCTCGCTTCCTTCTCTCCACTTGGTAAATCCTTGGCCGAGCAACTCGTCCACGAAGGAAAGCACGTCCTCTTGAACGATGCCGACTTCGCTCACGCAAAGCAGGCTGCTCGCGCCGAAAGGCTCATCCGAAGCGTTATCCAGGCTATGCCTTGCGATCAGTTCCACGATATTGCCTGCCGGATCCTCGAAATACACCGCGTGGGCATTCCAGGATACGAAGTCCGCTTCATCCTCGCCTTCTTCCCGGTTCAGCCTGACTTTATCCGACAGCCAAGCCTTGGCTTCCCGAAACTGGTTCTCCGGAATGTTGAAGGCAACATGATAGAAAGGCTGTCCTTCCGTCGCCCCTTCGAAGGTAAGTCGTGTCTTGCCGATCTTGAGCGAAAAGAAATCTTCTCCCGCATCGATAACGGGCACACCCAGCGTCTCTTCGTAAAATCGTTTCAAAGGCTGCAATTCCGCTGTTTTCAGTCGAACATCCAAAAAGCGCATCTCTTTTACCTCCTTATCGGTGCTCGTCGTTTCTTACATGGATATTACCACTTTTCTCAGGAGGGTTGAATCCAGATTTTATGAAAATCGAGCCACCCGTATTCATTCATGCTCACGCCGCGGATCGATTTATGAAAAGCGGTGCTGCTCTTCTTATGGGCCAGAAACAAGATCAGATGGTCCTGCCTGATCCGTTTCTCCAGCCCCCGCAGCATCTCGCTGCGCCGATGTCTGTCCGGCTCGCGGCATACGGCTGCTGCAGTCTTTTTTACATGTTCGGCCATATCCTCGTCATATGCGGTCAGGAAATAGTTTTTTTGCAAATAGACCTCCAGCTCCCCGACCTCATCCGTTTCCAGCGTCGCGCCGAACAACCTTCCGTCGTATGCCGGCTGCCCGTTTTGGCCGAAATGAACCAGGTCCTCCATCGTAATGCGGACATGAATGCCGAAGGGTTTCAGATGCTCCGCAATCCAGACAGCGTCCTCCTGATGGAACATGTTGACCGATAAATGGAAGGTTTCTCCGTTGTAACTGCTGGCCATAAGCAGATCCCGTATTTCTTGCTCGGACAGGCAGGTCTGTTCCGTTTCCGCCTTATTCCGTTCATCTTCCGGATGGTTTGGCCGAGGGCGAAATCCCCGGGCCGGATACATCCGGTCCTCTCCCAGCTCGGCAATCAGCTGCTGACGGTCAATGATCTGGTGAAGAGCTTGGCGGAACAGCGGGTCATGCTGCGGCCCCTGTTTCCACTGATTAAAAACAAGCAGACTGCTGCAGGCAAACATTGATTCCTCCCTGCACCAATCGCTCCCCTCTTCATATCTCCGCGGATCCAGGCGCGTAAGGCCCGCATCCCCCTGCGAAGACATGACCGATGCCCAGTCCGGTTCCTTCAGCCGTCCGGTTTCCGTATCGGGAAAAATCAGCACCTCCACCCGGTCCAAATGGGGTCTCCCTTGAAAATGAGCATCAAACGCCTCGAGCACACAGATCCCTTCATTCAGCTGTGCCAGCCGGAAAGGGCCGGTTCCCGAGGGCTTCGACCAAAACTCCGCCCGATCTCCTGACGCCAGCTCAACCGGAAGGATACTTGTCGGTACCGTACACAGAAACCGCAAAAGCAAATGATTCGGCTGTCTCAGCCGGATATTCACCGTCTTATGATCGGCGGCCTCCATGGACTCGATGTCCTGAAGCATCCATGCGGCTTCAAACGAATCCGGCTGAAGACGAATCCGGTTCAAGGAGAACAGGACATCTTCCGCATTCAGTTCACGGCCATGATGGAACATCACGCCCTTTTTCAAATGGAAAGTCCAGAACAAACCATCCAGGCTGTTCTCCCAGGAGTGGGCGATGCAGGGCATGACCTGTCGGTTATCCCTATCATACTTGACCAAGGTATTAAACAGCTGGCCTGCCAGATGAAAGTCGAACGCATAGTAGACACGACCGGGGTCCAGCGTGTAAATTTTGCGGTACACCGGCAGCCGCAGCGTATCCTGCAGCCGATCGGACACGGCCTTCGTGCTGAAGCCCATACCTTCGGACAACCAGTCCATGAACCTGTTTCTGACCGACTCCGTGCCATACCGGTTCATCAGGTCCACGGACTCCTGCACCTGCCCCTGCTCCATGCGCTGCTTGACCTCCCTGAGAAGGACATCCTCCAGCCCTTGAAGCAAGGTCAACTCCGAACGGTTGCCCCTTCCTTGCCCGGCTTTCCATTCGATCCAGCCCGTATCGCTGAGATGATGGACAATCTGTTTCACATACCTTGGCGTACAGTGCCACACTTCGGTCAGCTGCGAAATCGTTACCGGAAAAGACTTGCCCGCTTGCGCCCCGTGGAAATAACTGTTCAGCTCCAAATAACGCAATGATGCCGCCTGCATCCTTAACTCCCCCCCCTTTAAAGCATCCATCTTCGAAAAAGGTGAACTCATTTTGATTGATTGTACACTTTTATTCATCTTTATGGTAGCTATAATGAAATCCATACCCAGAGCCTTTATCCATCATACTGCAAGCATGAAAGGAGAGAATCGGATCATGAATGCCATCCCGAAACGATTGACCCAAACATGGACCGGTTTTCATCCGGTCGCTTGGGGCGTCGGAACCTTCCTGTCACGAACCGGTTATTTTATGACCATACCGTTCCTGGGCATCTATCTCGGAAAAGTCCACGGGATCGATCCGGCAACCATCGGAGCGATTCTTGCCGTCAGCTTGTTCGTCGGAACCTGGAGCAGCTTTGCGGGAGGAGCTCTGTCCGATCGCTTCGGGCGTTACCCTGTCATGATTTGGTCCATGGCCGTATGGGGTCTCGTCTATGTCGGCTTTGCCTTTGCCGATTCCCCGTGGCAGTTTTTCCTGCTCAGTGCGCTGAACGGACTCTTCCGCAACATTTTCGAACCTGCCGCCAGGGCGCTTCTGGCCGATGTCACATCCGAGAAACAGCGCGCCGACGTATTTAATGCCAGATATTTTGCGATCAACCTTGGCGGGGCCATCGGCCCGTTGATCGGACTGAAGCTCGGAATCGGCGGAACGTCATCCTTGCTGCCGTTTCTCCTCAGCGCCACGATCTATGGACTATACGCCCTTCTGCTGATCGGTTTCAGTATGAAATTCAAGCAAACGCGTGCGGATTCCCGGCCCCACATCAAGGCCGAATCCTTGTCCGCGCGCCAGATGGTCAAAGTCGTCTTTAGCGACAAGGTCTTCCTTTATTTTTTGCTGGGCAACCTCTTCGTGGCAGGCGCGTATTCTCATCTGGATACGACTTTATCCCAATATATCGGCCATGACCGGGTCGATGCCTACTCGCTGCTGTTCGTCGTCAATACCGTATCGGTCCTGCTGCTGCAGTATCCGCTCGGACGGCTGATGAAACGCTACTCCTCCATGACCGCGCTGAAGGTCGGGTGCTTGCTCTTCGGACTTGGTTTATTCGGTCTCGGCACGTCGGAGCACATCATTCTGCTCATATTATCGATGATTATATTTACGAGCGGAGAAATTCTTTGCTTCGTGATCGGGGACGTGCTGATTGGCGAAATCGCGCCGGAGCATTTGCGGGGAGCCTACTTCGGAGCCAGCGGCCTCGCGTTCATCGGTCAGAGCGCCAGTGCCTGGCTCGGCGGCATGCTCCTGAAGAGTCTGGGATTTTCCCAAGGACCGCTGATCTTTGGCATCCTGATGGTGCTCGCTTTTGCTGCCTTTCCGTTCTTTCACAAGGGCCAGCTGCTCCGAAACCGGCGCGCTGGCGATCGGGAGCCGGCAGCAAATCCGCTTAAGTCCATGGATTCCGATGCGCTTGAGAATTCCAGCTCTACCTGTTGAACAGCAATTGCATATGAAGTACCAAAAAACGGCGCTGGCGTCTCACAGGGATATATCACCTGCTAGACGCCAGCGCCGTTTTGCATGGGGTTTACAGAGCAGACACCCTACCCCTATATCAAATATGCATAAGTTTAAAAACGATCGGCCCACACACAGACCGGCTTCGAAACTTCGTACGATTTGCCGGTATAGCTCAGCATGCCGCTCTCCGCATCTCTCGTAAATACCGCCAGATTGTTCGTATCACGGTTAACGACGAGTACGTATTGACCACCCGGAACAATGGAGAAATGGCGTGGATGCTTGCCTTCCGCCGATGCATACTGTATGGCTTCCAGCTTGCCGCTCTCCGGGTTCACCGCGTACACAACGAGGCTGTCATGCCCGCGGTTGGACCCGTACAGGAACCGGCCGTCTTCGGACATCGTGATTTCCGCGCAGCCGTTCTCGACCTGCGTGCCTGCCGGCAGCGTCGATACGGTCTCGATTTCCGTCAGGGCACCCTGCTCGGCATCGTATTGGAAAGCCGTCACCGTCGATTGCAGCTCATTGATGACATAAGCGAATCGGCCGTTTGGATGAAATACGAGATGCCGCGGACCCGCGCCTTCCTTGACCTTAGCCTCTCCCTGTAGAACAAGCTTGTCCTCCGCTTCATTGATCCGGTATGTAAAAATCGTATCCAGCCCCAGATCGCATACGAACAGGAAGCGCTGATCCGGACTATAAAAAGAAGAATGGACGTGGGATTTGCGCTCCGGCGTTTGGCCCTGATGCTCCTGGATATCCAGCACCTTGCCCACCGTTCCGTCGCTATTCAGCTCTACGAGACTAACGGAACCCTTGTGATAGCTTGCCAGCGTCAAATAACGGTCATCCCCGCGGCGCTGAATATGGCAGGACGGTCCGTTAAGGGCATCCGCCCGGCTTGTCTCCGCAAGCTTTCCTTCTGCCGGCAGTATGTCAAAAGAAACAGCATCGCTGCGTTTGCTTCCGTCCTCCGAAGCCGTTTCGCTGATTGCGTACAAACGGCGCTGCGGCGTATCCACATTCAGGAAGGTGGGATTTTTAAGGCCCGAAACCTGGTCCAGACGGGCCAGCTCCCCTGATTTTTCGTCAAATTCATATACGTACACGCCGTCCGCGGATGCTTCGGCATACGAGCCCACGAACACGAGCATGCGTTTTTGTTCCACTGTCATGGTTATCGCTCCTTCGCTTAACATTTACGTTTCATTGTATCATTCCAGGCCCGCATCCCGCAAAAGAAATGGAAGATTGTATTTCCGCGGCTCCTGCTTTAGTATGGTAGATACCTTTAAAATAAGTCGCTTCGGCGATTCGATCAGTAAGGAGTTTTACATATGGATTTTGTTGCAATAGACTTTGAAACCGCAAACGCCAACCGCTCCAGCGCCTGCTCACTCGGACTCGTCGAGGTTCGCGGCGGCGAGATTGTCGCGGAGCAGTCCTGGCTTATCGACCCGGGCCAGCCCTTCGATTACCGGAATGTGCAGATCCACGGCATCACCGAATCCATGGTACAGGGCATGCCTGCTTTCCATGAGCTGTGGCCGACCCTGCAGCCGCTCCTTGAGGGCAAGCATGTCGTCGCTCACAACGCCTCGTTCGATATGAGCGTCCTCCGTTACTGCCTGGACCGGGTTTCGATGGATTATCCCAGCTTCCAATATTACTGCACGTATCTGCTCAGCAAAAAAATGCTGAACTGGATGCCCAACCATAAACTGAACGCCCTCGCCGACTGGTACGGCATTCCCCTTCGGCACCATGATGCGCTCGATGACGCCAGAGCCTGCGCGCATGTGCTCCTGAATTTGATCCGCCAGGAGGAACACGCTTCCGCTGAGCAGTTGTCCCTTGCGCAGGGATGCAAAATCGGAACGATGTATCCGGGCGGCTATAAGCCGTTCTCGGCCCCCGCGAAGAAAAAAGAGAAATCCGCCAAAGGACGCCGCACGTACTTCTCCAACCATTCCTTTCACGGTTGAACCAGGCGGGCACTCCATGCCGCAACAATAAAAGACCGCAAAGGGCGTTGTCCTTTGCGGTCTCTCTTTTTGTCCCGTCGCTATCCCAAACTTCCCGGCTTAGACCAGACTGCCTGGCTTTTGGTGGTATTTCAGGATCCCTTCGGCTGCACGGTAGGCCAGAGCCCCCACGGTGCCAGTCGGGTTGTAGCCGCTGTTATGCGGGAAAGCCGAAGCCCCGATAACGAACAGATTGTCGGTATCCCACATTTGCAGATAGTTGTTGACCGCCGACGTGTCCGGACTGTCTCCCATGATGACGCCGCCCGTATTGTGAGTCGATTGGTAGGTCGTAATTTCATACGGCGCCAGCTCGGTGTTCGCAACGACTTTGTCTGCTCCCATCTGCTTCAGAATATCGCCGCATTTGCCTCCCATGAATTTGACGAGCTCCCGGTCCTGATCCTCGAAATCGAAGGTAATCCGCATGAGCGGATCGCCGAATTCATCCTTATAAGTCGGATCCAGATCGAGGAAATGGTGGCGGAATGGCATGCAGGAGCCTTGAGCGCCCACGTTAATATGGCGGTTGGCATACTTGACCGAGGCGGCCTTGTAATCCTTGCCCCATTTTGCCGTTCCCGGCGGCACCGTATTGTTCTGGATCGGACGCGCTCCGGTCTGGCTGTACGAGATGTTAGCCCCGTGGATAAACTTCAGGTCCTTATGATCGAAGTTGTCACCGTTAAAATCATCGATGCACATGCCAAGCGAGCCCGCTCCGGCGAAAATGTTAAACTCCTTGTCTTCGAAAAATCCCACGCCGGCCCCTTTGAGCACCTGGTAGGCATAGTTTTTGCCGATAACGCCCGTGCCCGTCTTCGGATCATAGGGTTTGCCGATGCCTGACAACAGCAGCAGACGGGCATTGTTGAAGACGTAGCTTGTCATCACGACGATGTCTGCAGGCTGCTCGTATTCTTCGCCTGTCGTCGTATCAATGTACAGAACGCCGGTTGCTTTGCCGCCTTTATGTAAAACCCGTCTGACATTGGAATGCGTGCGCAGCTCGAATTTGCCCGTATTTTTGGCCACCGGGATAACCGTGACGACCGGATCGGCCTTGGCGCCGTATTCGCAGCCGAAGCGTTCGCAGTATCCGCAATATTGGCAGGCTGCCCGTGCGATGCCGTCCGGATTCGTGTACTGCTCCGACAGGTTGGCTGACGGCATATGGTACGGATGATAATTGAGCCCTTTGCATGAATCCGAGAACATTTTCATGCCCGGGGTGTCCTTCATGGGAGGCGTCGGATATTTTTCCGAGCGTTTACCGCCAAGCGGATTCACATCCCCCGAGATGCCGGTCAGTTTCTCGAATTTGTTGAAATAAGGCTCCAGCTTATCATACGTAATGCCCCAGTCCTGAATGGTCATGCCGTCCGGGATTTTACTTTTTCCATAGCGTTCAATCGTTTTGGATTTGATCTCAAAATCATACGGCAAAAACCGGAAGGTCTGGCCGTTCCAGTGCACTCCGGAACCTCCCAGCCCATCGCCGAGCAAAAAGGATCCGTAGGAACGCATCGGCAGCGCCCTGATTTTTTCGTTGCCGCGGAACGTGATCGTTTCTTTGGATAGATCCTGAAACATTTCATACCGCAGGGCGTAGCGAAGCTCGTCGTGAACCATGTAATAGTCTTCCGTTTTACGTTCCTTGCCGCGTTCAAGCCCGACGACAGACAATCCGTTTTTGGTCAGTTCCGAAGCGATGATACCGCCGCCCCAGCCAACGCCGACAATCACGACATCTGTTTTTGGAAGTTTGGTTGCCATCTATCTCACCTCTGGTTTCATTAGGAATGTGGTAAATGCTCTCTCAAGCTGACAGGCGCCATTTTCTCGAATTTATCCTGTTCGATGATTTTGGTGTAGGACATCTGGTTGCCCGGGAAGTTTTTGAGCTTCCAGCCCCCCATATTGCCGTTGCCTCCGTACAGCGGATCTGCGTATGCCCCCTCCATCGTGCTTCCAAAAAGCGTCTTGAAAAAGCCGCTGGCGGAGATGGTCGTTAACTTGACTTCATCCGTTTCGAAGTCTTTCAGCACTTCATCCTGCTGCTCCGGCGTCAGATCCTTGAATTTTTTCTGGAATTTCTTATTGCTGTAATTCTGCATTTCCTGCAGGCCGATATCGAAGATTTCCCTGCGCTTCAGACGGCCTTGGTACCCTTGGGTGGTTTCTCCTTTATAAAACGGCCCTTGCATATACTCCCTTCCGTTGACGCCCCATTCGCCGGCAAGCTGGTGATCGATAAAATAGGCAACCCCAAGCTCCTTGGCCCCCGGACCGTTGTCATCCGCCGGAAAAAGGCGCTCGGTGGCCGCTTCCGTGATCAGAAACTGCTCCTGGGTAAAATACATCAGCGCCTGATTGAAGTTAACCGTTTCATTGGCCGGCGTTTTGTTCTCGGTCGTCCCGTTGTTGTTGGTATTGTTCGTCGTCGATTTATTTGGAGACCGCAGCAAGCTGCCGACGACGCCGCCGACAATCAGACCGCCTACGGCATATCCGGAATTTTTCAGAAAGTTTCGTCTGGACGGATCGGGTTCTTTACGCTCTTTCAGATCCTGCTCTTCCGTTTCATTAGCCATCAAATTCTACCTCCTACAAAATGTGAATACGTTCCAATGCAAATTGGATTTAACATCGTTTTTTTGTTATTTTGTCGAAATATCCCACAAATAATACATTCTCCAAAAGATAATCCTAACCGTAAGCTCAACATATCCAGGGAGGGATTTTAAATGAAAGGTTCATGGGCGAAAATTGCCGTTCCCGCCGTTTGCGTCGCCATTGCTTTAAGCGGCTGCAACACCAATGTGAAGCAAAAGGCGCAAACCAAGCCGGTCCGAATCCAGTCGAGCGATACGCAGCATCCAATGCATCATGAAGACGGGCATCCCCATGTCAACAGCATTAAGGTCATTCCAAGATTCAACGGCGAAAAAGTACGCACGACCAACCAAAATGGCACGACGTACAGCGGAATGGGTTCGGGTATTTACAGCCGCATCGGCACATCGAGTCTGCACGATACTCCGGAATCCATCACCCTCGAGAACCGTCTCGAAGCAGCCGGTCTTACCGGCGTCAAGGTGTTGACGCTTGGTGATTCGGTCTATATCGGGGATCCCGAGAAGCATATGCATACCCGAAACTCCAAGCCGCAGCCGCATAAGGTGCTGAGTCCCCAGGAAGGGGCCTCCGGCAAAGGCTATATGAGCCCTAAAGGAACCGGATACTCCATCGGCAACCGCGATATTACGGAAACGAACGCAAGCTTGGTCCGTCAGGAAGTCGAAGGAGTTTACGGCAAGAAAGTGAAGATCTACACGGTCCATCACCCCTCTGCCATCAAGGCGATTGAAAGAGTCAAAACCGCGATGCGCGCAGGAACGCCGATGAAGAAGTTAAGCGGAGACATGCAGACCATCAAGAAGAATGCCAAGCTTCACGGGGACAAATGAAAAAGGAAATGACACATGAACACCTCCTCCGGTGCATAACGCGCCGCAAGGAGGTGTTTTGAATGGGTTCATTTAATTTTTTTCAGCCAGCTTCTCCGGCTCAATGGCGGTCTCATTCGTAATTTCCTCAACGACGCCTTTCGTAGAGGAGCGGAATTCGCGCAGCGTATCCCCGACCGCTCTTCCGAGCTGCGGCAGCTTCGATGGACCGAACACGACCAGCGCAATCATCAGGATGATCATCAGTCCGGGTAACCCGATATTGTTAAACATGGCTTTCGCCTCCCTTCGGTTCGATGAGTGGATGGTCCAGCTCTCTTCGATGCAAATACCATCTGGAAACGAGAATACTGAGCTCAAATAACAAAATCAGCGGAATGGTGACGGAGAGATGGGACACAAAGTCTGGCGGCGAGATCATGGAACCGACAATGGCCAGCGCCAGATAAACATATTTCCTCGCCTTTTTCAGCAGGGCCGGCCGCAGTATGCCCAGCCTGGTCAAAAACAGGACAACAGCCGGCATTTCAAAGGCTAATGCAAGCGGGAGTACGACGCTGAACATCAGGGAGAAATACCGGTCCATCCCATACGTCTCAACCGCTCCGACGGTTTGGTTCATTTTGGAAAGAAAAGAAACCATCATCGGAAACGCGACATAAAAGCTAAAGGCCACCCCGATGGTGAACAGGACGAACGCCATGGGCACAAACCAGAAGGTTTTCTTGGCCTCCTCATCGGTCAAGCCTGGCCGTACGAATGCCCACACATGATAAAGCGCAAGCGGAAGGGTAAAAAAGACAGCCACCAGGAACCCGCATTTCATGTAAATGAACATGCCGTCGGTCAGCGAGAAGACATTCCAAGCGATATCTGCGGCAGCCGGCCGATTTTTGATATACATCAGCACTGTCGGCGACATGTATAAGCCCCCAGCCAACGTCACGATAAAAAAGAGCATCACCCAAATCAGGCGTTTTCGCAGCTCCGTCAGATGGGTGACCAGCTCATCACTGTTAATCAATCAACCGCCTCCTCTTTTACCGCCTTTAGGGTAGACCCGCCAGGCTCCAGTGCACCGGCGATAATGTTTATTGTATCCAGATTTTGCAGAATTATAGCTGATTATGTCGCAAAAGCTTGTGACATAGGATGAGCTTGATGTCCAGCGTTTCTATCCGTTTTTCACAACTTTTTCACATTTGATTGTTCTTATGTAAAGGGATACAATAAACACGTAAGTAACTTAGATATTGGAGGTCTAAACATATGAAATTTAAAGAAAAAACGTTTCTCGTAACCGGCGGCGCAGGCGGAATCGGCAAAGGTATCGTTACCGCTCTGGCTAAAGAGGGCGCACGCGTTGTCTTCTTTGATATTAATGAAGAGAAGGGCAAAGCGACCGAGGAGGAAATCAGCAAAATTTCGGAGTGCATGTTCATTAAAGTGAACCTGATGGAAAAAGACGACGTCGTTGCGGGCTTTCAAAAGGTCATCGACAAGTACACAACCATTCATGGTCTCGTAAACTGCGCACAAGCGTCCAGAAACCTTCCTTTCATGGAAACGACGGAAAAAGAATTTGAGCTTGCTTTCGGAACGGGCTTCTGGCCAACCTTCCATCTGATGAAGCTCAGCTACCCGCACCTGAAAGAAACCCAGGGCTCTATCGTGAACTTCGCTTCGGGCGCAGGTCTGAAGGGGATGTTGACGCAAACCTCCTACGCTGCAGCCAAAGAAGCCATCCGCGGCATTTCCCGCGTGGCAGCAAACGAATGGGGTCCGGACAACATTAACATCAACATTGTCTGCCCGATCGCCGCTTCGGAAGGGGTCGCAGAATGGAGACAGCATAACGCTGAAGCTTACGACCATATGGTAAGCGCCATCCCGCTTCGCCGCCTGGGCGATCCGGAACAGGATATCGGCCGCGTGGTCTCCTTCCTGCTGAGCGAGGACGCGAAGTTCATGACCGGACAGACCGTTATGGTGGACGGCGGAAGCGTCATGCTGCGCTAGAACCCGGTTTGAACTCCGGCCCGATGGCCGGGCCACAAAAACAAAGCATCCCGGCAATTCAATTGCCGGGATGCTTTGTTATGTATTAAGATATTTAGACATCACACATCCTTGGAAAGGAATAACGACGATGAAACAGGATGTAACCATTTCCCACGAACCTCCCGCCGCAGAGGAGTACGTGAACCTGCGCCTAAAGGCAGGCTTAAGCGGCAAAGACGTCGAAGCCTCACGCCGCGGGCTGCCGAATTCCCTCTTTGCCGTTACCTTGCGGCTCGAAGGTGAATTGATCGGCATGGGCAGAGTCATCGGCGACGGCGGCTGCATGTTCCATGTCGTCGACATTGCCGTTTCGCCGAAACATCAAGGCCAAGGACTCGGCAAGAGAATCATGGCCGAAATTACGGCCTATTTGGACCAAGCCGCGTCCAAGGGTGCCTATGTCAGCCTGATGGCCGACGTTCCCGCTGACCGGCTGTATCAGCAGTTTGGCTTTGAATACGGTGCGCCGGCGTCAGTCGGCATGTACAAAAAATACAACTAATCGACCTTGGCCCCATAGGAGCGGGCCACGTTCACAGCCTGCTCCAAATCAATCCGCACCCCGGTAAGGTCGAAGGCCCGGTAATCGATCCGGTCCATCTTAGCTCCCCTCAAATCCGCTCCTTTAAGCACTGTCTTCGTCAGCTTGGCCCCCGTGAGATCCGCTTCGCGCAAATCCGCCTTCTGGAGATTGCTTTGACTCAGATCGGCTTCGATCAAGCGAATTCCCTTCAGCATCTGCTTGGTCAAATTCACCTGCCGCAGATTCGTGTACGACCAATCCCCGCCTTGAATCGTGATCCCGTCCATCAAGGCACCCGCGAAGTCGCTGCCGATCATTTTGCAGTCCTCGAACTTCGACACAAACAGATTCGCCCCGGCAAACCGGCAGTTCGTAAATGCCGACCGGGTATGCAGGGAAGCGTTGAACGTCGTCCCTCCAAAATCACAGTCAATAAACTGGCAGCCGCTGGTCCAGATTTCATCCATCGAGGCTCCCCGGAAAATACACCGGTTAAAGGTGCAGCCCTTCAGTTCCCCATTTTTCAAATCCGCTTGGCTGAAATCCACGCGTTCGTATTCCTCGTCTATGTATTGAAACATGACATCCCCACTCCTCTTCATCGACTGTCCCCAGATTAAACTTCCTTCTTCTGATCCTAACAAACATACGTTCTTTCATCAATGACGCACCCGGCAATCTTTTTTGGCAAGACCCGAAAAACGCAACCCGAAAAACGAAATTTAGCACCTGTTTCTTCCTTTCATCCCAGCCTACAATGGAAAGTACATAATGAAAGCACATACACAAGGATTTTGCCAAAAATGCCAAACAGACAGATGACAAAGCGGCGTTGCAAAATCCCAAACAGGAGGATGGATCCCATGAGTGCCAAACATGGCGCAGAGCTCACGCAGCCCGGGTACAACGTTAGGGCAACCGGCAAGCAAAGGACATTGCTGCGAAGGCTGCTGAGCCAGAAATATTTACAGGTGATGGCGCTGCTCGGCGTCGCCTGGATGATCATTTTCAACTACATTCCTTTGTACGGCAGTATTATCGCATTCAAACAGTATGTCATCACGCACTCCATCGCGGAAGCCCCTTGGGTCGGGCTTGACAACTTCAAGGCTTTTTTCGAAGATGAAGATTTGCCAAGGGTCATATGGAACACACTCGGCATCAGCCTGATCAAGCTGGTCATCGGATTTCCGCTGCCGATCCTCTTCGCCTTGTTCCTGAACGAGCTGCGATCGATCCGGCTGAAAAAAGCGGTACAGACCATTTCGTACCTCCCCCATTTCCTTTCCTGGGTCATTCTCGGCGGAATTCTCGCCACCTGGCTCGCGGATGTGGGGATCATCAACCATATTCTTATGGCGCTCCATCTCATTAAGGAACCGATCAGCTACCTGGCTGAGCCCAAGTACTTCTGGGGCATTATCGTCACCTCCGACATCTGGAAGGAGCTCGGCTGGTCCGCGATTATATATCTGGCCGCGATCGCCGGCGTATCGCCCGATCTTCACGAAGCCGCAACCATCGACGGGGCCGGACGCTTCCAGCGTATGTGGCACGTCACCCTGCCGGGCATTAGAAGCACGATCACGATTTTATTCATTCTGGCCGTCAGCGGCATCCTGAACTCGAACTTTGATCAAATCCTCGTGCTGCGCAACTCGCTGAACGAAAGCGCCAGCAGCGTTATCGACATTTACGTTTACCAGACAGGTATCGTGAACAACCGGTTCTCGTATTCGACGGCCGTAGGCTTGATTAAGTCTATTATTGCGCTCGTGCTGCTTCTGATTGCCAATTCCGTGTCCAAGAAGCTCAACGACACGTCCCTATTCTGACGAAAGGTGGTCTGCTGACCTATGCTTAACTTGAAACGAAGAACCGCCGGGGACGCGATGTTCGACGCATTTAATGTACTGATCATGCTCGCCATCTGCTTCATCACCCTTTACCCGATATGGTTCGTTCTCGTGAACTCTTTCAACGAAGGACAAGACGCCATGCGGGGAGGCATCTACTGGTGGCCGCGGATTTTCAGCCTAGAAAGCTACCAGGCGGTGTTCCGCAGCAGCGGCATCATGACAGCGATGGGCGTAACGATCGCCAAAACCCTGCTGGGCACCATCGTCCATGTCTTTTTTACCGCGATGGTCGCCTATGCATTTTCCCGCAGAGAGCTTGTCGGCCAAAAGCTGTACATATTGATCGGCACGATCACCATGCTGTTCCCCAGCACACTTATTCCCTACTACTTGCTGATCCGTGACCTGCATCTGCTCGACAACTTTCTGGTATATATCATTCCGGCGATGTTCAGCTTTTTCGACCTGATCATTCTCATGACCTTCTTCAGGGAAATTCCCGATGGCCTGGAGGAAGCCGCGAAAATCGACGGAGCCAATGATCTCTCCATTTTCGTACGCGTCATTATTCCTGTCTCCATGCCCGTCATCGCCACCATTGCTCTTTTCCATGGGGTCTATCAGTGGAATGATTACTTCACAGGCATGATCTATATCAACAACATGGACCTGCAGCCGATCCAGACCTACCTGTACCGGATCGTCGCCCAGTCCAGCTCGAATCAGATGGCCTCGGCGATGCCGGGCGGCATATCCAAGAACGTCACCTCGCAGTCCATCAAGCTGGCTACCATGGTTGTGACGACGGCTCCGATTGTGCTCGCCTATCCGTTTCTGCAGAAGTATTTTGTCAAAGGCCTCATGATCGGTTCCATCAAAGGCTAGAAAAAGGAAATTTTTAACTTGACGGCAACACATGCTTTACCAAAATATATCAAGAGGGGTAAACAAGATGAGAACAAGCCATTTCCGCAAGAGCAGCCTGCTGCTGCTGGCCTTCACGCTGATGATGTCGCTCGCCGCGTGCGGCGGCTCAGCCACCAAGGATGAACCCAAGGCAGCGGAGCAGCCGGATAACAAAACCGAGCCGGCCACCGAGACGAAAACGGTATCGGCCGATGAGCCGGGCTGGAAAATCGACACTTCGCCGATTACATTTGATTGGTATTTGAACTTCTCCTGGTTTGCCAACAAATGGGGCGTGGATCCGACCTCGCAGTATGTCACGAAGAAAACCGGCGTCAATCTGAACTTTATCGTGCCTGCCGGCAACGAAAACGAGAAGCTGAACACCATGATCGCATCCGGAAGCCTGCCGGACTTCATTACGCTCGGCTGGTGGGAAGACGGCGTGAAGTCGATGATCGAGGGCGATCTGGTACTCCCGCTGAACAAGCTCGCGGATGAATACGATCCTTATTTCATGAAAGTCGCCGATCCGGCCAAAATGGCCTGGTACAAACAGGATGACGGCAATACGTACGTTTATCCGAACTCCTCCTCTTCGCCAAAGGATTTCGAAAAATATTCGGGAGAATATCTGTCGAACCAAACCTTCCTAGTCCGTAAGGATATGTACGAGGCGCTCGGCAAACCGGATATGCGCACACCGGAAGGCTTCCTGAACGCGCTGAAAGCCGCGAAGGAGAAATTCCCAGAAGTTGAAGGACAGCCGCTGATTCCGTTCGGTTTGACCGAATTCGGCGACACGGGCAACGGCAGCCTGGAAGGCTACCTGCAAAATTTCCTGGCCATCCCTTACGAGAAGGACGGCAAGCTGTACGATCGCACAACCGATCCGGAGTATATCCGCTGGCTGAAAACGATCCGTCAGGCGAACGAGCAAGGTCTGCTCGCGAAGGACGTATTCATTGATAAACGTCCGCAAATGGAAGAAAAAATGGCCCAAGGCCGCTACTTTGCCATGATGTATCAGCGCAGCGACCTGACGGCCCAAGAGAACGCCCTGTACGCGAAAGATCCGAATTCCGTCTACATCGCAGTCGACGGACCGGCGAACTCCAAAATGGATCCGCCAACGCTGGCCGGCCCTGGCATTTCCGGCTGGACGGTAACGCTCATTTCGAAGAAGGTCAAGGACAAAGCCAGAGCGATCCGCTTCCTGGAATACCTGATCAGCGAGGAAGGCCAGAAAGACCTGTACCTCGGCGAAAAAGGCGTCAGCTACGACACGATCGACGGCAAAGACCAATTCAAGCCCGAAGTGCTTGATTTGCTGAATAAAGACCGTTCGGCTTTTGACAAGAAATACGGCTCCTCCCTCACCTTCTGGATGATGCAGGACACGAACATGATTCTGCAGTGGCAGCCGCCTAGTGTCGAGCCGTTCAAGCAAATGGAAGACTGGACCAAAGGCAAAACAAAGAGCTTCTCCCAGTACGACAACATCAATCCGACGGGCAATTCCGAGGAAGGCGTCGCCAGCAACAAAATCGCCCAAACCTGGGGCAAAACGCTGCCGAAGCTCCTGCTCAGCAAATCGGATGAAGAATTCGATAAAATTTGGAACGACTTCCTCGATAAGCGGAATAAAGCCGGCTTCGACAAAGTGGAAGCTTTCAAGCAGACCAAATTCGAGGATAACGTGAAAAAACTTCAGGAGTTTCTGAATTAACATGTAAACAGCAGTTTCATATCCATCCAAAAAGCCCCATTTTTGCGCGGGCTTTTTGGATTTTCGTCTTGTTATCCCAATATGGCTTTCGGAGTGTGTCCTATGTTCAAACCCTTTCGCGCCATTTTTCTACAACTTGTTCACAGGCTTGAGCATTACTCGCTGCAGCAGCGCTTGTTCTTTTCTTATATCATCATCATCCTGATTCCGAGCATCATTTTCTCGTTCATCATTTTCAGGCAGCTGAATACAAGCTTCACGAAGGATGTCATGCGAAAGAGCGAGAGCTCGATCGAAATCGAGAAAACGAACATCAAAAATAATATGGAGACGATGGAGCGGGCCGTGCAGCTTGCCATATCGGACCGCGAAGTCATGTATTATCTCGACCGATCAAGCGAGCCGGAAACCTCCGACCTCATTGATTTCAGCAACAGCACCGTCAATAACATTTTGCGGCTTCAATTCAACAACCCGGATATCGAGCATATCCGCATTTTCTCGGACAATCCTTATATCAGCGAAATCTGGCCGGTATTCCTGAAGGAAAACCGCGTGCAAAGCGAGCCATGGTACGAGGAGCTGATCCGGTTGGACGGGGCGAGCCTGTGGCAAATTTCGGAACGGGACAAGGATCCGATCCATAACCTCGTTTTGGATGAAAAGGAATTCCGTCAGAAAATGTCACTGCTGCGCGAGCTCGAATATCCGAAAGGCCGCCATGTCGGCTTGATTCAGGTCGATATGCTGTTGACCAGCTTTTTTCCCAGCACCTACAAGGTTCATGACCATAACGGACAATCCCAAATGCTTATCCTGAACGAAAATGGCCGCTTGTATTATTCCGCGTCCTCCTCCATGCTCTCTGCCGATCAATTGGCAGACGCACGCATAGGGGATAAGCTTCACCTAACAGATGATAAGACGCTGGCGCATTTCGAGATGAGCTTGTCCGGTAAGCCTTACCTCGTCGTATATGCATACATAGACAGCATCAAGTCGTATGTGGTACAGCTGACATCCATGGAGGCCGTGCTGTCTGAGCTGAATAAAACGAGAAACACCATGCTGCTTGTCAATGTCATCCTGATTGCGATCTTGTCCGTATCAACCTTTTTTCTCAATTCGCTCATCTTGAAGAAGCTGCGGCAGCTGACGCTTTCCATGAAAAAAATCCGCCTCGGCGATTTTAATATCCAGCTTCCGGTCGGCGGCGGCAGCGAGGTCGGCGAGCTCACCCATCATTTCCGGAAAATGATCAACAAGATCAACGAGCTTATCGCCGATGCCGTCAACAAACAGGCGGCCACGAAGGAAGCCGAGCTGAAGACGCTGAAAAATCAGATCGACTCCCATTTTTTGTACAACACGCTGGAAAATATCAAAATGCTGGCGGAAGTCGAGAATCAGCAGCCCATATCCGACGCCCTGACCTCCCTTGGGAGCATGATGCGCTATAACCTCAGATGGAGCAGCGAATATGTGCGCCTGCGCGAGGAATTGAACCATATCCGTCACTATATTGCCCTGATGAACCTGCGTTTCGATCAGCGGATCCATTTCCATGCGGAGCTTCAGGAGCAGGAACTGGATTTGGAAGTTCTGAAGATGTCCCTGCAGCCTATCATTGAAAATGCCGTCAAGCACGGCCTGCGCAGCAGCGCCTCCGGCGATGCCGACCTGAATATCTCGCTGAGAACCTTTCCCATGAACCGAACGCAGGTCATCTTGATCGAAGACGACGGCAGAGGCATGACCCCGGAGAAAACCGAGCAGTTAAACCATAAGATTCGCAGCACGGAATCCGGTGAACAGACCGCGTCCGAAAACGTGTTGGCACGCAGCGAAAAAAGCGGCAGCGGCATCGGGCTGCGGAACGTTCATCAGCGCCTGCAGCTGTTTTACGGTTATGAATATGGCTTATGGGTCGAGAGTGAGGATGGCAAATACACCCGGGTCTTGATGAAGGTCCCTTACTTCAACGTGAATGGAGGCGTATCTTGACATGTATCAGCTTGTAATCGTCGACGATGAGAGAAACATCCGAACAGGCCTCAAGGCCATGATTGAAAGAGAATTCCCCTCCTTGTTCACCATACGGCTCGCTGCCGGGGGTACGGAGGCGCTCGAGATCTACCATGAAATGAGAGCCGATATTCTAATCACGGATATACGCATGCCCGACATGGACGGCCTGGAGCTGATCCAGGAATTAAATCGGGAAGCCCGTCCGCCGGCGGTTATTATATTAAGCGGCTATGATGATTTTCAATATGCCAAAGAGGCGATTTTGTATAAGGTCAAAGAGTATCTGCTTAAGCCCATTGTGCGCGATGAACTGTTTAAGGCGATGAGACGGATCACGGATGAGCTGAAGCGGGAGCTGGATGTCAGCCGAGAATTGGAAAAACTGAACCGTTACAGGGAGGAACAGGCCGCGGATCAGCTGAATTATATTTTTCTTCATCCGGACATTCCCGAGCACGAGATCGAGCAGCGATGCGCCAAAGCCGGCCTGCATCTCTTAAACTCCCCTTACGTAACGGGCGTGATCAAGAATAGCGAACAGCGGAGCACGGACATTAGAAAGCTTTGGATGGATTATTCCCTCCCGGGGAATTCCATTGCCTTTGAGGACAAAGATTCCAATCTGGTCGTGATAGATTCGGGCGAAGAAGCTTTATCGGGCTTTATCGAGTATGCAGGCGATATGCGCCTTCATGTCTGGATCGGCATCAGCTCTCAGGCCGTGGGGGCGGGCCGTGTCAAGGACAGCTACGTTCAAGCCATACACGCTTTGAAATATAGAATGCTGGAGACGAAACCGGGCACCTTCTTGTTTCATTACGATGAAATCAAGCATCTCCCCAGCCCTCGGAGTCTCCCGGAGGAGAGCATCCGCAGGTTGGCCAATCTGCTGGGAACCGGCAAGAGACAGGAGATTCAGGAGCTTTGGCATGAAATCATGAATCTGCAGGAGATTAAAAGCTATGATATTTCCTATCTGGAGCAGCTCAGCCGGCTGCTGAACGAGCTGGTGTTTGATCAAGTGTTTACAAGCTATGGCGAAGCTTCGGTGGAAATTTTGAAAAGCTGCAAAAAAATCGGCTATCTGTACAATAGCAGAACGATCAGCGACTATATCCATGAGGCCGAAGTGCTTCTGCTCCGGCTGGACGGCTACATCAAAGATATCAAGGATGTGCATCTCGGTCATGCCGAAATGAAGGAGGCCATCGATTATATCGGGCAGAACTACGACAAACCGCTCAACATGGCCACCGTATCCAATCATGTCTCGCTCAACTACTCTTACTTCAGCGAGAGCTTCAAGCAATTCACGGGGATGAGCTTTGTCCCCTATCTCAAGAAGGTACGGATTGATAAAGCGAAGGACTTGCTGGAGCAAACGAACCGGAAAGTATATGAAATTGCCGATCAGGTCGGCTTTGAGAACGTCAAGCAGTTTAACCGGGTTTTCCGTGAATTGGAGGGAATCTCCCCGATGGAATATCGGGAGAAAGCGTGGATTCATCATTTGCATTGATTAATCAGAAGGATTGCTTTATCAAACAAAAAGGCGGTTCCAAGCCGTATGGCTTGCGAGCCGCCTTATTTCGTTCCTGCCGCTACTCCATGTGAGCGGCAGCAAGCAGCTGTCGAAGCGTGAGTCCACTTGTGGATGGGAGCACCCAATCAGCTCCGGACGGACCCAGAATGCGCTGCTCGCCGATACCGACGGCATACATGCCCGCTGCCTTGATCGCTTCAATACCGGCCTGTGCATCCTCGATGCCGATGCAGCAGGACGGATCGGCCCCGACCAGCCCGGCGCCTCTCAAGAAAATATCCGGCGCCGGTTTGCCCGGTATGCCTTGCGGATCGGCGATCGCCTGGAACGCATCGGTCAGCTGCAGCGCATCCAGAATCAGCGGCGCGTTTTTGCTGGCCGAAGCGATAACTGCCGGAACGCCGTTATCCTTCAGCTCCTGAAGAAGCTCCTTGATGCCCGGATAAGCGTCTTCAGGCGCCAGACTGGCCAGCAGAGCGACGTACTCGTCGTTTTTGGCCTGGGCAAGCTGTTCCTTTTCGGCCTGCGAGTAACGCTGCTCCTGATGCCCATGGATCAGAATCCGCTCCAATGACTGCATCCGGTCAATGCCTTTGAGGGATTCGTTGAACTCGCTGTCGATCGTAATCCCGATCCCCTCGGCCATTTGCTTCCATGCGATAAAATGATATTTGGCGGTATCGGTAATGACTCCATCCAAATCGAATAATACAGCCTGCAGTTTCATTTCCATGCCTCCTATGCCCTACGTGTGATGTTTGATGTTCATTGGCATGACATCGTTATGGAGATCAGCTTCTCATCGGATATATGCGTCTGCCCGTTCCATTCAAATACCACTTTGTAGCCGGATGGATTGGCGATTTCTGCGTGCATGTTCCCCTGCTCGGATCGCAGCATGACATCCAGAAGCGCGTCGCCGATTCTGAGCTGCTTCAACGAGACTTTTTTGCCTTCCCACGCCGACGGGATGAGCGGCGTCATATGCACGGTCCGCAAATGAGCCAGCGGCTTGATTCCGACGAAGTGACGGATGAGAGGAACCGCCATCGCATACACTGTCCATGCTTGTACGGCACAGCCATAGTCCGGGGACATTTCATTCATGGAACCCGGCAGAGCCATGGAGAAGGTACGCATCATCCGCTGCAGCAAATCCAGCGCGGCATCGGCATTGCCGTAAACAGCTTCGGCGACGGCATGCGCTCCTGTCGAAATGGTCATGATCTCGTTTTGGTACAATCCGGAAAGATACGTGCCGTAATCGCCGATAAATTCGCTGCTGCGCATCCGTTCCAACGCGCGTCTGCCCTTCTCCTCATCGGCAATCCCGGATTCCATCGGCGTAACGATGACCCAGTTTTTGTTGAGCAGCCAGCCGCGGTCCGCTTCATCGTCGCCGCTGCCCTTCAATAGCTGATCCAGGTAGTCGCGGTATCCGGTAATCCCGTGTTTCTCGGCGACACGGACCAGATGGTCGGCTTTCGGAATGATATCCTTCTTCGGCGCGACCGCGTCCGCGAAGAGGCCTTCATCTTCGCACCAATACATGTCATTGATCGCTTTTTTCATGCGGTCTGCGAGCAGCTCATACGCGTCTGCGCTTCCGGAGTCCCCCAGCACCCTGCTCATCTGCGACAGTGCCCGAGCCGCCTGCGCGGTGTATACGGCGGAATCGATCAGCTCCATGTTCAGGCCTGAAATTTCGATGATGCCATAGCCTGACGGGAATAAATCCCGATCCGGATCCATCTCCCGCAGCAGCCAGTCGAGCCCTTTGACGCAAATGTCGTAATTCTCCTGCAAAAAGCCGGTATCTCCCGTCCAGCAGAACATATCCCAGATCATTCCGATGAAATGGGCCGTTTCCTGCGTATTGCCCGGATTGGCAACAGCCCCCATCGTCGTAATTTCATGCACGATCCTACCGTTGCCGTTCGCTTCCATAGACATTTTTCGCAAAATATCGACCGTGTCTCTGGCGAGTTCGAAGTCCCCGATCGCCATTAACCCTTGAACGGAATAGGAATTGTCGCACCTGAACCACCATGGATAATGCGGCGAACCCGCCGTCAGGCCGCGCCCGATGAAATCCACGCGCTGCACGAGCCACTGGGTGTTCCATTTGGCCCAGCTGAAAATATCATTCAGGCGCTCCTCGCCTTCGACCTCCAAATGCGACATGCTGTCTATTCGCTCGAATATCCGCTGTTTATCCTCCAGCAGCTGATTTCGGTTCTGCCGCAGACGCTCATACGTCGCTTCACACTCTTCAGACGATGTATAGGAGCCTGCGATGTACACATCAAACGTATATTTTTCGCCTGGAGCAAGCGATTTGTCGACCGTCATGGATAGGCCTGTTCCTTTGCCTGCCGTCCATTCGGGACCCAGCACATCGGCACCTGTCCGCATCTGCTGTCCTGATACGCCCGGCATTTCAGCCCCAAATTTAACATACCAGTCGTTACCGCTATCCTTGGCAAGTCCATCCCAGTCGGATACTGTCTCAAAGCAGTCCTCCTGTCCGTCCTCGATTCCGATTTCCTCGGAAAACCATACGGGTCGCAGATCCGTCCGGCACAGCAGCTCCAGCTCCAGCTCGGTCTCCTGATCGGAATAGTTATGCAGCTCGTAACGCACGGTCATCCCTTTTTCCAGCTCGGGCGCAAATTGGGTACGAATTATGGATGCGGGAATATGGCCCAGACCATGGTCATAGCGGAATTCGCTGCCCCAAGGATGATTGATGAATTCATCGGCCTTCGCCCATACGGATATATCCCGCTTTTTATCTTTCACTCTCAGCCAAAAGCCATCGAGCAGCTTGATGGGATGCAGCCAAACGCCACCCATTTCGCCTGCGAGATGATGCCCGAGATCAGGAAAATAACCATCCTGCGTGCCGATCGTCTTCATGTATTCCCCTGCCGTCAAATAAATCGGAAACGGATGCCTGCTGCTCACGTTCTTCATCAAATTCTCCTCTTCTTTCCGTATTGATCGCCTGTCAGTCTCGCTTAGCCCTTCATGGCTGATGACAAGGAAATGCCTTCAATGAAATACTTCTGCAGGAAGAAAAATACGATAATGGCCGGCAGCATGATCAGCACCGTCGCTGCCATCAGCATATTCCATTCCACATTGTACAGCCCCTTGAACATGGACAAGCCGAGCGCAAGCGTATATTTCGTATTCGTATTCAGGTAAATCAGCGGTCCCTGAAAATCATTCCACACGCCCATAAACGTAAAGATGGCGACCGCAATCAGCGGCGGCTTGCTGAGCGGAAGCATGATCCGTGTGAAGATGCTCCAGCGGGATGCCCCGTCCATGAATGCCGCTTCATCCAGATCTTTCGGGATGCCGCGCATGAACTGCCGGATCAGGAAGATGTTAAAGGCGCCACCACCGAAAAATGACGGAATGATCAGCGGCAGGAACGTATCGACCCAGCCGGCTTCCTTGAACATAATGAACATCGGAATCATCGTCACCTGTCCCGGCAGCATCATCGTTGCCAGCAGGACGAGGAACAGGAATCTTTTCCCTTTGAAGCTGAAACGGGCAAATCCGTATGCGCACAGCGCCGACGAGAACACCGTTCCGATCATGACCGGAATCAGAATGATCAGCGTATTTTTGAGAAACAGGAAGAACGGTACTGCCGTGACCGCGTTTTTGTAGTTCTCCCAATGCCAAACCTTCGGAATGAACGAGTCCTGAAACACCTCGGCCGGCGATTTGAGTGACGTGGATACCGTCCACAGCAGCGGCACGAGCACGATTGCGGCACCGACGATCAGCAGCAGAAACGTAAGCATCCGTCCCAGGCTCCATTTATGGCTCATCAACATGTCAATTTCCCTCCTTAATCCCGCTCATCATCGCCATTGTAGTAGACCCACATGGAAGAGCTGCGGATGACAATGAGGGTGAAGATCAGGATGATGGCGAACAGAATCCAGGATAATGCCGAAGCATAACCCATTTCGAAGCTCACGAACGCCTTGTTGTACAAATAGAGATTATAGAAGAGAGTGGAGTTTAGCGGTCCTCCGTTCGTCATGACGAAGGCCTGCGTAAAATATTGAAATCCGCCAATGATCCCCATGATCAGGTTGAAAAATATCGTCGGCGAAATC
Source organism: Paenibacillus chibensis (assembly GCF_004001045.1). Classification (GTDB taxonomy): domain Bacteria; phylum Bacillota; class Bacilli; order Paenibacillales; family Paenibacillaceae; genus Paenibacillus_AQ; species Paenibacillus_AQ chibensis. Next base: position 295,897 of record NZ_BIMK01000007.1, read on the forward strand.
ATTGGCACCGTTACGCTCGTGAACCGGCGGAGCGGACCCGCGCCGTCCAGCTGAGCGGCTTCATAAAGCTCTTCCGGAACGCCCTGCAGACCGGATAAGTAAATGATAATGGTATTGCCCACGCCCCACATGCCCATGACAATCAGCGCCCCAAGCGCGTAGCTTGGATCCTGCAGCCAGGCCGGGCCTTCAATTCCAAACCATCCCAGGGCCCGGTTCAAGATACCGTATTCCGGATTGAAGATCATAATCCACATCATGGATACGGCCACGGCCGGTATGACGGAAGGCATGAAATAAATAAGCCGGAACAGCTTCATCCCCCGCGTGCGCATATTGAGCAGGAGGGCAATCAGAATCGATGCGATCTGGTACAGCGGTACGGACACCAGCGCAAAAATAAACGTGACTTTCAGGGATTGGTAAAACAGTTCATCATGAAAAATAGCCTTGAAATTGTCGAGTCCTACAAATTCGATCGAACCGATCCCCGTAATAATGTCCCACTTGCTGAAGGACAGCACCAAGGAGAACAGCATCGGTCCCAATGTAAATATCAATAAGCCCAAAAACCAAGGAAGAATGAATAAGTAGCCAGCTCTCTCTGATCGCGAATTTCGCATGGTGACCTCCTCGACATATGGATGCCGGACGGCCCGGAAACGGGCCGCCTCATCCGGAGTAGCTTGAAGGGCGAAGCGTAATGATCCAGACGCTTCACCCTCCCGCCCTATTTCTGGATTTTGCTGTCTACGTTCTTGGCCGCTTCATCCAAAGCATCCTTAACGGTGGATTTGTCGAGCAGTATCTTCTCCATCGCTTTGTTGAACTCTTCGGTGAAAATCGGAGCGTTGGCAGAACGCATGGAGATCGGTTTTTTCGCGTAGTTCATCATTTCGATAACCGGTTTATCAACGACTTCCGTCGATTTCACTTGGTCAAGCTCGGCTACCGTAGCCGGCAGCACTTGGCCTTTTTCGGAGCGTGCCTTTTGGGCCTCGGTTCCGGAGAGCCATTTCATCAGCTCAAACGCCTCTTGCTTATGCTTGCCGTTGGCGTTCATCGCCCAGCCAGCCGCCGCGATAATGCTGGCACGCTCACCGCCTGCGCCGGTAGGGATCAATGCCGATCCGTACTGCACATCGGATTTGTCCAGGTCGCCTTTTACCCAGCGTCCCGTAATCATCATGGCCAGCTTATCCGTCATGAACATGGAGGAGTCGCCGCCAAGCGTCTCGGTATCCTGCGGAGTCGGGGATACGCGGTCAGCGCCTTTGGTCAGGGCTACGTATTTCTCCAGCGCAGCAACCGTCTTGTCGCTGTTCATGAAGCCTTCGGCTTTCGTACCGTCCTCATTGCCGATATCCGTGCCGTTCAGCCAGAGATAGATATAGATCGGATATTCCCACTTGGTGGCGTTGAAGCCGAATTCCTTCACCTTGCTGCCATCCTTCTTCGTCAGCTTCTTGGCTGCTGTGATCATGTCGTCCCAAGTCCATTGATCGTTCGGATAAGGGATTTTCGCCTCATCGAACATCCGTTTGTTGTACCACAAAGCGAGCGGGTTAAAGTCTTTTGGCAGGTAATACAGCTTGTCGTTGATTTTGCCCATGTTGATCAGATCAGGCTGGAAAATATCGGTCTTGAACGAGGTGTCGGCTTTGAGATAATCGTCCAGCGGCTCAACGACACCTTTGTCAACATATTTGAAATAATCGCCCTCGCCGATCAGGAATACATCCGGCGCTTGCCCGGCCGCGAGCGAAGTCGTCAGCTTTGTCGCATAACCGTCGCCCGGCACCGGTTCGAAGGTAACCTTGATGTTCGGATGGGATTCATTGAACTGGTCAGCCAGCTTTTTCTCGACCGAGTCAGCCGTAAGCTCGCCCCAAGTCGTGAATTTCAGTTCTACCACCTTGTCTTTACTGCCGCTGCCTTTATCTTCTGTACTGGCACCTGCATCTTTGGTGGAGCCTGACGAGCCGGAAGAGCACGCACTCAGCACCATGCTGAACATTAAAATAAACGCGAGACCTGCAGACCATTTTTTCATAAACATTGACCTCCCTGAATGATAATTAAATGTGTATCAATTCAAATTGCAGCTGCCCCGTAAAGCTCACTTTTTTTCCGAAAAGAACAAGGTGGACTTCATTCTTATCCTCGGTCTGTATTTCCAGCCGCTCCTTCGTGATGCTAAGCTGCAGCTTCGCTCCCTTCCAGTACAACGGGAAGGATAAACGTTCCCATGCTTCAGGAAGCTTAGGATGCAGGTGCAGCTGGCCATCCAGCATGCGCGCGCCTGCAAATCCCATGACCACGCACTGCCAAATCCCGCCGAGCGAGGCGGCATGAATTCCGGCATCAGACGAGTGTTCATGCGGCCCCAAATCGATTTCGGTTGCCCTGCGGAAAAGCTCGTATGCGAGTTGTTCATCATCAAAATCACTTGCCAGAATGCTGTGCGTCGAGAAGGATAACGAAGAATCATGCAGCGTTTTCGGCTCGTAATAATCGTAGTTCGCCCGCTTGAGCTCTCGCGGGAAACGGTTTTCAAGCAAATAGAACAGCATCAGAATATCCGCCTGCTTGGAAATCTGCATCTCGTTCACCTGATCGAGACTGTAATCCTGGAATAGGGTTCCTACCTTCGCCTGTGCCTTATAAGGTGTCAGGTCGAGTATTTGTTTGTCCAGGTACGTATCATCCTGCGCGATAATTCCCCGTTCATCCGGCTGTGGCAAATAAATCGCATCCGCTTTCTCCTGCCACTGGCGCGCGCGCGCCTGCAAATTCAGCGACGCATCGAGGCGGCTCAGCAGCTCCGGATTGCGCTCCCTCAGTTCATCATAATAGCCGAGCGCCAACTGAAGATTAAAATGAGCCATGTAATTCGTAAACGCGTTGTTGTTGACATGCTCCTTGTATTCATCCGGACCGATGACCTCGTTGATCTCGTAGCGGGAACTCTCCTCATTCCACTCCAGACGGCTGGACCAGAACGTCGCGGTGTCGAAGATCATCTCGTAACCGTATTCGTCCATGAATTGCTGGTCTCCGCTCGCCTGATAGTAGTGCCATACCGCATAAGCAATGTCCGAGGTGATATGCTGCTCGATAAAGCCGGACCAGATTTTCGTCTGCTTGCCTGTAACGACATCAACGGCTCCCCATACGGGCGTCACTTCCCCATCGCTTGGCCAGGCGACCTCCCATGGGTACATGGCGCCTTCATACCCGTTCTCCTTCGCCTTTCTTCTTGCGCCTTCCAGCCCAAGGAATCGGTATTCCAGAAGGGTTCTGGCAATTTTAGGGTCGCTGTAGATGAAGAACGGCAGAATGAAGATCTCGGTATCCCAGAAGGAATGTCCTTTATACCCTTCGCCGCTGAGTCCTTTAGCCCCGATTCCCATGCGTCTGTCATGCACTGGCGTCATGACCATCATGTGATAAATGGCAAACCGGAGCGCCAGCAGATCAAAGCCGTTCTTCGAATCGATCTCGAAGGCGTAGCGGTCCCATATGGCCGCCCATGCCTGCTGATGCAGACGGAAAAGCTGATCGTATCCGGATGTTTCCGATTGCTGAAGCGCTTGCAATGAATGTTTGCGCAGGCTGTCAAGGTTCACCGAATCTGGAACGTCAGCGTCGCGGCTCGTATGGACCTGAATCAGCTTGTGCATCTCCAGCGTTTGCCCCGCCTTCAAATCGAAGCTGTAGGCCATTTCCATCTTGCGCCGTTCAATCTCCATCATCGGTTCCGGATCCGAAGGTACGCCGTCGATCCAAAACCGGTGCAATGCGCTCAGGACGAAATCCACCTTGGATTCGGTCGTCGTCTGAACGAGCTGCAAATATTTTTTGTCAAAAATGCGTTTCTCGCCTTCGTGAAAATGCTGGCTGCCGGAATTGCTCACCTGCGCGTTGATGCCTGAGGCAAACCGAAGATGAATCCCCTCATCCAGCGGCGTAAGCCGGATCTTCAGGCCAATCAAATGCAGGTCCTGCATAGACACAAAGCGTTTGAACTCGAACTTCACTCTTTTGCCTTCCGCGTTTTTCCAAATGAAGGTCCGGGTCAGTTCGGCATCGCGCAGATTCAGTGTGCGCTCATAATCCGTCACCGTTCCCGTATCCAGCGAAAAACGCTTCCCGTCAATCATCAGCTCCACCTGCGTCACGTCCGCCGCATTCGGCAGCTCGGTGACCTCCAAATCATCGAACCGGTTAAAGGTGCCGTTCACGAACAAATTCCGCGTTGCCCCGATATAGGCTTCTTCCGTTGCGGAACGAAGTCCCATATATCCGTTGCCGAGAGACATCACCGATTCGCACTTGCCTTGGGCCAGCGAATGGAATGCCGTTTCCGTAAAGCTCCACTGCTCCAGTTCAGGCCTCAGTATTGTGTTATAACTTAGCATGTATTCCAACTCCAGTCTGTCTCTGAAACCCTTGATAGGCCTGACTCGAAATCGATTTCGAACAAGGTAAAAAAATATGAAGTCAATCTGAAAGCGCTTCCGGTGAGATTATAGCATCGCCACAGATTCCCTGTCAACCAAATGAAATGAAATTTTTTCATGACGACCTGCTTCCTTCTTCTCCAGTAAGCGGATGACTTGCTCAAATGCCGTGAAGGCCATATGCTGAAAGTCCTGATGGATTGTCGTCAGCCTGGGTGTCGTATAGCTGGAAAGCACGATATCATCGAAGCCGATGATCGACAGTCTGGACGGGATATCGATGTTCAATTCCCGGCAGCGGCTCATGAATCCAATCGCCATCAAATCGCTTGCGAAAAAAACAGCCGTCATATCCGGATGCGCCCGCAAATAAGAATCCGCCAGCTCATAGGCGTGCTCTTCCGTGTAATCCGCGTTGACGACAAGGGAAGGATCGTATTCGATGCCGCTCTGGACAAGCGCCTGCCGGTAACCTTCCTGCCGCTCTTTACTGACGACCGCATAATTGTGTCCATTCACCATGCCGATCCGGCGGTGCCCATGCTTCACCAGATGCAGGACGGCGCTTTTGGCGGCCTCAACGTTATCCGTCATCACTGATCCGGTACTATTGCCGGTGATATCGGCATCGATAACGACGCATGGAAAATTGCTGTCCACGATTTCCAGAAAATAAGGATCCGTCGTTTTCAAACCGGTGATGACCGCTCCTGACACCTTGTGCTCTTTACAAAACTGCCAATAGGATTTATCCTGCTGCTCGGACAGGTTGCGGGTATACAAAAGCACTTCGTAGTTATAGTGTGAAGCCGCCTCGAAAATCCCCGTCATCATTTTGAACAACACGCCGTCTTTGCCATTGGAATACTCGAAATTAGAAAAAATGAGTGCGATAGACTTGGTTACTTTCTGCTTTAAATTTTTGGCGAGCATATTTGGAGAATAATTCAGCTCCTCCACGGCTCTCAGCACTTTCTTCCGCGTCTCCTCGCTGACATCCGTATAGCCGTTTAATGCTTTGGAGACCACGGTCGTGGATACATTGGCATGCTTTGCCACATCTTTGATCGTTGTCAACCGGTTCACCTCCTGCAGTTGCTGAAATTTGCATCTTATCGCATAATCAATTATTAAATCACAGTGCCCAATTCATGTCAAAACCGAAAAAAGCCGACTATTTCCATCCTATATCAGGTTTGGAGCCTGTTCATGCGTCGAACGATGCTATTTTATCCAGTATTCACAAATCTCCTTTTAAAGTATAATTATTCCAGATAAACTTACGGAAACGCACACAGACAGGGGGGAACACCGATGTACAAAGTTATTATCGTGGATGATGAAGCGGTGGTCCGGGACGGGTTAAAACGCACGATCAATTGGCAGGAGCACGGCTTTGAGCTCATCGGTGACTATGCCAACGGCCGCGAGGCGCTGGAGATGATGGAGCACACGGTTCCGGACGTTATCATATCCGACATTTCCATGCCGTTCATGGATGGACTAGAGCTTGCCGCCGCCGTATCGCGTAAATATCCATATGTCAAAATCATTATCCTCACCGGTTTTGATGAGTTCGAATATGCACAGCAGGCCATCCGGCTGAAGGTTTCGGATTTTATTTTGAAACCGATTACGGCGCATGAGATGCGAGATCTGCTGCAGAAGGTCAAGCGGGAAATGGACGAGGTGGCCCAGCAGCATGAGGATTTGAGCCGCCTGTACAGTCAGCTGAAGCAGAGCCTGCCGGTGCTTAAAGAGCGGTTTTTGGAACGGCTAGTGGTGAATGGGCTGAGAGCTTCGGAAATCACGGAGCGCTTTCAATATTTCGGCCTTGCTCCGCTTCTCCATTTCCAGCTTGTCTTGGTGGCTGATATTGATGATTTCGGCCTGCGCAATATCCGGACCGATACCGGGCATGATACCGAAATTTTGCGTTATGCCGCATTTAATGTATTTGAAGAAATCGCCCTCCGGGAGAACCTGCTGCTTTTCCGCACGCGCGAGGAGCGGCTTGTGCTGGTGCTCTCCGGAGAAACAGAGGAAAGCGTTCTCTACGAACAGGCATACCGCATTGCGGAAGAGGCCCGTTTTTACATTGATAAATTTCTGAAATTCACGGTCAGCATCGGTGTCGGACAAGCCTGCCGCTCGGCAGGAGAGCTCCCCCTTTCCTATAAAAGCGCGCTCTCCGCGCTCGATTACCGGTTTTTGCTGGGCAAAAACCGCGTGCTGAGCATCCTTGATTTTGAAGGCAAACCCTCGTACGGCAGCCAGCCGCGGAGCGATTGGGACCGGCAGCTGGCATCGCTGGTCAAGACCGGTTCCGTGCAGGATGTGCAGCGGCTCATCCAGGAATTCGTGGCGGATCTCAAGGGGAGCATGGCTCCTCTCGACTCCTGCCTCCTCCATATCCAGAAAGTCATCCTCTCCTTGATGAATACGACGCAGGAGCTGGGTGTCGAGGACAGCCGCCAGATCCGTCTGACCGATGTATACAAGTTCAAGACCCTGGATGAGATCGAGACATGGCTGGAAGAAACGGTCTCTTCCGTCATGACGGACATTGCCGATAACCGCAATCATTATACCTTGACGCAAATCCGCAAAGCGGTTGAATATATCGAAACCCATTACGCGGAAGAAAAAATGTCACTGCAGGACATCTGCCGCCATGTTTTGATGAGTACCAGCTACTTCAGTCTTGTATTCAAACAGCATACCGGTGAAACCTTTGTTGAATACCTGACCCGTATCCGCATGGAAAAGGCCAAGGAATTGCTGCAGCACACCACGTTGAAGTTTTACGAAATTGCCGGGAAGGTAGGTTACGGGGATCCCAATTATTTCAGCATTCTTTTCAAAAAGCATGCCGGCATGACGCCGCGGGAATACCGTGACCGGCACGCCAAGGAGAGCTGATTGCGATGCCGAGATTGAAAAAGCGCTTCTCCCTTATTCCCTTTCCGCCGTTCAAGAGCATTCAGCTCAGCATCTTTTTCACCTTTTCATGTCTGATTCTCGTCACCGTCATGGTCATCAGCTTGAACAGCTACCGTTCGTCGGTCGACGCTGTCGAGACGAATTCGCAGAGCTACGTGCAGGAAATCATCCGGCAGGTCAATTCCAATATCCAGTCCTACATCGACAACATGGAAAACATCAGCGTGCTGGCCATGACCAACAAGGACGTCAAATATTACATCTCGAACAACAGCTTTATCAGCAAAAGCGACCGGATGCCTTACGAGAAGCGGATTTCGGATTTATTCCAGGCCATTCTCTACTCCCGTAAGGACATTTCGGCCATCATGGTTTTCGGCTACAACGGCTTTAACGTTTCGGACCGGAGGATCACTCTCCTGAATCCCTACACCAAGCTGGAAGATCAATCCTGGTATAAGGAAGCGAAGAGCAAAGGCGGCCAATCGGTCATCTCCCCTCCGCATGTTCAGAACATTATCCAGAACGAATACCGCTGGGTCGTATCCCTCAGCCGCGAACTGAAGAGCACGGACGGCATCCGCGGCGAAGGCATTTTTCTCGTGGATCTCAATTTGAGCATCATCAACGACATTTGCAGCAAAATCAATATGGGCAAAAAAGGCTACGTTTTCATCGTCGACAACAACGGCAATATTGTGTATCACCCGCAGCAGCAGCTGATCTACAGCAACCTGAGATCCGAGCCGATCGCCAAGGTCACGGCCGCGCAAAGCGGCACCTCCTTTAACGTCAACGACGACAAAGGCAAGCGCATTTATTCCGTGCAGGATACGAATTTCGGCTGGAAAATCGTCGGCGTCGCGTATTCCGAAGACTTGATTGCCAACGAGGGCACGATCCGCAATTCCATCTTGCTGTTCGCTATTATCGGAATTCTCTTTTCGCTCATTCTCTCGCTGATCCTGTCCTACCGAATCTCCAGGCCTTTACGTATCTTGCAGCGGGACATGAAAAAGGTTGAACGCGGTAATTTTGATGTGCGGACCAATATCGAGCCGATCAACGAAATCGGTCAATTGGGGCGCTCCTTTAACCTGATGACGGCACAGATCAAAAATCTGATGGAGGAAATCATCGACAATCAGGAGAGCAAACGAAAAAGCGAGCTCATGCTCCTCCAATCCCAGATCAATCCTCACTTTTTGTACAATACCCTGGACTCCATCATCTGGATGGGCGAGCAGAAGAAGCATGAGGAAGTCGTCCTCATGACCTCCGCCTTAGCTAAGCTTTTCCGGGCAAGCATCACCAAGGATAAGGAGCTTGTGCCGATTCGGGTCGAAGTGGAGCATATCACCAACTACTTGTTGATCCAGAAAATGAGGTACGACGAGCAGCTTGAATACGAAATCGACATCTCTCCGGACATCCTGCACTACAAAACCCTGAAAATCCTGCTGCAGCCTTTTGTGGAGAACGCCATTTACCACGGGGTACGCAACAAACCCGAGCCGGGCAAAATTACGATTCGGGGTCGCGAACAGGATCAGGTCATCATTTTCGAGGTCGAGGATGACGGTATGGGCATGACGCCGGAGCAGCTTGAGGGCATCTGGACGACGCATGACAAGCAGCACCGGACGAAATCGACAAGCGGAATCGGGATCGGCAACGTAAACGAGCGCGTCAAGCTGTTCTTTGGCAGCATGTACGGCATACAAATCCAGAGCGAGCCGGAAGAAGGCACAATCGTGACCATTACCATTCCGAAAATAAAGGAGTAGCAGCCTATGCGAATACAACGTGCCACTCTTCTCATGACGATTATTTTTATCGCGTCCGTCGTCTATATCATTTTGTATTTCAAGCTGTTCATCCCCACGCCGGAGCAGGAGCGCAATATCATATTGATTCTGAAGGAGCATAATATCCGATCGGATTTCTGGCAGACCGTCAGCGCCGGAGCCGAAGCCGCAGCCAAGGAAGCCGGAGCGGAGATCACGATTACCGGACCGCTTCAGGAAACCGATGTCGATGCCCAGATCAAATTGCTGGAAGAGGTTCTGGAGCAGAAGCCGCAGGCGATCGTGCTTGCCCCGATCAACGATGACCGGGTCACGGCCGAAATGAAGAAAATTCATGATGCGAAAATTCCGCTCGTCATCATCGATACGCCGGTCAGCCTCAAATCCGCTCCGGCCCTGGTCTCCAACGACCATATCACCGCTGGCATGCAGGCGGGCAAAGTTACGCTGGAGCAGACCAAGAACAACCCGAAGGTGGTCATTATCAGCGATTTTATTACCTCCGGGGTTTCCCTGGAACGGGAAAAAGGCGTCAAAAAGGCGCTTTTCCCCTACCCAAACAGCATCTACGGCACTTACTACAATGCGGATTCCGAGGAACGGGCTTATATGATCGCCAAAACGATCATGAGGGATCACAGCGATCTGAACACGATCATTGCCCTGAATGAATCGGCGGCGCTGGGAGCGGCCAAGGCGATTAAAGACGCCAACAAAACCGGCCTCGTAAAGCTGATCGGCTTCGACACCTCCGTCTATGAAATCCGTCTGCTGGAGGAAGGAACGCTGAATGCCACGGTGGTGCAGCAGCCTTTCAATATCGGTTACCTGGGCGTCCAAACCGTGCTGGAGCTTATGGAAGGCAAGAAGGTTAAACCGGTTACCTATACGAATTCGATTGTCGTCACTAAAGAAAACATGTACTCCCAGGAAAACCAGAAGCTGTTATTTCCTTTTATCGACAAATAATTCGATCGGGAATTCCCATAGAAAGGTGTGAAAACCGGATGAACTCCCGCCTGCTGGCATATCTGGCCAAGTTATCGTTCTCTCTGCTGGTCCTGCCTCCGCTGCTTCTCTCCTGTTCCGGCCCGCAAGAGCCGAAGCAGACGCTGAAGCCCAAGGACAATCCGCCGGCGCTCATCAACTTCGTTGCATCGGAATACAGCTCCCAGACCAGACCGCTGCTTGAAAATCTGGTACAGGAATTTATGCTTAAAAATCCCGATATCGTCATTAACCTGCAGGTTGCCAATTGGGATATTCTCGATATCATCTACACCACCATGATCAGCAAAAATCAGCCGCCCGATCTTTTAAACACCAACGTCTATACGCATTTTGCCAACGATGGATTGCTGAACGACATGGATGACATCATTTCGCCGGAGCTGAAGAAGAAATTTTACCCGGATCTGCTCAAGCTCGACAACTGGAACGGAAAGCAGTACGCCATCCCGTATGTGTCTTCCACCCGGAAGCTTTATTACAACAAGGCATTATTTCATGAAGCCGGCATCGCCTCGCCTCCCCAAACCTGGTCCCAGCTGAAGGAGGATGCCAGAAAAATCAAAAACACCGGCAAAGCACGGGGATTTGGCGTCGATCTGACCGACAACGAAATCCAGGCTTACCTTTCCTACTTCTTCATCGGAGCCGGCGGTGGGTGGATCAAGGACGGCAAATGGACCATTAATTCGCCGCAAAACGTGGAAGGCTTGTCCTTCCTGAGGGATCTGTACATTGAAGGGCTGACCGATTCCGATCCAACCGTAACGACCCGGGACGAGAAACAACGCGTGCTTGGCGACGGGAAACTCGGCATGATGATTTCCGGCAACTATTTCAATCTGGTCGTTCCACGCGAGTTCCCGGATCTGGAGTACGATAAAGGCCCCATTCCTGTGAAGGACGGAGTCAAGCCGATTAATTTCGGCGTTCAGGACACCCTCGTCTCCTTCAAAACCGATCATACGAACAAGGAGGCTTTATCCAAGTTTTTGGATTATCTGTATTCAAGTCCGGTGTACGAGCAGATTATTCAGCAGGAAGGTTTCCTCCCCGTGACCGAGCTTACCGGCGAGCGTCTCGGATCGGCGAACGAGGAAATGAAGGCTGATTTGGCCGCGCTGCGGACCGCCAGCTACTACCCGATCCAGCAGCCGGAATGGCAGGCCGTTATGGATACCGCCCGCAAAATGGGCGACGCTGTGCTTCATGACCATGTGTCGCCCAAGCAGGCGCTGGATCAGCTCCAGCAATTCGCCGAGGAGGAGCAGGCCGAGTTGAAAAAGCACCAGCGGCCGTAATCTTCATTCGATCGAGCAGGCGATTACTGATTACCTCATATCACCACGTGGAGCCGGACAAGCTGTCCGGCTCTTTTTCCCGTTAGGAAAGCTTTTTCTTCCCCCCCTTCTATTTTGGGTAAGTCCGAATACGTTAGGGATAAGATTATGCGGAAATAAATGCAGAAAAGAAAATAACAAAGAATTCGTGGAAGAATTTCGATGGAGCCGCACGTCCCGTCCCTCTATGATAAACGTAGGCGCTGTTATTCAAGACAGTAGACAAAATGGCGTTGAACAATATGATCAAGGAGGGTTAGCTTTTATGGTCTCAAAAACAAAATTAGCTGCACTCGGTATTGCGGCATTGATGGCTGTAGCACCGCTTGCGGGCTGCGGCAGTTCCAAAGACGAAGCCAAAACCACCGATACACCAAAGACGGAAGACACAACCACCACGACCAAGACCGATGACAGCAACAAAACCGAAGCTACCGACGACGGAGCGAAAAAATTGACAGGCGATTTCGAAATCCAGTACTTTGTCGGCGGTTACGGCGACAAATGGTGGAAAAAGGTCATTGCCGATTTCCAAGCTGCAAACCCTGATTTGAAGATCAAAGAAAGCGGCGGACCAAAAATCAACGATCAAATGAAACCCCGTTGGGTAGGGGGCAATCCGCCGGATTTCGTATACATCGACGGACCTAACCTCAACGACCGCCAAATGGTCGAAGACGGACAGCTCGAAGACCTGACCGATTGGCTCAAGGATGCCAAAAATATCGACGGCGAAAAAATCAGCGATATTCTGGCACAGCCTCCGCAAGAATTTGACGGTAAAGTCTACGATATTCCTCTCGTTCTGAATTCTTGGGGCGTATTCTGGGATAAAGCTCTCTTTAAAGAAAAAGGATGGGAAGAGCCTACCGACTGGCAGTCCTTCCTGGCTGTGAGCGACAAGATCAAAGCCGCTGGAACGACACCTTTCATCCATACGGGTAAATATCCATATTACATTAACGGTGCCATTCTCTATCCGGCTATCGTTTCTGCAAATAACAACGACATTTCGATCCTTCAGGACATGGCGGCTTCCAAGGTTGAAGCATTCCAGCAGCCTGCTGTCATGACAGCCCTGAAGAAAATCGTGGAGCTGCGCGATAAAGGGTTCATCGACAAAGCTTCCATTCAAATCAACCACACGGATTCCCAAATGCTGTTCCTGCAGCACAAGGATGCATTCATCCCGAACGGTCTCTGGCTGCCGAACGAAATGGCCAAAGACGTTCCAGGCGGATTCTCCTTCGGCTTCATTCCTTCGGTTACCCAGGATGCAGGCGGCAAAGTGGTTGCCAATACATCCACGGCGAACGTAGCGATCGCGAAAAACGCGAAGAACAAAGAAGCTGCTAAAGCATTCCTGCAGTTCGTGTTCTCCAAGGCTCAAGCTTCGCAATGGGCAGAGCTTAGCGGCGCGCCTTCCAACATCAAAGGCGATATCAGTGCTTCCAACGCGCCTAGCCATGTTAAAGACGCAGCGAAATACCTGACCGATCCGAACACGGTCGTCGTCCCTGCCATCACGTTCAACGCGGACGTTGACAAAGCGATGCAGGATGCTACGGATGCGCTGACAATCAGCAAAATCACCCCTGAACAATGGGTTGAACGCGTTGTAGAAGCAGCGAAAAAAGCATCGAAATAATAAAAAAGCATAAATAGCAACAGACAAGAGAGACGGAGGATGACGAGGATATACTCTTCGCTCATCCTCCTTAAATTATTTTGGAAAGGCAGGTTTAACCGGATGAAATTGGGAACAACCAAGTGGCAGCGTAACCTGTTTATCGCAACCTTCGTACTTCCTACGTTTCTCTTCTTCTGCCTGTTTATGGTTTATCCCGTAATTCAGGCCATGTATTATTCCTTGTTTGACTGGTCCGGCTCCTCTGACCATAAAACGTTTATCGGTTTGGACAACTTCAAGGAAATGATTCACGATCCGATCGTCTGGAACGCCATGGGCAACGACTACTTCCTCGTTGTCGGCAAAATTATCGGCATTATGATTCTGGCAACCTTCTTCGCCATCGCATTGACCCGGTTCCGGTTCAAATTGTCCAACTTTTTCCGCTCCATCTTTTTTATTCCGAATGTTATTTCCGTTGTCGTTATCGGCGTACTATGGAACTTCATTTATAATCCGCAGATCGGATTTTTGAACTCCTTTCTGTCGCTTTTCACCAAAGATAAGGTCGACATCACATGGCTCGGCTTCACCAGCCACACCATCTGGATGCTGCTGCCTCCGGCCATCTGGGCAGGTATCGGTTTCTACATGATTCTCCTGATCGCGGCGATTCAGAGCATTCCGGAATCCTATTATGAGGCATCAGGTCTTGAAGGCGCGGGTCAATGGACACAGTTCCGTTACATCACCCTGCCGCTGATCTGGGAACAAATGAAGGTGTCCATCCTGAACATTATGATGACGACGCTGAACGGTTCCTTTGTCATTGTCATGATCATGACGAACGGCGGACCCGACAACTCTACTCAGGTTATGGGTTCCTACTTGTACCAAATGGCTTTTACCCAATACCATTTCGGTTACGGAGCTGCCATTGGCGTACTGATTTTGATCGTTTCACTCATTACAACCATTATTTTGCAGCGTTTAATGCGCCAGGAAACTATTGAAATCAGCTGATTTTGAAATAGCAGGAGGAACAATTTATGAAATCAGGCGGTTTAAATCCAATCTTCAAAATTATATTCTATGCCATACTGATCATCTGGGGTTTATCGGTGCTTTATCCCCTGCTCTGGACGCTGCTTGATGCGCTTAAGAACAATGATCAGTTTTTCCGTAAAATGCCGTGGTCCTTACCGGACATTCCGCTATTATGGAGCAACTTCACGTATGTATGGAGCGAGTTCAGCTTTGACAAGTACTTCATGAATTCCGTTGTCGTCACGATAGGCTCGACTTTTCTCGGACTGTTCCTGGCTGCAACAACGGCCTACGTACTGGCCAGATACCCGTTCAAAGGCAGCAATCTGCTGTATCTGATCTACATCGCGTCCATGATGATACCTTTCAGCCTTGCGCTGATCCCGCTTTTCTTCTTGCTCAATTCCATGCACCTGACCAACTCTTCCTTGGGTCTGATTCTCGTGTATGCATCCACCTTGATCGCCTTCGGCATCTTCGTGTTGGTCGGCTTTTTCAAAAGCTTGCCCAAGGAGCTTGAAGAAGCAGCCGCGATTGACGGTGCATCGTATTTCGGTATTTTCTTCCGAGTGATGCTGCCGCTATCCCAGCCAGGCCTGATCACGGTTGGAATCGTCAACGTGCTGAATATTTGGAATGAATACATTATCGGTACCATTCTGGTCAACGATCCGGTCCATTACACCCTGCCTGTCGGAATCGCCATGATGCAGGCGCAAATGCAATACCGTACGGAATGGGGGCCTCTGTTTGCCGGACTGCTGATTACCATGGTTCCGGTACTCGTCATCTACATGTTCTTCCAGCGTCAAATCGCAAGCGGAATTACGGCAGGTGCCATCAAGTAGCCGACATTCAGCTGACTAGGCTAGCCACGAAAACACAACCAAACAAACCTTAGTCTGGGCGTTTCCATACTAAGGTTATTGTTTTTTGGAAGAATGATTTACATTTTTCTCCATGACCAAAAGGGAGCGGGCAACAATGTCTAACGATATTCGAAAGCTGCTAATCATGAACATCATCAGCTCCATTATCTCCATCTACATAGCCATTTTTGTCAACTTGTATATTTGGGAATCCAATCATGGCATCGGTGAGGTTTCGCTTTATAATCTGTCCATGTACATATGCTGGGGGCTGTCGTTTGCGTTTGCCTCGAAGCTCGTCAGCCGATTCTCCATCCGGGTGCTGCTCGCTATATCGGCCTGCTGCGGGGCAGCGGCCTTCCTTTATTTGATGACTGTCCACCTGGACAGCCGGCACTTATGGATTACGCTGCTCGGTATTCCGGTGGGCATGATGTTCGGGTTCTCCCAATCCTCCCAAAACCTCGGGATCGCGATGCAGGGGAAGGATCACGAGCTGGCCCCCTACTTTGCCGCAGTCAATATCACGTCGCAGGCGCTTAATATGGCCGTTCCGATTTTATCCGCCGCGGTGATTCAAGGGTTCGGCTATAATGGCTCCTTTATCACGATGCTGATCTTCATCACTGTGATGCTGATTTATTCAGCCAAAATGCCGCGTATTCTCCTTCCCGCCCAGCTTTCGGCTGACAAGACCCGTGAACCCATTTATACGCTTGGCTTTCGGAAGGCCTTCAGCTATCCGGGTGCTAAATGGGTGCTGCTTTCGCTGCTTGCGGCAGGCATCTTCATGCAGTTCCAAAATTTATTCGCACTGCTCTTCACTTTTTCCGTCACGCAGAACAAACTGCTGATCGCGCTGCTGAATTTATTGTATACCCTGTGCTCGCTGCTTGGGCTGTGGTTGTACCGCCGAATCAAGTTCAACGAGATGCGCTGGCTGTGGATCGGCTCGGTACTGCTGGCTCTCGGCTTTGTGATCGCACTACTGCATGTACCGGTCATGCTAATCCTGTCCAACGTGCTGACGTCGATCGGCATGTTCTATTTCTCCATTGTATGGAATGCGCAGCAGTTCAAATATATCAAGCATCTGGACCCGGCGACGAAGAGTACTTTTCTCGTCTGGCGGGAATGCACCCTGGTGTTCACCCGCTGCCTGCTCCTGAGCCTGACGTTCTCGCTCACCGAAATGCGGGGGCTGGCGTTCGGCGTGATCGTATTCATCACGATTGCCTGCCTGTTCGCCATACCGGTCTTTCAGAGCCTTGCCGGCAGGGAAAACAGCAAATGGGAGAAAATCCAGGCTGCGGGCACCGACCAAATGACTTTGTAGGAGCGGAAATCATTTTAAAACGTCTAGCGACATACTTTCACAGGCGACAGACCGCGCTTAGGGGATGTTTTGCTTGCGAGGTCAGGAAAACATTATAAAAAAAAGACTCCCGCCCGGGATTAAATCTTAAACCGGGCCAGGGAGTCTTTTAATATGCCGGAAAGGACCTGAAGCTTTTTAGATAGTTGAACGAGACCCGAGCTGATGCCTAGCTGCTCGCTGCTGAGCGAAGCCACCTCTTCGGAGGTTGCCAGCGATTGATCCGATACGATGCTGACGCCAAGCATGGCATCCGAGAGCAGCAGCTGGGATTGTTCCAAATCGAGAATCGAGCTGTTCACCAGCTTCAAGCGGGTCATCAGTTCTCCCATCTGGGATCCGACCTGGTTAAAAAGCTTATCGGCATTCCTCACCGAAGAAATTTGCTGCATAAAAATCGGTCCGGAATCGTTTAAGACCTGCGCCGTTTCCTCGATATCTTCCTGAATCGCCTCCGTAATCTGACCTACCGCATCCACCGACCGCTTAGCCTGCTCCGACAGCGCCCGGATTTCATCGGCCACGACTCTGAAGCCTTTGCCATAGCTTCCCGCTCGGGCGGCTTCAATCGTAGCATTCAGGGACAGGACATGGGTCTGCTTCATCAATTGCGTCAAAATATCCAGCACATCGGATATGGACTTGGTACTGTCCTGCAGCTTCTCAACCTTGCCGGTAATGGAGCCGATCCTCTCTTCCATATCCTCTGTTTTTTGAATCAACTGAAGCATGTATTCGGTTCCTATCCGGCTCGTTCCGTCCACGTCCTCTGCCAGATTCTGCATCTCCTTGCTGGTCTGAACGAGCATTTCCGTCTGTTCCCGGGAACGCTGCGCCAGGAGTTTTCCGCGTTCCGCATCGCTTGCGAGCCCTTCACCGCCCTTAGCGATATCCGCTGTCGCGGCTGCGATCTCCTTCGCCGTTTCTTCCGTGTTCAGAGATACATGCGACAGATCGCTTGCCATCGCAAGCATTTCCGCGGCGGATTTTCCCGTATGATGCACGAGGTCGGTTAAATGAACCATCATTTCGTCAAAGCTTTTGCCGACCTGGCCGATCTCGTCCGTCGAAGTCGCGTTGGTGCGGACCTGAAGGTTTCCGTCAGCTCCCTGCTTCATCAGATCGCGCAGATGGCTGAGCGGTTTGCCGATCATACGGGCTATCAGCCAGCCGAGCAGTAAGGCGAGGATGAAGGCCGAGCCGAGCACCCATAACATGGCCTGAAAGATGAGCCTTGTCTCCTTGAGCATTTCACTTACGGGAATCGTTCCGATCGTAAACCATCCATTGGTTTCGGATTTGGCCATCACGACGCGTTTGCTCTTGTCCGGCGTCAAAAAGGAAAATTCAGGCTTGCTCATTCCTTCCGGCGGCAGCGTCACGTCTGAAGCTTTGCCTACTTGTGAAGATGCCTTGCTGTATATGATTTGGTTTTGGGGACTGATTACCTGAATGCTGCCCCCGGCACCCATACGTACATTCTCAACCTGTTCTTTGATGGCAGCGAGGTCAATATCGATAAGAATTACGCAGTAGCCTTGCGCTACTCCTTCTCCGGATATGACTCTGCCAAGCGTGATGGTCGGGTTCGTATTCCGGTTTCCTTCCAGATTATGATCGATCCAGACGGATTGTCCGCTGCGCTGCACGATCATCTTGAACCATTCTTCATCTCCGTAATTTTTACTTGCCAAAAGTCCCGAACGCGTCGGAACGATGGTGCCGTCCATCTCCAGTACTTCGATGGAGGTGATGTACGCATCCGAGAACATGTAGGATTGCAGAATCGTATCCAGATTATCCGCAAGCTGCGTATATTCTTCCGGCTGATCCTTTTTCTCTAACATTTCCAGAATCGTATTCTGCATCGTCTTGTCCACCATCATCTGCAGCAAAATCTTATCAAAGGAATTGTACAAAAAATCGAGCTTTTGGCTCGTTTGCAGGGCGGTCTCCTGATATGCGCTCGTGACTTCGCGCTCCAGCGCCCTTTTGGATATTTGGTACGACACCACGCCTGTGACCGCCACAAAAGCAAGAATGGCAGCGATAGTCATCAGCGCAATCTTCGTTCCGATCGACCGCAGCGGATTCCAGCGGAACGGCTCCCTCAAATGTTTTTCTTGCATCGGCTAGTCCCCCTATATGACCCTATGCTGATATGAATGGCATAATATTACTATATAGGTCTTCATAGGGACTCTCTATGGATTATCTTCTTCATTTTCTCGAAATTATTCTCTTCCGTATCCGTCACAGCATCGTAAACATCTTTTCAAAGATCGGGAACAACAGGTTAGGAATGAGATGATCAATCCATGTTCGAAAACGATTAATTATTTGACGAATTGCCGATAATTGTAGGGTTCCATACTTTTTAAGTTGACTATGCCTTGCAGGTTCATCTACAATATATAAGGAAAAAATGATGGCGTATTCTCACAAAAGACAGCTGTTTTTGCGAAAAAAGTCATTGTGCAGACCGGCACAGAATCATGAAGCTTTATAAATTAACAAGACAGGTGAAGAAATAATGACAGCATCCAAAGATTATCGTATTTTGCTATATTATAAATTCGTCCACATTCCCGACCCCGAGCAGTTTACAGCGGAGCACCTGCAGTATTGCAAGGATCTTGGTGTCAAGGGACGCATTCTGATCGCTGCGGAAGGCATTAACGGAACGTTGTCCGGAACCGTGGAACAAACCGAGAAGTACATGAACGACATGAAGGCCAATCCGTTGTTTGCGGATACGGTGTTCAAAATTGATGAGTCCGAAGGACACGCATTCAAGAAAATCTTCGTGCGCCATAAGAAGGAACTGGTTACTTTCCGTTACGAGGAAGAGCTTGACCCGAACGTGATCGGCGGCAAGCGCTTGTCCCCGGCTGAATGGCATGAAATGCTGCAAAGAGACGACGTTGTCGTCATTGACGGCCGTAACGATTATGAATATGAAATCGGTCATTTCCGCGGCGCCATCCGTCCGGATGTCAGTTCATTCCGCGAGTTTCCGGAATGGATCCGCAACAATATGAGCGAGTACAAGGATAAAACGGTTCTTACCTACTGCACAGGCGGCATCCGCTGCGAGAAGCTGACCGGCTTCTTGATCAAGGAAGGCTTCCAGGACGTCTCCCAGCTCGAGGGCGGCATCGTCACTTACGGCAAGGATCCGGAAGTGAAGGGTCATTTGTGGGACGGCAAATGTTATGTATTCGACGAGCGCATTTCGGTGCCGATCAACCGCACGGAAGAAGACGTGGTCATCGCCAAATGTCTTCACTGCGGAACGACGGAAGACCGCTATATCAACTGCGCGAACCCGGTATGCAACAAGCAGCATGTATGCTGCACGGATTGCGAAGAAGAGCATCAGTCCTTCTGCTCTGACGAGTGCAGAGAAGCTGTAATGGCAGTGAAGGCGTAACGGCTTCACTTTGAAGTTAACAAGCAGGCGTATTCATTCCAGAATTCATGGGATGGGGCGCCTGCTTTTTGGTATAGCTTCAATCGACGCTTATGAGGACGCTGCGCGATCTCATCATTTCCTTGGGCGCATTCAGGATGCTTATTATCGGCGCTTCTGGGGACGCTGCGCGGTCAGACGATGCTTCCATCGCTGTTGCCTCCGAATGTTCTTGAACTATTTAGCTGACGTTTACATTCGGAGGCAAAGGCGAGCGCTTCGCTTGTGCGCATTCGTCTGTCCGCTCCGCTTGGGTTGTGCGATCTCGTCATTTCCTTCAGCGGATACCGCTCTAAAATAGAATTTTGAAACGGCATGGGAAACAGCCCTGTGCCGTTTATTTTTTTGTGCAAGCAAGGAAAAAAAAGCTTACAGCACACATAGCGAAGATATCCGCTTGAAAAATGTTAATGGAAACCGAATTATGCTACTCTGTAGACGAAGCTACCGTTATATTCAAAGCGGCGTGAGGGATCCCCCATTATTCAGGTAGTGCAGAAGACGATCGGTTCTGCGGCGTGTGTGAAAAGGGTGTTTCGCCCGTCAAAAGGAGGCCAAGATGAACGAAACAGCATTAGAGCTTCAGTTATTTGAGAACATAAAACCTGAGATAACATCGTTCTGTTACAGAATGCTGGGATCTATCGATGACGCTGACGATGCTGTTCAGGAAACCTTTATTCGTGTTTGGCAAAGTTGGCATTCATTCAGGCAGGATTCCTCATTCAAAACATGGGTTTATCGTATTGCATCAAATTTATGCCTGGACAAGCTAAGACAGTCCAAACGCCGCACGCGTCCCGTTGACCTATCCGACCCAGCGGTATTCATCGTTGAACTCGGCGAAAAGTTTCCTGACTCCGCTTGGATTTGGCCTGCTCCTGATTTCTCGGGGAGTCCGGAAGAAATTTTCATTCGCAAAGATACCCTCGAACTCTGTTTTATTGCACTATTACAGATCTTACCCCCACGTCAACGTGCGGTTCTTATTTTGAAGGATGTATTCGAATGGCCCTCCAAGCAGATCGCAGAAACTTTAGGAATATCGTCGGCAGCGGTTAACAGCGCCCTGCAAAGAGCCAGAGAAACGATGGACCGAGCGAAACTGCATTCTAACGAGTATAGTATGATGGATGTCGAACCTGATCGCGAGCTGCTATCACGGTATGTGGAAGCCTTCGAACAATTTGATATCAATGCGCTGGTAGCGTTATTTCATGAGGAAGGCCGTCTCTCAATGCCTCCTTTCGCAATGTGGGTACGCGGCAAAGACGATTTGTTCAAGTTTTTTGCGCTTACACGCTGGCATTGTGAGGGCTCCCGGTTTTTGCCGATTACGGCGAATGGGGGTTATCCTGCTTTCGCACAGTATGTGCCAAGCGGTGAAGACTCCTGCCTGGTACCCTGGGGTATTCACATGATTGAAATAAAGGACAAGCAAATATATCACGTCCAAAATTTCATTAACACAAAATTATTTTCCAGATTTGGGCTTCCTGCACAAATACACCGATGAATATCGCTATCTAATTTCGTCTAAATAAATGAGAAACAAAATTACGATTTTCAAAGATAGAAAGGACGATCATTCATGCGTAAAATCATTCTATTCATTCACAGTACTTTGAATGGAGTTGTCACTGGCGACCCAAGTGCGGACAAAACCGACTGGGCGGCCTGGAGAAATAGCGCCGGGATTGAGGAAGGTTCTCAGTATCTATTAAAAATTTTCGAGACAGCGGATACCATTTTGCTTGGCCGCGGAACCTACGAAGACCTCTCTAGAAAATGGCCGAATACTCGAGGCTCGAGTCTGGGTGATAAGATAAACAACGCCCACAAACTCGTTGTAACAAGCGCCCGCTCACACGAAAATCTAAAATGGGGAGAATTTGAAGCTCCAAAACAATTGACTGGCAGTAATATAGAAGAGCAAATTAAGGACCTAAAAAATGGTGACGGTGGCGACACTGTTATTTTCGGTAGCCCAACGCTCGTGCGATCACTTACAAACGCAAATCTTATTGATGAATATCAGATCGTCATGCACCCGGTTGTGGTCAACGTAGGTGAGCATTTGTTTGACAATCTTAAAGAACAGAACAAATTCCATCTCGTGGACGTCAAAACATTTAAGGTGGGTTCCCTCTTGGTAACCTGCAGACCAGCTAAAGCTTAGCTCAACCGGGCAGATCATTAGTGTCAACACGAACAGTTTAAACACAGCACCGACAGGCCGCTCACCTAATCCGGGCCATCTTTGGCGAGTAATCGATACCTCGGTAGTTCTTGATACGATTGCGTAGATTATAAAACAATAATTTCACAGCGGACGGCCGGATTTTATTTCTCTCTTGGACGAAAGCTAACGTGGTTGTGTTTGTTTCCAAGGGGGTTCGCCACACACCTTCACCTACTTATCAAGTCCTTTTTTTCTTTTTCGTGCAAAAAAAGAGCGGGCTATCTTTTCGATAACCTGCTCTTTTCTTGATGTTTGAACCGGAGCCCTATATTGGCATTGCCTGCAAGGGGAAGCCTTTTGGCGTTTACGTCTCTTCCTCCAGCAAAATATCCAGCATCTGCTCGCGATTGTTCATCATTTTTCTCGTAATGATGTAATGGTCGGTATCCTCCAGCTCCACCCGGCGCATACCACTTTCGTCCAGCTGCCAGATTTCGGCGTTCGGATACGACATCAGAATCGGCGAATGCGTCGCGATGATGAACTGTGACTGCTTACGCACCAGCTGGTGCATCCGCGTCAGCATCGACAGCTGCTTTAACGGCGACAGCGCGGCCTCCGGTTCATCCATCAAATACAGCCCCCGGCCGCCAAACCGGTGCAGGAACGTCGCGAAGAAGCTTTCGCCATGGGACTGCTCATGCAGCGATTTGCCGCCGTAGGAATCTTTTATGAATGGTCCGCCGCCCTCGGCATCCATCTGGTCGATATTCGTTGCAACGTTATAGTAGCTTTCCGCCCGGAAGAAAAAGCCATCCCTCGGCCGCATCGCGCCTCTGGCTAACCGCAGGTATTGATGCAGCTCCGAATGCGATGCCTGGGTTTCGAAGGTAAAGTTCAGCGTTCCTCCTTCCGGGTTGAACCCCCATGCGATCGCCATCGCTTCCAGCAGCGTGGACTTGCCCGAACCATTTTCTCCGACAATAAAGGTAACCGGCTTTTGAAATGAAAGACTGTAAAAGTCATGAACAGCCGGCAGACTGAAGGGATACGCGCGGAAGGAAGGCACTTCTTCCCTTTTCAGCATCATGCTCCGCAAATATAAAGAACGTGCGTCCAGCAAGAGTAGATCCGCTCCTTTCGTGATCGAGCCTGGCATGCCTACAGAAAAGGCATCATCCCATCCATTATGGATGGAATGATGCCTGATTACAACTTGTCCGCTACTAAATTACAGCAGCTCTTTCCGCAGCTGTTCAGCCGATTTCGGCGAAAGCAGGCCGAACGGGATATCGAATACGGTTTTGGCTCCCTTGTCTCCTTGCGCAGACAGCTTCGCAACCGCACGCGCATAAGCGACGAGCACGCTGGCCGTAAATTCCGGGTTGCTGTCCAGCTTCAGGCCGAATTCAATGATCTGCGTGCTGTTCTCGCCAGTGCGTCCGCTGCGCAGCACGGTGCCGCCGTGAGGCATTGCCGAATGGTTTGCTTTCAGCTCTTCTTCGCTAATGAAGTTCACGGTCGTGTCATAGTCGGAGAAGTAGTTCGGCATTTCTTTGATTTCTTTTTCGATGCGTGCTTTGTCCGCTCCCTCCTCGGCAACGACGAAGCATTCGCGCAAATGCTTTTGGCGGGTCGTAAGCTCAGGGTTTTCCCCGGCGCGTACTTGGGCAACGGCTTCTTCCACCGGAATGGTGTACTGCACGCCGTTTTTCACACCTTCTACACGGCGGATCGCATCGGAATGACCTTGGCTGACGCCGCGGCCCCAGAATGTATATTCTTTGCCTTCCGGCAAAATGGCTTCCGCAAGCATACGGTTGAGCGAGAAGAGACCCGGATCCCAGCCCGTGGAAATCACGCTTACATGTCCTGCAGCAACTGCCACCGCATCCACCTGAGCAAAATATTCGGGAATACGTGCATGCGTATCGAAGCTGTCGACCGTGTTGAACAATTTGGCAAGCGCCGGACCTTGCTCAGGCAAATCCGTTGCCGATCCTCCGCACAGGATCATGACATCGATTTTGCCGACGTATTTCTCCGCTTCACCAATATGTACAACGGGCACGCTCGCTTCTACGCCTTGCGGCTCGCGGCGGGTGAAGATCGCTTCAAGCTGAATGTCCGGATTTTGCCGAATCGCTTTCTCCACGCCTTTGCCCAGATTACCGTACCCCACAATACCAACCTTAATTTGACTCATATAATCCTCCCAAAGCAATCAATATAGTTTCATATCTCTTTGTTTCTGCTATCTATTATAAACACAATCATGAATACTTGCCATCTGATGTGAGGAAAAGCACAAATTTTTCAACAAAAAATACAGGGACTAAAAAGCCCCTGTACCTCCGCCTCCTCCCCCGCCGCCACTATAACCTGCACTTGATCCGCTCGAGGATGAACCCGAAGATAAAATGCCGAGATGCGTTTGCGTATACTGCATGGATGCCAAAATATCGGCACTGAACAGGAGAGGAATCGTGGCCGCGGCGTATACCGCACCATCCTCCTGCCCGGTTCGAAGGCGTTTAACATATTGGGGAATGATGCCAAGAAGCACGGCGTGCTCCGCGTCCCTTTCCGCTTCTGCTCGATCGGCCTGCGTTCCGCCGGCTGCCGGACCTTTACGGAGCTCTTTTCCCCAGTCCTTTAGCGCAAAACGGTACTGCTGCGTTTTCCATGACATGCGGTACTTCGGAATCAGAGCAGCAAACAGGGCGGAACTTATGACGAGGATCAGGTAACTGCTCGATCCGTCCTCATGGACGATTTGGCTTCCAATGACAAAACAGGCCACATGATATAAAAGAATCCACAGCTTCGACGTGTATTTGATCGAGGCCAGGATTCCCCCCGCTCCGAGCAAAACGGCGATCAGCACGATGCTTAAGCTGGAGGCGACATCCGCATAGAACAAATACAACAGCAGCACGTAATGGATGATGACCATGACCGGAACGAGAAACTTAAGCAGCCCATTCGGCTTTACCTCATCGGCATACGGGTTCGTGTCCGATACTGCCTTTTTCCATTGTTTAAATGCTGCAGCATGTCTTTCCGATGCTTTGCGGTATTTCACGATGAACTCGTCATTCTGTTTTTCTTTAAACGTAGGCCCTGCCACGGAATCCAGCCGGAATTCCCGCCCCCCGTTTCTATCCTTAAACAGCCAGTCGACCAGCTGTTGTTCAGCTGGGCTCAGCAAACCAGCATCCCCCCGAAACGTGAACAGCAGCGTCGTATCCGGCGCGGTTGGCTCTTCCAGGAAACGCGCGGATGACGGAACCTCCTTGACCGTAACGAATCCGCGATTACGAAGCGATAACAGCCCCGCGATAAAGTCTTTCTGAGTCAATTTGCTTTTGCGGTAAAGATAGGTTTTCAGCAAAGGGTCCAGCAGCGCCAGCTCATCTCTGGACACCTGCTTCCGGTTTAGCCAGGCTGAGATTCTCCTCCATGACAGCAGGTACATGACGGCTCCGAGCAGGAATACAATCGTTAATGCCCCAGTGATTTTCCCGGCCCATTGCATCCTCTCATCGCGCAGCTCCATCCGGGCCTCACGCTTCTGTTCTGCCGCCAGCAGCTGCTTGACTGACTTTTCCTTCTGACTGACTTTCATTTGCGGCAGTTGGTTTTGCGGAAAAAGCATTACGATTTCGGCATCTCCGTACTCGGATAGCCTGTCATTCTCGTAATGCAGCGCCGATTCCCCCCCGGTCGTAAGCTCGCCGCCGGTCCGGTCATGCAAAAATCCATGCACGTCGGTTTTGTTATATTCTGATGGCAAATAGAGATCCACGCTGACATGATGAATATCCTGATTGCTGTTTTTGAAAAAACTGAAATCAAGCTTCCCCACATCGCTATATCTGACGGCAGCCTGGTCAATGCGATAGCGGTAATATACCTGCTTCACTTCGTCTTTGGCCGCGTCGTGAATGTAATACGTGTCATTTTCCCCGTCCCATTCCGTATTGAGGCTGCTTAAATTTTCATAAGAAAACTCCCCTAGCTTCTTCCCTGGCGGCGGCTGGTAGGCTTCGAAAAATTCGATTCCTTCATGCTCGCCAGGCTCGATGTATCGAGTGGTCCCGTTGAAGCTGCCATGAAACGTATAGGTGAATAATTCCTCAACATATAAATCCCCGTCGGGCATGACATAGGCTCTCGTATCCACTTGATCCATGGAGAAGCTTTTTTTTCCGCCGCATCCCGTCACGACCAACACAAACGCCAGGCCAGCGATCACAAACATCCATTTCTTCATCCACTCACTCCTATCCCGTTACTCTCGATGGCTTACTCTCTATTGGATCATTCCCGGG
This sequence comes from Paenibacillus chibensis, assembly GCF_004001045.1. Taxonomy (GTDB): domain Bacteria; phylum Bacillota; class Bacilli; order Paenibacillales; family Paenibacillaceae; genus Paenibacillus_AQ; species Paenibacillus_AQ chibensis. The sequence goes on from NZ_BIMK01000007.1 coordinate 322,368, forward strand.
TGATGTCTCTATATTAACAAATCCTGCCTGAGGTGAAACAAGAGGACATGGTACCAAAATGAGAAATGGACGGGAACGCTTGGCTTGCCAAATAACAAAAATCCCTGCACTCGCACATGTAAACGCATGCACTGCGCAGGGACGCGGTCTGACGTGGTTAGCTTTGCACTGAATTCAGCACGATCCGGCGGATTTGCTCCAGGGGAACCTTAGGCACTCGGTCATAGGTGAGCAGTCCGTTGATTTCCTGCTCCACATCGGTGAGCTGTGTATAACAAAAACCTTGAATGATCGGGGAACGGTGAAGCGGCCCTACCACTGCCTGCAGCCGTTTCAGGTAATCCTCGTCATTTTCGGCGCCGGAATACCCCCAGCCATCCCAATCGCTTTTTTTATAGGCAATGCCGCCGAATTCCGTAATCAGGATGGGCTGACCCTCATATTGGCCGCCCCCCACGAAAATCTGCCGGTCGGCCGGCATCGAAGCAAGTGCGTTACCCAAACTTTCGTACCGTTCGGACAAGACCTGCTCCTGCCACTCGTAATCATGGATCGCAACGATATCGGTCTTTACCATTTCCCAGCCATCGTTGAATATGACCGGTCTTGTCTGATCCAGTGATTTGATCATATGGTACATGGCCAGGCCGTGATGCTGCTGGAACGCATCCACCTGAATGTTCGGCACGCCCCAGCTTTCATTGAGCGGCACCCAGGCCATGATGCAGGGATGGTTGTAGTCCCGCTCGATAACCTCCTGCCACTCCCTGGTGAACCGCTGCACGTAAGCTTCCGAGTAATCATAAGCGTTGGCCGATTCGCCCCAGACCAGCAGGCCCTTGCGGTCCGCCCAGTATAGAAAGCGGGGGTCCTCCATTTTCTGATGCCTGCGCACACCGTTGAAGCCCATCTCTTTCGTCAGGTCGATATCGCGGATCAGTGAATCGTCTTCAGGCGCCGTTAACAGGCTTTCCGGCCAATATCCCTGATCCAGAACCAAACGAAGCTCATATGGGCGGTTATTCAAGCACAGCTTGCCGCTTTCAATGGATATTTTGCGCATGCCGAAATAGCTGCTGACCTCATCCACAACCTTTCCTTCATGCATTACATCAAAGGAAACGTCGTACAGGTTCGGATGCTCCGGGGACCACCAACGCTCAAAGCCATGATGGTTAAAGCCATTCAGCGCAATGCAGCGCGTTTCTTCTGTGCCCGTCGCCGTAAATACGTCCTCCTTAACCGGAGTACCTTGGTAGCTGATTTTGATTCTGACTTGTACGCGGCGATCCGTAGGGATTGGGGACAGAAACATCTGCATCCGGATTTCATTCCGGTCCAGGTCCGGGGTGAATTTGACCTTGCGGATATGAATGGCATCCACCGCTTCCAGCCATACGGTCTGCCATATCCCTGTTGTACGGGTATAAAAAATACTCGCGGAGTCTTCCTCCCAGAACTGCTTGCCCCGCGGAAGCGTTACATCCCGGCTGTAATCCTCCGCACGGACGGTGATGACATTGTCCTGCCCTGCGATCAAATCGGTGATGTCGGCTTCAAACGGCGTATGTCCTCCCTCATGCATGGCGTCCAGCTGGCCGTTTACCCACACCTTGGCGGAATAATCGACAGCTCCAAAATGAAGGATCACGCGTTTTCCACTCCAGGATTCAGGCAGCTTGACATGCCGTCTGTACCAGACCAGATCATGAAAATCGGGGTCGGCAATCCCGCTCAGCTTGCTCTGAAACGTATAAGGGACGGTAATCGTTCGGTCCATTGCTTCCGCGCTCTGATACCAATGCTGCGCATCGCCCCGGCGTTCATCGTCGAAGGCAAAGCTCCATGCACCGTTCAAATTCATCCACTCTCTCCGCTGCCACTGCGGCCGCGGGTATTCAGGTCTTGGTATCGTATGGTTCATCGCTAAAACTCCTTTATCCATATCGTTCTTCTCTACATACAATGAGCTAAAGTTCATGCCTTCCGTTACATCTCTTTTCCGCCCGTAAAGGCGATGCCTTTAATAATTTGCTTCTGGAAAATCAAAAAGACAAGCAGCACCGGAATTGTGGCGAGCGCATTCGCCGTCATCGGCAGCGCGTAGCTGTTGGCATACGAGCTGGAGAACGTCGGAAGCCCGAGCGTAATCGTCATAAAGGCCTTATCCGAAATGGAAATGAGTGGCCACAGAAAATCGTTCCACGAGCCGATAAACGAGAAAATAGCGAGCGCTCCGAGCGCAGGACGCGACAGCGGCAGAAAGATGGTCCGCCAGATCCGGAAAAATCCGGCCCCGTCCATCCGGGCGGCTTCCTCCAGCTCCTTCGGCAATCCGTCGAAAAACTGCTTCAGGATGAAGATGCCCATCGGTCCCGCCAGCGCCGGCAGAATCAGCGACTGCAGCGAACCAAGCATATGCATATCCCGCATCATTAAATACAAAGGAATCAGCGTAGCCTCGCCGGGAATCATCATGCCTGAGAGAAAGATCAGGAACAGCGCTTTGCTGCCGGGAAAACGCACCCGTGAAAACGCAAAAGCCGCCATCGAGGACAAAAGTAGAATCAGCAGCGTTGTACAGGTCGCCACGATCAGGCTGTTTCCCATCCAGCCGAAAATCGGAGCGCTGTCCAGCACCTTTTTATAATTGGATAACGACAGATGAAAGCTGCCGCCTGAGTAAGTCTTAAAGCCTTCCGGCGTGAGCGACATCACGAGCATGTAACCGATGGGAAGCAGCATCAGCACGGCCACCAGCGCGGCTACGATCCGGATAGTATAACGATAAGCGCGATCCATCTTCAAGTTCCTCCCTTCTCATCGGTCCAGCCTACGCAAAACGACGTTTTGTAAAATGGACACGACCAGAATGACCGCCATCAAGACAAAGGAAATGGCCGAGGCGTATCCCATCTGGAACGTGGAAAATCCATTTTCATAGATTGAGAATACGACCGTTTTAGTTGCTCCCGCAGGCCCGCCGCCCGTGATCAGCTTGGATTGGCCGAATATTTTGAAGGAGGCGATCGTCTGCAGTACGATGACCAGCACCGTGACCTTCGACAGCGATGGCAGCGTAATATGCCAAAAGGACTGCCATCTGGATGCACCTTCGATTTGCCCGGCTTCATAATATGCCGCCGGAATATCCTGCAGGCCGGCGAGATACAGGATAAATACGAATCCTACCGTCCACCACGCCGTAGCCATGATGATTGCAAGCCAGGCCAACTGCGGGTTCGCAAACCAAAAAATGTCTTTGGATATGATGCCGATGCCCTTCAGCAGATTGTTGAGCAGCCCGGAGTAGGGCTGCAGAAAAATAACCCAGATGCTCGAAATGACGGAAATAGACAGGATATACGGTAAAAACACGGACGCCCGGAATACCGCCTGACCTTTTCGGATGCTGTTGACGAGCACTGCCAAAAGCAAACCAAGCACGACGATGACCGGGACGCTGATCACCGTGAACACGATGGTGTTCAGCAGGTTGCTCCGGAATTCCTCGTCGCTGAATAATTGAACATAGTTGCCCAGCCCGACGAAAACCTTGTCTCCGAGCAGCGACCAATCATAAAAGCTGACTCGGAAACCGTATAGAATCGGTATGAGGGAGAACAGAACGAAACAAATCGTATAAGGGAGAACCATCAGGATCCCGGCAGCCCATCCCCTTGTATCCACTGTACGACGCATTTGGGGGATCCTCCTTTCCTAAAAAGCAGGGAGCTCCTTTTCCTGGTATTGACGGGATAAGAAGCTTCCCTGTTCACTTTTAGACCGCCGGTTATTTGCCGAGCACCTTATTGATGGCCTTATCCGCGTTTTCCAGCGTCGTTTTGGCGTCCTGCTTGTTCATCATCATTTTCTCGAATTCCTTGGTAACCTCGTCATTGATTTGTCCCTGCTTAGGATTTCGCGGCCAATATTTCACGAAATCAGCCGTTGCGCTGTAGTCGCTGCGGAATTTCATGCTTTTGAAAGCATCGGAATCCAGCACCTTGGACACGCTCGGAATATGCCCGGCCTGCGCCCACATCTCCCCATGCTGTACGATCCAATTTGCGAATGTGATGGCTGCCTTCTGCTTCTCCGGGTCTTCCTTCGCATGCTTCGGCAGCGCAAGGGTATGCGAATCCCCCCATGTTGCGGGCTGATCATACAGCTGCGGCATCGGTACGACGCCGAAATCGAGGCCCTGGGTTTTCTCGAAGGAGCCTACACCCCAAACGCCCGTGAGCAGTACGGCCGCCTTGCCGTCCTGGAACATTTTGAAGGCGTCGTCGATATTCGGCGGAATCAGCTTGGATTTGTACAGACTGTCCACATATTCGAGGGCCTTGAGCGCTTGCGGATTGTTCAGGCCAGCGGTACCGTCTTCCTTGTAGAAGGTTCCGCCGCCGCTGATTTGGTTGTAGAGGCCCCAAAATACCCAATAGGAGTCTACACGGACGTTAGGCTGAGCCAGCGGCGCCACATCCGAAGGAACAGCCTTCTGGATTTTGGTCAGAAAATCTGTAAAGCCTTCCGGAGACGAAGCGAGGTCCGGTTTGCCGTCCTTCAGCACGCCTGCCTGCTCCAGATACTTTTTGTTGTAGTACATGACGATTGCATGCGTGTCCAAAGGGAGTGAGTAATGCTTGCCATCATAGACGGTGGAGTCCAGAATGGTCGGATTGAAATCCTCCCACTTCACCCCGTTTTCCGATGCCAGCGTATCCAGATCCGTCAAATACCCTGAAGGCACGAACTGCGGCAATCTGGCCGAGTGGACCACGGCCACGTCCGGAGCCTGATCCGAAGCCAGCGAGGTTTGCAGCTTGGTATAATAATCCTCCGATTTGTTGTTCAGCGTTTCGACTTGGATGCTGCCGTTTTCCTCATTGAACTTCTTGACCATGGCATCCATAAATTCGCCGTCTCCGCCGCTGAAAGGCGTCCAATACGTAATTTTGACTTTGGAAGCGCCTTCGCTTCCGGTTGTGGAAGATCCCGGATCCCCAGCCGGTCCCGAGCCCGTTTTCGCGCACGCCGTCAACATCGTCGCCAGCGCGAGTCCCAATGCCATGAATTTAAAACCTCTATGCTTTGCCATCTCTTGCATGACCTCCTTCAAGTTCTTCCTTGCAAATTCATGATAGCGCGGAGGACAGGGGCAAGAACATGACGCTTCTTTTGGAGCTATGGACATATCTTTGGAAGCCGAAACCGCGGTAAGGGTCAAGGAACCTCGATTTGAATTTCTCCTCTTTCCTCTCTGTATTGCTTCGGTGTTCTTCCGGTTTGATCCTTAAACACCCGGTTAAAATGGCGGACATTCGCAAAACCGGTCTGTTCGGCGATGGCGGCCACCTTATCATCGGTGTACTGTAGCCTTCTGCATGCTTCCTCCATACGCTTTTGCGTCAGAAACTCAATAAACGAGCATCCCAACGTGCTTTTGAACAAACTGCTGAGATACGACGGATTCAGAAAAACATGCTCGGCGACTTGGCTGAGCGTAACGGCCTCGGCATAATGCTTCGTCAAATAGTCCACGGCAGCGTCCACGGCATGAACTGCGGGTCCCGATCCCTTCTGGTGAATCAGCTGATGCAGCCTGACGAGCAGGTCTTCGCAGTAAGCCTCCAGCTCCTTGCGCGAATAAAAGGAAAATACCTCATCCATAATCTGCTTCATATGACGGTTGCCCGCCCAATCCATTTCGACGCTCCGGTTCACGGCGATTTCATAATAGTGGAGCAGGAAATGGCACACCCTCCGCTGGATCTCCTTCGGATCATTCGTCTGCCGGAACAAGGTCCCTACCCAGTCGCGGACGTTGTACCTGACTCTCTCCAAGGTTCCTTCCTGCACGTTTTGATCCAGCAGCTTCAGGTTGTTCAGACCGTCGCCGTCAGCCGCTGTGCGCCGGTCGCATTCTGCCTGCCCGTAAGCAATAACCCGGTCGCCGCCGGTTACCAGCCGGTACAAGAGGGCCATTTCCGCCTGCTGGTAGGAGCCTGAAATCGACTCCAGATCATGGGCACCGCAGCCGATTCCGATGGTGATCGTCAGATTCGAGAACGCCTTGACCTCCCGGATCAGAGTCCTCGCCAGCTGTGCAAGTCTGGCTTCGCCGCCTTCCGTAACCGGCATGTTGATGATCGCCGCCACATGACCGTTCCGCCCAGGGAATGCATAGCCGAGAATATGCTGATCTGACTGGTCCAGAAATTCCTGCATGAATTGGCTGATATAGAGGGTAAACAACGACGGATCGGACCGGCTGTAGCGCTGATCCTCAACCGAATCGCGATCGAGATTGGCCGCAAGACAATACCAGCCGGCATGGGGAAAGCAGATGCCGGCGTGTTCAAGCAGTTCGGAGCTGTGGGCATGAAGCGAGCCATGCAGAAAGCCTTGTAAAAGTGGATCCCTCATCTGGCGCAGGGTCTCTGTTCCCCATGCTTCTGCCGCGTCCGCTTCCCGCTGCGCCGCCCATTCCTGATAGGCTTGATTGAGCGTTCTCCGCAGCTCCTCCTTTTCAATCGGCTTCAGCAAATAATCTCTGGCCCCAAGCCGCAGCGATTCCCTCGCATAGTGAAATTCTCCATAACCGCTGAGGACCACAAAGGCAATATGCGGATATTTCTCCTTCACGGCGTTCTGCAGCTCGATGCCGTCCATTTGGGGCATCCGGATATCCGTGATGACCAAATCCGGGGAATGCTGCTTGATGATCTCCAGCGCCTCGGCCCCATGCCGGGCCTCACCGACGATATCCCAGCCGGAATCCATCTCCGTGATCAAATGCCGGAGCCCTTTGCGGAATATACTTTCGTCGTCAACGATCAATACGGTAGGCAATGGTCAACTCTCCCCTCTGGATGGATTAGCTGCCTGTAGCAGCGGCAGCTTCATGATAACCCGGGTTCCCACGCGGACACGGCTCTCAATCTTGAGGCCGTACCGGTAACCGAACCTTAACACGATGCGTCGATGCACGTTGACAAGACCATTTCCTCCAGGCCCATCCGGAAGCGGCGCATGATCGAGCTTCACTCTTAACGCTTGAAGCAGCTGCTCCGTCATGCCAAGCCCGTTGTCCGCAACGGTTACGAGGAGCATGTCATCCTTGCGGGCCGCGGCGATGGAAATATGGACATCGCCCCTTCCATGCTCAAGTCCGTGGATGATCGCATTTTCCACCAGCGGCTGGAGCGACAGGCGGAGCATTCCGTAAGGCAGAAGCTCTGCGGGGATGCCAAATTCGTAGCTGAGCCGCTCCTCGAAACGGATATTCTGTATGCTCAAATATCCCTTCACGTGGCCAAGCTCCTGCTCGAGCGTCGCATCGCTGTTATCGTTGCCGATGCTGTAACGAAGCAGCCCGCTGAGATGATGGGTCATATCCACGACTTCACGGCTGCCGCCTATTTCCGCGTACATGCTGATCGAGCCCAGCGTGTTATATAAAAAATGGGGATTGATCTGGCTTTGCAGCGACGATATCTTCGCGACCTTCTCCCGCAGCTCGGACTCGTAAAGCTTGTACGTCAAGTCGCTGAGCCTGGAAACCATCACGTTGAACGTATGACCCAGCTGCCCGACCTCGTCGCGGCTGCGGATCGGGATGACTTCGTCGAACTTTCCCTTCTCGACCTTTTTCATGGAGTTGCGAAGCAGGCTGATCGGCTTCGTTACCCACAGCGACATCCAGACGGACAGCACCGTCGCCAGCACCAGGCAGAGCACCCCGATGCCGATCACGATATACCTTACCTTGACCGTATCGGTAAGGAGCACCCGCAGCGGGACGCTTTGTACGGTCGTCCACCCCGTCAAAGGCGAAGTGTAGTACGCGATCAGCTTTGATGTCTGCCCGCTCCCCGCTGTCACGGTTCCCAGACCGGACAATCCGCGGATGATCCCGTCGAGCTCCGGCTCCGGATCAGTCTGGTATACCATGCCGCCGTTCCGATCGGTTATCGTAATGATTTTTTCCTTCGATCCGTTCAGCAGCGAAATGCGGTCCTTTACATTATTGTAGTCCACGTCGATTTTCAGGAACGCCAGTGTCCGCCCGTTCTCCAGACTGCGTATCTGCCGGACAACCGAAAACACGAGGTAACTGACCCCGTTCTCGGAGACGACCTCATGCGGACCGATAAAGCTGCCTTTACCCGACCTGCTGGCGGCCTCGTACCAGCTTTGATCCGGAATCCGCGGTTGATAGAAGGAGCCCGGACTGTCGGTAAAGGCGACATAGGAATCGCCTTGCAGCGAAAACAGCGATACCCCGATCACATCCACCCGGCCGTTCAGGGCAATCTTCCTCGTGAAATTATCCAGCAGCGAACGTTCCTCGTAGGTCGCCGGGCTGCCCGGCTGCCGCCGTTTCTCCAAATATTTCAACAGCTCCGGCGACTGGTAAGGCTCCGCCGACAGCAGATTCACCTCACTGGTGACCGTGTCCAGATTGGCTGTAAGCTCCCGCACCACATCGGTTTGATATTTGCCAACCGTCCGCTGCAAGGAGGCGGAGAACCCGCTGAAGCTCACCATGCCTGTAACGGTAAGCGGCAGCGCGATCAGCACCAGGTTGATCAGGATGAGCTTGGATGCCAGCCGCATATGCAAAAAGGTTTCGACCATCCTTTTGATCATGGCTCCATGTCTCCTATGATCCCGTTGATCAGCGGCTGCATGTTCGAGAGCAGCTGTTCCTCCGTTTGCTTGCCATGCCACAGCTTCTCGAATTCGGTCGTCAGCGCGTCGTTGACATATCCTTGTCGCGGGTGGCTCGGAAAATATTGCACGTCATTGGCCGCCGAAGCATAATCCTTGCGGTATTCCATCGATTGGAACGCATCCGCTTCCACTTCGGACACCACAGCCGGTATATGGCCTGCCTGTGCCCATACGCTGCCTTGATGGGCCACCCAATTCGCGAATTTGACGGCCGCAGCCCGCTTGTTCGGATCGGTATGTTCTTTTTTCGGAAAAGCCAGCGTATGCGAATCTCCCCAGGAACCGGGCTTGTCGTAGATTTGCGGAAAAGGTATGACCCCAAAGTCCAGCCCGTTAACATGCTCATAGGATCCCGTAATCCACACGCCCAGAAAAATGGTGGCCGCCTTCCCTTTGGCGAACAATTGGCTGGCATCGGTGATGCCGGATGGAATCAGCTTCCGGTTAAACAATGTCACTTCTAAATCCAATGCCTTTCGGGCCGCACCCATGTCGATTTGAGCCCGTCTGCCGTCCTGTGTGTACATCGGCCCGCCGTTTTTTTGCTGCGAATAGAGCGTCCACCACAGCCAGTATGTATCGATCCGGACATCCGGAACCGCAAGGGGAGCCACATCCGGCGGCACCTGCTGCTGGATCTTTTGGAGAAAATCCATGAATGCCTTCTCGCCGGGAGCGAGCTGCAAATCCTCTCCTTCCTTCAGCAGCCCGGCTTCTGTGAGAATGCGCTTATTGTAAAAGAGCACGCCAAAATGCGTATCGAGCGGAATGGCATAATGCTGCCCCTCCACAAGCGTTCTGCCGAGAATGTTCGGATTGAACTGGTCCCACTTCACCCCGGCATCATCCGCCGAATGATCGATGGTGTCCAGAAAGCCCGCAGGCACGAACTGCGCAAACTTGGAGGCGTGCACAATAGCGACGTCAGGTCCTTCCTCCGTCACAATCGCCGTGGACAGCTTTGTATAATAATCATCCGATTTATTGTTTTTGAGCATGACGGTCACACCGTCCGGATTTTCCTTGTTATACCGGTTGACCAATTCGTTCATAAACGAAATATCTCCTCCACTAAATGAGGTCCAGAAGGTGATGCGCAGCGGATTCGGGGATACGGCGTCTTCTCTTTGCACAGATGGCTCCGAGCTGCCGCAACCCGTGATAAAGACAGCGATGATGAACATCGCCATCCATTTTCGCGGATGCAGGGCGCGTAAATAATTCAAGTCCTTTCCTCCTTCATGATGGCGCTTTCCTAAGAAATTACCTTAAATCTACACGCTCGTGTCCTGTCTGTAAATTCAATATCATCCAATCCTGGCGCTGCGCTTCAGGTTCCAAAGAAATGTCCGTTCCTTTCTAAAAAAATGTCCACTCGCAAACACAAAAAAAGCCGCTGATGCTTACGCTTCATCCATCCCCGGCTCTCACCCGTTAGGGGCATGGATGCGCGCATATCAGCGGCTTGTTAATATATTGAATTACGAACGGCTCAGAGGCTCGACCGGCTTGAAACCGGTGGAAGCCTCAAACTGCATATGATGAGGGAAAGCATCCAGCATGTGCGTCCCGGGATTATGACCAGAATCCGGATCAAAATCCGGATCCAGATGCTTTGCAGTCAGCACGCTTCGGTCAAACCTTACGGAAAGGAGCGTCACATATTCTTCCAGTCCGGTCTCCGGATTCACCTTCGTGTCCCTGGCATGGATGAGCACCGACTCAAGCGGCAGCAGCGCAAACAGCTCGCGGGCAATCCGGAATACGGAGCCGAATACGTATTTCCGCTCCAGCTCATGGTAAGCCTCTGCGCTGAACCGGCTGTGGGATAAGACCCCCTCCTCCGTCATACGCTTCGACTCCTTCGGAATAATCCCTCCGGAATTCACGTCCAGCTCGACTTCCACCGTCTCTGCATCCAGAACATTAAATTCCAGGCCGCTGCCAAGCGTCAGTAAATCCTCCATTGGAGCGATTTCCTCCAGCACGCGGAGGTAAGAGGTCCGGTTGCCCTCCAGCACGTCTCGCGCAAAATCGGTCAGCGACTTCCACTCCGCATATTCGCTCCGGTCCTTCTCCCTCGCCCAAGCGAGCCGGTCCTCAAGCTCCTGCTTCACCGTGGAATCCTGCTTGAGCAGCTTCTGCATCCGGGTTGGCTTGTACTCCTGGTACTCCTCCTCGGCCCGCTTCTCATGAGGACCGGGTTCCCCTCTCAGGAACGGTGCGGGCCAAGCGGCAATCTGATCCCAGAATATCGGCTCTCCGCACATCTGATGGATGGTTTCGATCCATTCCACCTGGTTTTCGTACCATTCCACTTCGAAAGCCGCTTTTTCGGCGTTGCTCCAATCTGACGGTTCTCTTTGCCGGCTGCTCTTTTTCGTAATGAGCTCCTGCCGCTTCAGACATGCATCGCTGCGGATTCTTCGCTCAAGAAAAGGCTTCATGAACGTAAAACCGGACGTCAAAGCAAGCTCGGGAGGAACCAGCTCCAAGTGATTCGCATGTCCTCCAGCCTCTTTCCCGCCTGCTCCCCCATTTTCTTGGCCGCTCAGCCTTGGCCATAACAATGGCTTCACACCTTCATCGTATCTGTATCCCATCTCATTCTTCACCTCATATCAAAATCCATGAATCGACTGATCACAGATAATAGGTCAAAAATACTATTGCTATGTAGGTAAATTTCGCCATCTCCTCCGAAAATCCTTCATAAATCCTTAGACGTTTCAAAGAATTCGTTTGCGGCATAGCCAAAAAAGAGGAGAAGCCGCTGTATTTCAGCGGCGTTCTCCTCTGTAGAAATCCGATATTCCCCTCTTTATAAAGCAAGAAGCTCGCGGATTTCCTTCTCCGACAGCGCCGTTTGCACCTCTTCGCCAGGTTCCATCACTTCGCGGATCAAATCCTTTTTGCGCTGCTGCAGATCGAGCATCTTCTCCTCGACCGTCCCTTTCGTGACGAGACGGATGACCTGAACGACATTCTTCTGCCCCATCCGGTGGGCACGCCCCGCCGCCTGCTCTTCTACCGCCGGATTCCACCATAGGTCGTACAATATCACCGTATCGGCTCCGGTCAGGTTAAGCCCGGTGCCGCCCGCCTTGAGCGAAATGAGGAAGACGTCATGCTCCCCGCCGTTGAAGCGCGCGCAGATGTCCACGCGTTCTTTGGCCGGCGTTTGCCCGTCCAGATAAAACACCGGAATGCCCAGCTTGCCCAGCTCGCTGCGGATGATGCGCAGCATGCTGGTAAACTGCGAGAAGATCAGGATCCGTCTGCCGCTTTCCAGGCAGTCCTGTACCACCTCCAGCAGCTGCTGCAGCTTGCCGGACTCGCCTTCGTAGCCATCCACAAACAGTGCGGGATGGCAGCAGAGCTGACGCAGCCGGGTAATGCCCGCCAATATTTTCATCCGGCTCCGCTGGAAGCCCTCGAATTCGAGATCCCGGCGCGTTTCTTCCTTGAATTCCTCCAAGTACGCGGCATACAGCTTCTTCTGTTCCCGGCTGAGCTCGGACTGCTGCACGGTTTCGATCCGCTCAGGCAGCTCTTCGAGCACATCCGCCCGCAGCCGGCGCAGAATGAAAGGCTGCACCAGCCGGGCGATCCGTTCGCGGGACAGCCCCCGGAAATTTTTAAGCCCGTCGAACAGTCCCGGAAATACCGCATCGAAGATCGACCACAGCTCGTCCACCGAATTTTCGATCGGCGTTCCGGTCAGCGCGAATCTGCGGCCCGCCCTGATTTCCCTTACCGCCTGCGCGGTCTGCGTAGAGGCGTTTTTGATGGCTTGGGCCTCGTCCAGGATTAGCGTACTAAACGCGATCTCCCGGTATATCCTGATATCCTTGCGGAGCGATGGATACGACGTAATGATGACGTCCGCGTCCAGATCCGGAGCGATATCTTCCTCTTCCGAATCCGGATCGATTCCGGCTTCCGCCATACGCAGAAGCATACCGCTGCGTTCCTTTCTCGCTCCCATGGCTATCTGCACCTTCAGCGATGGGGCAAACCGCTGAATTTCATTTTCCCAGTTATAGACAAGCGAAGCCGGAGCTACGATCAGAACGGGCTGAACGGCCGACGGCCCCCGGATCTCCGATACGATGTACGCAATGCTTTGCAGCGTTTTGCCCAGCCCCATGTCATCCGCCAGGATACCGCCGAAACGGTAGGATCCGAGCGTTTTCAGCCACTGGAAGCCTTCCTTCTGATAATCCCGGAGCACATGGGCGAGCTCTCCCGGAACGGCAAACTCCCCGTGCTCGGGACGCAGCATATGGTCCAGCAGACCCCGAAGGGATTTGCCGAGCTGAAGACTGCCGCTGGTATGGTCCCTGAGCTGAAGCCCCCGGAATACCGGCAGCTGCATGCGCCCGCCCGTAACGTCTCCCTTTTTCATGCCCAGCTCTTCGTACAGTTCGCCGAACAATTCGAAGGCTTCCCCTTCCAGAGACAGGTAGGAGCCTTCGGCCAGCCGGTAATATTTCTTTTTCTCGACGATGCTTAGCAGAATTTTGCGAATTTCCTTCTCGCTGATTCCATCCAGCTCGAAGGTGATTTCCAGCCAATTGGTCGTCTGATCGGTATCAGCCTTGATTTTAGGAGCTTTGCGGCCCGTATGCATCATCTGTTTCACTCCGTCTGTCGCGTAAACCTCCACCCAGGATTCAAGACGCGGCAGCAGGTGATACAGTACGTCGTACATGCTGTCTTCCTCCGACAGATCAAGCCCCCACTCTTTCTCGTAACGGACAAAGTCGCTCGAACCGAGCATATCCAGCAGCTTCTTTTCCTTCTCCGTATCCCTGACGAGGATCAGGTCGGTATCCCTTCGGGCATCCCAGTCGTCCGCCAGGGCGTCAATGACGATTCCGCCATAAACAAATTCAACTCTGGCATGCAGTGTCGTCTCATCCCGGTCCAGATAGAGCTTTGCCGCAAGCGAAGGCTGAACGATCCGGTCGCGGATGGTGGAATCCACCGATACCCTGCCGATTCTGCGCAGACCGGGTACGACCCTCTCCATCAGCGCATCCATTTGATGCGGAGATACCTGGATTTTCGTATGATCATTACGGTACAGCAGCGATTTCATTTCAGCGAGCAGGTATAGATCGGGTTCCGGCAACACATAAATTTTCCCATCAAGGACGGCGCAGCCGTATGCGTTCATCACCATGACCCTTTTCAAGCCGCGGATTTCGAGAGCGTAGGCGTCACCGTTCCCGCTGCCGATATCGATTGTGACTGGGAGCCGCTCTTCCGTGGCTTCCAAGGGAGCCGGATCGCCGAATTCTTTTTCCATGAGGGCGCCGGCGGCGGTCAAGCACGGCAAAAGCGTCTCCCAAGCAAGTGGAGGCACCGTCAGGAGGCGCTGATTGCCGGAAGTCGCGTAACCGGCGTAAAATCTTCCCGTCTCGTCATAAGCAAATTCGCTGCCCGCTATGCGAAGGAGCTGAACAATGACCGCCCAGTCCTCATCCCGGAAGGCGTGCAGGCCCGGGTCATAGGTGAAGAGCCGCGTAAAAGGGAGCGTCTTCCCTTCCTCGATATGAAGCAGCAGCTGCCGGATATTTTGCACGACGTACATCCGCTTCAGCCCGATTTTCATTTCGATCCTGAACTTGGGATCAGGCAGAAACTCGTCCGTAATTTTGCAGACGAATTCGACACTGAGCGTCTCCTTCAAGGCATTGGCCAGCCGCTGGCCCGCCCGGATGCGGCCCTGATCCGCGGCTTTATCGAACAGCTCGATAAGGCCGCCGGCAAGCCGGATATCTCGGGAAGTAATGCCGGGCGTCGGCAGGGGGATTACTGCGCCTTTGCGCGGGTCCGCCGCTTGAGCGCCTGACTTTTCCTCCTCCAGCATATAGATCAGCACCGCCGCGATATGCTTGCAATAAGGGTAATAACCGCCGAATCCGGCGCATTCGCATTCTGCGCTAAAATCCGCTCCGTCGATATCGATATGCACATGATAGACGTCCTGATCCTGCACAGCCGCCATCCGGCAGCGTTCTTCCTCATCGCGCTCGAGTACCATGACCTGCCCCTGCTCCGACATCGCCTCTCCGCGCTTGAAGCCGGTAACGCCGCACAGGTTCTTGATTCGTTCTGCAGTAAATGCCAGCATGAATGGTTGGTTCCTTTCCGAAAAGCCATATTCGTCTTCCCAATATACCATAAAAAGATCGAAAATAGCGAAAAACAGAGAACGGTTGTTCTCTGTTTCAGGTGATGTACTTATTCAAGGTTAAGCTAGTTTACTTCCATGCAGGGTTGGAGCTAGGCCGTGCCTTCTCCTTAATCAGACGGAACACGGCGGAAAGTGCATCCGAATGCTTATTATCGAGCATATGGGCAATGAATTCTTCGCGTTTGTCATAGACCTCCGTCACCTCTTGAACGAGAGAAGCATCATTCAGCTCCTCTTCCGCAAGCACTCGGCAGTACCCCGCCGTCTCGAACGAACGGGCGTTCAGAATTTGGTCTCCCCTGCTTTGCTGCTTGGTCAGCGGAATGAGCAGCATCGGCTTTTGCAGAGACAAAAATTCGAAGATGGAGTTGGAACCTGCGCGTGAAATCACCATATCCGCCATAGCCAGTACATCCGGCAGCTCCTCGTTTATGTATTCATACTGCTTATACCCCGGTACGCTTAAGTCTGGATCCAGCTGGCCTTTTCCGCAGAGGTGGACCACCTGGAAGGTTTTTGACAGAACCGGCAGCGCCGCCCTTACGGCTTCATTGATTTTCCGCGCCCCCAGGCTGCCGCCCATGATCAACAGCACGGGCTTGCTTGCGTGAAAGCCGCAGAATTTTCTGCCCCGGTCGGCATCTCCCTGCTGCAGCTCCTGGCGGATCACCGCGCCGACGTAATGCGTCTTATCCTTCCCGCTTTGTCCCCCCGTTTCCGGAAAGGTCGTGCATACGGCAGCCGCCATCGGGATTGAGATACGGTTGGCGAGCCCCGGCGTAATATCGGATTCATGGATGATCACCGGAACCTTGTTCAGCCACGCGCCGATTACGACCGGCACCGAAACGAAGCCGCCTTTCGAGAACACGACCTGGGGCTTTCTTGTACGGATCAGCCGGTAGGCCTGATACACGCCCTTGGCGATTTTAAAGGGATCCTTGACGTTCTGGATGTCAAAATATCTGCGCAGCTTCCCTGTTGAAATCGGAAAATACTTCACCGCGTCCAGGGAGCCAACCAGTTCTCTCTCGATCCCCTGCGCGGAGCCTATGTAATCAACGGACCAGCCCTCGTCCAGAAACAGCGGCATCAGCGCCAAATTGACGGTTACGTGACCCGCAGACCCGCCGCCCGTAAACAGTACCTTTTTCATGCTTACCTCCTGCTCAAAGTTCCTTTAGCTATTGTATTATACTATCGCCGTTTATATAAGCATAGAAAGCAGGCCCCCCCTTTCGGGGAACTATCCCTTGCGCGAAGTCCGCAAACCGGATAAAATAAACCTAACTTTTTATTTTCAAGGAGGTGAGGTAGTAGTGGCACAACATATTTCGAACAACCGGATCAATCAGCTTCCCATCGCATTATCCGGAATTATTCATGAAGCAGCCATCAACGGGATCCGTCTGTCCATTTTTAACCCTTCGGTTGCTTCAAAAATATGCGAAATGCCGCTCCTACCTTAACTTCAACGGAACTTCATGCGTTGAACGTTCAGCCGCGGGGTCATTTCCCCTGCGGCTTTTTCTATAGGTCCGGCATCTATGGAGGAATTCATGATGATTCAATGCAAAAACGTGCAAAAATACCACGGCGCCCAGCTGGTGCTGTCAGATATCAGCTTCGACATCGGTCACGGCGAAAAAGCCGCTCTGATCGGCCGCAACGGCTGCGGCAAGACAACCCTTTTCCATCTGCTCAAAGGAAACGAAAGCCCGGAACAAGGCAGCATCGCCATCCAAAAGGGTGCGAAAATCGGCCTGCTTGAGCAAATTCCGGCAGCATCCGCCGATGAAACGGTATACGACGTGCTTCTCCGCCCTTTTGCCGCTGTACTGGAGTGGCAGAATCGAATGAGATCGCTGGAAGCGCTCATGTCCGATCCTGCACACAGCAGCGATGCCGAGGCGCTTGCAGGCTGGCTTGCGGAATACGGCAGGCTGCAGGAGCAGTTCGAACGGGCGGACGGTTATGAAGTTGAAGCTTCGGTCGCTCGGGTGGCAAGCGGACTGGGCATCCCTCACCCGCAATTTTCCCGCCCCTTCGCCTCCCTGTCCGGGGGCGAGAAGACGAAAGTCGGCCTTGCCGTCCTGCTGCTGGAAAAACCCGATGTGCTATTGCTGGATGAACCGACGAACCATCTGGATATGGGTGCGATCGAGTGGCTGGAGCAGTTTTTAGGGGAATATGGCGGGACCGTGCTTGCCATCTCCCATGACCGCTACTTCCTGGACCGTCTCGTCAGTAAAGTGATCGAGATCGAGGATGGCGAGGCCTTTATTTACCATACCAATTACAGCGGCTACCAGAAGGAAAAGGAAGAGCGCCTGCTGCTGCAATTCGCGCATTATCAGGAGCAGCAAAAAAAGATCAAGCAAATGCAGGACAGCATTAAGCAGCTTATTCAATGGGGCAATGAGGCGAACCCGCCGAATGCGGGCTTTCATCGCCGTGCCGCCTCGATGCAAAAGGCACTCGACCGCATGGTGAAGCTGAAGCGGCCTGTTCTGGAGCGGAAGAAGATCGACCTCCGGCTGCAGCAGGAGGACCGTTCCGGCAAGCAGGTGCTGTTATTCGAGGAGGTCGGCAAAGCCTTCGGCGAGCGTTGTCTTTTCCGCGGCGTGAACGCTTTGCTCCGGTATGGCGAAACCGTGATGCTGCTCGGTCCGAACGGCTGCGGCAAAAGCACCCTCCTGCAAATGGTGCTTGGCAGCGAGGATGCGTCAGAAGGAACCATCCGTCTAGGCTCGCGCGTCGCCGTCGGTTATTTGGCACAGCAGGAGCATCCGGAGGATAACCGTCAAACGGTGCTGCAGTTCTTCCGTGAGCAGGCCGGGATCGAGGAAGGAGAAGCCCGCGGCAAGCTGGCGCGCTTTCTTTTCTACGGGCCCGACGTGTTCAAAAGCGTGGCGAGCCTGTCCGGAGGCGAATGGACGAGGCTGCGGTTTGCCGTATTGATGGAGCAGAAACCAAATCTGCTGATTCTGGATGAGCCGACCAACCATCTCGACATCGATTCCAGGGAGGTGCTGGAAGAAGCGCTGGAGGAATTTCCGGGAACCGTCCTCGCCGTGTCCCATGACCGCTACTTCATCAACCGCCTCGCCGATACCATTTGGAGTATGGAGCAAGGCGGGCTGCGGGTCATCGCTGGAGGATTTGATGCATACCAGGCGCGCTCCGCTGACGCAAGAACACAGGCGGCGCCGCCTGAGCAGTCACCTTCCCTGCCTGTTCCTTCTCCAGCGAATCAGCGCATATCCATTTCCAAATCCGTCCCCGCCCACTGGGAGAAGGAGATCCACTGCACGGAGCAGGCGCTTTCGGAGCTGGGCGAACGAATGATGGATCCTGCCATTGCACTAGATGCCGAGCAACTTATCGCCCTCCATGAGGAAACCGAACGTCTGAAGGAACAACTGGAGCAGCTGTATGATGGCTGGATGAATTCTACCCTTTAAGCAAAACTTCAAGTAAAAAGCCCGGCCATATTGGCCGGGCTTTTGCGTATATACGTCAGCTTAAAAGAGCTATTCCTGCGCTTCTTCCGCTGGAGCTTCCTGTGGTGCTTCCTCTTCGGATTCTGCTTCTCCCTCCGCCTCAAGCACAGCGCGAGGAGCCGTGACGTGAGCGATCAATTCCTCCGGCGAAGCAGTCAGCTTGACGCCTTCCGGCAGTTTGATTTCCGATGCCACCAGCTTGTCGCCCATGTTCAGGTGGCTTACGTCCACCTCGATGGAAGCCGGCAGGTTCGCAGGCAATGCCTCTACCTCGAGTTCGGTTTCCAGATGCTGCAGCACGCCGCCCGCTTTGGTTCCTTCGGCAGTGCCGTGGAATTCGATCGGCACGCGAACTTTCAGCGGTTTGTTGGCGGAAATATGCAAAAAGTCTACGTGGCTCCATGCCCCGTTCTTTTTCTGAAAATCCTTGATGATGACGTTCAAATCGGAGGAACCCTCCACTTGTAGCTTGAACATTTCCGTACGTCCCGTTCTGGCAATCTTCGCGAGCTCCTTGGCGTCTACGCTAAGCGGAATGCTATCGGTCGAATCTCCGTATACGACGGCCGGAATACGACCGCTTTCTCTAAGGCTGCGCAAGCTTGAATGTTTGGTGTCGCTTCTTCGTTCTGCTGTAAGTGAATGAGATGACATGTTGAATAACCTCCTTTAATAGTTGCTGTCTATGGGCCGCAAGTTAGACGGCATATCTATGTATTACCCATTCCGGAGACAGTACAAACGCTTTTCATGCAAAGTATTCCCCTCAAGGCGCTTTTTTACGCAAAAACCCCTGCCGCAAACAGCATGCGGCAGAGGTTTTTTAGTGATTTTGTAAATACATAAAATAAGAACAAATACGGGTTAATCAATCATAGTAAAATCGTCGAAATGAAAGCCTGGGGAGACCACGCAGGATACGAGCACGGGTTCATCACCCAGCGGGCGCGCTTCCTGCCACACATTCGCAGGAACGAGAGCTTGAGGCACCTGCCCTTTGTCCATGTCCATGCCCAGAATGATTTCCGTGCGTTCCCCCGGTTGATCGGTATCTCCGCCAAGCGCGAGCAGCAGCGGACTTCCGGCATGCCACATCCATAGCTCATCCGAGTATACCCGGTGCCACTTGGAGAATTCATGCGGATGCAGGAGAAAGTAGATCGACGTTGCCGCAGGACGGGAACCGGAATATTTCGGATCCAGCACGTCTTTCGGAATTTCAAACGACGCTTCCCACAGCCTTTTGTACCAACCGCCTTCAGGATGCGGCTGCAGGTCCAATGTTTTTACCAATGGGGATAACAATGCTTCAGTCATGTTCTGCCTTCTTTCTGTGCCGGGATTATGCACAATCTTCTTGTAAGTCACCCTGTCGATAGGGAATCTGACATTTACTTTAACAAACAGGTACAGGCTTGTAAATGATCAGGTTCCGGCAGTGAAGGCTTCGGATGCCTTAGCATTAGGATTCCCCGTTCCTCATTTGACTCATTGGCTCTGCATGCTTTGCCGCTGACGGTAAGTGTTGGTGCGTTCATCTTCAATGACGCCGCTCCAGTTCATGCCGAACGCAAAATCGTACACATGCTGCTCCGCATCCCGATAGCATTCCATATCATGAGGTACGTCTTCAAGCTGCAGCTCAACCGTCGTCATATCCGCAGGCATCTGCATCGGCAGAAGGCCCGACGGCTCTGCCGCGCCGGATAGAAGATCCATCAGCGCCTGGTCCTGGACACCAAAGTTCGCAATAATCGCATTGGCATACGGTTCGAACTCGCCGACCACGGCCGGATTGGACAGCATCATGCTGACGATGACCGGTTTGCCCTTCATCGCGTCCGCCGTCTGCAGAATCATATCCAGATCCGCTTCATTATGCGTGGTTACGGTCTTTCCTTTATACGAGCGATTCAGCACATCTTCCTCACGCGGATCCCCCGCAAGGCTGACTTCGCGCGCGTGCTCAGCCAGATAGGGCTTATACTGCAGGCTGATCGGCACGTAACCGTTGCCTCCGCCAGCCGCGTCCTGCGGATCGTATCCAATACCCGATTTCGGATTGGTGATGAATACAAGCCCCGCATCCGCTTCATCCGCGTGTTCGGTGACCGTAAAATACTGCGATATGATCTCCAGGTTGACGGGATATTCCAGCTTCGCCTGCGTCGGATTACCGAACCAATCTTTCCCTGCAGGCGTATACCGCTTCGGGATATACAGTTTGGTTTTTGGCGCAAGGGGAAGTGTGTTGTTCTTATTTTTCAGCAAAACCACCGATTTGAGCTGTGCTTCATACCCCGCCTTGACGAATTCAGGGCAGCCTACCGTCGCCTCGCTTTGTTCCGGCATCAAATATGGATTCTCGAACAAGCCGAGACGGAACATATTCAGCAGGAGACGGACAGCCGACGCCTCGAAACGCTGGCGCATCCATGCTTCCCCATGCTCCTCTACCCCCATCCGGTAAGCTTCCAGCACAGGCTCGGCTTCATTATTGCCGCCGAATTGGTCAACGCCCGCCATCAGCAGCTTATAATGCCGCTCCGCCACGCTTAGATGCTCAACGCCCCAGGATTTGCCCGTCAGGAACGAATCCTTGCTGGCCGTTTCATCCCCGGTGATCATCCAATCCGTGCAGATGACACCATCATAGCCGTGTTGATCTCGCAGCAAATCTCGGATGAGGTAGGCGTTATAGGAATTGCCCACATTTTCGCCGTTAACCGGATCCTGCCCGTAGGAAATGGTGTAGTAGGGCATGACCGCCGAGGCTTTACCCGTCTTGCCGTCCAGCTTGAAGGCGCCGTCAACGAAAGGCTTCAAATGATCGTCAAAGCGTCCTCCCGGATACACGGCATATTTACCGCTTCCAAAATGCGCATCCCTTCCTCCTTCGCCGGACCCGCCGCCAGGCCAATGCTTCACCATGGCGTTTACGCTGTCCCAGCCCCAGCCTTCCTCAAGCTCCCGCTCGCCGTCGGAATTTTGGAAGCCGTCGACGTAGGCCCGCGCCATATCCGTCGACAGCTTCGGATCCTCCCCGAAGGTGCCGTTGAACCGGAACCAACGCGGATCGGTCGCAATATCAACCTGCGGCGACAAGGCGGTCGCAATGCCTAAGGCCCTGTATTCCTTCGAGGCCACCTCGCCGAACTTGCGGGTAACCTCGGGGTCGAAGGTTGCAGCCAGGCCCAATGATTCGGGCCACATGGAGATTTTGCCGCCGGAGCCGGCATTGAATTCCGCGTTAAAAACAGGATTGTGGCGGGGATCGGAGCTATTGTTGGCAGGTATGCCCAGCCCGCTGCCCTCGGCGAATGCCTGAACCTGATTATTCCATTTCGCAGCAATTTCAGGGCTCTGTACCGTCGTGATCAAAATATGGCGCAGATGATCCTTTTCCAAAAAGCTTCTCTGCTCGTCGGTAAGCTCCCAAGGCTCCGCCCCGCTTTCCTCGTAGGGCTTGCCTCCGTACGTGCCTGCAAACCAGCCTCCGCTCGCGGCAGGAACAGCCTGGTGCCTGCTGTACAGCATCAGCCCGGCGATTTGCTCAACCGTCATTTTCGAAGCCAGATCCTTCGCGCGTTCCTTCGCAGGAAGCCGCCAATCCTCATAAGGATCTAGTTTGCCGTCTTTGTTCAAATCCTTGAAAAATAACCCGTCCTGCTCCAGAATGCCAACCCCAGAAGACGGGGAGTACCCGAGAACGGGGCCTCCCGGTTGATGAACATATGCGATTTCATCCTGCGATCGGGTTGTCTTGCTGTTGATCATGCCTGCTTCCTCCCTCAGATCGAAATTTACAATCCCAACGTTTCGTTCAGCTCACGGATCACCTGGTCCAGATCCGCTTCGGTCGTTTTTCCGCCGCCCATCAGTCCCGCCATCGAACGCAGGCCGTCATATTTCTTCCACTTCATGATTTCATCAAACAGCAGCATCAGGCTGCCGTCCCCCATGCTTTCCGCGAACATGGCGCCCATCTGCTTCAAGCCTTCGACGCTGTCGTTCATGGCTTTTTCGGCAAAGTCCGCGGTTTCGGGAATCGCAAGCAGCTCATAGAACTTCGTATTCCGCGTGACCTTCCGGAACGGGATGCCTGTGGAAATCACTTTGACCTCCGCGCTGAGCGGGGTATCTGCCGAGGATGGGCCTGCAACAATTTCATAGATTCCCGTTTCGGCAAACCAGTCGTGGATGTCCGTATTGAAATAGGCGAAGGCTCGCTTGCCCAGCGTAAAGGTCACCTTGGCTGACTCACCCGGCTGAAGGCTGACCTTCTCGAATCCCTTCAGCTCTTTGGGCGGCCTAACGACCGAGCTGTCAACCGGCTTCACATACAGCTGGACGATTTCCTTGCCTGCGCGGCTGCCCGTATTGCGGACGGTCACCGTAACTTGAATTGACTCCGTGTCCTTCATCAAAGCTTTATCAACCTCGATTTTTTCATACGCAAAGGTCGTGTAGCTGAGACCATAGCCGAAAGGAAATAGCGGCTTTTCCTTTTTCGCTTCATAATATCGGTATCCGACAAACAGTCCTTCGCCGTAAAAAACCTCATTTTTACCGCCCGGGAAGTTCAGGTAAGCCGGCGTTTGCTCCAGGCTTACAGGGAAAGTCTCCGCGAGCTTGCCGCTTGGATTCACGCGGCCGAACAGCACATCCGCCGCCGCGCTGCCGCTGGCCTGCCCGCCCAGATACCCTTCAAGCACGGCTGCGGCTGCATCCAGCCAGGGCATCGCGATCGGTGCGCCGTTGGACAACACAACCACAGTGTTTGGCTGGGCCGCGGCCACACGCCGGATCAGCTCGCAGTGGGAGGCAGGCATGTGCAGATGCGTCCGGTCAAAGCCCTCGGATTCGAATGATTCAGGCAGCCCTGCGAAGATAACCGCCACTTCCTTCGACGCTGCAAGCGCTACGGCTTCTGCGATCAGCTTCTCATCAATCACGTCATCGGTCAGCCCGTAGCCTTGCGCAAATGCGACCTCGCCCTCCGCCGCATCGCGAATGGCAGGCAGCGCAGCGTCCAGGCGGCTAGGCGAAATATGCGAGCTCCCTCCGCCTTGATAACGCGGTTTATCCGCGAATGCACCGATCACGGCAAGCGATTGCTTGGGATCCAGCGGAAGCAGTCTGCCTTCGTTTTTCAGCAGCACCATACATTCCGCGGCTGCCTGCCGGGCGAGCGCGTGATGCGCCTCACGGTCATATACATAGCCTTCTTGACGGGCGTCGAAGGTCTTCCAGATGACGCCAAGCAATCGTTCCACCGCTTCATCCAGCACGCGCTCATCCAGTTCGCCTGCTTGGACGGCTTCCACGATCATGCGGTCGCGCTCAGGTCCGGCGTAAGGCATTTCCAGCTCCAGTCCAGCCTGCAGGCCTTTGACGCGTTCGTTGATCGCTCCCCAGTCGGTCATGACAAAGCCGCTGTGTCCCCAGCGTTTTTTAAGCACCTCGGTCAGCAAATATTCGTTTTCCGAGCAAAAATCCCCGTTGACGAGATTGTAGGCGCACATCAGCGTCCATGCGTCGGCTTCGGTCACCGGGCCCTCGAATGCGCGCAAATAAATCTCGTTTAGCGTCCGTTCATCGACAATCGTATTGATCGAATTGCGCAATGTTTCCTGGTTGTTGGCCGCGAAATGCTTGACGGAGGTGCCGACTCCCTTAGCCTGAACACCCATTACATGCTGCGCGCCCATCTCTGATGCCAGATAAGGATCCTCGGAAAAGTACTCGAAGTTGCGCCCGCATAGCGGCGAGCGTTTAATGTTGACGGCCGGGCCTAAAATGATCTGTACGTCTTCCGCCAGACACTCCTCTCCGAGCGCCCCGCCGACTTCGCGGATCAATTCGCGGTCCCAGGACGAGGCCAGCCCTGCTCCGCTGGGGAAGCAGGTCGCCGGCACCGTTTTGCTGGACATGTCGCCCGGATTGGCCTGCTTGCGCAGACCGTGGGGTCCGTCAGTCATCACGATGGACGGAATGCCAACACGTTCCACCGCTTTCGTCTGCCACATGTTGAGTCCCGAGCATAGGCTCGCTTTTTCTTCTAGGGTCATTTGTGATATCAATTCTTTTATGTTTCTGGACATGTTTTTCTCCCTCCAAGGCCTGTTATGGTATACGCGATGAAATACCTTGATAGATCCTCAATTAAATACCTCAATTAAATACTATGAGCGACAGGAGCCTGACTTTCCGCCCCTTGATCCGTGCCCGTTCTCTGCCCGACTTCCGGAAGCGGTCTAACCGCAACCATGCCGAGGACAACGCAGACGGCCAGGACGATATAAAAGAAGGACCAGCCGCCGATTCCAAGGAGCAGGGGCGCAATGGCCGGTACGATCGACTGCGGCAGCGCATTGGCAACATTCATCAGGCCAAAATCCTTGGCTGCGTCCTCCTTGCGGGGCAGAATCCGCGCGACAAGCGCCGTATCCACCGCCGAGAAGCAGCCGGCTCCCAAACCGATGACCGCGGAAGCGATAATAAAAGCCGTGTAATGCGGCACGAAGGCGTAGACCAGTATGCCGACGACCATAATAAGCGACGATCCGTACAGGAACGGTTTTTGCTTGCGGAGCTTATCGGAGAGCACGCCGCCGAAAATACTGGTCACGGCCATCGCCAGCATGGAAATGATATTGATGGTCCCCACGCTGTTCGTTGCCTCCGTTTCGGTAAAGCCCATGCGGTTCACCAGCATGACCGTCAAATACAAGCTGCTGCAGTACCCCATCATCAGGAGAAACTTGGAGATGATGGCCCAAGTAAATTGCGGGAATTTACGCGGGCTGGGGTAAATTTTGCTCAGCCGTTCGCCGAGCGCGATCTGTTCTTTCGGTTTCGGCTGAATATGGACCTTGCCGTCACGGATCAGGAACAGGCTGATCACCGGTCCGACGACTCCCAAAATGGACAGAAGAATCCATTTCGCATTGGACGGCAGGCTTGTCAGCAGCATCATAAGCACCATTCCAACCGCCATCGCGATCGGCAGAACCAGTCCGATCAAGCCGGACATCGTTCCTTGCTTTTCTTCCTTCACCTGGTCCGGAATCAAGGCCGTGAATGCAGCCATCCCGAAGTTGAAAAACAGCTGCGCAATGGCCCAGCCAATCATGACCTGCCATACTTCCGTTGCCAGACCTACCATTAACAAAGCGGCGCAGCCGACAATCGGCCCGATGAGAATCCACGTGCGCCGCCGGCCAAAAGCGATATTGGTACGGTCGCTGAGCGCACCGCCGATCGGATTGCCGATCAGGGCAAAGAAAGCACCGATGCCTGCAACCAAGCCGTAGGATGAGGTGTAGCCATCCGGATCTATTTCGATCATTTTAAAGGTCAAGAGCAGTAAAGCCGGCGTCATCAGTGCGACCATCATGAGTCCGTATCCGACCATGATGCCGAACGTCAATCTTCCAAAAGGCGTTTTGACCTGCCCGTTCGTTGTTGCTTGTGTCATAAAAGCGACCCCCTACATCAAATTTGAAAACGTTTACATTAATAAGTATAAAAGAAGCCCCCTATCTTCAGACAGGCGGCTTCTTATCGCTTTGAGTTACGATTTTTAATGAATTTTATGTAAGCGCTTCGATATCTGCATATCGGGACATTAAAAATTGACACAAGCCCTAAACTCCTTGGCGAACACGCATCCTAATCCAGCGGATACAGCTCGATCAATTCGACGGCATGCGGCTCCAGCAGCGAAGTGCAGGTGACGCTCCCCTCTATGTCGATCTGCCTCACGTTCATCCGCGCTTTTGCGGAAGCTTTTAAGTAATCCGCTTCCTCGGCGTTAACGTATGCCGGCGCTCCCATGCGCACCCAGGCGTCATAGCTGCTGCCATGGGTTCGCGTGACCGTATGGGTAACCATCCGGTAACGGCCTTTCGGAACGTTCGCAAGCTCCATTTCCAGCTTCAACGTTTTCTCGTCCTTGAACCCGTTATATCTGTTTTGCTCATCTATAAAGGAGATGTCGCCCAAAGCGTACAAATCGTCGAAGTGACAGTAATTGTAGCTGAGCAGCTGATATCCCCCTTTTCCGGCCGTGACAAGATAGTGCTCCCCGCGGTCAATCAGCCGGTCTCCAAGCTTCGCCAGCAGCTCATAACCGAGCATGGCCGGCTTGGGTATACCGTACTGGGCGATCAGCCCCAATCCGCCGTGAAAGAGATTTTCGGAGGCTGGCGTCTCTTCGATGTTGTCGCTGAGCACCCAATATCCGAAGCCCTCGATACGGTCCAGATTTTCAGCGACATTTTTGACGATATAGGCAGCCTTGTACAACGTGTCGTTCGTCAGCTCGCGATGATATGCCGTGGAATTCCACTCTGTGAGATATAGCGGAAGATGGGAGAGTCCGAGCTCGTCGAGCATTCTTTTTTCGTGCTCCAGCGTGTCTTTGAGGAAGTCGGGATTAGGCGAAATGCCTCCGAATTCCTCCAACAGCTCCCGATAGGGCTCCAGCTTGTACAGCCCCGAGATTTCATCCATTTTCATCATCTCATCCAACTGTTCATGAGGATAGAAATGCACCGGGATGAAATCCGGTAGACAGCCATGTTCCCGGCAAAAGGCGAAAAAATTCCGGTTAAAGGTCATGGAGCGCAGTGTGATGATCCGTCCAGGCGCACCGATCTGCAGCTTGTCCGAGACCCTTTTTAACGTCTCGTAAGTATGCAGATAGAAATCCATATATTCGGAAGCCGAGCCGGGCCAAAAGGCGTCAAACTCCGGTTCGTTCCAGAATTCAAACTTCCAGCTTTCCACTTCAGCGGCACCGTAACGGTTCATGCAGTGACGCAAAAAGCGCTCGATAAGCTCGCACCAACGTATCATCGATTTGGGTGCGCTGACATAGCTGGGCTTATGGAACAACTTTTTCACAGGGTCGGCGGCCAGCTCCGACGGCATAAAACCGAGCTCGACAAAAGGCTTCAACCCAATGGACAACAAAAAATCAAACAGCTGATCCACAAAGCGGAAATTATAATGCGGCTTGCCTTCCTCATTCTCGCGGTATACCATCATCCCATCGTCAAATATTCCATGGAACCGGATGCTGCGGAACGGGCAATGCTTCTGCATATACCTTAGTTGATCCTGCACATCCGCATGCAGGCCTTCCTTCGCTTTCCCGATCGTGATGACATTTTTCCAGGTATGCCTGAGTGCCGTGCCTCCGGGGGAAACATCCACCAATTCGCTTACGGATTCCAAAGCCCGGACCCGGGATTCCTCGTCGAGCTTCGTCCGCTGCAGGTACTGGCTGATAATGCCAAGCGCGCTCGATTGGTTAAAAGCCAAATAATTGGTGGTGGCCGCCGGCTTGTCTTCCCCTTCCCTCATCCCCGGACGGTACTGTTTCCGGTATTCGTTCGGCGTCATGTGATACCGGTTTTTGAAAGCCGAATAAAAGGATTTGGCATTCGGAAATCCATGCTTCAGGGCAAGATCGGAAATCCGTTCCTCATCGCAGCTCAGCAGCTCTTCCACGGCGTTTTTCAAGCGGATGCTGGTCAGGTAGGACTGAAAATTCAGGCCGATATTATCGCTGAAAAACTTGGAAAGGTACGGAACCGACAAAAATTCGCGGTCCGCGATCGTCTGTAGGGAGATCGGCTCCTCGTAATGGTCGTCAATATAGCTGATGATCCGCAGCATCCGCTCTTTGTATTTCTCGTTCATCGCTTCGCTCCGGGCTTCGGTGCGAAACTGCTGGGCCAGCGCGGACAAGACACCGAGCATGCGGATCTGCATTTCGAGCTCGTATACGTCCCCCCGTTTATACCTGAGCTGAACCATCTCGGCCAGCAGCTGGCGGATCCGGTCCAGTCCCTGCCGCTGCTCTTTGCCCGCGAGCCGGGAATCGCATTCGAAATATACCGAGTCCATGCCTTTCAAATTCGATCGTATGTAAGCGTCCGGAATGAGAAAGGTTGCGATGATGTTCAGATCAAGCCCGATCACCTCATGCACATGGCTCGAATTGATGACGAGGACATCGCCTTCGGACAGGCGATGGCGGCGGTTGTCCACGGTCGCCTCCAGCGTACCGCGGAGCACGAAAATGATCTCCATGCTGTTGTGCCAGTGGCTGGGCACATAATTGACGCTGTGCAGGGAAACGTCAAACGGCAGCTCGCCGCTCGTCTCCACCAATTCATAAATCGAATTCCTCATTCCTGCCTCCTTGGGTATGCCATTGGTCGCATCAAAGACGCGGCGAAACAGAGCGGGCATCGTTCTTTGGTATGATATGCTATTGTAGCATAACTCGGCCTGCGGCCACGAGACCCCAGAGCCGGATCAATTCCAAACAGCTGGTCCATCCATATTCGCAAAAGCCCGTGGCAGCCGATTCTTACGATTGAAAAAAGCCGATCCGGATTTACGGATCGGCTTACATGATAGGGGCTCATTCCAAGCATAAAGGCTGACCGGCGAGGAAGTTATGCGGATTCGGTCAACCGTTTTCTTTTCTCCGGTTCCGGATCGGAAACCAGCCCGCTTTCCTCCCCGAAGATCATCGTCCATCGCTGATCTCCGTCGTATGCCGGCCATTCCAGCTGCGGCGTGGACGGACTGCCGCTTTTACCGAAAGCGGCCCAGGCATCCTGCATCTGCTCGGCAACCTCCTGCGCTCCTGCGTCTACAGGCATGCCTGCCGACTGAAGCAGTCCCAGATGGCCAAGAACGAACGGAATTTCCGCAGAGTGAAAGGCCGTTCCCAGCAAACGGTGCCCGGGAACCAATGCAAAATCAAAGCGGTACATCCATACCGGCGCATGCTTCCGGTGCGCTTCGGCAAACCGCAGCGCCGATCTCCAGAAGTAGAGCTCCGTCATCGCCTGGCGCTGGCCGTCAACCGTCATCGGATAATCCCCGATCCAGGAAGCCGCCCGCGGGTCGCCCGTTACCGCGGCATAGGCTTTGGCATTCTTTTCTCCGGACAATAGCGGCATGCCGTCCTGAATGAATAAGGCACCTTCTTCCCGGTTTGTCCCAATGATCAATTCGATGCCTGTTGCGGAGCCTTGGGCAACGCTCTCCAGCGGATCAAGCGGCAGCTCCTTCCCGTCGATCACCGGCTGGAACAGCATGATCGCGCTTGAGCCGGCCGCCTGCTTCAGCTTATTTCCCGCCAGAAGAATGTCTTCCGTACTCAATGAATCCAGTTTATCAAGATGATGGTCGGCAACGCCAAGCGACTCAAGCAGCGCTTTAGCTAATAGCCGTCCCTGCTCATCCGGGATAGCCTGCGATGCTCCGCTCTGCATAATGGCGCGGCAGAACAGCCCCTTCGCCGCCGGCATGGCGAGCAGCGCGGCAATGCTCATGCTGCCGGCCGATTCGCCGAACACCGTCACCTGGGTCGGATCTCCGCCAAACGACGCGATGTTGTCCTTGATCCACTCCAGCGCGGCGATCTGATCCAGCAGCCCGGCATTGCTGACATACCCGTCGTCGCTGCCATCCGAATAAGGTCCCATATGCGCAAATCCAAGCGCTCCAAGCCGGTAGCTGATCGATACGACGATCAATCCGCCCCGCTCTGCCAACGCAGAGCCGTCATATATCGGCAGTCCGCCTCCGCCCGTAACGAATGCGCCGCCATGAATCCATACCATGACCGGCAGCGGCTCCCCGGATACGCTATCCGGTGCCCAGACGTTAAGGTATAAGCAGTCCTCCGACTGCTGAATGTCGCCGCGCCTCAGGCCGAATACGCCTCCGGCCGGATCGACTGGCTGAGGGGCAAGCGGCCCGGGAGCAGCGGCTTCGCGGATTCCCGTCCAGGACTGAGCCGGCACCGGTCTGCGGAAACGACGCTTTCCGATCGGAGGCTCAGCATACGGAATTCCCTTCCAGGCGCGCACGCCCTGTTGTCGGATGCCTTGCAGTAGACCATTGCGAGTACGTATGATGAGCTCGTCCAAAATCGTAAACACCCTTTCTGATTCAACGTCCCTTCCATTTTATCACTAAATCGGGACGATCCCAATTGACGCTTTACCTGGGGTCAAGAGGCGGAAACGCTGGGGAATGACTCAACACGAAAAGAAGCTGCCCGGCGGGCAGCTTCCAATTATCGTCTTCGTCAGGAATTACGGCCGAAGGGATCCATAACGCCAAAAGGCTGAATTCAGCTCCCGAGCCAGCTTTTGCGCCGCATGACGTGAATCGGGAGCGGACGTTACCGCGGAGATGACCGCAATGCCGTCAGCCCCGGCGTATACGACTTCCTGCACGCGCTCCGGGGTAATGCCGCCGATGGCGACAAGAGGCAGCGTAACGCCGTGCTCCCTTATTTCACGAATCGCCGCCGTCCCGCAAGCTTCGCGGGCATCCGCTTTGGAGGCGGTCGGGTAGACGGGTCCCACCCCGATATAGTCTACGTTCAGCTTGGCTGCAAGCTTCGCTTCCTCCGCCGTATGGACGGACAATCCCAGCCATTTATTTCCGATCTTCTCTCTCACCTGCGAGGCCGGTTCATCGTCCTGGCCGATGTGAACCCCGTCGGCATCCACCGCCAAGGCGAGTTCGATATCGTCATTAACGATAAACGGAATGCCGTTTGCGCGGCAGACGGCTTGAATTCGCCGGGCAAGCTTTTCCTTCGCAGCTCCCGTGCTCGCATGCGGGCCCTTCTCCCGGAACTGTATCATCGTGGCGCCGCCGCGGATGGCTTCCGCGGTGACGACCGCCGGATCGCCTTTGCAGTTCGTGCTGCCAAGAACGATGTACAAGCGCAGCAGATTCCTCAGCTGCTCCGCAGCTGCCCCCGTCATCGGACGCTCTCCTTTCGGCGGCCGTAAGCCCAGTGATTCGTAGGTCCGCTGCCGCCTCCGAGCTCAAGCGAATCCTCGATGGCCGCTTGTATGTACAGCCTGGCCGTATGAACGGCCTCGGGTACGGGTACTCCTTTGGCCAGCTCTGCGGTAATAGCCGCCGAAAAGGTGCAGCCCGTGCCGTGCGTATGCCGGGTTGCAATCCGTCTGCCTGCCAGCCTCGTGAAGGCCGCACCGTCGTACATCAGATCGACAGCCTCCTCGGTTTCCGGCGCGTGTCCGCCCTTAATGACGACCATGTTAACGCCGTACTCCGCAATGCGGAGCGCCGCCTCACGACGATCCCCCATAGTCACGATCCGCATTCCTGCAAGCTCTTCCGCCTCGGGGATGTTCGGGGTAACGATCAGCGCAAGCGGGAGAAGCTTGCGCTTCAGAGCTTCAACCGCATCGCGGCGCAGCAGCTCGGCGCCTCCTTTGGCGATCATGACCGGATCCACGACGACGCTTCGCCAGCCGAAGGATTCAATCTTGTCCGCCACCGCCTCGATGATGTCCGCGCTGAACAACATCCCGGTCTTGACCGCATCCACGCCCAAATCCTTGCCAACCGCTTCCATCTGCTCCGCTACCGCTGCTGGCGTTAACGGATACACGCCTTGAACGCCCAGCGTGTTCTGCACCGTCACCGCCGTGAGGGCGGACATGCCGAATGCCCCCAGCTCCTGAAACGTTTTGATGTCGGCCTGAATCCCTGCGCCCCCGCCGCTGTCGGAGCCTGCCACCGTCAATGCTCTGGGCGTGCTCATTGCAGAAACCCTCTTCCGGCCAAGGCCCGGTGGCACACAATGGCCTCTTCGTCGATCTCGTAACGATCCATCTCGTACAGCGCATCAAGAAACGCCGGTTGAAAGCTTCCCGGTCCGCGGAATCCCCCGGCTTCGAACGCTCTTGAGGCAGCGGCTCCGTAGAAGGCCAAAGCCGCGGCGCCAACTGCGAGCAGATCATTCTCTACTGCCGCAAAAGCCCCCATGACCGAGGTCAATAAGCAGCCGGTACCTGTGACCAGGGTCAGGAGCGGATGTCCGCCGCGGATGACGTAGCCTTTGCTTCCGTCGGTGATCACATCCTCCTTCCCCGTAATGACGACGATCGTGCCGAGACGGTTTGCGGCCCGGGCGGCCAAATCCACGGGAGCATCCTCTCCCGTATCATCGGCATCCACGCCTTTAATGCCCGCGGACTCGCCAATCAGATGCGCAATTTCCGCCGCATTGCCCCGTACCATGGATACGCGGACCTCGCGCAGGATGGCCAGTGCCGATTTCGTCCGGAATGCCGTCGCCCCGGCTCCTACCGGATCAAGCAGCACCGGAACGCCATGCAGGTTTGCCGACCTTCCCGCAGTGATGGCTGATTCGACCAGCTCTGAACTGAGCGTACCCAGGTTCAGCACCAACGCATCTGCCATTTTGGCCATATCCGCCGTTTCCTCACGCGCGTAAGCCATCACGGGAGAAGCGCCGATGGCGAGCAGCCCGTTGGCCGTAAAATTCGTGACGACCACGTTCGTCATATTATGTATGAGCGGCCGCCGCTGCTTGATTGCCCGGGGAAGATGCTGCATATTCGGAATCATGCTCCCACCTCCTCTGCTTGCGGCAGATCAACCGGCCAGTCCTCCAAGCGGTAAGCCATATCC
Source organism: Paenibacillus chibensis (assembly GCF_004001045.1). Taxonomy (GTDB): domain Bacteria; phylum Bacillota; class Bacilli; order Paenibacillales; family Paenibacillaceae; genus Paenibacillus_AQ; species Paenibacillus_AQ chibensis. Next base: position 355,332 of record NZ_BIMK01000007.1, read on the forward strand.
CAAAACATATACTCCAGCTGGCAGCTCTTCAGGAAATGCTCCATCAGCCGTTGCTTGCGGGCCGGAGTCAGCGTTTGCGCGGAGTCGTCCAGCACATGGCGCAGCTGCTCCGTAATGCCGAATTCCCGGTCTCCATAGAAATGCATCCAGTCATAAAAAGGGTGGGAAGGCTCCGGATTTATCTCTTCAAGCAGTTTGCGCCCAATCTCCACATAGGTCCATGGACATGGCAGCATGGCCGCAACGATGTCTTCCAAGGCTCCTTCATAGGCAGCATTCAGCATATGCCGGACATAATGGTCGGCGGAAGGGGCAAGGGGATATCCCTGCAGCTGTTCGTAAGTCACACCGGCGACCTCGCAGAAATTTTGATGCGGATGCGTTTCGCTGTTCAGAATAAACGAAATTTGTTCGTTGAAAAGAGCCATGACAGAACGGTCGGCGCATCTGGAGATCGCAATGCCATAAATCCGGATGTAAGCGTTCAGGTATTCGAAATCCTGCTTCACGTAATGCATCAGCTGTTCCTTCCGCAGCGTTCCTTCCGCAATTCCCCGCACGAACGGATGATCCAAAATCGCTTGGAAAATCGGGTCCGCCGCGCTTCTCAGTTCTTCGGTAAAACGGGCCATTTATGAAGCACCTCCGCATCAATTGGATGAAATCCCCGCAAGGAGCCGCCGGATCCGCATACATAATGCAATGGCACAGCATACGCCAGCATGAAGAGGATCATCATGAAAACAAGGAGATGAAACTTCGAGGCAAAAGCTTTTTTTCGATCAAAAAAAGCCGCCCCGAAATGGAGCGGCTTCATCAAGTCAGCAGGATAAATAAACATCGATCCTCAAGAGAAGTCCGTCTCCACTTCCCTACGCCGGTATGATCCGGATCAGGTTCAAAGGGTCCAAGCATCCTTGTCTCAGCCGCTCTGAATCGCGGCTCCCCTAGTGGATTTCGTATGAAATTCTTATTCACGACTTACTTTAGCCCCGATTGGCCATCTTGTCAATTCCATTTCCGGACCATTCGCTCAGCTGATCCTTTTCACCAGTTCCGATCCGCTCTGAATCAGCACAGTCGTGGTACCCTGGATGTGACTAAGATCAATATACCGGTCTTCATCGACATCCTTTGCCTCCCACTCGTTCAGACGCACGATGTAGCCGATCCTTTTCGTGTATGCCGGCACTATCATCGTGGCTACGGCTCTGCCATGCTCGACCTGTACAAAATCCAGCCGCTGTTCGCCGAGTCCGGTGCCCCAAACCCATAAATTCCAGCCCTCATATTTCCCGTCAGGCCGTTCATACTGAAAATCAACCCGTTTGGTTGGCCGCGGCGTACCGCCGATTTCCTCGTAAAGCACCATCATGGATAAGGCCGGAACGGTGACGGCTTCATCCACGAGCAGCTCCAGCGCCTGGTCGCCGGCATGCTCGGCGTTAACGGCGACTTTCCAGCCGGTAATGGAAAAAGGGATATCGAGCCGGACCTGATCTTGGTTGGCGTTATAGATGACAATGATATTTTTCCACGTATCGCCGTTGGCGAAATCCTTCAGCCGGTACGCCACCGTATTGTCCCGGCAGCGAAGCACCTCCAGATGCTTTTCCACCTGCTCCCGGGAGGTCATGCGAAAGGCCGGGTGGTTTTTCCGAAGCGTGATGAGCCCCCGATAGTAATCAAAAACAGGCTTGAATCTCCGTTTGTTCTGCCAACGGATCGTATTGATCAGATCACCGCTGCGGTAGCTGTTATGGTCGCCGTATTTCGTGCGCAGCAGCTCCTCTCCGGCCTGAATCATCGGGATGCCTTGGGATGTGAGCACGATTCCATTCGCCAGCACGGCGCGCTTCACGGTTTCGCTGCCCATGATGTGGTCATGATCTACGCTGCGATACGGGTCCGATTGCTCCACCGCTTCCCGCAAGCTTCCGCCGTCGGTAAGCCGCCCGTCCCGGATTTCCCGGAAGCCGGCATCATCCCGCAGCCCCTGCGTAAGCAGCACCTTATCCCAGAGGTTCAAATTATCGTGTACGGTGACATAATTGATCGTTTCGAGCGGAGAATCCGTAAAGTCATGTACGGCCCCCTTAACCCCTTCCAGCACTGCGCTTTCAAGTCCTTGCTGGCCTGTCGCAAAGCCTTTTCCCCCGCCGTCGCTGTCGCCTTTGAGGGCACCGCGGAAGTGGTCGTTGAACACCGCAAAACCTCTTCCTCTTTGGGTTCCCTTCAGCGTTTGCTGCTGCAGCGGTGTTTCTCCCCCCGTCCAGGGCTCCCCGTAAATGAGCAGGCTCGGATCCACTTCGCGGTGCAGCATTTCGGTAACCTGCTCTATGGTACCGGTATCAATCAAACCCATCAAATCGAAGCGGAAGCCGTCCACGTGATATTCCTCGGCCCAATATCTGACCGAATCCAAAATATACTTGCGAACCATCGGCCGCTCCGTGGCCAATTCATTGCCCACACCCGACCCGTTTGTAAGCCGGCCTTCGGCATCCCGGCGATAGAAGTACCCCGGCGCAGCCGCCTCGAAGGGGCCATGCTCGACGCTATACGTATGGTTGTATACCACGTCCATGATGAGCCTTATGCCTTTGCGGTGCAAGGCCATCACCATTTCCTTGAACTCAAGTATCCGGACTCCGGGTACGGTTGGATCGGTCGCATAAGACCCTTCGGGTACGTTCAGATGCTGCGGATCATACCCCCAATTATACTCCGGCTCGGACGCGCCCGAATCATCGTTCTGCAGTTCATTGACCGTTTGGAAATCGAATACGGGCAGCAAATGGACATGCGTGACGCCCAGCTCCGCCAGATGGTCGATCCCGATCGCGTTCCCGTCCCTGTCCCGCAGTCCGGTCTCGGTAAACGCTTTAAATTTTCCCTTATACTGAAATCCCGCATCCGGATCGGACGAAAAATCCCGCACATGCAGCTCATATAGCACCGCATCCTGAGCACCCCGCATGGGAGGACGCTGATCTTCCTCCCACCCTGAAGGATTCCAATTCTGCATATTTATAATGGCTGATCTGGCCCCGTTCGCGCTCACAGCCCGTGAATACGGATCTGCAACATAACGGATGCTGCCATCGTCTCCTTCGATCTTATACATGTAATACCGGCCGGCAAGATCACCGTAGAATCGCAAAAACCAGATGCCGTTATTCAAGCTCTTCATCCCGATTTCCAGACCGTCCGTATGAACCGTTACCTCACCCGCGGCATTATAGTTTCCCGCATCCTGGTAGAGAGCCAGCGTGACTTTGGCGGCATCGGGCGCCCACAGCTTGAATATGCTTTCCGTTTTGGCGTAAGTGCAGCCCAAATCACGGCCATCGTAAACCGTCGTACCTTCATTCATGATTTTCACACCACCATATTCTTGACATTCGATGTATGCAAAATCGCTCTAACACATCCTATGTGTCTTTGTTGCCATTTGCAAGGGTTTATATGCGTTATATCGGCCCAAATTCCTGCAGGGTGAATAGAAAAGGACAGGTTTCTTGGGTTTCTTGGGCAAGAGTTGCACAAGGTTTCGTAAAAAATACATAATAGAGTCATAGAACGGATAACCCGGCGGTGCGGAACGGATTCCGCTATCCGGAGGCTGGAAGGAGAAGGATGCGTGGTTGAACGATCGGGACATGACGAACTGAAGCGCTTCATCCGTTTCGGCATCGTGGGCGTGAGCAATACTCTGGTTGACTTTATTGTGTTTTTTCTTGTACATTCCTTGCTTGGAAGCATAGTCGGGCAAATCGTTTCCTATGCGGCGGGCATGCTGAACAGCTACATTCTGAACCGCCGCTGGACATTCGGTCAAAAGCACGCCCGCGATTATGGCCAAATGCTCCGCTTTATAGCGGTCAATGCAGTCATTGCCGCCGGTACGGCCCTCCTGCTGAGCCTGATGGACAAACACCTTCCTCTCGTTGCCGCCAAGCTGCTGGTGACGGCTGCCGGGGTGTTCATCAACTATTTTGTAAGCCGTACCTGGGTATTCCGCCCAAAGCATGCGGAAGAGCAGACCGAAATCAAATAAAGGCGTGCCGGATGAAACCAATCATCCGCACGCCTCTTCTTTTGTCATGCTCTATTCTTCCAGGAACTTTTCGTACTGCTCGGCGCTGAGCAAAGCCGCCAGCTGCTCTTCGAGGTCGCCTTGAACCTCGATTTCTGCCATCCATCCGCCTTCATAAGGCTCATTGTTCACCAGTTCAGGCTCATCGGCGAGCTGCGAATTGATCTTCGTGATTTGACCGGCGACAGGGCTGAACAGGTCCGATACGGTTTTGACGGATTCAATCGTCCCGATGCTCTCCTCGGCTTTGATCTCCGCGCCTTCTTCCGGCAGTTCCACAAACACGATATCGCCCAGCTGATGCTGCGCAAAATCGCTGATGCCGATGCGCACGACACTTCCGCTAACCTTTTCTACCCATTCATGGTCCTTGCTGTACCAACGGTTCTCTTTCACATTGCTCATTCTTTTCAACTCTCCTTCGATTAGTGTAATGATCGGATGACATGTTTGGCGGCAATGAGTCCTTCAGCCTTAGCTGTTGTCTGAAGGCGGCTGCTTGGCCTCCTTGGCTTTTCTGCGGCGCTGCTCCACCAATTCCTTGGTCAGCTTGCGACCGGTAGGTGTCGCGGCCAGCCCGCCCTTTCCGGTTTCGCGGTGCTTGGTTGGCATGGCGCTGCCCACCTCCAGCATGACGCCGATAACTTCATCGGCAGGAATGACGCTGCCGACCCCGGCCAGGGCCATATCGGCCGCAGCCAGCGCGGTAACGGCTCCAAGGCCGTTGCGCACGATGCAGGGGATTTCCACCAGCCCGGCTACCGGATCACAGATCAGGCCCAGGCAGTTCTTGAGCGCAAGGCCGACGGCATGAACCGCCTGCTGCGCCGATCCTCCGCGAAGCTCCACCATCGCTCCGGCTGCCATGCCGATCGCCGACCCGACTTCCGCCTGACAGCCCCCTTCCGCTCCGGAGATGGAGGCGTTATTGGCGATGACATAACCGATGGCTCCGGCGGCGAACAAGCCGCGAACCATCCGGTCATCATCCCAGCTGAAGCGTTCCTGCGTGCTGACGAATACGCCGGGGATGATGCCGCAGGAGCCCGCTGTCGGTGTAGCGATGATTCGGCCCATGGAGGCATTCACTTCGGAGACGGCAAGCGCGTAAGCCATGGCGGCTGCAGAAGGTCCGCCGAGCGATGGCTCATTGTGCTGCATGTAATCCGCGACCTTCTTGGCATCCCCACCCGTCAGTCCGCTGCGGGATTTGGTATTGCCGGTCAGCCCTTTCTGGACGGCTTCCTTCATCACCTGATAATAATCCGCCATCTGCCGGAACACGTCTTCCTCGGAAATTCCCGTTTCCTTGGCTTGATCCTCCAGCATTACTTCGGCAATCGTTTTGTTCTCTTTCAGGCAGATGTCTGCCAGCTGTTCCAGTGTTTCAAATCTCATAGGTCAACTAGCTCCTTTGGGTCAAATCGATCATCGTCACTTCCAGAATATGCGGAAGCTTCATCATCTCGTTGATTGCATTCGCCGACGGAGCGGAATCGAGTTCAAAGACGGTCATGGCCGCTTCGCTGCGTCCTTTGCGGTCCACGTCCATATAGCCGATATTCACGCCTTCCCGGCTGAGCAGCGCCGTCAGGCTGGCCAGCACGCCCTGGCTGTCGGAGTGTGTCACCGCTATTGTCGGATACTCCCCCGTTATTTGGACATCGAAGCCATTCAGGGAGTAAACCGCAATAGTGCCCCCGCCAATGGAGGCGGCTACGATCTCCGCTTTACGCTCACCAGAGCGCAGCGTGATTTTCACCGAATTCGGATGCGGCCCGTTGCCTTTTCCCTGCACCCATTCCATGCTCATTCCGGCTTTCTCCGCTTCAATATCCGCTTCCGGAATCCGTTCATCATCCGTGTCATAATCAAGAAGACCGGCCGTTAGCGCCAGATCCGTTCCATGCCCCCAGTAGGTTTCGGCAAAAGATCCGAACAGCGTCATCTGCGCCGTCTCGGGCTGACAGCCAAGCAGCTGGCGAGCCACTCTGCCGATCCGGACAGCGCCCGCCGTATGGGAGCTGGAGGGTCCAACCATGGAGGGACCGATGATGGAAAATACATTTTTGAATCTCAAGGTCTTCCACGCTCCTGTAATAGGTATTCATATCAGGAAGTTGTACAGTCGTCCAAAAGCCCAGCAAAAAAGGACAGCAAAAAAAGGTATGCAGCACCTTTTTTCTCTGTCCCTTGTACCTGAGAGTTTAAACGGAATCCATCGTTTCCGCGTTCCCCTTGGGTGGCTGACGCTCTCTCCAGAGCTGCGTCCGGCGACGGTTCCTTGTACCTGAGAGATTAGCTGCGCGGCCTGTGCATGCCTGCAGCTTGCTCCTTCGGTGCCGTCCCTGTCCAGGACGGTCTCTCCCGTTCGCCTTCATCCGCTATATATGGAAATCATCGATATTCTGTAACCATTTACAATCCTAATCCCCTTAAGAATAAAGCAGAGCGAACAGCGGTGTCAATATAACGTCTTCCCCGTTTTGCAGATTCCCCGGCCAGCCGTTTAGCGTATCGTCCGCTTGCCAAAATCCCGAGACACCATTTTCCTTTCGAGAGCATATATTCCCCTTTATATTCCACAACAAACGCTTTCATTCTAACCTATGCATTCTCCGCTCTAAAGCTGCATGCCGCTGCGCAAGTATTCCATCGCCCCGAGGGCAACGATCCGCTTGCCGTCCTTGGTCGGCGCAATGAGGCATGGCTTGAACATATCGGGCAGCGTATGCTTTTTCGCGGTTTCCAGCGCATGCTCCATATATCCGGGATATGTTGCCGTACTTCCGCCGATCACGATGACGTCCGGGTTGAAGAGATGGATGACATTAGTCAAGGCAAGACCGAAATGCACCCCGGCCTGTTCCAGCAGCTGGATCGCCTCCGGTTCCTTGCGGCTTATCCGCTCAAGAAATTCGTCGATGCCGCAGCCTGCCCGGTGCAAAATGCCGATGCCGCCGGCCATGCTGTCCAGCGTCTGAGGCCCGTTCTCCGTCTGGATCATGCAGTATCCCAATTCCCCGGCAAAGCCATGGGCGCCCGTAATCATGCGCCCCTTCGAATAAACGCCAAGGGCAACGCCCGAACCAGCCATGATCACCGCGATCGTATCCTTGTCCTTGTAATGGGCCGTTTCCGCCACGGTAGCCGATTTGACATCGTTAATGAAGCGGACCGGGAATCTGCCGGCCCCGAAATAATCGGTCGTGATGCCGGATAGCGAGCGGATATCCGAATGCTTCACGCGGTGATCGCCCTCTACCAGTCCGGGAACCGCCATGCCAAGCCCCGCTGGAACAAAAGGAAGCGCCTCGATAAAGCTGTCGATTTCCTGCTTCAGCCGTTCAATCGGGCAGTCCAGCCCGGTCGGAACCTTTTTCTCAATAGGCTTGCCATCCACTTCCGCATACATAAGCATCTTGGTACATCCCATATCCACGCCAACAACTCGGTCCATTTTCTCCGATCCCTCCCGATTCAGATGTATTCCTGTGCCGCTCACAACATTGTAACGCGCCCGATTGGAAATCAGTACCTTTTTATTGAATTCATCCCGGTTTAAATCTTTATGAATTTTCAGCCTGGGGTTAAATCCCGCCCCCGCCTGATTTGTTGTTGACATGAAGAGGGGCTTTGAGTATTAATGATAGTAAGACAATTCAATAGCGGATGAAGGTAATGGGAGAGATTACTGATCGTTAGTGACGCCGAAGGAGTAAGCCCTTGCAAGGGTGAATCTCTCAGGCAAAAGGACCATTGCTGGACGCATCTCTGGAGAGAATTCTTACGCGAAAGAATCACCCAAGGGGAAAATTGCTGACCCGGTGCAAAACGTATGTAATCCTTTCATTAACCCTTTTTGCCCGCAAGTCAGCAAGGTAACTCTCAGGTACCAAGGACAGAGCATGAGGATCAGTATGCCGCAAACGGCATGCTTGTTCTTCTGCCTGTCCTTTTTGCTGTGATTAAAAACCGCCCCTCGGCGGCTTCACAGCGGCAGTGCGTCCATCAGGCAGTTGACCCTGAATATAGAGCGGCTTTCGCTTCACTGAAAACGTACATTCTATATTCCTTAAAATAAACATGAGAAGGTGATGACGTGTCCGAGCTTAAAAGAACTCCGCTTTTTCCTGAGTATGCCGATATTCCCGGCGTGCGCTGCATCGATTTCGGCGGCTGGGAGCTTCCCGTCCAGTTCAGCGGGATCCATAAAGAGCATGAGGCTGTCCGCGAAGCGGCCGGTCTGTTCGACGTGTCCCACATGGGCGAGTTTCTGGTAAAGGGACCGCAGGCTGAAAGCTTTATCCAGCATGTAACCGTTAACGACGTCACGACGCTTGTCCCCGGCCATGCGCAATACAGCGCAATGTGCTATCCGGACGGCGGCGTAGTGGATGATCTGCTTGTCTACAAGCTGGCTGACCAGTCCTACATGCTGGTGGTGAACGCATCGAACATCGACAAAGACTGGGAGTGGCTGCAGCAGCATCTTTCCGAAGGCGTGGAGATGACCAACGAATCCGATGATACCGCCTTGCTTGCACTCCAGGGACCCAAAGCGGAAGAGATGTTAGCCCCGCTCGTCAAAGAGGATATAACCACGCTCGGAGCGTTTCATTTTTTGCAACACGTCGAACTGTTCGGTGCTTCCGTCCTTCTGTCACGCACAGGCTACACCGGAGAAGACGGCTTCGAGATTTATCTGCCGTCATCAGACGCTCCCGCCGTATGGAAAGGACTCCTTGAACACGGCGCGGCGAAAGGCCTTCTGCCAGCCGGTCTCGGCGCCCGCGATACGCTTCGTTTTGAAGCGAAGCTCCCGCTCTACGGACAAGAGCTGTCCAAGGATATTTCTCCGCTCGAGGGCGGCATCGGCTTTTTCGTGAAGCTGAACCAGACGGATGATTTTATCGGCAAGGAAGCGCTTTTGCAGCAAAAAAACAGCGGCGTGCCGCGGAAGCTGGTCGGCGTGGAAATGATCGACCGCGGCATCCCGCGTTCGCATTACCCGGTATTTGCCGGCGACAAGCAGATCGGCGAAATCACCACAGGCACTCAGTCACCCACCCTGAAACGAAACCTGGGACTCGCGCTGGTCGACAGCAGCTTCGCCGCCATCGGCACCGAAGTCGAGGTCGATATCCGCGGCAAACGCCTGAAAGCCGAAGTGGTAAGCGTTCCATTTTACAAAAGAGCCCGCAAAGGAGCTGACTCCAAGTGAAGCACCGTTATCTGCCCATGACCGAGCAGGATCAGCAGGATATGCTGAAAACCGTCGGATTGAATTCCATCGAAGACCTGTTCCAGGATATTCCGGAGGAAATTCGTTTTAAAGGCGATCTGCCTGTGTCCAGTGCATTGGATGAATATGCCCTTACCTCCCATCTTTCTGCCCTGGCAGCGAAAAACGCCAACACAGACCAGTATCCGAGCTTTCTCGGGGCCGGCCTGTACGACCATCATATTCCGTCCGTCATCAACCATGTGGTGTCACGCTCGGAATTTTACACCGCCTATACGCCTTACCAGCCGGAAATCAGCCAAGGCGAGCTGCAGGCGATTTTCGAATTCCAGTCCTACATTTGCGAGCTGACGGGCATGGCCGTAGCCAATGCCAGCATGTACGACGGCGCGACGGCGCTTGCCGAAGCCGGTTCCCTTGCGAGTGCTGCCACGAAGCGCAAGCAGCTCGTCGTTTCGGCAGCGGTGCATCCGGAATCCAGACAGGTGCTGCATACGTACGCCCATGGGCTGGATCTTGAAATCATCGAGATCCCAGCGAAAAACGGCGTGACGGACATGGAGAAGCTGGCAAAGGCCGTTTCCGGCGATACCGCCGCCGTGCTGGTACAGAATCCGAATTTCTTTGGCTCAATCGAGGATCTGGCCGCGATTGGCGATCTTATTCATTCGCATAAGGGTCTCATGATCGTCAGCACCAATCCGATTTCGCTGGGACTGCTGGAAGCGCCAGGTAAGCTTGGCGCCGACATCGTGGTCGGTGACGCCCAGCCGCTCGGTATCTCGTCCTCGCTCGGTGGCCCGACCTGCGGATTTTTCGCCGTATCCAAGGATCATATGCGCAGAATGCCCGGACGCATCGTTGGCCAAACGGTGGACCACAACGGCAAACGCGGCTTCGTGCTGACCTTGCAGGCCCGCGAACAGCATATCCGCCGCGAAAAGGCGACCTCCAACATTTGCTCGAACCAGGCGCTGCTTGCGCTCTGCGCTTCGGTCTACATGTCCGTTATGGGCAAGCAGGGGATGATCGAGGTCGGCCAGCTGAACCTGCAAAAGAGCCATTATGCCGCCGGGCGCCTGGCAGGCATCCCTGGCGTAAAGCTCGCGTTCACTTCTCCTTACTTCAATGAGTTCGTCATTCAGCTGCCGGATGGCACGTCTGTATCCGAAGTCAACGCCAAGCTGCTGCAAAAGGGCTACCTTGGTGGCTATGACCTGGGACGTTCTTATCCGGAGCTTCAAGGCCATATGCTGGTTGCCGTAACGGAACGCAGAACGAAAGAACAGATCGACCAATTCGCATCACTGCTGGAGGGCTGTTTATGATACAGGAAAAAGCATTGATTTTCGAGCTGAGCCACCCCGGCCGCATCGCCTATTCCCTGCCGGAGCTGGACGTCCCTGCCGAGGAGACGGCGTCCCTGATCCCGGCCTCCATGCTGCGCAGCGAGCCTGCGGCGTTGCCGGAGGTGTACGAGGTTGACGTGATCCGCCACTATACGGAGCTGTCTCGCCGCAACTTCGGCGTGGATAACGGATTCTATCCGCTCGGCTCCTGCACGATGAAGTATAATCCGAAAGTCAACGAAGACGTCGCCCGTTATGCCGGATTCGCCAAGATCCACCCTTATCAGCCGGAGGAAAGCATTCAAGGCGCGCTGGAGCTGCTGTATCAGCTGCAGCAGGACCTGGCCGGACTTACCGGCATGGATGCCGTGACGCTGCAGCCTGCTGCCGGCGCCCACGGGGAATGGACGGGACTGATGATGATCCGGGCGTACCATGAGAGCCGCGGCGAGCAGCGCGATAAAGTGATCGTGCCGGACTCCTCGCACGGCACCAACCCGGCGAGCGCCTCCGTGGCGGGCCTTACGACCATCACGATCCCGTCGACAGACAAGGGACTGGTGGATCTCGATGCGCTGCGTGCCGCCGTCGGCAGCGACACGGCTGCCCTGATGCTGACCAATCCGAACACGCTCGGCCTGTTCGAGGAGCAAATCCAGGAAATCGCTGCGATCGTTCACGAAGCCGGCGGCCTGCTCTACTATGACGGTGCAAACTCCAATGCCATCATGGGCATAACCCGCCCGGGAGACATGGGCTTCGACGTCGTTCACCTGAATCTGCATAAGACGATGAGCACACCGCACGGCGGCGGCGGCCCGGGAGCCGGACCGGTAGGCGTCAAAAGCCGGCTGGTGCCGTTCCTGCCCCGTCCCTTCGTCTCCCAAACAGAAGACGGCTCGTTCACGCTTGCAGGCGGAAACGATCAATCGATCGGCCGCGTAAAAGCCTATTACGGCAACTTCGGCATCCTGGTGCGCGCCTACACCTACATGCGCAGCTACGGTCCGGAAGGCCTGCGCCGCGTATCCGAATGCGCCGTGCTGAACGCCAACTATATGATGAAACGTCTGGAGCCGTACTTCGACGTGCCTTATCCGGGCATCTGCAAGCATGAGTTCGTCATGTCCGGCACGCCGCTCAAAAAATACGGCGTACGTACACTTGACGTTGCCAAGCGGCTGCTCGACTTCGGGTATCATCCGCCAACCATCTACTTCCCGCTGAACGTGGAGGAGTGCATGATGATCGAGCCGACGGAAACGGAGAGCAAGGATACGCTCGACGCCTTCATCGATACGATGATCCAAATTGCCAAGGAGGCCGAGGAGCAGCCGGAGCTGCTGCTGAACGCGCCTTACGATACGCCGGTGACCCGTCTGGACGAAACGACCGCGGCGCGCAAGCCGGTTTTGAATTGTGCCTGCAGCTGAGGCATCCGCCTGGTAGAGCGCACATGAACGGCTTCAAATAAATAAAAGCAGCGCATTCCCTGAATCGGGAATGCGCTGCTTTTTATGTGTTATGTCCATTTTGGCCGACCCTTATCCACCGGCAAGACCGGAACCGCTCATTTTGGCGGTCACAAAGTCAAAGCTCTGTTCCTTGCTGGAGATTACTCCTGCGTCACTCCGGCTTCCAGGCTCACCAGGTCATGGGCAGGCTGCTGGGCAACCGCCGGGGCTGGCGCCGGTTTCGATTTGGTGGTCAGGTTCTTGATCAGACTCTCCACATCGATGCCGGATACGTTCTTCAGCATCTCGGGCGCTGTGGACATCAGCTCGGTTACATAGTTGCTGACGCGTGCCGCGCCTTCGCCTTTGCCCGTGTCCACCACGGTAAGCTTGTCGATCGATGAGATCGGCTGCGCGATTTTCCCTGCCAGTTCAGGCAGCATCTTGACGATAATATCGAGCACGGCCGCTTCGCCGAACTTTTGGAAGGCTTCCGCCAGCTTTTCTTTCGCCTCGGCCTCGGCCAAACCGCGCAGACGGATGACTTCGGCTTCCGCGGTACCCTTTGCGCGCTCCGCATCGGCAATCGCCTGACCTTCCAGGCGCTTCTGCTCCGCAGAGGCCTTCGCCTGCGTCTCGATGGAGTATTGCAGCGCATCGGCTTCGCGCATTCTCCGCGCTTTATCCGCTTCGGCCGCCTGCTCGACCGCGTAGCGATCGGCATCCGCCTTTTTCTTCACTTCCGCATCATACTGCTTCTGGCGAACCATAATTTCTTTTTCCTGCAGGTCGATTTCGCGCTCCTTGCGGACCAGTTCGACCTTCATCTGCTCTTCGACCATGGTCTGCTTGGCGCGCGCTTCCTGGATATGATACGCTTGGTCGGCTTCCGCCTTGGCCGTATCCTGATCCTTTTTAAAGGATGCAACCTTCAGTTCCTTTTCCTTCGATGCTTCCGCGATATTGGTATCCCGAAGCAGCTCGGCCTTTTGCCCCTGTTCTTCGGCATTCGCCTTCTGAATCCGCGCATCCCGCATCGCTTCAGCTTCAGCGATCTCTGCATCCCGCTTCACGGCGGCAATTCGCGGTTTACCCAGCGCATCCAGATATCCCTGCTTATCGCGCACATCCTTAATGGTGAAGGAGACGATCTGCAAACCCATTTTTTTCAAATCACGCGCCGCTACGCCTTGTACCTCCTGCGCGAACTTGTCGCGGTTGCGGTACACTTCCTCCACAGTCATGGAGCCGAGAATCGCACGCAGATGACCCTCGAGCACCTCTTGGGCTTCGCCCTTCAACGCTTCGATCGGTTTGCCGATGAACTGCTCCGCCGCCGTTGCCACGTCTTCGATCGTTCCGCCTACCTTGATGATGGCGACGCCATCGGCTATGACGGGAACCCCCTGCTCGGTATAAACCTCAGGTGTTGAAACGTCCAGCTTGTGGGAAAGCAGCGATATAAATTCCGACTGCTGGAATACCGGCAGAATGAAGGCGCCGCCACCGCGTACGATTTTGATTTTGCGGCCGGAATCGTCTTCCGAAATATTTTTACTTCCCAAAAAAGAACCTGTTACGATCATCGCTTCATCCGGTCCTACAGTTTTGTAACGGGCCCAAAACGCCAAACCCAAAACAATGATTACCCCTACGACAATACTCGGAATGAGCAGGTACTCTGGCAATTCCATCAAACAACATCTCCTCTTCTCTCATCTAGTTTGGTGACACGCAGTACCCCGTCGAGCACATCGACGACAACGACCCGTGTACCGGCAGACAGCAGGTGACGCTCAAAACTGGATGCGATATGCACGGTATTCCCGGCGCCAAGCTTGATCATAACCTCGCCGAAGCCCGTTTCGGGGATCGGTATGGTGACCTCGCCGATACGGCCGGAAAGCTCGCGGATGGAATAGCCGGTGGAATTTTCGCTGTTGTCCATCGGCTTGACGTAAAAGACGTAAACCAGCGCCGAGATCACCACGGCAATCACCACCGACAGCAAAACCGTGACCAGACCGCCAAAACCCGTGTAGTGCATCAATAAAATGCCCGCTCCGCCAAACACCGTTACCGCGCTTGCGATGACCATCGGCTTCAGGAAATCAACCGATAAAAAGTCGAGCAGCCCGTCAAGGGCATGGCTGACCAGGTCCCCCAGCACCACGCTGACCACCGCAAACAGGATTCCGCCTGCCAGACAGCTCCAGAAAAGCGTTTCCATGGTAGCATCCTCCTAAATATGTTCCAAACTGTCTATATAAGGATATACGTATTAAGGTTCGATCTTGTTTCAAATCTTTCCTGCTTGTTAAAATCTTGGATGAAATGTAATGTCGAACGGGAACGATATCGCGGCTCGATTGTCTACTTCATTAGAGGGGGGATATACATGGAAAGCATCGGCGGCATGATGATTTCCGACGATCCGTATGACGCGCTGCAGGACCTTATGCGGCATTACGCGCAGGATGTCTGGAACTTCGCCTTTTTCATAACAAGAAACAAAGAAGCGGCTGACGATATTTCCCAGGAAGTATTCCTGAGAGCCTACGAGCATTGGAGGGGATTTGAGAGGCGGAGTACACCGAAAACCTGGCTGCTCGCCATCACCCGCAACCTCAGCCGGAATTGGCTGAGATCGCATAGCGTGAGAAAAGTCATTCTCATGGAACGCGTTGAGCGCGGCGATGCCAGCTCGGCCGAAAGCGAATACTTGGACCGTATCGAGGCGCAAAGCATATGGAGCCATGTCCTCCGGCTTCCCGCCAAATACCGGGAGGTCCTTGTGCTCGAGGCGCATTACGAGCTCGATTATAAACAGATAGCCGCCCTGCTCGGCGTCGCCGAGGGAACGGTCAAATCCCGGATCCACCGGGCCAGAAAACGCATGGAAAAAGCGATGAAGGGAGATCTCGGCCATGAAGAACGCTAGACCGCAGTGGTATGAGGAATTGAAACAGCCTCCGTTTGACCGGAACATGTTCACGCCGGAAATGGAGAAGCATGTCCTGCAAGGATGGCAGAAACAACGGAATCTCCCCCGCCTTCCAAGACGCTTGAAGGTTTACGGCTTGATCGGAACAGCTGTGGTTCTGGCAGTTGCGTTGCTGCTGATGTCCGTGAAGCTGAGCCCGCAGCAAAGTCCGTGGAATTTGGCGTCTCGCGGGTTCGGGGAAGGTACCGCCAAAGGGGCATGGAAGCTCCATTCTGCTTACGTAAAGGGCAAGAAAACGCTGATCGAAGCGATTCCGGGCGACGATTACGAGGCCGGCCGGGCGTCGGGATGCTACTGGATTCTGGAAATGCCGTATGACGAGCTTCAAAACTCCTCGGTGCGGATCACCGCGACGAACCGTGAGACCGGCTTCACGCTGACCGAGCTGCCCGACACCCAAATCGACCGCACCATGGGCTTAAAGGATTCGATCCGGCTCGGTTCCAAATTCGGGATGCCCTATGCCGGCATGTGGAGGTTCGATGTCTTCATCGATGGGCAAAAAAAAGGAGACGTTGTTTTCGATATCCCGGATTCCAACTGGGAGATTGCACCGGATTTTGATTTGAACAATACGACCGTGACAGGCGACATCATGAGCATGGGCTACGTCTCAAGCGGCTTTACTTCAGGACAACCCAATAAATTTCTCTGGCATTTCTTTGCCGGCGGAGAGTTGAAGGGGCCGCTGCGCGTCGATGCCGTCAAACAAGGAACCCAGGATGTGAGGACAATTCTCGAATCAAACTTAGGCGGTGAGTATTTCAATGAGACCCTGCCAAGTACCATGGAACTGCCGGAAGCCGGGTTGTGGAGGCTCCTGGTGTATGTGAATGATCAGTTTTACGATAGCATGATCGTGAAGGTGAAGCCATAATCCGGGGAATAAGAACAAAGTTCATAGGTAATGATCTTCAAAAATAAAAGAATCTCTTCAAGCAGACGATTTTATTGCCACTCCTCGTTTTGCCTAACCAAGAAGCGACCTGCTGCCGCATGTGACCGCGGCGACAGGTTCATTTTTTCAATTGTAATGTTTGAGTGTGCACCCGTCTCTCGGGGGTGGGTTTCATTTCCCCGGAAATTATGAAATGTGTTTCCCGGACTAATTATATATTCGATTTTCGGCCGAAGATGAGCGCAAGCAGAGTCGCAATTTGAAAAAAGCCAAAAATGGCGGGCACGTAAATCCCCCATAAAGCCCAGTCCCATGGAAAGGGCGCCAGACCAGATGGATGCGTGGTCGTGGAGTAACGCGCATAGAAAACGAAGGCATTCCCCGGGACCACCGAGATGAACAACCAGAAGCTCCACAATTTCGCGTCGTGCTTGTTATGTCTATGGATGAAATACGCATTGACACATGTAAGTATGATGATGGCAATGAATACGGAGCGAATGACGAAGTCATCATCCTGATTCCAAATTGGGGAACCAACGATCCGGCTTGACAGCAAATAGCTGGCCAGGATGAACAAGAACCCTAAAATACTTCTCACTCCACGCCGCCTCCTCTTATGCTTATTTATCGGCAGACGGCGTGTATATTGAAGATCCTGTGGTTCCGATCAGCGCATGACGCCGAATTGTTTCCGCGGCTCGCTTAGCGCACAGCTTTCCCCGTCCTCTTCTCCTTCCAGCTGGATATTGATAAAATCAAGGATTTGCTGGAGGGATGAGACCTGTTCGCGGATCGTCTCCCGATGCTTGAGAAGTTTTTCATACAGCTGCGGGTGGTCGCTAATCCGGTCGCCTACCGACAACGCCAGGAATGGCTTCATCTCCGTTAGCGGCATGCCGGTCTTTTTCAGGCAGGTTAGCAGCTTCATCGTCTCCAAGTCGTTTGGCGAATACACGCGATGCCTGTTCTCCTTCCGTTTCGCTTGTGGAAGCAGGCCAATCTTCTCGTAATAACGGATCGTATCCTCAGGTATGTTGGACTGCTCGGACACCTCTTTGATCGTGAATTCCGTCTTCATCGATTTCTCCCCTTTGCACGGTTCGTAACCATATCATATTACTTGGAGCTGGCTCCAAGTCAAGCTTTGAAAAAAGATTTGACTTGGAGTCGACTCCAAGTTGTAGAGTAGCCTCCAGAGTGATTTTAAATCCATTTCAACTCCGGGAGGCAATCGATGAATCAAGAGAATATCGCGCTGGTCACCGGCGCAAGCAGCGGCATCGGTCTCGCACTGACGCGCAGACTGCTAGGTGAAGGCTGGACCGTGCTGGCTATGGTCCGTTCGGATTTTCCCGCGGATGACAGGTGCATCCAACAGGCTGCCAGCAGCGGGCGTCTTCGCTTGTACAAGGCCGATCTCGCGGATTATAACGCTTTGAAACAGGCGCTGGACGAAATCAAAAGCAACGAAGATCGAATCGACGTACTGTTCAGCAACGCGGGCGGCAGCTTTCCGGAGCTGCTTTTTTCCAAGCAGGGCAGGGAGCTGCATTTTGAACTTCAGACGGTGGTTCCCTACATCATTTTCATGGAGCTGAAGGAACTGCTGAAACAGGGAAAACGGAAGACTATGGTCGGTACCTCCTCGTCAACGGCGAACATCGTACGCCGTTTTCTTCCGGAAGAACTTGAGCAGCCGCGCAGGTTTAAACCGCTGTTCGGTCCATACGCCAATTCCAAGCTGGCCCTGTCCTTGTGGATCCGGGAGTTAGCCCCGGCAGCGGAGGCCGAGGGGCTGCTGATACGCAGCGCCGATCCGGGCGGCAACAATACGATGCGAAAAAATAAAAAGTCGGGACTGCCCTGGTATATGAAAATCGTCATGAAGCTAATGATGAGCCCCCCGACGAAAGGTGCATCCCTGCTATACGATGCCGCATTTGGCAAGTACGGGCACGACACAGGCGTATTTTTGTCCAAAAACAAACCGGCGCAGCTGAAATTCACCGATAAAGGCAGGCAGGTGCTCGATCTCGTGCACGCGATTTATGAACGGGAGTTCCTGGAAAGAAAGAAGACCAATATCAACCAAGGAAGCGGCCCGCAAACGACCGGTTGACCGGCCATTGGTATAGCGAACGGATCACCCGGGCCGCCAAAAGCATCATCCCCCTAACGCACCTATCACCATCCGTTTCCGGATCTGCACAAGCTGCTGCAAAGCAAGCAAAAAAAGGCTGTCCCGGTCGCCATGACCTTAAGGACAGCCTTTTTGAATTCATGCAAGGTAACAGCCGATCCCGACCGTCCCTTTCATTCATGTCGTGCCGCTTACAGTGACAGTTTATAAATTTCAACCACGTCTTCTTTATGGAGCGTTCTGAACTTGCCGAAAGGTCCGAAACGAACCGTTTTCTCGGCCATGACGTCGATTTGGCTGTCGTCGATATCATAATCGGCCAAACGGCTTGGGGCGCCGATGGAGCTCCAGAAGTCACGCAGCGCCTGAATGCCCTCTTCACCCACTTGCTCGGCGGATTTGCCGGCAGGGTCAATGTGGAACACGTTCACGGCAAGCTGCTTGAAGCGTTCCGGATTCGTGTGCAGATTGTATTTCATCCAGTTCGGGAACAGAATGGCCAGGCCGCCGCCATGCGGAATATCATAAACTGCCGAAACGGCATGCTCGATATTGTGGGTCGCCCAGTCACCGGCATATCCCATATTCAAGATGCCATTGAGCGCCATCGTTCCGCAGTACATGATCGTTGAACGGTCCTCATAGTTCTCCAGGTCGCGCAGCAGGCGCGGTGCGGTTTCAATCACGGTACGAAGGATTGTTTCACAGAAGCCGTCCTGCACCGGGGTATTCGTTTCCGGATGGAAGTAATGCTCCAGCACATGCGACATCATATCAACCATGCCATACACCGTTTGATCTTTAGGCAGCGTAAAGGTGTTGACCGGATCGAGAATCGAAAATACTGGATAAGCATGCGGGCTGCCCCAGCCCATTTTTTCTTGGGTCTGTTCGTTCGTGATGACCGAACCCCCATTCATCTCCGAGCCGGTTGCCGCAATGGTCAGCACGGTTCCAAGCGGAAGAGCATCCTTCGGAGCCGCTTTGCGCTCTACAAAATCCCACATGTCGCCGTCATATTTGGCACCTACGGCAATCGCCTTCGCGCAGTCGATTACGCTGCCGCCGCCGACAGCCAATATAAGATCAATGTTATTTTCACGGCACAGGTCCACGCCTTTATGCACGGTTGTCAGGCGCGGATTCGGCTCCACGCCGCTCAGCTCGGTGATTTCGGCGCCGATTTCCTTCAGCAGGCTGATGACGTTATCGTACAGACCGCTGCGCTTAATGCTGCCGCCGCCGTATACGAGCAAAACGTTTTTGCCGTACTTCGGCACTTCAGTTTTTAATGTATCAAGCTTGCCTTTACCAAAGATCAGCTTGGTTGGATTATGGAATTCAAATGGATTCACTTTAGAATCGCCTCCAAGTTAAAAATAAAAGTTGCTCAACTATTATACCCCTATACGCATATAAGAAACAAACCGCCCTTATCCGAATACACGGATATGAACGGTTTGCCTGTTTGAAAACTGGCTGCTATGGCCTTTGTAAAATTTATTGTTGCTCCGGACTGCAGCCGATATGCGTTACGAAACGGCGGAAGGCCTCCTTGCCTGCGTCCGTTCTTTTATATACCCCTGAATGACCCAAAATTTCAACGAAAATGCTGCCCACCTCGGACTGTACGATCTGCCAGGCTTCCTCTTTGCTGTGGTCCGTACCGTATTTGGCAACAAGCTGCCCGATCCAAGGCTTATGCAGTTTCAAGGCATGTTCCTCCTGCTGCATCAAGGCTTCGTAAAGGTCGCTGTCGCCGGCAAGGATGCCCGCCGTAAGGTCCAGCTCCTCCTTCAGTCTTCCTGGTAAAATCGCGAGTCCCATCACTTCGATCAGGCCGATATTTTCCTTCTTGATGTGATGCATCTCTTCATGCGGATGGAAAATGCCTGCCGGAAACTCCGCGCTGGTGCGGTTGTTCCGGAGCACCAAATCCATCTCATAGCTTCCGTCCGGCGTCCGGTGCACGATCGGCGTGACCGTGTTATGCCGCACCTTCTCACCGTTTTCTTCGCTGAACGCCAAAATATCGGCTGCCGGATCGCTGTACTGTTTCCAGGCTTCATAAATGCTGTCCGCCAGCTCCAGCAGCACGCTGCTGTCTTTTCCGGTCAAACGGAGCACGGACATCGGCCATTTCACGATGCTGACGGTAGCACCCACAAATTCCGGATGACTGAAGATGGCTTCCTTCGGCGCATGTTGGATCGGGAACGTATGCCGTCCGCCCTGAAAATGGTCATGGGTCAGGATCGAGCCGCCCACGATCGGCAGATCGGCATTCGAGCCGATAAAATAATGCGGATAGTGATCCACGAATGCGAGCAGGCGCCGCAGACTGTCCTTGGTCAGCTTCATCGGCACATGATCATGATGGAACACGATACAGTGCTCGTTATAATACACGTAAGGCGAGTATTGGAAAAACCAAGGTTCGCCGTTTAGCGCAAGCGGTATGGCGCGAAGGTTTTGGCGTGCCGGATGGTTGACCCGCCCTGCATAGCCGACGTTTTCGCGGCAAAGCTGGCATTTCGGATAGACCGGCGGCGGCAGCAGCTTCGCCATGGCGATTTCCTTCGGGCTTTTTTCCGGCTTGGACAGGTTAATCGTCATTTCGATAGTGCCGTACTCGGATTCATGCTCCCAGTACACGTTTTTGTTCACGCGATCCATGCGGATATAGTTGGAATCGATCGACAGCTGATAGAAACGATCCGTCGCAGCCTCGATACCTTCTGTGTCCGCCAGCTGATTGAATTCCCGGACGATCTCCGAGGGACGCGCCATCAGATGACCCATGATCTTGGCGTCGAGCAGATCGCGGTAGGTGTCCGTATTCTCGGGAATCAGACCGAGTTGAAGGCCGTAATCGATCAAGACGTCCAGCGCGGGCTGCGGTCCGGCAAGCGGCTCGAGCGGATCCGATTCCAGGTAAGGCTCGCTGAAGCCGAACAGCTCCAGCAGGAGATTGCGGCTGTAGTCTTCGTCGAGCGGCTCGATCAATCGGTGTTCCAGGGCAAAGGCTACAAGCCGCTCGATAGCTTGGAGCGCCTCCTGCTCCTGGGTCGTTCTCGTTGTCGTCGCTGTATTCACTGCTTTTCCCCCTTACTCTTCCCCGTAGCCCTGCGGATGGCTCTGATGCCAGCTCCATGCGCTCTGAATGATATCCTCCAGCTTCTCGCGGGAAGGGTTCCAGCCCAGTACTTCTCTGGCCTTCTGCGAGGAAGCCACCAGCACCGCCGGATCTCCTGCACGACGGGCCTGCATGACGACAGGGATATCGAGGCCGGTGACCTTTTTCGCCGTTTCAATGACTTCCTTCACCGAAAAGCCTTCGCCAATACCGAGGTTGAACACGTTGCTGCTCTCCCCTTTGCGCAAATAATCCACGGCGCGAAGATGAGCATCCGCCAAGTCGCTCACATGGATATAATCACGGATGCAGGTTCCGTCTGCCGTCGGATAATCGTCTCCGAACACCGCAATGCTCTCGCGCTGCTTCAGTGCGGTTTGCAGCACGAGCGGAATCAGATGGCTCTCCGGACGGTGATCTTCGCCGATTTTGCCGCTGTCATGCGCGCCGGCTGCATTGAAATAGCGCAAAGCGACATATTTGATGCCGAGCACCTGATCGAACCAGGACATCATCCGTTCCATCATCAGCTTCGTTTCGCCATAGACGTTGGTCGGCTGCGTCCGGTCGCTTTCCAGGATCGGCACGCGTTCCGGCTCGCCGTAGGTTGCCGCGGTCGAAGAGAATACGATGCTGCGGACATCGGCCGCATCCATCGCTTCCAGCAGGCACAGCGTGCCGTAGACGTTATTGTCATAGTATTTTACCGGCTTTTGCATGCTCTCGCCTACCAACGAATTGGCTGCAAAATGAATGACGGCATCAATGCGATTCTCGCTGAACAGCTTCGCAAGCAGCTCCTTATCGCGCAAATCCCCTTCATACAGCTTGCCGCCCAGAAGAGCATCGCGGTGCCCCGTTTGCAGATTATCCAGTACAACGACCTCTTCACCACGCTCCAGAAGCGCCGCTACCGTATGCGATCCGATATAGCCCGCTCCGCCTGTCACCAGAATTGCCATGTTATTTGCCCTCCTTCAATTCTTTTACGCCGTCACCGGTACCGCAAACATAAAACTCAGGCTTGAGGCCCGTGCGCTCCTCGTAGGCTTGGCCCACCTGCTGCACGAACTGTTCCACGGAATCCTCATGAACCAGGGAAACCGTACAGCCGCCGAAGCCGGCACCGGTCATGCGTGCTCCAAGCGTTCCCGGAATGCGCTGCGCTTCCTCCACCATAACGTCCAGCTCTTCGCAGCTGACCTCGTAAAGATACCGCAACGATTCATGCGATTCGTTCATCAGCTTCCCGAACTGCTCAAGATCATTGTTTTTCAAAGCCTCCACCGAATCGAGCACGCGCTGGTTCTCCTCGACGACATGCTGTGCGCGCCGTCTCACCGTCTCATCCTTGATGTGGTTTTGCAGAGTCTCGAATTGATCCGGCTTTAGCTGCGCCAAATATTTGAGCGCATGGATTTCCTTTTTCAAAATCTCTAGCGCCTCTTCGCACTGCTGTCTGCGCTCATTGTAAGCCGAATCGACCAGGCCTCTGCGCTTATTGGTATTGCCGATGATGATTTTATAGGCTCCCGTATTGAACGGTACATGCGTATATTCGAGCGTGTCGCACATCAGCAGAATCGCGTGGTCCTGCTTGCCGTTCGCCACGGCAAACTGGTCCATGATGCCGCAGTTGACGCCGACGTATTGGTTCTCCGCGCGCTGCGCGAGCAGTGCTATTTTCACGGTATCCGTCTCGCAGCCTTCCATCGTTTGCAAAGCAAATGCCGTGACCACCTCAATGGAGGCCGAGGACGAAAGACCCGCACCGTTCGGAATCTCTCCGTGGTACAGCAGGTCATAGCCTGTCGTGACCGGACAGCCGATTTTTTTGTTCTCGACCATGACCCCGACGGCATAATCGACCCATTCGCCGGTCTTTTCCTTGCCGAGCTCCTTGAGACTGAATTCCTTCTCGTATGGAAAATTGGTGGTTGCAAGCCGGATCTTGTCATCATCCCGCTGGCGCGCAAGCAAAGTCGTTCCGAATTCAAGCGCGGCCGGCAGCACATAACCTCCGTTATAATCGATATGCTCCCCGATCAGATTGACGCGTCCGGGTGCGAGGAAGACCTCCACGTCACGCTTGCTGTCGCCGTATTTTTCGATAAACTGCTGTTTCAGAGAATCTATTTTCATTTGCGATGCACCATCCTTTCCTTATGGTAACGTTCTGATTTCATTATAAAAACAACGCTGACTTTCGTTAATGCAATTATGTTCGTTCAATATGGATTTATGTGACTTTCAGGTTTATAATGAATTAACGTCCTATCTATCATTACCCAGGATAACGCAAAAGGAGACCTTATTATGGCCATTCAGGAAAGCTACAGCGTGGCTTCCAATCCGGTTTATCATGATCAGAGCCCGCTGCATGTGCTGTTCGCTGGTGAAAGCCAGACCAAGCCGCTGCATATCGTCGGCCCGAAAATATATGACTACTACCTGCTTCATTATGTGGAAAGCGGCAAAGGCCTGTTCCGTTCCGAACAGCATACCTACGAACTTGGCGAAGGGAGCTGTTTTCTTATTCATCCGGGGCAGCTGGTCAGCTATGCTTCGGATGCGGCCGACCCCTGGCGCTACCGTTGGACGGCTTTTTCCGGAAGCGAAGCGGAGGTTCTGGCGGATTCGGCCGGCTTCACCGGAGAACAATCCATCCTCTACACGAGCGGCAGCACCCTCATCCCTTCTTCCATCCAGCGAATCGCGGACGCTTTTTACAGTAAAAAGGAGAGCTCGGATATGGCAGCCCTCGGCTATCTCTACCTTATTTTTTCCGAAGCCCGGGAGATTCTGACGAGTGAAATCCGCCTGACCGGAACCGAATCCCAAGTTCAGCGGACGGTCAAACAAATGATCCACTACATGTCCGCCCAGTACGCGCATCCCGTGTCGATCGAGCAAATGTGCGAAAGCCTGGGCTATAATCGCGCCTATTTGTCCCGTATCTTCAAAAAAGAGACCGGCATGTCGCCCGTCACCTATCTGCTCAAGCTGCGGATCGATAAATCGCGCCAGCTGCTCCGGGAACGGCCGGAGCTGTCGATCGAACAGGTTGCCGCCTCGGTCGGCATGACCGATGCCCTGTATTTCTCGCGTCAGTTCAAGCGGCTGTGCGGCCATTCGCCGAGCCATTACCGCACGCTGGTGGCCGCTTCGCCATCTTCGCTGCATGACTGCCTATACTAGCGTAACGCTCTATATTTAAATGAAGCTGAAATCCAAGAAGCCCGCTGCTCCGAAAGGAACGAGCGGGCTTCTTCTATGTTAGGGACAGCAGGATATTTATGACTCGTTTTCCGTTTTCAAAATCGCTTCGATGCGCTCGAGCTCTTCGCTGCTGAACTCCAGATTTTTCAGTGCCGCAACGTTATCCTCGATTTGACTGACGCGGCTTGCGCCAATCAAGGCGGATGTCACCTTGCCGCCGCGGAGCGCCCAGGCAAGCGCCAATTGGGCCAGACTTTGACCGCGCGCAGCCGCAAGCTGATTCAAGGCACGAATTTTTCGCAGCGCCTCCGGCGTAATGTCGTGCGCGTTTAGAAATACCGAGGAGCTGGCAGCCCGCGAGTCCTCCGGAACGCCGTTCAAATATTTATTGGTGAGGAGACCTTGTTGAAGCGGTGTGAAGGCGATGCTGCCGACCCCATTTTCCTCCAAGACATCCTGCAGTCCGTTTTCGATCCAGCGGTTCAGCATGGAATAGCTTGGCTGATGAATCAGCAGCGGAGTACCGAGCGATTTTAGAATCGAAATGGCTTCGGCTGTCTGCTCTGCGGAATAGTTTGAGATTCCCACGTACAGGGCTTTGCCCGAGCGCACGATATGATCCAGGGCCATCATCGTTTCCTCGAGCGGCGTTTCCGGATCAAACCGGTGCGAATAGAAAATATCCACGTAGTCGAGGCGCAGCCGTTTCAAGCTTTGATCCAGGCTGGAAATCAAATTTTTGCGCGAACCCCACTCCCCGTATGGTCCCGGCCACATATAGTATCCGGCTTTGGAGGAAATAATCAGCTCGTCGCGGTATCCCTTGAGATCCTGCTCGAGTATTTTGCCGAACGTTTCTTCGGCCGAGCCGGGAGGAGGCCCGTAATTGTTCGCCAAATCGAAATGGGTGATACCCAGGTCAAAGGCTCTCGTGACCATATTGCGCGCATTCTCGAATGTATTGACGCCGCCGAAATTATGCCAGAGGCCAAGAGAAATGGCCGGAAGCTTCAGGCCCGACCGGCCGCAGCGGTTATAAACCATTTCTTCGTATCTTGCTTCGCTTGGTGTGTATGCCATTGCAATCCGCCTTTCCATAATAAGGTACCCTTGCTTTGAAATATCATATCTCTTTTGCGGTATCTTTGACAAGAAACCGATTACAAGCCCGCCAGGCCATTCCTGGCGCCTATCGAATGCAAAGCATCCTCAGATGCCCAGCAACCCGCTCACCTGGTCCATGACCTCGCCGATCTTGTCGTTCATCATCAGACTGGCCTTGCGGTCATAGGGTGTCGGATCCATATTCAGCAGCACCGACCGGGATCCTTCAAAATAGGAGACGAGTTCTGCCGCCGGATGCACCGTAAGCGACGTTCCCCCAACAATGAGCAGATCCGCATGGGTAATGGCGTCCATGGAGCTGATCAGCACTTGCTGATCCAGCGCTTCTTCATATAATACGACATCCGGCTTGATGATCCCTTGGCAGTATGGACAACGAGGCACCACATGTTTGCTCGCCATCACCTGCTCGAGCCCGAAAAACCGCCGGCAGTCCATGCAATAATTGCGATGGACCGAACCATGAAGCTCCAGTACTTCCTTGCTGCCCGCTTTCTGATGCAGCCCGTCGATATTTTGCGTGACGACAGCCTTCAGCTTCCCCATCGCCTCCAGCTTGGCAAGAAGCCGGTGGCAGCCATTGGGCTTGGCATCGGGATGAAGCATCTTGCTGCGGTAAAAATCGAAAAAAATATCGGGCATTTTGACAAAAAACGAGCGGCTTAGCATAACCTCAGGCGGATAGGGAGAATGCTGCTCAGTTTGGTACAGACCCGCGGCGGAACGAAAATCGGGAATACCACTCTCTGTAGAGGTACCGGCTCCGCCAAAAAAGACGATGTTATCACTCTGTTCAATCCAAGAGGCCAATGTTTCAATCTTCTGCACCTTGTGTGCACCTCCACATGTGATCGGGTTGTTCCCATACATATATAATGTAAATTCATGCGCTCTGAATCTTAAAAACACGATGGATACGTGAGCAGCCCGCCTCCCCGTGGGATGGCAGGCTGTTAGATCAGGCCGCTAACCATGCGGCAAATTAGTGCGTGACAGGTACGACGATGCTTACGACAAACCCTTGGCTTCGCGGTAAGCTTGGATGTACTGCTCCGATTTCTGCCGAACGAGATCCATGTTGCCGTTCTTCACGGCCTCGTTTGTCAGGTCCGAACCGATGCCCACGGCTACGGCGCCGCCCTGAATCCACTCCTTCAGGTTGGACAGCGATACCCCGCCTGTCGGCATAAAGTTCGCCTGCGGCATCGGGCCCTTCATCGTCTTGATGATGCCCGGCTCATACAGGTTGCCCGGGAACAGCTTGACGATATCGACCCCCAGCTCCAGCGCATGCTGTACTTCGGCGATCGTCATTACACCCGGCAGGATCGGAACGCGGTACAAATTGCAGATTTTAACGGTTTCCGGATTCAGTGAAGGCCCAACGATAAACTCGCTGCCCGCCATCATGGCTGCGCGTGCTGTCTGAGGCTCCAGAACGGTGCCTGCACCGATGACCGCGAATTTATCGGGATCTTCCGTTTTCCAGCTGTACATACGGCTCAGCTTTTCAATCGCATGCAAAGCTCCAGGAACGGTCATGGTCACTTCAATGACCTTGATTCCACCCGCGATGGCGGCTTCTGCCATGGCGAAGACCTGATCGGCCGAATCACCTCGCAGAACAGCTACGACGCCGTGCTCCACAATCTTCTGTATAACCTGAAGTTTTTTCACGATAACATGCTCCTTTTCACTCATTATATGGAAATCCTGACGGGATGTCTACGGATGGAAACATTGGACAAAGATGCCGGGAAATTCCACGTTCAAACTATGTACGCCTGCTGTTTTCATGCCCAAACTACCGCTCGATGTGCGCCTTGTGTCCGAGCTTGGCATCAACCTGCTCCGAGGTTGGCAGCGCTTCCCAATCTCCTACGGCTTGAATGACCATGGAGCCCATCAGGTTCCCAAGGCGTACCGCTTCCACGGTCGAATGCCCTTTCAGTAGACCGGAGATAAAACCGGCACAAAATCCGTCACCCGCTCCGACCGTATCCAGCACCTGGTCCGCTTTGAAATAAGGAACTTCCGTCAGGGTACCATGCTCCAAAACATAGGTCAAATCCGGTCCGCCCTTCACAATCGATACGGCTTTCAGTCGGGATAGCTCACTGAAAACGGCTTCATCTTCTTCCATATCATATAGAAGCTTGAGTTCATCGAGCCCGGGCAGGAAGTAATCGGCCTTCTCCGCCAGCCGCAGCAGAACGCTCCGTGCTTCTTCGAGAGTCCACAGCTTCAGCCGCAAATTCGGGTCAAAGCTGATTTTGACGCCTGCGCTGCGCGCGATATCCATGGCGCGTTCCACGCATGCCAGCGCTGACGGGCTGATCGCCGCCGTAATTCCGGTCACATGAAGCATTCGTGCGCTCTGAATGTAGCCTTCGTCCAGCTGATCGGCCTGCATTCGGCTTGCCGCCGAAGCTTTACGGTAATAATACACCGATGACTTGCCTGCCGTATTCTCGCGGATCATAAGTCCCGTAGGCGCCTCACTGCTCAAATGGGCACGCGACACATCAACGCCTTCGCCGCGGATCGCCTTATATATCATGGTTCCGATCGGGTCGTTGCCAAGCGCTCCAAACCATCCTGCGCGATGCCCCAGCCTTGCTACGCCGATCGCCACGTTGCTTTCAGCTCCGCCAAACGATTTGTGCAGAGTCGATGCATATTCCAGTCCCCTGGAGTCCTGCGCCGTAAACAATCCCATACTTTCGCCAAAGGTAACCAATTCAGGTGCCAAACCAGCATGATCCTGCTGCATAATAGTCCCCTTTCCTCGTTTAAATCTGTACTTATTGTCCGTTTAGGAGACGGGGTTGTCAATATGTAACAGTGTCATCACTTTGACACAATTGGAACAAATGATAGCGTTTCCTCATGTGATAAAAATCACAATGACGTTCCTCCCCGCGTAGTAATTTAAAGGTGAAGGAAAATGGAGGGAAGCATCATGGAAAAGACCTTAAGCAAGCAAGGAGAAACTTATTTTCTGAATTTACGGTTCCTTTTGATCTTGACCGTTCTCATAGGCAATGCGATTGAGCCCCTGATTCGGCAAATGGACAGCGTTCATGCGCTGTACCTGTGGATCTTCACCTTTCATATGCCGCTGTTCGTGTTCGTGACCGGATATTTTGCCAAAGGGACGCTGGCGGGTGCAGCTGGCCGTAAAACGCTCCTGCAAATCGGCATGCAATACATCATTTTTCAAAGCCTCTATTCGCTGCTGGATATGACCGTTTTCCGCGTGCAAAATATTCACCACTCGTTTTTCGCCCCTTACCTGCTGCTCTGGTTTCTTGCGAGCCACATCGGATGGCGTCTGCTGACGCTGGCCATGCATAAATTCAATCCGGCTGCGCAGGTCGTTCTATCGCTCGTTCTCGGCGTATTGGTCGGTTACTTAAGGCTGGACGGGGCATGGCTGAGCTTTAGCCGGACATTCGTCTACCTGCCCTTCTTCGTGATCGGGTATCATTTTTCGTTCGATACTTTTGTGCATTTTTTCACTAAACAGAAAAAGCGCATTGCCGCCGCCGCATCGGCCCTTCTTCTCGCGATTATCGCCATGTACGGTCTGCACATGCCCGAAGGCTGGCTATTCGGCAGCATGACGTATATGCAGCTCGGGCATTTGGAGTGGTATGCCGGATTTTACCGGATAGCCCTTTACGGTCTCCAGTTCATATCGGGCGCTGCCTTTCTCGCGTGGGTTCCGTTCCGCAAGCGTCATATCACCGATCTTGGACGCCGTACCCTGTACGTATTTCTGCTTCACGGCTTCGTGATTCGGTTGGCGGTCATATCGGGGCTATACAACTACATGGATCACCCCTTGGCCGTACTCATGCTCATCGCCGGCGCGTTGTGCCTGGCCTTTGCTCTCGCCCAGCCTGTCGTTAGAAAAATAACGCATCCCGTGATCGAGCCTCCGGTAACCTGGATTACGCGTTTGGAACGTCTCACCTGGAGCAGACCCCTATGATGAAACAATATCATGAAACGACGAACACAAGAACGCTGAAAGCAAGTTAGTTACCAAATATTATGCAAATTAATTGTTTCACTCCATTTCGAAGGTGGTAAGTAATGAATGCGCGCAGGAAAAAACAAAAAACGACTACCAAGGAGTGATTTGTAATGGCACGTAATGATAACAACAACAACGGTAAAATGAGCAGAGAAGAAGCAGGTCGTATGGGTGGAGAAGCAACCGCCAAAAACCATGACAAAGACTTCTATCAGGAAATCGGCAAAAAAGGCGGAGAAGCGACCTCCAAATCGCATGACAAAGATTTTTATCAGGAGATTGGCCGTAAAGGCGGAGAAGCAACCTCCGATTCGCATGACAAGGACTTTTACAAAGAAATCGGCCGCAAAGGCGGAAAAAACTAATATAAGCTTGATATCATGACCACAATGGCAAAAAAAAGGCATCTACCGTCCCGCCTTGGGATGGGGATGCCTTTTTTTACCGTTAAGGCCGTTTTCCGGGCTCCTGCTTCGCATTCATCGCTAGAAAAACCTCTCATTTTGTGATAGACTCATTTAAAATCGTTTATTCGGGCACTTCTTTGAGTAACCGCGCTAAAGCGAGATGGGTTTTCACATTTTAACCTAATAGGGGGAAGAGACATCATGGCAGCTAATAAAATGCGTTCAGACATGATCAAAAAAGGCTTCGACCGCGCTCCGCACCGCAGTTTGCTGCGTGCAGCCGGCGTAAAGGAAGAGGATTTCGGCAAACCGTTTATCGCCGTGTGCAACTCCTACATCGATATCGTTCCTGGACATGTGCATCTGCAGGAATTCGGCAAAATCGTCAAGGAAGCCATTCGCGAAGCCGGCGGCGTTCCATTCGAGTTCAACACCATCGGAGTCGACGACGGAATCGCAATGGGCCATATCGGCATGCGCTACTCGCTGCCAAGCCGCGAAATTATTGCGGATTCCCTGGAAACCGTCGTATCCGCTCACTGGTTCGATGGCATGGTCTGCATTCCGAACTGTGATAAAATTACGCCCGGCATGCTGATGGGCGCACTGCGCGTGAACATTCCGACCATCTTCGTCAGCGGCGGACCGATGAAAGCCGGCGTCGACAGCAAAGGCCGCAGACTTTCCCTCACCTCCGTATTCGAAGGCGTTGGCGCCCACCAGGTTGGCAAAATTACCGATGATGAGCTGATGGAGCTCGAACAATACGGTTGTCCGACCTGCGGGTCCTGCTCCGGCATGTTTACTGCCAACTCCATGAACTGTCTGGCAGAGGCGCTCGGCCTTGCGATGCCTGGTAATGGAACCATCCTGGCCGTTGCGGAAGAACGCAAGGAATTCGTCAAGCAATCGGCACGCCAGCTGATGGAACTCGTTAAAATGGATCTCAAGCCGCGCGACATCGTCACACTCGAGTCGATCGACAACGCCTTTGCGCTGGATATGGCTATGGGCGGATCCACCAACACCGTACTGCATACGCTGGCACTTGCCCAGGAAGCAGGCATCGATTATCCGATCGAACGGATCAATGAAGTGGCTAACCGCGTACCTCATATTTCGAAACTGGCACCAGCCTCCGATTACTTTATTGAGGACGTTCATATTGCAGGCGGCGTCAGCGCTGTGCTGCATGAGCTTCTCAAGAAGCCGGATGCATTGCATGGCGATTGCATGACCGTAACCGGCAAAACGATCGCGGAGAACGTAGCTGGCTGCGAAATCCAGGATAAGAACGTGATCCATCCGATTGATCAGCCGTATTCCGAACGCGGCGGTTTGGCCGTCTTGTACGGCAACCTGGCACCGGAAGGCTCGATCATCAAGGTCGGCGCGGTAGATCCTTCGGTTGGCGGTTATCATAAAGGGCCTGCCATCTGCTTCGACTCCCAAGAAGAAGCTCTGGAAGGCATCGCGAACGGCAAAGTCAAAGAAGGCATGGTCGTCGTCATCCGTTATGAAGGTCCTAAGGGTGGACCGGGCATGCCGGAAATGCTCGCCCCTACATCCCAAATCGTGGGCATGGGGCTCGGCGCCAAAGTCGGCCTGATTACCGACGGACGCTTCTCCGGCGCATCCCGCGGCATCAGCATCGGTCATATTTCTCCGGAAGCTGCCGAAGGCGGACCGATCGCTTTCGTTCATGACGGAGATATCATTGAGCTTGACCTCAACAACCGGAAGATCGAGCTGCTGGTGAGCGAGGAAGAACTGGCTACCCGTCGTGCCAACGAGTGGAAAGAATTCGAGCCGAAAGTAAAAACAGGCTATCTCGCCCGTTACTCCAAGCTTGTCACCAATGCCAGCCAAGGCGGCGTCATGAAGATCTAATAGAACGAATATCATAACCGTAATAAAAGGGCAGCACCTCCAGTCATTGAGACCGGGCGTGCTGCCCTTTCTTATATGATGCCCGCATATTTGTTGACACGCAGGCGGCGTTATTTCCCAACCAGAACAAACACGTTGCCGTCAGGAGCCTCCATGATCGCTACATGCCCCGACTCTGTCTCAAACGGCAGCCCGATCCATTCAATTTCTTCATGCTTGCTGAGCTCATTATAGGCTTCCTGTACATCGTCAACGAGAATTTCAATTTCCGTTGACTGATTCTGAGGATGGTTGCTGAGTACGAGCTCCGAGCTGTTAAGCTCAGGAAAAATCAATCCGACGAGCGTCCATACAAATCCGCTATCCAGCACACGTTCGATTCTCCAGTTTTCCTTCAGCCCCATCGAGGTGTAAAACGACAAAGATTTATCAATATCCTTCGTATGAATACATACACATTCCAGCTTTTTAAACATCGGATGATCCCCTCCTCACCATATCAGAACAAATGTTCCTACACCCATATAATAGAATATTCAGAAAGGGAATGCAAGCATTTTTTTCTATAAATTGGGTTACATCAGCAAAAAAGAATCCTGGCAGCTAATGATCTTAGCCAACAGGATTCTTGTGTAGTAAGCGGTATAAAATAATTTAAATTGCCGGAGTCGAGCTTTCCAGTCCTTGCGACGCAGCAGACAGGCTGAGTTCATTGGCTTCCGCCGTTTCAAGCGTATCTCTTCTGCTTCTCTTGGCCTCCAGATGGTGTCGATGCGATCCATTCTCGGCATAACGCTCGAAGAAATCGGCAATCGGCATCAGAAGCATTTTCGGAACGAGCAGCTGCGCGTGCTCCTTCAGGCGAGATTGGCCGGAAGGATGAATCACGCTAAGTAGGAATTTCAAATAAAGCCGTGTTGATCTGGAAAAAAGCCCGTCCTTCAATTCTACGATCTGAAAGCCGAACTGCTGCGGACCGCGATTAACCATGGTCACGCCGTACAGTGCTTTGCTTGTGCTGGCAGCCGGATCTTCCATCAGCTGATGGGCCAGCGTCGGAAGCTCTTTTTCCATCGAGCGGATCATCTGAATGGCCAGGTGGACCGATGAACGCGACCGGATTCCGAAGCGGAACAGCTTTTCATTATCGAAATGCAGCTCCACGACCTTGTCGCCCTTTTGCAGCTTCGTTCCATTCTCCAGCTCAATGGTGTCGCCGCTGTATTTCCGCAGTCGGTAATGCAGCAGCGGATCGAGCGGATTCACGGTTTTCAGCCGGAACAGCTTGTGAAAAATCGTCTCCCAGATCAGCCACAGCTTGACGACCGCAAGCTTGCTGTGCGAAAGCTTCTTCTCAGGAGCATTTTCCTTGGCCTTGATCATTTCGTCAATCCGAATGCTTTTCAGGCCGCGGCGCTCTGCCTCTTCAAGCACTCGCTCCAGGGCAATCAGCATCTGCTGCGGCGCATCGGGATTCGCGCCCGCGGTCGTGCCGCAGTCGTGAAGCAGCAGCACTTCTCCGGGCTGCAGCTTGTTCAGGATGCGCTCCGTTAAGCGATCAGCGCCGATTCGTTCTCTCCAGTCGCCGAACATCGCGGACCAGAGCACGATTTTAAATTTGCCGCCCCTTTTCTTCAAATCGAAAAGATTGACGATGCCCCATGGCGGCCGGTAATACGAAGTACGTTCACCGGTAATCGAGTGAATAATTTTGTCGGTCTTCATAATCTGCTTCGATACAGTCGCCGGCCGCATAAGCCAGTTGGACTTGTGTACATAATTATGAATACCGATCAAATGCCCCTCATCATGCATCCGTTTGACCAGCTCGGGATTTTGCTCGGCATGCGAGCCGACCACGAAGAAGGTCGCCTTGGCATTATACCGTTTCAGCAAATCCAGCAGCTGCGGCGTATACTGCGCATCAGGCCCGTCATCGAAAGTCAGCGCATATTCATGTTCGCCGCTGCCTCTCCGAAATACGCGGAACCCGAAAATGCGGGTGATAAGTCCGGGAATGAACGCATAAAAAGATGAGATATAAAACAACCAAAGCAGCAAAGTCTGCATGTCATCATCCCCACTTTTCTCTGTTTGACTTTGACTTGCCGAAAGGCAGGTTACTCTATAAAATGTACTAAGAGCGGAAAGCTGTGCCAATATAGGGAACCCGTCTCGTTTCTGCATAAAAAAACAGACGTTCAATGAAAAATATAAAGACGCTATCTTTTATTTTATCACAGCCTCCTGCAAAATAGGCATTTTTTTAAAATTTAAATACAAATACATAGGAGATGTTTAATCATGCTTCCGCTGTACAAAAAATATTGGAGGACGCTGTTCGACATCGGGATGATCGTGCTGACCGTGCTGCTCATCATGTACGTGTTCAGCAAGCTTTACCAGATCGCAGCCCCCGTGTTCTTATCCTTCCTCGTTTTTTTCATGATCGAGCCATTGGCCAAGTTCCTGAATCGTCGAGGTCTGCCCAAAACGCTGGCATCAGCCATTTCCGTCCTGCTGTTCGTGCTGATTATCCTAGGAATCCTGTTCGGTATCGGCCTGATCGTCGTCTCCCAGATCGCCCAGCTCCAAGATAATTTGCCCCAATACACACAAATGATCCAAACGGCATTTACCAAAACAACTGCATTTCTCCAGCATAAAATTGAATCGCTGCCTCCCAACATCACGGAGAAAATGAACGAGAACTTCAAAAATTTCACCGATTATGCTACCGGATGGGCCACCAGCTTTCTAAAGTATATGGTTTCCCTTTTCAGCTCGTTCTCAAATTTTATGGCTAATTTCGGCATCGCGATTATTCTCGCCTTCTTTCTCAGCACGGAGATCGGCGGATGGCGCAAAATCGTCAAGGACAAGTCTCCCAGAACTTTTAAAAATGCCTATGTCTTTATGAAGACCTATGTGCTGAAAGCCATCGGTTCATACATCAGAGCACAGTTCATCATGGTGCTGATTACCTTCGTTCTGATTTATGCAGGCTTGCTGATTTTGCGGACAGGCAACGAGCTGTCCCTTGCGCTTGTATGCGCCCTCTTCGATATTTTACCGCTGGTCGGCGTACCGGTTGTTCTGATTCCGTGGATCGTCTATCTGTTCATCGTGGGCAACATCAGCCTGGCCATCGGACTATGCGTGCTGCTTGTGGTCGTCCTTTTGACGCGCCAGCTGCTCGAGCCGAGAATTACCGGCAACTCCATTGGCATCTCCTCGGCTTTTCTCATGCTGTCGTTCATGATCATTTCGCTTTCCATTTTCGGCGTTGCCGGCCTCATTCTGTCGCCTGTACTGCTGATTCTCATTAAAGAGCTGCTGCAGCAGGGGTATTTGCAGAGCTGGATCCGGCTGCCGCAGGAAGAGTTTGACGTATCACCGTTTGATATGAGCACCGCTGGTACCGCCAAAGCTCCGGAAGCTACGACTCCTGAGAAGCGAGCAGATTCATAATTTGACCGAATAAGGCGGTAGCCTGATTGCTGCCTTCGGTCGGCATATTCTGGAACAGGACGGCTGCAGCGTATTTCGGCCGGTCGACGGGCCCGTACCCGATAAACCACTGATTATTGCGCTGCCGCCCCTGAACCAG
Source organism: Paenibacillus chibensis (assembly GCF_004001045.1). Lineage (GTDB taxonomy): Bacteria > Bacillota > Bacilli > Paenibacillales > Paenibacillaceae > Paenibacillus_AQ > Paenibacillus_AQ chibensis. The sequence goes on from NZ_BIMK01000007.1 coordinate 390,953, forward strand.
CACCTGCGCGGTGCCCGATTTCCCCGCAAGCTTCCATCTGGAATGCAGCAGCGATTTCCCCGTTCCCTCCGTCACTACTTTTTCCATCCATTCGCGAATCAGCGATGTCGTCTTGGGCCGGATGCTACCCATGCTCGATGGCGACAAATGCGGCTTAAACTCTTTCATGAGCTGCCCGTTTGCGTACGTAACATTTTCCACGATGCGCGGTGCATGCACCCGTCCCCCATGCAGAAGCGTAACAACCATATTCGCCGCCTGCAGCGGCGTCACGCGCACATCCCTTTGGCCGATTCCGGATTGTGCCCTTGTCCCTCCGTCCAGCGCAGCGTCTGCGCTTACAAATAAGGCACCTGCTTCCTCATGATCAAATGGTCTCAGAAGGGGCAGACCCAACATATATTTGGCCTCCCATCCGACGGTGCGCAATAGCCCCAGCTTACGGGCTGTCTCCTCCAGCTGTTCACCGGTCAAACGCTCTGCCAGCTCCGCGAATACGACGTTGCAGGACTCGGCAAAGGCCCTCTCCAGCGATAAAGCCCCGTGTCCGCCTTGCTTCCAGCAGGATAATCCGTATTTGCCGTAGTGTCCTGAGCAGTAAAAGGATTCCCCGGGCGTCGTTACTCCCGCTTCGAGCGCTGCAGCGGCAACCACGGTTTTGAAAATGGAACCGGGTACGGCAGCCTGCAGCGCGCGGTTATTCCAGGCATGCTGCTCGGGGTGAACGTCAAGGGGATTGTAAAAAGGCCGGGATACCATCGAGAGGACATCAGCATTATTCGCATCAAGCAGTACGACGGCGCCTTCCTTCATTCCGGCCTTCTCGGTCAGCGCTTCGATTTTTTGTTGCAGGGAGAGATCGATGGTTGTACGCAGCCGAAGCGGATAATACGGGTTACTCGGGGATTTTAATTGGATGCCCGTTCCCGGGATTGCCCGGTTCGTCCCGTCCACGGAATAATATGCTGTGGTCGGGCCGATTCCACGGAGCAGCGATTCCATCGTCTTCTCCAATCCGGCGGCGCCTTCCTTAAACGCAAAACCGGTATGCGGCAGCTGCTTCTGATCCGGTGATTCCGTCAAAAATCCAAGCCACTGCATCCCGCTCGGCTTGTTTGCATACCGCTGCGTGTAGGGAAGAACCTCGATGCCGCTGAAATTCAGGTCGGATATGCGGGCAGCTTGGCTCGGATGCAGGGCCGCAGGCGTATTAGAAGAAGTTCCGCGCCAAAGAATCGGTACGCTGAGCTTGTCCCATTGTTGCCGAAGCTTGTCCGTATTCGTTCCCAATGCGCCTGCAATCAAATCCAGACGGCCATCCTCATTGGACAGGGCCTTCTTGTTAATGGGAAACAACACCGCCGCAGACACCGTATCTCCGGTAATCGGTTTGCCTTTGCGGTCCAGAATATTCCCCCTGCCCGAATCCAATACCACGCCGCGCTCACGCTGCAGAACCGACATTTCCTGCAGGGTATACACGCTGTCCGGTAATTTGTTCACGCGAAATATAAGCTGTACATATGCCAGCCTCAAGGTGATGATGACCAATATTCCCGTCAATAGAACCAATACATAGAAAATCCGCTGCTTCTGCTTCAACATGCGATAACACCGCTTCCCTGTTTCGACGTTTTTTTCCATTATGTCCTATTCGCACGGCTTCCAATCGGACCCGGATCCATATGGCCTGAACAAGAAAGAGACTGTCCCTGAAAAGCCCGACGCTTCTCAAGGGACAGCCTCTTGGCTGACGTTATAGGTTCATTCAAACTTCATTGAATTAAATCGTGAAACGAGACAGCGTCTCCTTCAGCTCATTCGATACGTTTTCCAGCTTGTTCGACAGCTGTACCAGCTGATTGCCGATGCTTTGCTGCTCGTTGCTTAGCGAAGCAACCTCTTCGGAAGTAGCGGAAGACTCTTCGGCAACCGCGCTCACATTGCTCATGGCGTCAGATAAAACTTCCTGCGAATGATTCAGCGTTTCGATCGATTGCGTTACGGATCCCAAACGCTGCGTGAAGTCATTCATCTGATCCTGCACCGAAATGAAAATCTCATTCGTCTCCTTCACGGAATCCATTTGCTGCTGGAACAGCGGATTCGCTTCTTGCAGAGCCTCGACGGTTTCGTTCATCTCGCTCATGATTTTTTCCGTAATCTGTCCGACCAGGTCAATGGACTGTCTGGACTGGTCTGCGAGCTGGCGAATTTCGTCGGCAACGACCATGAAGCCTTTGCCGGCGGCGCCTGCACGAGCGGCTTCTATCGTCGCATTGAGCGACAGGATATTGGTCTGCTTCGTAATGTTTTGCAGCACATCAAGCACCTTGTTGACAGAAGAGGTCGTTTGTTTCAAGTTGTCGACCTTATGCATCAGTGACCGGGTCATATCCTCGGTTTGATGCGTTTTTTCCATCAGGCTGCTGAGATGATTGGTTCCCTGCTCGCTGGACTGCTCCACATGATGCGCGGCGCTGCTCATTTCCTCGTTAGCCGAAATGACGATCTGCATTTGGCGCGAAATATGGTCCGTCAGCTCATTTCCGCGTTCCGCTTCCGTAGCCAGGCTGCTGGCTCCGTTGGCGATTTCCTCCGTGGCAATGGCAATTTCCCTGGCGGACAGCGCCGTTTTCTTCGAAGCATCCGTTAATTCGCTTGCTGTTTCAAGCACGGCTTGGGCTGTCGTGTTCGTCTGCTGGACGAGCATCGTAATCTGATCCATCATCAGATTGAAGCTTCGGCCGAGTTCGCCGATCTCGTCCGAGGATTTATGATGGATCCGGACCTTCAAATTCCCCTTGGAGCCCTCGATCATCAGATCTTTAAGATGGCTTACGGGTCTGGCGATCATGTGAATCATCCACCATCCGATCAGAATGGCAATGATGATGACGACAACCACAAATCCGAGCGTCAGCAGCAGGATACCCTGCGCATCTTTAACGAGCAGCTCGGTCGGGATCGTGCCGACCAGCTTCCAGCCATTTGTACCGAGTGTATTGTAAACTGCCAAAATACTGCGGTGAGCACTATCATCCGTATAAAGACTTCTGGACTCATCCTTCTCATCTTTCATGAACGTAAAATTGGTAGCCTTGCCGGCTTCATCTTCTTTACTGGAGCCGACCACCAGATTATCGGCCGTAATCAGCTGCAATTCGCTGCCTTCACCCAGATTGATCGCCTTCAATTGATCTTCGATCAATGCCGTTTTAAGCTCAATCACGATCACATAAGATTGACCGCCGCGCGTCAGGCTCTGCAATGGCCGAACGAGCTTGAAATTATCGGCCTCATCCTTCCCTTTTTCCGAACCGACCCAGAACGATTTGCTCTGTCCTTGTGCCTTCTTGAACCAGGCCTGGTCCCGAATGCTGCTTGTATCGGTGCCTGCGCTGCCGGCCATAATCACAGACTGTTCTGCCTTCGGAGGAACAAGATAAATCGCTTTGATCGTGCTGTTACTGTTGATTTGATTGCTCAGCTTTTTACTGATTTTGTCGTTCAGCACGAAGCTGTCGTATGCGCTCATCTGCGATGAGGACATGTCGTCAATCAGCGATTGCGTCTCTGGATCAAAGAAAATCTGCAGCGAAATATCCTCATACTGCTTCAGAATAATATCAAGCTTCTGGGACGTCTGTATAATAGTCTGCTTGTTCGCTGACGAAGCGTTACTTTTGATCGTACTTTTGGCCTTGCTATAAGACGTCAGGCCCAAAATCAATACAAAGGATACAATCGCAGTAAAAAAGATCAAAAACAGCTTCACCCCGACCGACTTCGCGGGATTCATCCTTTGCAACCGGGAGGCTGCCGAGCTCATGCTGAGCTTTGTTTTATTCGAAGCAGTTTCCCCCGAAACTGCCCCAGCCCCGCGCTGGCCTTTCTCCTTTTGCTTCCCCCAACGCTTTTTCTTGCCTTCTTCAAGTTTTTTGTCCTGTACCTCTCCCATGTCCTCACCCACCGCAATAAATTCTTTTCTAACCTGATATGTAAGCAACCCACTACTTTATTCTTCGACATTTTCCACCATTATCCTTTGGGTTTTCGTAAAATTCTTTATAACTATTTTCCTAAAAAGGATGGGGCTGGCGTCCCGCATGCATCATTCTTTCGGTTCCAAGCAAAAAAAAGCCGCTACACTATACGTGTCTAGCGGCTTAGGCCTATCATCCTGATTCAAAAACTCGATTAATGTTTTCTGCGCATCATGTCGAAATACGCGACAGGAAAATCCACTTTCATGCGAATCCGCTGCAACGGATGGCGAGCCGCTTCAAGCGGAAGTCCATCCTCATCCCACATTTCCTGTACGGTTTGTTTAAAGAAGGTGCCGTTTGGACCAAAAAATTCGATCTCTTGGCCTTTGGCGAAAAAGTTGCGCTGCTGAATGACCGCTGTCTGATCCGTTTCGTCATATTCCAGCACCAGTCCGGCAAAATCATAAGGAGCTTCCTTGTCTTTCGGCTCGTAAATGTGATCCTCGTGATCCGGGATATCGTAGAAAAAACCGGTATTCAGCGGACGGTTTGCCGCTTTGTTCAGTTCTTCCAGCCACTCTGGGCGCAGGACATAATGCTCCGGATCTTCAAAATAGGCATCGATCGCCTGCCGGTAAACGTTGACGACCGTAGCCACGTAGTGAATGGACTTCATCCGCCCTTCGATTTTGAAGCTGTCAATGCCAACCTCGATCAAATCCGGGATATGCTCCAGCATGCATAAATCCTTCGAGCCCATGGTAAAGGCGGGGTCTTCCTCCTCAAATAGGGGGAACCGCGCCATGGCATTACCCGTCGACGACTCCTCAGGCTCGGAATCCTGCCCTCCGGCATCTTCAAACAGATCGTACTTCCAGCGGCAGGACTGGCAGCAGCCTCCGCGGTTGGAATCACGGTCGGTAAAATGGTTGGATAGCACGCAGCGTCCGGAAATCGAAGAACACATGGCGCCATGGATAAACGCTTCAATCTCGATTTCCACCTGATTCTTGATTTCCGCGATTTCCTCCAGGCTGGCTTCCCTGCCCAGCACGACGCGAGGGAGCCCCTCTTCCTTCCAAAATTTCACCGCCTGCCAGTTAAGCGTGGACTGCTGCGTGCTGAGATGGACCTCCAGCCCCGGCACGGCCCGCTGCGCCACTTCGATGATCGCCGGGTCAGCGGCGATAATTGCCGCTATTCCTGCGTCATAAAGATGGCGCAAATACTCCTCAATGCCTTCAATATCCTCGTTATGTACGTAAATATTGGTGGCAACGAATACTTTGGCGCCGTATTTCGCGGCGAATTCCACTCCTTCGCGCATTTCCTCGAATGAAAAATTGTCCGCATTCGACCGCAGCCCGTACTTTTGTCCGCCGATATATACGGCATCCGCACCATAATGCACGGCAAATTTCAGCTTCTCCAGATTTCCGGCGGGTGCCAGCAGCTCCGGCTTCGAAAGTCGGACTCTTTTCCCCCGGTATGACGGTTTGAAGAGCAATTCCTCCACGTTATTGACACCTCCCTGTAATCACCTAGATAGATTGAACGAAAGATAGAGCAGCTGCTTCTCCTGATCAAGCATGAGAGGGCAGTCAGATACGGCGTTTAGTAGACTTGTTCTTTGTAAAAAAATCCAAAGGTGAGCTCCCGCTGCGGATCCTGAAGCTCGCGGATTCGATCAAGCCATTCCTCACGGAATTGATACCCTGCCGGATTCATCACGTAAGCGTCTATCGCGGTTCGGTAAGCTTGAACGACTGCGGCATTATAGCCCAGCGGTTTCATGAACCCTTCGATTTTGAGGCTGTCGATACCCGCCTGAAGCAAGAGGTGCAGATCCTCCAGGATGCAGATATCATCCGAGCTCATAATATGCGTCCCATGGGTATCTTCGAATATCGGAAACTTTTCCTGAGCCCGGTCGGCTTCCACGAGAAACAGCCCTCGCTCCTTGTCCAGGCTGCCACCGAGTACCGGCCGGCCTTGATGCATCATGTAGCTCTGGACAAGCTTCCGTTTGGAATGGTAGATATTCGTCATCCCGTGCACCTGAATCTGCGCCTCGATCTCCAGATTACGCTTCAAATCGAGAATTTCGTCCATGTTCAGCTCTTTGGCCGCGGCAACGCGCACGGCTCCCTTACGCCCCCAGTAGTTGGCGGTCGCGTAATTCGTTGACATCATTTCCGCGTTCCAATGCAATCTTATGGAAGGGGCGTAGGTTTTCACGGCAGCCAGAACGGACGGGTCGCTGTATTCCACCGCGTATACGCCCGCGTCCTTCAAGAATAAAATGTAGTCCGTCAGCAGCCTCAGCATATCGTTGGTCATCACGTTGGTCATGCTTACAATCACTTTGGCATGGCGGGCTTGTCCCATTCGCACCGCTTCGCGGATCTCCGCTTCCGTTAATGCGCCCGGCATCCGCAGCCCATATATGGCATCTCCGATCAGCAGCTCGCTCGCTCCCGCATCGATGTATGCGGAACATTCCTGCAGCGAGCCGGCTGTTACCATGAGCTCATGTTGTTTCGTCATACCGCACCTCTTTTATTTCGTCGTGCTGTTACTCTTCTTTATGTTCTTTAAATGCTCCTGATACGTCTTTGCAAACAGATGCTCATGCGAACCGTCCTTCTTGGTAACGTAATACAAATAATCGGAAGCTTTAGGGCTCAAAGCCGCTTCGATGGACGCTAGGCTTGGACTGCAAATCGGCCCTGGAGGAAGTCCGTCATGCAAATAGGTATTATACGGACTCTCTACCTTGAGATCTTTGTAGAGCAGCCGCTCTTTCGGTTCAGGCAGAGCGTATTGTACCGTTGCATCGATTTCCAGCTTCATTTTTTTATCCAGACGGTTATAAATGACCCCGGCCACCAACGGTCGCTCCTCATCCACCACAACCTCGCGTTCAACCAGGGATGCGATGGTCAAAAGCTCGTGCAGTGTCATGCCCCGGTCTTTCAGCTTCTGCTGCAAATCAGGAATATTGTCAATCTTACTTTGAAATTGCTCCATCATTCTATGAAAAATATCACTGTCTTTTGTTCCCTTTTTAAATTCATAGGTATCCGGGAACAAATATCCCTCCGATGCATGCTTCAGTTTGGCGCCTGCAGGAATCTCCTGAAAGGCTGCGACCGCTTCGCTCCCCGGATGATCCGCCAGCTTTATAAATTCTTCCGCTGCCGTTCCCGTCGCTTCGCTGACCTTTTTGGCGATCTGTTCAACGGTATACCCTTCCGGAATCGTAATCCGGGTCATCGCTTCTTTAACCACTTCGCCGCTGTTCAGCTTGGCAATCAACTCGTCGAATGTGATGCCGGGCTTCGCTTCATAGACGCCGGCTTGAAACCGGGAGCCTTCATGCTTCCACTTTAAGTAACCTTTAAATACCGCTTCATTTTTAATCAGGCCGTTTTGATGCAGCACCTGGGCAATTTTCGAGGTACCCATACCAGATTCAACCGTGAATTTGACCGCTTGTTCCGAGGCTTTCACGGGCTGCAGGCCGTTCCATACATAATAGGCTCCGCCTCCTGCACCAAGCAGAAGAATAACCAGAATGACCAATACAACTTTGCCAGCTTTCAAGAAAAATCCAACCCTTCACAACCAAAAAGGACGGTCTGCACCGCCCTCTTAGGTTTATTCATTTTGAAATTTTGTCTGCTCTTAGGAAGCTGTTCAATCACTGCTTAATCCGTACTGTCGTCCGGGAACGTCATTTCGTCGTACAGCTCGCTGATGTTTTCCCATTCGTCATCGTCATCGATGGTCGCCAGTTCCAGATTCCCGTCCGCCGTCTTCACGACTTTCAGAATATTGTATTCGCCTTCGCCGTCCTCGGGGCTTTGCAGCACCGCATAGGTTTGGCCGTCTACTTCGAATTCGGCTGCAAGATCATAGACTTCTGTGGAACCGTCTTCATCCTCCAGCTCTACAGTCGGGCCGAAAGCTTCCTTCAGTACGGAAGTCCATACAGCCTGTTCTGCAGAAAAATCACTCATGTTCATTACCTCCGTCAAGTTCAGCAACCAGGGTGTTAAACGTTTCTTCCACGATCTGCCACTCTTCATCATCCTCGATCATGTAGAGCTTCAGGTCGTCTCCATCCTCTTCGTAACGGAAGGCATAGACTTCGTCGGAATCATCATCGCTGGCTTCCAGCGGAACCACCATCATATACTTGGAGTCCGATCCGTCCACCTCGAACTTCATGATGACTTCGAATTCTTCCTCGTTGCCTTCGTCATCTGGAATATATATAACTTCCGGTTCTTCCTCAAAATAGTTACGCTCATTGGCCATCTGTGATCACCCTCACCCTTTAGTCTTTGAGTCCAAATAATTTTGCAAAATCAAGCTTGCAGCCATTTTATCCACAACTTGCTTTCGCTTCTTACGGCTGACGTCAGCCTCAATCAGCGTCCGCTCGGCAGACACGGTTGTCAGCCGCTCATCCCACAGGTGGACGGGTAATTTCAGCATTTCCTTAAGCTTGTCAGCGAAATCGATACAGATTTCACCACGGGGACCGATGCTGCCATTCATGTTCTTGGGGAGTCCGACGACGATCTCTTCCACCTCGTTCTCGCGAACAAGGTCCGCGATGCGCTGCATCTCGGAACCGTCACGTCTGCGTTCCACCACTTCAAGCCCCTGGGCAGTCCAACCGAATAAATCACTGACGGCAACTCCAATTTTGCGGTCGCCGTAGTCCAATCCCAAGATTCTCATAAAGCTCTCCTATCGGTGATTGGCTAAGTAGAACCGGACCAGCTCTTCGATCAACTCATCACGCTCTTTTTTTCTAACCAGGCTTCTGGCGTTATTATGACGCGGAATGTAGGCCGGATCTCCGGAGAGGAGGTAGCCGACAATCTGGTTGATCGGATTATATTCCTTTTCAACCAAAGCATCATACACCGTAAGAAGGATATCCTTGGAAGAGGCCTCCTTCTCATCGCCCTTAACATTAAACTTCATCGTCTTATCCATGGAGTCCATTTGTGACACCTCGCTTCTTCAAAAGCATCGCTAAGGATACTTTGACGAATTGATTCTTTAGGCTTCATATCTTCTTCTAATATAACATACTCATCCCGTTGTAAGGAAACTCCAAGAACAAATAAAACGAAATTTATTCGAATTTATATGCCAAGACCGGTCTATTTATAATGAAGGATTCTGCAAATCCGCTCTCGCCTCATCGCAAAATCCTCCACCAATATTCTTTAAGCCTGCGCTACGAGCTCTTCTGCCAGCTTCAGCGCCTCATCCAGCTTGCTTGCGTCCTTGGCACCGGCTTGCGCCATGTCCGGACGGCCGCCTCCGCCTCCGCCGCATACTGTAGCGATTTCTTTAACCAGTTTGCCGGCATGCAGACCCGATTTGATCATCTCCTGCGGCACCGATACGACGAAGTTGACTTTATCTTCGATCGCTGCCCCCAGAACCAATACTGCCGCAGGAAGCTTGTTCTTCAGCTCATCCGCAAGGGAGCGAAGTCCATCCATGCTGCCGACGCTGACGCGGGCTGCAAGCAGCTCTTTGCCGCCTACCGTTTTCACCTGATCCGTCAGCTGGCCGGCTTCGATGAGGCTCAGCTTGCTTTGCAGCGATTCGTTCTCGCGTCCGAGTTCCTTCATTTGGGCATGAACCGATTCAATGCGTTTCGGCACATCGTTCACATTGGATTTGAGCAGCTCGGCAGACTGCTTAAGCAGATCCAGCTGGCCTTCAATGAATTGGTAAGCCGAGCGTCCGGTAACGGCCTCGATCCGGCGTACCCCTGAGCCAATGCCGCTTTCGCTCACCAGCTTGAAGATGCCGATCTCCGACGTGTTGCGGACATGGCAGCCGCCGCAAAGCTCCAGGCTGTAGTCGCCAACCTGAACGACGCGCACGATGTCGCCGTATTTCTCGCCGAAGAGCGCCATGGCTCCCATCGACTTGGCTTCGTCAATTGGTTTGAATTCGATATTGACGTTGATGCCGTTCCAGATCTGTTCGTTAACGCGGCGCTCGATATCAGCCAGCTCTTCCGGCGTAATGCTGCCGAAATGGGAGAAGTCAAAGCGCAGCCGCTGCGGCTCAACCAACGAACCCGCTTGGTTGACATGCTCGCCAAGCACCTGTTTCAGAGCTTTGTGGAGCAGGTGCGTCGCCGTATGGTTTTTGACGATATCACGGCGCTTAGCCTCGTCGACTTCCGCTTTCACGGTTTCACCGACTTTCAGTTCACCGGCTTCAACTGTAACAACATGCACATGTTGTCCATGCGGTGCTTTATACAAGGCCTCCACCTTCGCCGTAACGCTGCCGCCGCGAAGAAGTCCCTGGTCGCTGACCTGACCGCCGCTTTCGGCGTAGAAAGGCGTCGCATCCAGAATCACCTGGCAGGACTGGCCTTCTCCGGCGGTGTCCACCATGGCATCATCCACGATGATTGCCAATATTTTCGACTCCGTTACGGTGTCATTATATCCAACAAATTCGCTTTTAACCGTGTAGTCGGAAAGCACGCCGCCCTGCACCTTCATGCCGCCGTTGTCCTGGCGTGCCGCACGGGCGCGGTCCCGCTGTTCCTGCATGGATGCGTCGAAGCCATCCTTGTCGACGGTCAGCCCATGCTCCATGGCATAGTCCTCGGTCAGATCCAGCGGGAAGCCGTACGTATCGTACAGTTTAAACGCATCGGGACCGCCGATCATTTTGCTGTTGCTTTCCAGCGCCTTCTTGCTGATCTCCTCCAGAATGGCCAGGCCTTCGGACAAGGTCTCATGAAACCGTTCTTCCTCGGTACGAATAACCTTTTCGATGAATTCGCGTTTCTCAACAACTTCAGGGTAGTAGACGCCCATAATATCTCCGACCGTTTCGGTCAGCGTGTAAAGGAATGGACGATCCAGACCCAGCACCTTGCCGTAGCGAACGGCACGGCGGAGCAAGCGGCGGATGACGTAACCGCGTCCTTCATTGGAAGGAAGCACGCCGTCGGCTACCGAAAAGGCTACCGTGCGGATATGGTCGGCGATCACCTTAAGCGCAATGTCTTTTTCCAGGCTTTCGTGGTACTTCACATTGGCCAGCTTGGCTGTTTGCTGAATGATCGGCTGGAACAGATCCGTATCGAAGTTCGAATCCACATTTTGCAGAATGGAAGCAAAACGCTCCAGGCCTGCGCCTGTATCGATGTTTTTGTTCGGAAGCGGCGTATAAGAGCCGTCTTTGTTATGGTTGAACTGCGAGAATACAAGGTTCCACACTTCAAGGAAGCGTTCATTTTCCCCGCCCGGGAACATTTCAGGATCGGACAGATCGCCATAAGCGTCGCCGCGGTCATAGAAGATTTCCGTGCAAGGTCCGCATGGGCCTTCGCCGATATCCCAGAAGTTGTCCTCCAGCTTCACGATGCGCTCCGCCGGCAGGCCGATTTTTTCATTCCAAAGTTTGAAGGCTTCTTCATCCTCTGGATATACCGTTACGGACAAGCGTTCCGGATCAAATCCGATCCACTCTTTGCTCGTCAGAAACTCCCATGCCCAAGTGATGGCTTCTTCCTTGAAGTAGTCGCCGATCGAAAAGTTGCCAAGCATTTCGAAAAATGTTTGGTGCCGACGGGTTTTGCCGACGTTCTCGATGTCATTGGTACGAATGCATTTCTGCGAGTTGGTCAGACGCGGATTCTCCGGAACGACGCGGCCGTCGAAATACGGCTTGAGCGGCGCCATACCGGCATTGATCCACAGCAGAGACGGATCATTGTGCGGAACGAGCGGTGCGCTTGGTTCGATTTTGTGTCCTTTGCTTGCGAAAAATTCCAGCCATTTGGAACGGATTTCACTTGCTTTCATCTTTAACAGCCTCCAGCTTTCAAATTAATCACAACCAGGTCCATTCAAAGCCATACTTAGTTAGTATCGGGACCACTCCGGTTACGGATCGTTCTTCCGATCGCTGTTGTCTCCAAATTTTCTTTAACTGGTTCATAAAAGGTTGAAATTCGGACAAAGGCGAACGCTTCGCTTCTTCAGAACGATTCCGTCCCCTGCGTTACAATCGTCATTTTTCGTAACTTCATGCTTTGAATTCCTGATTGCCAAAACAACATAAAAACGCCCCTGAATAAATTCAGGGACGATCATATCGCGGTACCACCCTGGTTATCGCTCTTTGGCTCCGCAGCACTTGCGCAATGTAGCATCTGCCGCATCTTCCCAAAAAGCAATCTCCTCGTATCAGCCTGTAACGGGGCCAGCCGGCGGTTTTTGCCCGCACTCCGAAATCAGCTTTCCGGCAAGCGGCCCGCATGCGGATTCTTACAGCCAGCGCGCGTGATGCGCGAAGGAATCCGTTCTCTGCCCAAGGAGCTCATTTCTGCCGTACTTTATTTCGTCGCCGTTTTGTCCATTTTGTTCATATAGAATTAAGTATATCGGGGGCATCGGGGATTGTCAATGAGGCGGTGTCAGACCGTTTTCCGCTTTACGTAATAGGTGAACAAATGCTGCAGGAGCACCTTGAGCACCGCAAAAAACGGAACCGCCAAAATCAGGCCGACGATGCCTGCCAGCTCCCCGCCGACAAGGAGGGCGAATATGATGACGATCGGATGCAGGTGAAGCTTTTTGCCGACAACCTGCGGCGAGATGACATTGCTTTCGAGCAGCTGACAGATCCAATTGACGACGATGACGAGCAGCACCATTTTCCAGGAGATTGTGGATGCCATTACGACGGCAGGCGCGGCACCCAAAAAGGGTCCCAGATACGGGACGATATTAAAAAGCGCGACGATACTCGCCATCAACAGCGCGTACGGCATGCCAATCAGCATATATCCAATATAGGCTAATACGCCGATAATCAAACAGACCAAGAATTGCCCGCGGACGTAATTACCGAGTGCAAGATCGATTTCCTTCAAGAGACTGACTGTCGCTTTGCGCCGGGAACGGGGCAAATACGAGACAATCGCCCGCTCAAAAACGTTGAAGTCCTTCAGGATATAGAAAATCAGAAACGGAATGATAAACAGGTTCAACACGACGTTGATCGTCGTCCCGATATTGTCGATAAAGTCCGAGATGCCTTTGGCAAGCCTGTCTTCCCACTGCATAAACCACTGGTCCACGCCAGCCATCACCCCGTCAGGAAGGATTTTCTGATCCAGCCTTGTCATCAGGCTTTGGGCATGCATGGTCATTTCAGGCATATGCTCGTTCAGCTCTTCCATTTGTTCCACCAGCATCGGAATCAGATTGATGAGGATGACAGCCAGACACGTCAAAAAGACCGCATAGATCAGCAGTACGGCAATCCCTCTCGGCACCTTCCGGTCAGCCAGCATGCAGACGACGGGATTCAGCACATACGATATGATCATGGCAACGATGAACGGGGCCAGAATCGCTTTGAAAAAATGATATATGTTCATGAACATAGGCCGAAGCATCCAGATGAAATATAAGGCGATAAGGCCGAGAATGACCCAAATCAAGAGGCGGAACCATTTGTTTGCGGCGAGCTTCTCCACGCGTCTTCCTCCTTTCGGACTTGCTGTACACGTTATTATATGTACGAAAGGAAAAAATTAACCTTCATCCGTTTGCGAAAAAACGCCCCGGAAGCAAAAAGAAACCCATCACTAACGTGCGCATGGAAGCGAGCGCTAGTGATGGGTTTCTTTTTTAGCACGCAAGTATGTTCATAAGTTCACGATCAATTCGATGCATGAATCTGCGGAAAATCCTGCGGGAGTTCCTCAAAAAACAGATCATCCAGCGAGCTGAGCGTTCCGTCTTCCTCGACCTGGTACACGGACATTTTCTCTCCGTTGACCGTGAGTTCAATAAAGCAGCCCCAGCAATAAAACTGGTGCGATCCGATCTTACCGATATCTTTGGAATTGCAGTTAGGGCATCTCATATTCATTTATCACCTATCCGTTAACAGAATGAATGGTTTTCTCCAAACGCTCCTCGCTCATTGGAGGAACCATAATCGCATTTTTACCGATGGACATGTCCTGTGTAAGCGGCAGCCACTTGCGGCCCTCCATCAAATCCGACACGAAGCCATCGCTGATTTCCAAGCCTAGTATTGTATTTCCCATTTCCTGGTCAAAATAAACATCCGTCACTTTACCGAGAAGAATTCCGTCCTCCGTCAATACGTTCAGATCCTTCAATTTATTTTTCCCCAAAAGATAGGTATATTGTATGTCGTCGGCCCCCGTCTTTCGAACAGCCTGTTGATTACGAATCATCACAGCGTCCTCGCCGTATGCCACGATATCCTCCCAGGCTACGGACTTGGCCGAACTGGAAAAGAATCCTTTGCCTTCAAGCTCCAGAGCTTGAATTTCCCAGTCCCCGCTGATCAAAACATCGCTGACTTTTCCGATCTCCTTGCCTTCCTCTACGTCAAATACGGCAAGTCCGATCAATTCTTGGAACTTCATGGCCAGGATCCCACCTATCCTCATTGAAATTGAAACAAAGGAAGCCCGCACAATGCGGGACGGATGCCGCGCCCGGCATCGATCCTTTCATTTCCGGATGGTATGGAACACTCATCCCTCCTTGTCCATACATAGAGAATCCCTAACTTCTATTACGTAAACGACGCAGAATGGTTGCAATTTTTTGGGCGGTGTATTCCATATCTTCAGTAGTATTACCCAAACCAAAGCTAAAACGAATCGCAGAGTGCAAAACATTTTGTGGAAGTTTCATAGCCTGGAGTACATGGGAAACTTCAAGAGAACCGGAGGTGCATGCCGAGCCGCTGGCTGCTGCGATGCCTTCCATATCCAGATTCATCAGGAGCGTCTCCGTGTCTGTGTCCGGGAAGCTGATATTCAGAATGTGGGGTAAAAATTCAGAGGGATGTCCGTTGATGATAAACGAGTCTTGTCCAAGTTCCTGATCCAGCAGGCGGATGAGCGTATGCCGGAGCAGAAGGTCATGATTTCTGCGTTCCTCCAAATGGGCAGCCGCCAATGCGACAGCCTTGCCGAAGCCGGCGATACCGGCCATATTTTCCGTGCCCGCGCGGCGTTTCTTCTCTTGAAGCCCCCCGTGCAGTCTGGGCGCCAGATGAACGCCCCGCCGTACATACAGGGCTCCAACTCCTTGAGGGCCATTGATTTTATGGGCGGAAAAGCTCATAAGATCAACCGGCAGATCATGACAGGAGATCGGAATGGCTCCCAAAGCCTGAACCGCATCGACATGAAAAAGAATGCCGCGGCTTCTTGCCAGCTCGCCGATTTCTGTAATGGGCTGAATGGTGCCCACCTCATTATTGGCATACATGATGCTGATCAGCACCGTCTCCGGGGTCATAGCGTTCTCCACATCCCGGGTCCGGACCCGTCCCGTGGAATCCACTGGCAGATAGGTGACGCGGTAACCCAGCTTTTCAAGCTCCTCGCAGGCATGCAATACGGCATGATGCTCGATGGATGAGGTGATGATATGCTTGCCGGAGCCTTCCATGGCGGACAAGACGCCAAACAAAGCAAGATTATCGCTTTCCGTCCCGCCGGCGGTAAATACCAGCTCATCGGGATAACAGGAAAGCGACTTTGCGATTTGATCACGCGCGCCGCTCACCGTACGCTTGGCGGAACGTCCGAACGTATGGACGCTTGATGCATTGCCGAACTGACCGGTCATCACTTTCATCATTTCTTCGGCTACTTCCGGGTGTACGGGTGTGGATGCCGCATGATCCAAATAAATGGAATTCATTTCTGCATCTCCTTTTTAAATGTAGAACATATAGTTGTCAACAGCGTCCTGTTCCTGGTAAGAGATCAAATCATACAGCGTCGTCGAATCCAGGACATTGGCAATGCCGTCGCGAATCCGAAGCCACAGGTTGCGCTTGGCCGGATCGTCTTCTTCGGTAAAATCAACCGGCGAAATCGGACCCTCCAGCACGCGAATCACGTCTCCTGCCGTAATCTCGGCCGCTTCACGGGAAAGGATGTAACCGCCGTAAGCTCCGCGGATGCTTTTCACGAGTCCCGCGTTCCGCAGCGGCGCGATCAGCTGCTCCAGATAATGCTCGGACAGCTGGTTTTTCTCGGCGATGCTTTTCAGTGAGATGGGGCCTTCGCCGTATTTTGCAGCAAGCTCCATCATTATAGTCAGGCCATAACGCCCTTTTGTTGATATCTTCAAAGGTGGCACCTCTTTCAAAAATTCATGAGATCATGGATTGATTCATCAGACCGGAAGGACAGGATCCCCGTGTCCTCTGGCATTACTGCGTATTCCGATCATAACCCTTTGCTTATGTTAACATATCCTGCAGCCTTTGGGTATGAAAAACGTCTATTATAGTACATCCTGGGAAGACAAACCGCTCTGTTCGGAATTTCCCCGTGCGATCTAATGGTCGTCAGCTTGGTTGAGCTGCATCCACTTCTTCATATAAAACCATCCGCAACGAAAGCTTCAAAATGTTCTCCAAGCACGGACATACCTTTTCTGATGTGATCCAGGACAGGTTGTGTTAAAATACGGACATGGGCACAATTTCATATAGAAATGGTGATTACTCTTGTCAAACAACAATCAAAATACGCGCGTGGTCGTCGGCATGTCCGGCGGCGTCGATTCCTCGGTAACCGCGCTTCTGCTGAAGGAGCAGGGCTATGATGTCATCGGCATCTTCATGAAAAACTGGGATGACACCGACGAGTTCGGGGTCTGCACCGCCGAGCAGGATGCGGAGGACGTGCGCCGTGTTTGCGAACAAATAGATATTCCCTATTACACGGTCAATTTCGAAAAGGAATACTTTGATAAAGTATTTTCCTATTTCCTCGATGAATATAAGTCCGGACGCACCCCTAATCCTGACGTCATGTGCAACCGTGAAATCAAGTTCGGTGAATTTCTTCAAAAAGCGCTTAATCTCGGTGCCGATTATGTAGCGACGGGCCATTATGCCCGTGTCGTGGAAGAAGACGGCGTCTTCAAACTGCTTCGCGGCGTGGACGGCAACAAGGACCAGACTTACTTCCTGAATGCGCTGAATCAGCAGCAGCTGTCCAAAGCGATGTTTCCGATCGGCCATCTACCGAAACCTGAGGTTCGCCGCATCGCGGAAGCTGCAGGCTTGTATACGGCCAAAAAGAAGGACAGCACCGGCGTATGCTTCATCGGTGAGCGCAATTTCAAGGAATTCCTGAGCCAGTATCTTCCCGCGAAGTCCGGGATAATGGTGGATATTGCTACAGGTGAGATCAAAGGACGTCATGACGGACTGATGTACTACACCCTCGGTCAACGTCAAGGACTCGGTATCGGCGGTTCCGGTAACGGCGAGCCTTGGTTCGTTGCCGATAAGGATCTGGAGCAGAACATTCTGTACGTGGTACAGGGTGACAAGCATCCGAGCCTGTATTCGACAGGACTGATGGCTACGAACGTGAACTGGATTGCAGGTGAAGGGAATGTGCCCAATGGACCTTTCAACTGCACCGCCAAGTTCCGTTATCGTCAGCCCGATCAGGAGGTCACGCTTGAATGGCTGGAGGACGGAAATGTCCATGTCCAGTTTGCGAATCAGCAAAAGGCAATCACACCGGGACAAGCCGTCGTGTTCTATCAAGGCGAAACCTGCCTCGGCGGCGGCATCATCGACAAAGTGGAGAAAATTCCATACAAGGTGCCTGCCATTCTTCACAAAAAATAAAAGCACAGACGCTGAGCCATTGCCCGGGCATCCCCCGAGCAGTGGCTCTTTGTTGTCTGTGCAACACATTCTCTATGTCAACTCTGGAATCCTGCTCATTTTCAAATATTTCCCCGTAAAGCCATTATTCATCCCTGGAAAGATATTGTTTGCGCCGCCGCTCCTGATTGATCTGGATTTTGGCTTCGTTCCCCTGCTCTGTCGCCTGATAAAAGACGCGCCGAGCAATTTCCTTCGGCAGATATTCCTGCTTGACGTAATGGCCCGGATAGTCGTGCGGGTATTTGTAGCCCTCGTGCCCCAGCTTTACGGCTCCTTTGTAGTGGGTGTCCCGCAAATGGAGCGGCACCTCCGCCGACTTCATGTCATCGATGGCCGTCATCGCCCGCGAAATCGCCGTGTATACGGTATTGGATTTCGGGCTCTCAACAGCAAACAATATCGCCTGGGCAATGTTAAGCTTCGCTTCCGGCCAGCCGTTGTTCCGGTAGGCGTCCAGTGCGCTCACGGCCTGCACCATCGCCTGGGGGTTCGCCAGGCCGATGTCCTCACTGCTGGCGGCGATCAGCCGGCGGATGAACACCATCGGGTCCATCCCCAGCTTCTCGACGGCATAGAGAAACCAGAACAGGGCGGCATCGCTGGAGCCCCGAATGCTCTTATGGAAGGCGGACAGGACATCATACTGCGTCGACTCGTCCGCACGTACGATCGGACGGCGGATGGACTCCTCCGCAACCTCCAGCGTGATATGCACGGTGCCGTCATCCGCAGGCGGCGTGGTCATCGCCGCAAGCTCCAGCGCATTCAGCGCGCGGCGAATGTCCCCGTTCGCCATGGTGGCGATATGCTCCAAGGCCTCCTCGTCCACCTGCAGCTTCATGAATCCGAGGCCTTTATCGGCATCTGCCAGTGCCCGTTTCATCGCGATCAGCGAATGCTCCTTCGTCAAAGGCTGGAGCTGAAACAGGGTCGAGCGGCTCATCAAGGCTCCGTTCACGTAATGAAACGGATTCTCCGTTGTCGCCCCGATGAAAATGATCGTCCCCTTCTCCACGGCAGGAAGCAGCGCGTCTTGGCGCGAGCTGTTGAAGCGGTGTACCTCGTCCAGAAACAGGATCGTCTTCGTGCCGTACATCGCTTTATTGCTCTGCGCGCGGTCAATGACCTCGCGCACGTCCTTGACGGAGGCGTCCACCGCATTCAGGCGCACAAAGTCCGCCTGCGTCTTTTGCGAAATGATGTGGGCCAGCGTCGTCTTCCCGCAGCCCGGAGGGCCGTACAGCAGGATCGAGGATACCTGATCCGCTTCAATCGCCCGGCGAAGCAGCTTGCCGGGGCCGATGATATGTTCCTGCCCGATATATTCATCCAGGCTTGTCGGACGCATCCGGTCAGCCAGCAGCCTGCCGCTCGGCTCCGACTCCTGCTGGAAAGAAAATAAATCCATGTATATTCACGTCCCTCGAGCTAATTTCGTTATGAATTTAGGCATAGCAGCTCAAAATCTAAACTCATTAGTTCATGACAAAATACGTGCTCACCGCTGCGTTGACGGATCGTTCTTCCGATTGCTGTTGTTGCCGGATTTCTTGATTTAAGCCATGGATGTTGAAATCCGGCAACAAAGGCAAACGCTAACGCTTCTTCAGAACGATTCCGTCCCCTCCGCTAGATCCACATTTGTCTTTACCACTAAGAACTACTATTACTGTCCCTCTCCTCTATCATAACATATCAGCCCGTTCAGATCATGCGTTCGTATCGCTGCTGTACACCTCGAAGGCCGAAAGATTCGGCCACCAGCGGGATTCGGTAATGTTCAGGCGCAGGTAGCGGCTGCGGACGGCGTCAAAGCCGCATATCTTCTTGTAACCGACGACGGTTCCGTTATAAATCGTTGTCCATACGCCGTTAACCTGGCATTCGAGCGTGAAGCGCTCGATCCGTTGGCTGTAGCGGTACTCCTGCAGAATGACGCGGTCGAAGGTCTGTTCTTCACCCAGATCAAGCTCGATCACGGCCTGCTCTGTCCCTTTTGCCGGTGCCCAGAACGTGTCGCGGTCTCCATCCACCGTATGTTCCGGCCCGTGCCCTTCCGCCACTTCGGACGCGCTGGCCGATGCGCCGGACGCCAGATTGACGCTGTATCTGCGCCGGATGGCATCACCAAGCTCCCGCAGCCGAAGCACGTCATTCTCGTGAATCAGCCCGCGGCGGTCCGGCGGCAAGTTCAGCAGGAACGTCGCATTGCCGCCGACGGAGCCCTCATACACATGCAGAAGCTCCTCCAACGATTTCACTTTGTCATCCTCCGACGCATGATAGAACCATCCGGGACGGATCGATGTATTGACCTCTGCCGGGTACCAGACGAGATTACGCGCCTCGCTGATGACGTTCCTGCTGCCCAGATCCTCGTCCTCGGAGCTGAATTTGCGGGCAAACTCCCGGTCGTCCTGCTGCTGCGAATTCTCATGGATTTTCTCGTTATCCTGCAGGGATGCCGGAACGACGCTCCATTCCGAGCTCCGGCAGTGTCCCGCTTCGTTGCCGCACCAGCGGATATCCGGGCCGCATACCGAAATGCAGACCCCCGGCTGAAGCTCGCGGATCAGCGCATAATACGCATCCCAGTCGTATACCTGGCGCTTGCCGTTCGGTCCTTCTCCGCAGGCGCCGTCGAACCAGACGCAGAAGATGTCGCCATATCCGGTGAGAAGCTCCCGCAGCTGGTTTTTAAAATATTCGTTATATACATCCGAGTCCCCGTACGTCGGCTCATGCCGGTCCCATGGGGAAAGGTAAATGCCAAACTTGATTCCGCCCCTGCGGCACGCATCGGATACTTCCCGAACCACATCCCCTTGTCCGTCCTTCCATGGGCTGTTCTTGACCGAATGCTCCGTATACGCGCTTGGCCATAGACAGAAGCCGTCATGATGCTTGCAGGTCAATATCAGCCCTTTCATGCCGGCTGCCTTCACCGCCTCCACCCACTGATCCGAGTCCAGTTGGGCAGGATTAAAAATCTGAGGGTCCTCTTTGCCCGTCCCCCACTCCTCATCGGTATATGTATTCACCGTAAAATGAATAAACGAATAAAATTCCATTTCCTGCACCGACAGCTGCCTTTTCGTCGGTTTCACCTGCGCCGCATACTGAATATGTTCATTCACATTCATCGCTGAATCCTCCCCTTTGCATGCCTGTTGTATTCTATTAACATTCTGTCAGAAAAACAGGATACCTGCCGGTTGACGCAGGTATCCTTAACATTATTATTTCTGAAGCGCCTTCTGGTAAATCGCCAAATACTGTTCCAGCTGGAGACCCTTGAATCCGGCAATATAGCTGTCCCAATCCTTGTCGATATCCTTGTTGCCCGTCACGAATTGGGCAAGACTCGACTTGACGTAGTCGGAGAGCGTCTTTTGCATTTGAGCTACCGTGAGCGCATCCGCGGGGTCTACGAAGGTATCAGACGGGTATACGACTTCCGGCTTGGCGAACGGTTCGTATTTTTTGGCGGACAACCAGAGACGGTATTCGTACGCTCCATTAGCCAGCGGATCGGCTGGCGCAACGAACGATTCGCGAATGGAATTCAGCATCTGCATCGTGCCCAGCTGCCACCAGTAGTCATCCGGTTTCGTCTCTCCGCCTGCTGGCGCCGTTTTGGCGATAACCTCGTATTTGGCAGGCTTTCCGTTATAATCAAGCTGGCCGTCGGCCGCCTTTTTCCACCCTTCTCCTTCAAAGCCCCAGGACTGCATGACCGTTCCTTCTTCAGACCAGAGGAAGTCGGCCAGCTTCATCGCCGCAATTTGTTGTTCCTTCGTTGCCTTATTCGTAATGACGAACTGTCCATCGCCTGCTCCTACGCTATATCCGGTCAGCTGCACGCCGTCCGGTCCTTTCAGGGGCGGAACGACGTCGTAATCCTTATGCCTTGGATGGGCATCGTCCACGGCGAAAACGCTGCTGATCAACGCGTAGCTGACAGCCCCGACGGCAGCATCGGGCTTGTTGGCCATCTGCTTGACCGCATCATTGTTCTGTGTAAAGACGCCTTTGTCCATCAACCCGTCGGCAAACAGCTTCCGCAGGTATTTCAGCCCTTCCTTCCATTCGGCCTGGGCCGGCGAGAAGATGACCTTGCCGTCCTTCACGCTCAAATAATCCGATCCGTTGTCATAAATAAAGGCATTCATCAGGAATGAATCGACACCGCCGCCCCAGACATTGTCCGAGGTGGACGTCGTGAACGGTACCTCGTCCGCCTTGCCGTTGCCGTTCGGGTCCTTTTCTTTGAACGCTTTCAGCACGTTGTAAAACTCTTCCGTCGTTGTCGGCATCTGCAAGCCAAGCTTTTTCAGCCAATCCGTATTGATCCACATTCTCTGCCCGTACGTGCAATGCAGACATTCGTTCAGCTTGGGCAGCGCATAGATATTGCCGTCCGGAGCCACCATCCCATGCTTCAGGTAAGTCACGCTGTCCATCGCCTGTTTGATATGGGGCGCATATTGATCGATCAGTTCGTTTAACGGGAGAAACGCGCCCTGCTGTCCGTACTTAATCTGATCCGCTTTGGATATGCCGGCGTTCATTATGACGGCGGGATAGTCCCCGCTGGCCAGAAGAAGCAGCTTCTTGTCTCCAAAGGCGGCATCCGGAACGGTGTTCCAGTCGAATTTGATATTCAGTTTCTGCTCGATAAATTTGGATAGCTTGTTGACTTGCAGGTTTTCAATGCCCACATTTTGCGGCGCAAATACACTCAGGGTAACCGGCTGGTTCGGATCGGCGGTAGCTCCCGCATCCTCCTGTTTGTTCTGGGAACTGCCGCACGCAGATAACACAAGCGCAAAAATCATCATGATACTGATTCCGATGAATGCCCGTTTTTTCAAAGAAACTCCTCCTTATTTGACGATGGAATTCAATTTGCCCCCTTGGATCAGGCTTGTTCTTTATGCTTTGCGGTTCGTTTTCTCGCACCCCCTTAACGAAATTCCATATTCGGTATGATCTTGGTTCATCGCTTAGCCCTTTAAGGACCCGATCATAACCCCTTTGACGAAATGCTTTTGGACGAAGGGATAGATAATCAGGACCGGAGCGCTCGATACCACGATCAGGGAATATTTAAGCAAATCCTTCAGTCCCTGCTGGACAAGCAGGCTGTCCACGTTCGTCAGCATATCGGAATTTTCCGAATTCAGGATCAGAATGTTGCGCAGGAAAATTTGCAGAGGGAACATGCTGCTGTCCTTCAAATAAATCAGTGCGTTAAAGTACGCATTCCAGTGTCCCACGGCGTACATCAGAAACAGCACGGCCAGAATCGGCTTGGATAGCGGCAGCACGATCCGCAGGAAAAATCTCATGTCGCTGCACCCGTCCATCTCGGCCGCTTCCGCCAATTCATCCGGCAATGACTGAAAGAACGTTCGCGCAATGATCACCTGGAATACGGCCAGCGCTCCAGGGATAATCATCGCCCATCTCGTATTGACCATGCCCAGGGATTTGACCAGGAGATAATTGGGGATCAGTCCCCCGTCGAAAAACATCGTGAAGACGATCAGAATCATAATCAGACCACGCCCGTAGAACGTTTTTCGGGCCAGCGGATAAGCCAGCATGACGGTAAACGTCACATTGACCAGCGTCCCGACGACGGTATAAAAAAGCGAGTTGCCGAAGCCGACGAGAATGTCGGCGTTTTGAAAAACGGCCTTGTAGCCAACCAAGCTGAAATTCACCGGCCATAGCCATACTTTGCCCGAGGTGACGGCGCTGGGCGAGCTGAAGGAAGCGCTTAAAATATGCAGCAGCGGAAACAGGATCAAGATCAGCACCATCGACAGAAAAATATAGACGATGCCCAGAAACAGCCTGTCGGTA
This sequence comes from Paenibacillus chibensis, assembly GCF_004001045.1. Taxonomy (GTDB): domain Bacteria; phylum Bacillota; class Bacilli; order Paenibacillales; family Paenibacillaceae; genus Paenibacillus_AQ; species Paenibacillus_AQ chibensis. Next base: position 414,586 of record NZ_BIMK01000007.1, read on the forward strand.
ACCGATTCCCTGATAGTCATTCGATTCAAGACGATAGACCTCCTTACCATAAGCTGTTGGATGATATTTTTTTGGAAATAAAATTGACCAGGACAAGCAGCACGAAGTTGATGACTGAATTAAACAACCCGATTGCTGCCGAGAAACTGAAATTGGCTCCCAGCAAACCCACCTTGTACACATACGTCGATATGACCTCGGACGTGTTTTGGTTCAGCGGATTTTGCATCAGGTAAATTTTCTCGAAGCCAAGGCTCATCATCTGTCCCAGGTTCAGGATCAGCAGGATGACGATCACCGGAACAAGGCTGGGGATGTCGATATGGATGATTTTTTGAAACCGGGACGCCCCGTCCACTTTCGCTGCCTCGTACAAGTCCGGATTGACGCCGGACAACGCCGCGATGTAGATAATGGCTCCATACCCCGTAAATTGCCACACATCGGAGAAAACGTAAATCGTTTTGAAAAATCCGGCTTTGCCCATGAAATCGATCGGCTCCATCCCAAACGCTCTGAACGCATTGCTCAAGAGGCCCACATTGGGGGATAGGTTCACGATCAGGATGGACACAATGACCACCGTCGAGATGAAGTAAGGCGCGTAAGTGACCATTTGCACCGATTTCTTGAATACCCCGTTCCGGATTTCATTAAGAGCGAGCGCCAAGATGATCGGTGCCGGAAACCCGATGGCCATGCCGTAAAGCGATATTTCCAGCGTGTTCTTGAAATACTGCCAGAAGAACGGAACCTCGAACAGCTGTTTGAAATATTTCAGCCCGGCCCATGGACTTCCGAGAATGCCCTGCACGACGTTGTATTCTTTAAAAGCAATGATGACGCCGAACATCGGAATGTACTTAAAAATAATGATGTAAAGCAGCGGGAGAAAGACGAGCAAATAAAACTGCCAATGCTTCATGATTTTCCGCCCTGCCCCCGTCCCAGCCCTCTTGCGGGGGGCAACCCATTCGGACGGGTTCGGCGGAACCGTTTTATTGTGAGTGACTTCCATGCCTGCCGACTCTCCTTCGCGTTTTGTTGCTTTTCATGTTAAGGGCAGGTCTCATTTCCATTCAATATGCATGTTTCGCAGAGCAAACTTATTTCCCCGGCAAGCCGGAATTCCCCCCGCAGCCTTGGGCCGGCTTCCCGCTAAACCTTTTTCTGCGCCAAACCTTTTTCCAAGGGCCGGAGATGCAAAAAAGTCCCGCAAGGACGAGAATCCTTGCGGGACATACAAAGCGTTGCCTAAGCCGATCAGCCTCCTTAAAGCGCGGTCATGTCTTGATTTACCCCTTGGTTGACCCGTCCGATATGATCCCGGTATTCGCCCGGAGACAGGCAGACGACTTTCTTGAACATGCGTCCGAACGATATGGCGTTCACGTAACCGACCTTCTCGGCGATTTCCTGCACGGTATGATCCGTATGGGACAGCAGGTCCTTGGCACGGCCGATCCTGAGCTCGATCAGGTAATCCACGAATTTTTGACCGGTTTCCTCTTTAAACAGTTTACTGAGCGTTTTGGAGGGCAGACTGAAACGGTCGCTTAACAAGTCGAGGCACAGATCGGGATTCGCGAAATCCCGGTCCATATACTCCCGCACCCTGCGAATCGTTTCCGAATGGTTCCGCGTCTCCTGGATCTTCTGAAGCTCGCCGTAAAATTGCTCAAGCGCTTTCTCGAAGCCCGCATCGACCTGCTCCAGCGTATCCGCCCCCTGCAGCGCCTCCTGTAAGGATGACCGTCCTCCATGTTCCCACAGCTCCTGATATTCCTTCGTCATTTTATCCATTTCGCGCCCGATGGAGTACATCAGGTAATCCGCCAGATTCAAAATATGATCGCTGCTCAGCAAGCTCTGTTCGATGCTGCGGATCAGCGTTTTGTATTTGTCCCGCCAGTCCTCTTTTCCCAGACGGAACGACTGGGCGATCGAGTGCACCAGCTGGAAATAATCGAACATGCCTCCATGCTCTTCCTTGATGTGCTGCACGTAGAAAATAATCCGGTTATCGCCCAGAATCATTTTATATTTCAGCGCCTGCAGCGCTTGGGAATAGGAGTCCGGTATGCCCTCCATGCCCATGGCCGTCCCGCCCGCGCCAACCGTCACAGTCAGCTTCAAATGCTCCATCACCCATATGCGGGCATGGTCCAGAATCTCCGTAACCTGCCTCTGCGGGTCCTGCTGGTCCTCCGTTTGAAGCAGCACGCCAAGGGCATCATTCGATACCCATTCGGTCCAAACGAATCCCCCATGCTCCTGAGCCGTTTCCTGAATGACGCTTTTGAGCGCGAATTTCATCAGGTATTGGTCCTGCTGGGTAAACTGGCTGCAGAACAACGCGAATTTATCGATTTCAACGACGCAGACAACCTGCCTCTTTTCCATATCGTTCAACAGCATCGTGTCCCGCATCATCTCCCAATCCTCGGGCTTTGCCAGGTGCTGGCCTTCCATGAGCTGCTGGAACAAATACGCTTTTTTCACATGTAGATCCTCACGATATTGCCTCTGGTAGCTGTTCGATTGCTCCAGCAGCTGATTAATCGCCGACTGCAAAAACGTAAACTCATCTTCCCCGTTCCCCTGGAGCAAGCTCGATGCTTTCGTTTGGGAAAATTTCTGCACCTGGGTCACGATCTGTTCGATCGGCCTGTAGTTTCGCCGTGCGGCATACACGATCCAGGCCACCCCGGCGAGAATCATCAGCATCCCCAGCATGAACCAGACGTTGTACAGCTGGTTGGCCACGTTGAACCACTTTCCGTTCATCAGTCCGCTTTGGTATTCCCAGCCGGTCACAGGTGAGATGGCACGGGAGACGGCATTTTGCCTACTCTGAGCCTCTGTAATCGGCAGCACGTCGCCGCCGCTCCGATCGAGCACATGAATATAACTTACGTCCTGGCTGTACATGCCTTCCACCGCATCGTTAATGGCATCTGCGGATACGTTGACGACAAGGAAGCCTTGGCCGGTTTTGAGAAACGGAACCTTGAGCGCCAGGCTAACGACCCGCTTCGCTCCCTTGATGCTGAATTCCTCGAAATTCCGGACGCCCGTCCATCCGGCATCCTTTTTCTCCTGTTCAATGTACGGTTTGATAAAGGCATAGTCCGGATAATCCTGCAGGCTGGAGCTTGTCGCGCTGCTAAGAATGAAACTGTCCCGGGTCCGGACGAGATAGACGGAGTCAACCAGGGGATAAGCGTTCTTGAAATTGTTGATGAATTCCACGAGTTTGATGTTCAGGTAATAATCGCTTTGGGTTCCGTTTTTGTAAAACGAGGATATATCCGTGTTTTTCAGCATTTCCGTCATCAGCATCTGCTCGATGGTTTTGAGCGACGAATCGATCGAGCTCATGGCCTGCAAAAGGAGGGTTTCATTGGCTTTCACGGCCTCCTTGCGGCTCTGGTCGCTAAGAAGCTGGAAGAAGACGAAAAAAATAAAGGAAATAACGATAAAAAAAGCGGGCATGTAAGAGAATAATTGACGGTAAAACCATTTGCGGTTCCTCACCGGCTTCCTCCTTTCGCACGATCAGACACGTTCGTAAACAACCTCGGCTTATGCGAAAATATCACTGCATGATAGGGCAACCCCGAATAAAACGCTTACATTTACATGTGCATATTATAGCATTCCAATCCCTGGAATTCATTAGTGCCAAAGTACGCAAATCCATCCCCGACCTGTTACACGCGCTTAGTCCCGCGAGCTGGTTCTCCATGGTAACATCAAATGTAAAATGAAAAACGCCGCAGACCAGGTTAATGGCCTACGGCGCGGGTCCGTGTTCCGGTTTCCCCTGGCGCTTATTTGTTGAGCAATTCTCCGTTTTTCATGATGGGCTGATCGTCGAGATAGACATCCGGCTTGCCGACGACGCAGTCCAGATGAACACCTGCCGCGACCGTACCGCCAAACGTGTTGTTGCTGCCGAAGGCGACATGGATTGTGCCATACACCTTTTCATCCTCCAGGACAACGCCCGTGATTCTTGCCTTCTCGTTCGTGCCGATGCCGAATTCCCCCAGCAGCCTGCCATCGCCATCCCCCAGCATTTGCAGGAGCTTGACCCCTTCTTCCCCGCCTTCAGTGGCAACAAGACGTCCGTTTTCGACGCTAAGCACGATCGGTCCCGCCAGTTTGCCGATGCCGGCAATCGATCCATCCACAACGATCTGACCTGAGGCCGTGCCCTCCACCGGCGCAATGTATGCTTCACCCGAAGGCAAGTTGCCCGACTGCCCGGGCTCCACGTACATGCCAGTGCTCGGTACGCCGTCGCGGCCATCGATGGAAAATTCGAGTGAGCGTCCGTCTTTTTCAATCCGTACTTTGCGGCTTTGCGTCAGCAGCCCGGTCACCTTTTCCGTAAGAGCCTTCACCTGCGTGTAATCGGCAGCGATAGCCCCTTCCAGGAACATATCCTCCGTGATGCCCGGCATCGTCGCTAAACGCGCACCGGCTGCAGCCGCTTGTTTGCGGGCCTGCGTATGGGTCAGCGAGTGCTTCGTGATGCAGACGACGGCCTGCGCGGCAGCCATCGCTCTAGAAACAGCCTCCGGAGGTTCTTCCCCGGACTTGCTCCGCTCCTTCATCACCATCAGCATCGCTTCAGCGCCAATACGCTTTCCGGCTTCGTATAGGGATTCCGCAAGCTCTTTTTTCGTATCGTCGGAGACGACGAGGAACGTTTCTCCCGCTTTGAGCGCGAGGCAATCCGCGAGGGTGTTCATGCTGATTCCAACAATTTTTTCATTCATTTTTACGTCAGCTTCCTTTCATTTCTTGTCTGCATATTCTGCATTGAACCTATCTATATCATTTCAGATACGATTTTAGCCATTATCGCATTCGACAGGATCACGGGCAAGCCCGACGCCTCGGCCACCAGCGACCGTGCCTTCTCCGTGTAGCCCATGCAATCCAGCAGAATAAGATCCACCTTGTCCTTCAGCTCGTTGGCGGCCGCCTGGAAACTCTCCGGATCCAAAATATAAGGAGAAGCCACGGCAAATTCCGGATAAAGGCCATGCGGCTCATATTTCGGCTTCAGGCTTGTCTTTTGTTCTTCAAGCGGAACGATGACGCCCAGTCTTCTGCCTCCGACCATCGCCTTAACAGCGGGAGGAATGATGTGATCCGGCTCGATCAAATACGCGTTTTTAGCATGAAGCCCCGGAAATACGCCTGTACACAGCAGCAGAATGTTCTGGATGCCCTCGAGCTCCATATCGTAAATTTTCTTTTGCAAAATAGGCTGGATTTTGCTTCTCCCCATCACGATGGAGCTGCCGTCCGACAGCCGCGAGGTTAACGTGTACGCCTCCCGGTCCGGCAACAAATGAGCGTCGATGTAATCCTTCGTTAAGCCGTCCAGCACGCCCGCCTGAACCAGCTCCACCCGCGGCGGCAGATGATCCTCCAGAATTGGCGTCACGTCCTTGCGCGGCGCTTGGCCAATCGTAATCGCTCCAAGTTTCGTCACTTCCGTGTTCCTCCCTCCGCATATTCGCATGCATCCATGCATGACCGCAAGCTCTCCCCGCTCTCTCTGCTGCCAAAAAGGGAAGAGAGCCTTCGCTCCCTTCCCTCATTCATATCCATTTAGGCCTTTCCGGCGGTTTGCAATGCTTTCATCGAACCATACCGTTTTTCGATCAAATCAAATTCGTCCTTATCATAAAAAGCACAGATTTCGCCCGTGAATTCTTTGGCCGCTTCTACGGCAAAGCGAACCGCAGCCGCAATATCGACCTCGTGACTGGCCCCCGTTCCGCAGCCCGGAACGACGGATTGCGTCGTAATCGCTACGCCCACAACCGGCGCGTCGGTTGCGACCGCAGGCTGCAAAATGGAATTGATGTGATACAAATCATTCCCGTATGGCGTAATATCCTGCATGGATACCGGAAAGGTAACCGGCAGAAGTCCCGTCGTCATTTCCATAATGCGCAGCAAATCCTCGCTCACCCGCAAAATATACCCCTCTTTCACGGTTGGGGAAATCGCAAAACCTTTATGGTTGATCACGCGGTTGCCTTTGGTCGTATCGATGGACAGCACGGCTTCCATTTCAGGCAGCACTTCGTGCGCGTTCATCGCACCGATGTCGACCGGCGAATCCATGAAATCGACCGGCTCATGCGGCCGGGTCGGTGCGTCGGGACAAATATGCGTCGTGACGATCACGTCGCCCTTTAAGCGGTCGCCCTTGGACTGCATATCCGCCAGCTTCAGCGCCGAGGCTACAGCGGCTACAGCGCCGTCCGCATCAGACACAAGCCCGATTCTGCTCGGGCGGGCGCCGATGCCGCCAAGACGGCCGACAATGCCGAACGTCGGCGCGCTGCCGCCGTTCATTTTACCTTCCGTGCCCGGAATCGTAATTTTAATGAAGTCGGTGCTGCCCTTCTCGCCGGATACCTTTTGCACCTCTACCGCAACTTCCGGAAAGCCTGCAAAAAGCGCCTTTACTTGTTGGCCGCTTGCTTTCGCGTCATCCAGCGCTTCGAGCGCGATCATCGTTTGTTTCAGTGTCATATGTCCGATACCTCCATGTTCATGCTGTATAGTTACGCCGTTTCAGGCAGAATCGAATACCGAGTGTTTTTGCAATCCCTCAGAATAGATACTTGAGGACAGGTTTTTGAATGATCCCTTCGACGGACGATAACAGCTTCTCATTGCTCATCGTGCTGCTGAGCAGCAGCTTCTCTTTCGGGACGACGATGACGGCCAGCTGCTGTCCTTTTTCAAGCGCCGCGGTAACGACCGGTCTCGCTGTCTTGGCGTCCAGCGTCATCATGAGATCCGGGAAGGTGGCGTAGCGCTCCCCGCCCTTTTCGAGCGTCATGTACTCATTCCAGAAGGTCATTTCGAAGCCATCGATCATGACGGTACCGACATCGAAGCCTCCGGTTGTTTCGATCGTAAAATCGGTCACCTCGCCGCTTGCAACCACTTTGCCTCCTAGCTTGGAAACAACAGCGTCAATCGCAGCCTCTCCCTTGGCTCCAAGCAGCGCCTCGCCAACTCCCATGGCCTGCGAAATCGCGCCGGGTGCGCCGTTTTGTCTCGCATATGCCGCTGACACCGGGTTTCTTGCGACAGCCACCAGACCGCCGGCTTCAACGGAAGCTTGGCGGATCAGTGAAGCCGCTTTACCAAGAGATCCGGAGATGCTGAACTCCAGATAGTTGTCATCCTTGCCGCCTACCGCCGTTTGATGCGACACATAGCCGCTGACTTCCGTCAGATTCATAGCGCCCATGGTTCCCGTGGGATGCGCTCTGCCGTTGCAGGCGAAATCAACCAGAGGAATGCCGGTCATGACCGATTGCAGCCAGCCGTTTACCGTCGTTCCGGCACCATTTTCATTGGTGTGGATCGCGGATATCGGCCGGTTAAGCGCCCGTGCCAGCATGTCCAGCGATTTAGCGTAATGAATGGGCTTCAAAAATTTATCCTTCGCTCCCGGAGCACCAACCAGCGATACCGCCACAAGCGTTTCATCGTCCGCAAACTCGTCGATCGTGCGCAGCTCGGGCTGGCCCAGCTCCAGCGCCAGACGGCCAATCTGGAGGCCTTCTTCAATCCAGCCTCCACCGCCGCCCCCCAAGACGGCGCCGCCGAACACGGCGCATTCCATCATTTTTTCATCCAGTCTGATTGTTGCCATATCGATAATAGCACCTACTTTCTGATTCTGAAGATCGAGTTAAAGAAGCTGTACAGCGCGTCGCCTGCGATAAAGCCCGCGGCCAGAATGCTCATCGGCGTCTCCGCTTCCTTGCCTTTAACCTTGAGCACCACAATCCGGATCATCAGGCCCGCAAGCACCGCCCAGCAGGCGTTCGGCGTCAGGATCAGAAGTCCCGTTGCGAACATGACGCCGATCTGCCGCTTTGCACCGCCGACCCATTGGAGAATCGCACCTGGGATCGCCCACAGGAGCAGCTTCATGGCAACATCCGGGGAAGCTCCTGCCTGAATGGTTGATACGTAGACCGTATCAATCGGCGGAACAAGATTTTGCGAGAAATAGGTGCGATACGTCAACGCGACGACGATCACGGCAACACCAAAAGCGATCATGCCAGTCATATACTGGTGTTTGCGGCCGCGGCGCTCAAACTCCGGATCTTCGCCGTTGCCGCGGAGAATATAGCCTGTTTTCAGGTCATAGCCCATATCTGCAAATGCCGGTCCTGTAGCTGCGCTGAATCCGGCCAGCATGGCCAGCGCCACCGTCGGAAAACCGATCATCATACCGAACAGAAGCGTAATGAATGCAACGGCAAAGGCCGGGAACCACCCCGAATGCATCGCCGCGATGCCGACGATCAGCTCGTGCACGAATGCGGCAAAGGCGGCAAAAAGGAGAAATCCGATCAGCATGCCAAAGGACATTTTCGTCACCAGGCCGCCGATCAGGGCAATGATCAAGGCGATGACCAGATAGGCGAGGAATCCAAAGCCGAGCGCGCGTCTCGCTTCGCCTTCCGTGCGAGTATATTGGCTCGTATCTGCCTCACGTTCTTCTTTCTTGGGCCGTTTCAGGATAAGGAGAGCTGCTTGTACCAAGGCGACGATGCCTGCGCCGATCATAACGCCGTGAGCGATATACAGCTTGTTGACGTCGATGTCAAACCAAGGAATGGAATATTGGCGGATCAAGAGACCGATGCCGAACATGCCGAGCGCCCAAATGTTGCCGATGAATGCAACGCCGAATGCGGACATGGAAATGTGGAAATAGGAGCCGATCAGACCGATAACGGTTCCGACGCCGAGCAGTCCGGCGCGTTTGCCACCCTTATCTCCGGCGATGATCGATTCGGCGGTTGCTACGCCGGGCGCCCATGTACCGGATGCCGGAAACAGCTTCGAATCGAACAATTTATACAAGAGTGCCGAGTCCACGAACATCGCAAGCGCCGCACCAATCAGCATGGGGATAATGAGCTTCGTTTCTCCGAGGACAAACGGGATGCCGATAGGAATGAACAAGCTGTTGGCTGCCCCGAACGTTGCCGAGGAAATCGAGGTTTGGACCAGATTCTGACGATGCACCGACTTGTACTTCTTAAACGCGGCCACAGGTATTCTCGCAATCAGCATGGCAACCAGCGCCCCGATGATCGCCGTGTTTGGCGTCACGCCAAGCGTCGTTACGATCTGAATGCCGACAATGGCGCCCAGAACCCCCGTAACGATGTTGAGAATCAGTCCGAAGGGTTCAAATATGCTGGGATGCTTCTCTTTTTTGCCTGCAGGGTCGACTTCTGTTTTGATTTCGTTCATCCATATGCCTCCAATGGGTCTAGATTGAGTAGGTTAACGAGTGTGAATCTGCCGGGAGATCCGGAAGACGAGTGCTGCCAGCGACTTTCAAATCGAGGACAGATAGAGAAACGATGATCTTTGCATCGTTTGTTATCTATACACGGACAACATTCCGGGACTGCTTCATACTCCTTCGAGTTGTTTATAATAGTTGGCAGCCAGAAGTCCTTCTGCATCCACGGGATCAATCACCGGAATATGCAGTTCTTTGCGGATGACATCCGCAAATGCAATGGTCGACAAGCCCGTGCAAGCGAATACAATTGCCTTTGCGCCTTGTGCAACCAGCGTGCGCGCGGCCTCCAGTGCCGCTTCGCGCCCTGCATCCGTCAGCAGATCGGTCGTATTCGTCACACCGTCCGGACGGATATAACCGGCAACAAGATCCTCAAGCAGGCTGCTCATCACGGGCGGTACCCCTTCGGTGATACCCATAAGTCCTACAGGTTCGCCAAGCGAACGGGCGATGAGCGATGCCGCGCTTCCCCCACCGATGACTGGAACCGATACCCGGCTGCGAAGCGCTTCCACGCCCGGATCGGCTGCACAGCTGACGATCAAAAGCCGACATCCCTCTTGTTCCAGCTGAACGCCCATCTCCACAATCTTCGGTATGGCCACCTTTTCCGACTCGTCATCGTAAATGCCAAAAGGCTGATCGGGAATACACTTACTCCGTACGGGGACATCAAACCGTTCTTGGATGATTTTCCCGTGCGACTGAACCACGTTACTATCGTTTGCGGTATACACTCGAATTAATCCTATCAATGCCGATCACCCTTTCATCCCTTTATAATGGTGCTCAAAATTTTATTAAATAAGATTTTATGCTTTAAACCGCTAAGCAACAATGTGCTCACCTACCAAAACTGAAAACGCCTCCTTGTGCCCGGAGCACAAAGAGGCGTTATTCTAAAAACATGATGTACATTTGTCCATCTGATATGGACGCCAAAGAATGTTTCCTCAGGTATGTTTTAACAAGTAATAGGCGGTACATACATACAGTTCATATCGGTTCAAGGCTTCGCCAAGGTCCACGCCCAAGATCGATTTGATGCGGTCCATCCGGTAATTGACCGAATTGCGGTGAATATACAGCCGTTTCGACGTTTCATTCAAGCTTCCGCCTGTCGCCAGATAATGGTAGAGCGTAAACAAGTAGCTTGTTCCGTTCTCCTTATCATATTCGGCAATTCTGCCGACTCTTTCCGTGACAAACTTGCCAAGCCGAACCGGATCTGTGGATTCCAGCAGCAGCTGGATCATTTCCACCTCGGTATATTTGAACAACGGCCGTCCTGGGTTCAGTTTGGATCCGATGGATACCGCTGTTCTGGCTTCGTTGTAGCCGCGATGAGCTTCAAACAGCGAGCACTGCCGGCTGATACCCGCCCTGACCGATTCCCATTGCTGAAGCTGCTCTTGAAGAATTTCACTCCATAAAAAGGGTTTCCCTTGATTCGCTGCTTCATCCCTTTCTGCACCTTGGCTGGAGGGCAAAAACAATACGATCTTCCCTCCATAAATTTGCAAATGGGAACGGATCTTTCTTGCTGCGGAAACCTGATGAACATACGCTCCGATCGACGCGGCAGCTTCAGACTCATCACTGTAAAAAGGCTCGTCCGCCTCCAGAACGGCAACCTCCCATGTCCAATCCGGTGCCAGCCCCAGCTGTCGTCCTCTTGAGGCTGTCAGTCTTTCATCGGCTGCAGGATTAAGGATCAGCTCTTCAAAAAAAGTTCCCCGAAGCCTGGTTTCCGTATCGGCGGCAATTTTCTTCCTCATCAGCTCCAACGAGAAAACGAGCCGAGCCTGTTCAATCAGCATCAGGTCGAGCTCATCCAGCTCCGGCTTCTCCACCACGAATTTCCCTAAGATTCTTTGATCGGCATTGACTTCCCACTGCCGGTGCTTTTTTGATGCTTCGTATGGATATCCCTCCGGAGATGAGGCAAGCACTTCACCGCCTTTTCCGACGACCCAGATCGGCGAGCCGATCAGCTCGGATACCTTATCCGCGACCACCTGAATCCCTTTATTGTTCAGTACAAGCCCGGTCAGCGCCTTGTTCACTTCTTCGGACCGCTTCAGCAGCACGGCCTGCCTGTTTAATATTTGCTCCATGACATGATAGGTAATATCGATATATGCCATTCCGATCGGGAGCTGAATAATTGGCACATGGTACAGATTGCTTTTGTCGATCATTTCTTGCGGAATATGGGGAATAAAGCGTTCCGGTTTGATGGCAACCCCCGCTCCATTCACTTTGGCAAGCTGTTCGATCATCTCCGCCAGAAGCGAGGGGTCATTGCGGGTCGAATAGCCCGTCGTCAGCACCATCTCGCCTTCGCGCAGCCAATTGCCGATATCGGGGACCTCCCAGATATCCACATACTGCACGATGCGGTCAATGCCCTTTTCCCCACTGATCAGGACGGCATGCTCCATGACCGGCAGCTTGAGCATTTCTTTAACCGTAAAACCTTTCAGACTCATGTGTTCACCTCTCACGGTTCAGGATTGTCACGGTTGACGTGTCTGGATGTCTCCATGACCGCTTCCATCAGGTCTACTCCCATTGTAACTCGATATTCCGGAATCATACCATACCCATGCCCGAAGCAGCGTGATGTATATTGAAAATATCTGCTCAAAAAAAAACAGCCGCTCCCAATTGAACGGCTACCCTTGGTTTCTATTTAGTTGAATCCTTAACGTTGTACCGACACCTTTTGTCCAAGCAGCTTGGCTTCATGCTCCGCCCGCTTTTTGAAAATCACCTTCCGGATGCTGTCCACGGATAAGTGATAGGTTTTCGTTAAATGCTCCACCGTATGACCGCTGCAGTGAAGGCTGTAAATCTCTTCGTTTCTGCGCTCGATCATCTGTCTGGTGCCGCTGTTGACTCCCCAACCGACACGCTCATTGCTTTTTTTGGGAATTTAAATCAGCTCGCCCTCAATATGCTTCTGAAGCTCCTTCAGCAAACTAGGGGGTAGCACATCCCTCCCGTTTCTGTAATTCACGATAAACGTCCTCCTTCAGATAATTGTTCCGATCTGCGTTTTTAGCGTTGAACATTTTATCGTTCCCTCCCTTCGGTTATGTACAATGTATTTTTAAAAGGTAATTAGGGAGGCCTATGCCGGCCTCCCTGCACTTTGCGATTCCCGCTTTACGCGGAAACCACCTCGTAATTTGTGATCAAAATTGCATCAGCTCCTTTCTTTCGAAAAGTTGTCGGCCGTCCGACATCTTTATTAACTCATATTCGGAGCTGATCTTCAAGCGAAAGAACAAGTATAGACGTTCTTTACCCAACTTAATCGGATCCATTACATCATCTGGACGTCCACTTGTCCGGTTGGAATCCACCGCTTTGATCGAATCCTTTACCAGCCCGTCACCGCGATATCTTCATGCATATTTTGCAGATATTCCGGCAGCGGACCGTCATGCATCAGCCACAGCTCATGCAGCGCACGCGTGCAGCCTACGTACATGAGCTTGGCATCCCAGGCCGATGCGCCGTAATGGATCGGATCGGCATCCGCTACGATGACCGCATCGAATTCCAGCCCCTTGGACAGATATACCGGCAGGACGGAAAGCCCTCCTTCGTAAGCTTGTTTCCCTCCGTCGATCAAGTGAAGCTCCGGCACGTCCGGCAGCAGCTGCTCGTACAGCGCCTTCGCTTCCTTGAGCGTCCGGGTCAAAATCGCGACCGTGCGGTACTCACCGGAGGACAGCTTCCGCATTCCCTCACGCAGGGAATCGAGCCTCGTTTCGGCGGCATCTCCGTATGGAATCATGCGGACCGGGCTGCCGCTGCGGAATACGGGCACGGCGAGCAGATCGCTGTTTACGCCCTTTTCCAAAATACGGTTTGCGAATTCGATGATCTCCATCGTCGACCGGTAACTGCGCGTCAGCGCGAAATAGGCCGTTTCTTCATCCGCGAACAACGAGCTCATCTCTTCCCAGCAGTGAACGCCGCGGTACGCATGAATGCCCTGTGAAAGATCGCCGAGAATCGTAAAAGAATGGCCTTTGACGAAAAGATCCAGTACGGCTACCTGAAACGGTGAGAAATCCTGCGCTTCATCAATGACGATGTGGTCAAAGCGCTGGTCTCCCGAAATATCATTCAGCAAATACTGCATGTAAATCAGCGCCGGCAGATCCTCTTCGCGGATGATGTCCTTTTTCAGATCCTTTTGCGTCGATTTCAGCACGCTCTCCGGAATCTGTGCCAATAGCTCCTCCGGCCAGCCGGCCTGCAGCTTCACGGCCTTGAACATCTGCTTGTAGAGCACCAGCGGCTCATACTTGGGCCACTTGGAGGCATAGGATTTTTCGCGCTGGGCCGCTTTTTTCTTCCGGTCCTTCAGCGCAGCTGCCGACGGGGACTTTTTCAGCTCCATTTCGACCCAGCGGTGAATTCTCGCCATGACCCGCTCTTTGCGTTTGGCCAAAGGATACGGCTTATACTCATCATTGAACCAATGGAGAATCGTACTGCGTTTAAGGACGGCCCCTTCCCACGGCATAAAGTCCGCTTCCGGCACCGAGGCGTCCTCCATGGATGCCAGGCACTCCCGGATCATGTTCATGAACAAGATCGAGCCTTTAAAGCGCCCTGGAACCTCATCGTTCACTTCCGGCATGCCTCCGTCCGACTCGAACCAGTAATCCAGCGTCTCCGATGCGTCCGCGAGCGGAAGCTCGATGTCCAGCAGCTTCAAAGCCCAATCCGCAAACGTGCTCTGCTGGATATCCCCTACGCCAAGCTCGGGCAGGACATCCGAAATATAATCAAGGAACATATGGTTCGGCGCGAAGATGATCATTTTCTCGGCCGTGACCTGCTCCTTGTACTGATACAGCAAGTAGGCAAGCCGGTGAAGGGCGACCGTCGTCTTCCCGCTTCCCGCTACCCCTTGAATGATCAGCGCCGTGTTTTTCGCCGCACGGATAATTTTATCTTGCTCCGCCTGAATGGTGGACACGATATCGCGCAGCTTGTTATCCTTGTTTTCGCCAAGCCGGTACACCAGAAATTCATCCGATACCGCCGGTTGATCGCTGCTACGATCGTAGGTGTCGGATACCCGTTCCAAAATCTGTTTCCGGATGACGAGGTTGCGTTTCAAATACACCAAACCTTCGATCGTTCCTTCAGGCGCTTCATACGCTGCAGGATCATCCCCGCCCGTAAAGGAGTAAAAGACGCTTGCGATCGGCGCCCGCCAATCGATGACCATCGGCTGATCCCCGACTTCCGCCTGATCGACGCCGATTTTCCCGATGTACAGCGGCTTCGGCTCCCCATCTCCGTTTCCTTGAAAATCAAGGCGTCCGAAATAAGGCGCGGTCAAGCTTTTGGCAAGCGACTGCCGTTTCTCCTCCCGTCCGGCCTCCAGAACCTGCTCGGTAAAGTCATGTCCCGTGTAGATTTCAATGCCGCGGAGCCGCTCCAGCTGTCTGTCAATCTCAGAAATGGTTTCATTTAGCCTTCGCTCTTCCTCTTGATAGGCACTTTGAAAAGTCTGTTCCAATTTCAGTTACCTCCTAAAAGTATTTCCGTAAGCCGATAAGGCTTCGGGTGAACAGGCAAACGGCGTCCGCGAACAAGATGCTTCGTGAAACGCCGTCCCTGCCGTTCATTCCCAGGTAAGCGAAAAGCTTAGTCGTAAGGCTGTAAGCCCGCTTAGAAAGGATTTTCAGTATATCACACTGAAGGCGCATTCACCATAGGACCGCTCCAAATGCCGGAAAAGAAGACGCCCGGAGCCGGACATCTTCTTTTCCCGAAACTGTGCACATCAGCGCATCTTACCTTTTACCTGAACGCCAATGCCCCACCGTCCATACATCGGTAACCCAATCCTCATAAAAGGCAGGCTCGTGGGAAACCAGCAGCACCGTGCCATTGAACTCCTCAAGCCCTTTCCTCAGGGCTTCCTTCGCCCTGGCATCCAGATGGTTCGTCGGTTCGTCCAGCACGAGCAGATGACTTGGCGTCAGCATCAGCTCCGCCAGCCGTACTTTTGCCTGCTCCCCGCCGCTGAGCGTGCGGATCGGCTTGCGGATATGCTCGGCCGTAAGGCCGGACATCGCGAGCACCTTCCGGATCTCCTTTTGCGTCAAATCCGGGCGCAGCGCCCACACCTTTTCCATTGGCGTTTCCTCGGGAGCGGAATCCTCCTGGCGGTAATAAGCCGCTTTTATCCGCTCCGGAGTGATCAATTCGCCTCCCAGCGGCTTGATCTGGCCGAGCAGCGTATTCACCAGTGTCGATTTGCCGGCGCCGTTCTCGCCGGCAATCGCGATTTTATCGCCTTTGCGCACCTTTAAGGAAACGGGCTTGAACAGCGGCTTGTCATAGCCAACCTTCAGTTCTTTCGTTTCGAACACGGCCAGACCTGCCGTGGTTCCGGGAGTAGCAAACATAAACCGCGGCGGCGGACCGTCCGAAGGCTTCTCCACCCGTTCAATCCGGCTCAGCATTTTCTCACGGCTTTTCGCCTGCTTCGCTTTGCGGATCCGGTTTTTATCGATAAAAGCCTCCAGCTTCTCGATTTCCTTGCTCTGCTTTTCGTAAGCAGCCTGCTGCTGCGACTGGCCTAAAGCCAGCTCTTTTTTGAAATGCTCGTAATTCCCGACATAACGCTTGATATTTTGATGGGCCAAGTGAAAAATGACCGTCGTGATATCGTTCAGGAAATGCTCGTCATGCGAGACAACGATATAGGCGTGCTTGTAGCGTTTGAGATATCCGGTCAGCCATTCAATATGCACCTGATCCAAATAGTTGGTCGGTTCATCCAGCAGCAGAACCTGAGGCTCTTCGAGCAGCAGCTTCGAAAGCAGCAGCTTCGTCTTCTGTCCGCCGCTCAAAAGGCTGACGTCCTTTTCGAGCCCGATGTCTGCAAGACCCAGACCGAACGCGATCTCCTCCACTTTGGAAGAGATTTGATAAAAGTCGTGATGCTCCAAAGCAGCCTGCAGCTCACCGTACTTTCGCAGCAGGGCATCCAGCTGATCTCCCGCGTCCGCCAGCCGTCCGGCGATATCGCCCATCTCCCGCTCCATGTCGAAGAGCTGCGCGAATGCCCGCTCCAAATACTGCCTGATCGTGGTTCCCGCCTGCAGCTCAATATGCTGCTCCAGGAATCCGGCCTGAACCTGCGGAGCCCATTCGATTTTGCCTGCATCGGGCAGCAGGCTGCCGGTCAGCAGTCGAAACAATGTGGATTTGCCTGCGCCATTAACGCCGACGAGTCCGGCATGCTCACCAGGCAGCAGGCGGAAATTCATATGCTGGAACGTGATCTGGTCGCCGTACATATGCGTCAGATCCGTAACGTTTAAAATACTCATGATCTTTTCTCTCCTTTAGGTTTCAGCTCGTGCATTGTGTACAAGTGAAAGCCATCCGGAGAAACAGAGGCTATGAAGATTGTAAATTTATTTTCTACTCTTTCTTTTGTTCCATTATTTTTGGGCATAAAAAAATGGGTAAGGCGAATTCACCTTACCCATTGTCCCTATATGGCAGAGTAAGAAAGGATTCGGATCATATCAACTGTTCTCGAGATGGCTTAAAATGGGCAGACTTCTCCCGTTTTAATGCAAATCTCTTCTTAGAACAGTC
Organism: Paenibacillus chibensis; assembly: GCF_004001045.1. Classification (GTDB taxonomy): domain Bacteria; phylum Bacillota; class Bacilli; order Paenibacillales; family Paenibacillaceae; genus Paenibacillus_AQ; species Paenibacillus_AQ chibensis. The sequence continues at coordinate 431,627 of NZ_BIMK01000007.1, forward strand.
GATAATATTTCCATTCCCTTTCCACCTCATATCGTTCATTTAATCAGACAAACCAGCTGCTTCAACAGGGCCGGTTCATTCTGCATTACGAAGGAATTATAAAGGAGATAATGCTTGGCTGTCAACATCTTCGACGATGACAAGCTGATTCAGACGATAATATCCGGAGGGCGTCCACCCTTCTGCTGACCGCGCAAACCGGTCGAAGCTGCAAAAAGCCGATCTGCCGCCGGACACGAGATAGCGGATCCTTCCGGTTCCATACTCCGGATGCCGCTTATGCCTGACCCTCATTCCCGGACTCCACCCGGGCACTTCGGCAGGCATCGGAAACCCGACGTTTGATTCCATCTCCCTCATGGCGGCTGCCGCCTGCTCAAGCTGCTCGCTCAGCTGCGGAAAAGCAGCCATGCTGCTTGCGTGCAGCCCCGGCCCGCTTGCATGCCGTCCGCCGATTCTGGAGAACCGGGAAATCTTTTGCGGAGCGTTAGCCTGATTCTCTCTCACCGTTATGTCCGCTCCTATGACGTTATTCGTGTCGTTATTCTCCTTTGGCGCGATAGAACGCCTTGTTCTCCAGCGCCCGGACCGGCGTAGTCCAATTCTCTGTCGTCGGCATCATGGAAATCGCGTCCTCCGCTGCCTGAAGCTTGGCATCCATCTGATCGATCAAATGCAGTGCAAGCGCTTCGGGGATTTGCGGTTGGACGACGCTGCCCCATTCCGGCAAATTATGATGCGCCAAAATCATATGCTGGAGCAGCACGATTTTTTCCGAGTTCACGTCCATGCCATTCGTCATCGCCGCTTCCGTAACCCATCCTGCCGCAAGGGGAATATGCCCGATCAGCTTGCCCGTAAAGCTGTATTCGCTGACGATTCCGAGCTCTGCCGTCAGTTCTTCCGTCTTGGCAATATCATGCAGGATGATGCCGGCGACGAGCAGGTCCCTGTTGAGAAAAGGACGCTGCTTGCAAACAAATTCGGCCAGCTCTAACATCCGCACCATATGGTAGGCAAGACCCGCATAGAAAGCATGGTGCATCCCTTTTGCTGCAGGGTAATGCATCAATTTATCGCCCACCTTGTCAAAGCAGTGCTCGATAATCAACTGCAGCTCGAGATCATCGATGCTGGAAGCGGCATTCTTAATGGTGAATACGAGATCATTGGGCGGCACAGGAGCCGCGCGGACGAATTCCGTGATATTGTAACCGTCCTCGTCGGTAGCCGGACGGATTTTGTTGACTTTGAATTGCAGGCGGTCCCGGTACAGCTGCACCACACCGCGGACCTTCACCAGCATCGGCGCGAAAAAGGTTTCCTTGTCCGTACTGGAAGCATCCCAGTATTTAGCCGAAATTTCCCCGCTGGTATCTGCGAGAATGATATCGAGATAATCCTTGGGCGGCGTGGAATTCGTTTGCTTAACCATGGCGGATTTTAAAAGATAGTACCCTGTAACATCCTGACCTTCCGTGAATGATTGTATGAGTGTCATGTCATTCCTCCTCCCCAAATCTTGTGAGCACTCTTGTAATGAAGCATCTGTCTTCCTCATTTAAAAAATCGGACCGTCTCGCGATGAGCAAGCAGCCCCGAATTTCGCTTAGCCAGGGGCCGTACTACAACAAAGCATGCAGCACAAAGTTGGCCACGAATAACGCCGCGATGCCATACAGCACGGGAGAGACCTCTCTGCCTTTTCCCCGAGCGAGCTTCACGATCGGATACGCGATGAATCCGAAAGCCATGCCATCCACAATACTGTATGTGAAAGGAATCATGACCATGATTAGAAATGCCGGAAAAGCTTCCGTCAAATCTCCAAAGTCCATTTCCTTTACATTCTGTACCATCAATCCACCGATGACAATCAGGATCGGCGCAATGGCACTGTCCGGGATATAAGCGAGCAGCGGGATGAAAAAGAATGTCGCGCCGAATAACACGGCCGATACCAGCGAAGACAAACCGGTGCGTCCGCCTGCCGCTATGCCGGCTGTCGTCTCTGCCGCAGCCACGACCGGACTGCTGCCGAAAATGCCTGCAAAAATATTGGTCAGCGACAACGCTCTTAAGCTGCCTTTGAAATTTTCCGGGCGTCCGATCATCCGGGTTTGCGCGGCAATCAGGCCGATATTTTCAAACACGACGATGAGCAGCAGTAGAAACACGGCAATCCAGAACACCAGGCTGCCGAACCCCGACCAGGATAAATGCCCGAATATCGTTCCGTATTGCTTGAAAATAGGGCCGGATTCCATCTGCTTTGCAGGCTTGACGGCACCCAGCAGGTAAGCGAGCCCAGTACCCGCCAGGATACTGATCAGCAGGCCGCCCTGCACGCCGCGTATAAACAGGATCAGCGCAAGCAGCAGCGTAATGCAGGCTACGATGACCGATGGATCACTGAAATGGCCGATCGTGACAAAGGTCGTCTGATGAGCGATCACGATTTCACTCTTTTGCAATCCGATAAAGGTCAGGAACAGACCGATGCCCACGGTGATGCCATGCTGCAGATTTTGCGGGATCGCCTCACTGATAATCCGGTACAGCGACGTGAACGTCACGATCGTAAACAATACGCCGGTGACGGCCACGACCATCAGCGCTTCCTGCCAGCCAAGCTTCATGGAATGCACCAGCGTGTAGGTGAAGAACGCGTTGATGCCCATGCCCGGAACGACCACGATCGGTGACTTGCCGCCGAAAGCCATCAGCAAGCAGCCAGCAATCGAAGTCAAAATGGTGCCAATCATCGCTGCCTTCAGCGGCATGCCCGCATCATGCAGGATGTTGGCATTGACCATGACGATATACACAACGGAAAAATAAGATACCGCTCCGGCAATGAGCTCCTTTTTCCAATTGTCTCCCGGCCGCAGGCCGAGACTTTTTTGCCAAAAACCTGCCTTCAAAAAAATCCTCCTCTTTCCTATTACCCCAATAGGTCACAAACGCTTTAAATCATACCACGAGGCCGAAACAAAAAGGCGTGATCGCCGTTATATACGGCCATTCACGCCATATGATTGTACCACATTTTAGCATCGGTCAGCGCAGTTCTTTAAACTTCGATTCCGGCTTTCTTCAGCAGATCCTTCACGGCCACGCTGACCATGATCAGCCCTGCCACCGGTGGAACGAAAGCATTGCTCGCCGGGGGCTGCTTCGCTTTGCGGATGGCCGGCGCGTTTTCGGGCACGATTTTCTCCGTCACGTCCACGCGCGGCTTCATCGGCTCCTCGGTCGAGAATACGACCTTTACGCCTTTTTTGATGCCGTCTTTACGAAGCTTCGTCCGAATGACACGGGCAATCGGATCGACCGTCGTTTTGGAAATATCCGCAACCTGGAAACGGCTCGGATCCATTTTGTTCGCCGCACCCATGCTGGAAATGATCGGAATTTTCCGTTTAAGGCATTCTTTGATCAGATGGATTTTGTAAGAGACGGTATCGGACGCATCCAGCACATAGTCCAGATCAAATTTAAAGAGCTCTTCATAGGTTTCTTCGGTATAAAACATGTTCAGAGCGATCGCTTCGCACTCGGGATTGATCAGCTTGATCCGCTCGACCATCAGATCGGCTTTTTTCTGGCCGACCGTGGTCGTGAGCGCATGGATCTGCCGGTTAATATTCGTGATATCGACGACATCCTTGTCGATCAGGATCAGCTTGCCAACGCCCGTGCGGGCGAGGGCCTCCACCGCAATGGAGCCCACACCGCCAATACCGAGCACAGCCACGGTGCTGTTTTTCATCGCTTCCAGACCTTCAGGCCCTATGGCTAGTTCTGTACGGGAAAATTGGTTGAGCATAGTGTATGGAGGCCTCCCTTTATTTTAGACATTCACTTTTTTGTCTTCAGGCTTTTTCGCGAGCTTGATATGAAGCTGTTCAAGCTGCGAAGCATCGACCGGAGACGGAGCGTCCATCAGCAGATCGGTCGCGCTGGCCGTTTTCGGGAACGCAATCGTCTCGCGCAGGTTGGTGCGTCCGGCCAGCAGCATGACCAGTCGATCCAGTCCGAATGCGATGCCGCCATGCGGAGGCGTGCCGTATTCGAACGCGTCGAGCAGGTGACCGAATTTGTCTTTCGCTTCCTCTGGCGACAAGCCAAGGGCTGCGAACATTTTCTCCTGCATATCGCGTTTGTAGATCCGCATGGAGCCGCCGCCTACTTCATAGCCGTTCAGCACGATGTCGTAAGCCTGAGCCAGAATTTGACTCGGATCCGTATCGAACAGATGCTGGTCTTCATCGCGTGGACGGGTGAACGGATGGTGCAGAGCAACGTAACGTTTCTCTTCCTCATCCCACTCGAGCAGCGGGAAGTCGACAACCCAGGCAAATTTGAACTCGTTTTCGTTGATCAGGCCCAGTTGTTTGCCGATTTTCAGGCGCAGGGCGCCGAGCACGTCAGCCACGACCTTTTTGTTGTCGGCGGAGAAGAGCAGCAGGTCGCCTTCTTCGGCACCGGTGCGTTCTCTCAGGGCTTCGATCTCTTCAGGCGCAAAGAACTTCACGATCGGCCCCTTGAATTCGCCTTCCTTCACTTGGATCCAGGCCAATCCCTTGGCGCCGTAGCGGGCCGCGAATGGACCAAGGTCGTCGATTTCCTTGCGGCTCCATGTGCCGCAGCCTTTGGCGTTCAGCACTTTGACCTCTCCGCCTTTTTCGATGACGGAAGCAAACACTTTGACGCCGCTTTCTGCGACCAGGTCGCTGACTTGAATCAGTTCCAGACCGAAACGAAGGTCCGGTTTATCGGAGCCGTATTTGTCCATGGCATCCGCGTAGGTTAAACGTTGGAACGGCAGCGGAATGTCTACGTTAACCGTTTCTTTGAACAGGCGGGCAACCAGCTTCTCCATCATGCCGAGCAGCTCGTCCTGGCTCAGGAAGGACGTTTCGATGTCGACTTGCGTAAATTCCGGCTGACGGTCTGCGCGAAGGTCCTCGTCCCGGAAACAGCGGGCGATTTGGAAATAACGTTCAAGGCCGCCAACCATCAGCAGCTGTTTGTACTGCTGCGGGGATTGCGGCAAAGCGAAGAACTCGCCGTCATGCACCCGGCTTGGCACGAGATAATCGCGCGCGCCTTCCGGAGAGCTTTTCGTCAGAATCGGCGTCTCCACTTCGATGAAGCCTTCGCCGTCGAGGAAGTCGCGGAACACTTTAGACGCCTTGGAACGAAGCAGAAGGGTCTTCTGCATTTCCGGGCGGCGCAGGTCCAGGTAACGGTATTTCAGGCGGAGCGATTCGTCCACTTCCACGCCGTCTTCGATGAAAAATGGTGGCGTCTTCGCCGCGTTCAGCACTTCGATTTCGGTAATTTGCACTTCGATTTGACCGGTCGGCAGATTCGGATTGATCGTTTCCGCGTCGCGCTTGACGACTTTACCGGTAACCGCCAGCACGTATTCGCTGCGCACCTTGTCGGCAATCGCCAGCGCGTCGCCGGAGTAAGCAGGGTTAAATACGATTTGCACGATACCGCTGCGGTCGCGGAGGTCAATAAAGAGCACGCCCCCAAGGTCGCGGCGGGTCTGTACCCAGCCGTTCAGTGTTACAGTTTCTCCAATATGACTTGTCGTCAGGCTTCCGCATTGATGAGTCCTATGCATGTTTCTCATACCCCTTTTCTATAGTGGATGCCTAATTAGGCGAGTTCCTTTAATTTGGCCGTTAACTCATTCAGCTTCACGGTGTGCTGCTCGCCTGTCCCCATGACTTTCAAGGCGATTTCGCCGCGCTCCAGCTCGTCGTCGCCGAGAATCGCGGTGACCTTCGCGTTGAAACGGTCCGCCGACTTCATCTGGGCTTTCATTTTTCTTCCCAAATAATCGCGTTCGCCCGACAATCCCTCTTTGCGTACGAGGTAGAGCTGTTTCGTAATTTCCCGGTCGGCCGCTTCGCCCAGTGCCACAAAATACACGTCGAGCGGCTTGACCGCATTCAGCTCGATTTCCTGCTTCTCCAGGATGAGCAGGATTCGCTCTAGGCCCAGCCCGAGCCCGATTCCCGGCTGCTCAGGTCCGCCGATTTCGCTGACCAGGCCGTTGTATCGGCCGCCGCCGCCAATCGTATCGATCGCGCCGATCCCTTGCGCTTTATATTCAAAGGCCGTGTGCGTGTAATAATCGAGGCCGCGCACGAGGCGATGATTCACGACGTAATCCACGTCCATATCAGTCAAGTACTGCTTCACCTGCTCGAAATGATTCGTGCATTCCTCATCCAGACTGTCCAGGATCGAAGGCGCATTCGTAAATTTGTCCTGATCGACCTTGCAGTCGAGGACGCGCATCGGATTGCGGTCGATCCGGGATTGGCAGTCCTTGCACAGACTGTCCTTCATCGGCAGCAAAAATGCCAGAAGCTTCTCACGGTATGCCGCGCGACTTGCGGGATTGCCGACGGAGTTGATCTCCACCTTAACGCCCTGAAGCCCCAGCTCCTTGCAGAATTGATAGCCAAGCGATACCACTTCGGCATCGATGGCCGGATCGACGGCGCCGAACGCCTCGATACCAAACTGGTGGAACTGGCGGTAACGCCCAGCCTGCGGTCTCTCATAACGGAACATCGGACCGATGTAGTATAGCTTGCTCACATCCGGCTCCCCGTACAGCTTATTCTCCACGTAAGAGCGGACCACGCCCGCCGTTCCTTCCGGGCGAAGGGTCATGCTGCGGTCGCCCTTATCCTTGAACGAATACATTTCCTTTTCGACGATATCCGTCGTTTCGCCGACACCGCGCTCGAACAACTCGGTTTGTTCAAACATCGGCGTGCGAATTTCCCGGTAATTAAAACGCCGGCACAAGTCTCTGGCTTTTTCCTCGACGAACTGCCACTTCTCAACCACACCCGGCAGAAAATCCTGGGTACCTGTCGGTTTCTGGTAAGCCATGGTTCTACCCCCATTCAAATTGTTCTTCTTCTCTATGCCTAACATCGCTTATCAAAGCATGGGCTTGGAAAATCAGGATATGCAAAAAATCCCCCGCCCTGCTGCTTCAACAAGCAAACAGGGACGAGGGATTGACCATTCAATCACCCGTGGTGCCACCCACATTCCGGATACGCAAGGCTGACTGCCCCAGCATCCGCTTCATATACGATTAACGCCCGTCTACGCGCAGTACGTCTACTCACGATTCATGCTCCCGCTTTCGCCGCCTGTTCTCGGGGAAGTCATTCATCCGGTCATCCATAGAATCCTTCCAGCCTAAGGGATTCCTCTCTGCATGGTGGGGCGCGAACTACTTGGTCCCGTCATCGAATCAAATTTAGATTATTTTTAGATTGTAATGAACCGCTGCACTAAAGTCAAGGGGGACACAAAAGAAAAACCTACAATCCGTATTGTAGGTCCAAAAGGTTATATATTAAAAAAGGGGGTCATGCTGTTATTATAAACAGGCTATATTAAGGGATGATGAAACTAATATTACAGTTATATTACAAACAAGAAAGCGCTTTTCTAAAGCTGGAATAAACAGCTCCCCCATTGCCCTGAAGGCTTTCGGGGAGCTGTGCGGATTAATCAAATATTTCCACATAACCGCCATGGCTGCGCAGATGGTTTACAACCTCCGGATAATCCTCATCCCTTACCTTGCAGGAAAGGACGTATTCCAGATCGCGGTAATCTTCCGGATCGGCACTGGCGTCGGCCACACCCAGAAGCGGCTCGTCACCGTTCCTATCGCGGCGCGTTACGCGCTCCTCAGGCGGCGTATCCTCGCTTTGGCCATAGATGTCATTCTCCTCGTTGACGACCGGAACGGCCGGAGCTGTATAAGCGATACCCGGCACGCCGCCCGCTCCCATCGCGCCGCCCGTATTCATGTTGCCCACCATATTGACCGGAGCAATGGGCAGCAGGATATGCCGGTTTCCGTTCAGAGCCGTCCCCAGACGGCTCACTTCCATATGCTCGGTATGCGTACCGATCAATTTGGTTTTTGCACTTTCCGCGTCATCCTCTGTCTTGAAGTAAGCTTGAATTTGCTTCGTCATGATCATTACCTCCTCAAATTTAGGATCCAGACCATCCCTTGCATCATAATGAATCATAGGCTCAGCTTCAAAGCACTCCTCATGTGATGGGTTACAGCACTTTAAGCAGTTCCCGGACAAAGGCCGGTTCGTCTTTGGGAGTCCGTGAAGTAATGTAATTGCCGTCCACGACAACCTCTTCATCCTTGAATTCCGCGCCCGCATTCACCATATCGTCCTGAAGGGGCGGGTAAGAAGTAATGGTGCGGCCCTTCAGCAGATCGGCGCTTGCCAGGATTTGCGGACCGTGGCATATCGCCGCGACCGGCTTTTTCGAACGGTTCATTTCATTGACGAAATTCAGTATGTCAGGATCCAGACGCAGATTCTCCGGAGAAGAACCGCCGGGAATCACGACTGCATCGTAATCGGCAGGGTTAACCTCCGAAATGGATTTGTCTGCCCTGTAAACCGCTTCACCGTTTTTGCCCTTCAATGTTTCGCCCTTCTGGAGGCCGATAATATCTGTCTCATGACCTGCTTTATTCACTTCGTCATAGGGTACCTTCATTTCCGAATCTTCAAATGCGTTTGCCAGTAAAAAAGCAACTTTACTCATGGTTTCCGGATCTCCTTTCAGGTTGTTTGTCCACGCTTTGTTATTACCCTAAACCCTAAGCTTTATAACAGGTTCGCGGGATACTTCGCCTCTGCACCGGAAAATCCGAACATAAGAAAAACGTCTATCGACGTACCTTCAAA
>NZ_BIMK01000008.1 GCF_004001045.1 Paenibacillus chibensis
AAGTGGAGGCTCCGACACTTATACTTTCTGATCTATTAAAAAAACAGGCTCCCTTACCGGGCAGCCTGCTTCCTGTTATTTTTTGCACGCTATCTGCTAACGCATCGGATAAGGCGCTCCTTTTCCTTTCTGGTAACCGTTCCAAAGCGGAAAAGGAATTTTGCCTGAACGCTCCAATCGAGTAGCCTCCTTAACGGAGTCAAGGGGGACCAGCGGCAAGTTCTGTAAAGCAAAAGCGTGGGAGGATTGACGCATAAGATGACGGCTCCTTCGGGTACAGGCTGATGTCTATACGATCAGCATGCCCGTTCTCCCGATTTTCTATGCCGTCGTTTTGCTGTCGATGATCAGCGTGACCGGTCCCCAGTTGGTAAAGGTGACGTCCATCATTTCGCCAAACCGTCCGGTCGCCACCTCCAGGCCTTTGGCAGCCAGCTCGCTGTTGAAGCGTTCATAGAGCGCCAGCGCCATATCCGGCTTAGCCGCGGCCATAAAATTGGGACGTTTGCCCTTGCGGCAATCGCCGTACAAAGTAAACTGCGATACGGATAGCACGCCGCCGCCCACATCCGTGACGCTGAAATTCATTTTGCCTTCCGCATCTTCGAAAATGCGCAGGCCGGCCACCTTATCGGCCAAATACTGTGCATCCTTTTCCGTATCCTCATGGGTTACGCCAACAAGCACCATCAATCCTTGACTGATTTGGCCTGTAACTTCCCCGCTAACGGTCACTTTTGCTTCCTTGCAGCGTTGAACGACAACTCGCATGATGCTCTATGGACTCCTTTGTCATGAAAACTCGGCGATTACTGAATAATCCGGTGTACGGTATACACGTCCTTCACGCGTTTGATCCGTTCTACTACCGAATGCAGATGATCGGTATTGCGGATCAGAATCGTCATATGAATCAGCGCCATTTTATTTTTATCCGACCGCCCGGTAACAGCGGAAATATTCGTTTTGGTCTCGGAAACCGCTTGAAGCACCTCATTGAGCAGGCCATTGCGGTCATGCCCCGTGATCTCGATATCGACGCTGTAATTCGCTTCGATTTCGGTCTCCCATTCCACTTCGATCACGCGCGCCGCTTCCTCGCCGTCTCCCGAAGCCGGGATATTCGGACAGTCGGCCCGATGGACGGAGACGCCGCGTCCGCGGGTAACATAGCCGACGATATCATCGCCCGGCACGGGATTGCAGCAGCGTGCGAAGCGGACAAGCAGGTTGTCGATGCCTTTGACGCGAACGCCGTTGGTCGGACGCTTTCTGTCGGTTGCGACCTTGATTTCCTTTTTCTCCGAAGTCAGCTCGAGCAGGCTTGCTTCTTCCTGCTCCTTCCGGAGACGCTCGGTCAGACGGGTACAGATCTGTGCCGCCGTAATGCCGCCGAAGCCAATGCCTGAAAGCATGTCGTCCACGTCGTTAAACGCAAATTTCTTCGCGACCTCCAGCAGCTTGTCGTCCGTCGTCCACTCCGATGGATCCAGCCCCCGGCTTTTCAGCTCGCGCTCGATCATATCGCGGCCCTTTTCCACGTTTTCTTCGCGCTTTTCCTTCTTGAACCACTGCTTGATTTTGCTTCTTGCATGAGAAGACTGCGCGATTTTGAGCCAGTCTCCGCTTGGTCCGTACGAGTGCTTCGAGGTCAGGATCTCGACGATATCGCCGGTTTTCAGGCGATGATCCAGCGGTACGATCCGCCCGTTCACCTTGGCCCCGATCGTGCGATTCCCGACCTCGGTATGAATGCGGTAAGCAAAATCAAGCGGCACGGATCCGGAAGGAAGCTCGATAACCTCACCTTTCGGCGTAAACACAAATACAAGATCAGAGAAAAAGTCCATCTTCAGGGATTCCACAAACTCTGACGCATCCTTCGCTTCATGCTGAAGCTCCAGAATTTCGCGGAAGAAGGTCATTTTATTCTCGAAATTGCCTCCCGGGCTCGTGCCTTCCTTGTACGCCCAGTGTGCGGCGATACCGTATTCCGCCGTACGGTGCATTTCCGTGGTGCGGATCTGCACTTCGGTCGGTTCCCCGTTTGGTCCCACGACGGTCGTATGCAGGGACTGGTACATGTTCGCCTTCGGCATGGCAATATAGTCTTTAAAACGGCCGGGCATCGGCTTCCAAAGCGTATGGATAATGCCCAGCGTGGCATAGCAGTCCTTGATATTGTCCACAATAATGCGAATGGCAATCAAATCATAAATCTCGTTGAACTGCTTGTTCTTCGTCGTCATTTTATTAAAGACGCTGTATATATGCTTCGGTCTGCCGGACAGATCGCCCTCGATCCCCATCTCATCCAGCTTCTCGCGAATGCGGGATATGACGGTGTCGACGAACTGTTCGCGTTCCGCGCGTTTTTTATGAATCAAATTGGCGATCCGGTAATACTGCTGCGGATTCAAGTAACGAAGCGACAAATCCTCCATTTCGCTCTTGATGGCCGAAATACCGAGACGGTCCGCGATCGGGCAAAAAATTTCAAGTGTTTCATAGGCAATTCGCCGCTGGCTTTCCTCCGACTGATATTTCAGCGTTCGCATATTATGGAGCCTGTCGGCCAGCTTGATGACAATAACCCGGATGTCCTGCGCCATCGCGATGAACATTTTTCGGTAGTTTTCGTTCTGCTGCTCTTCCTTGGAACGGAATTGGATACGCTCCAGTTTGGTGAGCCCGTCAACCAGCAGCGCGCAGGCATTGCCGAACTTATCGCGGATTTCCTCCAGCGATACGGTCGTGTCTTCAACGACGTCATGCAGCAGCGCGGCCACGATGGAGGTCGTATCCATCATGAGGTTCACGACAATATCTGCAACCGCAAGCGGATGCAGAATATAAGGCTCGCCGGATTTGCGAACCTGGCCGTGATGGGCTTGATCCGCGAAATGATAGGCTTCCCGGATGCGTTCCAAATCTGGCCCTTTTATATAGGCTCCAGCCTTTTCAAGTAATCGCTCTATGCCCATTCTAGTCGTTTCCGTTTCCCTTCTATATGAAATAGAACCCGCTGACATTCATCTTTAGCAGGTTCCCTGGTCAAACAAGATTTTATATAATTATGACGCTTGAATGGCTCTACGTCAATATTTCTTGCCAGGAACAGGAAGGGCGGACGGCAACAAACTTCACTTTTTAGCAAATCCCGAACATTTATTAAAAAAATGATTGAAAAATGTCGGTTTCTTGGCTAATCTAGATTGAATGCAATTAACGATACGAAAAATATTCGATTTGGGAGTGAGCTCATTGCAACGCGAAATTCAAGTCAATGAAAGGCTGCCTTTAGGTCCGGGATTCCTGCTCAGCCTTCAGCATCTGTTCGCCATGTTTGGCAGCACGGTACTCGTGCCTAATCTGTTCGGCGTGGACCCCGGCATGATTTTGCTTATGAACGGAATCGGAACGCTGCTGTACATTTTGATTTGCCGCGGCAAAATCCCCGCCTACCTCGGTTCAAGCTTCGCCTTTATTTCTCCGGTACTGTCTGTACTCGCTGGAAGCACCGACAACTACCCGCTTGCTCTTGGAGCCTTCATCGTCACCGGTGTCATCTTCGTCGCTGTCGGACTGATCGTTCAATATGCCGGAACCAAATGGATCGACGTCGTTTTCCCGCCCGCAGCCATGGGTGCCATTGTCGCTACCATCGGACTTGAACTTGTACCTGTCGCAGCCGGGATGGCCGGCATTATTCCGAAAGCAGGCGCTGGAGAGGACTGGTTCAATTCGAATGCGGTCATTCTTTCCATGACAACGCTGGGCGTAACCGTCATCGGAGCGGTGCTGTTCCGCGGTTTCCCCAAAATCATTCACATTCTGATCGGTATCGTGACCGGATATGTCCTGGCTTACTTTATGCCGGGCATGATCGATAAAGGTGCCATTGCCGGTGCCCATTTGCTCACGGTACCTACGATTACGACACCTAAATTCGAGCTTTCGGCTATCCTTACGATCATTCCCGTATCCCTCGTCGTCATCGTCGAGCATATCGGACATCTGCTCGTCACGAGCAACATTGTCGGCAAGGATCTCTCCAAAGATCCCGGCCTGAATCGCTCCCTGCTGGGCAACGGCATATCTACCATTATTTCCGGATTCGTGGGATCTACCCCGAATACGACCTATGGCGAAAATATCGGAGTCATGGCGCTTACCAAGGTCTACTCGGTGTTCGTCATCGGCGGAGCCGCCGTGATCGCCATCGTGCTTTCCTTCTCCGGCACCTTCTCTTCCGTGATCGCCCACATTCCGGAGCCGGTCATGGGCGGCGTATCGCTGCTGCTGTTCGGTGTCATCGCCGCATCGGGCTTACGGATTTTCGTAGAGCAGAAGGTCGACTTCTCCAAACCGACCAACATGATCCTGGCCACGATCATCCTTGTCGTAGGCATCAGCGGCGCCCAGCTGAAATTCGGCAACGTAGAATTGAAGGGCATGGCGCTCGCCACGATCGTCGGGATCGTTCTCAGCCTGTTCTTCAAGCTGATCGAGGTTCTCGGACTGTCCAACGATAAAGACGATGAGCTCGTCGAAAAGATTCCTGACTAATATCCAAAAGGCAAAGAGCCGGACAAGCTCCTGAGATGGAGCTTCCGGCTCTTTGCCTTTTCAATGTATCAGAAAATAGCTACGACGGCCCGCCCGGATGATAGCGCACACGAAGACCCACTTCAAAGGTCCGGTTCCAAGGCATATAGCAATCGATGACCTCGACCCGCCCCCAGCCTCCGTTGATCCGTTTCTCCAGCTCGGCTCCGAGGCGCTCCTGTACGAGCCTGGAAACCTCTCCGCGCTGCCCGTCGAGCTCGAACTTGCTGAGCCCCATCGCTTCGACCTCTCCCTGATTCAGTGCCATCCTGACGACCGAGCAATAGCACAGATCCTCCGCGTAACGCAGCGATAAGAAATCCAGGTGCTGCGGCGTTCGGCCATATTGGAGATACAGCATGGATTGGGATATGACCGTTCCCAGCGTATTCGAGCTGGTGTTCCAGCCGGCATACCCGGCAAGCTCAAACAGCATGCCTTTCTGCTTCAACAGCTTCAACAGCTTGTGATCCGCGCCGTTCGCATATCCGACATCCGCAACCGCAACCGGTTTTCCTTTATGGCGGAGCATGTAATCCCCGTATTCCACCAGCTCGATAATGTTGCGGTACACATCGTAGCTGAAGAAGGGATGCTGCTGCGAATCGGCTTCCATCATCGTTTCTCCCGGCGTGTTGACCAGCAGGATCAGATCCGCTTCCTCCGCCGATGAGGCCACAAGCCCGCCTGCAGCCAAAATTTGATACTTCAGGCTTTCATAGAAAAAACGATCCTCGTATAACGGCGTCACGAACGGACCCTGTACCGCAGCCATCCGCGGATAGACGAGCGGCGTCTTGCGCATGCCTTCATTGACCATTCTCGCGAGCAGGGTGCACCCTACTTCATCTGCCCCCGGATACATGTAGGTTCGCAGCTCCAGATCCCGATCGGAGATCATCGCCCGCACCTTCTCCTGATCTTTGGCCGTATGTCCGAACGGCGCCGAGTCATCCTGCGGGAAGATCATAAAATCGATCAAGCCCTCCGCGATCAGCTCAAGCACGTCATGAATGACGGCGATATTGACGGACCTGCGGCGCATATAATCATCGATGATTTCCTCCGGCAGACGGCGCCCGATATCCGCGAGCTCCTCCAATTCGTCCATGGAGGCAATCCCCAGCTCCGCACGGTGGCTGATGTAGCCTTGGAGGAAAATCTCGCGCCCCCAGTCTCCGTAATAGTCCGGCTCCTCGTCAGCGATCGAATACTGCGGACAGCGCATCAGGAGCTGAAACGCGAAAATCCGGAGCTTCGGGTTGATTTGCTTCAGCCGCCGAAGCTTCTGCAAACGTTCCGCCACCTGCGGATGCTCCATCGCATGGAGTCTTGAAGGAATAATGCCGCCGTACAGCAGCGTATCGAGGGCTACAATGGCTCCGTCCGCATCCCCGCACTCTTGTTCCAGCCAGCTCCAGAGTCTGTCCGTATCCCCCGGTTTCTTTTTGAGTCCCATCATATCCTGGGGCGGACGTGCCAGCTGGATCCCGGTTCCCTGTGCAAGCAGATACGGGAATTCATAATTGCACGGCCGCTCATCCAGCGGAATAAAAGCGATTTTGCTCAGCTTTTCCATCCTTGTCGGCTCCCTTGTCAACATAAAGTGAGTTGCAGCTCCTTGTTCGTTTATGTGCTCCGCTCATCCTTTAACGGCACCCGCAATGCCTTCCATATAGTAGCGCTGCGTGAACAGGAACACGATAATGATCGGCAGCACGGAGATCATCGTTCCCGCGGCAATCCAGCCGAAATTATAGGAGAACTGCCCGTTAAGGAAAGTCAGCGCCGCGGCGAGCGGATATTTCTGCGGATCATCGAGCACGACGATCGGCCACAGGAAATTGTTCCAGAACGCCATCATTTCCAGGAGCGAAATGACCGCAATCGCAGGCTTCACGAGCGGCAGCACAAGCTGCCACCAGATCCGGAACTCGGAGGCGCCGTCCATTTTTCCCGAATCCCGAACATCCGGCGGAATGCCGAGGAAGGTCTGGCGCATGAGAAAAATGTTAAAGACCGATACGGATGAAGGCAGAACCACAGCCAGAAACGATCCTCCCAGATGCAGCCACTGAATGGTCAGGTAATGGACGATCATCGCCGTAGAGGACGGGATGATCATCGTCGCGATCAGGATCGTAAACACGAGATTCCGGCCCTTAAAACGGAACGTAGCGAGCGGATATGCTGTCAACGATGCCAGGAGCACGTTAAATATAACGCCCATGACCGTGATGACCACCGTATTGTAAATATATTTCGGGAAGTTCATGAACTGCCATACCTTCACGTAATTATCAAAATCGATAAACGTCGGCAGGATGGCCGGCGGATTGGCGAAGACGTTTTTGCCCGGCATGAGCGATACGCTGAGCAGCCACAAGAACGGTCCCATCATGAACACGGCCAGCGCCAGCAGCAGAATATAGACGATGGTCAACCGGATTCCGGCAAGCCATGCCCTTGAATGATTGGTTGCTGTTATCAATACGGATTGACACCGCCTTTCTGGTTGAACCGGAATACAAGCACGCTGAGCGCGCCGATCAGAATGCTGACGATCAGCCCGAGCGCGGAGGCATAGCCGAAGTTAAACTGCTCCAGCCCCTTTTGAAAAATGTACACGCTCGAGGTCAGCGTCGAGGTTCCCGGGCCGCCCTTGGTCAAAATGTATACTTCATCGAAGACCCGGATTGCGCCCATCAGCGAGATCAGCGTACAGAACAGGATATGCGGCCGCAGCAGGGGCACGGTGATGCTCCAGATGACCCGCCAGCGGCTCGCGCCGTCAACTCTGGCGGCTTCGAACAGATCCGATGGAATTCCCTGCAGACCGGCCAGATACAGCATCATGTAATAACCGAGGCCCTTCCACATCGTAATGAACATCAGCACGAAAAGGGCCGTGCTGCTCGTGGACAGCCAGGCGACCTGGTCACTGATTAATCCGAGCTGAAGCAGCAAGTAATTGACAACCCCATTGCTGCTGAGCAGCCAGCTCCAGATCAGGGCAACGGCTACCATGGACGTCACGACGGGGATATAATACGCCGTTCTGAATATTTTCACCCCGGGAATTTTGCCGTTGACCAGAATCGCCATCAGGATCGAAATGATTTGTATGATCGGCACGATGATGACATAAAGCAGCGAATTCCATAAAGATATCAAAAAGTTCTTATCATGAAATGCCTTCACGAAGTTATCAAAGCCAATGTAATGCGTTTCGGAAATGACGGAATAATCGGTAAAGGATAGCGGAATCCCGTAAATGATCGGCCAAAACACGAACACGGCAATGAGAATCAGACCCGGCGCCATAAACGCCCAAGCAGTATAGGATTCCGACCACGCCCATCTCTTCATGGTGCACTCTCACCGTCCCCTTGTCTTAAATCTGACGGCTCACAAGCCGGCACGTTACTTTTTCAGCACCTGGTTCACTTCCTGCTCCATGGCGTCCAGCGTAGACTGAATATCGGCGTCGTTCAGCATGATCTTCTGCAGGCCTCTGGCAATCGCGGAATTAATATCCGATGCGTTCGGCACGCCGACCATATAATCGACCGCTTTATCCAGGCTGTTGGCGGAAGCGATCTTCGCTTGGGATTCCAGGGTATTGTCCGAATCCGTAAAGAACGGGTCCTTGATAGACTCTTTCGTTGACGGGAGCGTATTCGCCGCCTTGGAGAAAGCCGTCTGGTTGGCCACATTCGTAATGAACGCCGCGAATTCCACCGCTTCCTTTTGATGCTTCGATTTGGCAGGAACGACCACGTCCATACTGTTGGACAAGCGCACATCGGCTTTACCCGTTGGCATCGGAACGGCGATCGTGTTCTTGTACACGTCCGGAGCTGAAGTTTTCAGGAAGTTGATGAACGTCGGGCCGGCGATTTCAAACGCGGTCTGCTCGCTGGAGTAGTACTGAATCTGTTTGGTAAAAGGCACGTCTTCTTTCATGATGACGCCGTCTTCGATTTTCTTTTTTGTATTTTCCAGCATCGTTTTCGTTTCCGGCGTATTGAAGACCGCCGCGGACTTGTCATCATTCAGAATTTTGATTCCCTCTTTCGGGAACAGGTTCGCGACCCACTGCGTGGAATATCCCGTTTTGCCCGTTTTCTCCTTCACCTGTTTGGCCCATGCGACCAGCTCATCCTGCGTTTTGGGCGGATTAGCCGGATCCAGTCCGGCTTCCTTGACGATTTTCGTGTTCATGAACAGCACTTCTGTGCCTGTGTACCACGGCAGGGCATAGGCTTTTCCGTCAATGACCGTAGAATTGAATATGCCGTCAAAATAAGATTGCTTCTGCTCGTCTGTCAGGAATTCGTTCAGATCCACAACCGCTCCCTTGGAACCCATCTGGCTGGCGAATTCCGTGTTCAGGTTGACCACGTCCGGACTGCTGCCGCTGGCGATGCTCGTGAGAAGCTTGTTGGTCACGGCGTCATAAGGATAGTCCTTCCAATCAATGGTCACGCCCTCATGAGACTTCTGATAATCGGCGATCAGATTGTTGAAATAATCCGTAAAGGTGGGCTGAAGCGAAATCGTCCAGAACTCCAGCTTGACCGGGCCGCTTTTGCCGCTTCCCTCCTTACCGCCTCCGCAAGCGCTTAACATGAAGGACAGCATCATAACCGATAATAAAGCGAATACCATTCCCTTTTTGCTCTTTTTCATAATCTCGGCTCCCTTGGCATGATAATGAAAAGATTTTATCCAATTCAAGCAATCATAAAAACGGATAAATCCGCTAATAAACCGCTTACAAGGGAAATTATAGCAAAGTTTCCGGAAATAAAAAAGATATTTTTCTATATTTTTGTATATCGTGGAGTTTTCCTCCATTTTAATGCTCTGCATAATAATTTTCATCATCAAGCAAGCTTGTACCAGGCAGATCGCCTATCGCAAACAAAAAAAATACCTTCAGATCGATAGACGATCCAAAGGTATTTATTTCCCGGGAAACAACCTCCGGGGACATAAACATTTGAAAGATTAATCTTCGTATGTCATTAAAGAGAACACTTCAACTCCAGGCAGTTTAGCGCGTCCGTTCAACGCTGACAGCTCGATCAGGAACGCCGCTCCGACCACATGGCCTCCAAGCTTCTGAACCAGATCGACCGATGTAGAGATCGTTCCGCCTGTGGCAAGAAGATCATCGGCAATCAGGACATTTTGTCCTTTGCGGATCGCATCGGTATGCATGGCAAGGCGATCCTTTCCGTATTCGAGATCATAACCAACCTCGATCGTTTCGTAAGGAAGCTTGCCGCTTTTGCGGATCGGTGCAAAGCCGACGCCAAGCGCATAGGCCAGAGGAGCTCCAACCACAAAACCACGTGCCTCGGGCCCGGCAATGACATCGATTTTCAGGGCGGCGACCATAGCTTTGAGCTCATTGATCGCTTTTTTATAGATTTCCCCGTCCTGAAGCAATGTCGTAATATCTTTAAAGCTGATACCCGGCTGCGGGAAGTCAGGTATCACCCGAATGTACTCTTTATAATCCAACATAATCTCCTCCTAAAAATTATACAAAACGGTCATGCGTTTAGCTGGCACCCTCCAAGCGGGATATCATCCAGCGGGTACACTGCGAAGTCCCTGCATAAACCAGATGCTGTTCCATTTCGGCCAGGCTGCCCAGCCTGGAAAAATGAATGGAGCTGCTAAGCTCGCGCTTCGGCGGCTTCGGAATCACCACGATCATTCCATCGCGGCGTTCAATAAACGACAGCTCTTCAAATACGTCCATCATCATTGTGATCATGCGCAGGCTTGCGGCAGACTGCTGACTGAGTCTGATTAACGCCTCCTGCTCCCGGATCGGCTCTGCAGCCATCCGCATCAACAAAACATACAACAGTTTAAATTGATCGCGATTCGGGATCGTCAACTGGTCCACTTCTTTTTGTCCCGAATGAAGAAGGAACAAATTGGAGAGGTTCGTGAACGAAGCGAGCAGCATGTCGAGCTGGTCCGCAGATTCCGGCACATGAACCATGAACAGTGTGGTGATCTGATCTGTACCATACGTATGAGCGGCATCGTTATATGCCAAAATTCCAGCCTTCTTATCATATACCCAAAGAGTACAATCATTCAATTGCAAATTAGGCGAAATCTCGAGACTCGGATTAAATACAGCTGCGATATGCCTAGGTTCCATCCTCATATGAGGCGCAACCTTATCGTATACTCGCTGTATTTCACCCCAGGGATCCTTGGCATCCCGTAAATCGAATACCTGCGGACCTGTAATTTTCATATCCTGCAGCATCAGCTGGGGCTTTCTCGATCCGTTCCACTCGTTCACGGAAACTTCCCCGAGGATATCCAGGGTCATGCCTTCTTCCAACAGATCCGCCAGATCGCCCCGGCCGAATGCAACGGCTTCGATCCTTTTACCACCCTGCCGGAGAACGAGCTTCAAATGCTTTCCGTCTTTTCCCATCTTGCGTATCTCCGCCAGCTGGGTTCCCCGGAATACAAGCTTGGGAACGGGATTGGACATGCCAAAAGGAGCCATCATCTCCAGCTCGTCAATGACGTTCAGCGGAACATCGGACAAACTCCACTCCCCGTCTGTAGGGGTAACGGGAATATAATCCTCCTCCGTCATCACCTGCTTGGCAAACGCGTTAAGCGCAGCCTCGAATGCAGGAACTTGATCACGGTGCAGACCCATGCCGGCTGCGGATGGATGGCCGCCGTAATGATCCATGAGCTCTTTGCAGGAAGTCAGTGCCTCATAGATGTCCAGCCCTGGTATGGATCTGGCCGATCCCTTGCACATCCCCGTTTCCGGATCGATGCCCAGAATAATCACCGGACGGTAAAAGCGTTCCAAAATTTTCGAGGCCACAATGCCGACGACCCCCACATTCCAGCCCTCGCCCGCAAGCACGATAATATCCGGTACCATTCCATTATTCATCTTAAGATCCATCTGAGAGAGAGCCTCCTCGACGATCGCTTCGACAACCAACTGTCGCTCTTTGTTCAACTCATCAAGTGCATGGGAAAGGCGCTGCGCCTCATCCATATCTTCCGTCGTCAACAGCGCTACCGCCGAGCCCGCATGATCCAATCTTCCGCTGGCATTGATTCTTGGTGCCATGCCGAACGCAACATTAATCGAGGTTACCGAGCTGATCGTAATTCCGCTCACTTCCATAAGCGCCTTGATGCCAGGAAAGGAGGTATGCCGCATGCTTTCTAGCCCGCGGCTGACCAGAATGCGGTTCTCCCCGGTTAGAGGCATCAAGTCCGCGATTGTGCCTATGGCTACAATTTCCGTCCATTCGATCGGAGGTTCCTTCAATACGGCCTGCGCCAATTTATAAGCGACACCGACGCCTGCCAGACCTTTAAAGGGATAAGGACATCCCGGCTGCTTGGGATTAATCAGCGCGTAAGCATCGGGCAAAATCTCCGGGGGCTCATGGTGATCCGTCACGATGACGTCCATCCCTAACGAGTTGGCGTAAGCGATCTGCTCAACGGCGCTAATGCCCGTATCAACGGTAACGACCAGGGTAACGCCTTGCTGATGCGCCCAATCCAGTGCATGGTTATGCAGTCCGTAGCCTTCATTGGACCGGTGCGGGATATAAATGTCATAGGATGCTCCCAAGTAACGCATGAAGTAGATCATCAGCGAAGTACTGGAAACCCCGTCCGCATCGTAATCCCCATAAATCAGAATATGTTCTTCATTCTCTATCGCCTGCTGAATGCGGGGAACCGCCTTCTCCATGCCCAAAAGCAAATAAGGATCATGAAGAGACTCCATGCTTCCATTCAGAAACATTCCCGCTTCTTCTGCGTTGCTAATGCCCCTGGAGGCGAGCAGCGACGCGGTCAGCGGCGAGACAGAAAGCGTCTCGGCCAGCCTCCGTGCCGTATCCTCGCTAACCGAGGGAGCCTGCCATGAATATTTCGATTCAAACAATCGTTTTCACCTTTCTTTCCCTGCCTGTCATGAATCGCATCGTTTACGGATGTCTACTGAAGCAGTGTCGGCATGTCATTATCCGTAAGCTGATGATTGGATTTATACGGATAACCGGGATCATAGGGAACGACTTGAATATTAACATCACTGATGTGCACAAAACGGTGCAGCAGCAGCTTTTTGGCCCGTTCGGCGATTTCATTTGCCTCCAGTACCGTAATCCTGGGGTTCACGCTGACCTTCAGGTCGACGGTAACATAATGTCCCTGCTCCCTGGCCTTCAGATCATCCACGGTTATAATTCCGTGCACCCGCTGAACCGTCTCGATAAAGCTGATCGCATCCTCCTGCTCGGTCTCTTGCACCAACGAACCGTAGACGGAATTCATGATCAGAAGATAACCTTTCCGGATTACCAGGCCGGCTACGACCAGAGCGGAAACCGGATCCATGTACATCATGGCCTTCACGTCGAAGGTTTCCCCTGCCAATGACATAAAGACCCCTGCGCAAACAGTCAGTGACGTGTACAAACTAAATCGATGTTCCTCGACGTATGCAGTATGAAGGCCATCACCCTGCTTTTTCGAAGACCGGTATTGAAATTGAAAAATAGCCTCTTTCACGGCCAACGAAACGAAAATAGCGATGATCGCAAACTTATCCGGTATATGAATTTTACCCGAGGCGATCTCCCGAATGGAAGCAACCGCAATTTGCAGTCCTCCCATCAGCACAAGCACCGCGAATAAAATCGCAAACACCGGTTCCGTTCTGCGGGCCCTCGCCTGGTTGTCTGTGCCCTGCCCCTTCAGAGGCGAAGTACGCGGAATAAGTCGGTTAAGTGCTGACACAGCATCGGAGGCGGAATACAAGGCATCGCCCAGCAACGCCTTGCTGCCCGAGAAATAACCGACTACACCTTTAAAAACAGCAAGCGACAAGTCACCGATCATCCCCGTCCAGGTGACGGTATCGGAAGAATGTGATCGTTGCATGCTCATGTTTGCCTCCTCTCCGGCAGTCCCAACGTGCCGATTCTATTCTTTGAAAGGGATGTTTATTCATGCAAGCATCCGTTTCTTCGAGTGGAATGAGCCATGGATGAGTTTACACACGGAAGGCTCCCCTTACCAGCTTGAAAGCCGCGTCGCATCAGACGCGGCTTTCACCTGTACAGCTTATGTTACGCTTTGGAAGGCTTGACCGCTTTCCCTTTTGGTTTCTGCTTGTACTTAAAGTACAGCCACAGCGGGCTGGCAATGAAGATCGAAGAGTAGGCTCCGAAGATCAGGCCGATCACCATCGCAAGCGAGAACATCTTGATCGATTCCCCACCGAACAGGAAGAGGAAGAATGCGGCGATAAATACCGTGAATGCGGTATATAGGGAACGCATCAGCATTTGATTGACGCTGTGGTTCAACAGGTTCGCCAGATCCTCGCGGGTTTTCTGCTTGCCGAACCGCAGGTTCTCCCGAATGCGGTCAAAAATAACAATCGTATCGTTGATCGAATAACCGATGATGGTCAGCACCGCAACGATGAAGGTCAGGCTGACTTCCAACCGGAAGATGGAGAAGATCGCCACGACCATGAATGCATCGTGCAGGAGCGCGATGATCGCCGCTAGGGCGAAGCGCCATTCAAACCGGATACTTACGTATATGATGATCCCGATACAGGAGATGAGCACGGAGTATATTGCATTCCGTCCGAGCTCCTTCGCCATCCCGGGATCGACGGTGTTGATTTCAAAGGAAGCCGTATCGTCCAGCTGTTGGATCGCTTTCTTAAGCTGCGAATCCTGGTCTTCGGATAGCTCCTTCGTGAAACGGATGTTCACGCGCTTGTCACCCGGAGAGATGGTCGCATCCTTGCCGATGCCGATTTCGTCCAGCAGCGGCTGTACTTCGGCTTTCGTTACGTTTTTGGCAAGCTTCACGTCCACGTTCGAGCCCGCCCGGAAATCAACGCTGTAGTTCAAACCGAAAGCGGCAAGCGCGATAATTCCCGCAATCGTCAATACGATGGAGAATATGAAGGCGGCCTTGCTCATCTTCACGAAGTTAAATTCCTTCTTAAAGTGCATTGATTTCACTCTCCTTTACCCCGAACTGCTTCGGCTTTTTAAGCAGCCCAGCCTTGACCAGCAGGCTAAGCAGGTAGTGGGTGAAATACACGTTGGTCAGGATACTCAGCACGATTTCAACAATCAGTACGAGCGCGAAGCCTTTGACGGCGCCTGTACCGAATGCGAACATGACCGCACCGACGATAATCGTCGTAATATTCGAATCGAGAATCGTGCGCAGGGAAGATTTGTTCCCCGCCTTCACGGAAGACATCACGCTTCTGCCGTTGCGGATTTCTTCCCGAATCCGTTCATTCGTAATAATGTTGGCGTCGACCGCCATACCGATACCGAGGATAAATGCGGCTATGCCTGGCAGTGTCAGCGTAAAGTCCGCCCACACGAAGACCAGAATCAGCAGCCAGGTATGCACAATGAGTCCAAAGCTGGCGATAATGCCCGGCAAACGGTACATGGCAATCATGAAAATCAAGATGACGATGGAACCGATAATTCCGGATTCAATGGTCTTGTCCAGCGATTGTTTACCCAAGGTGGCGCCTACGCTTTGAGAGTATTTCTCCGTCAGCTTGAGCGGCAATGCACCCAGGTTGATCGTATCGCTGATTTTCTTGGCTTCATCCAGGGAATAGTTACCGGAGATCTGAGCCTTTCCGTCAGTCAGCTCCGCATTGACGGTTGGATCCGACAGCATGGTTTCATCCAGGAAAATAGCGAGCGGCTGGCCAAGAAGCCGTTTCGTGATTTCTGCGAATTTCTTTTTGTCTTTTACCTTGATATCGATAACAGGTGCATTCAAGTTGCTGTAACCGACGGAAGCCCCGTTCTCGACAAAATCACTGCCGACGAGCTCCACCTTACAATATTTATCTTTATCCGCCGTATTGGCGTCAGGCGCCTTACAGCCTTCCGCACTGCGGAAAGTCAGCGAAGCAGGTTCCTTCATTTTCTTTCTGACTTCGGCTTCGTCGGTCACGCCTGCGATTTTGAGGCGGATCCGGTTCGTGCCTTCTGTCGTCACCTCAGGTTCGCTGGTACCGAGTAGATTCGCCCGTTTTTCCAGGCTCTCCGCCGTACGCGTGAGGGACTGTTTCGTAACTTTTTGCCCCTGTTCCAGCGGCGCAGCTTCATATAGTATTTCGAAGCCTCCCTTTAGATCAAGGCCTAACCGGACGCGATCAAGCAGTCCCGGCGTGGACCAAGCCATGATCCCTACCGCAACGAGCACGACGATAATGAAAGTAGCAAGTCTTTTCATGCCGTTCCTAGTTCCCCTTTCGTTCTCAATATTCCTATTATAGCCATGCGTCAAAATGCAGTCAATTTATCAATATTTGTCGGTTCTATATTTTGGCGAGCTTTTCCCCCTTCAAAGGCTGACCAGAAAAGGTTCCTCTCCATTAATCGAAAGAGGAACCTTTATATGCAGATATTGTCATAAAGTTCATAAACGTCAACACTTTGAGAGAGAGAATATCATTGACCAGCTTATACAGCGGAGGAATTCCTTCCTTCTCGTATTTGCTGCTGACGCAGATCCAAACATCCTTGCTGGTGACATGTTCATATCCGACGAGTCTGAATTCCTCCGCCTTGCTGCGGCACAAAGCTTCAATGGTCGCATCCATTTCGCTTTCGCTCATATTCTCCGGGCTCACATGTGTAGCCTCCCCTCTATCTACCTGATGTCTTCTTACCCAAATTAGCGTCCTTTCTACATTCGACCCTTGCCGCCCGCATTCCTTCTTTTCGCTGAAGGTTGTTATGTAAAAGAACGTGGTCTGAATGGACGAGTACAGCATATCCATATTAACAAAAGGTCTGTCACAATGATAGAGCATCAGAGCTTCGACATGGAAGAGGGAGTGGACATTTGAACAAGCTAACGCCCAAAAAAGTGACATCCAAGAAACAAACGTTTATTCAAGGCACGATGATATTGCTTGCGGCGGGAATTATTAACCGGATATTAGGCTTTATCCCGCGGATCGCCCTGCCCCGGATTATCGGAGCCGAGGGAGTCGGAATCTATCAGCTGGGATATCCTTTTTTCCTCGTTCTCGTTACCCTCATCACCGGAGGAATTCCGCTTGCCGTCGCCAAGCTTGTCTCGGAAGCCGAAACAGAGAACAAGCCGCAAAATTCCCGCTACGTCCTGCGCGTCAGCCTGATGCTGACCGTCGGCCTCGGCATCGTGTTCATGGCCCTCTCCCTGTGGTTCGCTCCTTGGGTGACGCGCCGCATCCTCACGGACTCCAGGGTATATTACACCTTTGTCAGCATGGCCCCGATGCTTGTCATCGTAGCCATTTCATCCGTGTATAGAGGTTACTTTCAAGGGAAGCAGAATATGATTCCTTCCGCCACCTCCTCCATCATTGAGACCATTGCCAGAATCGTATTCACGTTGTGGTTCTCCTACCTGCTGCTTCCAAAAGGGATCGCGTATGCAGCCGCAGGAGCGATGCTTGGGGTGATGGCTGGAGAGTTTTTCGGTCTGTTGTCGCTATTCTGGCAATTCCGCAAAGAACGGCAGCACACAGACTCACCATTCAATGCTTCCCGGCAAGAGAGACCGACCCGGGGATTATTCCCGCGTCTGATGGGCATTACCGTACCGGTTACCGCCGGCAGGCTTGTCGGTTCCTTCTCGTATCTGTTCGAATCGATTATTACCGCGCAAAGCCTGGCGATTGCAGGGATCGTCACTTCCGTAGCCACGGCCCAGTACGGCGCTTTGCAGGGCATGATCATTCCTGTGCTGCTGCTGCCCGGCGCCCTGACATCTTCACTCGCCGTTTCCCTCGTGCCTTCATTGTCCGAGGCTGCCGCACGCAAAGACAGGCCTACGATCCATAAGCGGCTCAATCAGACGGTCCGCCTGGCCTTGGTTACAGGAGCTCCATTCGCTGTGATTATGTATGTTCTGGCCGAACCTTTATGCCGGCTGCTGTATAATAACGCGGACATTTCCGGCATGCTGCGCATGCTGGCACCCTTTGCGCTCTTTCTTTATGTACAGGCTCCGCTCCAAGCCACGCTTCAGGCTCTGGATCGCCCAGGCAGAGCCTTGTTCAACACCCTCGTCGGCGCAGTTATCAAGCTTTTCCTGATCTGGTATCTGTCGTCCCAGCCTCAATACGGGATCTATGGAGCCATTATCGCGATTATCATCAACAGCATTGTGGTCACATTCCTGCATGGTTACAGTGTCAGCAGGCTTCTTGCCTACCGTTTCAAGCTGCTCGATATGCTGAAGCTCGTTGCCGCCATGGTCATTATGGCTGCGATTACGACGTATTCCTATCGCCATCTTCCTTTTAAAAGCACATATGTGGTGCAGTTCTTGGCTGCCTTGTTGATTGGATTGGCAGGCTTCCTGTTCGCGGTTTTTTCCGCAAAGCTGGTTTCCGGACGCGATCTGAAAAGAATGCCCGTCATCGGCAAATGGTTCGGTTCATCGCAAGAGCCTAAAAATCCGGCTGCCTGAGCCTATTTTCGGTCCACATATATTTTGCCCTTGTGATCGATGGAGCATAAAAATACATCCTTGAAATCCTTGACCCCCTGCTCCTGGATCTGATTTTTCAACCAAAACCGGTTTTTATGGAGCCGCTGCAGGTTGTCATCCTGCACTTTACCATCCATGATCAGCGGGACGGGTAGCACGCCGTAGCTGAATTTGCCCGCAGGGACCAGAATCTTCTTCTTATTTAATCTCGATTTGGCCGCCTGGTAAGGCCCTGTTAGCTCTTGTTCTTTGCTTTGCTTCGAGCCCTGCATCTGCCCACGGCTTTCCGCAGACTTGATATTGCCCTTGGCCTTCATTCCAAGCAGGGTGACCGGCTGACGCTGTGCAGGTGAATTCTGCTGCGCAGCCCCCTGTTCAGCCTTGGAATGGGATGAGGACGGATTCGAAGCCTGCTGCCCTCCGGGGGAGTCCGTGGACTCCGACTTGGGGATGACCGTCAATTGTCCGGAGTTTTCCAGTATCGCGAATTCTACGTCAGCAATGTTCTCAATATTTTGTCCGCGCAGCTGCAGCAGGAGATCATCCAAATTATAACGCTGCTTTTTCATTTCATCCCGGTGAAGCTTGCCTCCCGATACCAGAATGCTTGGCTTCCCTTCAAAAAGAAGGCGGGCTTTCCTGCTTTTTAAGCTGATAAATGCAATGGTGATCTGGATGATGACCAGCGTGGCCATTGGAAAAATGCCGTCATAAATCGGACGCTTGATATCTTCCAGCACAAATACGCCGATTTCAGCGATCATAATGGAAATAACCAAATCGAAAATGGACAGCTTCCCGATTTCACGCTTTCCCATAATTCTTAAGGTTAAATAGATGACGAAATACATGAGTACGGTACGAAAAACGGGGATCAGGATATGAGATGCCATATGCCATGCACTCCTTTTTTACGCATTTTCACAGAAAGCCTGATGGATGGTATTGTAGCCTTCCCCTAATTGCACCATGCACTGCCGCCGTAATTAATTATTGGAAAACTTGTACTACCTCTAACAGCTTGTACATAGATTTACAATAACTTATGGATAATGAAGGAGGTTTCTTGTTATGCACATGATCCGGCGCGCGCTTTCTTTCCGGATTTCGAATCCGATCCTGTCCGGGCTGTATTACTCGTTCTTCTGGATGATGCTCGGCGCGCTTCTTCTCTCGCTGCTGCTATGGTCCAGCGGAATGAAAGAACAAAGCCTTTCCCGTCTTATTTATGTCGTTCATGCCATTGCAGCTATATTTGGCGGTCTTGTCGCAGGCAAACGATCCGGGAAAAAGGGCTGGTATCACGGCGGTGTCACCGGCATCCTGTATGGCGTTCTGATCATGCTGATCGGATTCCTCGCGCTGGACACCTCTCTGCGCTTAGGAGACTTGGCGCTGCTGGGTACCGTATTCTCGTCTGCGGCTCTCGGGGGCATGTTCGGCGTTAATCTCCGGAATAATTTATAGGGTCTCTTCTCTTGAAATGTGGTACACTGATTTCACGTGATTCTTACAAGAGGAGGCTTTTTCTGCTTTGCTATATCATTCCATGCAGGGCATATCCATCGCATCGGCAATTACTGTGGTGTTGTTGATTTGGTTGGGTACGCTCCGCAATCCGTTTAAGGCAGCTTATCTGTTCATCAAGGAGCTGCTCACCTCTCGCAAATTTTTGCTGTTGTTTTTCATTATGGTATGTATTCTTCTAGCCAATAAATACGAGCTGAAAATAGAAGACAGCATGAATTATCATAAGGATTTTACACCTTGGGTGTTCAGTATGGAGGGGCATTTCGTAAAACATCTGCAGGACTTTTTCCACAGCAGCTATATTACTCCCATCTCTGTTTTCTTCTATGTCGTCGTGTTTCAGTCACTGCTCATCGCCTCGGTCGGGGTATACATTTCCGATCAAAATAAAGTATTCGTGATCGCAACCTGCTTCGCCATCATTATGAACTATGCGGTTGCCATTCCATTTTATCTGTTTTTTCCGGTCAACGAGGTTTGGTCCTATCCGCCTTCCGGCGTTTCCTTCCTGATGCTGGATGTCTTTCCGAGTTTCGAGCAGGAGTACAGGCCATTATCCGGCCTCAACAATTGTTTTCCTAGCTTGCATACCTCTATCTCCGTTACGATGATGGTTTTGGGCCTGCGTTCAGGCAACCGGCGCTTCGGCATCATGACTACGGTCAGTGCCGTGGTCATTATCTTCTCCATCTTCTATCTCGGCATCCACTGGCTGACGGACATGATTGCAGGCACCATCCTGGGGCTTCTCGCTTCCAATCTCGGTATCCTGTTTGCCAAGATGTCCCTTAAGGGCAAAGATGGCGCTAAACTTCAGCCGCGGAGCAACATGTTAAATAATCTCTAATGCATTGCCGTTGCGGTTGCGATATCAGGAAGAAACATACATCGAATTGAATACTTTCTGATATCATAAAAAAGAGGCGGTCCCCAATGGGACCGCCTCTTCTTAATATAAGTATGTTTAACAAAGTGATGGTCTATGATATCCAGCTCTGCTTATGCTTGGCTATCAGATGCCGTGCTTGTCGCATGGCTGATGGAACTGCGATCAAATGTAAGCTTGGTTACATCATTGACGCGCAGGACGACGATATCGTCCGTAATTTCCATGATGGTCCCGTGGAGACCACCAATCGTCACAACCTTATCTCCCTTTTTCAATGCGCCGAGCATCGAATTGCGGGTCTTCTGTTTCTTTTGCTGTGGACGGATAAGCAGGAAATAGAAGATAGCGAACATCAATACCAGAGGTAAAATCATCGTAGCTATATTGCCGCCGCCTCCAGCAGATCCTCCGCTTGCCAAAGTTAATGATTGGAACATTTTCTTTCCCCCCTTTCATGGACTAACCCCGTTAATGCGGTGTTAAGGATTGCATAAATCCCTTTTTAGAAGCCTTTATCATTGTCATGAAGCCCATACTGTTCAAAAAACTCATCGCGAAAATCAAGCAGCCTGTCTTCCATGATGCTTTGCCGCACTTGTTTCATCAAATTGATGAGGAAATGCAGGTTGTGGTACGTTGTCAGCCTCAGACCGAAAGTCTCATCGGCTTTGATCAGATGCCGCAGATAGGCTCTTGAATAGTTCCGGCAAGTATAGCAATCGCATGCGGGGTCAAGGGGGCCAAAATCTCTGGCGTATTGGGCGTTTCGGACCACAAGCCGTCCCTGGCTTGTCATTGTCGTTCCGTTACGTGCAATCCGCGTCGGAAGAACGCAGTCAAACATGTCCACCCCGCGGATCGAGCCTTCGATCAGCGCATCGGGTGAACCGACGCCCATCAAGTAACGAGGCTTGTTGTCCGGAAGCAGAGGAACGGTATAATCCAGCACTTCATACATGAGCTGCTTGGACTCTCCAACGCTGAGTCCACCAATAGCATACCCCGGGAAATCCATGGAAGTCAAATCACGTGCACTCTGTTTGCGCAAATCTTCGTACATCCCGCCCTGAACGATGGCGAACAGTCCTTGGTCATGCGGACGGGCATGGCTGTTCAGGCAGCGCTCAGCCCACCGGGTCGTGCGCTCAAGCGATTTTTTGACGTAATCATACTCTGCCGGATAAGGAGGGCATTCGTCAAAGGCCATCATAATATCCGAGCCCAGCGAATTCTGGATTTCCATCGCAACCTCCGGGGACAAGAACAGCTTGTCTCCGTTCAGGTGAGAGCGGAAATGCACGCCTTCTTCCGTAATTTTGCGCATTTCGCTCAAGCTGAACACCTGAAAACCGCCGCTGTCCGTCAGAATCGGACGGTCCCAGTTCATGAACTTGTGAAGCCCGCCCGCTTCCCGGACGATGTCGTGTCCCGGACGAAGGAACAAATGATACGTGTTGCTCAAGATGATCTGCGCATTCATCGCTTTGAGCTCTTCCGGGCTCATCGTTTTTACCGTCGCCTGCGTCCCGACCGGCATGAAGGTTGGCGTTTCGATCACGCCATGCGGGGTGTGCACGCGTCCAAGGCGTGCGCCGGATTGCTTACAGGTTTTAATATGTTCATAGTAAACTGCTGCTGTCATTTCTATACCATCCTCTTATATCCCGTTGAACCGGACTTAATAAATAAACATCGCGTCGCCGAAGCTGAAGAAACGGTATTTTTCCTTAATCGCTTCTTCATACGCATGTAAAATATGTTCTCTGCCCGCCAATGCGCTGACCAGCATCACCAGCGTAGATTTCGGCAGATGAAAGTTGGTAATAAGGGCATCCACAACCGTGAACTCATAGCCCGGGTAGATAAAAATATCCGTCCACCCGCTGCATGTTTCAAGTTGACCGCCCTTGAACCGGTTGCCGATCGTTTCGAGCGTGCGGCAGGAAGTGGTTCCGACCGCGATGATGCGCCCGCCGCGGCTGCGCGCTTCATTCAAAATATCTGCCGTTTCCTGCGACACGGAGTAAAACTCCGCATGCATCACATGGTCCTCGACCTTGTCGACGGACATGGGGCGGAACGTGCCGAGTCCGACATGAAGCGTCAAATACGCAATCGTAACGCCTTTGTCGCGGATTTGCTCCAGAAGCTCCTTCGTAAAATGGAGTCCCGCCGTCGGCGCTGCCGCAGAGCCTTCATGCCGCGAGTATACGGTCTGATAGCGCTCTTTGTCATCAAGCTTCTCCTTAATATAAGGCGGCAAAGGCATCTGTCCCAGCCGGTCGAGTATTTCCTGAAAGATTCCCTTGTAGGAGAATTTTAGAACCCGTCCGCCCATATCGCTTTCCTCTTCAATGACGGCCTTCAATTCGTCGCTGAATACGATAACGCTGCCCGTCTTCAGTTTCTTGCCCGGTTTGACCAGAGCTTCCCAGCGATCTTCGCCAAGATTCTTCAGGAGCAGCACTTCGGCCTTCGCGCCCGTATCCTCTTTGGTTCCGAATAATCGGGCAGGGATAACGCGGGTATCATTGAGAACGAGTGTATCCCCGGGCTGAAGTTGTTCCACAATATCCTTGAAGGTATGATGGGCAATCGCCCCATCCTGTTTGTTCAGCGTAAGCAATCGTGATGCCGTCCGCTCCAAAAGCGGCGTTTGGGCAATCAGTTCCTCTGGTAAATGAAAATCATACAAGTCTACATTCATGTTCTGTCATTCCTTAATAATAGTAACGTTCTGATAATAGTGTTTCAAAATATCCTGGTAACCATACCCTGCATCCGCCATCCCTTTGGCTCCCCACTGGGAGAGACCGAGCCCGTGGCCGTTGCCGCGGCCCATAAACATAAAGCCTTCACCTTTATCAATACTGCGGGCGTTCTGGTCTCCGTTCATGATGACCGTTCCGCTGCCCTGAACCGTACTCTGGCCGGAGGCCGAAAGCACAGTGGTGCTTGAAGCTCCCGTCATTTTGGATGTCGTTCCGTTGGCACTCAGTACAGTATAGCTTCCCGTTTGCACAATATCAAACAAAGTGCTCGGAAGCCCGTTGAAGGCCGAACGGAACAGATCCGGATATTTCACATCGAGAATTTGTCCATTTGCTTTGACTTCCGTCGCGCGGCCTGATGGCCCCCGCTGGGTCACCTGCAGCGTCAGAATCGGAGACGGTACCGCAGTCGCCGTTTTGCCTTGAAGGCTCTTCAGCAGCTCTGCCGAAGTATACGGCCCTCGCACCCAGGAGTACGTGCCGGACTCCTCCACTTTCTCCAGAACGACTGCCGTCTCGCCCGGATTCAGCTTTGCAACCGGATTCGCATCGGACTGAATCTGAGGCAGCGGGCGCACGTTCGTATCCTTGGCGGTCACGGTGATTTTGGCCAATCCTCCGCCGGTAAACGTTCCGGTTTCCTTGACGTTATCCTCCCGGACATAACCGTTTGCACCGCTCGGCAAAAGCACATGATACCACATTTTCTGTCCCTTGACTGCCGCTGCATCGCCTTCGCTTGATACGCTTGCGAAAGCATCGCCGCCGCTGTTCCAGACTTCCGTCGGATCCGCGGATACCCCGCCGGCGTTGGAAGAGAACACCGCCTCAACGACCTTGCCGTTGCTCATCAGGACCTCGCCCTGCGTTGCGTCGACCGCCTGGATCACGCTCGGGGACTCGGAAGAGATGCCATTGTAGGCCTGGCTCAGCGTCGTATCCACCACATCGGCGATTTTAAACCTGCTGCTTTGGCTCCCCGCTTGAAATTCCGCATAGCTCCGCGCCGCTACCGCTTGGGCTTTCAGAGCCTCCGCAGACCATGAAGACGGGACCTCGCCGCCGACTACCGCATACAGATACTGTTCGAACGGAAGCACGTTCACGAGTGCCAGCTGTCCGTTCAGCGAGCTGATCTCCATCGCTCCCCGGTACGATCGGGCCGATCGTTCCTGCACCTTGATATCGGAGCCGCCATCAATCCACCCTTTGGCATCATTGCCGCTAAGCTGATAATGCTTGACCGCCTGTCCGAGACTCACATCCTGGCGCACAATAAAGGCGGGCAGATTCGCGTCTACATCCGATAAGGTCAGCTGCGGCAGCTTCGAGCTTACCGAGGCGCGAAGCGCCGCTAAGTCGCTGTCGTTTGCCGCTTCACCGATCCATACACCGTAACGGCTGCTGCCGTCCGGCGCTTGCTGCAGGGCGACCATCGCATCGAACCCCGCTGCCTTGATGCTGATAGCAGCAGACACCGCCTCCGCCTCAGATGCGTACATCCCCGCGGATATATGCTTGGCTCCTTTGACTGCCGGCGTCTGTCCGTTCAGGTAGGCAGAAGCTGCCGCACTCACCCGGCCAACAGCCGCAGCCGCGGTCTGCTCGCTGGCATAATAACCCGCATACAACTGGTAAACCTGCCCGGCTGAGGTCGCGGCCGCAAACAGAATAGGCTTGTCCGCAGTAGCGGCCAATTTTTTGTATGCTGCCGTAGCGGCGGACAGATCCGCCGTTTCCAGCACCTTCACGCGGAAGCCGTCCACGCTGAATCTTGCCGTCTCGCCCGCTCCCAGGCTTACCAGTGAGGAATGTCCCGCCGAAGTGTTGAAACCAACCGTCAGTGCCTGACTGGATGAGAGCGTGACTGCTGCCGTTGTGGATTTATAAGTGCTGCCCAGATCCATAAACATGCCGACTCGAATTTGATCAACCGGTTGAGCCAAAGCTTTGCCTGACAACGGAAAGCATCCCGCAGCCAGAAGAACGGAGATAAGCCCTTTACCGCACCATGACACAACCTTTGGTACCTTCATATTTCCCACTCGCTATTTTCCTCCTTGCATCCCATGAAGTCTATAGAAATCGTTTCATTGAAAAAGCAGATGATCCACGAACCTTCCGTTAACGGATTTCCGGCATCGGCAGGCCCAAATGCTGATACGCTGCGGCCGTCACCATTCTTCCCCGCGGCGTCCGCTGCAGAAAACCGATCTGGAGCAAATAGGGCTCGTACACATCCTCGATCGTCTGGCTTTCTTCCCCGATGGTCGCCGCAATCGTATCCAATCCGACCGGACCGCCCCGAAAGCTGTTAATCATCGCCGTCAGCATTTTGTAATCGATTTGATCGAGGCCGCGCGGATCGACCTGAAGCATCTTCAGCGATTCCTCCGCAATGGTCGGCGTGATCATGCCGTCTCCCCGCACCTGCGCGTAATCCCGGACCCTGCGCAGCAGCCGGTTGGCAATACGCGGCGTCCCTCTGGAACGCAGAGCGATCTCCTCGGCGGCATCCCCCACGATTTCAATACCGAAAATATCCGCTCCGCGCGAAACGATGTAGCTGAGCTCATCGACCGTATAAAACTCCAGGCGGCTCACGACGCCGAAGCGGTCCCGAAGCGGTGCCGACAGCAGGCCTGCGCGCGTTGTCGCTCCGATCAGCGTGAACGGCGGCAGGTCAAGACGCACGGAACGTGCGCTCGGGCCTTTGCCGATCATAATATCCAGCGCGAAATCCTCCATGGCCGGATACAGCACTTCCTCTACCGTCCGGTGCAGTCGATGGATCTCGTCGATAAACAGTACATCGCCTTCCTGCAGATTGGTGAGCAAAGCGGCCAAATCTCCCGGACGCTCGATCGCGGGACCCGATGTGGTGCGCAGATTCACGCCGAGCTCATTGGCAATAATGTTCGCCAAGGTGGTTTTACCGAGGCCCGGTGGACCGTACAAAAGCACATGATCCAGCGCTTCATTGCGCATTTTCGCCGCCTCGATGTAGATTTTCAAATTCTCCTTGACCTGGTTCTGTCCGATATATTCATTCAAATACCGGGGGCGAAGGCTGAGCTCCACCGCCTGGTCTTCCATCATTAAATTGGCCGATATGATCCGGTCATCCATTCGTGTCGCCCCTCTTTCAGCCGCTGCGCGTCTCTATTAACCTGCATAGAGCAGCTTCAGCGCTTTTTTCATCAAAATATCCACGGAATCACCAAACGCGGTGTCATCCTTGATTTTGAGCCATACACGGTCAAGCTCCGTATCGGTATAACCCAATGCCTTAAGACCCTCACGCGCCTCGGACCAGGCCGAGCCGTCTCCCTCCTGCGGTTCCGGTACGGCGAACAGGCCGGTAGCCAGTGAAGCCGTACCAAAGCCGTCCAGCTTGTCCTTCAGGTCGAGAATCATCCGCTGCGCGGTCTTCTTTCCGATGCCCGGAAGCTTCGTCAGGAACGTAATGTTCTCCTGATAAATGGCCGTAACCACATGGTCCGGCGTGCCGCCGCCAAGAATGCCGAGCGCAACCTTCGGTCCGATGCCCGACACCTCGATCAGCTTGCGAAACAGCCTCTGCTCCTCCCGGCTTGGAAAGCCGAACAGGAGCATCGCGTCCTCACGGACATGGTGATGCGTGTATACCGTCACGGGACCTTCCGTTTTGGCGAATACAAATGGATTAGGGCAGAATACGCGGTATCCTACCCCTTGAACGTCAAGCACAATATACTCATTCTCCAGATGAACGACAGGTCCTCTTAAAAAATCGATCATTTTCGCAATACCTCGTTTATTTTGGAATTTAGCGTATACGAATGGGCGTGGCAGATAGCCACCGCCAGGGCATCCGCGACGTCATCGGGCTTCGGCACAGCCTGCAGTTTCAAATACATCCGTACCATTTCCTGAACCTGCTTCTTCTCGGCCTTGCCGTAACCGACAACGGCTTGCTTAACCTGCATCGGCGTATACTCGGCGATTGGCAGCCCGCGCTGGGTCGCTGCCAGAATTAATACGCCGCGCGCCTGGCTGACCGACATCGCAGTCGTGACGTTCCGGTTAAAAAACAGCTTTTCAAAAGCGACGCTGTCCGGTTTATATTTATCGATCAGCTGCAGCATGGCTTCATACACATGCAGCAGCCGCTCTTCATCGGGGGTATGGGCTTCCGTCTGAATACAGCCGTATTGCACCGGAGTAACCTTGCTGCCCGCCTTGTCAATGAATCCGAAGCCGACGATCGCAATCCCCGGGTCAATTCCTAAAATTCGCAAATCCACTCTCTCCCTTGCCATAAAGCGAACATATGTATTCGTTCTCTTCATTATAATGTAAAACTTCCTGTCAAGTCTATGACTGGGCATAAAAGAGTAGAAGCCCCGGTTGCTAGATTCCGATCCATGCCTTATCTACGCCTTATTTTCCGGCAGGCTCAGCCGAGTTGAAGGTTTGGGTAAGTTCGCGGATAAAAGCGGTCATAAGGGCATTCATAAACTTCTGTTTGCGGTAGACAACGCCGACCTTTTTCTGAGGAACGGGATTCACGATGGGAATGATTCGAATGTCGGAATGAAGCATCATGCTCAAATAGGATTTGGGGAGAATCGTGGAGCCCACATGCAGCTTGACCAGCTGCAGCATGGAATCCATGGTGGAGAGCTCCATGATCGGCTGAAGACGGATTCCCGCCTGCCGGCTGTAAACATCGATC
The DNA here is from genome assembly GCF_004001045.1 of Paenibacillus chibensis. Classification (GTDB taxonomy): domain Bacteria; phylum Bacillota; class Bacilli; order Paenibacillales; family Paenibacillaceae; genus Paenibacillus_AQ; species Paenibacillus_AQ chibensis. The sequence goes on from NZ_BIMK01000008.1 coordinate 28,100, forward strand.
ATCTGACGCACCAGAAACTTTTCCGGAAACAGAACCAATGGCTCCTCCGTAAGCTCCTCCAGCATGACCGACTCATGGCGGGCGAGCGGATGCGTACGGGCCACAGCCAGGCTCAGCTCCTCCGTATACAGCTCCATGCTGACCAGATGCTCATCATCCAGCGGCAAAAATACGACACCGAGATCCAGCTTGTTGTCCAGCAGACCGTTCTTGGTTTCTTCCGTAGCGAGCTCATGGACAGAAATTGAAATGCCCGGTATTTTTTGGTGAAAAGAAATCAAGGTTTCGGTCAGCAGATGGTTTCCTGAGCAGCCGATTCTCAATTTGCCGCGCGTCAGTCCTTTGAGCTCGTTGATCTCCGTCTGCGCCTGCTCCAGCTCATGAAAAATGTTTTGCGTATGATCCTTTAACGTCTGGCCGGCTTCCGTCAGATAATTGCGCTTGCCGATGCGGCGAAACAGCGGCGTTCCGACTCTTTCTTCTAACAACCGTATTTGCTGGCTAAGTGTAGGCTGACTGATGCCGAGCTTCTCAGCAGCCTTCGTAAAATGAAGTTCCTCACAGACAGCCAGGAAATATTCAAGCAGGCGAAAGTCCATGGTCCGTTCCTCCATCATAGTTGATAACTATTATTTTAATTGATAACATTGAATTGACCAATCATTTTTTGTTCACTATAGTAAACGTATTATATAAGTACGATGGGAGCGCGTGATCATGAGCGAGGAGATCAAAGTTCAGTTAACCACACAGCCGGGCGAGAAGCCTGACAGCACAAACCTGAGCTTCGGCAAGTTTTTTACAGACCATATGTTCATTATGGATTATCACAAGGATAAAGGCTGGTATGACCCAAGAATCGTTCCTTACGCACCGATCGCCATGGACCCTGCCGCGATGGTATTCCACTATGGCCAGGCAGTCTTTGAAGGCATGAAAGCCTATTTGACGGAATCCGGAAAGGTGCTGCTGTTCAGACCTGACCAGAATATGAAGCGGCTTAACCGTTCCAACGAACGTCTCGGCATGCCGGAAATCGACGGGGAATTCGTCATCCATGCCATCAAGACATTGATCGAGGTGGACAAAAGCTGGATTCCGACGGAAAAAGGCACTTCCCTCTATGTCCGTCCGTTCATCATTGCCACGGAGCCATGCCTTGGCGTGCGTTCTTCCTACACCTACCAGCTGATCGTGATTTTGTCCCCGGTCGGCGCCTATTACTCCAGCGGTCTTGAGCCCGTCAAAATCAATGTGGAAAGCTCCTATACCCGCGCGGTTCGCGGCGGCATTGGTTTCGCCAAGGCGGCCGGCAACTATGCAGCGAGCATTAAGGCCCAGGAAAACGCCAAAAAAGAAGGTTATTCCCAAGTTCTGTGGCTCGACGCGATCGAAAAAAAATATATCGAAGAAGTCGGAAGCATGAATATTTTCTTCAAAATCGGCGGTACGGTCATCACCCCTGCCATTAACGGCAGCATCCTGGAAGGTGTAACCCGCAGTTCTGTCATCACCCTGCTTCAGGAATGGGGAGTCCCTGTTGAGGAGCGCAAGCTTTCCATCGAGGAAATCTATGAAGCCTATACGAACGGCAAGCTGGAAGAAGTATTTGGTACCGGTACGGCGGCGGTCATCTCTCCGGTAGGCGAGCTCCATTGGAACGAACACACGATGAAAATCAATGACGGCAAGATCGGCGAAGTGTCGCAAAAGCTCTACGATACCATCACAGGACTGCAATCCGGACATCTTCCGGATACCCGCAACTGGACGCTTACGTTTTAATAATCTAATCGATTGATCCTGCATGCAAAAAAGAGGCTGTCCCGTCTGAAACACAGGGAACAGCCTCTTTTCTTGTTATAGCAAGCCCAATTTTACATGGACACGTGCTACCTGCGTAACGCTTCCGGTAATGTTCTAATTTTGGGGCACGTACATATCGAAGTCTTTCACGACTTCGCCGGTACGCGCAGACTTGAATATATGTTCGATCAGGTTCAGCACGCGGCGCACCTCGCTGTTCTTAACGATCGGCTCCGCGCCCTTCTCCACTACATCGGCAAAATTGTCGTAAAAGCTGCTGGCATGCTCGAACGCCTTCGGCAGCGCTTCGGTCAGAGTCGCTTCTTCCGACGGCGGGGCCATCGTCTTGGTTAATCCGACACCGGCTTGAATCGGCTTCGGCTCGACTTTCCCAACCTCGCGGTTTTGCATGACACAGCGTCCGGTCAGCGACCAGTCCTCGATCACGGCTGTACCTTCCGTTCCCTTGGCATACCAGCGCGGAAGAGTGATGAAATTGGTAGTCCCCACTTCGATCATCGCAGTCACGCCGTTTTCGAATTCAAGGACCGCGTCAAATCCGTCATCCACCTCGTCTCCCAAAATAAAGCTCAGGCGACTCGTAACGCTCGTGATTTTGCTGTCAATCATAAATACGAATTGATCCAGCAAATGTACGCCCCAGTCCAGCAGCATGCCGCCGCCGAACGCCTCAAGATGACGCCAGTCCCCCGGGATGCCGTTGGCGCCATGAACCCGGGATTCGATGCGGAATAAGTCTCCGATCGTTCGCTTATCGTACATTTCCTTGATGATGCGGAAGTCCTCGTCCCAGCGGCGGTTTTGGTGAACCATCAGAACAAGGCCTGTCTCTTCCGCCACCGCCGTCATCGCATCAAAGTCCTCAACATTCATCGTAACCGGCTTTTCGCAGATGACATGCTTGCCATGCTTCATCGCCGAAATCGCCAGTTCTTTATGGACATCATTCGGCGTGGCGATCAGTACAACGTCTACTTCGGAATCGTTCAGTACGGCTTCATAGCTGTCGTACGCGGAATATCCGTCTTCTTGGGATGCTGCCCGGCGCGCTTCCAGCACATCATAGGTTCCTGTGACTTTCAGGCGTGAATTGTCCTTGATTAGCTTGGCATGGTAGCTTCCCATACCGCCATACCCTACGATGACTACCGAGTGTGTTTTTGTGCTCATGTGATTCTCTACTCCCTCTCGCTAAGCGGCACCTGTTCCATCCGGCGCGAAATTCCTTCTTCTGCGAAGGACGGGCGCCGTCCCCAGATGTTGACTCCCTATGCAACCGGCCGCGCTTGTTATTTTCATACGGCTCTATCGTATATGAAAATCACGGTGTTGAAAATGAAGAATATGCCGAAAACATGAACAATCCGGTTATTTTTTCAAGCGAGTCATTCCTAGGCCATGCATATCCGGCAGTATACCGATTCCCGGCCGCAGCCCTTCTTCAATCCATAAAAAAACGGCCTGCCCCGGTTCAATCCCGGGATCAGGCCGCAGCGCGCTTTCCTTCTATCCTTTGCGAGCATAGTCGCTGAATGTAGATAGCACGCTATTATACTCATCGATATCCTGGATCCGGATGCCGTCATACAAATGTCTCAGCGCATCATCGGGCAGGGTAGACTCCATGGAGCTGATGTCCAGCTGAAAAAACGTCTTAATGACTTTGTCCTGTTCCGGCGGGCCGTCAAACAATGACAGGTTCCCGTCCTTGTCCATACTCATGTAAGCCCGCTGCTTACAGGTAGGGGATAGATCCAGAATCGTTTCGTTCAGCACTACTTTCCCTTGCCCTTCGAATTGTCCTTTCCAAGTCGGATGCTCGTTAAGCAGATTATAAATCTCATCGGTATTTAACCGGCCGAGCGCACGTTCCTCTTCCCCGCAGACGTAGCTGTGCCGCACGATGACCTCATTCACCTGCTTGATCTTGTTCAATTCCTTCCAGAAATTCGCGTCCTCTTTGGCATCCTCTTTGGCTTCTTCTACCTGCTGGTAATATTGAAGCGTCTCGACCGCAACCGGTGGCTTCGCGCTTAGCAGATGCTGGACCTTATCCGGCAAATACATGCTGACCCATACCACTGCGATGACCAGCGAAGACAACCCCAGGGTCAATGACCGCCGTTTCCACCGCCGCCACTGCTTTTGCAGCTTCTTTTTAATCCGAGTTGCATTCACAATAATCCCCTTCTATTCCCTGTCTTTTCTTTTATTGTGACCTCGGGATTACATATTTATACAGCAAAAAGTCCGCCGAAAAAATTCGGCGGACTTTGGATCGGGATGACACGATTCGAACATGCGACCCCCTGGTCCCAAACCAGGTGCTCTACCAAGCTGAGCTACATCCCGTTATGTATTGATGTTGTTTTGGCAAGACATCATGTACGCTTGCTTATGAATTATCGTCTCAACATTCCCTATTATATAAGAGTCATATATCCTGGTCAAATGTAAAATTTGACAATTAAAAAGCCCGCTTGAGCGCCAAAAATCAAAGCCGGCCGTATTCCCCGCCGGCCCCGTATTCATCTTTATGCCTCAAAACGAAACCATCCGAAATTAAAGCATGAGCCTGGTAAAAAGATAAAGGTCACCTTTTGCGTCCCCATGACCCGTGTCAGTGGAAACACCCGTCCTTCATATCCATCCGAACGCATGAATTCGATGAGCTGCTGGCTCTCCTCACCATCCTGATTTTCCAGCCGGATATGAATCGTATTCTTATCTAATGGAGAATGACCGTAAATCGATAGCTTCGAGGCTCCTTCTTCCCCAAAATCCATCAGGTCAAATTCCAGCGATACGTTGTTGCCGATTCCTTCGACGCTATGATCCGTGATCGAAAATGCATCGCCGTAGATCCGGTCGGCGCCCGCCGCCAGGTTTCGCTCGAAGGCCCGGCTTTGGCGCTCGAATGAAAATCCCTTGATGTGCACCTTTTGATGTGCAACAAAGCAAATAGACGTGACCCCCTGAAGCCGCTTCGACAAGCGATAGGTTTCTTCCTGATACGTATTCCAGACGGAAGGCTTCTGATACGTAACGTCGGCCAGCAATTGGCTTTGCGCTTCGCCGGGCATCCCTTCCCAAATTTGCAGCGCATACACTTCGCTTGACAAGGCAAAGATCGGGATGGTGATCGTATCGGATCCGTAAGGATCAAAATCGATTTGATGGAATCCGACCTGCGTCTCACCATCTCTGCTGGTGGCCACTCCCCTCTCATTGCCGTTGCCCACCTCGCCTTTACTATAATCGTACAGGCCCGCCGATATAAAACCGTAAGGATTGAGATATGCCGTCCCGATACCCGACACCTTGAATTCCAGCTGAGAGAGGATCTTCGTCCGGTCGGTGCCGTTTCTGCTGGAGCAGCGAAGCCGGAATTCCCCATCCCCGAGCGCCGTCACTTTGGCTTCCTGGCCGTCCGGGTCAACGATGGCAATATTCGATTCAATGCCGGCGCTATCCACGACACTCCACTCGACGTCGGGATAAGAAGTATTGGCCGGATGCAATTGCACTCGGACCCGCATCTCCCTTCTTGTCTCATGGAAATGCTGCCCGCCATCACTGATAATTTCCATCTTGCGAACCGGGATTTCGTCATGGGTTCCCATGATGCACGGCAGTGGCTGATTGCCTTCGGAAGCGGATACCCCTTCAATGCAGGCAGGGTCGACCGGCAAAGCCTCAAATTCCACCGTTTGCACCTCCATGCCCGGGGAGGAAATGCGTACCCGAATTTTCCCGGTCTCTAAGGTCGAGCCAATAATCGCCATCGCCTTACCGCTGAACAATCTTCGGCTTACCCCCTTATAGGAATCGTAATCGGTACTGTCACCGTTATCCAAGCCCAACAGCCTTCCAGCCCCAGTGACCTCCACATGCACACGGTTATTGGCGTTCTCCACCGGTCGCCCTGCTTCGTCATCCATCCCGATTTCCAAAAAAATAAGATCCCGGCCGTCCGCTGCCAGCTGCTCCTTATCCGGAGTCAGCCGGATTCGCCGGGCATCGCCGAAGGATTCACGGCTGTCGGTAGCGATGACTTGGCCGTCTTCGTTATAAGCAATCGCCGTCAGCATTCCTTCCCTGTAAGGAATTTTCCACCAGCCTACCAGCTGCTTTCCCTGCGAGTGATCGATTTCGTGGACCCCAACCCGCTCCCCGTTCAGCTGCAGCTCGATCCGTGGCGCATTCGAGCAGACCCTCACATCGATCATCTGACCGCCGTTGAAGTCCCAATACGGAAACACATGCACCATCGGCCGGCTTTTGTAATCCGTCCATTCCGCTTGATAGATGTAGTAGGAGTCTTTCTGGAATGTCGCCGTATCGATTTGTCCGAAGTAGGAATTTTTCGTATGGTAAGGCGTTGGCTCGCCGATATAATCAAACCCTGTCCAAATAAATTGCCCGAGGGAAAATGACGCGTCCCTTTCCGATATCAAACAGGCTTCGGTCGATTTCGCCCCCCAGCTGGTCGGACTGTTGCCAAGGGCCGAGCACTGTTCGTCATCATCCGCAAGGATGGATTGTTCGAAAGGGAAATGATATACTCCCCGGCTCTGCACGATCGAAGAAGTCTCGCTGCCGTAAATGACCCAGTCCGGATGCTCCTCATGATGCTTGCGGTAATATTTTTCGGCGTAATTATATCCGGCCACCTTGACGATATCGGCGCATTTCTGGGCGTTCTCCCACGGCATGTAATTGGAGCCGATCGTAATCCGGGCATTTCCCTTCGGATCATACCTCTGCACATATTCCATGAGCATCCTTGTTGTATCCTGCCCCCGCTCGTCAGCATGGGTGTCATAGATCTCGTTCCCGATCGACCATAGCAGCAGGCTTGGATGATTCCGGTCACGCATGACCCAGCTTCTCACATCGAACGCAGCCCAGTCTTTGAAGAATCTGGCGTAATCGAAGCTCGTTTTCGGGCGCTCCCACATATCAAAAGCCTCCGATACGATAAGAAAGCCCATCTCGTCAGCCAAGTCCATGAATTCCGATGAAGGCATGTTATGCGCCGTTCGAATCGCATTGACGCCCATTTCCTTCAGCATGTGAAATCGTCTTCGTAACGCCGCCAAGTTGAAGGCTGCTCCAAGCGCCCCCAGATCATGATGCTCACAGACGCCGTTCAGCTTCATCTTGTTCCCGTTTATAAGCAAACCTTGCTCAGGATCAAGTTCAATATGCCGGAAGCCGACATGATGGCTGACGGTTTCGATCTCTTCGCCTGTCGCCGCCAGAAGGATCGTTGTGATCAGGCAGTAAAGATGCGGATGCTCCGTGCTCCACAGCATGGGGTGCTCCACTCTCAGCATTTGCCTGTTCACGCTGTGAGATTCACTTCCGGAATCAGCCTGACAGCAAACGGCAGCAATCACTTCATTTTCGTACAGGAGCCTATGCGAAATGACCAATTCTTCATCCGAGCACAGCTCAGTATCGACTTCGACCTGCCAGCCGTCGGTCGTTTGACGGGTTGAAATATACACACCGTCCGTAACGATATATTGCCTTCCCCTCGTTTTCAGCCAGACATTGCGGAAAATCCCCGCTCCGGAGTACCATCGGCTGTTCGGGCTCTGATACACAACCTTGACGGTGATTTCATTGTCCCCTTCTTGGAGTGCAGGGGTGATATCATGTTCAAACGAAGAGTAGCCATACTTGTGTTCGCCGATCGGCTGTCCGTTGATGTACACGGTTGAATCCATGTATACGCCGTCAAAGCTCAGGAGCATCTTTTTCTCTTCTTTGTCTTTCCGGGTGCAGCTGACATGCTTTCGGTACCATCCGATACTGTTCTCGTAGAGATGGAGCGCGTCGGCAATCAGCCAATCATGAGGTATATCGACCGGAGCGAAAGCCAGATGAGTCCAATCCGTCTCGTTTAAGCTGCTTTTCGCAAATTCCCATCCGTCGTTAAAGAGTACTCTTCGATTCATATCCTGCAGTCCCTCCTCTTAAATCGTCTGAAACAGCGGACTTTCCTTGATGTAGTGAACGGGAATATCCGGGAACAGGGCCGCCAGTCGGATCGCCAGTGCTTTCATGCCCGGTTCTTCGCTCTCTGCATGCCCCAGCACCATCAGCGCCTTTCGTTTTCCCTGACGAATAGCCTCTCTGACATACTCCGGCGTCTCCCACTCGGGCCCTTCGCCATAGATCACCAGCTCTGCATGCTCCTGTTCGAATAAAGGAATCGCCAGCGGTCCGCCGCCTCGATATCCTGCCAACAAGCCGATGCGGGTACAGTTCATATCCAGGTCCCCAATGATCCGGATATGAGGAATATCCAGCCTCTCTTTGACATGGGCCGCAACGTCCCTGAGTGATGTAGGAGGGATGTCGAGAAGCGAAGCAGCAGGTTGATGGGCGCTGACATAAGGCTCCCAGGCCAACTCCCGGATCAAGCCCGCCGTGATGCCATCCGGCATGTAACGATGCCAGTAGTCATGAAAGCGGAAAACCGCGACGTTCGACGCTTCGATCCACCGCTGCTTCGCCTGAGCGATCCGATTCTCGCCGCCCTCCGTTTCGGCATCCTGATGCGAAAAAAACAAGCCTTCATGCGCTATGACCAGGTTTGCCTTCTTCGCCAGCGCTTGCTCGATCACCCGCCGGGTTGGCATGAAGGCCGTGACAATGCCGGTAACCTCCATTGACGGATGACCATACTTCAAGGTGTCGACCGTCTGCCCGAGTGTGCCGACAGGTTCAATCAGCTCATCCATGATCATTTGTACTGTCGTTGTCATGACTTCCCCCTCTTCCCCATCATGGATACTCAGCTCCCAATAGCAAGCAAAAAGGTCCTGAACATCCAAGGATGTCCAGGTCCCTCTTCATGCCAGTACCGCAATGGTTAGTAGCCCAGCAGATTTTTCGTCTTGCCGAAAATGTCGTTGGACATTTGTACGTAACGGTCTGCACCGTTCGCTTTCACCTGCGCCACATAACTGTCCCAGGAGGAATCGATGTTTTCCTGCCCTGTAATGAATTTGAGCGTCATGGTGCTGACATAGTCCATAAGCGGTTTGACGATCAGGTTCATCTCTTCGGACTCGTCGTGGTTGCCCATGATCGGCGGTGCAACCTTGCGCGGCTCGCGGAATTGGTTAATCCGGGAGATATAATCCTTCTCGCCATCCGTCATCTTCGACATTCTCAGCTTGTTCGAACCGCCGTAAGCGATGTTTCCGTTGGCGAATCCGAGATCGACGTTGAGCTGCTTCGTTCCGGTATCCGCGTTCACACCGTTATAGGTAATGTCCTTGTTCAGGACGATATTGCCGTCGCCATCCTTCGTATAGTTCTCTCCCTCATTGCCCCAAAGCGCGAAGGTTTGACCTTCGTCCGAGTACCAGAGCCAGTCGATAAAACGCAGCATTTTGATGAATCCGTCCTTACCCAGCTCTTTCAGCGCGTTTTCGCTGATCATCACGCCGTTTTCCAGACGGGAGTTTTCCACCTGAAGTTTGCCTTTCGGACCGCCTGGCTGCACGATCATATACAGATCGCTGTCCTTGACCTGCATTTTCGTTTTCGCTTCGGCCAGGAACTGATAGTTACCGTTGATGACGTAAGAATCGCCTTTATAAAACTTGGCTCGTGCTGTCTCATCGTTCTGTGTAAAAGATTCCGGATCGAGCAGACCATCCTTGATCAGCTTGTTGAAATAACTCACATAGGCTTTGTAATCCTCCGTACTATCCGCAAAATAGAACTCCTTTTTGTCTTCGTCGAATTTGATGCCGTTCGCTTGCCCCCAACCGCCGGTCACTCCGAATTCCGCCGCGGCAATGTTGAGCGTCGATTTGCCTTCGTACTGGTCGGACCAGACGTATTTCGCTCCCGTATACGCTTTCACTTTTTTCAGCGCTTCGTAGAAGTCGTCGTAAGTCCAGTTCCCTTCGTTATCCACGTCAACGCCGGCCGCCTTGAATACGTCCTTGCGGATGACGTAGGAATATCCGCCGGCTGCGCCTTCCCACATGCCCGGGAGCACATAATACTTGCCGTCTGCCTGCATTTTTTGTTTCAGATCATCTTCCATATTCCATTTTTTCACGACATCCATATAATTCGGCATGTACTGCACCCAATCGCTGATCGGCACGATCTGGCCGCCGGCGACGAACGGACTTTCGTCATACGTTTTCGGGATGATGTAAGGAGCGTCACCGGAATTGATGACCAGCGCTTTCTGATTGTCGTACTCCGTGCGTGCCGTAATCGAAAGCTTGAATTTCACGTTTGTTTTTTCCTCGAGCGCGCTCCATAAGCGCCAATCGGCTTTGTACGGATAGGCTTCGTTGTCGCTGTACATCATCGAATACGTCACCGGTGTTTCCGAATGGAACGTTTTATCGACCCCGTAAGTGTAATCTTCTTTTGCCGGCGTATCAGTGCCTGAAGACGATGGATCCGGCGCGCTGCTGCTGTCTTTATCGGAATTCGAGCACGCGGTCACGGCAGCCACCAGCATCAACGCCAGCATCCCCCGAAACATTTTATTGATCGTTTTCATAATGACCTCCCACGCTTTATTAAGATGGCAAAGCTTCTATATAGAACGGACAGCCCCGTCGCTATCGTCCCTCTCTGTCGAAAGGGAGCGGGAACATCCGGCTATACCCACTTGTACTAGCCTTTGACCGAACCGATCATCATCCCCTGCACGAAGTATTTTTGCACAAACGGATAGATGCAGATGATCGGCAGAGAAGTCAGAACCATGGCCGTCGATTTGATCGTTGCCGCGATTTGGCTGGACGCTTCCGAACTGGCTCCGACCTCAGTCGGGCTCACCGCATTATCGATGATCTGCCGCAGGTACAGTGCGATCGGCCATTTTTCCTTGGATTGCAGGAACAAGGACGGGCCGAACCAGTTGTTCCAAATGCCCACGATACAAAATAACACCATCGTCGCCATGATCGGTTTGGACAAAGGCAGGACGATTCGGGTAAAAATGCCGTAAACGCCCAGCCCGTCAACCTTGGCTGCCTCCTCAATCTCACACGGAATGTTCGCAAAAAACGTTTTTACCAAAATGACGTTAAACGCACTGATCGCTCCGGGAATAATAATCGCCCACATGGTGTCGCGCATATGCAGCGTTTTGGCCACGAGCACATAGTTAGGAATCAGACCGCCGCCGAAGTACATCGTAAACAGCACGAACGGGATGAAAAATTTGTTCAGACGGAGCTTTTCCTTGGAGAGCGGGTAGGCCAGCACCGCCGTGCCGAGCACGGAAATGAACGTCCCGAGCACCGAATATAGAACCGTGTTGCCGTAATAGCGGAAGAAATCCGGCTTACTCAACAGAAGCTTGTAAGTCTGAGCCGTAAAATCAATCGGGAATATCGTGACCTTACCGGCATAAATGGCAGCCTCGGAACTGAAAGACTGGGAGACCAGGTAGAGAAACGGATACAGCGTGATGGCTACCACTAGCAGCATGACGAATCCGTTCAGTACCTGGAATACCCGGTAGGAAGCTTGAGTTTTCACGGGTATCTTCTCCTTTCTACCATAGACTGGATTTGGTGGTTTTGCGGGATACGTAGTTGGCAATCGTCACCAGAATGAGGCCGATGATGCCTTCGAATAATCCTACGGCAGTGGCATAGCTGAAGCTGCCTCCGTTGATCCCGATTCGGTACACATAGGTGGAAATGACATCTCCCGTCTCATAAGTCAAAGGATTATAGAGCAAGAGAATTTTCTCGAAGTTCGACCCCAGAATGCTTCCGATGTCGAGAATGAGCAGGGTCATGATGGTCGGCAGGATGCCCGGTATCGTTACATGCCAAGCCAGTCGCAAGCGGCTCGCGCCGTCGATTTTGGCCGCTTCGTACAGTTCTGTATTGATGCCGGTCATGGCCGCCAGATACAGGATCGTTCCCCAGCCAAGCGCCTGCCAGATGCCAGACGAAATGTAGATGGTCGGAAACCATTGCGGCAGGGATATGAAAGCGAGCTTCGTAAGTCCCAGATGCTGCAGCAGCGTGTTGACCGGTCCGTTTAGGGAGAGGATCTCTTTCACCATTCCCGCGACGATGACCGTGGAGATGAAGTGGGGCAGATAAGAAACGGTCTGCACGAACTTTTTGATCCCTATATTTTTCAGCTCGTTAAGCAGCAGTGCAAAAATCAGGGTCAGCGGAAAACGGAAGAGCAGATAGAATATGCTGAGAGAAAGGTTGTTCCGAAAAGCTCTCCAAAAGGTCGGATCCTTCATGAACATTTGAAAATATTTGAATCCGACCCACTCCGTCCCCAGGAAATTGGGGCCTCCGACATATTTGCGAAATGCAATGATGTTTCCAAGCATGGGGGCATATTTAAAGATCAGAAAATAGGCGACCGGGATGATCAAAAAAGAATACAGTACCCACTCCTTCCTCACATGCTGCAGGAGCGTGTCGTTCTCTCTTGCTTTCGTACGTTTTCGGACCATGCCAAGCATGATCCATCACCTCCTTGTCTATCGTTTGCGTCCGCTGCCATAGATCCGGCTCAACTTTGACCTATCCTGTTTATCCGTTTAGGCACGGCCCATTTACGCGTGGCTCACGGTATCCGCGACCAATTTGAACACTGCAGGCTCTTTACCGGATAATTCCACGCTTCGGCGGTCCGGTTGGGAAGTGCCGATATACAAGGTATACTCGCCCGTTTCCACCTTGGACACCCCGTTTTCATCGCACAAGGCGAAAGCTTCCTTCGGAAGGACAAGCTCCACTTGAGCTGCCTCTTGCGGTTTAAGATGCACCTTACGGAAGGCCTTCAGCTGCGGATGAGGCGTCCCTTCACGGTTCGCTTTGACATAAACCTGGAGCACCTCGCCGCCGGCCCATTCGCCCTTGTTCTCAATGCGTGCCGTCACCCGAATGCCGTTCTCCGTAATCTTGTCGCTGCTCAGGCGGATGGAATCCACCGTGAAATCGGAATAGCTAAGCCCGAAACCAAATGGATAAAGAGCTTCATTGTCCATATAGCGGTAGGTCCGGTTCTTCATTGAATAATCGGTGAAATCAGGCAGCTCCTCCGTCGTGCGGTAGAAGGTTACCGGCAATTTCCCCTCCGGCGAGAACTCCCCGAAAACGGCTTCGGCGATCGCTCGGCCGCCTTGGGCGCCAGGGTACCATCCTTGAAGAATGGCGGAGACGTTCCGGTCCGCGTATTCAACGGCCAATGCGCTCCCGGACAACAGCACGAGCACGACCGGCTTGCCGCTCTCTTGAACGACCTGGAGCAGCTCTTCCTGCAAGCCCGGTAGACGCAGGTCCTCTTTGTCGCCGCTCACGAACGGATTGCCGGTGTCCCCCTCCTCGCCTTCCAGCCCGGCATCCAGCCCAAGGCATAGAATGACGACATCGCTTTCCGCGCATACCGCTTTCGCTTCCGAGATCCGATCATTCGCTTGGGCGAGCGGGCTCACTCTGTCTTTGAACAAATGACAGCCTTCGGAATAAAGCACCCGCACATCGTCACCCAGATAATCCTGGATGCCTTCAACGACCGTAACATAACGGGATGCCGTGCCTTCATAATTGCCTACCAGTGCCCGCCGGTTGTTAGCATTGGGACCGATGACGCCCACCGTTTTCAGCTTGTTCGGATCAAGAGGCAGCAGCCCGTCGTTTTTCAGTAAAACGAGGCATTCCCGCGCAGCCTTCAGATTCAACTCGCGCACCCGCGCAGAATCTGTCTCGAGGTAGCTGATAGCGGAATACGGAACCTTTTCCGGCTCATCGAACAATCCCAGCTTCATACGGGTGGTGAACAGCCGGATGACCGCCTGATCAATCTTCGCTTCCGTGACCAGCCCCTGCTCTACAGCCTCCAGAAGGAAAACAAACAGGCTGCCGCAGTTCAGGTCACAACCCCGGTTTACGGCCAGCGCTACCGATTCGACCTCGTTTGCCGTTACCTTGTGCTGCTCATGAAAATCCCGGATCGCCCAGCAGTCGGACACCACATGTCCGTCAAATCCCCATTCGCCGCGAAGAATTTGTTCGAGAAGCAGTTCGCTCCCGCAGCAGGGCTCGTCGTTGGTCCGGTTATAGGCTCCCATGACGGCCTCCACATCGGCTTCCTGAACGCATGCCCGGAATGCCGGCAGGTACGTCTCATGGAGATCCTGATTTGACACAACGGCGTTGAAGCGGTGACGCTGATCCTCCGGACCCGAGTGGACCGCAAAATGCTTGGCGCAGGCTGCGACCTTCAGATAGTCCTCATCGTCGCCTTGAAGCCCTTTGATGAACCTGACGGCAAGACGGGAGGTTAGAAAAGGATCCTCACCATAGGTTTCATGCCCCCGGCCCCAGCGCGGATCGCGAAAAATGTTCACATTGGGCGCCCACATGGTCAATCCTTTATAAATATCTGTATCTCCAAATTGCTGCTGCATATTGAATTTGGCTCGGGCTTCCGTTGAAACCGCATCGGCTACCTCTTCAAGCAGTTCTTCGTCAAACGTCGCCGCCAGGCCGATTGCCTGGGGAAATATCGTTGCCGTTCCGGCCCTTGCCACACCATGAAGCCCTTCATTCCACCAGTTGTACGCTTGAATGTTCAGTCGTTCGATCGCCGGTGCCGCATGAAGCATCTGATATACCTTTTCCTTCAACGTCATTTTCCCGACCAATTGTTGGGCTCTTTCTTTGTAATGCTTGATTTTGTCGGAGTTTTTCGTCATATGAGGCATGATTTACATCCACTCTCACTTTCTGCTTATGTTTTTCTACTGAGGATGCTTATACTTCATTTTTTGGTGCTTATGGAATTTTCTTTGTACATTGTCACGCTTTAAAACAGCAACATATGGTATAATCCATTTACCGATTCCAAGCGGAGTCAGACGGAGATCCATCAGAAACCCCAGAATGAATACGGTTACAATTTGTATTTCCTTGCGTAATCGCTTTCATTTATACATTAATTATAATGATTTTGAATTTTCTTACTGCTTGATTTTTGCGTTCCACTGATCAATTATTGCTATTTCTGAATTCTAAGAAAGGCGGTTACCGATATGATTGAGATTCTCGAAGGCACACGTGAAACCGTGTCATACAGTCCGCATTTTCGCGTTCGGCTTTACTTGAACCAGGAAACGGAGAACTACCCGATCCACTGGCATCCGGCCGCGGAAGTCATCATGCCTCTGGAAAATATTTATACGGCCGTCGTCATTGGCGAACGGCATGTCCTGAACCCCGGCGACATTATCGTCATCCCTCCCGGCGAGCTGCATGAGCTGTTCGCACCCGATTCCGGCAAACGCATTATTCTGCAGTTTGACAGCGCGATGCTCTACCAGCTGGAAGGTTTTTCTTCCAGCTTGTCCCTGCTTGGCTCCAGCATTGTAATCAGGTCCGGGGAAAATAACGATTTGCACGCCAGCTTGAAAGCCCTTCTTCTGCGGATCATGAATGAGTACTTTAGTGATCAGCCGCTCAAGGAAGCGGCAGCCTTTTCCCTTCTGATTCAGTTTTTTGTCCAACTCGGCCGCAACTACGTGCTTGGAGAGAATCGTTTTCCCAATACCCGCAGCCGGAAGCAGCATGCTTATGTCGAAATGTTCCTGGAGATTTGCGCCTACATTAACGATCATTGCACGGAAGACATCACCATCGATCATGTCGCTGAGAGGGCGGGCTTCAGCAAATTTCATTTCATCCGGTTGTTCAAGCAGTTTACCGGCTCCTCGTATTACACCTATCTCAACAAGAGAAAAATCATGCACGCAGAAAAGCTGCTGATGGATCCGAATATCACCATTACCGAGGTCGCCATGAAATCGGGCTTCGTCAGTCTCGCCACCTTTAACCGAGTCTTCAAATCCTACAAAAAATGTACCCCGAGCCAGTTTAAAAACCTGGAAGGGATACACCGGACGAATCCCTGAAAAACAAAAAAAGACTGCAGTCCAGGCAAGAGTCGAAACTCTACCTAACAGCAGTCCTTTTTTGTATTATAAGCCTGAGTTTGCACCCCGTGTGCTCCCAGTGTAGAGGTGTCTCGTTGCCTCGCAGAGGTTCAGCTAGTTCATGCTCTGATTAGCCGCGTGCGTTTATCCACATGCCATCCTCCCTCTCCAACCAGCATGGACAACGCCGAGCACTCTCCTATGGTGGATACATCAATAAATAAAGCGGCCCTGTGCATCCGGTATGCCCGATTTGCGGTAAAAATACGTGTTGATGACATCACGCCACTGCTTCGCATTGTTCAATTGCCAGCCCAGCCGTTCCGCGATTTGTTCAAAGCGCTCGGAATCCACCTCGCTGATCAGCTCCTGCCAGCGGCGTATCCATGCCTCCACTCTCTCCACGCCTTCGAAATGGGTATCATAGATATGCTGGATGACCGTTTTTCCTGAATGGAGCACATGCGTGTAGGGAACGTGGTGAAAAAACAGCAACAATTCATCGGGGCAGCTCGCCAGCGACTCATACCGTTCCCGGTTCGCAGATGCGTATTGCGAGGTGTACCCGGTCCCTGTGGAAATCGTTCGGTCCACGCCGATTCCATTACGGTCGGCAAAGTGATACGTGCCCCACTTGGAATACTCATACCCGTCCACATCAACGGCATAATGGTAGTGAGGCTGCACCATCCAGCCAACGCCGAGCGGGGCTGTATAGCTCTCGTAGATCCTCCAGGATTCCAGCAGTATCTCCCTTACCGTCGCAGCAACCTTTCCCTCGTTTCCGAACGTGAGGCGGCTCCATTCCTGCGCGATCTCCTCGGCGCTTAAATCCGGGTCCCAAGCGAGCCGTCCGAACCCGAACAGATTGGCCTGGGCCAGATGATGACCGGTCCAGTTCTCGTCATCCCCAATATTCGATACGCCGGTGACCCCGCTGTGCAGGTAAGGATGAAGCTCGCCAGAAGCGATTCGTTTCACGGTGCTTCCCGGTCCCTTCAAACCTGTATCGAAATCAAGCGCCTGTTTCCACTGCGGCACGAGGAAGCATACATCGCGCTGTTGTCCGGTATATTCCTGGGCTATCTGGAACTCCATCATCTGATTGGTATGCTCCATGGCTCCGAACAGGGGGGACACGGGCTCTCTCACCTGAAAATCCATTGGTCCGTTTTTAATTTGTAAAATGACATTGTCCCGGAATCGGCCATCCAGCGGACGAAAATGATCATAGGCCGCTCTCGCCCGGTCCGTCGAACGGTCTCTCCAGTCCTGATGGCAGTCATAGACGAAGCATCTCCACAGCACCAAGCCGCCATAGGGGGCTAGCGCATCCGCCAGCATATTGGCGCCGTCGGCATGATCTCGGCCGTAGGTGAACGGGCCAGGACGGTTCTCCGAATCCGCCTTGACCAGAAAGCCTCCGAAATCGGGAATGCTGCGGTAAATCTCACCCGCTTTGTCACGCCACCATTTTTGGACTTCTTCATCGAGCGGATCTGCAGTTGAAAGATCCCCGAGTTCCATCGGGGCTGCATAATTCACGCTGAGGAACAGGCGGATACCATATTGTCCAAAAACATCCGCAAGTCTGGCCACATCCGGCAGCAGTGCTTCGGTAATCAGCTTCGTTTCCTCACGGTGCACATTAACGTTATTGATCGAGATCGCGTTGATGCCCACCGAAGCCAACAACCTGGCATAATCTCGAATCCGGCCTGATTCAAGAAGCACGCGGTTCTCACGGTAAAAGATAGATCCTCCGGAATACCCTCGCTCCACGCTCCCGTCCATATTGTCCCATTGATTGATCATGCGCAGCCGGTTCCGGGGCGATTGAGACACATTGAGGTCGGCCAGCTCTGCTGAAGTACCGAGCAAACGCAATAAATGGAACACAGCGTACAGCAGCCCTTTTTCGCCGCCGCCGTAAAGCACCGCATACGGATGACCGTCCTCGGTACTCGAGCAGATATTATATCCTTCTTCGCTTAACGGATGCGCTTTCAATTTGTCGGCTACGGACGACGCTGTATCGGCCGAACCCAGGACAATCCGTGCTGGTCCCGTTCTGACCGACAATTCCGGACGAATGCCGGTGAATGCGCTGATGGCTGTCGTCAGCTCTTCGATCGCCGTTCTTCCCGGACCTCGATCGGAATTTATCGTTGCCGTGATCTGCCCCAGCAATGGCCGCAGCGCTTCAATCCGTTCCGTGTCATGCCACTTTTCTTCTGCCAACCAAGCTTGATATCCGAGTGATTTCACCCGATTCCTCTCCCCTCGTAGATATCATGAAACCTATGCGACTGCCTCATGCCGTCATCTTGTATACAAGAATGATTTAATCATAATCATCATCATAGGATGTGTCAATTGCTCTTTTTCATACTCAACCATGTATTCCAGCAATCCATGATTCCTCCCATGCCTTCCTCATTCCCTTCCTCCGCCCTTTGTTGTATACTAGGAGGAACTCTTGTTGACGGAAGCAGGTAGATTATGGCCAATCCAAAATCCGAAATCTTACAGCAATTAAAAAGAGACATCCTGACGCTGGTCCTGAAGCCGGGAAGCATTCTCAGTGAAACCGCGTTGTCGGAGCGCTTTGAAATTTCCCGCACGCCGCTGAGGGACGTGCTGAAACAGCTGGAGCTGGAAAATTATATCGACGTCTATCCCAAAAAAGGAAACCTGGTGTCCTACATCGATCTGGACTCCGTTGAGCAGATCATTTACCTGCGGAGCACGCTTGAGAAAGAGTTGATCAAGGACTTGGCGCTGCAGATGCCCTTAAAAGGAACCTTAGAGTTGAACCGGATTGTGGCGCTGCAGGAACAGGTCATGGACCGGGATGACGCGCATGAGGCCTTTCTCGAGCTGGACGATGCTTTTCATCATACCTTGTTTACGCTGACGGGAAGGGAATTTTTGTGGAACCTGATTCAGCAGTGCAATGTGCATTACATCCGCTACCGCCGATTGCACTTATTAAAGCGGGACAAGCTGGAGGCGCTGCTGCAGGAGCATCGGCGACTGCTTGACTGTATCGAACACCGCGACCTGGACAGCGTCGATCGCTTGGTCATGCAGCATTTGCGAGGAGATATCCATGCGAAGTACCTTCAGGAGAATTTCGCTGAATATATTCAATCATAGGCTTCATGCGCACAAACCGTTCAAGCATGGTTATGAGCAGCGCGACCCTCTATTATGTCCCAAAAGATGGCCGGACTTACAGCCATTCTCTCAGCTTGTCATAAATGGCGGTAAAACGTAGCCCGGCTCATATGAAAAGCATCCGCAAGCTGATTCTTATTAAACGTTGTTAGGAGTCTGTTATGAGCTTGCAAGTGTGCTCAGATGAGCGCAGCCATGCAAAACATGAAGAAGATCGCAGCACCAATCAAAAAGAAAGCCGCACCTTTAAAAAAGGAACGGCTTTCTCAATACTCTGAGCGCATTAGATACAATATCCAATGCCCTGTTTACTATATGCCGGTGAAGGGACTCGAACCCCCACGGTTTCCCTCACGATTTTGAGTCGCGCGCGTCTGCCAATTCCGCCACACCGGCTTAAATAAAACGCGCCCTAAGAGATTCGAACTCCTGA
>NZ_BIMK01000009.1 GCF_004001045.1 Paenibacillus chibensis
ATAAAAAATCACGCTCTTGGCATAAGGGGTAATTTCCATTAAATGGGGATAAATATCTCTGAAAAGAGGACAAGCCGATGTGATTCCGATGGACGGAATAATTCGGCGCACTGCGGGAAAAGTTAAATCCGGTGGCTACACTAATTTCGCAGATCGAGGTGACCAAATACATGATCAAATACATCATGCTTTCGGCATTGATTCTGGCTGGAGGCTGTACCGCAAACCACACCGTCACACCGAAGCAAGTTAATCCGGAACCGACAAGATTATCAACGTATACGCATACGCAAACACCGGATCATATGCGGCCGCAGGTCCATGCCAGAACAGGTGAACCGATCCGTTCTCACTCCCAGGCACGCGCATCGATCGTAACCCAAGCTTCGTCCACCTCTACTTCTTGGATGAAAGGTTCAACCCTTTCCGCAAAAAGCACTCAGGACGGAATTCCTTCCGAGCTGCTTGACTTGCTTCAAGGCGCAGCCGGCAACCGTGCTGCCGGACAAGGACAGATGCCGACCGGGACTACAGGAGGAAAGACTCCGACGACAGGGACGGGAACTGCAGACCAAACCGGACAAACCAATCAGACGGGCCAGAATGCAGGGACAAATCAAAATACACAGGCAGGTCAAAATACGCAAACTGGTCAAAACACGCAAACCGGGCAGAATAACCAGTCCGGCAGCAAAGATTCCTCCCAATTCGCCCAGCAAGTACTGGATCTGGTAAACCAGGAACGTTCCAAGGCAGGTCTAGGCTCCCTTAACATGGACGATCAATTATCCAATATGGCTATGGCCAAGGCCAAGGATATGTATGACAACAATTACTTCGATCATAACTCGCCGACACACGGATCACCGTTCGATATGATGAAGGAGTACGGTATCACCTACAATTCGGCTGGTGAAAACATAGCCAAAGGGCAAACCACACCGTCTCAGGTCATGAAGGATTGGATGAACAGTCCGGGACATAAAGCCAATATCCTGAACAAAAGCTATTCGCATATAGGCATTGCCTTTTATAACAATGAATGGGTACAGGAATTCACCGGCTGATGCTGGTAAGTATTTCGAACGAAGAAGGCGATCCCCATCAGGATCGCCTTCTTCGTTTTCTATTGATGGGGCTCCAATTCCAGCGTCATAAATACACTGTATGGATCTGGGATATAGTCGGCAAAAGGCTCGCAGTATTGAAATCCGAAGCTGGCATAAAGCCTTCTCGCAGGTTCAAAGGCATGCATTGAACCCGTTTCCAGACTCAATCGCCGGAATCCTCTGTGCTTGGCCTCTTCGGTGATGTGCTCCAGAATCCTCCTGGCCACTCCCTTTCGCAGATGGGCCGAGGAGGTTCGCATGGATTTGATCTCACCGTGCTGTTCGCCCAGATCCTTGAGGGCTCCGCAGCCAAGCAGCTCTCCCTCCTCCCAAGCAGACCAGAACGTGATTTCCGGTTGTCTCAGCTTATCCAAATTTAAGGCATGTGTACTTTCCGGGGGCGATAACTCCGCCAAATTGTTCGTATGCTCGCTTATCAAAAGCGCCACTTCCGGTCCAGTCAAATCATCAAGCCTAATTTCCATTAGCCACTCGCTCCTTATTTTTGTTATCCCACGCTTATTGAGGTTCGATTGAATCACTTCATGTTATATAAATTAACACAATAATATTTTCATGTCCTCACACGGTTTGTAAGGCCGCTCAAGCCATACTTGATCAAGCTTGAAGATCAAAAAAAACTCCCTGTACCTTCAGCTTAAAGGCAGGGAGTTTGTAACCTTGTTTTCGTTGAATCGCATTACAATCCGAGCTTGTGCCCTCTTTCCAGACGCTGTATCTCCTTCTCACCGCTGTCCGCCATTTCCCGGAACTGATTGATCGTATCGCGCATTTTCGGCAGCGCTTCCTGTTTATACGTGCTGATCGAATCCAAAGCCGAAAGAACATCTGAAAAGGCCTGCTTCATCGTGTCTACCGATATGCTCGCTTCCAGCGCCTGCTTCTGGATCTCGGCGCCTTGATTTTTGAGCATTCTCGATGTGCTAGCGATGAGTTCATTGGTCGTTTGGTTGAGCAGCTCGATTTTCTTCAACACGATCTTCTGATTGTACAGCGCGCTGGCCACCGTTACGGCGATCTTCAAGGCAGACACCGTAACGTTTTTCGCACGGTCTACGCCCCGGATCAGCTCTTTATTGTTGCGGATGACGACCTCGATCGCCATAATCCCCTGCTGGTTAACGACCAGCATCTGCTGCAAATCCATGACCCGTTGGCGGAGCGGGAACAACACCTCTTCGGTGATAAACCGAATTTTGTCGGGATCCTCATTGCGTGCCTTAGCCGACTCAACCTGTGCCTCGATCGACTGGTCCATCAAGCCGCCGAGCTGAATTTCCTTCTGCAGCTTCTTCGTCAAATCGCGGAGCGTCTGCTGTTCGATTTCAAGCGTCGTATTGTCGTTCTTCAACGTCTGCTTTCCTTTATCCAGCGAGATCACGATGTCCGCTATAACGCCGTCCGCCTTCTCGAATCGCAGGAAGTAGGCGCGCAGCGGATTGAAGAGCTTTCCGAGCAGGCCCGTTTTCGCAAAATCAATGACGCTCGGGTCCAAATCCCGCAGCTGTGTATGCAGTTCCGCAAGGCCTTTGGCGACGTCTCCGCCTTCATCTCCCGTTTTGGACAGCTTGCCGACGGACACCTGAAGCAGCGCGTTTTTGTCCGAGGACATTTTCATCGTGTTCAAACCGAAAGCGTCGATGGACTGCAAAATTTCCTTTCTTTTGTCCAGCGATTCGATGTCGAGCTCCATAATGGCCGCCACATTGGAATCGGCCAGCTCCTGCAGCTTGGCGACTTCCTCCGGGACGGGCTTAACTTCCTCCTCGATTGCGGCTTTAATCTCTTCCGGGCTTGCGATTTCCATCGAAAATGACATGGTATTCCCCCTACAAGTTATAATTACTGATTTCATTCCTATGAATATTTGTTACATTTGAACGTTAAACAAATTTCCGATTTTGTAGACGACATCATCCGTGTCTGCATTGATGCTGGCTGCTTCATTAATGCTCGAGATGTTTTGGAGCGCCTTGATATTCGCGTTGTAGCCGATGGTATAGATCGGCACCTTATAGGCCTCAATCAAGCTCTTGATGTCTTTTAACGTATGCCCTTCATTCGTCTCCCCGTCGCTCAGCACGAAAATAAGCGGTTTGCTGGACGGATTGGCAGTCATCTCCTCCTGGAGCATTTTCAATGCGACCACGATGGCATCGAACGTCGCGGTGCCGCCGCTGGCCTGGAGACTGTCGACCGCGCCCACGAACATGGATTGCTGGTTGGTGTCGTATTTTCCGATCGGCAGATTGATGGTAACGTCGCTCGAATAGGATACCAGGCCGATGCTGTTATCTCTTCCTAAAAACTTTTGGCCCTTGAGCAAAGACTCTTTCAAGCGGTTCAGCGGTTCACCTGCCATGCTGCCGGAGACGTCGGTGACAAACACGGCCGCGATCGGTTTATTGCCGTTTTTCTTTTCCTTCCAAATCTTCTGGGCAGCAATCAGGACATCTCCGTCGACGGGGGTCATTTCGGATTTATAATCCTCCAGTCCGTTGAATCCCTTGTCTTGAGCCGCTTTTTGATAGGTATCCTGTGCAGCGAAGTCCGCAAACTTCTTGATGATGTCCTGTTTGTTCTGGGGGAGATCTCCCAGCGCATATAACGGGCTGTCATGACGGACGCCAAAAGGAGTAAATACATATCCTCCCTTCAAATCCGCTGTATTGACGAATGTCTGGTATTCCAATACAAATCCGTCCAGCATGCCCGACTTCGCCGCTTCGCGCATTTGAATCGTGGTCGAAGCTGTGAACGGCACGTTGGCCTGGAAGTTCTCGAAGCCCTTCACCGCTTTGTCCCCAAGAATGTTGGAGCTGTCAAACGTGTTCAGCGCCGTGATAAGGAAATTCAGGCCCGTCGAGCTTGCGAACGGATCGGTGTAACCCATGGAGAATTCATTGCCCGCTATCGCTTCGGTCACTGTTTTGACGTTGACGGAGCCATATTTCTGCACCAATGCGTCATATTTGGACTTGGAGAGGACGATGCCCGGCACGTTCCCCACGAGCCGTTTGGACACAAGCTTGGCTTTCACGCCGCTCGCCTTGATCATTTCGCCCCATAGCTCATTGGAAGGGGTAATGGCGTCAGGTATGTATTTGCCGGATTTAATGTAATCCACGCCGGTACCGGAGGCGATATTGCGGATTTTCACGGAAGCCGGTTTGCCGTTTACCACGATATTGGCCTTATTGAAGGCTTCTGCGGTTTCCGTGAGCCAGCCGTCCACGCCGGTGCCGCCCTTTTCCGGAGACGAAAAGATTTCCACGTAGTTATTCGTCGTATTGTTCACGGTGATCGGATATTTGGATATATCCGGCAGCGTTTCCCCCACATCGGCCGGATTGAGATCGATTTGCCCTTTGATCGGCGTATCGGTTCTCACGGAAATGTTCGAGTAGAGCTTATTCAACCGCTTGGCGGCATCCTGCGCGGTAATTTGCGGCTTAGTTTTACCAAGATTGGACGTCAAGTTAACACCGACATAGACAAGAACGAATACGACCACAAGAATAATGCCGGAAATCAGAAGAAACTTGCTTTTTCTTGCCATTCATTGCACCTCTCACTGTTTATAAAATTTGGTCTGCTTGATCAAAGAATCGATTTCCTGCATGCACGGCATCTGGTCAATGTCGCCGGGCTCGAAACTATCCAAACGGGAAATTTCCAGCAGCAGCTTATCGAGCTTCAACAATATTTCCTCGTTTGTGCCAAGCGAGTTTTTCATGAAAGTAATATACTCCCCGTACACCCTTCTCTTTTCCTGTAAAAGCTCGCTGGAGAACTTGCCCGTCTTTTGGCTCATGACGCTTTTGTACTCCGACTCGTCGAAGACGTTCAGCCGGTTCAGGATGCTGCGGACGTTCAGATAAAACAATTTCTCCACCTCGTACGTCACCGAGTCGAATTTCTTGTAGCTAAGCTCGGCAGGGTCGAACCTCTGATTCAGGACATTCAGCAAGGTGGCTTTTTTCTTCCGGAGTCGTTCCAGCTGCTCCAGCGCCAGGTTGATGTCTTCCTCCAGCGTTTTCATGTGTCTGTAGCGCTGCAAAGCCTCCACGTAGTCTTCGTGTGTCTTAACCTCCCGGACGGGCCGGACAACGGGCGGTTTAAACAGCCACGCGTAGCATCCGTACAAAATGATCAGCGCGCTCGCCGCAAGCAATGTCACTCCAAATGCCGTTTGGAGCGCTCCTCCTCCGATTTCGACCCCGATGAATCCGGGTGAGAGTACAAGGACATTCAGGATCAGCACGCCGACGATCAGTCCTGTGAATTTTATGTATTTGATCATGTTCAATATGTGTTCCCCCTCTTTCGTTCAGCAGGAATCCTGGATGCAAACCGGCTATGCAATGATGGAAAATATTTGAACATATCTTCATGATTGAAATATGTTTACGCAGCATCAAGCATTCGGTTTCATTTCATCGCTTCGACACGGCCCTATGTATCCTTCAAGAATGACCTTGATCAGTATGCCTTCCCCTCCCGTAAACTTGCTTTATTCGTACGCATTTTCCTGCTAAGTAAATATCTGTAACATGAAAATTGTACCATATGTCCGGAGAAGACGTGACCTAAAAAATTCAGAAAATCGTATTTTTTACGGGAATAATCAGTTGGCTATTCACCATGGACTCAAAAACAAAAAAAGCCGCAATCATGCGGCTTTTTCCCTTTGCTAACTCGGCTTTAAGGTTCTTCGATTTCTTCCCATTCCTTCGTGAACAGGTCCAGCTTGATCCATATCTTTGTCTTATCCTTCAGGACGGCACCGTAAATATAACCATCCCCATATCCCCCGCCGATCCATGACTTGCTCGCAGGAACGAGTCCATAGCTCTGAAGAATCGGACCCGCCAGCTTCAGCAGCTCTTCCTGATAGACGTTGCCGTTCCAAATAGCCTTCAGGTTAGGGGCGTTATCGATGATGAGATTCGTTTGGGGTCCGCCTGAAGTCGCGTCATATACTGTACCCGTGCGGCCGTTTACTTTGTATACGACACCCTCTGCCTTCGAGTCCGAAGGGACGGAAATGAAAGAGTAAATATTGCCCTCTTTGCTCATGCTCCAGTCTTTAACGCCCATTTTCTCCGCCATAAGCTGCTTGATGGCTTGCTCTCCCGACAGGAATACCGGTAGCTCGGCGACCACCTCTTCGGTATTTACATCAACGGGGTTCTTCCCTTCGTAGAGCGTTTTTCCAGCTGTGTCATAGATACCATAACGAACCTGGCCCGTGATCCAAGATTCCCTAAAGAAATCGATACGCCCCTTGAAAACAGGAGCAACTCCCCAGCTTTCACCCATAACGGGTATCTGGATCGGAAGCTCACCCGAAAGATTCTTATTCCCCGCATCCACGCGGGCTTCGAAGGTTCCCCAGGCGGCCCCGTTCCTGATTTCAAAATATCGGGCGATTCCCCGGTCAATATACATAAATCGGTCTCTCTCACCGGAGCGGAAGTAGTATGTTCCGCCGCCTCCCTCTTCCTTCGCCATCAATGAATCATGCAAAGTAATGCGCGGCAGACGGATTGCTGCATTCCGAGCCTTGGCGAGATCGGCGCCGTGCAGCGCTTCCGTTAATTTTTCATCGCTTTTATACATCACGACGGTTTGCGACGGCGCATCCCACAGCACTTGCGCATGAAGGCTGCCTGCGATAAAACGGAAAGGAACATAGAGCGTCCCGTCCTTCATCGCCGGCGGCGCATCAAGCGGGGTCTTTTGGCCATCGACATAGGCAATGCTACTTCCAGCCTGCAATTTCAACTGTTTTTGTGACACGGGATCGGTCATCATAACCGTCTTGTCGGCAGCATTCCAACTCACTTCGGCATCGGATATCAGGGCTACGGTGCGAAGAGGTACCATCGTATGGTTGTTCATGATGACGGGATGCTGTCCTTCAACGTTAACACCGTTCAAATTCAAGCGGACTTCCTGATTACCCGAAGCATGAGCCGCCTGAACGGATAGGATAGCAAACATTAGAATCGTGCAGCTCGCATGGATGAATTTCTTTTTCATCATATTCCTCCACAAGAATGTTCTCATGCTTAAGACGTTATAAACGCGGGAAAGTTCTATTTTCTTCCAAAACTATTTTTCATGAAGTAAGCTACCCTCAATAATGGCTCTCAGCCCGGTATCCTTCAAACGCTCCGCGATGTCACTCCATCTGTCTGCGTGACTTTCATGCGAAATGACAGGTACGAAGCCGAGTCTGAGATATGTAATAATGGCGGGAATACGAAAATCATCGGTGTTCAGCAGCGCTTTAGTTCTTCCTTCCTTTTGCATGTGAATTAATGCCGCGTGCGTAACGAATTGCCCAAGTCCCTGCCCGGCATAAGCATTTCTGGCACCGACCATATGTAAGTAGCCGGTATCGTTCCCCAGCTTGGGATGATGCCAGGCAGAGGCGGTAGCTGCCGGATCGCCATCCTTCCATACGATTAGAATCCGCTCCGGCTTGTACGCTGCATCCTTTTTCATAAATTCTTCAAAGGAAAACTCGGTTTGAAAAGATTCGCCGATAATGGTCTCCCATGCCTGCTCATCGCCGGGACGAAATGCGGAAAGCTGATAGAGACCCATCCCCGTCAAGGAAGGCAGCTTTGTCAAATCCTCATGCGTCATGACAAGCTGTGGTAGGTTCGGTTCATTCATAAAGATAACCCCCTGCGAAAAATAGAATGTTTGAATCCCAAAAGAATATACGTTCACGTTCTTTCATGTCAATATCATAAAACTGTTGTGGTAAAAAACAATTTAAATCATGGTATCGATTTCAAACTGAGGTAATATAAAAGTGTTAAACGCAGATGACTGCGAACCAAAAAAACGAGGAAATGGGTGTTTCGGATGAAAAAACGATGCTGGCTGCCGCAACGGATTTAATCTGGAGGGCTACCCTGCGTTAACCCTCCAACACATGGAGGTCAATATCATTGAAATCACGTACCCGAAAGTTTTTTTCTTATTATAAGCCTTACAGGAGGCTCTTGTTGACGGATTTGGCTTGTGCGGTAATCGTCTCCGCCATCACCCTGATCCTGCCCCTTTGCGTGCGGTATATTACCGTCAACGTGCTCGATGGCCATCCTTCTGACGCATTAACCCAAATCTACCGGATCGGTGCGCTCATGCTCGTGCTGGTTCTCATCCACACGTTTTGCGACATGTATATCGGCTATAAAGGCCATGTGATGGGCGCCATGATGGAGAGCGATATGCGAAGGGAGCTGTTCGAGCACTATCAGAAGCTGTCGTTCCGCTTTTATGACGAGCAAAAAACGGGTCAATTAATGACCCGGACCACGAACGATATTTTGTCGCTCACCGAATTATATCACCATGGGCCGGAAGATCTCCTGATTTCGCTGCTAAAGTTTGCGGGCGCTTTTGTTATCCTGATCAACATCAATGCAAAGCTTGCCTTGATCGTTTTTCTCTTCCTGCCCGTGATGGCGCTGCACGCCTTTTATTTCAACCGGAAGATGAACACAGCGCTGAGAAAAAGCAAAGACCGGATCGGCGATATAAACGCCCAAGTCGAAGACTCTCTGGCCGGAATCCGGGTCGTCAAGTCGTTCACGTATGAACAGGTCGAGGTGCGCAAGTTTGCCCGTGCAAACGAACGGTTTGTCCAAAGCCGCAAGGAAGCCTATAAAAGCGAAACCTATTTCGCAGAAGGCATGTCAGCCTTCACGAATTTGATCACGATTGCAGTCATCGTGTTTGGCGGAGCGGCGATCGTGAATGCTTCCCTTGCGCTTGCCGACCTGCTTACCTTCTTTCTGTGCATCGGGATACTGATCGAGCCCATCCAGCGGCTGGTGAATTTCGCAAGACTATACCAAGAGGGAATTACCGGGTTCGACCGGTTTATGGAGATGCTGGAGACCGCCCCCGAGATCGTGGACTCGGAAGATGCGATCGAGTTGACGCATGCCGAAGGGAGCATCGAATTCCGGAACGTCAGTTTTAAATACAAGGATGAATACGATTTCGTGCTTCAAGATCTCGTACTGGATATCAAAGCCGGTGAATATGTTGCGCTCGTAGGTCCCTCCGGTGTCGGGAAAACGACGTTATGCTCGCTCATCCCGCGTTTCTATGAGGCTTCAGCCGGGAACATTCTGATCGGCGGAATTCCAATCGTGGACATCAGCCAGCGATCGCTCCGGCAAAACATCGGCATCGTCCAGCAGGATGTATACTTGTTCGCGGGCAGCGTCAAGGAGAATATCCGTTACGGGAGAATGGATGCAACCGAGGAAGAAGTGGTGGAGGCGGCCAAAATGGCCTATGCCCATGACTTTATCATGAGTTTACCGGATGGTTATGACACGGATATCGGACAGCGCGGCGTGAAGCTATCCGGCGGGCAAAAGCAAAGGCTCAGCATCGCCCGCGTATTCTTGAAAAATCCGTCCATCCTCATATTTGACGAGGCCACAAGCGCTCTGGATCAAGAAAGCGAAAAATCCGTTCAGCATTCGCTGGAAAGCCTGAAAGAAAACCGTACCACGATTGTCATTGCTCACCGCTTATCCACCGTGCGCAGCGCACACCGCATTATCGTGTTGTCGGAGAACGGAATCGGCGAGCAAGGGACGCATGACGAGTTGCTTATGCAGGGCGGTACGTATGCCAAATTATATAGCATGCAGCTCATGCCGTAAGATCAAACTCGCATCAAAGCCCGGATGACGATAACAAAAGCATGAGCAGCAGCCCTTGCCGCTCATGCTTTTTTGTCATGCTCGCGTCCCAGCCCGCTAGCTTTTGTGGACGCCGTACAGCTGCCGGTAAGCTGTAGGCGTCATTCCCTCGTGCTCCATGAATCTTTTATTGAAATAGCTCACGCTCGGATACCCGGCTTCCTCCGCGATCCGCCCTACGGACGTCTCCGTGCGTTCCAAAAGCCATTGTTTCGCTGCCTGAAGCCGGCAACGCGTAATGAATTCCACCGGCGTCATTTCCGTGACGCTGCGGAACAGCTTGCAGAAATAATAGCTGCTGACGCCCAGCTTCTCCGACCAATCCTCCAGCCGGAACGGCTTCACCGCCTCCTGCTGCATAACAGGCAGCAGCTCCAGAATCCTGCTGTTGGATGTGGTGAACTTGCTGCCTGTCAACGGGGAAGCTTGCTCCACGAACACGCTGATTAAGGCGTAGGTCAACGTCGACAGTTGAATGGGCCGCAGCATCCGGTACTCTTCCGCTTCCTGCAGCAGCGCTTCATGCGCCTGCTCGAATACGTCCTTCTGGCGCACCGTCCATAGCAGACTCGCATTAAACCCCCGATCGACCAAATAATGCTGCAAACCGCTTCCGTAAAAATGAAACCACCGGACATCCCACGGATCATCTTCGCTGCTGTAATATCTTTGCTGATGCATCGGAAAATAGAGTACCGCCTCGCCGGAACGCAGCTCATGAATGACATTGTCGATTTCAACGTAACCCTTGCCTGCCGCCACGTAATGAATATTGAAGTTGTTCATGGCTCCCGCTTTCCGGGAAACGCTGTGCTCCGGATCATTTTGATAAATACCGACGGATTCGGGGAAGCAGAAGTAAGGCATTTGCGGAAGTGTAAGCAGATGGATTTGTCTTTTCATCATGACTCCTTAATGACAATTTTGTTTTAATGCAACGCAAAATAATATCATTTTAATTTTAAATTCGATCTTTTATAATCGCAATATCATCATAAAAGAACTTAAGGAGATGATCAACTTCATGAGCCGAAAATTAAAATGGGGCATCCTTGGCTGCGCCAGCATCGCCAAGAGATCCGTCATCCCAGGCATTCAATCATCCGAAATGAATGAAGTCGCCGCCATTGCAAGCCGAAACAAGGAGAAGGCGCAGCAGACGGCGGATCAGCTAGGCATACCGAAGGCTTACGGAAGCTATGAAGAACTGCTTGAAGATCCGTCGATCGACGTGGTATACATCCCGCTTCCGAACCATCTTCACAAGGAATGGACCATTCGTGCCGCTGAGGCGGGCAAGCATATTCTCTGTGAAAAGCCGCTTGCCTTGAACGCCGCAGAGGCGGAGGACATGGCTGCTGCCGCCGAAGCGGCGGGCGTTCATTTGCTGGAGGCATTCATGTATCGTTACCATCCCCGTTATGATGCGATCAAGGACCTGATGGAGTCGGGAGCCATCGGCGATATCAGAGGCCTTCGCGGGGTGTTTACATTCAACAATGCGGGAGATACGGCAAACGTGCGTTACCGCAAGGACTGGGGCGGCGGCTCCATTTATGATGTCGGATGTTATCCGATTCATGCCGCCCGGCTGTTGCTCGGCAAAGAGCCTAACGCGGTGACGGTAAACGCGTTTTTCTCTCCGGAGCATGACGACGTGGACATGATGGCCGCAGGATTAATCGAATTCGGTGACGTCTCCTTGTCGTTTGATTGCGGCATGTGGGCGGCTTCCCGCAATCCGCTGGAAATTCTGGGTACCGACGGCATCATCGAGATACCTTCCGCCTTCGTTACACCGACGGAGGGCAGCGGCAACTTCTTTATTACCGCGCATGGCGAGAGAAAAGAGATTCACGTACAGCATGTCAACGCTTACACGGAACAGGCGGATCAGCTTGCGAGAGCGATTCGTAACGAGGCTCCCCTCCGCTTCGACGTTCAGGATGCCGTTCGCAATATGAAAGTGATCGATGCTTGTTTGTTGTCCGCCAGGGAACACACGCGCGTGGTTCTTTAATACATCTGACAGGAGGTTTCGAATATGAAATATATAACAGTTCCCGGATTAAGTAAGCCTGTGTCCCGGCTGATGAAGGGTTCGGACTATTTTTATCATGATTCCTATGAAAAAGCGGCCGCGAATCTGGATGCCTTCATGGCCATCGGCGGCAACTCTATCGATTCTGCCCATATCTATTGCGGGGGTCAAAGCGAGGAAGTCATCGGCCGCTATATGAAGGAACGGAACAACCGCGATCAGCTTGTCATTCTCACGAAAGGCGCCCATCACGACCAGAACGGGCCCAGAGTCAGCGAACGGGATATTCGTCATGATCTGATGACAAGCCTCGAGCGGCTACAAACGGATTTCATCGATCTTTATGCCCTGCACCGCGACGACCCCAACGTGCCTGCGGGGGAAGTCATTGAGATATTGAACGAATACGTCAAAGCAGGCAAGGTGGGAGCCATCGGCGTATCCAACTGGAGCTGGAAGCGCATTCGGGAAGCGAATGACTATGCAGGCATGAAAGGCTTGACCGGATTCACGTTCAGCAGCCCTAACCTGAGCCTTGCCAAGGCCAACGAACCTTTCTGGGCCGGCTGCGTTTCCGCGGATGCCGAGACATGCGCCTGGCATGAAAAGGAGCAGTTTCCGCTGTTCTCCTGGTCCTCACAGGCCAGAGGATTTTTCACAGGCAGATTCACGCCGGAAGTTCGCGACAACGCGGATCTGGTTCGCGTATTCTACAGCGACGATAATTGGGAAAGACTTGAACGGGCCAAGCAATTGGCGGCATCCAAACAAGTCACGGCCATACAAATTGCCCTTGCTTACGTGCTGAATCAGCCGTTTCCGACCTGCGCGCTGATCGGCGCTCAATCCGCGGATGAACTGCGCTCCTGCGACGAAGGCGCGACGATTTCGCTCACCCGCGAGGAGCTGGATTGGCTCGACCTAACATCGGACACGTTGGATTAATGACGATTGGACATGTCAAAAAACCATAATCGGCAAACGTGCCGGTTATGGTTTTTGGTTTTTGCCAAGCTTGCTATATCTCAATAATAATCGGTAATATCATGGGTCTCCGCTTCGTCTGTTTGTATATGAATTGGCCGACCTGATCTTTCAAGGTTTGTTTAATCAGGTTCCATTGGGTCGTTTTCGTCTCCATTAAGTCATTCATGGCTGAATTGACGATCTCCAGAATATCCTTCATCAGCTCTTCGGAGTCTTTTACATAAACGAACCCCCGTGAGATCACTTCCGGAGGTGCCATCATATGCCCTTCCGTTTTGCTCAGCGTCGTCACGATGATCAGCATGCCGTCCGAAGACAGCAATCTGCGGTCGCGGAGCACGATATTGCCTACATCCCCGATCCCCAACCCATCTACGAGGCTGTTGCCAGAATGGATCTTCGGTCCAAGAGCCACGTTCCCCTGCTTGATCTCAACCGTATCTCCGTTCTGGATGATGAATACATGCTCCGGCATAACCCCCACCGATTCGGCCAGTTGGCGGTGCTGATAGAGCATCCGGAACTCCCCGTGAACGGGTATCAGGTATTCCGGCTTCATCAGGGTCAGCATGAGCTTGAGCTCCTCCTGGCTGCCATGGCCGGATACGTGCATGCCTGAAGCCGTGCCTTTTCCGTAAATGACGCGGGCGCCGAGCACGTACAAATTATCGATCATCTGTGCTAAATTCCGCTCATTGCCCGGAATAGCTCCTGCGGCAATAATGACCGTATCCCCCGGCAATATTTCGACATGGGGATGCCGGGAACTGGCTAAACGCGAAAGCGCCGCCATGGGTTCGCCTTGGCTTCCCGTGCATAACACAGCGATTTTGTCAGACGGGAAGCGCTCCGTTTCTTCCGGTCCGATCACCAGATCGTCGGGGAAGCTCAAGTATCCCAGCTCCTTGGCCATCGTTACCACATTGATCATGCTCCGCCCGAGCAGCACCAGCTTCCGCCCGGTTTCCAACGCAGCGTCGATGATTTGCTGAACCCGGTTGACGTTCGAAGCAAACGTAGAGATAAACACCTGCTGCCTGGCGGCTGCGAATGCGTCAAAAATATGTTCACCCACCATACGCTCCGAAGGCGTGAATCCCGGTCTTTCGGCATTCGTACTCTCGGAGATCAGGACTTTGACGCCCTGCATCCCGATTTCAGCCATGCGATGCAGATCGGGAAACGGTCCTTTCACGGGGGACATATCGAATTTAAAATCACCGGTATGAACCACATTGCCTTCCGGAGTGGCAAAACGAATGCCCAGGCAGTCCGGAATACTGTGAACGGTCGTAAAAAAGGTAGCCTGTATCTTTCCAGCATCCACCTGGGAATCCGCCGTAATGATATGAAGCTTGGCACCCCGAAGAAGACCATGCTCCCTCAATTTGATTTCGATCAGCCCGATCGTGAGCTTCGCCCCATACACCGGTACATTCAGCTGTTTTAAAAAGTACGGGATGCCTCCAATATGATCCTCATGCCCATGGGTAACGATAAGTGCTCTGACTTTATCCCTGTTTTCAAGCAAATAGGAAATATCGGGAACAATCAAGTCGATGCCGGGCAGGCTTTCATCCGGAAATTTCGACCCGCAGTCAATCACCACGATATCATTGCCATATTGCACCATGTACATATTTTTACCGATCTCGTTCACGCCGCCCAGTGCGGCTATCAGCAATTTATTCTCTGCAAGGTTCAACCTTAAGTAACCTCCTTGGGATAAGATGTAAGATCTTCCGCTACATATAGTATTGATTGTCCCCTGGAAGCTTATGCGGATGGTCTTTTCCATCATAAAGCCGGGATACCTTTTCCCTTTTTTTCCGGCCTGGAGGTCTGCCTTTCGGGGAGCAGCTTTACATACCGGTCCGACAGCTTCATCCATTGCATAATGTAGTCGTATTCCAGCTTATAACGATTGATATCCTTGACCGGCTCCAATGTCCGGATTGACGTTGCTTTCCCGTCCGCAAACCCTTTTTTCCCGGGAACAAACAGGACATCATCATTGACGAAGGTGCCTGTTGGCGAGTAATAACGCATCCCGATCACATTGTGATCAATATTGCACAGATCATGTCCGAACATCGGAGCTCCTTTGCCTGGCCGGATCCCCATAATATTCGCAATCGTCGGCATAATATCGATCTGTCCCCCCGTTTGCTCGATCCGTTGCCCTGCTTGCTGCCCTGGCAGATGGATGATAAGCGGCACATTAAACGTGCTAATCCGCTCGTGATAGGGAACTCCCGCCACCTTTGCGATTTCATCGGCCTTGTGATATTTGGGATGAAGCCCGAAATGATCTCCGTACACAACGAAGACGCTCTGATCCCATAACCCTGTTTCCTTAAGCTTCGCGATAAAGGTCCCCAGCGCATAATCCGCATAATGGATGGAGGTCAAATAATCCCCCAGTCTTTTGTCATGCATTCCCGGCGGCAGCTTCAGCTTTCTGCTGGATTTAGGAATGGTAAAGGGAGCATGGCTGGAAACGGTGATGAACTGGGAATAAAATTTTTGCCCGCGCCAATGCATTGTTTTCATCTGTTCTACGCCCACCCTAAAGAGCTCTTCATCCGAAGCCCCGAAGCGATTGAATTTTTCCGGACGGTAATAAGGACGATCGTAATACTTCCCGAAGCCCAAAGCCGGATACATCTCGCTTCGATTCCAAAAGCTCACATCGTTCACATGGAACGTGTTCGCCGTGTACCCCTTCGCCTGCATCATCCTGCCCAGAGCGGGGATGGCCCGGCTGCCGTATTTCTCCGACATCGCCGCTTTGCCAACCGGATATATGGAGGAGTTCATCGTGAACTCCGCGTCTGACGTATTGCCGATGCCGATTTGTTGGAAAATATGCGGAAAGTATAAGCTCTCCCTGGACAGCGCATTCAGCACCGGGGTGATGGGCTCGCCTTGAACTGATGCATGGATGGCGAAATTTTGAAAGGACTCGAGCTGGACGACGATCAGGTGCTTGCCTTTTCCTGCTCCTGCGTAAGCTTTTTTTCTTCCCGCTTTTTCATGGAACGGGAAAAACGCGTTCAACTGATTGCGCGCATTCACGACCGCCCCGGTTGCTTCCGTGGTTTGAACATGTAGCCGTTGACGGGATTCTCGTGATGGAGCACGGTCCTTCTGGTTCCATATAAGCATAGCGAACACGACTCCGGCAGCAAGGACGAGAATGATCATCGCAAATCTGCGGGTTTTCATAATGTGCATGGCATTCCTCCGGAAGAACTTGGTCTTTGTTATGCTGTCCGCTACGATGGTTTGTATTCCGATTTTCAACTCGATTCCCGATGTCCCAAGCCTCATCTCCCGGAAAATCAAAAAAACGCCGAAAAGAATTTCGGCGCGCGTCGAAGTCGCATCAATGAAACGAAGATATGTATGGAGGCTCAGAACACATTGATATAGAACACAGGGCCGCCAATGCCCAGCACCCAAAGCAGAGGCATCAGATTGAGGATCGCAGCCGCCCGAGCTTTGCGCTTGTGAAACACCCACGCCATAATCGAGCTTGCGATCGCAACAAGCGGATACACGCCGATGATAGTCACCAAAAGGATCGCCCCCGCACTGACGCCGCTATCGAACGCCATGAACGATATTCCCCAAATAAACAGCCATGGGATGATAAATAGCAAATAAATGATTTGGCTGATGATCAAATAAGTCTTCATGAATCTCCCCCGAGATTAGGATTAGAATCTTGCTACTACGTCATTTTATACCATAAGAGATGCGCTCGTTCCCAGCTTTATTTTAATAAAAGATCAAAAAAAGAGAGAGCACCATCGATGGCGCTCCCGCTCTTTCCTTATCTATTCGCAACGGGCGGAGTAATGATCTTCCCTACCCGCTCCAAAATGCCCGACATCGATTGGGGATCATGGACGTCATAGTCGTCAATATTCAAACGAAGCACGGGACAAGCGTGAAACTCATGAATCCAATTCGAATAACGCTCATGCATATGCTCCCAGTACGAAACATCCGTCTGAATCTCCATTTCGCGTCCGCGCTCCTTGATCCGGTTCAGAATGGAAGGCAGGCTGCCTTCAATATAGATCAGGACATCCGGATGCGGAAAATAAGGCGTCATCACCATCGCTTCGAACAGGCTGGTATACGTCTCATAATCAGTTTTGGACATCGTGCCTTGGTCCGCATGCATTTTAGCGAAAATTCCGGTATCCTCGTAGATCGAACGATCTTGGACAAAGCCTCCGCCCAGCTCAAAAATCTTTTTCTGCTCCTTAAAGCGCTCTGCCAGAAAATAGATTTGCAAGTGAAAGCTCCAGCGCTCAAAATCATGATAGAACTTTTCCAGATACGGATTATGATCCACCTGCTCCAGGGATGTTTTGAACCTGAGCTGCTGCGCGAGCGCCGCAGTCAAGGTGGATTTGCCGACGCCGACTGTACCTGCGACCGTGATGACGGCATGATCCGGGATGTGATATTGGTTCATATCATAAGCTCCTTTATTTGAGAAGAAATTTCTTCGTAATGTTCCTGATTCTCAACAAAATCAACGGCATTTCCGTCAATCGTGATGATGTGCGGCTTGGAGGGGCTATCCGCTAGCGCTGCCATGGCGGCATCGTAATCTTCGATCAACTGCTGCAGATACCCCTGATCGATCCCTTCCTCGAAAGCCCGTCCCCGTTTGGCAATCCGCTTCAGCAGCGTGTTGAGATCTGCCTTAATGTATATAATCAGGTTCGGTTTCGGCAGGTCATCGGTCAGGACATGATAAATTTGCCTGTATTTGTCCCGCTCGATGCCTTTCAACGTTCTTTCGCTAAAAATCAAATTTTTATAAATGTGGTAGTCCGAAACGACCGGCTTGCCTTTTTCCGTAAATTCGTTCGCCGTTTCTTTAAGCTGTTTGTACCGATTGCAGAGAAAGAACATTTCCAACTGGAAGCTCCAGTCATCCATGCTCTGATAGAATTTATCGATGAACGGATTCTCCTCCACAATCTCTTTGACGATCGGCAGCTGCAGTTCGTCCGCTAGCATCGTGGCCAGCGTTGTTTTTCCTGCTCCGATCGGGCCTTCCACGGCAATGAATGGCGCATGCTTCATATGATGCTGATTTCCTCCCCCGGTGCCAACCCAATAAATAGAACTAAAGAAAGCGCAGACCCCTGTGAATGCAAGGATAGCTTTAGTTCGTTGTATATCAAAAAACAGACTTTCCTATTGTATCACCTGCACTGTATTTCTCATAGATGCTTTATGAAAAATAGAGTGCACGTCGAGCAGCTCCCGCAAATGAAAATAGGAACCTGTCACCTATTCAACAGATTCCTGCAATCGTTAACTTTTTTCTTCAGAACAGGCTGCCCGCGCTGCGTAACGGATGGTAGACTTCTCCCGGTTCCGTCTCAAATTCGCACTTTAGACCTTTCCACATGATTTTACACGTATGGCCCTGATGGGATACAATCCTGCAGTCCATGAGGTCACCCTGCTTCCATTCCAGATCGACTTCAAAACCGCCCCGGGCTCTCAATCCTTTCACCAACCCGGACCCCCACTCGGCAGGAAGTGCCGGCAGCAATTCCAGGACACCGGTATGGCTTTGCAGCAGCATTTCCGCTATGCCAGCCGTGCCTCCAAAGTTCCCGTCGATTTGAAAAGGCGGATGGTTATCCAGCAGATTCGGGAGCGTGGAATGGGTCAGCAAGCTTACCAGATTGCGATATGCCTGATCCGGTTTTCTCAATCGGCTCCAGAAGTTGATGATCCAAGCCCGGCTCCAGCCCGTATGCCCGCCGCCATGCGCAAGACGATACTTCAGGGTCTCTTCTGCCGCAGACATATAATCCGGCGTGGATTCGTATGTATACAGAGCTGCCGGAAACAAGCCGTATAAATGGGAAATATGCCTGTGGCCGGGTTCGACCTCCTCAACCTCCTCGCACCACTCAAGCAGCCTGCCGTCCGCTCCGATACCGGGCATGGCTAAATCGGGCAGCATCCCGGCAATCCGGGCCGTAAACTCATCCTTCAAGCCCAGGGTTTCCGCAGCCTCCAGCACATGGGCGAAAGCTTCGTGGATAATCTGCTGGTCCATGGCGGGAGCCATACATAAGCCGGTTACTCTTCCGGACGCCGAATAGTACATATTTTCCGGAGAAGTAGAGGGCCCCGATATCCAGCGGCCGGTTTTAGGGTCCCGGACCAGCCAATCCATGAAAAAGAGCGCCGCTTCCTTCAGAATCGGATAGGCACGCTCTGCAAGAAACGTCTTATCGCCCGTGAACCTGTAATATTCCATGAAATCACGGACGCACCAGCCCGCTCCCATCGGCCACATGCCATAGCTGATCATGCCAAGCGGAGCCGTAAACAACCAGGCATCCGTCGTATAATGGGCGACAAAGCCGCGGCAGCCGTATACTTCGGAGGCGGTCTTCTTACCAGGCTCCACAAGCCCCTCCATCAGCTCAAAGTACGGCAAATGGCATTCCGAGAGATTGGTAACCTGTGCCGGCCAATAATTCATTTGAAGATTGATGTTCAAATGGTAGTCGCTGTCCCATGGCGCTTCCATGAGCGGGTTCCAGATGCCCTGCAGGTTGGCCGGCATGCTTCCCGGACGGCTGGACGAGATCAGCAGATACCTCCCGTATTGAAAATACAGCGCGATCAGATCCGCATCCTTGCCGCCGTTGTTCATGTCGGTTATTCTTTGGTCTGTCGGAAAGGAACGCCGCTTAACCGTCTGGGGATCATCGACCGAGAGCTCTAGCTGGACCCGGCGGAATAAACGCCGATGCTCAGCGACGTGATCCTGTTTACTCTGATCATAGGTCTTCCGCATCGCCTGTGCCAGCTCATCCATACATAAAGAAATCAGGTCATGGCGAAAAGGTTCCATCGGTTGATTAAAATGATAATCGGTGCGTACGGCAAGGTATATGGTCAGGCTATCGGCCCCTGTAATCCGCAGCGCACCGCCGGCATGTTGCAGCCTGCCTCCTTCCATCGAGACTTTGAGGACGCCGGCGAATCGGACGCCCGGATGGCTGGTGCCATGCGCAGCTTGCCCCTCAAGAATCAGCATGTCCATGCCTCTACCGGAAGTCATGGCGCCTGTCTCCCGCGTCAAGCGGACGGATGTATGGATTTGTCCCGGCAGCTCCGCGGTCCATCTCATGACGAGAACTTGATCCACGGCACTGACGAACGTTTCGCGCAGATGACGGACGCCTCCCTGAAAGAACGTAACCGTGGCCATCGCCTGATCCAGATCCAGTTCCCGCCGGTATCCTTCCAGCTCCGCTGGCGCAAATCCTTCGATAGGTTCTAACCATATGTCCCCAAACGGCTGATAACTTCGAGGTCCCGTGTGAGGCGACAACACCTTCTCCTGCACAAGCCGCTCCGCCTCTTCTTCCCTGCCGGCAAACATCAACGCCCGCGCTTGTTCCAGGGCATCCCGCGCCCCCGGCTGATGCATGGGCACGGGCGGCCCTGCCCAGATGGATTCTTCATTGACCTGGATCCGCTCCACCGGCAGATCCCCGAAGACCATCGCACCTATTCTTCCGTTCCCGATCGGCAGCGCCCGGTTCCAGCCGGAATGCTCAGACGGCTCCGCGAGCGTTGAGGGCTTGTCATACCATAGCTTCAAGTTCTCTCTCATTATCAACTCCACCTTTTGATATCAGATCGTTCCTATTGGATCGCTGTCGTTGTACATGGTCACACGTATTCTGGTTCCATGCGTATACCAAAAACTCCTTCCCGTACGGGAAGGAGTTTGGACTAGACGTGATAGCACTGCCCGCAGTTCTAAGCCATTTTTGCATTTGCTTGACTGGAGGTCCGCCAAATCATGCCTGCTTGCTTGTTTCGGGGTGGTTCATGTCTCGTTTCATATATACGCCTTTTTTATAAACGGATTTAATCGAGAAGGATGCTCCAAGCTTTTTGTTCGTCCGGTAAATAAGCGAATTTACTTCGTCGATGCCGACAAGATCGGCCTCTCCGCTGCACCGCTCCGGCCAAACCAACTGCATGATCTCCTCTTTGGTCACGAAATGATCGAGCCGGTCGTGAAGCAGCTTGAACAGCAGATATTCCTTTTTGGACAACGTGATGCTCTCGCTGCCTACCTGAACGCTTTGAAGATAATCATTCAGCCGCACTTCCCGCTCCAGCAAATCCGAAATCAGGTATTCCCGCGTATCTTCCAGATCGCTGCTTACGTCCACCTGCAGTCCGACCAAACCATTGACAAGCGTCAGGCTGTCCTCGGCCGACAGGAGCGTCTTCTGAAAGGGGTTCAGGCGCTGTCCATTGATTTCGGTGCCGTTCTTGCTCCCCAAATCCTCGACATAAACATCGTTGTGCATGCGATGAAAGCGGCAGTGCAGTTTGGATACAAGCTGATTGTAGATCGGCAGAAGCGTGTGATTCATCCCTGTATGCCTGCCGACGGTGACGCTTTTTCCCTGCTCCAGATATTGAAATGAACCATGACCCTTCTGACCGGCTGTATCAACCATGATCTTTATGATATCCGGCATGACGAATCTCTCACTTTCTTCATGAACATTCAAGAGAATCTGATGACTGAATCGATCAATAATGATAATTTCATCAGATTTCATCCATTGTTTGCTCCATTGGTAAATTTTATAGTTACATGGAGCAATGGTTTGTTCTCTGCAATTATATTAACAGCTTGTGAATTATTTTTCAAAAGTGAGGTTGTCGAAATGAAGACAAAACAAATCGTCATGTACGGTTTGCTCTCCTTTTTGGCCGCGTCGGTGCTAGCTTTATATGTGTACTTTTTCGGCCAATTGAAGGATCATACACCGAATGAAACGGTACAATCCTATATAGTCAGTTTGCAAAACCGGAATTTTGATGAGCTTTATAACCTGATGTCCAAAGAATCATTGGAGCAATCGGGATTAACACGCGACCAATTCATCCAGAAATATACTGCTGTCTTCGAAAGGATGGGTGTACAAAACATCGAAGTCACAGCCGGCATGCCGCTCAAATCGATGGATACACCTGACTATACGCTGGATTATTCGGCCATCATTCGAACCCAAAGCGGTGAAATTTACGAGAGTTATCAACTGTGTCTGATCCAGGATAAATATGATAAAGGCCATCCCTGGAAAATCCAATGGAAACCCTCGCTCATTCTTCCGGACGATCTATAAGACGATATGCAAACGCAGAAAATCATCAGAACGCGTGAATAAGGTGAATATTTTGACGGAATATATAAAGTGATTGTATATTTTGTTGTACTTTTATGCCAAAAAAGCAACCAATGCACCGATTTTCTGGTATAATCAACTCGGTTTGAACGTTACATAATTCATTGCAGGAAAAGAGGAATCAACCGTGTCCAATATTGTTAAAACATTAACTATTGCCGGCAGCGACTCCAGCGGTGGCGCAGGCATTCAAGCCGATCTCAAAACCTTTGAAGAATACGGCACTTATGGCTTCAGCGCTTTGACCACCATCGTGACCATGGATCCGGATAACGGATGGCATCATAACGTGTATCCGGTTGAAGCCGCTCTGGTCGCCGAGCAGCTCAAAACCGTTTTTGCCGGCGGTCCTGTCGATGCGATGAAAACCGGCATGCTTGGCAGCGTGGAGATCGTCCGCGTCGCGGAACAGGCAATCAAGAACAATCACCAGTCCAATGTCGTTATCGACCCTGTGATGGTGTGCAAGGGCGAAGACGAAGTTCTGAATCCGGAGAGCGCCGAAGCGATCCGCGATCTGCTCCTTCCGCTTGCAACGGTG
Organism: Paenibacillus chibensis; assembly: GCF_004001045.1. GTDB lineage: Bacteria > Bacillota > Bacilli > Paenibacillales > Paenibacillaceae > Paenibacillus_AQ > Paenibacillus_AQ chibensis. The sequence goes on from NZ_BIMK01000009.1 coordinate 22,725, forward strand.
GTAACGCCTAATCTGTTTGAAGCCGGTGTTCTTTCCGGTCTCGGCAAGCTGACTTCTATCGAGGACATGAAAAATGCAGCCCGCAAAATTCATGAGCTCGGAGCCAAAAATGTGGTCGTAAAAGGCGGCAAAGCCTTGGACGGCGAAAAAGCAATCGACGTCTTCTTTGACGGATCAGACTTCACCGTCCTGGAATCGGATAAAATCGAGCCTGCCCATAACCATGGCGCTGGCTGCACCTTTGCGGCAGCCATCACTGGCGGTTTGGCGAACGGCCTGCCGGTTCATGAAGCGGTCGCGAAAGCGAAGGACTTCGTGTCGGCAGCCATTCGCAGCGGCTATCAATTCAATGAATACGTTGGCCCCGTGTTCCACGGCGGCTATCGTTTGAATCGCTAAGCGATCAGGGCATGGATTAAGAAAAAGCCTCCTTCTTCTCGAAGGAGGCTTTTTCCAATTTAAATTAGATGCCTGATGGCTAAATGACGGATCTTTTGAGTAAAAAGAATTCATGCTGCTATTTCTAATATCCCGCCGATTGGCTGCCGGGCAGTGAACGACTGTAACGTTCGGACAAGAACGCGAGGTATTTCTTTAATCCTACCCAGCTAAACCAGGCGATCCCGCCGATAATGGCTCCCAAGACAAGAGCAAAGATCATGCTGTATTGTGTGGGTACCTCCATCCCGGGTCCAATCGACATATTGATCCAAGAAGCTCCGAACGTGCGGAGAATACCTGCGAGGATGGTTAAAATGGTGCAAAAACCGAATCCGTATGCTAACGTTGCCAGCACGGGAATCACCATCACGCTGAGCAGTCCCGTCGTGCAGTAGAAGCCGATGATGTTTAGGACATCCTTAAACGACTTCACGTTTTTCAACCCGCCCATATGCTCGCTCCGGTATGCCTTGGCTAACTTTCGCGGGTCTCCGAGACGGGATAAAATAACGGACTCCGGCTGCCCGTTCGCTATGCCCTCGGCAATGTGGCTTTGAATCTCCATTACTCGTCCATCCTTTCTTCGTCAGGCAGCTTCTCCAAGTACCGGTTTAACTTTTCCAGGTACGCACTCCCCATTGCACTCATCATGAATTTTCTCCTCCCAACCATTGTATATGCCCGACAGCGCTGCTGATTTTATTCCATTCCACCGACATCTGCTCCGTCAATTCGCGTCCGGAAGCTGTCAGGCTGTAATATTTCCGCGGCGGTCCGGATTCGGATTCTTTCCAATAGGATTCAATATATTGATCCTTGAGAAGTCTGCGCAGCAGCGGATATAATGTCCCTTCCGTGATGGCCAGCGGTTCCCACTGGTCAAGCAAAGTTACAAGCTCATAACCGTATCGGGGTTCCCGTCCTATGAGCTGCAGGATGCAATATTCCAATATGCCTCGGCGAACTTGAGAAGTCCATTCCGACATTTCCATACAGTCGTCCGCTCCCTTCGATACCATAATATCACCTAGTACTGTGCTTTACAAGGTACTAGGCGATATATATCCTCATAATTTTCAAACCACACTAAAAATCCCGACTGCGGGTGCAGTCGGGATACGTTCATGCAAGCTATTTCCACCACTCGTCAAATGGCGTAACAGGAAGTTCACGCTTGTGCCGGGAGTTTTGATAGCGTTGTTCAATCTTCGCTTTCTCTTCTGGTGCCACTTCCTTACCGGCAAGGTATTCATCGATCACTTCGTACTTCATGCCAAGCTCTGTTTCGTCGGCCTGCTGCGGCTTATTGTCCAGCAGATCCGCTGTCGGCACTTTCAAATACAACCGTTCCTTCGCGGCCAGTGCTTTCAGCAGCTCTCGTCCTTGTCCCTTCGTGAGTCCGGTAAGCGGTATAACGTCGGCACCGCCGTCGCCAAATTTGGTGAAAAAGCCGGTGATCGCTTCAGCCGCATGATCGGTGCCGACAACGAGACACTGGCGTTCTCCGGCAATGGCATATTGGGCGATCATCCGCATTCTCGCTTTCACGTTCCCCTTATGGTAATCGGGAATCTCCGCTCCCGTCGATTCCAGGTAAGTCCCGGTAAACGCATTGACCGAATTCTCAATATTAAAGGTAAAGGATTGATCCGGCTGAATGAAGGTCAAAGCTTCCTGCGCATCGTCTTCATCCTTCTGGATGCCGAACGGCAGGCGTACAGCATAGAAGAACGCCTCATATCCCTCCGCGCGAAGCTCCTCTGCCGCAAGCTGGCACAAGCGACCCGCGAGCGTGGAATCCTGCCCGCCGCTGATGCCGAGCACATATCCTTTCGCTCCGGCTTTTTTACAATAAGCCTTCAAGAAATCAATCCGGCTGCGAATTTCCGCCTGGGGATCGATCACCGGCTTCACATGCAAGTCTTTCATCGTTTGTTCCTGTGTGTTCATATCGGGTCTCTCCTTGTCATTCATATAGTTGATGGGCTTTGATATAGTCGTAGCAGCGATCTGGAACGAGATAACGGGGCTCCCCGCCCATTTTGAACTCATCACGGATGTAGCTTGAACTGATCTCCATCGCCAGACCTTTATCGATCAGGTGAAACGTATGGCCATCATCCGCGTTCCGCAATATCGGGGACTTGCTGATGGCAGACAGCATGTTGATCCCATTCCGGGCCATCACGATGAACTTGTTTTCCTTGATCAGCTCTTCGGATTTTTTCCATTTGCCTTCGCCGATATCCAGCAGTAAATCGGCTCCCATGATAAAGTAAATCTCATCTTCCGGAAATTGCTTTTTGAAATGCTTCAGCGTCAGATACGTGGCAATTTCCCAGCCGGCCTGCTTCATTTCATAGTCATTGGCGACGAATTTATCATTGCCCTGAATCGCCAATTCAATCATGTTCCAGCGATGCTCATCACGGATGTGCAGCGTCTTGTCGGGCCTTTTGCTTGAACAGGGCAAGAAAATCACCTGATCCAGCTTGCAGCGATGTGCTACCGTGCTGGCCGTCCAAAGATGAACGTTCGTGATGGGATCAAAGGATGAGCCATATATTCCGATTTTAGCCATATAGACCTCCTTTTGCTTCATTCCGCCTTCGCTTGCCAACGAGCCTCTTAAGTTAATAAGCCAGATGTCCATATTCCAAACGAATACCTTTAGGTTTATCCGTTCAGTAAATTCTCAGACTCGCTATCTCTTACCTAACGCTGGCACCCAGCGAGCCTTTAAAATGCCGAAGCGCCCACGCATGGCCCTCCGGATCAAAGCTGGCCACGGCATCCTGATAGATCACTAGCTCAAAGCCCTTATTGTAGGCATCAACAGCTGTATGCAGCACGCAAATATCCGTGCATACCCCCACCAGATGCAATTCCGTAATGCCTCTGGCGCGAAGCTGCAGCTCAAGGTCCGTTCCTGCAAACGCGCTGTATCTCGTTTTGTCCATCCCATAGACATTTTTGTCCGCACGATTCGCTTCGAATACCTCCTCCAGCGCTCCATACAGCTTCCGGCCCGGCGTGCCTTCGATATTATGAGGCGGAAACAGCTTCGTTTCGGGATGGAGCGTGTCTCCGGCTTGATGGACATCGATGGCGAACACGACATAATCCTGATTATCGATAAACTCTTTGGTGATCCGAACGATTTCTTCTTCGATTTCCTGGCCAGGAACGCCGCATGTCAACGCGCCGTCGGCAGCGACAAAATCATTCGTGTAATCGATATTGATTAACGCTTTTTTACGATCCATACCCATCTCGATTCCCTCCTGATATTTTCAACTCATTTAGCGTCTAAACGATCTTTTCATCATCAATTCTTGATTAGCATCCTTTTACTTTTTCGCATGGTAGATGGAATTGTTCACTTCCATATTTACAAAACGATACAGCTGAGTCGGTTTTTTAGATGTACGAGTCGTTTTTTTGCCTTCCGCCTCTTCGATAAACGGGAGAGATTTGATTTTCCTCGCAAATGCCGCATCCAAGGCGATCGCCGAATCATTCGTTACCGTCAGCAGGACGGCCTGCAGCTCGGAGTACGTAAATTCCTCAGGCAAAAACGCCTTTGCGACCGTGGTCTCCAGCAGCTTTTTGCGGATAACGGAAATGGCATCCTGAATAATTTTCGCATGATCGAAAGCCAGATCCAGCTCCAGAACCTCGCTTACCGAAAAGAGCTCCACCTCGCTCGCGTCATCCTGGGCTTGCCGATGCGACAGCTCGTGTTCCGGAACGATCGCATAATGCGCGTTCGAAATAATCCATCCCCTCGGATCACGCCCCGGCGTATCATAAACCCCAAAATGCTCAAGATGAATATGGTCAACGCCCGTCTCCTCCCGGAGCTCCCGCTGCGCTGACTGATAGGCGCTTTCTTCCGGATCGACAAAGCCGCCCGGCAGAGCCCACTTGCCTGCTTCCATGTTGGGCCGTCCTTCGCTGTCCATCATGCTCCGCTGAATCAGCATGATTTTCAGATCCATGACAGGAGGCTTGAACGCCTCCGCCTTCTCGGAAAGAATCGTAAACACCGCGATGTCCGAGGTGTAGCCATCGGGGGTTCTGTACTTAGCTGCATCGTATTGCTTCAATGCTTGCTCGTTCGACATGCATTCACCTCGCACTTATTGATGAGTTTCCAATTGCCTCACCTAACATTTGACGTTTTGTTAATTGTATTATAGTAACACAGGCTGCGCCTGTCAACCAATTTGTTCCATCCGGATTATTTTTAACGTAGGTGAACAAACGAATACCCCAAGCTGTTTTTAGCCTGGGGTATCGTTTATTTCATTATACGCATTATTCTGCGGTCAATGCTTTACCTTCTTTTATACCGGGATTCGCCTCGGGAGCAGCCGCATCTGCCGGCTGATTCGATGAGCGAAGCGGAAGCTCCTTCAGGAAGAAGACCAGCAGCAGCGCCACGACAAGCACCAGCGTACCTGTAAGAAATACGGTCGAAAGCGTGTTGCCCAACGCATCTCGGATGCTGTCAATCATTTGCACGAACAATGCTTTGGCATCGGCCGGCAGGCTTGCTTCCGTCTTTTCGACGAGCGGCTTGTTCATCAGCGTCTGCGGATTGGCAAATGACAGCATGCTTTGTGCCACTTGCGGATCCACTTTGCTAAAGTCCGGCGCGCTTGGAGATTGCAGAGCTTCTTTCAGGTTCTTCGTCAGGCTGTTGGACATAACGGTTCCCATCACGGCGATGCCGATCGTTCCTCCGAGGTTACGGAACAGCTGCGTTGAGGCCGTCACGACGCCAAGCTCTTTGTGCGAAACGGCATTTTGCGTCGCCAGCGAGAACACCGGCATGCCCAGACCGAGACCGAGGCCGAAAATAACCAAACTCAAAATGGTAAGACCAATATTGTCCATGAAAATCATAATCGCCATTCCGATAATCATTACCGGCATACCGATCAATGCGAAACGCTTGTACTTGCCGGTTTTAGCGATCAGCTGACCGGTAATGGCACTCATGACGACCATGCAGATGGACATCGGCAATGTAACATAACCCGCATAGGTCGGAGAAATAGCCAGAACGCCTTGAACATAGAAAGAGATATAGATCATAGCACCCATCAAGCCGAAGTTCATGATAAAGCCGATAATATTCGAAATGGTGACGACGCTGTTTTTGAACAAATGAAGCGGCAGAATCGGTTCTTTGACATATTTTTCAATCAGAATGAAAATAAAGCCTGCTACCACCGAGCCTCCGATAAGGCTCAAGATTTGCCAGGAACCCCATGGATGCTCCGTACCGGCCCACGAGAACGCGAGCAGCAGCGGAACGATCGTGAGCGTCAGGAACAGAGAGCCCCAATAGTCGATACTCTGTCCTCGTTTACGGTCCACTTTAGGGAAGAGCATCAAAATCATGATGAAGGCAACGACGCCAAGCGGCAGGAAGATCCAGAACAACCAATGCCAATCGATATGATCGACCAGGTAACCGCCGAGCGTCGGGCCGAGTACGCTTGAAAAACCGAATACGGCCGTCATCAGACCCATCCACTTGCCGCGCTCACGCGGAGGGAACAGATCACCTACTGCTGTAAAGGCTGTGGACTGGATAATACCTGCACCAATGCCTTGAATACCGCGGTAAATAATAAATTGATACACATCAGTGGAGGTTCCCGTCAGGAATGCCCCGACCATAAAAAATAATATACCGATCAATATGAACGGCTTACGGCCAAACATATCTGACAGCTTGCCGACCAAAATGGTTGCAATGGTGGACGTCAATAAGTAAATGTTGATGGTCCAAGTGTAATAATCCATACCATCAAGAATCGCGATAATGCGCGGCATCGCCGTGCTTGTAATCGTCTGGTTAATAGCAGCGAAAAACATTGCGGCCATAATCGCGATCATGATCGTAACTTTTCTTTTAAGCGTTAAATGCTCCATGCTTTCTCTCTCACCTCTAAATGTCGTTATAATCTATGTCCGAAAGCATTGAAGAGAAGATCCTTCTCAAATGCTGAATATCCTCCTCCGACAGCATACCGAAAAAGCCTTGAATGACTTCTTTCTGATCCTCTTTGATCTTGTCGATGATGGCATGCCCTTCATCCGTTATTTTCGTATAAACGACCCTTCGGTCGTTCTCCCCCCGTTCCCGGACGACATAACCGCTCACAATCAGCTTATCGGTCAAGCTCGTGATCGCCGGAGAAGTCAAAGCCAATGCCTCCGCCAGTTCCGATACTTTCAGAGCGCCCTTGTTCTTCAAGGTAAACAATACCTGAAACTGGGGAAAAGTCAGATTATATTCCTTAGCGCTTATTTTGTTCCATTCCTGAGACAAATTTTTTAACAAGGCACGAAACATTGCCGTCACTTCAAACAGCAATTCGCTTTTAGCCAAGCTTAAAACCCCCTTAACCGCATAACCCGCTCGCACGCGTTTTTTATGTAGTCACGCAAAATAATAAGAAATGAATATTTCAGTGACTTAATCATTAAAGACTTAAGTAATATTAAAGGCTCCGCAAAGAATAGTCAAGCGGCGATCAAAAATATTCGGAAAATAAAAGCAGCCCGAATCATGGAACATGACTCCAGCCGCTTTGATGTCCATCCCTTAAGCTTTAAGCTCCGTTCGATCATAGGTCGTACCCCGCCACGTCATACCTCCACGCCGACCGGCGTTAACAGCCCCGCGCCATGCACCGGCGATGAGAAGCAAACCTACGATGGGGTGCGCGATTCCATACCATTTCCCGCTTCCGGAATGTCTGGCGTAGACCATGTACAGCCAAAATACGGACACCAGGCTCACAGCACACAGCATTCTGGCGGATGCCGGCCCTGCAAAAAGTCCGATCCACGGATAAATCATCGTCAACAGGCAGGATATCGTCGTTAGGATCGCATTCGGAATCCGAAAAACGGATTTCTCGACGCTTCCGACCAGCTGCTTCACATTTTCATACCATTCCCACACCGCTATCTCACGCGTCCCGTAAATCGCATCCTGGCGGAATCCCGCTTGCTTGAGTTTTTTTCCGAGCGCCGCGTCATCGGTCGTAATATAAGCGAATTCAGCATGGGTTCCAATCTTGTCGTATGCAGCCGTCCGGACCAGGTTGAATGCTCCAACGCCCAAGGATTGCGTCGATTTCGGATCTTTGATTTTCCACAGTCTTCCGAAGGAAGACGCGCTCATAAAAATAAAGGCAGCGTACCATTTGGCAAACAGATTCGGACCTTTAAAGTCCGGGATCATCGTCAAATGATCCAGAGAATTTCGCTGACTGTAAGTAACGGCCTTTGCGATGCAGCTGGGCTCAAACAGGATGTCCGCATCCGTAAAAAGCAGCCACTCCCCTTTTGCTTGCTTGGTCCCCTGATACAGCGCATGGCTTTTGCCCATCCAGCGCTCCGGCAGCTCGGTGATTTCGATCACCGACACATTCGGATAGGCTGCCTCCAACTTGGCCATGATTTTTCCTGTTGCGTCTTCGGAACGATCGTTAATGAGTATGATTTCCAGCTGCCTGTAGGTCTGTTGGACGAGCGAGAGCACGCAGCGCTCAAGTGCCTTCTCTTCATTCCGGGCGGCCAGGACGACCGATACCAATGGATGGCTGCCATTCGGTAACTCCTCTGTGTCGTGAAGCCCCCCGATCTCCTTCGCTTTCAAGGTGAAAATAACGGCAATCGGCCCCCACATGATTACATTCAGTCCTCCCAAAATCCAATACAACCAATGCAAACCTAATCCCTACTTTCGAATAAATTGAACGTTCGTTCTAATCTTTGCAAAAAAATAAGCTGCAAAGAATTCCTTTGCCCATGTATCACTATATAGAACGAACGTACTAATCAAATTTTAAATGCTCGGGCACATGTTTGGCAATCTTTTCCTCTCCTTTTCACGAATCTGACAAATTAAAGGTTGATGCACTTTGCAGTTCCGGCTAAACTTTGAACATATGAAAAAGATCATCTGCGTTTTCTTCAAATTTCATCTATGAACCAAAGGAGTCTTCACGATTATGACGATAGATCGACCAAAATCCCCACCCTATATGGATCGAAGCAATTTGCAGGCGGATTGTGAACAATGCTTCGGCCTTTGCTGCGTGGCTCTACCCTATGCCGCATCGTCGGATTTTGCTTTTGATAAAGCTGCCGGGAAGCCTTGCCCTAATCTTCAAAACGATTTCCGCTGCGGCACGCACAGCAGTCTGCGCCAGCTTGGAATGCGCGGCTGCACCGTTTATGACTGTATGGGCGCAGGGCAAAAGGTCTCCCTGCACACCTTTAACGGGCGCGACTGGCGAGAAGCTCCGGAAACAGCAGCCCTTATGTTCGCCGTCTTTCCGCTTATGTGGCAGCTTCATGAGTTGATGTGGTATCTGAACGATGCGTTATCACTGGAAGGCATTCAGGATATACACGATGATCTTCGGCAGGCTTTGGAACGAACGGAGCAGCTGACGCTTCTCAGCCCGGAGGACTTATTACATTTGGATGCAGCCGCTCATCGCGCGGAGGTCAATGTCCATCTGGTGCGGGCAAGCGAGCTGGTGCGCGGGAATGCGCGCCGTCATCATAAAGGAGCGCCGGGACGTCGTAAAATTGCGGACCGCGGAGCCGATTTGATCGGTGCCAAACTTAAAGGCGCCGATTTGAGATACCAGAGCCTGCGGGGCGCCTATCTGATTGCCGCAGATCTTCGCGGCGCCGACCTGCGCGTTACGGATCTGATCGGTGCGGATTTCCGCGATGCGGATATCCGCGGTGCCGACCTGACAGGCAGCTTCTTTCTGACCCAGGCACAGCTCAACGCGGCAAGAGGCGATGAGCATACCAAGCTTCCGCCGCATCTCGCACGCCCGTCTCATTGGTTGAGAGGCTAAACGAGGATCTGATCTGCAAGTTACGCTTCCGCAGCGTGCTTATTCAAGACAAAAGAGCCGCCCCAGGTCAAATGACTTTGGGCGGCTCTAATGGTTTATATGATATGCATATATCCTTCCGCTTCATCCCAAGGAACGCCAAACGCCTTACCCTTGGAGCAAAAGATGGAGGATGACGTGTACTCCGGATCTGCATTTTTATCATACGATTTGGCAGCGATCACCTGCTCATATTGACGGCATGCTTTGTATCCGTTCAACCGGAGCGAAATAGCCCCTCTCCCTTTCGTATACGCAGCTAATTCCGCAGGGTAATTCATCATCGTGGCTACGGGTGCCTCCCCGCTGATGTCAGCAGTGTCACCAGCAATTTCCGGCGGGTTAAAGATGCCTCGCGCTTGCTGTATATCTGACATGACCCGACCGATCAGGTCGGAATCCACTTTAATTGTAAACTCATAAAACGGCTCCAGTAGCCTGCTATCCGCCTTTTCCAGTCCTTGACGCAATGCGCGAAGCGCCGCTTCCCGGAAATCGCCGCCGCTCGTATGCTTATTATGCGCCCGGCCCGTTAGTAAGGTGACCACGACATCCGTCACAGGCGAACCCGTTAACAACCCGCGATGCTCCTTCTCGGTCACATGCTGTCCGATCAGATGCTGATAGCCGACGCTTAAATCATCCGGATGGCAAGCATTCACGAACGTAATCCCGCTCCCGGAAGGTCCGGGTTCCATTCGGAGATGCACTTCCGCATAATGACCGAGCGGTTCGAAATGACCGTATCCGATGGTCTGGGACGTAATCGTTTCCTTGTACAAAATTTCCGGATTGCCGAAGGTAACCGGGAACCCGAAGCGGGCTGCAACGACCTGAAGCAGAACCTCAAGCTGGATCGTCCCCATTACATGGATATGAAGCTCCTGAAGCGCTTCATCCCAAACCACGCCAAGCGCGGGATCCTCAGCGTCTAACATCCGGAAACAACGTACCACCTCGCGTGCGGGAATCGATTTGTCAAAGATGACCTTCGATTTCAACGCGGGAACGAGCTCGTAAGGTACCCGCTGCCGGAAGGCTCCAAGTCCCTGACCTGCCGCCGCTTCCGTCAGTCCGGTCACGGCAATCAGCTGTCCCGCGGTGGCTGCATCCGTGGAGCTGTTCCGATCTCCGTTGTATAGGCGAATTGAAGTGATTTTCTCCCTCTTTTCCTCGCCCGCCGCATCGGTATAGACGATTTCATCCCTGACGCTCAGCTTTCCTTGCTTTATCTTCATGAAGGTTAAACGCATTCCCTGGGAATCGTGGCGGATTTTATACACTTGCGAGGCAAATGGGCCGGATTCATTATGTTCGGTCTTCGTCAGCAGCTCTAGATTACCGAGAAAATCATCAATACCCTCATCCTGCAGGGCGGAGCCGTACATGACCGGAAAGATCCGACGCTCTTTCAGCAGGGAGCGGCTTACGGTAACCGCCTGTTCCGAATCGGCATGCCCCGCCAGGTATGCTTCCAACCATGCTTCATCTCGTTCAGCCATAAATTCCAGAACGGATTCATCCATCCGTTGCTCTAACGAACCATGAATAAGACAAGCATCCGGAGTCAGCTGCTTCCGAATTTGCTCCAGTACTGCAGCCGGATCCGCCCCCTCGCGATCGGTCTTGTTCAAGAAAAACAATACGGGGACGCGATATTTTTCTATGAGATGCCATACGGTCTCGGTATGCCCCTCAACGCCTTCCACAGCGCTGACGATCACGACCGCATAATCCATCACCTGCAGCGCACGCTCCATCTCTGCCGAGAAATCGACGTGGCCTGGCGTATCGATCAGATCGTAAACCGAGCTGCCGTAGGACATGATGGCCTGATCCGCGAAAATGGTGATCCCGCGCGCACGTTCCAGTTCATGACGATCCATAAAAGCATCCCTGTGGTCCACCCTCCCCCGCTCGCGGATGCTGTTCGTATGATACAGGAGCTGCTCGGCAAACGTTGTTTTTCCGGCATCGACATGAGCTAGCAGCCCCACCGTTTTATACATTTTCCCCAAGGTGATCACGTCCGTTTGTAGTTAATTTCAACAATAGCAATGTACATTCTAAATCATTATATCAGAAAATGGTAAAGCACCTGATGGACTCCGGCTGCCATAATTCTGTCCATCATGCCGTTACTTCCCCTTTTTCCATGAATCCTTTAACGAAACCACGCGGTTATAAACCGGCTTCTCTTCGGTTGCATACCTCGAATCCAGACAGAAATATCCATGACGGATGAATTGGTATGTCGTTTTCATATCCGCGTGCTTCATCCCTTCTTCAAGGATCGCATCGGTTATTACGGTTTTGGAATCCGGGTTCAGAATGTGCTTCCAGTCGTTGTCCGATTCGGCAAGGCGAGCCTCCTCCCGCAGAAGCTTGTCGTACAGATGCACCTCTGCGCTTACCCCATTCATAGCTGATACCCAGTGAATCGTGGACTTTACTTTTCGGCCTTGAAAGCCCGACCCGCTTTTGGTTTCAGGATCGTAGGAACAATGCAGCTCGGTAATATCTCCCGTTACAGGATCACTGATCACCCCTTCGCATTTGATGAAATAAGCCCCTTTAAGCCGCACTTCCGAACCCGGAGCTAACCGATGGAAACCTGAAACGGGACATTCCATGAAGTCTTCCCTTTCGATATACAGCTCCCTGGAAAACAGGACATCCCGGCTGCCCACGGACTCGTCGGTTTCGTGGTTTCTCAGGCGCAACCGCTCCGTTTGGTCTTCGGGGTAATTCGTTAGGATGACCTTCAACGGATGCAGTACCGCCATCGCACTGATGGCCCGCTCCTTCAGATCTTGACGAATATAGTGGTCCAGCATGGCCGAATCCACGGTAGAGTTTTGCCTGAACACGCCAATTTCCTGAACAAATCGCTTGATCGCCTCCGCTGTGACGCCCCTTCGTCTCAGGGCTTTGATCGTAGGCAGACGGGGATCATCCCAGCCATCCACAAATCCGCCCTCAACCAGCTCCCTGAGATATCGCTTGCTTGTGACAAGCCCGCTCACATTCAGACGGCCAAATTCCCTTTGTTTAGGAGGTTCCGTCACGTCAAGCTCACGCAGAACCCACTCATACAGAGCACGATGGTCTTTGAATTCCGCGGAGCACAACGAATGCGTAATGCCCTCCAGGAAATCTTGAATCGGATGCGCAAAATCATACATGGGATAAATGCACCATGCCCGCCTCGTACGGTAATGCTCCGCATGAAGAATACGGTACAACACCGGATCCCGGAGATTCATGTTGGGTGAGGACATGTCGATTTTGGCACGGAGAACTTTGGACGAAGCCGGGTACTTCCCCTCCCTCATACCCTGGAACAAGACAAGATTTTCTTCAACGGACCGGTTGCGGTAAGGACTGTCCGTGCCGGCCTCCGTCAGCGTTCCTCGATATGCGGTAATTTCTACAGGAGTCAGATCGCATACGTACGCTTTACCTTTCCGGACAAGCTGCATGGCTGCTTCGTAATAGCGCTCTGAATAATCGGAGCCGAAATAAACGGGAGGATGAATGCCGAGCCATTCCATATCCTCCTTAATGGCTTCCACATACTTGATATCCTCCTTCACGGGATTGGTATCATCGAATCTCAAGTGAAAGACGCCGCCATATTTTTCGGCAATGGAATGGTTGATCCATATCGCGTAGGCGCTGCCAATGTGCAGGAATCCATTCGGTTCCGGCGGGAACCTCGTAGCGACAGGTCTATGATACTCTCCGTTCTCCAGGTCTTCCTTCACCAGCTTCGTCAAAAAATCCGTCGTTTCTTCGTTAAACGTCTTCGAATCCATCGTGAACACCTCCAAAAGTGTGATGAGCCTGAAACTTCTATACAACAAAAAAATCCCGTCTCCAAGACATGTGTCTTGGGGACGAGATTCGGTTTCGCGGTGCCACCCCTGTTCACGGAAAACTTCACAGTCCTCCGCCTCTTCGGGTACGGCAGCCTATATCTGCGTATACCCTAGCTCTATAACAGGAGCTCCTGTCACACCATCCCTGCAAATGAGTTCCGATGCACCGCTCAGAGGCTTGTTTCAACGAACCGGATTCTGCTCCTTTTCAGCTGCCGGAGCTCTCTACAAGAATCCATGCTTCGTTTACTCTTCTCTTCCATGCGTTTCATGTTTGGTAAATATTATCATCCTGCTGCTCAAAAGTAAACCCGTCACTTTCATTTCATTGAGCCGTCCCGTTTAACCTCCCAACAGTCCGGAAAGAGGCTTAGACAGAGAGCGCCAGCAGCTTGGCACATCCCGGCTGTCATCAGTATGAACGGCCTGTAAGAAGCTTGTGATGCGGTCAACCGATTTTCGATCAATACCTCGCGGATCTCGGACGCCTTGGTAGGTACGTTGCCGTTCACTTTGATTTTATAATGATCCAAATCCACAAACATATTCGGACTCTTCTTATAAGAGCAATGTTTCGGATAACGTGGGGAGCTTCCCGAATCATACTTGGACAGCTTGACTGCATCATAATGATCAAGCAATAGCGAAGCCGCGTCAAAGGACAGCACCGCAAATTTCTCCTCCGGCTCTCTGCGGGTATAGGTAGAAAGCATCTTCTGGCAGTCCCTTCGCGTAGGCCAAAAAAACACATGACGATCCAAATAAGCGCGAAACTGTTCCAGCGTGAAGTCAGGCTCTAACATGCTCTCTGGAATACACAAATGAGCATTGATGGTAATCAGATGACGGTCATACCGCACTTTCATGGGCGACGTTCTCCGTTCTCCTGCCGGATAAGGACTCATGCTGCCGCTAGAAACTAAAGAATCGGAAGCAGCGATGGCCGTTAAATTGCTGAGCCGCGTAAAGTGATACAGCGTTCGTCTGCCTGCTGTCGGCGTGACCGAGGCGACGATTTCCATTCTTACATCCGCAGGGTTGTCCGCATTCTTAATGTCCTTCTTCATCGTCATGTACCGTCAGCGTCTCGTAGACATGTCCTTCATGGTAGTTCACGTCCATCCGCAGCGTGTTGGCCAGCGTTCGGCTGATCTCCCCTTGTTCGAACAGCGTCTGAATTTCATTGCGCTCAGCCTGGATAGCCTTAAGCTCAAGCTCTCTGCGCTCGATATTCGGATCCAATCCGGATTCGCTGCGCTTCGAATCATTCTGCAGCTGAAATTCCATGCCTCGGTAATCCGCAATGATATTCTGAACAGTATCGCGGTTCTCCGGGGTTTCCAACTTTTTCACCTCTAGGATTGCTGCTTGAATGGCTTCGAGCTTAAGCAATTTGTATTCTCCCCACTTCGGATGGGACCGATCAAAAGCTTTTTCCTTTTTGCTCGCTTTCCTCATCCACCTCTTGAGAATCGCCAAGCCGAGAATAAGCAGCTTTTTCAGCTTCAAGCGGGTTGTGAGCATAAGTTCGATTTTTTCAAGCGATGTCTGGAATTTCTGCGCAAGCACCGGCGATATCCGTCCTTCCTTCAACCAGCTCTCCGCGACTCTCTTTTCCGCTTGCAAGGCTTGAAGGCGTATATCGAGCGCTGATTTCCAGGCGTCAGACAGATCTGTCCTGTTTTTCAGCTTGGTCATCTGAAGCTTATGCGTATAGAACGAAATCAATCCCAATCCTTCCTGCCGGTTGTCATCATTCATTTCGCTGCGAATGGCAAGAAGGCCAGCTTCCAGCACTCTCACTCTTGCATCCCGTTCGATTTCTTCCTGTTCATGCGGATCGGCTTTGGCATCGCGGGTCAGCAGCGGCAGCAAGGCGCTCGCCACAATAAGCGTGACCAGAATGACTCCCGAACAGATGAAGAGAATCAGGCTCCTTTCGGGAAATGGGCTGCGATCCGCCAACGTGAGAGGAATGGAAAACGCGGCTGATAACGTTAATGCTCCCCGGACACCCGACAAAGCGGTGAGCAGGGCATCGCGGAAATGCCTGTTCGCCGACCATACCCACAGGAAGCGCAGCACAATCAGCACCGCGGTAATCAGGAGTATATATCCGATCACTTGCCCGTTATTATAAGCCGGATCCTTCCACACTTCAGATAAGACAGCGGGAATTTCAAGCCCGAGCAAAATAAACACGAGCCCGTTCAGCGAAAACAGGATCACCGACCAGGTGCTGTCGGATACGACGCGCAGCCGCGCCGACCCTCTTCTCATTCGATCCCGTTCAATGGCATGGGTTACTCCGGCTGCTACGACAGCCAAAATGCCGGATACATGCACTTCTTCTGCGATCCAGTAAATGATAAAGGGAGTCAAAATGATAATAAGCATATGCAGCGTGACATCCTCCATCCCTAGCCGTCGCAGCTGCAAGCGGATGCCGATGACCAGGAATCCCAGCACAGCGCCGACGAGGATGCCCCCAACCGCAATGACCAGGAAGCTTCCAATCGCTTTGGGCAGTGAAAAATATCCCGTGACGGTGGCAGCAATAGCAAAATTAAAGGCAACCAGACCTGACGCATCATTCATTAATGCTTCGCCTTCAAGCAGCCGCATAATATTGCCGGGTAGCTTGACTCTCCCCGACAGAGATCCGACCGCCACGGCATCCGTTGGAGACAGAATCGCAGCTAACGCGAAGGCAGCCGATAGCGGTATGGCCGGAATAAGCCAATGGATGAACGGGCCGGCAATCAACACGGTTGCGAACACAAGCCCAAGCGCCAACAGCAAAATAAAGGAACGCAGCTGCCATAATTCATCCCGCGGCGTTATTTTACCGTCATTGAACAGCAGCGGAGCGATAAACAGCAGTAAGAACAGCTCGGGATTCAGCGGAATATGATGCAGCCCCGGTACGAATGTCGCCAGGATGCCGAGCGCAATTTGGATCAATGGAACCGGGACCACCGGAATGAAGTGATTCACGACATTGGAGATACCGATTAGAATAAGCAGCACAAGGACCACAAGAAATATTTCCACGAGCCTGTCCTCCTAATGGTTCACATTTCGAAAGTTGTGAAAACCTGATCGGATTATGTATTTACTAACAACTATTGTGTTCCGTTTCTTCTAGGTTCATCCGGCTTGCCTAAGCGGCTTCAAGCCCAAAAATAAAAACCCGCTTGGCGGGTTTAATGATTGTTTCATCTATGACTGTCCCTCTACTTCGTTTCCTGCTGCAAAAGAATCATCTTTGGGGACAACATGCATCTTGTACTCATTTCGTTCATTGATTTCGAGGCAATTGAGCTGTTTACCGAATACGCAGCCGCCATCAATACCGATTTTATCTTCCAAAGGACTGAACCAGATATCCGCTGATTCATGCAGATGTATAGCCGGCGTATGTCCAAAGACCACTTTTTTATCGAGGCCGGTGGGATTCGCGTAGAAGGGTTCCCTGATCCAGATGAAATCCTCGTGAGGCTGCTGCTTCCAGTCGGAATGCAAAGGATTGACCCCGGCATGCACAAAAATATGGGAATTCGTCTCATGATACAAACCCAGACTGCCTAAAAAATCCAGATGATGTCTGAAGCTGCTCTTCACGACTTCCTTAGCCTCTTTGAACTTGCCTGGCTCCATCTCCTCGCCGAAAAAATCCGCTCCACAGTAGCTTTCCAGCGTTTGGCGCGCACCGTTGCGACTCCATCTGGCATTCAGCTCGTCCGATTCGTTCAGAATCGCGTCATGCATCATCTGATCATGGTTACCGCGAAGAACAACGACGCCATGCCGATTTTTCAGATCAATGAGCTGTTCGATCACACGTTTGCTGTCGCGTCCTCTATCCACGTAATCGCCCACCAAGATCAATTGATCTTCAGCAGGATCGTATTGTACCTTTTCCAACAGCTGGTTGAATTCCGCCCAGCAGCCATGAATATCGCTAATCGCAAGTGTTCGCATCGCTATTCTTCCCTTCCCTTCCTGTCGTCTCAATTTTCTAATGTAATTGTTATCATACCACGGGCATCTCTATGCCGGGAAATCGAGCCTATCATGCAAACAAAATAAAACCAGCTCCCCGGGGAGCCGGCTTCTATGTTCAGAAACGGTTGAGCGGAATGCAGCCCCGTTCCTTATATACAATCGTGGACATTGGT
This sequence comes from Paenibacillus chibensis, assembly GCF_004001045.1. Classification (GTDB taxonomy): domain Bacteria; phylum Bacillota; class Bacilli; order Paenibacillales; family Paenibacillaceae; genus Paenibacillus_AQ; species Paenibacillus_AQ chibensis. The sequence goes on from NZ_BIMK01000009.1 coordinate 40,176, forward strand.
TACTTAGACCAGGGAATCCTGCTTGTTGGTGCGGCTTTTCTTCATAATAGCAAACATGCCAATCACGCCGTACATCGGAATTACGAAATAAAACGCAACGGTCAGGTAGAACAAACCATTCGGATTATTGTTTAAACCGAAACCAACCGCAAGACCTACGAACAACAAAGCATTCATGACGATGGCAATTAAAATTTCGTGTTTCTTACCAAAAATCAATACCCCGATCATGGCAGCGGTGAATAAAATCAGAAATAATGTAGTCATAGCTGACTCCTCCTCATCAAGCTGATGCTTTATCATACGCGGTTGATTCGGCATCGATTCACAATTTAGACACATTTAGATTACCTAAAAGATACCACATATTATCCTCAATGAAAAGGCTTCCAATCAAAATAAATAAAAACCGCCGGGCATTGGCCCGACGGATCGCTTTCTGCACTCTTTTCCAGTCCTGACTCAGATCGGCGGCGAAGAATTAAAGATGTCCTTCAACACGCCCAGGTCCACTTCGCTTCGTATCCGACAATATTTCAGTCTGTCTTTACGTTTTTCCGGATCGAAAATCGAAAGGAACTGATCGTCATATACATTGAAGCTGAATTTCTTATAGTTGTTCACGTACACCGTTACCCAGTAATCGGAGTTCCTAAAATGAACCTGTGAGCTGCTTACCTCCATTAACTTAACGTCCTTAAACAAATTCAGGAACCGGTCGATCGTTTCTTGATCCGTGATTTTCACTTCTTTATCATCGTTTAAAATGTAAACGGACCTCACTTCACTCCCCTCGATATTGCCTCTCGTTTGCTTGTCGAAAGTTGTGAATAACCCGAAAAAATAAACGACGGTTAAAGCGATTGCTAGTATGTATAGTCCAACGAACCAAGGAATGTACTTATCATAATTTTTCATCCGATCCCTCCCTGTCACCCTTTGGTTTTGGTTGTCAAAAGAAAACCACCCTGGAGGAACGGACGCAGCTTCAATCCATTCCCACGGATGTTCAGACCCATACCGCCTTCGACGCTATGGGCTACTTACTTCAACAATCCCATTAGCGGCATAATCGATCTCATGACATTCATACCGATCTTGATGTGCGGAACCATTTGTCCGATAAATCCAAACATTCCCCTTTCGCCGCCGCTCCTTGCATTTCCCGCGCCGACGGCTGCTCTGGCCACTCCCGGCCGGCCTGCCCGGGCGAAGCCCCCAAACAACAGCGAGCTGAGCAAGCCGGATACCTGGGCCTGATCGTTCAACATGGATTCCGGAAACCGTCCTTCCTGCGGCAACGCCGTTAATGTCACGCCGGTTCGATCCATGCTGCTGACCGTTCCTACATAATGGCTGCCATCCTTCAAAACAACTAAAACCGGTTGTCCGACCCATTTTGCCGCCGACTTCCTTTTACTCCGCTTCTTTTTTACAGGCATGGTTTTCACCTCAGAATTCATTATTATATCTTTTAATGTATTCTGAAGGCTGCAATCAGCTTGTGCCTTTTGTCCAAAATATGAAGCTGCACTAGGCGGATCCGGGCATCTTTTATTATAACGCAGATTGGAAAATTACGGTTCATAGACTTCAAACGAGATTTAAGGTAGAGTTAGATTACCTCAATATATGCCAGGTGGAAGTGCTTCATACAACAACATCTTGATATTTGAGGATTCGTCCAAAAGAACATCGAAGGAGCATTTGCCTAATGCCGATCAAGATCATCACCGACAGCGGTTCTGATTTGCCTCTGGAGTACATTGAGAAATTTAACATTTCCATCGTTAAACTCGCGGTACATTTTCAGAACGAAAAAATGCATGAGGAGATGGATGCCTGCGCATTTTATGCCAAAATGCAGGAATCCAAAGACCTGCCGACGACAGCCAGCCCCAGCCCGCTTCAGTTTCTTGAACAATTCAAGGAAGTGGAGGACGGCACGGATATTCTTGTCATCAGCATGTCATCCAATATCAGCAGCACGTATCAGGCCGCAATGATAGCCAAAGAAATGTATGAGGAAGAAGGCCATAAGGCGCGGATCGAGGTCATCGATTCGAAGACTTTTTCCGGTGGACTCTCCCTGCTGGTTGCCTTCGCTGCCAAATGGTCGCAAACCACCCACTGCATTATGGAATTGAAAGATAAAGTTCAACACCAGATCAAGGATGTAAGCGCGTTCTTCACGTTGGACACGCTCGAAAATGTAATTAAAGGCGGACGCCTCAGCCGGTTATCCGGAGCGGTGGCATCCGTGCTTAATATAAAGCTTCTTCTGAAAATCAGCGCGGAAGGAACGGTTGAAGTCGTCGAGAAAAACCGCGGATTCCAGAAGGCATTGTCCGGTATCATGGCCCGGCTCGAAGAAAAGCACCATGATTACGAAAAGGGTATGCTCGCGATCGTGCACAGCAACTGCGAAAAACGCGCGCTTGAATTAAAGGAACGTATACTGGAAAAGCATCCCTTCAAAGAAATCCTGTTTTCGAACATGGGTCCGATCATGGGCGTCTATGCCGGCGAAGGCGGGATTGGCGTAGCGTTTTAAAAAAGGAAAAAGCTGATCATCGGAGATCGTTCCGAAATCAGCTTTTTGCTTTGAATGGGTAGTAGATTAAATTTCATGAATCCAGACACGCATTTCGCCCTTTTCCCTGTTGCACCAGGCATAATAAGGAATCGCCGTGATGGTCTGCGGTATCCTTTGCGGAGCATCGGACGAGTAGAGCGCAGCCGAAGACTGAATCCGGTAGCCCTGCGCCGTAATCTTCACGATCCCGTTCAGCAGTTGTTCATCATACTCGATCTCCAGGCTGCTCTCCCGCGGAAGGCGCAATGCCGCAAGATTGCTGCCGTTATCCGTTTCTTCCACGCAATACACGACAGGTCCGCGCTGCAGCGCAATTTGCCCCTGATTCATGGAGACAAGTGAATGGCTTCGCAAGCGTTCCACCGGCATCGGTAGCTCAAGACTGACGATATCGTCCTGAGACCATGTCCGGCGAATATGAAGATAGCCCTTTTCCACATGATCGAGCTTGACCGTTTCTCCATTGATTGTGACTCTTGCATTCTTGCACCAGCCGGGAATGCGCAGCGCCAGATCAAAATCCACTGCATTCGCGGCATCTACCCGCAGCTCGATACTTCCATCCCAAGGGTACCGATGAATTTGACGGATTTCAACCTCGTTTCCTTGAAAAAAGGTTTTCATTGTTCCGGCAATATACAAATGCGCGTAGAGTGTGTCCTCCGTTTGGCCATAGATGTGATCCTCGACCGAAGCGATCATCCGCGCCAGATTCGGCGGACAGCAAGCGCAGAAAAACCATTTTTGACGCTCTGTTGCAACATGCTCCTGGTCCCTACGACAAGCTTGAAAAGGGTTCACCTCCAGCGGATTGACATAAAAGAACCGTTTGCCGTCCAAATCCATGCCGCTGATCGTGCCGTTATAAAGCGCTCTCTCCAATACATCGGCATAGCGGCGATCCGGCTCCAAACGAAGCATCCGGCTGGCCCAAAATGCCAGTCCCACCGATGCGCAGGTCTCGCAGTACATGCTGTCGTTCGGAAGATCATGACCGCATGTAAAGGCTTCTCCATTAACTGCCGAGCCGATCCCTCCCGTGACATACATCTTCCGCTCCGTGACGTCCTCCCATAGCTTTTCGCAGGTTTGTTTAAGCCCGGCATCTCCGGTTTTGGCCGCCAGATCCGCCATGGCTATGTACAGGTACATGGCGCGTACCGCATGACCGACCGCTTCGGTTTGTTCTCTAACCGGCAGATGCGCCTGCTGGTATGCGAATCCCAAGCCGAAATTCAAATGCTTCTCATCGTTCCATGTCGGTTCCGATGGGGATGGCTCTCTTCTTTCCTTTTCCCCGATAAAATAAATGGGCTGCCGGCCGCGCTCCTCGATAAAATATCGGGCGAGTTGTAAGTATCGTTCATTACCGCTAACTTCATACAATTTGACGAGCGCAAGCTCGATTTCTTCATGACCCGGATATCCCTTCATTTTACCTTCATCGGGACCAAAAACGCTGTCGATCAAGGAAACATATTTCTCGGCGATGTTCAGAAGCTCGGCTTTGCCTGTCGTTTCATAGTAAGCTACGGCCGCCTCGATCAAATGTCCCGCGCAGTACAGCTCATGATTATCCCGCAAATTCGTCCATTGCTTATTCGGTTCTTTCAGCAAATAATACGTATTCAGATAGCCGTCCGCCGCCTGAGCGTGACCGAGCAGCGCAATGACTTCGTCCGCCTGGTTCTCCAGCTCGCGATTGGGATGATCCCTTAAGCTGTACGCGACCGTTTCCAGCCATTTGGCTACATCGCTGTCCTGAAACACCGTCCCGTAATAATCCCCGCTGGACTCTCCGGCAGCGATCCGAAAATTTTCAATCGCGTGGCTGGGTTCGGTATCCGGCAGTTCGTCGTTCAAAGCTTTCCATTGATAGGGAATGACCTCGTCTGCGACAATGTCCTTGTACTTTTTCCAAAAAAGATCCTCTACGATTATACCTTTGACGGGAAAAGCTATTTTCATTAGAGCAACCATCCTTCGCGTATAATTAATTAGCCCTTTCGTTTGTTTGCCATTAGCGGTAAAGTTGTGATGAATACGGATTTACCTGATTTCCCTGCTGCTTTGTCTGCTATTCTAGCAGATCAATCCGATTCGAAAAATCCGCGATCGCAACCTGTTGTTGTACGATTTCACACAATGAATTATTATGATGAATTTCATACGATGGAGTTGATCAGAAGATGGGCACATCCGGCTATCTTTCGTTTCTTGTTCCGCCCTTCCCGTATTTCATTGAAGGCAATATCACCACATACCAGCCAGGCGATCGGCATCCGGACCGGTATCGATTGGGCTATTTTGATGTCATTATTGTCCGGAATGGGGCATTGTATTTGGGCGAGGACAATCAAAGCTGGACGTTGACCGAGAATGATGCGCTCATCCTGGAGCCGGACAAGCATCATTATCCGGTGAAGCCCTGCAGCGTCGAAACGTCCTTTTACTGGTTTCATTTTCTCACGCCCAATCGATGGCTGTCCCAATCGGAGCCTCATCTGCTCGCGGGAAGTCCATCCATGTCCAATCTTCATTTCCATATGGACAACGCTACGATCCACCTGCCCAAGCACCAAAGCCTTGCCTATCCGAAGGAATTGTTCTCGAATTTGGATCTGCTGATGGCCTCTACGCTGAAACCGAGCAAGCTGGCTTTATGGGAAACACAGATGACGTTCATGAAGGTCATACAGCGTCTTGAAACGGGGCAGGGGCCGAAGGACAGCTCCACGCAATTAGCCGAACAGCTGGAGCTGTACTTGAAACAAAACTACCATCGTCCCCTTACCAATCAGGATCTGGCGAATCGCTTTCACATGCATCCGAATTATCTCGCACGATGCATGAAAGCCGCATTTCAATACACGCCCCTTGAATATTTGCTGAGGTATCGCCTGGAGCAAGGACGGAGTCTTCTGATTCAAACCGATGCCCCGATCCAGCGGATTACGGAAGATATAGGCTTCTCCCAGGTCAGCTATTTTTCAAGATGCTTTAAGGAGCAGTACGGTTTATCGCCGCATCATTACCGGAAGCAGTTCAGAAAGCCTCCGGAAGAACCGGCTGACGCCAAAACCCCCATTACGTGAGTAATGGGGGTAGAAGCTTCTTCGGCTATAAAGGACAGATTAATCAAGTACCCCGAACGGCATATGAAGGGGCATCGGTTTCGGACGTTCGCAGGTGCTTTGCATCATGTAATATTGATCCTGATCGGAGGAATCGTGGAATGCGTGCATGGCCTCAAGCACATGATATCCCAAGCTGCCGTTGGCACGGTTGATTCTGCCGCTGTTTATCGCATGTACCATATCCAGCACTCCCACGCCTCTTGAATTCTCTTTATACCCGTGAGACAAAGGGATCTCCTTCCAATCCGCAGAGTCATGCCGCTTGAGCAGCACAGGTCCTCCAAAGTTATTCGGGTCGGGAACACTGATCGTCCCCTGGCTTCCGTAGATCTCGATTCTCGGCAGCTGGCTGTCGCCAAAGACATCAAAGGTCGTTACCATCGTACCGATGACACCGCTGTGGAAATCAAGCACACCGGCGATATGGGTCGGTGTCTCGACTTGAATCGTTTGGCCGAATTTTTTGCTGCTCGTAATCGTTCTTTCCGGATACGATATTTTCGTCATGCCCGCTACCCGCTTGATCGGGCCCAGCATCGCAACCAGCGCCGTCAAGTAATAGGGGCCCATATCGAACATCGGACCGCCGCCTTTGGCATAATAAAATTCCGGATCCGGATGCCAATGCTCATGCCCGCGGGACATCATGAATGCTGTCGCGGCGACGGGGGTACCAATCCAGCCGTCTTCGATCAGCTTAATACAAGTCTGGATGCCTCCACCGAGGAACGTATCGGGAGCACTGCCGACGAGAAGACCCTTCTCCTTCGCTTTTGCCAGGATGGCCTGTCCTTCTTCCCTGGTGACGGCAAGCGGTTTTTCCACATAAACATGCTTGCCTGATTCAAGGATATCCAGGCAAACCTGTCCGTGCGCTCCCGGAATGGTCAGATTAATCACCAGATCGATTTCCGGGTCAGCAAGCAGTTCTTGGACTGAGCAGCCCTTCGGTACGCTGAATTCCTCCGCTCTGGTCTGGGCCTTGGCAAGATCCAGATCGGCGCATGCCGCAACTTGCACGCAGCCAAACGCATTTAAATTCTGAAAATATATGGCGCTGATATTTCCGCAGCCGATAATACCAACCTTTACGGTTTTCATGTCAATAGACTCTCCCATCCCTATGATCTTTCTTATACCTGGCTGTCCTGCATTCCTGTATAAGCGTTTCCTGCTTGCTGCCCTGCGGCCTGCGCTTTTCCTTCGGCAGCCCACAATAATCCCCTGCGCATGATTTCCTTAACCGGAGGCTGCTCGATAATATTCGCCTGATGGCCTAGAGAACAGTAAAACACCTTTCCTACGCCCCATCGCTTCGTCCAGACGACCGGCATATCGACGGCTTTATTCAGCACATGCGGACCGTCCGCCACCGGAAAACGGGTTGTGGCCAGAACCTCGACCGCCGGATCGACATGAAGATAATACTGCTCGGTGGAAACGTCGAAATCCTCAATGCCCTCCATCAAGGTGCTTGACGTGTTCACGATGTTGATCCGATGCGGCGTACCGTCATTACCGGGATGAGCCACCCAGTTTCCGCCCGTCATAAACTGCCAGTCGACATTGCTCCGGAATGCATCGCACATGCCGCCATGACAGCCGGCCAAGCCTACGCCGCTTTGCACGGCAGCAGATACGTTGTTGACGCGTTCCTGGCTGATCTCATCCATCGTCCATACCGGAATGATCAGATCAAGAGATTTTAGCTTGGCTGCATCGTCAAAAGCAGCAAGCGAATCTTCGACTTCGACCTCAAAGCCTTCGTGTTCCAGAAGACCCTTGAAAATAGCCGACACCTCTTCGGGCTGATGCCCAAGCCAGCCTCCCCATACGATTAATGCCTTTTTCATCCGTTGTGTCTCTCCTTCGCTTCCCTCATTGGTTTATAGTTCATCCGTACGCACCCAGCGTTTCTCTGCGATCGATAATTCCACTGCTTCGAGAACCTGCTGGCATTTCACCCCGTCTTCGAAATTCGGCATAGGCTGCCGGTCTTCGGCCACCGCCTGCAGCAGCTCCACGATCTCATGAATGAACGTGTGCTCGAATCCGATCGTATGTCCTGGCGGCCACCAGGCCTCTGCATAAGCATGGGCGGGATCGGTAGCCAGAACCCGGCGGAAGCCCTGCACGTCTTCGTCGTCACTTGTGAAGTAGACCTGCAGCTCATTCATCCGTTCGAAATCGAATTTGATGCTGCCTTGGCTGCCATTGATTTCGAACGAATTCGTGCAGCGATGCCCTGCGGCAAATCGGGTTGCCTCAAAGGTCCCAAGCGCTCCGTTTGCGAAACGGGCCAGGAACAGCGCCGCATCGTCGACAGTGACGGGACCTTTCTCATCGCTTTGCGAGCCTTTGGCACTCAGCCCGCTCATGGAGCCCGGAAGCGGACGTTCTTTGATGAAGGTTTCGCTCATGCCGACCACTTCTTCAATATCGCCGAGAAGATAATGGGCAAGATCAATCGTGTGAGCGCCCAGATCCCCAAGCGAACCGGAACCCGCAATGTCTTTTTGCAGGCGCCATACGAGCGGGAAGTCCGGATCGATGATCCAATCCTGCAGGAACCAGCCGCGGAAATGATAGATTTGCCCGAGTCTTCCTTCCAGAATCAGCTTGCGGGCGAGCTGAACTGCAGGTGCAAAGCGATAGTTGAATCCGACCATATGCTTGACGCCGGCTGCATTGGCAGCCTCCAGCATTTCACGGGAAGCCTTCAGTGACAGCGCAAGCGGCTTCTCGCAAAACAGATGCTTGCCAGCCTTTGCGGCGGCGAGCGCAATGGTTTTGTGCATATCGCTGGGGGCATTGATATCGATCAGGTCAATATCACTGCGTTCCATTAAATCACGCCAATCCGTCACGGCTTCCCTCCAGCCGAACTGCTTTGCCGCGAGGGACACGCCTTCCGCATCCCGCCCGCAAATCGCCTGCATCACAGGCTCTGCAATGTGGGGGAAGAACATCGGAATATCCCGATATGCGTGGCTATGTGCTTTTCCCATGAACTTATAACCTATCATTCCGATACGGACCTGCTTCATTGCATTGCATCCTCCTCTTCATTTGTGACTCCATGATTGATTCTATGCATGCTTGCCGCTGCTTGATGAACGGATCACGAGCTTCGTGTCCATTCGGATCAACCGCTCAGCGGGCGTGGAATGCTCTTGTTCCTTCGCTCCCGGAGCGGCAGAAGACAGCACGAGCCTGGCAGCCATCATCCCCATGCGGTAAAAGGGAACCGATACGCTCGTTAGCGGAGGATCGGTGATTCTTGCACCATCCGAATCATCATAACCCGCGATGGCAATATCCCGGCCCGGCTGCATGCCCAGATCTCGAAACCCCTGCATCAGCCCGATCGCCATGCGGTCATTCGCCGCGAAGACCGCATCGATCCGGTCCTTATTCCGAAAAAACCGCGAAGCCGCTTCATAGCCGCTTGTTCTGCTGTAATTCCCTGCTTCCATCCATTCCCTCGGAACAGATGCGTTGATATCAATTCCGGGCTGGAATATCCCGGCTTCCGTCATGGCCCGGACATAGCCTCTTAACCGGTCTATACTATTTGAGAACTCTGGCGGGCCGTTCAGAAATGCGATTCTACGATAACCTTCATCCAGCAGATGCTTCACCGCTTCATACGCGCCCTGTTCATGGTCCGCATCGACTTCCCAAAAGTGCTCCCCTTCAAAATGCTGGTTGACCAAGCAAAAAGGATATCCTGCGGCTTCCAGCTCCTTCAAAGCTTTACGCTCGCCCGGCGAATCTGTCGTGCCCAGCAAGATACAGCCGTCCACTTTTTGCGACCGGAACAGATCCATGTAACTGTTATCAACTCCGGGCTTCCGAAAGATCAGCAGCATGTCGTATCCGAGCTCCCGTACCTGCTCCCCGATTCCGTTCAAAATTTCGGAGAAATAATACGTCGAGAAAATATGAACCTTCGGTACATACGGCAGGACGACTCCCAGATTGCCGCTGCGCCGGCGAGCAAAGCTTTGGGCAATCGCGTTCGGGTAGTAGCCAAGCTGATCTGCTGCTTCGAGCACTTTGCGTTTCGTTTCTTCTTTCATCGGTCCCACGTTGTTCAGTACGCGGGAGACGGTCGCCTCCGATACGCCAGCCATTTCAGCGACCTCTTTACGTGTAGCGATATGGCATCACCTCTTGGTATGGTCATCTCTTTAAAAGAAAAGCATCCTCATTTTTAATTTTATGTACGCGCGTACATTATGGAATACAAACGACCTTGCTGTCAAGAGGTCAGATAAAATCGCAACTAAAAATATTGTCCGTCGCAATACTAATCATTAAAAAACAGAGAGAACCTCAGCATAACGAGGCTCCCTCTTTGTTCACTTTGTTAACGCCCATCTTCGATCCGAATGGCGGTTGCCGCGGCCTCTTGTCCATTCACGACCAATACGATCCGATGTTCGCCCGGATAATGCTTTCGTGTCGTCAGATCCGCCCAGCTGTGCGTGCGGGTTCCTTGGAGCCTGCTTCCACCGGGAACCGTCTTGTCCGACAACAGGAATAGTTTGCGGCTTGTCCGTCCGTTTGCTTTGATAAAATCGATGCCGTATTCAATCCTGACACGCACGCTTTCCCCACCTCGAATCTGCACATCATAGACAAGCTCGCTTCTTCCGCCTATCGCGACCGAATCAGGCTCTATCTTCAGGGCTGCCTCTGCGACCAGAGGCGTCTCGCCTTCGTCCTTTGCGTATCCGAACAGCCCCAGGACTTCCGGATCGGCTTTGCGGATCAGCGTTCTGCAGGCATGTCTGACGATCCAGTCGGTATGCGGTTGAACGCCTATCCAGCGCTTGGCGAGACCGATCACGACATCCGGATGATCCTTGGCAATATCGTTCAAGTTGTTTGCAACGCTTTTACGAACATAAAGCGAAGGATCTTCTTTCAGCACCTCCAGCACCTCCAGCACGGGAGCCGGATCCTTCTTAAACATCGTCAGTGCTTGTCCCCATGGAAGTCGCGGCCTGCATCCTTCACTCGCCAGACGTCTGACGTGCTCGCTCGGATGCACGGCCCAATCCAGCATCTGCTTCATCATCCGCTCCGGATCGGACATGATAAACGCTCTGACCGCAAATTCGGCGGATGAACGCTGCGTGAACCGCTCCAGGGCGTTCATGGACAAATCCCAGTCCTGCGCCGCTTGTCCATGGACCTCCACAAAATCCGGAAAAAATAAGTAAGGAAAGCCGACACATTCCTCATCGATCTGAAACAAAATATGAACTGCTTCCTCATAGGAATCGGGTAAATTTACTCCAAGCGCTTCGCTGATCCGGCGCATCCTCCCTTTCAGCGCCAGCTCCTCCCAAGAAGCATCCATAATTTGCGCAAGGAAGCGATTGCCATCGAAAGCGGGATAGACCCTCTTCACCTTTTCGCCAAATCCTTGCAGAAACTCCGGGTGATACATCTCTTTTAATGCCTCCGCCATGCTGCTCTCCTCCTTATGTTCCCGCTATCAAACGTATGTATATCGTCTGGCTCTACTACAAACATAACCCCATTACCCGGGAAACTCAATCACCGGACAATGGGGCATTTTCTCTACTATTCAAATTTCCAAGCTGACACGAATTAGCTTTGCTGCTTCTCCTGCTGTTCCATATACTTGCGCATGTTATGCATATACTGTGGGGCATCCATCGGATCAGCAGCCATCATTTCAATGATGCATAACCTGCTGCCGGACTCCGCCTCGGCTCTTATGATCGCTTCATCCAGCTCCTGGTTGGTATGGACGGTAGCGGTAAAAGCATCGCCTCCGAACGCTTCCGCCAGCTTGGTATAAGACCAATTTGGAACCTTGTTATACGTCTGATTCTCTGTTTTAACATTTAAATACTTCTCGATCGTATACCCATCATTATTAAGGATAAAAATAATCGGTTTGCATCCGTAATACAGCATCGAGCTGATCTCCTGCGCCGTCAGCTGCAGGGAACCGTCACCCGTGAACAGCAGCACCCGGCGCGTCGGAGCCGCGATACATGCCCCATACGAGGAAGGTGTCGCGTATCCGATCGACTGCCATCCCCCTTCGGCAATATACGTAACGTTTCGGGGCAGCTTCACTTGGGACATGCCGTAGAAGAACGTTCCCGTCTCGGGAATGATAATGTCCCCTTCCTTCAGCATCCGCTGAAACCGCGGGTAATAAGTTGCTGCTGTGAGCGGTTCTTCAGGATTTCCCATGATAACATCATAAGGATGTGTGAATTGGGGTACGCTAGCCTGCTGCCTGTACCCGGTTTTGGGCAGCGCTAGCAGGACATCCTCCGCCATCACGTTCAGATACTCGGCCGACGCGACCTTCACTTGCGTAGGTTGGATCTCGATCAGTTGAAGAGGATTCAACTTGGCGGTAAAGTTAGCCGTATTGGTATCTGCCCATACCAGCCCGACCGCAATAACGACATCTGCTGTCTCGACCTTTTCACGCACTTCAGGACTCCCGAATGCACCGCCGTACATCCCGATGAACAGCGGATGATTTTCGTCAAAAGAACCTTTGCCGAACAACGTGGAGACTACCGGCACGTTCATCGTTTCAGCGAGCTTGCGCACATACTCTTCCCAATGAAAGCGCATTGTTTTGACGTCCGCTAAAATAACGGCATGTTGCGCACGGTCCAGCAGGAGCTTCATCTGATCCACAGCCGCCTGAAGCGTCGCAGGATTCGTAACGGCTGACGGCATGGGTTGCTCCTTATGAGGCCATATCGGCTTATTGACCAGATCGTCGGCTACGACAAGGTATACCGGTTTCTTACTTGTCTTGGCGATGCGGATGGCATTCGGGATTTCGAGCGCCGCATTTTCCGGTGTCAGCACCGCCGTGTAAGCCGTGATCGGTTCATAGACTTTGCGGAAGACGTCAAAATCCCCGTCCATCAACGTGTGATGCATCAGCTTTCTCGCCTTCTGCGCCGTATCCGGCGGAGACCCGACGATGTGTATGATCGGAACATGCTCGCTGTTCGCGCCGGCAATCGCGTTGCAGGCGCTCATTTCGCCAACGCCGAACGTCGTGATCAGAGCCGACATCCCCTTCAAGCGGGCATAGGCATCCGCGGCATACCCTGAATTCAGCTCGTTTCTGCCATTCACGAAGCGGATGCCTTCATAGCGTTCAAGAGCATCCAGCAGGGTAAAATTATAATCGCCCGGCACGCCGAAAATATCGGTGATTCCTTCTTGTTTCAAACGATCAAACAGATACTCGCCTAACGTTTTTTGAATGAGGGGCATCTGAGATAGTTCATTCGTCATATTTTCCATACAAAAAAAACCCTCCCATCGAATCTGCAGCAATGTCCTGTATAACATTACCCGATTCTGGAAAGGTTATTCGGTTGGTTATGCTCCTTCCTCACACCGTGCCGAGGCTCTTCTGCGCGTTCTCCTGGCTTGGTTTCTTTCGTCCCCCCAGCTTGAACACGAGAATGCCTCCGACGATGACAAGCACGCCGACCAGCTGTTTAAACGTAAAATCGACCTTGTCCAGACCCAGCCAGCCCATGGAGTCGAACAACAGCGCGAAACCAAGCTGGGCGCACATGCTGATCGAGACCCCGAAGGTCGGACCGAGACGGTTGATCCCCTGGACCATGCAGGTTACCACGCCGACGCCGATTAAGCCGCTGAAGCAATACCAGAGCTTTAATGCATGCAGATCGAACATCCCTTTCCCTTCAAACAGAAGTCCGAGCGTAAACGAAGCCGCGAACCCGAGCCCCAGCACTAATGTCGTCGTGGTCCATGAACCGACATGCACGTTGACTTTATTATTGAAAATATTTTGTAAACTAACGAGCGAACCGGCCAACAAGGCCAATATAATTCCCAGTAACATTGTTGAACTCTCCTATCCATGTCATTCTGTTATTCATAAATGCTATCACCCGCAATGCTCTTCAAACGCTCCCGGTCCTTGACATGAATGCAGCCCTTGCCACGCTCCAGGATCCCTTCGTTACACAGCTGCAAAATTACGCGATTCAAATGCCGGTAGCTTGTACCGATCAAATTCGCCGCATCCCTCAGCTCCGAAGTGCTCAGCTTTCCCCTGAACAGCACATCGGACGGATCAAAGGAAACGGACAAAATGTAACTGGCGAGCCTGACTTCAACGGGATACATCAAATTGAAGCTGAGTGCGTTCGATTTCATGAAAAATTTGCCGGTAATGATTTTCAGCAGAAATTGCAGCAGCGGTGTATGATCCCTGCCGTATTGTTTCAGCCACTGATGATGAATCGCGATCATATGCACCGGGGACACGGCTTCAACGGTGTTGATAAAATCCGCCTCCTGGATATATTCCACGTCGCCAATCACTTCAAGCGCGTTTTTAAAGGAAATAATGAGCGTCTTGCCTTCCGTTGACGTGTTGTAGACCTTGAGTTTTCCTTTAACCAATACGTACAAATATTCCGCAGGCTCCCCCTGGGAACAGATCAGTTCTCCTTGTTCAAAGCTGTAAAGACTCAGATGAGAAAGCATCGGTTCATTGAAAATCGCGTGCAATTGATGCAGTTCCATATAATCCGCTAAGTTCGCGCGGTCCTTGATTTCTTTCATGAAGAATATCCCCCAGCCTTTGAATGTACATCATATCCTGAACATTATACTTTAAAATTTCAGGATCACCACACCCAGGATCATGATGGCGATGCCGGCGAATTGGGTCCATCCCATCCGTTTCTTCGGAAGACCGAACCATCCGTAATGATCCATTAAAAAGGTCAATACCAGTTGAGCGATAATGACCAAGGCCACCGTCAGTGTCACGCCGACATGTTGTATGGCCGTAACGTTACTGAAAATAATCACGGCCGCATACGCTCCCGCGCTCAAATACAGCGGTTTGACCTGCGTGAAGCCCTGACGCTTGAAATCGCGAAAAATGAACAGCAGCACAAGCGCTGCCACAAACCCCGTAAGCTGCGTTAACGCAGCCGCCTGCCAAGTGCCGATTCCCTGGCTGATCCGGGAGTTGGCGACACCTTGCAGCGTAATAAACGCGCCTCCCAGAAATGCAAATAGTATTCCCTTCATTGTGCCCTTCTCCTTAACACTCTTATTTGATAATCATTAAATAATAATTCGCTATCTCAATGATAGGACATATGTCCTCAATTCGGCATAACCACAAAAAAATGTAGAGTTCCAAAAAATAAACAGTTCAATCCTGTGGATTGAACTGTTTATGAACGGTTAATTTAGTTTCAAAGTTCCAGCCGAGCTGGCTGCCCCGATGGCTGCTTTGACGGTGGCTGCCAATGCTTCCGTATCTCCCCGCCCTTGAAAATGTAAATAAATGATTTGCGGGTTCTCCCCGATCATATGGTTGTGGACGGCAGAAACCTCTATATTTCCTTTCCGCAGCGCATCAATGACACGATTCACTTCCGGAACGAGCAGGGCGAACTCTCCGATCACGACGCTTTGATTGCCCGCTTGCTGGAAGTTCGCGCCGAATGCCAGCTCGATGGTTTCCGGCAGGAGTTGAACGCCCAGATTCGAGACCGGAATATTTTTTCGGATAAACTCCAGCCTGCAAATCCCGTCCTCCTGCTTGACCCCTGTTTTAAATATGTTCTCAAGCTGCCGGCAGTTCGGACTCTCCGCGCCACGAGTGAGGTTAGCCGGTCCGATCAGCAAACAGAATATCATAAGAAACGAAACGAGTTTTTTCATTCCAATCCCTCCTGAACAGGTGATTGAACATATTATTTTCATGGTTTACGCATGGTATTCATCGCCTGCAATCGCATACTAGCAAAAAAACCGCATTGAGCCATGAAAGAGTTACTTCCATGGTCCATGCGGTTTAGTTTTGTGGTACGCGGATGATCAGGAAGAAGCTTCCTCCCGGGATCAGCTTCCCTTACTCTTTACACTTTGGAGGCAATTTCCCCCAGGATCATCTCTTCAATCACGTCCAATGCTATCGAGCCAAGGTCACCTTCGCCGCGCTTTCTTACGGAGCCGGAGCCGGAGTTTTTCTCCTGTTCTCCCAGCACGAGCATGTAAGGGACCTTTTCCAGCTGCGCTTCGCGGATTCTGTAACCCAGCTTTTCGTTGCGCGCATCGATCTCCACCCGGATACCGGCCTGTTCAAGCCTTGCTTTCACCTGATAGGCGTAATCGGCATAGTTTTCGGATACCGGCAAAAGCTTGGCGTGTACCGGCGACAACCACAGCGGAAAAGCTCCGGCGTAATGCTCTGTGAGCATGCCCATGAATCGGTCGATGGCCCCGTACACCGCGCGGTGAATGACAACCGGCCGATGCTTCTGGCTATCCTCGCCGACATATAACAGGTCGAATTTCTCCGGCATCTGAAAATCCAGCTGAATCGTGCCGCACTGCCAGCTCCGTTTGAGCGCGTCCTGGATATGGAAATCGATTTTCGGGCCGTAAAAGGCGCCGTCGCCTTCGTTAATCCGATAAGCAATCCCCCGGTTATCCAGCACGCTTTGCAGCGAGCTCTCCGCCTGTTCCCATAGCTCTTCCGAGCCCATGGAATCCTCCGGACGCGTCGAGAGCTCGATTTTATATTCCAGGCCGAACACCTGATACATCTGGTCAATCAGCTCGATGATTCGTCCAATCTCTTCCTCGATCTGCTCAGGGAGCACGAACAAATGGGCATCATCCTGGCAGAACGTCCGCACCCGCAGCATGCCGTTCAGCGCTCCCGAAAACTCATGGCGGTGAACCTGGCCGAATTCGCAGATACGCATCGGCAGATCGCGGTATGAACGCAGTTTATTCTTGAAAATGAGCATGTGCCCCGGACAGTTCATCGGTTTGAGCGCATATTTTGTTTCGTCCACATTCGTAAAATACATGTTGTCTTTGTAATGATCCCAATGCCCGGAATTCTCCCACACCCGGTTATTCATCATGAGCGGGGTCCGTACTTCCTCATAATCCCGTTGTCTCTGCATTTCCCTCGCGAAATTTTCAAGCTCCGTGCGAATCGTCATCCCCTTCGGCAGGTAAAACGGCATGCCCGGTGCCTCCTCCGAGAACATGAACAGCTCCAGCTGCTTACCAAGCTTGCGGTGATCCCGCTTCTTCGCTTCCTCCAGAAAATGCAGATGCTCCTCCAGCTGGTTTTTTTTCGGAAAAGCCGTTCCATAGATCCGCTGTAGCATGCTGTTGCTCGAATCCCCGCGCCAATAGGCGCCTGACACAGTCAACAGCTTGAACGCTTTGATCCGGCCCGTCGAAGGAAGATGCGGGCCGCGGCACAGGTCGAGGAACTCGCCTTGCTCGTAAGTGGATATGACCGCATCTTCCGGCAAATCGCGGATCAGCTCCAGCTTGAGCGGTTCTTCCAGCTTCTCAAATATCCGAATGGCTTCCTGGCGGCTGACGACTTTGCGGACAATCGGCAGGTTCTCCTGAATGATATTGGCCATCTCTTGTTCGATCCGGTCCAAATCTTCAGCGGATAACGGCTTTTCGAGATCCATGTCGTAATAAAATCCATCCTCGATGACCGGACCAATGCCAAGTTTTACGGCCTTTTCCCCGTATATCCGTTTCACGGCCTGCGCCATCACATGCGCCGTGCTATGCCTGTACACCTCCAGTCCCGCAGGACTATCCAGCGTCACGATTTCAAGTCGGCAGTCCTCTTCGACGACCTGATCCAAATCGACAAGCTTGTCGTTCAGTTTGCCTGCAACCGCGTTTTTTTTCAGTCCGATGCTAATCGACTCGGCGACTTGTTCGACCGTGGTGCCTTTCGGAACCCTCCTGTTCGATCCATCCGGCAGCAATACGTTAATATCCATGACTTTTACCTCCATTTCTTTCGTCTTTGTGATATTTATGAACGCAAAAAAACGCATCTCTCCACCAAGGGACGAGTGCGTTCAGCTCGTGGTTCCACCCTAATTCAACCTGCAGCAAGCCGACCGTGGCCAAGGGACGATCGTTGCAGGTTCTTATTGGTATCCGTTATCGGAGATAACCCGGTGCCGCTTACTACCGCATCCGTCTCGGAATGCAGGTTCAACGCCACGGCTACAAAGGGGTAAATTCAAGCCGGTTTCCGTAAGAAGCTTTCAGCCGGTGGCTTCTCTCTCTGGGCGGTTCGTGCATGAAATCATGTCTTTGATCTGAGCCAGTATCGAATTAACGATATTATAGACCTGATCATCCCTAAAAAGTCAAGAGAAATTTCCGCCCCGAAAATAAAACAAAGCACCGCAAATGTTAAAACGGTGCATTTAATGGGAAGTACATGTTATGTTCATGGAATGTTATATCTGCATCATTGACAAGGATCAAAGCGTCGAAGAAGCCTGAATAACAAGCGGTTTCAGCAGTTCGGTATCCGCTGTATCTCCCTTACGCAGCTTTAACGTTTTTCTTTCCGGAGGTCCATCAAAAAGCTCGTCCGGCATCTCAAGCCCACTCGCGTTAAAAATCGTGAAGCTGACGGCATCCTTTGACGTTGAGATCACGGCTGCATATTTCCCGTTTTTCAAAAAATGGGGTTTCTTATACTGCATGCGCTCCTTCACCTCCGGTATGGCCTCATGCACCATTTGACGCAGCTGATGCGCAAGCTCTGCCTGCCATGGTTCTTTGATCGCTTCGATAAAATCTTTAACCTCTGTGTCCATGATCAATCTTCTCCTTTAAATTGAAATTTACCCTTCCATAAGACGACGAACGAAACTTGGCCCAATCGACATTTCTTTGAAAAAATATTTTTTTCGATGCTGCGCAAAAAGGAGAAACTTCCGGCTCAGGTTTCCACTTCAAGTTCTGCTGCCTTGGACTGCGAATCCGCGGCGCGCTTCAAAAGCAGGCTGCGCTCCCGTTCATTTTTGGCCAACGCTGCGGCGCGTTCGAATTCCGTCCGCGCTTCATCACAACGCCCCAATTTGTACAACAAATCGCCGCGGACACTTGGCAGGAGATGATAGTCTTTAAGCGTCGAGTCCATATTCAATTCGTCTAACAGCTGCAGGCCATAGGCCGGACCGAAGGCCATTGAGATGGCCACGGCGCGGTTCAACTCAACGATCGGGGAAGGCGTCAAGCGTGCGAGGGCTTCATACAGAGCCGCGATCCGCGGCCAATCCGTATCGGCAGGCGTTAATGCTTGGGCATGATAAGCCGTAATCGCTGCTTGAAGCGAGTATGGACCATAAGGCTGTCCCAAACTTTGGCTTCGCTTCAGCGCTGCCAACCCGCGGCGAATCAGCAGCTGATCCCAGCGCGACCGGTTCTGATCCATGAGAAGGACAGGCTCGCCATCTTGTCCGACGCGGGTCTTGAGCCTTGAAGATTGGATCTCCATCAATGCAACCAATCCATGAACTTCCGGCTCCTCCGGCGAAATTTCCGCAAGCACCCGTCCCAGCCGAAGCGCTTCATGGCATAAAAGCGGCCGGACCCAGTCATCGCCTGAGGTAGCCGTATAACCTTCGTTAAACATGAGATAGATGACTTCTAGGACCGTGGATAAACGCTCCTTCAATTCACTACGCTCCGGCACCTCAAAAGGAATTTTTTCCGCATTCAGCGTGCGCTTGGCGCGGACGATCCGCTGTGCTATTGTCGATTCGGCGGCAAGGAAGGCGCGTGCGATTTCATCCGTCGTCAAGCCGCATAACAGCCGAAGCGTTAACGCAATGCGGGCTTCTCTCGACAGGACAGGATGGCAAGTCATGAAGATCAAGCGCAGGATATCATCGCCGATCTCTCCATCAAGCCCTTGATCCACATCATCCTCTGTATATAAGACCGTAGTGCGGGCAACTTCCTCAACCTTCCGGTCCAGAACCTTGTTTCTCCGCAGCAGGTCGATGGCACGCCGTTTGGCCGTCGTCATCAGCCAGGCGCCCGGTTTATCCGGGATTCCGGTCTCCGGCCATCGCTCCAAGGCAATCACAAGCGCATCCTGGGCCAAATCTTCGGCAAGGCCGACATCTCGCACCATCCGGGTCAAACCAGCAATCAGTTTGGGTGATTCGATCCGCCAGATGGCGTCGATCGTACGCTTAACGCTCGTCATGCCGGCACTCGCCTCCATACCCGATCCTCTTCCGTAATGGCACGGTCCTCATTTTCTTCATGGCAGCTCCCTCCAGGTGCTAATCATTCATGGATCCTCTTTCTTCCATCTTTGTAACTCAAATTTAACATGAACGGGAATGATAGACACCTTTTTTTCTTATATCAGGGCATTTCATAGCAAAATAAGGATTGTCCGGAAACGGGACAATCCTCGATATTACATGTGGAATCTCACTTCTATGGAATCTCACTGCGGCACAGCTCTTCGGGAACTACTTCACGAGTATGTCAGTAAGCTATCTTATATTTATGCAGCCGGACTGATTTCAAGAAGGATTCGACGGATGGAGCGCGGTGATCTGCTGGCCTGAATCAGGTTTGCCGCGTTTTCCTCTTCTCCGGTTTGCTCCCCAAATAATAAAAGACATCACGATACCGGTACCGGTTAATAAGAGCATGCCGATTCCGCTGATCAGACCGACGACGCCTTCATGCAGGCTGCGGACATTCATGCTGAAGGATCCGCCGCTTTCTTTGCCGGGGAATTGCCCGGATCCGTTAAAGCGGTTCATGCCATTGGCTCCAAACCTGCCGGCGCCTGAATTATTTTGGCCGTTCTGACCGTTTTGATTGTTCTCGCTGTTTTGAGCGTTTGCGTCCGCTTGTCCTCCCGAAGAAGATGGCCCATTTTGCTGGTTTGATGACGAATTGGCGAAAGCAGGCATGGAACCATTCATGCGGAACGCCGCCCTTTCCGTGCCGCCCCTGCGATCTCCCTGATCGAAATACATGATGATGCCCGTTACGGATTCAATGAGTAAAAAGACCGTTGCAATGATACCGATCCACATATGGATCTTTCTGATTTTTCGCATGAAGAATCTCTCCTTAACCGGTAATGTTAGCCTGCTGAGCTAATTATGGGCAGAGCTCCTTAACGCCCGCTTAAAAAGAGGTTAATTTTAGATATATTTTCTCTTATGCTGCCGATTAATGCTTGATCCAGACGTTCTTGTAATCAATCCTTCCCCATGCATTCATCGTCATTCCGTTCAGCGCAGGATCAAATCCCACCGTCTGCCGGCTATGATAGATGAACAACACCTTGTATTCCTGCCGCAGCTTCTCCTCAATTCGCTCGAGGATCGTCCTTCTTGCCTGCAGATTAGGCTCGGCCAGCGCTGCTTTCACGAGCCGGTCCATCCAGTCTCTGCTTTTCAGATCGAGATGATTGCGAATATAACCGTGATGCGACAAGTACATACCGATTAATTCGACGGTCGGCTCCTCGCCAAGCACCTCCCCTGCAAATATCATATCCGCCTGCGAAATGCACTCGCTGTCCGTCAGTTCGCGAATCGGTCTGATTCGGATCTCCACGTTCAAGCCGATGGCACCGCAGCAGGCCCGGATCCACTCGGCATCCTCCCGGTTGCTCTTCATCTCATATGTCTCGAGCAGCAGCGTTTCTCCGCCATACCCGCTTGCCTGGACAAGTTCTGCGGCAGTATCGAGGTCAACAGCGCTGCCATACTGATCATCATAGTTGCCAGGATGAAAACTTGACGCGGGCTGTTGTCTTCTCCCCCCAAGTGTTCTGATCATATCTATTCTGTTTATCGCCATGTGAATAGCCTGTCTGATGCGTATATCCTGCAGCGGGCCTGTTTTGAACGTGTTTAAGGATAACATGGAGCTTCCATCTTCCAGCTGCGTGATCATTTTGGCATGGTCGGCGGAGTGGGATTCATCCACGTATTGAGGCTTCGATTCGCGAAGAATCGAGCTTCCGGAGATCAGATGCTCCTGATAGTCGGGCCACACCCAAATCTCGACCCGATCGATGAGCGGCCGGCCTTCGTGATAACGCTCATGCGCTTCCAGGATCATATTCACCTCGTTGTTCTCTACCATCCGAAACGGTCCGGTGCCGACCGGCATGCTGCGAAAATCGCGGTCTCGGCTCACCTGCCGCACATGTTTGGGTACAATGGAGAAACGTTCCAAGGCAAGGATATGCGGCAGAAGCGCATTAGGCTCTTTCAACGTAATCGAGAAAACATGTTCACTCCTCGCTTCCAGCCGCAGAACATTCGAGGTAACCCAGTCCGGCGGCTCGATGTCCATGATGCGCTGAAACGTAAATACGACATCCGCCGCCGTCATTCGGCTCCCATGATGAAACCATACTCCTTTGCGCAAATAAAACGTCCATTCGGTCCAGCTCGGGTTATGCTCCCAATAATGAGCCAGGCTCGGCTTCACCGATTCCGATTCGGCATGGTATTCGACCAGCGTATTGAACAGCTGCCGTACCAAATGCGCCTCCGTCCTACGAATGACATGCAGCGGGTCCAGATCAAGCACCGGACGGTAAAAAGGAAACCGCAAAACATCCTTTTCATCCGCGCTGTACTGAGCCCCGAACTGTCCTGCGAGCCAGTCCGCAAACTGCGCATGGAGTTCACGAGGCTCAAGTACGGCAAAGGCTTGCACCACTTGCCCTTTCAAAGCGAGTTCCTGGGCTCTGCCTATTCGAATCCCTTCCCTGTCTTTCTTCAAAACGAGTGTGGAAAGATTGCCTCGGCCCCTGCCGCTGTCCCAATCGATATAGGCCTGCTCCCGCAATTTACGGACCAGAAGCTGGGCATTGCGCCGCGTACACTCCCAAATGCCGGTAAGCTCCTGCATCGTAACCGGGATGGGGCTATTCAGCTTTTCGGAAGCGAAATGGCTGCTTAATTTCAAATAATAGTGGACGATATCCATCTTTAGACTCCTTGCACGATATAAAAGGCGAAAAGAATGCGAAAAGGTTTCGCTTTTTCCTTCGCCTTTTATAAAAGTATAATTTTTCTTGTTCATGGCGTAAAGAGGAGGAAACTACATGATGATCAGCAACTTCAACACGGCAAAGCAGCCGTCCGCTCTCAGGAACGGAGGCTTTCTGATTCTTCTGGTCACGGGAGGGATCATGGCTATGGGCAATAAAATATACGAGCTCGCGCTGCCGTTGATATTGTACGATATGACGCAATCATCCGTGGTGATGTCCACGATGCGGGGAATCGAGTTTTTGCCCAATTTGCTGCTGGCCATGTTCATCGGCGTCTGGGTGGATCGGGCGAACAAGAAAAAATGGTCTCTCATTGCCATCGGAATGCAGGCGGTGATTTTGTTCGTTCTATATTTCTCCTTGTCACGGGGGTATGCATCCACGCCCCTTTTCTATGGGGCGGGCTTCCTGCTTATGACCTTCGGGTATGCCTATTCCAACGCCCGTGTGGCGATGGTGAAGCATTCCCTTCCCGCTCCGCTGCTCACCTCCGCGAATGCCTCGTATAATTTCGTGGTGACGTTCGTCGGCATTTTGGGACCTGCGCTCAGCGGGATGCTCCTCATGCTGCCGAACATGCATACCGCATTGTTGCTCACCGCGTCCGCGTTTCTGGTCGCATGGATCACCCTTTCTGCACTCCGATCACAAGAGGAGAGCCCCGTACACATGCGCAGCGGATTTTGGAAGGAGCTTCGCGATGGGTGGCAGGAACTGCGATCGAACCGCCTGCTGCTCACGATTACCATTGTCGTCGTCTTTTTGAACAGCTCGGCCGGTATGGTCGATACGACACTCATCTTTTTTGCCAAAGACGCTCTCGCTTTTTCCAATGCGCAGCTGGGTCTGGTGCTGTCTGCCGCAGGCCTCGGAGGACTTGTGGGAAGCCTGCTCATCGGCCTGCTAAAACGCCGGTTCACCGTGGGCCAGCTGATTTCATGGACCGTATTAGGTCTCGGGCTTTGCAGCGTCTTGTTCTCTCTTTCCCGGACGGGGTGGATGCTCTTTCTTGGGCTGTTCCTCCTCGGTGTGCTTGAGACGGTGAATACCGTTAGCATCTGGACGTTTCGCCAGGAATCCACGCCCCACCATTTGATCGGACGGGTCAGCGGCATCACAGGTTCCTTGTTCAAGCTGGGACTTCCGTTTGCAATCATGGCGGCCGGCTGGATGACGAAGCTGTCGAGCCCGCAGACCGTATTTTGGATTGCGGCAGGGATGAATCTCGTAATTTTTGCCGGATGCTTGCTCAGCCCGATGCGAACCAAGCGAACCGAAGCATAAGAAGACAGCCGGGAACCTGGAGCATTAAAAAGGAGCCGATTGGCTCCTTCACTCAAAGATGGGTTCAGTATGTTCTCAATGCATCCAGCATCAGCTTCCAAAAGGCTTCGACGTCAAGCTCCCCCCCCCCGAACTTGGCATTCACTTTTCTGCCGCTGCTCCCATAGAGATCGATCATAGCCGTTCCCGCCGTAAACTCGCTTTCGTATCGACCTTAAGCGCCCCATGGGGCAGGCAAGCGTGGACGCCTTTGACGCCGTTCACGATTTGAGTCACGCGAATATCGATCACCGAGCTGCCGAGAGCCATCGCTTCAACCCGATTCAGGCCGTACAGCTCACCCATCAGATTCAGCATGCCGTCCAAAGCCTGGACAGTCGCCTCGTTCAAATCCTCATGGAAGCCGAACGTGATCCATCCGGCCGGCGTATTCGCGCGCGGACGGATGAGGGACATGCCCGGCAGCAGATCCACCGTAATCTCCACTTCGTCCATCGGACATTCGATCGCTTGGCAGCTTGCTTCTCCGTCGCCTTGCGCGGCATGGCCGTCTCCGATGGCAAAATACGCACCATCAACGGGGACAGGCAGATAGAGCGTGCTGCCGCTTACCAGCTCCTTGCAGTCGATGTTGCCTCCACACCAGCGCGGCGGCCATGTCGAATGAATGCCCGTTGATTCCGGTGGCATGCCGATCACGCCCATAAAGGGACTCAGTTTTACGGAAAAATCCCGGTCCCTAATACGCGTGCTTCCCGTCATGGCTTCAGGGTCCAGCGTCCAGTCCAATACGAGTTCATCGAAATCGGTCAAATGCAGCTGACGATTCTGCCAGTTGGGATAATGTCCCGCCGCCGTAAAGCCGTAGCGCCCCGGAATGATCCGGTTGAACGTAATCGCAAGCGTCATCCCCCGTTTGGCATGCTCCATGCAGAAAGGGCCGATTAGCGCATGTCCGCCATCAAGCTGCTCTCTTCTCGCATAAGGCTTGAATCTGTCTGGATAGGTTACGCCCTGGCCCCAGGCCGCGTCCGGCGTTTGGAACCGAATAATATCCCCTGATGCAATCGTGGCGAGCGGAGAAACCTCCGTCGTGAAACATCCGATCAAGCTGTTCTGCGACAATCGAATCTCATGAACTGCCATGGAATACGCCTCCATTCAAATGATTTTGGATACCTATGCCGCTTTACACGGCTTCTTAAATATCCTTGATACGCCCTGCAAAGGTTAATGCATCCACCGGGATATGGTCGGCTCCGCCATTCACGATTTTACCTACGTCTTCCAGCGTTTCCGGAAGGGAAATCCATTCGGCTTTTTTGCCGGTATAAGGCTCTGCAATATAAAAAGGCTGCGACAGATACGCCTCCAATCGTTCTCCGCGACGGTACATGATTTTTTCGGATTCCGGAAGCTTGTCGATTCCGCGGAAAAGAACCAGGGGTCTCAGCTCACGATAACGGCGCATGAGCTTTCTCGTCTGCTGCTGAACCCGTACATGCGGAGGCTCCAGCTGCGCGCCTTCCAGGATCACCGAAGTGGAGGCAACCGGATCTATGGCCGGAAACAAGCCCCTAGTCGTCAGCTCCGCATCAAACCGGAGAAAGGTATCCAGCGGACCGTAAGGAGTCTCGTCGTCGACGGCATCCCCCGTAATATCTACCAGAATCGTCGTGATCGACCGAGAGTTGGAAGCGTCCAGCCCTTCCAGCAGTTCATCGAACTCTCCGGATAACACCACGGAACGGTCTGCAGCCAGCACAATCTCTTCTTTCCCCGGAATTTCATACAGCTTCTGTAATACTTCTTCCGAAGATCGGCAGACATAATCCGCTTCCTGAAGCACCTCGCCGGTTCCGGCTCCATCTTCCGCCGGCTTCCAAAAGATCGATGTATAGCCCTGTTTCTTAAGACGATGCAGAAGCTCTGCCAGCAGGACCATCTGGCCGGTTCCCGGCCTTGCGACAAGCCCGGTTCTTCCTCCTTTGATGACGGGTGCCAATAAGTCCAGCGCTTTGATTCCCGTTTCAATCATGCCTGCAAGGCTCCCGCGGATAATCAGTTCATCCATGGTGCATCCCGCCAGCGAAGCCAACAGCGCAAGCGTCCTTACCTCTGCCCGTCCGATAGGAATTTTACCCGTGCACAGATTGGATACCGTGGCCGGGCGCAGTCCGGCTGAGCGGGCAGCCACCGTCAAATTCGGCACTCTGGTACGCAGTAGAGATACATTCAAATGAAGTTCATCCATTTTATCCCACCTCCCGTGTTGCTTTATATAGTAATTCATTTACTTATAGAAGTAAATACTGGAAATCATAAAAATAAAAAAAAGCGGTTTATAAGCCGCTTTTTTGTCCATCCTTGGTAATACGTTTTATCCTGCTGCTAT
Source organism: Paenibacillus chibensis (assembly GCF_004001045.1). Taxonomy (GTDB): domain Bacteria; phylum Bacillota; class Bacilli; order Paenibacillales; family Paenibacillaceae; genus Paenibacillus_AQ; species Paenibacillus_AQ chibensis. The sequence goes on from NZ_BIMK01000009.1 coordinate 66,524, forward strand.
AGTTCCATTTATCTACCGGAAATTTTTTTGAGGAGTTGGATCTTGTACCGTCTGAATCCGGACTCATGCTTTACGTGATAGAGTCCAATCAGTTCTAGCGCAATCCCTATGCCATAACCCAGTCCGACCAGAAAATCAGGCAATTGAACCGAATAGAGATGACAAAAAAACAAAAAAGCGATGATAACCGTCCCCGCCCCAAACGTTATACCCCGTCTCAACATCAAACCATCTCCTTTATTTAATCCATTACTTATCGCAAGGGCATAACTCATGGTCCTCCATACCAAATAAAGCTTACGACGACTTGAAGGCACTCATGACCCTCATATGGTTCATCCCGCTTACAGCTCTACTGACGTTTAAATACGAGTCTTAACAAACCAATGATCCCCAAAATTACTATCGCAAAAGGAATCAATACGATTCCAAAACTCGCCCAATTGATCGACATTTTCTAAACATTACCCCCTGTATTCGTAAATCCGTGCTCGTAACATGCGTTTCATATATTTAACGGCAGAGACACCCAAAAGTTACATCCTGTTTCAATGGATAAAAACAAGCTTTTCTCGGCATCCATTACCCCACTCGTCCCTCCTATCACCGCATATGATAGGTTAACGAACTTGATAGGTGGTGGAATACGATGTCGAATTTTCATAGTGTGTGCAAGCGGGATACCTCCGGTCGCCCTCAGCTGAACAGCCTGGGATGGATCTCCGCCAATTGGAGCGGCTACGCGGTATCGGGTCGTTCCAAATCCTTCAGGCGGATATCCGCGACTTGGCATGTCCCGTTTGTACGTCCCAGCTCGAAGCCAACGTACTCTTCAGCCTGGATCGGCATCGACGGCTTCGGGAATACCAGTCTGATCCAGACGGGAACCGGCCAAGATTATATCAATGGCAAGGCACACTATTATGCCTGGTGGGAAATTCTGCCCCAAGCCATGACGTTGATCCCGCTTCCGGTGCATCCAGGTGATCAGATCCATGCGGTCATTACCAAAATCAAAAGCTCCACATGGCTTATCTATATGAAGAACGCAACGCAAAAATGGACGTTTCGGACCATTAAGCGATATAACGGCCCTCAGTCTAGCGCCGAATGGATCGTTGAGGCACCCCAAGTTGGCTCGTTCATCTCCAGAATGGCGCGCCTCACGCCCGTGACGTTTACCTGCTGCCGCTTGAATGGCAGCAGCCCCCATCTGACGACCCATGAGCGAGGAATCATGCTTCAGGGAGAAAGCGCGACCTCCGTGCCCGGTAATCCGAATCCTGCCGGCGATGCATTTACTGTGACGAGTGCCAGAGCATCGGCAAAAAAAGCAAGAAAACAAAGATAAGCATAACTTTGCATAGGAACCAAGCGTTTATAAGAGTAAATATCTCTTTACCAATGAAGAGAGATTAGAGGTGCGCTAGTGGTTTACTGGGTGTTTAAAGATGCAAATCCGATGCTGCTCGTCCTCATCATCTGTCCCTTGTTATCGCTGGCATTCGGAGCCGCCGGAGCCTGGCTCCGACATCGTATGCGCTACGGTCTATGTATTTCCTTCCTGCTTCCTTTGCTTTTTATCGCCGTCAATCTGCCGACACTGGCCGGAAATATCGATTCCTGGCTTATGTATGGCCTTTTCTATGTCTCGATTAGTTATTTTGCTTATAAAATCACATCCCGAATCGATATACGCCTCAAGCAGCCGAAATGAAGCATGTGGAAAAGCAGCTCATATGACCACATTTCCTCCCATATCACAAAGCCGGCCTACGTAAATGTAAGCCGGCTTCTTCTTGTCTAACCCGATTGCTGCCTAAACTGCTGCGGCGAGGCCTGATACACCTTCCTGAACATTTTGGAGAAATGGGAGAAATTATGGTAGCCGAAGGTTTTGGCCACATCCGAAATCGGAATGGACGAGCTCGTAATCAGATCCTTGGCCAGTGACATACGAACATGCAGAATGTAATCGGTGATCGATTCCCCCACCTCCCGTTTGAATAAGCGAGACTAGTATGCGGGATTAAGATGCACGTAACTTGCCAGCTGCTCTCTCGTAATCGGTTCATTCAAGTGCTCCGTGATATAGTATTGAACGCGCTGGATCACCGAATGATTGCGGTGCAGCTGATCATGTATGATCCGGATCATCTGAAGCGCGGTGATCTCTAGCTGCTCGAGGTTGCGCGGCTGAGCGCTGAGCAGAATGCCCTCTTGATCCTGGAACAACTCAAAGGCTGATAGACCGTTCTTATGAAGAATATAGTGTACCATCTGCATGAACTCTTGATGAAATCCCTCCAGTTCGCTCACCGAAAGCCCCTGCATCTGTCCGAGCTCGGACAAGCGGGTGCGTACTTCCCGCTGCAGCTCCTCCAGCTTGCCCTGCTCCATTAGGATGGTCCATGTGGATATACGCGGAATCATCGTTTTTATGGATGTCGTCCCCATGGAAGCCAGCGTATACACCTGATTGGATTTGTTCAGGTTATTGTATTCGATCTCCAGCAGCTGCCGGTAAGTGTCCGCCATCTCAAGCAATGTGGAGCTTTCCCCGATATAGCACGACAGGTTGCAGCCGAAATATTTGTGGCATCCTTGTATGTATTTCTCACAGCGCGCAAGCAGCTCCGGAAAAAAGGTTGTTGGTTCATCATTGTCGTCACCGATAATAATAACGACGTTCACACCTTGCTTGGTTTGTATGACTTCCCCTTTTCCTGCCGGCAAAAGCATTTCGGATGCCGCCTTTCGGACGGCATATTCCATCATATCTTCATCCTTTGTGCTAAACTCCCGCTGCCAGGACTCCACGCTGACCATCACAGGCAGGAATACGGAATTCTCCAGTCCTGCCAGCTCATGCTCTTCCAGGATTCTTGCGATATTATCCGGCGTGCAGAGGATTCTGCCCGATAGCAAATCGTTCCAGAATTTATCGGTGATAAGCGACTTTTTCTTGCGCCACATGTCGTAATAAGGCTTGTATTGGTCTCTCAGGCTGAGCAGCTCGCGTTCCTGTTTGATCGATTTGAGCGCTTTCCCGATCGTATCCTGAAGCACGTCGAATTCGATTGGTTTGAGCAAATAATCAAAACCATCGAGCTGGATGGCACGCTTCATGAAGTCAAACGCCGAGTGTGCCGTCAAAAAAATCGTCTCCGTGCCTGGGGAGATTTCATTCACCCTTTCCAGCAGCTCGATTCCCGTTCCTTTGGGCATCTCGATGTCACAGATCATAATATCAATCGCCGTTTGCTCAAAAACCTTCAGCGCGTCCCGCATGTTGTATGCCTCGTACACTTCGGTCACCTGCAAATCCTGCCAATTCACGCCGCTGCGGATTCCCATGACCGCATAAATTTCATCGTCTACAATCAGTGCCTTATACATGCGACTACCCCCGTTTTGATCATCAATACGAAGTAAATTGTTCTACGGTTCGGAAAGGAAGAACGATGGTAACCCTCGCCCCGGCATCCGGAGCGTTATCAAACGAAAGAGACGTGCTCTGACCGAAAATATGCTTTAAACGGTACTTCACGTTGGATATCCCCAGATGCTCTCCATTTTGATGTTCCAGATCATCTCCGGATTGGAGCTGCTGAAGCATTTCCGCGGAAAATCCGTTGCCGTTATCCCAGATCACGATTTTAATTCGATCTTTTCCCAGAAGACGAATCTGAATCTCAATGTGGAAGGGATGATCCATGAAATCGAAGCCGTATTTGACGGCATTCTCAATAAAAGGCTGAATGAGCAGCGGCGGAATCGCGGCGGTCTCCGCTCCTTCCTCGATTTGAATCCGGTAGGTGACGCGCTCCGGGAACCGGACCTGCTGGATTTTAATATAGCTCTCCATATGCTCCATCTCTTCCGCTACTGTAACGGCAACCTGATTCGTCTTGGTCGTGAACCGGAAATATTTCACCAGATTCATGCACATCAGCTGTATGACGCCGTAGTTTTTAATCTCGGCCAGGTTATACACGATATTGATCGAGTTCAGCAGAAAGTGGGGATTGATCTGGAGCTGCAGGTGCTTCAGCTCGGCCTTATGCGCCCGGATCTGCTCTTCGTACACGCTTATTTTCAGCTGGTGGATTTCGGAAGCCATCCCGTTAAAGGTTTCGTTAATGATCGCAAATTCCTTGGCCTTGGAGGAGTGCAGCCGCGTATTCCAGTCGCCGTGCTTGATTCTGCGCATCCCCCGCACCAGATTGTTCATCGGCTTCAAAATAATATCGTTCAGATAAACCAAATAAATGATTAATAGGATCAGTGCTCCCAGAGAAATCAAAATGATGACTCTCCGGAAGTGATACAGATTCTTCAGCATTTGGGATTCGGGCACAAAAGCGCTCAGAATCACATCGGTGCCCTGAATTTGATTCATGACTACGATATATTTGCGGTCATCCTTCCGGACAACCTGATAGACCTCATTGGATTCCGAAGCCAGATTCGCGTCCAGCCGGTGCGAGCCGATCGCGGCCGTATTCGTCATCAAGCTGCCATTCGCGCTGACGAAGCTGGCAAATCCGTTCTCCAAGTGAATGAGATCCAGCGGGATCATCAGGTTCTCCAGCTCAACGAATGCACCCAGATAAAAATCGTCCCCCGTGTCGACGAGCCGGATCAAGGCGTATTTACCCAGGCTGTATTCGATCGCCTTCCATTCCCTAAAGTATGGGCTGTCCGGATGAACATCCTTGACCAGCTTTTCGATCGTTGTTTTGATGGACTGAAGCTCGTCGTAGGATTGGGTTTTAATCGGTGTATTAAACAGATCCTGCTTCTGCACCGAATAGATAAACTGCAAATCGACGCTGTTGTCAAACCGGTGGTATCGTGTGAGCGTGTTGAGTATTCTCGCTTTCGCCAAAAAGTACTCGTCCGGGTCGTCCAGCAGCTGTGACAACGCTGCAATGTTCGGATCTTCCACCGCAATGTTGTATAAGAAATTCGTCTCTTTGTTCAGTGCCGCTTCGATTTGATGCGAATACAGAATCATCGAGTTTTTATTGGAATCAGCCACCTGTTCCCGAATCGTATTCGATGCGTAATAGTTGCTATAGAGAAGAAGCCCGACCAGCGGCACCGCGATCGTAATAAAACCGATAATAAGCTTAAAGCGAAGCGAGTGTTTGATATTCAACATATGCATCAGCGACTCCGGCTCTTTATGACATCATGCGCAGAATGAATCTATTCATGAAAGCTAGACTCTTCTACACTCTGAGTATAGTGACATCCAAGAAAAAAGGGAATCCCTCTCCCAGGACATGCAACCATAGTCCCAAGGCGGATTCCCTTCCTCCTATCACATCTTATTTCGCCTGGGATTGCGCCCATTCGGCCAGTTGCTTATCGACTTCCGCCTTCACTTTATCGAAGCCTGCCGCTTTCCGTTTTTCCTTCCACTTCGCGATAATTTTTTCCGGATCGACGGCACCTGATCTCAGCGTCGCACCGAATTCTTTTTCCACGTTCGCAATCGATGCCATTTCAGACTTCACAGGCTCCTGGTTAAAAGCAAACCCGAGTGCGATCGAATGCTCGGCTCGTTGATTGAATTTCTCGAATTCTTCCCATTTGTTCGGGTCTTCATTCGACCACAGATACGAATTGAACTGGTTGCCAAACATCCAGCCGCCCGGATTCGGATACGTTTGGTTGTCAGCGTTCACGCCTTCCGGGAAATCGATGACGTTATCGGATTTTTTCACGTAGTGCTTGCCCTCGATACCCCAATCCAGCATATTCAGCAGCGTTTTGTCGGTATAGAGCAGGTTCAGGAACATCATTGCCCGGGCAGGATCCTTCGAGGTGCGGGAAATCCCCAGCATGGCTCCCTGCGCGTCTCCCGTCGTCGTGAACGGTTCAGCCGTTTCGACCTGTACGACATCGACGCCGGAGCTCAAGCTCATCTCCTTGTCTTTGCCCGGCTTCAGCGATTGGGCAACCGCGAAAGCTTTTCCTGCCTTGATCATGTTCATGCCCTGATCAGCGTCCGAGGTGAGCACATCCTTATCAAACCAACCGTTCTGATTCCACTGATGCATGCGCTTGTAAAAATCGATGAACTTCGGATCCTCCAGCGTATCGATCGCCTTCGGCTCCTTGCTAACCCGCGGGATGGAGAGATTGGCAACGACCCCGTCGTAGTTGGCAGCTTCCCAAATATTCGTAAATTTGCTCGATACGATCGGGGTTATGCCAGGTTCATTTTCCTTGATCGTCTTGAACATCGCTTCCATGTCTTCCAGCGATTTGACCCCGTTCGTATCGAATTTGTATTTATCGACCAGCTTCTTATCGAGCAGGAAGCCGAAGCCTTGCCCGAATTCCTTCTTGGTAGGGAGCGCATACAATTTGCCCCCGATTCTTGAGCCTTTAATGAAATCATCGCCAAGAACGCCCGGAATGTCTTTGCCGTATTGCGCCATGAGATCATCGAGCTCGAGGTACTGCCCTTTGGCAACATCCTTCGGATAAGAGAACCAGCTCGCGGTAAACATCAGGTCAAAGGGTTCGTTCGAAATCTTCATCAGATTCGTCTTATCGTCCCAGGACGCCCATTCGATCGGTTTCAGTTCAATGGTTGCATTGATTTTCTCCGTCAAATATTTGCTCATTTCGTCCTGGACAAGCTGCAAATCCTTAGCCGCTGTTGCGGGATACACGAGTGTGATCTTGTAAGGCTTCAGCGCGGACTCCGATTTCCCTCCGGCGTTTCCTGACGAAGCTCCAGGTTCTGCTGCCTTTCCCGAATCCCCTTTACCGCATCCCGTCAATGCCAGCATGCCGCATAACATGATCATAAGTACCAAATGATAGGCTTTTTTCATTGTATCGCCGTTCTCCTCTCGATTATCGACTATTGATTTACGACGGAAGTTTCCTGAAAGCCCCACCTCCCCAACATGGGTGCGATATTTTCAACCTTTGACTGCACCGCTTGTAATCCCGCTGATATAGTACTTTTGAAAAAACGGGTAAGCGAACAATAAAGGAGCAATCCCCACGATCGCCAGTGCCATGCGGACGGTTTCCCGAGGCATTTTGGCCAGCAAATCCCCAACTTGGGCCGAGCTGTTGGATTTCATCAGCAAATACTGGATATTGGTGAGCGTCTTGGTCATCAAATACTGGATGTTATACAGCTCCGGCTTGTCGATGAACAGCATGCAGTTGTACCAATCGTTCCAGTAGGACAATGTATTGAACAGACCAATGGTTGCCATGATCGGCAGTGACAGCGGCACGACGATTTTGAAAAAAATCTTCAGCTCGCTCGCGCCATCAATCGTTGCCGATTCCACGACGGATTCCGGAATGGTCGAGGCAAAAAAGCTTCGCATCAGCAATACGTTAAAGGCGCTTAACAGCAGGTTCGGAATGATCATGGCGAGTATTGTATTTTTCAGGTCGAACATATTCACGTACGTGATATACCATGGCACCATACCGCCGCCGAACAGCATCGTGAAAAAGATATAAAAGGAAATTGTGCGCCGGAACGGTAAATCCGGTCGGGACAGCGGATACGCGAACAAGGCGGTAATCAGCAGGCTTATAACCGTTCCGACGAGTGTCGTGATGATGGTCACGCCATAGGCTTTGGCGATCTCCGAAAAATCGTTGAACAGAAAATGATAGGCCGCGAAGCTGATCTGACTCGGGAACAAGGAATATCCCTTCTGCAATATGGAATCCTCGCTCGATATCGATACCATAAAGACCAGAATGAACGGAACCAGGGACACGATCGTAAATGCCCAGAAGAACATGTGGATCAAAGCCGAACCGATCCTGCTTTTTGTGTTTAAAGCCATCTCCAGTGTACCTCCCCTCTGTTAAAATAAAGCATCGCGTTTATTAATGCGCCGGACGGCCGCATTCGCGACCAGAATCAGCACGAAGCATACGACCGATTGATAGAAGCCGGCCGCCGTGGACATGCCGATATCCCCTGACTGAATCATGGCCCGATATACGAACGTATCGATCGTATTCGTCGTCGGAATCAGCGCGCCCGTATTCATCGGCACCTGATAGAAGAGTCCAAAGTCCGAACGGAGGATTCCGCTGACCGCGAGCAGCGTCATCGTCGTGATGACCGGCAGGATCAGCGGTATGGTGATCCGCGTCATCTGCTTCCATTTGCTGGCGCCGTCGATCGTTGCGGCTTCATAATACTCTTTATCGATACCGATAATGGAAGCGAAATAGATGATCGACAGGTAGCCGACGTTTTTCCAGGCGTTGACGATGACGAGGATGTACGGCCAATATTTCGGCTCTCCATACCAGGATATCGCTTCCGCTCCGAACCATTTGGTCAGCAATCTGTTGATAAGACCGCTGTCCACATTCAAAAAGCTGTATACCAGATAGGCCACGACAACCATCGAGATGATATGCGGCAGCAGGAATGTGCTTTGATAGAAACGGCTGATCACCTTGTCCTTGATTTCATTAATCAGCAGCGCCACCAGCACGGCCATGACCAGGTTCAGCACGATAAACACGAAATTGTAGAGAAAAGTATTCCGTGTGATGATATAGGCATCCTGAGAATTGAACAGGAATTTGAAGTTGTCGAGTCCGGCCCAAGCGCTTCCCCAAATGCCGTCGACGTAATTATAGTTTTTAAAAGCCAGAATCACGCCGTACATCGGGATGTAATTGTTGATGAACAAGTAGACGATTCCCGGCAGTGTCATCAGCAGCAGCCACTTATACTTTTTCAAGCTCTTCTTCAAATTCGGCAATGTTTTCATGCTCCAGCCCCTTCGTATCCTGTCATGTAAACCTTTACAATCCCAATTCTATAACGTGGTCCCTAATGTCAACCACTAACTTGATGACTTCTTAATAACACGATGATGACTTCTTGTACGCAGCTAGCTCGTAACGATTGACAGCCGGGATGAGACTCTTTATGCTAGGGGCGTAATAACGCTTTCATATAAAGCGCTGAAAATCGTAAGCATCTGGGGAGGTTTTAGGAGATGAGCAACAGGGAACGGAACATTGAGCGGGTATTTATTCTTGGCATGGACGGGGCCGGCAGCTTTATTCAAGACACGGATACCCCGAATATCGATGCATTTCTACAAAAAGGAGCGGTGACCTATGCCGCGCAGGCACAGTCGCCGACCATCAGCGCGGAATGCTGGGGCTCCGTCCTGCACGGCGTCGTTCCGGAAAAGCATGAATTGAACAATGATAAGGCCGCTTCGCAGCCTTACCCTTCCGATTCGCCGTATCCTTCCGTTTTCCGTCTTGCACGAGAGGCTTGGCCGGAAGCGAAGCTGGCAGCCTTTTCGGGCTGGACGCCGATTAACGACGGAATTATTGAGGAAGGAATCGGCATACATAAGGAATCCATGCCCGATGCCGAGCTGGTTAAGTCGATTCAAGCGTATCTGCAGGCTAACCGCGATGTGAAGCTGCTGTTCATGCAGCTCGACGAGCCGGACGGATCCGGCCACAAATATGGGTACGGCCCGGATTCATCCGAATATTTGAAAGCCATTTCCCGTAATGATGAGCTGTTTGGTCTCGTTCTGGGATCGATTGAAGAGCTGGGGTTATTGGAAGACAGTCTCGTGATTCTGCTCACCGACCATGGCGGCGGCGGGGATCATAAATACAGCCACGGCAGCGAACATCCGATGGACAAAAACGTGTTCTGGGGATGCGTAGGACCCGGCATCGCAGCCGGAAAGGAGCTGCCGAAGCTCTTTATCGTAGACACGGCAGCCGTGGCGGCCTATGCTCTTGGGCTGAAACAGCCTGACAGCTGGGATGCGAAAGTACCTGCGGGATTGTTCGGGTAAGGAGCTGAGAACAACATGAGAAAATCACTTCATTTCAATGCGGATGGAACCTTCAAAATCGTCCAATTTACGGATACGGAATTTTGCGAGCCGGATCGGGAAGAAATGCAAATGAAGGTAATGATGCGGAGAATTTTGGAGACGGAGAAGCCGGATCTGGTCGTGTATACGGGAGACGTGATCGCGAGCAATAAAAGCCCGAATCCCATCCAGGCTTTCCGGGACGCCGTATCCGTGCCGGAGGAGCTGCACATTCCATGGACTGCCGTATTCGGCAACCATGATTCCGAAGCGGCCGATATGACCCGGGAACAGCTTCATAATCTGCAGCTGTCGCATCGGTACTGTTACGCACAGCCCGACCCGCCAAACGTACACGGGGCAGGCAACTATGCACTGGAAATTCTGGATCGCCAGCAGCAGCCGGCCGCTGCGCTGTATTTTCTGGATTCGGGAAGCTACTCGCCGCTGGAGCATCTTCGGGTGGGCTTCTACGACTGGATTCGCCGCAGCCAAATCGCCTGGTATACCGAAACCTCCTATCGCTTGACTACTCAAAACGGCGGCTCGCCCCTGCCTGCATTGGGTTTCTTTCATATCCCGCTGCCGGAATACCATGATATCTGGGATTTTTCAGTCTGCTACGGCCAAAAGCTGGATACAACCATCTGCGCGCCGTGGATCAATACCGGCTTCTTCGCGGCTATGGTTGAAATGGGCGATATCATGGGAACCTTCGTCGGTCATGACCATGCGAATGATTTCTGGGGGACGTTGCATGGCATACGTCTCTGTTATGGGCGCACAACCCGGAACGCTTATCTGGATCAGCCTTTTGCAACAGGCGCAAGAATTATCAAGCTTACCGAAGGCGTGCGCAGTTTCGATACGTGGCTGCACCTTGAAGACGGAACGATCGTTCATGAACAGCCTGAGCATCAACCCGAAGGGCGCCGCCTGCGGAGCTGAATCTGAAGCTGACGCTTGGCGGATTGCCGATTTTCAGCCAAATGCGTCCATGTCCAGCTCCATGACTAATCCTGGGACGGCTCCCTCCTCATCGGTCTGTCCGTTCAGCCGAAAGCCCATGGATTCGTACAGCTTCTTAGCATGGGCGTTCTCCGGATGAATGCTTAAGTATATTTTGTTGCAATCATACTGCTGTTCGATATACCGGATCACCAGAAGCAAGAAACGTTTGGCATACCCTTGACCTTGATAATGCTGATCGATCATGAAACGGTCCAGCCAAGCGCTCTGATCGCGGGGATCCGGCCAGCCGTACATGGCAAAGCCGATCAGCGTCTCGTTATCGTACATGCCGACGGAGACGGCATTCTTTTCATATAGGCTTTCCGCCATGGAAAAGGCATTGGATTCAATAAAACGCTGCTGGTCTGTGCTTACGCTTAAAGCGGCCGCTGCGCGCCAATTATTTGATGTGATTTCTCTGATGTGAAGGCTCATCGTATCGCCACTCTTTTCTGCTCAAGATCATTTGCATAACAAGCAAAAAGCCATGAAACATTGCCTTGGGCATGTTCCATGGCTTTTTTTATTATGGTTAACAAAGGCTGCAATTACAACCTTAGTTGAAAATTTCTCCCCCTGCGCAGTTCACGATCGTGCCTGTCAGCATGGCAGCGCCGGTTGTCAGCGCGAAGATGACGGTATCCGCGATATCCTCGGGAGTCGCTGCGATGTTAGGACCCGTAGAGGCGGCCAGCTGCGCTCCGCGTTCTGCCGTCAAGGTTTGAACCGCTTTATTCGCGATGCCTGTTTTCATGGAGTTTGGAGCAACACCTACACAGTAGATTTTTTGATCCTGGTAGTCTTGTCCGATCGACTTGGTCAATGCGGCCAGGCCGTGCTTCGTTGCGGAATACAGGCCATTGAATGCGGTAGGCTTAAAGCTGTTGGATGACACCGTGTTCACGATACTTCCGCCGCCGTTTTCGAGCATGACAGGAATGACATATTTGAGGCCGAGGAAGGCGCCTTTCAGGTTTACGTTCATAACCCGATCATATTCTTCTAAGCTGTATTCATGCAACAGGCGCAGAGAAACCATCATACCGGCGTTGTTCACGAAATAATCGATTTTGCCGAATGTATCCACCGCTTGCTTCACATAGTTTTGCACATCGGCTTCATTCGATACATCAGCTTTGACGAATATGGCCTCGGCGCCTTTTTCTTTAACGAGAGACAACGTTTCGGCTCCGGCTTCCTCATTAAAATCCACCAGCACCAATCGATGTCCGAGCGCGGCAAGCTTAATAGCTGTCTCTCTTCCGAGCCCTGTTGCCGTACCCGTAATCACTGTGACCTTGTTTTCCATGGCGTATGACCTCTTTTCAGAATAAATGGGTGATTTAGATTGGATTAGAGTGCGCCAAAGCTATTTCAAGGATTTATCCGTTGCCACGATCGTTTGAACCCGGCGGTTGACCCTTCTCCAGCATTTGCTTCAGCTTCCGGAGCGATCGAATGAACTGATCAACCTCTTCTTCCTCCAGCGTGGCTTGTACCATGTTTCTGATGTGTCCATACAGCACGGTATAAGCCTCATCAACGGTTGCTTTGCCGGCAGGCGTAATGGTAATCACTGAGATTCGGTTATCATTCTCTTTACGCTCAACTTTTACCAATCCCTTTTCGGTGAGCTTCTTGAGCCGGTTGGAAATGGCGCTCTTGTGCACCTGGGTCATGTCCGCTAGCTGCCCCGCGGTCATGGAACCCAGTTGCTCAACAAGCTTCATCAGGCGCAGCTGCTGCGGAGAATATTCCTTCCAGAGCGGATGGTCAATCCATTTGACCATTTGCTCAGCGCCGCGCATCATGATTTCCTCAAACAGATCCGCGGATTCGATATATTTATCCATGAGTTCACCTCTAATCCAGATATAGTTTACCCCCTAAACTTTAACGGGTCAATTCTTGAAATTCCTTGAATTCTGTGTACAACTATGCAAGGTTGTTCCTACCATTTCCCCAGACTCCCCCTTCTTCTAGAAAGGGTCCAGGGTCCATCTGCTCCTGCAAGCTGCTTGCTCCTCTTTAATCGTTCCATATCAAACGGCTAAAAAGCCCGAACGAATTCGGGCTCGTGCCGTTCTTAGGTAGCCATCGTTTCCTTCGAATCCGCCGGCTTGGAATCGGTGTTGAACGTGCGAATCCATTTAAACCGGTTTACTTTCACGATCGCGACGAAGCACTTCAGAATCTGATCGCATTTGAGGCAAATGAACGTCAACAGCGGCGAAAGATCGAGCACGAATGCGCAGATCGTGGAAGCTGGCAGCACCACGAGCCACATGAAAATAAAATCATTATACAGCACGAATTTCGTATCTCCCCCGCTGCGCACGATGCCCGTCAATGCAGGCATCTGGTATGCGGTGCCCACCACGGTGATCGACAAGACGGTCATGAAATGAACCGCCAGCGTTTTGGCATCCGCGGAGATGGAATACAGGCCGGTGACATAATCCTTCGTGATAAAGAGAACCAACCCGGTCATCAACCCGATCGCAACATACAGCATCTGCATCGTCTTGCTGTACGTAATGATTTTCGAGACATGCCCTTCCCCGATGGTTTTGCCGATGATGACCGCCGTGGCGCTCGCCGAAGCGTAGGTTATCACCGTGACCAATTGAAATACGGTCGTCGCGACGCTGTTTGCGGCAATCGCCGATTCCCCCATATGCCCGAGGATCGCCGACTGGGCTCCCATCGCGCATGCCCATAAGGCATTGGCCATCAAGATCGGGGAACCGATCCGCAGAAACTGCTTGAACAGCTCTTTGTCGATTCGAAAAAAGTCCTTCAGCTTCAGCATGAGTCTCCGGTCAAAACGCTTGATGAAGGTGATCACGATCACGGTTTCGATGATTCTCGCCACCAAGGTGGCCGTCGCCGATCCGCTGACACCCATTTTCGGAAACCCAAGATGTCCGTAAATCAGTACGTAATTCAAGCATACGTTAATGATCAGCGTGGAGAGGGATACGATAAATCCGATCCGCACGATTTCCACGCTCCGCAAGGTAGCGAGCAGCACATTGGTTATGGCAAAGAACACGTAGGAAAAACAAATGATCCGTAAGTATTGCGCACCTTCTGAAATAACACGCGTCTCATTCGTGAACAAAGACATGCACGCATGAGGAAACAAAAATACGATCATCCACATCACGATACTGACCAGCAGGGCAATTCTCATCCCGATGCTTGCCGACTTTTTGATGGCTTCCATGTTTTTGGCGCCCCAGTTTCTCGAGGACAGGATGACCAGTCCTTCGGCAGCCCCCATCACCAGCATATGGAGGATGAACTGGATCTGATTGGCCAGCGCAACGCCCGAAAGCGCGGATTCACTGTACCCGCCGAGCATCAGATTATCCGACAGATTGACGCCGAGGGTAATGACATTTTGCAGCGCGATCATCAAGGTCAGCCTGAAGAAGCTTTTGTAAAATGAAGTCTCTCTAACCCATAAGCTCATCGTAAACCTTCTTCTCTCAAGTAATCTGCATTTCTGCGAGTTGTTTGCTTCTCTTCCTATGTATATTCATCGCTTTCCTTTCACAGCATACCATATTGGCTTAGAACCGTAGACTGCGATATCGCGTACAAAATGACAAAAAAATTCGGAAGAAAATACATATCCCTTAATTATTTGATGACGTAGACGATTTCTTTATCCCCGTCGCGGGCAATCCATACGACTTCGCCGAACACCTGCGTTCCGTCAACGACATAAGATTCGATGTGTCTGCCCGGTTTGCGGTGGCATACAAGAACCAAATGCTCTTCCCCGGCACGAGGATGCTGCGGATCATAAACAATCCGGACTGCCTCAGCCGTTTCATCCGCGACTTGCATGCCGGTGTATGTCATGACTTCAACCGCCTCAACCTTCGGCAAATCACCGCCATGCTCCCGCAAGGGGTAAAGCACCTGCAGCATCGATGTAAAACCCGATTGCTTGCGGCGGTACGTAACTGCCCGATTCGGCTCGATAAGGTTATATTCGGGGGATATCACGCTGTCTCGGGCTTCACAGGACATCCGCTCCGGGTGAATCGGGATAATTCCGATATTTGCCCCATCTTTTTCTTCCGTGACAGCAATGAGCCGATCCGAATCAATCCGGATATCCCCGGTTCTGAAATGAAAATGCTGTTCGAAGGTATGAACATCCTTGCACTCGAAGCTGTCGCAGATCAGCCAAAGGTCCGGTTTGATGAACAGAATTCTTCTCAGCGGCGTAACCGGATCAGGCAGGTGCTGGTAGCCCGTATGGCTCCCCTGCACATAATCGAACCCCGGTTCCGATTGCCAGAATACTTCCCTCGGCTCGGCAATTCTGCCATTCGTCCAGCTATCGATATATTCGGTAAAATCCTTTTCGTCCACCAGCGTCGTATTATGGGCGCTGCACTGTTTCAGCTCTCTGCGCAGCGGCGTATGGTCGCCGTAATTATAGCGTCCGGCATCCACAAGCAGATCACTGCCGAAGGCATGCAGCTCAAAGTGAAGCATATCCGCATGGCCATGTCCTCCTCCAAGGAAACCGCAGTGAAAATAGAGGTAGGCGTCCTGCTCAGACCAGCCGGAGCGCATGGCGAAATTGCCGGTATGCACAAAAGCCCGGGAGGTCTGCTCCGGTTCCTTCGAATCCAGCCCCTTGTATTGAGCGACCGCTTCCATTCCGAACATCCAGAGATGGTCGAAGCTGAGCTCAGGCAAGCCGCCGAATTTCAGCTCCGCATCCTCGAACAGGATGGCGCCGGTCGTCAGCGTTTCACGCAGGTCATTGTCATCGCTGTCCCCCTGCATCGGCTGGTGATGATTCGGTTTGGCCATATACAAATTGGCCTGCAGCATATTTTTGACCGTCTGAACGATGGATGAATCCGGTTCGAGCTGATTATTCCGGGCCAGAAGCAGATAGTCCATATAACAATGCAAGACTTCGCTATGATACTGCGGGGACTGTTCCCAATGCATGCCATCCTTTTGCACCTGCAGGAGTGCTGTCTCCCGGAGCCTCCGGGTGCTTTCCTCGCGCCAGTCCTCAGCCTTCTTCCAGTCGTTCAAAAATAACGAAAGCGCATGCAAGCCACGGTTCTCCAATACGCTCCAGTTGCTGATCCGCTTCCAGCCCGTGCATGGGTGCGCTGCGATGAATGCCGCATGCTCAAACAGGGATTTCAGCATTTTTAGAAATAAGTCAGTACTGAAATGAGGACTGTTCTTGATATATGAATATGTTTTGACCCAGTTCTCACTGCGAATCCCCGCATCGATGCTTCTCCATGCATGGGATTGCGCACCAGCTGCTGGAGGCACAGGATTGTAATCGATCCAGCTCTCCATTTGCCGGCATACGGTCTCCGCATATTTTTCATCACCAGTGATGGCATATGCTTGCCCAAGAGCAACCCAGTAGCGATGTCTGTTCAGCATATATGTCCATTCCGGATCTCCGGACGGCATATGATCCCACCGGATTTCTTCCCCAAAGCGTACCGATTGATTGGATCTTTCCATATCCCACGGAAAACGGAACGTAAAGATTCGGCTGGTGATCTCTTCGGCAGTCTGCATGACTAGCTTGAGCTCATTGGGACAATGCTGTTTCACGTAAGCGGCTATATCATCCTTATCCTCGTCACGAAAATACAGTTTGGGACAAGTCCTGTTTTCATAGATTTGCTTCAATGCCATCAAGGCCTCTTGCTCTCCGCATTCCCTGAGTACTTGAAGAACGGGCTGAAGATGCGTCCTATTCAAATCAATTTCCTGATGCCACAGCCATGGTTTTGCCAAAAGAAACCACTCTCCTTTCGCACGTCGATTGTAAGTTTTGAACATCCGTGTGAGCTTCGGCAATACATCGTATTTCTTCTCATCTGTATCTTCCCCATGCAATACTGGAAATCCTTGCTTGTCAACACATCAATATACATCCATTCTAAAAAAATTACTGCCTTCAAAAGTAAAAATAAGGTAACCTTATAAATATATTCTTCTTGATCACGGTAGCTTGATATCTGCTGAAATCTATTTTGTTCCCTAAAGGAGTGAACCTGCGAATGAAAGTTAAACGAATTGTAGCGAACGTACAAACGCCAGAAATTGCCGAAGCTAAACGATTCTATCAGGATATTCTTGGCCTTGAGCTGCTCATGGACCACGGCTGGATCGCCACCTACGGTTCGGAGGCAACCATGCAGATTCAGGTTAGCTTTGCTTCCGAAGGAGGCTCGGGTACGTTGGTTCCGGATCTCTCGATCGAAGTTGACGATGTGGACGAAGCCTATAAGCGCATGAAAAAAGCCGGATTCCATATCGAGTATGGTCCGGCGGATGAGCCATGGTTTGTGCGAAGATTTTATGTACGGAACCCTTTTGGCCGATTGGTGAACATTCTGACCCATGTATAATGGGTTGCTGTGCTTCCAAGGCATAAGTTGGATTAAAGCTTCGAATTGATCTTGTCTTCCAGAACTGAAATTCTTCGATTCAACCGGTATAAAACCGGTGTGAAAATCACTAGCAATGTAATAACCGCAATGACAGCAGCCATCGTATACATCCCTCCTGGACTGGTTTGGAAATAAAGCACTCCCCTAACCTTGCGGATAAAGGGAGTGCTGATGTCAACCCCTGAGCGGTCTCTCCCGTTTGTTACGCTTTACCTTTTGATGTTCTGACACTAGGCAGAAGAGAACCGTTCTTTCGTTCTACAAACACCCGTTTACCAATATGATGCATCTTTAGATCATTAAATACAATGTCATCTCCATCCTGAGCTGCCAACCGGGAAACCGCAATCGGCGTTTCGGCATCCAGAGATGCATACAATGAGATGGTGTCTCCCTTTTGCGCATGATGAACCGTTAGCGATCCGCCGGAAGACCATTCGATGTCGGAAGACAGAACTTTCGCGGACAGCTCGGGATACAGCTCATCGAACAGCTCGAAGGCATAAATCCGGGTATGCCCGCTGCCGTCAAGGCTCGTTTGCGCCGGTTCAACGATTTGCAGGCGAATATAACGGGCCGTTACTTCCTGGGGAAGAATCCGGTTGATGACATCCTCACGGTTACCGAATATTTCATCAATAACTTCGAAATTCGTTCCATCTTGGCTTGCCAGAATCTGAGCATCCATCGTATTCCAATATTTTGTTTCCCGCGCCTCCGGATGGCCGCAATTCACGATCCGGTACTGCCGGATGGTTTTCGGTTCCTTCAGATCGATCGTCAGATGAGGGCGATGCTCGCTGGAGCACCATTTGCCGCTGCGGATGCTGCCGTCGATCGTTTTGGATGCATTTTCATTCTCGTTCACACTGCTGGAAGCCTCAGCCGTTACCCCGAGCGATGCGAGAGCAATGTTTCTCCGGTTGTAGTTCAACTGCGGCTCGGCACCTTCCGTACCTGCGGCTACAGCAATATTCACGATCATATCGGATATTAAAGGCTTGATGATATGCGTTCCGACATCGACCGTAAAGTCAAACGGAATTTCTTCCTTGAGCCGGTTTACTTTACACGCTTCCATTCCTGCGAGCTGCTTCTGCGCTTGCTCGATATGCTGGTCCATATCCAGCAAATTCCCGGCTTGCATCGCCTTCATTGCGTTTATCATGTTTTGACCGGCCTGAGCCATCAGCTCAA
Organism: Paenibacillus chibensis; assembly: GCF_004001045.1. Classification (GTDB taxonomy): domain Bacteria; phylum Bacillota; class Bacilli; order Paenibacillales; family Paenibacillaceae; genus Paenibacillus_AQ; species Paenibacillus_AQ chibensis. The sequence continues at coordinate 85,074 of NZ_BIMK01000009.1, forward strand.
ACGCAGCTAAGAATGGCTGGAGTTCCTCCACCAGGCTACGGTTAGTGCAATGCTCCTGAATGCGGTCCCCTGCCAGCTCCATCCGTTCAAAATGCGCCGTCAGTCCGGCTGCGGGAGCAGAAACATCTTGACCCGCTTCGAACGCCGCACGAAGAGCGGTTACATCATCTTTCATATCCCATGATTCGTCAAACAGAAAATCCCCGCTGATACCGCCGTCGTCCTTCAAATAACAGCTGTTCGACGCGAAAATCTCCAAATCCTCCGCAACCTCAGGCGCAAGGGCTTTAAACGATGCAGAAAAGCTGATCTGCGCGTCGTAGGCATCGGTATTCCAGTTATGATCGGCAATGCAGAACATCGCTTGTTTGGAAGCTTGCGCCTGATTCATCGGATTAGAGAAAAAGCCGTTCACATTATTCAGATCAGAGCTTAGGTTATCGATTCTTCCCATCAGGATTTTGGAATCGCAATAGTCATTGACCGGGTAGTTCCACCACACCGAGAGGTTGCGGTCGGAACCGATTTGCCGTTTCGGCGCTTCATACTGCTCCCTGGATATGTTGGACATCGTAGCCGCACCTGTCCACATGATTTCAACATCCCCATGCAGCGTTTCGACAAAAGGCTTGAAATAGTCCGTCATCGACGGCCCCCAGGCTTCGCAGTATCTTGTACCGACCGTCAGAAGAGGACGGACGTCGCCTTTGACTTTCACGAACTCGCTGTCGATGCGGTTGATGAATTCCGCCTGCTGCTTGCCGTTCGGAACGCCGACCAAATCATCGAACAGGACCCCGAATTGGCGTACGCCGAGACCGTAGAGCTGCTCCAGCTTTTGCAGTGCAGACTGAAAATCCTCTTCGCTGGCCAGATCAATGGAATCCCCCGGATGGATGGTCCAGACGAAATTCAGATTGTTCGCATGCCCGGCGGCCGCGAGTTCCGAAATTTCCTTCGCCTTGTCATCCGGATACATATCCCTCCAATGCTTGCGGTGATACGGATCATCCTTCGGTGCGTAGATATAGGTATTCAGCTTCTGCCCCCCGCCAAACGCCATTAAATCCTTGCGGTCTTCATGACTCCACGGGTAGCCGTAAAATCCTTCGATAAATCCGCGGTACAAAATCTCCGGGTAGTCCTCAATCAGACAGGATTTCATGACACCGCCAGGAGATTGCTTCAGCATCTGGGACAGCGTAACCACGCCATAGTGGATACCGTCGCTGTCGGAACCGACAATCGCAATCTGAGCCCCATTGCCATGTCCGTGTACAAGCAAGCTATACCCTTCTTTTCGTTCAGGAAGCGCAACCAATTCAAGACCTTGGTCTAAAAGCTTACCCGCCTGCTCGCTCGTAGCCAAAATAATTTGCGGATGTTCCTCGGTAACATCGCTTGATACCTGGGTTGCATACCCAAGTTCATGCAGCGCTTCTTGCAGTTTAGGCAGTGTCGCTTCTTTCAGATCGGATTTGACCACAATGTGTATGGTCCCATCCAACTTCGTCTCACCGTCCAGTGAGGTCATCTTTTGAGGAATGGGATGTAGTTCATACAGGTTCTGCAGCTCTTGGTTTGTCTTTTGCAATGTAACGCGCTCCCCTCTTATCCATCGAATATCATATCCATTATATCAATTAAGTCTTTTTTATGGCTACCTTTGGTGTACAACAAAAAAAACGGTCAAGGCTTGGGAGCCTTGGCCGTTCTTCACAATTCGATCCTATCCGTTCATGCCCGTAATATCCGCAACAATTTCATAGGAACGCAATCGGGCTTGATGGTCATAAATAGCTGTGTTGATAATCATTTCGTCCGCCTGGGTTTCATCCAGGAAAGCCTGCAGCTTCCGCTTCACTTCATCGGGATTACCGATGATCGACGTTTTCAGCTGACCCATAATAATCATTTTCTCTTGTTCCGACCACAAGCCTTCCATTGATTTAACCGGCGGCGGCAGCTGCCCCGGCGTGTTCCGGATCAAGCTCAGGAATTGCTGCTGATGCGAGGTTGCAAGATATTCCGCCTCTTCCGTCGTATCCGCGGCAAATATGTTGACGCCAACCATCGCATGCGGGTGATCCAGCGCTTCTGACGGCTTGAAATGCGTACGGTACTGGTTTAGAGCCGGTACGGTATACTCCGGCGAAAAGTGGCTCGCGAAGGAAAACGGCAATCCCAGCTTCGCCGCGAGCGCAGAGCTGAATCCGCTTGAGCCGAGCAGCCAGATTGGAATCTCCTGTCCTTCGCCCGGAATGGCGCGTACCCGGTTGAACCGGGAATCCGGATCGAGGTACGCTCTTAGCTGCTCCAATTGTTCCGGAAATTCCTGTCCGTTTGCCCGCACGTCCCGGCGCAAGGCCATTGCCGTCAGCTGATCGCTTCCCGGAGCACGGCCGAGGCCCAGATCGATGCGGCCTGGATACATCGCCTCAAGCGTACCGAATTGTTCGGCGATGACAAGAGGCGCATGGTTTGGAAGCATAATACCTCCGGAGCCGACGCGGATGGTGCTTGTGCCTCCGGCTACATAGCCGATGACAACCGACGTAGCTGAGCTACCGATTCCCGGCATGCTGTGATGCTCGGCCAGCCAGAAGCGGTGATATCCCCACTTCTCCACATGCTGCGCCAAATCCAGAGTATGCTTGAATGCCTGCCCTGGCGTGCTGCCTGCCGTTATCGGTGCCAGATCCAAGACAGAATAAGTAATATCTTTCAACTGTTTATGCGTGTTTCCGGTTTCCATCGAGGCACCTCTTTCTTAATGAAGGAGCTTGCGGGCTTCTTCGTTTTGTTTCATGCGTAGTTTTTCAGGAGTTACATCGTTGCCCATAGGATCGACAACCTTCAATCCGGAGAAGGAATGGAGCACTTGTCCGCGAATTTCGCGCAAATAGTCCTCCCGCAGCACCTGCTGCTCTACGCGTTCGGCATTCGTTAATCCTTCTTCGCGTTCTTTTTTCGCTAACTCATTGATTCTGGCCAAGCTTGGGATCATCTGAAAACCTCTTTTCTATATTGAATTCCATATCTTGCAATCATGCAGGAGAATGATTTGATTTCGTTCATTCCGATGAATGGTCATAGGACCATTTTTTCTTGCACCCAAGACTGCAGCGACTCGAGCTTTTGCTTAAAGCGTTCCGCCTGCATTTCTTCCGCCACATCAGATACCGTTTCCCGCTTCAAGACGGACTTCCAGGCCGATTCCGCTTCCTCCATCAGGCTGGATAACAGACAACATTGATCTTCTTTTTGTAGCTCCAGCATATCGTTCAGGATACCGCTCGAGGAATATAGGGACTGCTGCCCTTCGATGGCAAGGTAAACGTCGTAAATTCGGATGTCCTCAATCCGCTTTTTCAGTTTGAACCCGCCCTTGATGCCCGGCACGGAAGCGATCAGGTCTGCGCTGACCAGCTTTCTTAACAGCTTCTGAAAATACGTCGCGGACACGCCCAGCTGCTGGCTAATCGCTTCGCCCGGCAAAACCGCCTTTTCGGGTAGCATGTTCAGCAGCAGAATGGCGTATACGGATTGCTCGACTCCTGTTTTCATGTGCATACATCGTTCACCTTGCCTATCCATTCGATTAATAACATGGATATTCATTATCCACTTTATTCATTATATCGAAAAACTCGATAATTGCAAGCCGATTGGACCAATGAAAAAACCGGTGCAAGGCTCGCCCCGTCACCGGTTTTTCTTTTTACTTAATATATTTATGGCTTACAAGATCGCCTTCCAACACCTCGGTCGGAATTACGAATTCCGCAGCGCCCATATAGCCTGGAGCGACATCGTATTTATTGAATACGATCACGAGCTTCCCCTCGTTGTTAATATAAAAACTCTGGTCCTTCGTAATGCTCTTGAATTCATCCGTCGGCAGCACGTCGGCCGCTCCTTGCACCCAGTAGAACTTGTTAGGATCTGCTTTCATCTGCGCTCTCATCTGCTCCTTGATATTGCTGCTTATCAGCTCGATATAACGCTCATCTTTGAACAGCATCGGCAGCGTGATGAGAATTTGGTTCTTTTTATCGATTGTATCCAGCTTCAGTTCTTCGGATGAAGAAGCTGCGCTTTCGACGACGTAGCGTTCGATCGATAGAATATCCTCATTGTCCGTTTTCACTTGATATCCGGCGTCGAGCCCCATATGGCCGTCCCCCTGTTTCTTCAGTTCGCTGATTTCCTTTTGAAATTTGTCAAATAGAGCTTTATTCTCCTTCATATATTTCTCATTCAGTCCGGATTCCAGCTCCTTATTGTCCATATGGGCAATCGAAGGCACCTTGACGTTCGCATTAAAGTTAGGTTCATCCAGTGTATATTCTTTTAATGTCAGCACCTTGATGATCCGGTCGACACCGGGGATGGCTGACAAGGCGTTTGCGACGCTCGTACTCGCATTAATCGTCACGAGGAAAATGATGGCGGCCGCACCAACGCCGGCAAACCAGCTGTATTTCGTTCGACGGCCCCTATTGGCCTTGCGCGAAGTCCGAATCGCCTGGTTCACAATCATATCCAGCTCTTCCGGAATCGGTATCTCTTGATACTCTTTCCGCAGCTGCTCCACTTGTTTGTTCATGTTATTTGATCTCCTTTGAGAATCCGTCGTTCATTTGTTTTCGTAAGTATTTGAGTGCTTGATACAGCCGCGTTTTAACCGTATTTACGTTTTCATCCAGCACCGCGGCGACCTCTTCGATCTTCATATCTTCAAAATACCTTAGGAAGATCACGCTTCGGTATTTATCCGGAAGCTCTTCCAGCGTTCTCTGCAGATCGAGATCCGTATAAGCATCCTCAGCGCCGGTACTGAACGTCTCCATCGTTTCGTGGTCCATCGCCTGAACCTTTTTGTTTTTCCGCAGACAATCCAGAGAGGTATTCACCACGATCCGGTAAAACCAGCTTTTGACCGCCTGCGGATCCTTCAGATTCCCGATGTTCGTCATCGCCTTATAGATGGAATCCTGTACGATATCCAAGGCGTCATCTTTATTTTTAACGTAGCTGTACGCAAGCCGGTAAACGTTCTCCTTATGCTCGGTAATACAGCGAGTCAGCAATTTTTCTGTTTTCCTATTTAACATGGTCGATTACCCTTCTGTCGTATGATACTTTCGTCGTCACAGGACATAGACGAATGAGGGCTGCCGAAAAGTTTGCCGTTGGCCGAAAAAATTTTCACGCCCTCCTTCATACTCGAAATCAGCCTCATTCATGCGGGATAAACCCGAATAACCCGGTTAACGCTTCTCGTTCCGAATCCCTTGTACAAGAAGCTCCGCATAATACGCGGCGCCATCCTGCTTCAAATGGACTCCGTCCCTGTAAAAATAATCGTCCTTCCCTTCACTGGCTGAATACCAGTCTACTACCGTCACATTGCCGAATTCATTGGAAACTTTTGCAATGTCCTCATTGACGGTGTCCTGCCATTTTCTCGGTACGCGTGTATTGACCAGTATCACTTGCTTGGCATGATCTAGTGAATTCAGTACCTTACGCAGTTGTTGCGTATTAAAAGGTCCGTTCGTGCCCAGCTCAATGATGACCCTGCTTCCCAGCTTGCCCCGTGCCTTCAGCTTGGCGATGACATCGTCCACCTCATGCATTTGCCGGCCGACCTTTCCGTCGATGATGATTCCCGGCAGCTTTTTTTCCAGAAAAGGCGCCGCATCGAGAATGACGGAATCGCCGATGGCGGTGATACCCTTGCCGGAATGCTCTTTCTCTTGGGACGTTATCGGTCCCGTTCGCTCACTTGATGGCGTTTCATGGGTCTGAGAAACAGGAATCTTCTGCGTACTTGGGTCCGGCGGGCTTGGCTTTGTGACGTACTCCGGCACCTTGGGAGAGGGCGGCAAAGCTTCCTGCTGCTTATTCATTCCATTCGTTACGCCGGAAGACTCTGCAGCAGCTTCGGATCCCGTTTTGGACAAGGCTGCGCTGTACGTTAACGGTACAAGGATCAGGAGAAGCACGGCCGTCCATATCACCGGCTGAAGACGGCGGCGGCGTAGCGGAAGGCTGTGACGTATCTTACTTGCTCGTCCCCGGCGCAGCGGCTCCTCGATATACTTGTAGGATAAGGCAGCAAGAATCACGCTGGCAGCAAGCTGAAGGCTGATCCGCAGGATGCTCGGGCCGCCGGTATCCACCTCAGGATGAGTCAAGATAATGACCGGGTAATGCCAAACATACAAACTGTAGGATCGGACTCCGATCCAGCGTAAAGGCTTCAGGCCCATGATATTCCCGGCAAGGCTGGCCGGATGGACAAGGGCGGCAATGGCAGCAGCGGTGATGAAGGCGATGATCAGAAATCCGCCCTGATACAGCCCATCATCGTATTCATTGCACCGGTGCATCAGGAGCATGAGGACGGCCAATCCCAGAAATCCGATGATATCCAGCAACCCGCGTGCTGCGGGAGATATCGCCGCATTCAATTTGCGGCTGGGCCATAGGACAGCGAGCGCCGCTCCGATGAGAAGCGCAAACATCCGCGTGTCCGTGCCGTAATACACTCTGCTCGGGTCGCTGCCAGGCGCATACATCATTCCCATGGCCGCCGCCGAAGCGGCAGCGCAAGCCAGTATGAGCAGCGTCAGCTTGCCGCGGCGTCTCGTCAACTGCAGTCCGAGCAGAAGCAGAATGGGCCATGCCATGTAAAACTGCTCCTCGATGGACAGCGACCATAGATGCCCGATCGGGGATACCGGCCCGAAGCTTTCGAAATAAGATACCTGATGGAAAATAAGCCACCAGTTATTCACGTACAGCAGCGATGACAGGAAGTCTCCCTTCAATGCCCGCAATCGGGATGGATCGATGGCAAGCAGCCAGATTGTGGTAAACAGGAGCATGGACAGCATCGCCGGCAGTAATCTGCGTACCCTGCGGATCCAAAAGTCCATCAGGCTGATCCGGCCGGTTGTCTTCCATTCCTGCAGCAGTTGATCGGTGATGAGATAGCCGGAGATGACGAAAAAGATACCCACGCCAATCAGTCCGCCCTGGGCCCATTTCAAGTTAAGATGGTAGGCGATGACAGCCAGGACGGAAAGAGCTCTTAGCCCATCAAGCCCCGGCATGTAATGCTTGCCCTTTCCCCTTTGCAATGCTGATAGCTGGTGGCTGCGTTCCCTGTAAATGCTCATGTTGTCAATCATGTGTTTTATCGTCCTTATCCTTGATGTGATGTTCATAGGCAAGACGCAGGATGGGCTGCAAAAAGTTGTTGCTATTTAATGGATTTTCCGTGCACGCAGCACAAAAAAAAGCATCCATGCCGAAATATTCGGCAGGGATGCTAAAGGGATAATTCATCTGAAGACATAAATAGAAGATTCTGTTGATTAAGGCTGCACTTGAACATTCAGAACGCCGGAAATGAATTGTAAGGGCACAAACAGCTTGCCGCTGCGCATCACAGGAGCGGTACCCAGCGATTTCGGCGCCTTGCTTAAGGTGGCGTACAGGTCCTTGCCCATCGTCACTTTGCTCCACTGCGCGTCCTTTTTGATCTCGGCGGTTTTGGCTGCCTGGTCCCAGGTCAACTCCCAGTTCAGCTGCTTCGCCACGTCGCGCAGCGAAACCATGGTAACCCCGTTCGCGCCGGTAAACTTTGCGATTTGTCTCAGATCCAGCTTAACGTCTTTTTCTTGCTTCGATTCCTGTGCTGCATGCTCGATCTGGCGTTCGCCTTGGAGCGCGAAACGGAACTCCGGTGAACCCATATATCCCGGCGCAATGCTATATTTAGGGAACATGACGACCAAATCGCCCTTTTCGATATAAAATGGTTGCTCCGTGCCGGTTCCTTTGTACTCTTCCAGGAAATATGGATCCGTAGACATCTTCATTTTCGCCAAAATATCTGCGTCCAGCTTCTCTTTGTAGTGAACCCCGAGCAAGTCAGACAGGGTAACGCGCTGTGCTTCCGCCGTATTTAAGACGTTGTACGTATCGATCCGCGGCATGCTGGTTCCACCTTGGGAGCCTTCGGTAATAACCTCCAGGGAAATGACGCCGGCCGGTTGGCCTGTCCCATCGGATTTCAAGGTATACGTTACATAGAGGTTGTTCGTCAAATACTTGAGATGTGCCGCTTTCGCTTCGGCAGCTGCCTCATCCGCTTTTTTCTCCCACGCTGCCAAATCCTTTTCCGCATGGGAGAGAATGATGTCATTCAGCTCCTCCTGATAATGCGTGTCCAGCATACCGGTCAGCTGCGGCACACGAATATGCGTCTCCAGGTTGGTGCTTTTGCCATGAAGCTCCTTTTCTTCAACCTTAACTCCTGCTGCAGCGGGAACCGACACCTGCTGTACGCTCGCAATCAGCACTGGAGCTTTCGCCGAAGACATGGCGTTGACCGGCAGATTCGCCGCGCTCACGCCAAATACCGCTGCGCACCCTAGCATGCCCACTTTCATCCAATTCGCTGTTTTCTTTTTCATATCTGTCATCCTCCATCTCTCTTGCATATGTGATTTGCGGTTACACTCATTGGCTAGGACGCAGCGGAATCTATAAAAAGTTTGGCGGTTCGCAAAAAAAACATTCTGATTCGATTCCTAATGGAAAAGAATTCAGAATGCTAGGGTTTACATTATGAAGATAGATACGGTTCTACCAAGGCTTTCACCCGGCCGATGCCCTCCCACATATCCCCGGGACCATCATAGACGAGGGTGATCGGCCCTTCATAGCCGCTATGTTTGACCTGCTCCATACAATTGCGCAATTCCTCCTCATCCGGTTCTCCACGCTGACCGGTAATAGCCTTGGCGTGAATCGATTCGCTGCGGGGGATGGTTGCGCGCAGCTCCGAAAGCTTGTGTGGGCCGGAAAAATTACCGAAATCCGTCGTTAACCCGAGATCCGATCCGCAGGTATCCAGCAGGGACAAGCAATTGTGGGAGGTGGATGTCAGATCATGAAAGTTCTCGGTTATAATTCGCACGTTCTTCCCGGCCGCGTAATCAATAAGCCGCTGCAGCTGTGAAGCAGCCAGCCGTAGGGCTTTGTCATCTGCCGGATCTGCATCACCGGCGATGACGCGGATTCGCTCCGCCCCGACGGCCGAAGCCACGTCGATCCATTCGATCAGCCATTTCATGTCCGACTCCCTCCGCTGTTCATCCGAACTGGTAATATCGCCATAATCCGCTAGCAGTGTATAAAGGCGTATCCCCGATTGCTCCAAGGCGCTTCTCAGTTTACTTAGGTAATCATTACTCGTATCCGGAAAATGAAAATGGCAGATTTCCATAGCCTGATACCCTTGTTCACGCAATATGCCCGGTAGTTCAAGCAGCGATATCGTCTCCGGTTGCTCCTCCGTATGCGTTCCTTGCGTGCGCTTCTCTTCATCCCAATAGGTCCAACGAAGCGGACCCAAATTCCGATGCAGGCTCCAGGTAGTCAATGATAAGAAAGGCATCTCGAACTCCTCCTATACTTTTGATCTTATATTTCATTCGAATCACCGATGACGATTCCAAAATACTGCTTCAGTGCCTGCCTGTATTCCAATGCGGACTGCGGTATGAATGTCTCCACCCCGTCTGCTGTGAAAATCCGGAATTCTTCCCCTGACAATGTATTCCTGCCTTCCGGTGTACGGATGAACAGCATGGCGGATTGCGTAAAAATAGATTCGGGCGCATGCTCGCACCAATACGACGCCATCGCGTAGTCCTGCAGCAGCTGCGGTTCTTCCGTAAATGAATAAATCCGATTCCAGTTGCCATGCCTCCGTTCGCACAGGACCCAGCCGAAGAATGGATCCTTTTCCAGCCGGTAACATTCCGTGACTTGCTGCTGTTCCGCTCCTTCGATCAGTTCCAGGGGACGAAGCGGTACGATTCCTCCGACACCAACATCGCATAGAAAAGAACGCCCTTCGGCTTCGACGCGCAGAATATGATGCCTCCGCATCGGCGGCGGATTCGGCTCGTCACGCCAGAACCTGGCAAAATAATGGGTAACCTTGTAACCTAACGATTCCAACAGCCAGCCGAACAGGGCATTCAGCTCAAAGCAGTAGCCGCCGCGGCCCCGAATCACGATTTTGTCGTACAGATCCCCGAGATCAAGCGATAAGGAGGTGCCGTTAAGTATATCCAGATTTTCATAAGGAACGGCGTGGATATGATGCTCCTGCAGATTTGCCAAGACGGCAACCGTGTTACTTACATCCCCATCATATCGAATACGTTTTAGGTAAGCATGCCTCCGCTGTGCGACATCCTGCTGTTTCATCCCATCCTTCATCAACTCCTACGTTTATGTATATCGATCATAGGCTCTCATTAGTCTTCCATATGCATGGGCACACTTCCTTCCTGCAGCAAAAAAGAAGCATGTCGATCGGCTTTGACATGCTTCCAAATTTCTGTTATATAAAAAAACCAGCCGATGTCCATTAAGAACACGGCTGGTTTTATGTTTATCTGTAAGCCTAGGAGTTAAACGGCCGTATATCCGCCATCGACCAGCAGGCTGGTTCCGGTAATGAAAGAAGCGTCATCGCTGGCCAAGAACAGGACAGCCTTGGCAACTTCCTCCGGTTTACCTAAGCGGCCCATGGGATGAAGTCCCACGAGATGCTGCGTGATTTCTTCGGTTCTTCCTTTGATGAGCGGCGTATCAATGTAGCCTGGGCACACCGCATTGATACGGATGCCTTTGGATGCATAATCGGTTCCCAGCGTTTGCGTCAGCAGCTTCACGCCGCCCTTGGCTGAAGCGTACGCCGTTACGCCAGCTTTGCCCACATGGCTGTGAATGGAGCCGCAGTTGACGATTGCGCCGCCGCTGCCCTGCGAGAGCATTTGCTGGATGGCATATTTATCGCAGAGGAAAACGCCGGTGAGATTGATATCAATGGTACGCTGCCAGCTGTCGAATGCCAGCTGATCGGCAGGACCGTCCTGTGCGATACCGGCATTGGCGAACAGAATATCCAGTTTTCCATACTTCGCCACCGTTTGTTCGATCATGTTCATCACTTCTTGCTCTTTCGTAACATCGGTTTTCACGAATAGCGTGTCAAAGCCCTGGCTGTTCAGCTCGTCCGAAACCGCTTGTCCGCGATCGGAAAAATCGGCGATAACGACTTTCGCACCTTCTTGCGCAAACAATCTGACGGAGGATTCACCGATTCCGCTGGCTCCCCCGGTTACAATAGCCACTTTATTTTCAAATTTCATATATTCCCTCTCCCATCATGCTTAGGCTTAAATTGTTGTATTGACCAATCTCTACATTAAATAGCCGTAGCGCCGCCGTCGATGATAAATTCGGAACCCGTGGAATAAGACGATTCATCCGACGCCAGGAACAGGACCAGGTTCGAAACCTCTTCCACGGTACCGAAGCGACCGATTGGCGCCACGCGTTTGCCGAGCTCGGCTGCAGACATTTGGTTGACCTGGGTTGCATAATCGCCCATGGCCGTGTTGATGTATGCCGGATGGATCGAGTTCACCCGTACATTCGCGGAAGCATATTCGATCGCGGCGTCCTTGGTCATGATCCGGACCGCCCCTTTGGTAGCGCCATAGGCTACATGGCCGGAAGCCCCGGTTAACCCTGCGATCGAAGAGGCATTAATGACGGAACCGCCATTTTGTTTGGCCATAACCGGCAGGACATGCTTCATGCCGAGGAATACGCCGGTGACATTAATCGAAATCATCCGGTTCCATTCATCGAGACCGATATCCGCGATCGGTTTGATAAAATAAATCCCTGCATTGTTGAACAAAATATCGATAGAACCGAAGGTTTGCTGCGTTTCCTGCACAATGCCCTTCCAGTCGTCTTCGCTGCTGACGTCATGCTTGAAGGCCGCAGCCCGACCTCCTGCCGCTTCAATCTCGGCTTGAGTTTGTTTCACGCTCTCCAAATTGATATCCGTCACAACAACTTTGGCGCCCTCTTGGGCGAACCGAAGCGCCGTCGTTTTTCCGATCCCTGCGCCTGCTCCTGTAATCAATGCGACTTTGCCTTCCAATCTCATACGATAACTCCCTTTCTAATGAATGTAAGATCTATAGGGTTTCCTGAAATGGATATCATATCGCCTGAAAAAAATAAGAGTGCTGCAAAACAAATGTACCCTCAGGCTTTATATCTATGGTATCATCGTTCTTGATTAAATAAAATTTAAACATTTTGAATTTAATTTAAGTAATACTTAAAGTAAAGGATCGATCAAGACCATGCACATCGAAAAACTCGAGTATCTGGTGGAAGTCGCCAAGACAGGTTCGATCTCGAAGGCGGCCCAAAATCTGCATGTGACTATTTCAGCGGTCAGTCAAGCCGTCTCCAGCCTGGAGGAGGAGTGGGGTGTATCCGTGCTCAAACGTTCCCGTTCAGGCGCGGTCCCTACAGCGGAAGGTGCAGTCATTATCAAGAAGGCGGTCGAACTGCTGCATAAATATGAGGAGTTGAAAGATGCTGCTCAGGGGTATTCCAATACGGTTCAAGGGCGGCTGCGTCTGGCAACCATCCCGGGACCGATGTTTTTACTCGAACAAGCCGTTCTTGATTTCAAGCAAAAGTACCCGCAGGTCAAAATTGAAATTGCCGAGCAAGGCTCGCAGGATATCATCGACAATATCTTGAATGACAAGAGCGACCTGGGATTCATCATCCTGTTCAAGGATCGTTTGGTTGAGCATCTCGGCGTGACCTTTGAACGGCTGTTGAAAGTGAAAATGGTGGCCGCGACCAGCATTCACTCCCCTCTGGCCTTCCAAAAGGTCATTACGCCCGGGGAACTGAAGCAGCAGTCGGTCGTACTTTACAATGATGATTACGTCAAATGGTTCATGGATGATTTTCAGAAAAAGTACGGTGAAGTCGACATCGCCTACACCACCAACAACCGTTCCTTGATCAGCCGGGCGTGCATGAATCATTTGGCTGTGACAGTCGGCCTTAATTATTCATTTATCACTGAACCGCTTTTTGCCGAAGATGACACCGTCATTTTAAACTTTGACCTTCCGGAGGAAAGCCCGGTTTATCTCGGAGTTATTCAACAAAAGGACCATATCCCGAGCACCATATCAAAACATTTTCTCGACCGATTAAAGCATGATATTTCCGCCTTGCAGCAAATGTTGTAACATAGTGTTACATGTAATCGCTTGGAATGAAGCCGTAGGAGGACACCGTAGCAATGAATTTTTCTTCAATTATTCTTGGATTAATCATTTTCTTAAACTTCATCTTCGCTTTGGTGGTCGTATTTAAGGAAAGGCGGGACGCCGGTGCTACTTGGGCCTGGCTGCTCGTACTCTCCTTTATTCCGATTGCCGGATTTATGCTGTACCTGTTGTTCGCCCAGAATTTCAGGCATATCCGTTTGTTTCATTGGGGCGATTTGAAAAAAATCGGCGTGGAAGAAATTATTTTGGATCAGGTGGAACAAATCCAGTCAGGGAAGCATCAATTTCATAATGAATCCGCCAGCAAGAATCGTGACCTCATTTTCATGCATCTGACCAACAACCACTCGATATTTACGGAAGAAAACGCGGTGGACATCATCACCGACGGACAGGAAAAATTCGATAAGCTCTTCAAGGATATCGACGCAGCGAAGGATTATATTCACGTACAGTACTACATCATCCAGAACGACACCCTCGGCAAAAAGCTGATGAGCATACTCACGCAAAAGGTACGGGAAGGCGTCAAGGTCCGCGTGCTATACGATCAGCTCGGTTCGAAAAAGCTGACCAAACGCTTTTTTCGTGATTTCCGCGCAGCCGGCGGGGTAGCAGAGGCCTTTTTCCCTTCGAGGCTCAGGCTGATCAATTTGCGGCTCAATTACCGCAACCACCGCAAACTTGTCATCATTGACGGCGAAATCGGTTACGTGGGCGGTTTTAATGTAGGCGACGAATATTTGGGACTCAACTCCAAGTTCGGGTACTGGCGTGACACGCATCTGCGAATTACAGGTTCTGCTGTTTACGCGATGCAAATCCGTTTCATTCTCGACTGGAATCAGGCATCACATCATCATTCCATTACATATTCACCGAATCTGTTTCCGCGCGTCGGTCCGGCCGGGAAGATCGGCATGCAGATTGTGACGAGCGGACCGGACAGCGAATTTGAGCATATCAAAAACGGATATATCAAAATGATATCTTCCGCGAAAAAATCAATTTATATTCAGACTCCCTACTTCATACCGGATGCCAGCCTCCTTGACGCCCTCCGGATTGCTGCCTTGTCCGGCGTGGAGGTCAAGATCATGATTCCGGATAAGCCCGACCATATTTTCGTCTACTGGGCTACGTATTCCTATATTGGCGAGCTGCTCAAAACGGGAGCAACCGTATACCTCTACAATAACGGATTCATTCATGCCAAAACGATCGTCATTGACGAAGAGATTTCCTCCGTCGGTACCGCCAACATCGACTTCCGCAGCTTCAAGCTCAATTTCGAAGTCAACGCATTCTTATATGATGACCGGATTTCGCAAAAGTTGACCGAGGTCTTTCACGAGGATATGCGTGTATCCCGGCAGCTTACGATGCAGGAATATTTGGATCGCCCGAGGTGGATCCGGATTAAGGAATCGGTCTCCAGACTGCTCTCGCCTATTCTATAAGCGGACACCCCCGGAAGAAGCACGAACAGAATAGACTCACAACCCAAAAAGCGCTGTCCCGCAAGGGACAGCGCTTTTTTAAAGATCCGCTAGATTATTGTTTCATTTCAATCGATTGATTGATTTGAGCCCATGCAGACGGTCCGATAATTCCCAAACGCCAGAATGCGACACCCTTCAGATCATATCGCTTCGCCAAACCGATCTTCGAGTTGACGGAAGTATCCTTCTCACTTCCAAGCGAGATGCCAAGGATCAGCTTGTCTTTCGTCGTTTGCTTCAGCGCCAGCTGAATGGCTTCGTCGACTTTATTCAGCGGCTCCGGAGCCTTCTCCTGTTCATACGCATAAGCCATGATAACGAGGTCATCCGCGAGCGTCGCCAGGGTCTTATAATCATAGCCTTTGTAGGAGCTGTTTAGCGGATGAACGATGATCGTGATTTTCAATCCCGCCTCGCGTGCTTTGGCAGACAGTTTCTTCATAAATGCATTGTACTCGGTTTTGACTTTGTCTTTATCGCCGGTGAGCCCGAGTCCTTCAAGATCAAGCGCGATGCCTTTAAATCCTTTATCAGCAGCGGTCGCTACGATCTTGGAAGTCGTATCTTCCTGCAGCGCCGGGTCTTCCAGATTCTTAGTTAGCTCCAGGCTGGAATCCACCGAATAGACCATTAAGTAGGGCGACGTTCCTTGATCCGATGCATCCTGTATGATCGATTCCGGCGTAACGTCGCCGGCGGGCTTCGGCCATTTGTGTTCTACGCCGCTGGATTGGGTCGTAAATTGTCCATCCTTTTCAATACGGCTCCAACCAAATGCTACGGTATCAAAAGATGGGATATAGGCACGTTCATCAAAGGATGAAATCGCGTAAAATCCGAGCGTATACATATCCTCCCGCGGTGAAGTGATCGAAACCGTCTGCGTCGGTTGATCCCATGAAACCGCGGCTCCAAATTGCTGGCTGAAAAAGCTGAGCGGAATCATTGTGCTGCTTTGAATCGTTTGGGGTGCCACGGCTAACGGTGCGTTGACCCCATCAACAACGGCATTTTTGCTGCCGATCTTCAATTCTACTTTTTTCATGGCCGTTCCGCTTGGTTTGGTAGCCGTAATTTTCTGCTGCTTCTGGTCCCAAACGACTTGAATGCCAAGCGCTTCGGAGATGGCTCGAAACGGCACCATCGTCGTTCCGTTCATGACCGTAGGCTGTACAGGAAATGGCAGCGGGTATCCATCCAGCAGGATGCTTACTTTTCCTGCGGCTGCTTCCGTCGGTTGAGGCGGGATTGCTGACAACGAGCCGACAAGTATCACAGACGTCAAAAGCAATTTTCCTAATACTTTCATGATTCGGTTCTCCTGTTTATTAGTGATAGATTCGTATTCATAGAATACTAGATTTACTATATCACGTATGGAGAATCCATTTCCACCCTATAAAGGGAATGGCTGGCGCATGGGACATTCGCGGAATTTTCGCATAGGATATCCAATCAAGGCAAATCCCCATCCCCTAAAGGACGTGAAGCTTAAGCATGATTTCGTATATGGATTTTACATCACCGTCTGTCCAATTCTCTTATGATTTGAAAAACAATCCTATGTTTAAAAAAGACGACCGAAACTTTATCAACGCTTTATCCGTCATGCAGCTTAATACACTCGGCAACGTTTCATTGCTTGATATTTTCTTAAGCCGATCCAATGTCGTCGAGCCCCATATTCACCAAAACGCTTCCGAGCTAGTCTATCTAATCTCCGGTTCCGCCGTCGTTTCCCTGGTGAACCCGTTTACGAAGAAGCTGATCAACCTCCCGGTTACGCCGGGTCAAGTCGCCAACGTGCCGCAAGGATGGTGGCATTATGAAATCGCGACCTCAGATGATACACATATCCTGGCGATCTTCGATGCCCCGGTACCGGAGTTCATCGCGGGTTCCGACCTGCTTCGCCTCACGCCTGCGGAAATTTTGGCACATACTTACTGCCTGAATGAAGCCCAGGTCCAAGCCACGCTGGCGCCAATCACCGATACAGTCGTAATCGGACCGCCAAGCAGCTGTATGTCTGCTAACAACGGCATTCCGAGCATGAGCAGCATGCCGCAGCGTCAAGTGATCGGAAACGGATGGCAGAACGGATAACTGTCCGGATCGTCCTTTCCGTAGTAACCCATTACAAACAGGATGATGCGCACATTGCTTCATCCTGTTTGCTCTGCACTCCGAACCCCTTGCTGCGTAAAACACGTCAGGGCAATGTGCAGCTCCAATAGTCCGAATCCGGTAGGCATTCAAAATATCATGCCTATGCCTAAGACTGCCCCACCATTCTTACCATGCCGTAATAATCCGGATAGACCAATTTGAAGCCGCTGGTTTGATACAGCTTGATGCTTCCCACATCCGACATGACCATTACGGTTGCCTCCATGGAGGCATTGGCGTTCAAATAGTCGAGCAGCCGCGTCAAAATTTGTTCCTCAATGCCCTTTCCATGAAATTCGGGGCGAACCATCATATCAACAATTTGATAATAACAGCCTCCATCGCCGATGATCCTCCCCATGCCAACGATATTCGATTGATCGTCTCGCGCAACCATGACGCAAATCGAATGATCCAGCCCTTGATTTACAATGTGTTCATGTACAGGGTCCGCACCTGAGGCCAGTCTTATAGCCATCGTCTCCTCAACGCTTGGCTTTTCATTAAAGATATTCATCTTCATTCACTCCTTGAGTCCGTCATATCTTCACTTTACAACATGGATGCAAGTGATAAAGAAAGGCAGGTCCGGCTCCGCGTCCACAATCTTACCGATACGAAACATTCTCATGCAGCTTTAAGGTTTTACATGAAGATTTGCTCTATGATTCCGTTTCTGCTATAGTGTTCAGCGAATTCTATCAAGGAGCGGATCACACTGAGCGAATATCTGAAGCCAAGCGAAATCGCAGAAGAATTGGGCATCAGCACCAGCAGCCTTCGCCACTATGAATCATGGGGGGCCGTTCCCGCACCGGATCGGGGATCTAACGGATACCGTCTGTATACCCGGGTTCATTTAGCCTATTTTCGTTGCTTGCGTGCCATGTTTCCCGGATTCGGTGTCGGCGTAACCTGTGACGTGCTCCGAAGCATCCAGCAGGGAGATGCCGATACGGCCTTCTGGATGGTCAACAAAATACAGGCAGAGCTGTACCAGGAGAAACAGGCTGCCGATCAAACCCTCGGGCTTTTACAGGAAATTGAATTGCCATCGCTCCCGCATCAAAAGCTGAAAAACCGCATGACTATCGGAGAAGCCTCGAAATACGCAGGTGTAGCTGCCTCTGCAATCCGCCACTGGGAAAAAGAAGGCTTGCTGCAATCAGAGCGGCATCCAGAGAATGGATATCGCCTCTTTACCCCTGCAGACATCCGCAAAATCCTGCTCATCCGCACGCTACGCAGGACCGTATACTTTCTCAAAAGCATGAAGGAAATCATTCATGCCCTGGACCGGCAACATGTGGAGCAAGCAAAAAAGCTCACGGAGGATGCGATCCACACCATCCATGAGCGTATTCGTCACCAGTTCACTGGTGTCCATCAATTGGTTCAGTTATGTCAATTGCTTGAGTTGATCTGAACTGAAGCTGGAGCTCCCTCGATGCCTGCTTTCTTCTCCAGTTCTTTCCATTGACGCAAATGATGCCGGGTATGCATTTCTACGAGCCGGACCCATTCCTTGGCATTTAACCATCCAAAGCCGTCATGCCGTATGATGGGCCGGGAATCCGCGACTTCTGCAATCTTCTCCAGCTCAATATACTTTTGCTTCAATGCTTGCAAGTCTTCCGCAAGTTCCTCCGTTCCCTTCAAGCCATCCGGTGTATTGCCGGGATCATCCGAAAGCTGTATTTTAACCGGAGGAAAACCGCCGAATCTGAACAACAATTCCCCAGCAGCTGTTTTTCCTTCGGTCTGGATATTCGTCTCCTTGACCGCATGTATGCAAGCCTCTGCGAATTCCAAATATTCCATAGCCACCACAATGAGATGCTCATATAACTGGCTGAGCGACCAAGCTAGTTCATCCGATTTCGAAAACAACGCTCCCTCAGAATATTCATGCAGCCGTTCAAGGTAAGCATCGATTAAATCAACCGGATTCCGAGGTTCGGAATACATGAGAAAGGCCTGTACCGTTTCCATGAAGCGTTCCGGCTCTTCCACGTTCGGGGCATGCCCCGATTTTCCGAATTCAATGAATACTGCACGGGGAATCAGCGAAGCGATGATCCTTCCCTCGCCAGGAGGGTTTAACCCGTCGTATGTACCGCCAATGATAATTGTCCTTGCCTTCACGAGAGGCAAACCGGATCGAAAGTCAAAGTTCTCCAAGGCCTTATTGGCAGCGGCCTGCAGCGCTTCTGACAAAGCAGGACTTGCCGTATAAAAGGCACTCATCCATTCCTGAACTCGTTCCATATTGTGAAAGATGAATTTGGAGAGCAGCTGCAATTGTTCCTGCGGATCCTTTCCCTGAACCTCATCCTGATGCTCCGCGAGCAGTCTTGCCGTCGAAGAGGTTTTACCGTTTGATTTGGCTGCGACCAAAATCAGTTTGTCAATGCGATCAGGCACGGCAATGGCCACGCCTTGGGCAATGTAGCTCCCCATGGAACCTCCTAGAAGGGCTGCTTTTTCGATATGCAAATGGTCCATCAGTGCAATGACGTCTTCAATGTGATCCTGCAGCTTATACTCCTCTGGTTTTCCCGATCTTCCATGTCCTCTTGCATCAGGTACAATCACCCGAAACTGCGATGCCAGTTCGTCCATTTCATGTTGAAGAGCGAGAGCGTTCATGCCCAGGCCATGCAGAAGAATGAGCGGTTTTCCGCTCCCCTTTTCCTCGTAATACAGTTGAATTCCATTGCAATCGATTGCAGGCATGGCGAATCCCTCCATAAGTATATAGATACATAAATCATAGCACGAAGCTCTGGCTTTTGGGCGGGATTCCCATCTATTTTTCTTTCTGCCAAAAATATTTTCGCGAGCTCATACGTCAACTTTTGGAGAAAAAAAGCGTTATATAGGAGTAGAGCGTCTAAGAAAACACCAGTTAAACTTCAAAGGGTTAGGAATTATTGAAACACCCCCGCCACTTCGTCGTATACAGTATAAATGTTCAACTAGGAGGAATATTATGGTCACTCCCGGACCGTCTTTTGGCGGCGGATCAAATTTCATGTTTACGCTCGTACCCGTCTTTATCGGTATCGTGTTCGTCATCGTCATTGTCTCTATCCTTTTGAATGGAGCACGTTATGTCAAAAATGTACGCTCGCCCCGCTCATCCACCTATGCCCGGGTTGTATCGAAACGTTCTGAGGTACAACACAGCGCGGGACATACGGACAGCAACGGGCTCATGCATTCCGGTTCATCCCGAACCTATTATTACATCACGCTGGAATTCGACAACGGCGAGCGGAAAGAATATCTCGATGTCAAAAAGCTGTATGGTCTTGTAGCCGAAGGAGATGCGGGGTATGCGTCTGTACAAGGCGACTGGATTGTTGCATTCGAAAGGGAGATATAGCGTCTGCAGCAAAAAGCCTTCGCTGCCGGTATTCTAACCGGGCGAAGGCTTTTGCTTGTAAAAGCTCTTCTTTTGAAGTCCCGTATCAGTCCCGCACCGGCCGGCCATTCTTCGTATCGAGGGGCTTTAACAGCTTTTCGATGTGCTCCCTATGGCTTTCCAAAAATGGCGGAAGTGCAAGCGACTCACCCAATGTGCGGATATCCTCGTCCGTATCGAAGCCTGGACCGTCGGTTGCAAGCTCATACAAAATACCGTTCGGTTCTCTAAAATACAAGGATCGGAAATAAAAGCGGTCCACGAATCCCGAATTTTGCAGTCCCGCATCGTTGATCCGTTCAATCCACTGCCGCAGCTCTTCTTCATTGTCAACACGGAAAGCGACATGATGCACACTTCCGCGCCACGGCCGTTCTACTGGAATGTCCGCTCTTTCTTCGACATGAATTTCCGCTCCGGTTCCCCCTTCTCCCGTTTCGAGTACGAGAATGTCCGGTTGTCCCTCAATGGTTGAAGGATATTGTCCCTTATGCCGGAAGCCCAGCACACGGACAAGCACTTCTATCGAAGGTGCTGCTTCTCTCACCGTAATTTTCACCGGACCCAAACCAACAATGCCATGCTCCGCAGGAAGCGTACTTATTTCCCAAGGTATACCGCCAGGAACACCCTCATTCATTTCATCCGATACCAGAATGAGCCGCTGCTGCTCAAAATCCCTGAATGCAAGTGTTGCGCGTCCTGCCCGTTCCGTGATCGGCTCATGATCAACACCTTGCTCCTCAAAGCGCCGCTTCCAGTATTTCAGGCTGTCGTCAGTCGGAACCCGTAGCGATACGGAAGATATGCTGTTCGTTCCTTCGTAATTCCGCGCAAGCATCGGAATTTCAAAAAAGGTCAGATCCGTGCCGGGATTCCCTTTTTCATCCGCATAAAACAGATGATACATCGAAGGTTCATCCTGGTTTACCGTCTTCTTGACCAGTCTCATGCCAAGCACCTTGGTATAAAAATCGAAATTGCGCGGTGCATCTGTCGTTAATGCCGAAACATGGTGTATGCCTTTCAGCTCCATTCCAGAAGCCTCCTTCATGATCGTAATATGAACTACTGGTTCGCGATTAAGAATGTCCGCTCATTTTAACATGATTGCCACGTAAATGAAATCAAGCGCAAACCGCCTGACAAACACACAAGCCTCCGCAGAGGCTTGATTCTCATGGTTTTCTAATGATCCCTGCTTCCGTTCGCGTTATGATGAAGTGAAACTCCAGGAATGACAATGGAAAGAAGGAAACGTAAATGCTGCATCAAATCATGGATTTCATCTCATCAATTGCTCAATCTCTCGTTGATAAGCTCGGCATTGCAGGGATTTTCGCGGGAATGGTGCTGGAAAGCGCATGTATTCCCCTGCCCAGTGAGGTGATTATGCTAACAGGCGGTTTTTTCGTGCATCAGGGTAAATTCCCGTTATGGGAAGTCGTCGTTGCAGGCACCGCAGGGAATATTCTGGGATCGATCATAACGTTCTGGGCCGGTGCCAAGGGCGCCCGCTCATTGCTTGATAACTATGGAAAATACGTGCTGATCAACCGCAAGCATATGGAACAAGCGGAGAGATGGTTCTCCAAATACGGTGAACGTACCGCGCTTATTTCCAGGGTACTGCCGTTTGTCCGGACGTTCATTTCCTTACCTGCAGGTATTTCCGGAATGAGCTTTCCCAAATTCATCATTTATACGGCCATCGGCTGCATCCCTTGGAATCTGGGCTTGACGTATGCCGGCTATATGCTTGGGGCAAACTGGTCGAAGGCTGAGCAGTATATCCACCCGGTTACCTATGCTATCGCAGCCATCTTGATCGTATGGATCCTCCTGTTCGTATGGAGAGTTCTCCGCAAAAAAATGTCCGGTAAAGCTGTAGACTCTGACAAATGATAAGGGAGTCCTGCACACCGGGCTTTATATTCCCACAATAGCCGTCAATACAAAAAAACCGCCTTCAAGGCGGTTTTCGTCTTTTCATATTCAGTTTGCTTTGAGTGCAGCTTTCGATGTGCGTTTCTTAAGAAACCAGGCCATTCCCGCTAGGAGAAGAAAGATGGCACAGCCGATCAATCCCCACGTCATCGAGCCCTTGCGAAAACCGGCATAAAGCACGCTCATCGCTACGGTGTGCGGCAAAATGCCGAGGCTCGTCGTCCATATAAAACTCCACATCCCCGCTTTCAAAATGCCTGCCGCGTAATTCACGAAATGATAAGGAATCAAGGGCACAAATCGTACCAGCAGCAGCCCCTTGTGTTCATGATTCGCAAGCCATTGCTCCATCTTGTGCAAATAAGGGTCCATTCGATGATTTAACAATGGTTTGGCGAGCCACCATGTCAGGTAATAGCCCGCGACTGCACCTAATAATCCGCTGATCCATAAGATCAATCCGCCCGTGATCGGACCGTAGATTTCCAGAATAACCACGGCGATAAATTCACCCGGAATCGGCAGCATGTTCGACAGTGATTGAAATAGGGTGATGACAACCATGCCAACGAATCCCCACTGCCGGACTGAAGCGATCATCCGCTGCGCGTCACCGGTATGCAGAAGATAGAGACAATACACAATCATCACAGCAATGCCCAGCAAACCGAGTATACTCCAATTTCGTTTTGTCATTTTCATCTTTTCAGTACCTCGGTCGGATATGCCATATGAAGATTTTGTTGATCCAGCGATGATAAAATATCTTCAACGATGAGCTCGGCCGCTGCTCCTTTTCTCATACCAGCCATGCGATGTCCCATTCGTTCCTTCGCGCCTGGGAATGAAAGAAAACGGCAAATCTGCTCGCCCAGCTCTTTGGCATCGTATGATGTCTTTGCCAATCCATGCTCTGTAAAATAGATGGCATTCTCCCGCTCCTGTCCTCCAAATGGCTTAAAGATAAAGGCAGGAAGCCCTAGCACCAGCGCCTCGGATAGCGTCACCCCTCCTGCTTTGGTCACGATGCAGCTTGCGGCAGCCATGAGCTTAGGCATGTGCTCGACATATCCGTAGATATGCACATGCGGGTGATCGGGAAATAATGAATTCAGTTTATGAGCCAATTTATCATGGCGCCCGCAAACGAGATCCATCTCGCAATCCCCCTGCTCCAGCAGGATGTGAACCAGCTCGGTGATATGATGAAAGACCGTGAATGATCCGGCCATAATCAGAACTCGCTCGCTGCACGCTTTGTCCTTCTCATGGACTGGCGGCGAAGCGGCTGAAGTTTCATAGAACGCGGGCCGTACCGGAATTCCGGTCACATGTATATGTTCCGCTTGCGTTTCCCGGTAACTGATCAGTTCATTTTTCAAATCCTCCGTGGCCACGTAATACTTGGCCGTATCGGGATGAATCCAGCGTGAATGAAGCGTGTAATCCGTAATGACCGTAAATGCGGGAATCGAATATTCTTTCCCCATCTCGGTGACCGCGCCAAAAGGAAAGGTATTGATAATCGCGTCGGGCCGGGACTGTTTAATCAACTCCTGTATTTTTCTTCTGCCAATCGTGTTCAGATATCGCTGTACCGACCCTGCCGGGTTGTAATCCCGGGTCGCGTAATAGCTCCAGCCATAGTAGTCAAATCCGAATTGGGATGATACGGTGCTCATTTGATACAGTTTTGTGGATACCGAATGTAAGATCGGATGTGCTTCCTTCATCAAATCGACGATTTGTACATGGTGGACTTGATGTGAGCGGAAGCTGTGCTCCAAGGCGCGGGATACTTGCAAGTGCCCTTCTCCATAACCGGCTGTCAATATCAAAATACGCTGACGACGGATGTACACAAGAATCCCTCCTTTGAACTCAACTGAATGATCTATTTCCAGTATAGATTCCGTACATGAGAATTCTATTAAAAACCTATGCTTTCCCAAGGGATGATATGGACAACTTTGTAAAATATCCGTCTCCATTGTCGCGTATGAAATACGATTTTACACTTGGCTATCTTTATTATTACAAAAAAAACCCGCCTGATTCGGCGGGTCATGCATCAAAATAACAGGTCTTTCGAATAATTTTCTCCCTCGAGCATATCGTATTCCACTAATCTGTAATCATTCAGCAGTGCTTTTTGTTCGGCAGTCAGCTGCGTCAACACGCCTGAGGAACCGATCCGCACATTTTTGCTGAGACCGGGAATTTCGGATTTAACTTGTTCAAGCAGTCTATAATAAGGAGGAAGCTTTTGCCCACTCATCTGGAAAATGGTCGGCCCGATGAACGCAGGGCTGTGCGTACCCACGGACTGTTTGCCGATATCGAAGTTCGCCAGGTACATCAGCTTGGTTTCATGCTTCAATCTCGGATTGGCATCCCACCCTGCTTGCGTATAAATGCCCGCGGACAGCGCTGGCAGATGATCTCCCCAGAAAACGACGATGGTCGGGCGCTGGATCGTCTTCAGCTGTTCGCTTAAATAAGCGAGAGCCTCATCGGTTAATTTGGTGTCATGCACATAGGTTTCGAGCTCATCTTTAAATTCCGGCTTTACTCCATCGACCGTTATCGTATTGGTTCCATTCAGACCTTTGGTGAACGGAAAATGATTTTGCATCGTAACCAGGTGAAGGAAGGTTGGCTTGTCCGATTTTTTTAATTCGCTGACCGCTTCCTCAACGGCAAACTTGTCCGATATATAACCGCTCGGCGTAAAACGTTCGGCGTCCTTCAAATCCTTTTCACTCGTAAATTGATCAAAGCCCAGGATCGGATATACCCGATTGCGGTTATAGAACGTATCATCAAACGGGTGCAGCGCTTTGGTTTCATAGCCTCTCGCTTTAAGAATGCTGACGATAGAGGGCAGTGACGACATTTTTACGATTCTTTGCTGATAAGGGATCGACCCGTCCTGCAAAAAATACATGGACATGCCGGTCAAGGCTTCAAACTCTACGTTCGCCGTATTCCCTCCAAACTCCGGTGAAAGCAAAAATCCGGACGGTGTCGAGTTTTGCTCCTGATGAATGAATTTCAGCGGGTCTTCACTGAAGGTATAGCCCGGCAGGCGTGTCGGATCGAAAAAGGCTTCATCCATCATATACATGATGTTCGGCTGCTCTGCTGGCGCATTCGCATTCATATTCGTATCGTCAGGCAGCGCGCTGTATTTTTGGGCGATGGCCTCGATGGCCGACCGACTATAGCCGTCAGGCTTTTCCATCAGCTTTTGCTTCAAATTGCCTGCGAAGGCATAGACAAAACCGTTTTGGGTGTAATTCACCTTTTGATTCCATGGAATATTTTGATACTTCATGGAGATGGCTAGAGCGGTTTGACCTCCAACCATTTGGAAAAAGCCAAAAATGACCGCTGCGGATACAATGATCATCAGGAACCGCAAAGGCAGCTGAATTCTGATTTTCGGCAGCTTGTACACCACATAGACCAAGAGCGCAATCAGGATTACCGCCGCGATCACGGCGTAGGGCGAAATCATGCCCTTCGTGATTTTACTCAATTCCTGCGCATTTTTGACCTGCCGTAAATCCCAGGGAAATAAAGGTTCCCCCGTCGTCCCCAATTTTTTGTAATTGGCTACGGCAATGACAAAACAAACGAGGGACGCGATCAAAGCACCCGTATACACATTGGGCAGCAGCGCGCTGCAAACAAGCAGGACAAAAAAGAAGAACAAGCTTCCGGAAATATAAAGCCAATAATATTGCGATATCCAATGAAAAACGCTGCCAAAATTTCGTAAGGAAGCGGCCTGCATAATGAAATTCAGCACGAAACCGCCAAACAGCAGCAGCAGTACAAGAGCCCCCATACGCTTAGACGGCATAAACAAACGAAGCACGAGTATCCTCTCCCATCTTTTCCATACAAAATGAACTCATTCCGTTAGCTCAATTCATATAGGCGAACAGTATACGACAACAATCTTAAAATGACATTAAAAAACGATAGACAGGAAAATAAAAGCATATAAAAGGTTGACCTTCATTTTCATGAAGAATCAACCTTTTAAGGTTATAGCATATATTCTCATTTTCGTAAACATTTGAGACCTTCATCGACTAATATACTCTACCGCCAAAACAACCGGAAGCGAGGATGATTACCAATAGAATAAACAGCACCAAGATTGCACCAGGGTTGCGAAATGCTCCACCTACCTCAGACATCGCCATGCACCTCCTATTAACGATTTCACGTTATTCTATGAACGGATGCGTGCGGATGATTGGCCGAATTTACGAGGTTAATCAACCAAAATTACGCAAATTCATATAAAATGCATCCATCACACAGCTTCATTTGTACGCTATATCATAGACCAGGAAGGTTATAAAAAAACGTCTATCGACGTACCTTCAAAGAAGACAGACTGCGATTAGCTAAAGTTTTTCTTGCGATTATAGAATGGTTCAGCTTTGCTGAAATTTATAAATTCTTTAATCTTAAAAAAAGATATCCCGCTGCCTAAACGGCGGAATATCTTCTTATGCATTTCCTTACTTGATTGCTTTGTCCTTGTGGCTTTCAACGAATTGAACCGCATCGAACACCATTGCTGCCGCTTCATCCCGTTTCATGACATGCTGAGGATTGAAGTTCTGGTTCTCGTCCAGCGAGGTAATCTTGTAGATCAGCGAACGCTGTATGGTTCCTTGATATGGAGGCGTAATGTCCTGCTCATCATGGATCTGGATAAAGATTTTAATCAGCGGGTACTCTCCGGTTTTCTCCAGCGCCTGAACCAAAAGATGCGTGAACTGCTCCTTCGTCATCGGCTTCTGAGGATCGATATCCGCCGGGATATCCAGGCCATTGTAATGTCCGTTGATGAACGCCTGCGCGAACCAGGCATCATTCCTGATGTTACTGAACAAGGCTTTAGCTTCCGGCGCTTTATTGAAATCGATGCTGGCCAAGCTGAGCTGCATCGAGTCCACGATCATCTGGATTCCCTGCGCATACGTCAGTACGGCTTGCGGTTTGAATTCCTGCTGGTTCATGCCATGCAGAATTCCTTTATTCTGTAAAGCTTCAATCTGCGTCTTGTACGCGGACGTCGTCAAATCTTTGAAGGAATCTGCTGCGAACGTGTGCTTGGGATACAGCATGGTCGAAGATAACAACGCGGCCATCATAGCTATACCTATCCATTTCTTCATGGTTACCGCCCCTTTTTGTTACTATTTTCATTTGATATCTTTGACGGGGGCCCATCAAGAAAAGTTGCAAGCGTAACGCCTAATTTGACGCGCTTAAAGGTATGGCTTCCAGCAAAGTAACGCGTCAGGCGTGCGGCGTGGCGGCTTTTCGCTTCATGCTTCGAATCCGCTTCTTCGTCTCCGGGTCGACGCGATAGGATTCCGCAATCTTTTGCAGCGCCTTGTTGTACGTAAAATCATCTATGCGCGCAGATTGAAGATATGCGAGGGTCGGATCAGGCAGCTTGATATAACAGATCGACAGCGCCCAAGCCGCTGCCATTTTGACATAATAGCCTTCATGATCGATCGAATCGATGGCGAATAGAACCCGGTCGATATATGGGTCATGGACGAAATAATTCAGCAGCATGACGAGGCCAAACCGGATCTCATATTCCTTGTCGGACATCCAGTAAGGCTGCAGAAACTCCCATACCCGATCCTGCTCTTTTTTGGCGAACTTCAGCCCTGTACAAAAGCTGTCGCAGACCGACCAGTTATCGATTTTAGGCACAAAATCGGCCACGAATTGCAGCTTCTCTTCAACATCCGCTCGAATGTATCCAATTAACATGCCCTGCAGCATGATTTCTTCAAAATAATCACTGGGCGCTTCCCGTAAATACCCCCGCCAGTCTCCTGACGCGATCTTCTTGGCAAGCTTGCGAAGTTCAGGCAACCGGACGCCAATTATATTGGATATGTTCGGAATGAGCGCCGACGAGAACTTCCGGTACTCCTCGTCTGCCAATACAAGCAATTCCTCGCGAATATTAAAATCCATAAGTCATTCTCCTTACCTGATTAGCTTGCGGAACGATCGATCCCGGGACAAGCTCTATCCATTCGAAATTTCCCAAAGATAAATCGAAGCAACCGAGCCGAAAGGCGAATAGCGTTGCTTATAATAGTCGAATTGCTTTTTGCTCAAACTGTCCATGCCGTACAGCTTCATCATCCCGCGCCGGATGGCGATGTCCCCCCAACTGACGATGTCAGGCCGCTGCAGTGAATGCAGCAATAGCATTTCGGCCGTCCAACGCCCGATTCCCTCGAAAGAGGTCAGCCGCTCAATGACGATTTCATCAGGCAGCAGCCGGAGATCATCCAATTCGATCTCATGGTTTGTGATGCGCTGAGCGATGCGGTGAATGCACTGCGCCTTTTTCATCGTTATGCCGCAGGTTTGAATCATATCTGGCGTGCTAGCCGCTACGTCTGCAGGCGTGATGACATCCAGAACATTCTGCAGGCGGATCCACGCTGAACGGGCAGCCTTGACGGAAATCACCTGTCCGATCACCGCATAAATCAACGCTTCGAACAAATCCGGCATGACAGCACGTTCGATTTTACCGATGTGGCCGATCGCTTCACCCAGAACCGCATCCGCCTGAATCAAACCGTTTATTTCCACATCACCGTATTGAAAAAAGGAAGATTCCATATCCGCTGATTCCCGCCGCCTTTCCTGCTTCGTCTTGCCTCCTAATCAAGGCTCAAATCCTTCCTGGCTGATGCGCACATGCTCTGGAGGAAAAACATGAAGGAACCGCTCCACCACCCGCTTGTAAGCATCAGGCTGATACCAGTCGGATAAGCCCAGCTCCTCATATAAGCCTTTCAATCCAAGTCTATGGGTTCTCTTGCCACCGCTTCCGTCCCCCATATAATAATCATCAATACATATCCGGTCCACCACGTTCAGCAGCTTGTCCGGAAAGTTCTCACTGCTGGGCAGTACGGGCGCGATCGTTGCCTGTGCCGGTATTCCGGCCGCTTTGATGACTTTTAGCGTTCGCAGCCTCGCTTCAATGGAGGGCGTACCGGGCGTAAAATGACGGCGTATAGGCTCGAGGTCGGTTTCAATCGTCATGCTGACTCTTACACGGTCTCCAAGCTGCGTCAGTAAATCCACATCCCGTTTGACCAGCGGGCTTCGGGTTTGAACCAGCAAAAAATCGGGTTGTATCTGAACCATGACCTCCAGGAGAGATCGGGTAATACATTCTTTGGCCTCAACAGGCTGGTAGGGATCGGTGCTGGAGGACATGAAAATCGTGACTTTCCCTTTGCTTTGGGCTCGGAGCAGCTCACGCCGGAATACCTCAGCGGCGTTTTTCTTCACATCCACCCAGCTGCCCCATGGCAAACCGCGGAAGATCGAAACAGGCATTTGCCGAACGTAGCAGTATGAGCATCCAAAGGAACAGCCCGAATATGGATTTAATGAATGCGTATAGCCCGAGAGGAAACCGGTTCCTTTATTCAGCATCGATTTAGGTATTTTATGTTCAATCTTATATGCCATAAGGACTCCTTCTAGGGATCAATCCCATCATGCCATCCGTTTCTATAGTTGCGCTCATTTTTCCCGGACTTGAACACGAGCGCTCTCCCTTTCGAGCTGGAGCAGTCTCGTCTTCATCTCAAGCCCCCCTCTGTAACCGGTCAGCGCGCCATTCTTGCCGATAACGCGGTGGCAGGGGATCGAGATCAGCACCGGATTCGCGCCGATGGCGGTGCCTACCGCCCGGACCGATGCCGGCTTGCCAATCTGGTGGGCAATGTCCGAATAGGAGCGGGTTTCTCCGTATGGTATATGAAGCAGCGCATCCCATACCGTTTTTTGAAACGCCGTTCCTGACAAATCGAACGGAATGGAGAAATCGGCGAGCTTTCCTTCCATGTACTGGCAAAGCTCTGCAGCATAAGCCTCCATAACCGAATCATTCCGCTCCAGAATGTAACGGTTGAAATGCTTCGATATCCATGTTTCCATTTCCTCAAAAGGCTGGTTCGCCGAACCGACGTAACAAAGCCCCCGTTTGGTAGCTGCAATATGCATGTTCCAATCCTTGTACTGAAGCACCGTCCAATACATGATTTGTTCCGATTGTGCTTGCAAATCGAACACCTCCATCGTTAATCCTGATCTTCATAAGACTGTCGTCTGTACTCGGCAGGCGTGATCCCTGTTTTCTTCTTGAACTGAGCAATGAAATAGGAGGCGTGAGGAAAACCGACCGTGACTCCGATATCAGAAACGCTCATGCCGGTACCCAGTAAATATTGTTTGGCTTTGCCGATCCGAATGTTCATCAAATATTCCGCCGGCGTCATATGCATCATTTTCTTGAATGTCCGGTGCAGGTGATACGGACTTCCATGGCATTCATCAGCCAAGTTGTTCAAGGTAAGTGACTTCGAATAATTTTTGTCCATATACTCCATCATGACCGCGACCCATTCCTTATCAGGGAGCCGTTCACCGGTAGGCTTGCAGCGCTTGCAGGGCCGATATTCTTCCCTTATCGCCTGCTGCGCCTCGCGGAAAATTCGCACATTGTCGCGATTGGGCACCTTTGACTTACAGGAAGGCCTGCAAAAGATGCCGGTAGATTTGACCGCATAAAAAAATGTATCGTCGTAAGACGCATCATTGTGAATAATCGCCTGCCACTGCTCATCGGTCAGAAACTCTGATGCCTGTGTCCTTGTCATCGATGATCACCTCTTCAAACACATTATATCCCGAAAACGGCCGGAAAGATGATTTTCGCGAATGTAAAAGCAAGATTGTGATATGAGTGTCATACCTTTGCTTCCTCATAGAAAAACGGGAGGCTCTGTCAAGAACCCCCCGTTTTTGCATGACTGCACGACCCGAATCGCAGCTTAGTGGTATTGAAAACGACGTTTGTACCTTACGCCAGGTACTTATCCCGAATGATGTTCACATGATGAAGCTCATGTCCTGCCAAGATATAAGCCCAGGCCCGGGCCGAGGATTCGCGGCCGGCGACATTTCCCGTACGGGTCCAGGCTTCATCAGGCAGCCCGCGCAGCAGAGCTATTGTAGCGCGGCGCACGTACGTGTACTCGGCGAGAAGATCCGGGAGGGTTACTGTCTCAAATGGGGCTCCATCCATCAGTATATCCTGGTCATATCCAGGCAAAGGCGTCTGGTCGCCCCGGGCAATCCGAAGCAATCGGTAGCTCATGATCCGCTCGTTGTCCGCAATATGGCCCAGAACCTCCTTCAAGCTCCATTTTCCCTCCGCGTAACGATAATCCGCCTGCTCAGCCGTCAAGCTTGAGAAAAGCTGATCCGTTTCCCGTAGCTGATGTTCCAGGATTTCCACGATATTCCCCTCTGGAACCAAGTCGATATATCTCCCGAAATACTCGTTATACTCTTCGAATGAAGGCCGGTTTGCCATGAATGAACACTCCTTGTTTTGCACATCGTATATTATTGCTCACATCCGGCGGGCATTTCAAAATATAGCCTCATAATTCTATATGATTTAGAACGAAATTTGAGACGCTTCCTCCAGCGTCGCATAGGAACGGAACTTACCGTTATACTCTTCAATAATTTGGGCAGCCGTTCGTTCGCCTTGGCCCCAAGTGCTATGCGCATTGCTGACGACCGTGACATCATAACCGAGCTCGCTGGCGCGTCTACTTGTCGCCTCGATACATATATCCGTCTGGATGCCGGTGATCACGAGACGTTCGATGCCCCTCTCTGTTAATACCTCCTGCAGCTCCGTTTCATGAAAAGAATCCGGGACACGCTTTTGGATAAGCAGCTCCCCTGGCTCCGGTGCGATGGAAGGATGAATTTCCCAATCGGCCGTACCCGTTTCCAGCTGCTCACCGGGACCTTCATTATGCTGAACGAAGATGACCGGAACGCCGCTGTCTTTTGCCTGCTCAATCAAACCTTGAATCCGCTCCAACAAAATATTACCGTCATATACCGGATCTGTCTCCGGAAACATGCCAACCTGTACATCTACGACTAGAAGCGCGGTGCGGCTCATACGACCATCCATCTCCTTTTAAATGAAATGAGGGTATACTTCAATCTGTATTCATATGTATGTGTGTAACATTATAACAGGAACGCTTGTTCCTGTAAATCAAAGATTTGTATCCCTGACCAATGCGCCAAATCAGTATTTTATCCACCCCAATAAAAGGCCGTCGATTAGGATTATCGACGGCCTTTTATTGCATGAGGCTATTCTTCTATGGAAGGGTCAAGACCAGGGATGACCAAAATATGATTCAAAATAAACTGCTGCTGTTTCTCGGATAAATCCGAGCTTCGGATCAGCTCTTTAATCCGGTCTTCCAGTCTGTGCATCGTCTGCAAAAACATGTCCATATCTTGAAGCTGTTCGTTCATACGGTTCATCTCCCTTTAATGCGAACTGGATATGAAATCGAGCCATTCAAGGTTTCCACAAGTTCAGAATAGGCTCCGCCTTGGATGTCTCCCCTAGATACGGCAGGTGATAGAAGTCCTCCAGCAAACGCAGCACGCTTAAATGGGTGATCCGCTGGTCTAGCTGAGCCGCCTGCACCTTCTCTCCAATCATCAGGGTCGGAATATGGTTCCGGCTTCCGTAGTCATCTTCATCCCAGGTCAGTATGAACAGGCTGTTATGCTTCTTCGCCCACTCTACATAACCACCCAGGTTGGACTTCAGCCAAGCGTCTGCCGAGCTGATGCTTCCGTCATGCATGTCATGATCCAGATTTGGAATGACGAATGAAACCGTAGGAAGCAGATGATAATCCTTCGGAAAGCTGGCCAGCGTCATGTTGGCGGATTGGGGCACATTTTTGAAGTTTACCCAAGGACTGTGTTTTCGGCCATACTTTCCATTCGTGCAAACCGTTGAACCCGTAGACGGCAAATCCTCGGAATATCCCCCGAAGGTATACTTCGCTCGAATTAGCTCGCTTGCCAGGTTTGGCGCATTTAGCGTATGCCCGCAAGAGTCATTTGTAACAGCCTGGTTGGAGCCTGAGAAAAGAATCAGGTAATTCGGCTGACTGGGATGGGTATTGGCATAGGAATTCGTGAAGTACGCTCCCTGCTTCACCAAGGCGTTCATGTAAGGTGCGGCAGCATTCCCTATAATTTTTTGCTCGGAATGGTTTTCCTCGACGACGATGACGATGTGATCCGGAGCGTCCTTGATCGTATTCCGGGACTTAGTCTGGCTCTTGGGATGGGGCTGAGTAGTCTTTGCCATGTCTGCAGACGAATGCTGGCCTTGATCCTTCTGGGAATCGGGACCCTTGCTGCCCTCCAGGCTCGTACAGGAACACAGAACGAGGATCAATAATAACGCTAGCGGTGTTGTTCGCTTCATAGCAGTCACTTCCCCTGGGCGGCAGATTTTTGTTCATTCCTTTTGGAACCGGGCCAAATTTTTGCTTCGAAAGTCTCATAGATCTGGATACATCCGAGCATGCAGCGGGATAACAAACGTGAGCGGCTGACAGCTGAATGCACACCGCAAGCTACCAGAATACCGATGATTGCTCCTCCAATAATATCTGTTGGATAATGCACGCCTGCCCATACCCGTGAAATGGCAATCAAAGCTGCTAATATCCACCACAGTATCCCTTCTTTTCTTCGGTAAATGCCGATCGACGTTGCTATGACAAATGCCCCGAGCGCATGGTCACTTGGAAAAGAAGCGTTGACAGGGTGATCGATCAGCTGCAGCACCGCATGGGCGACAAAGGGACGATTCCGATAAAAAAGATGGCCGAGAATCCAGCTGAAGGCCAGCCCAATGCAGAGTGAAACAGCAGCCTCAATAACCATCTTCCGATGGTTCCCTTTTCTCATAAACCAGTATGCTAATAATCCGATAAAGAAAACATAGAACGCATCTTTGGCTAAAAAACGGATCAGCGGATTAAGCATAGGAGCGGTTCCAGCCCACTCGTTAATAGCATGAAATAATTGGTAGTCCATCTGTTCGATACTCATGTACATTCTCCTTCTGTAGGTCTGCTGCACCGGATCACCTTCCGGCTTTTTATACCTTACAGGAGAAGGATGAGATTTTGATGAGAAAGATTGGAATGAGGCTAGCCTTCTTGTTGGTCAGGCAAATGAACGTCCACCCGTGTCCCCTCATTCTCCACGCTGATCATCTGAATATCGCCCTGATAGTGCTGCACGAGATTTCTGGCAATCGACAGTCCCAGGCCTGTACCGCCGATTTCCCGGCTGCGCGCTTTATCTACGCGATAAAACCGGTCGAAAACATACTGCAGCTCTTCGGAGGGGATGCCGATGCCATGATCCTGGACGACGATGCTAACCATGCCCCGTTCAGCCCGGGAACGGATGTTGATCCGTTTATCATCTTCCGAATATTTAATCGCATTATCCAATATGATCAAAAGAATTTGTTCAAAATGCAGCGGATTGATTTTCACGAGACAGCCTTGTTCCGGCAGATCCAATTCAAAGGCAAAATCCGGATGCAGGGCTTCCATCCGCTTAACGGTCTGTACCACAAACGGTGTAATCCGTACAACTTCGATATGGTCCGGCAGAGGTAAACTTTCTGTTCCCGTTAAGGTGAGCAGCTCCTGCACGAGTCCTTTCAGTCTGCGTACCTCCTGCAGCGAGGCTCCAATCGATTCCTCCAGAATGTCCGGATCCTTTTTTCCCCACCGGTTCAGCATGTTCAAATGGCCTTCCAGAATCGTAATCGGTGTACGCAGCTCATGGGAGGCATCGTCCACGAATTGCTTTTGCTGCTTGAAGGAAATTTCGAGCTGATCCATCAGCTCATTGAACAGCCGGATGAGCTCTGAAAGCTCATCTCCGTTTTCTATCACGGCAACGCGTTCCTGCAGGCCTTTCTCTTTGACATTTTGAATCGTCCCTGCCAGTGCCCTGATCGGCCGCAGAAATTGCTTGGCAATAGCCCATCCGCTCAAAGCGCTAATGCAGACGGCGAGTACCCCTCCGATCACCATGACCAGCAGGAGCGTTTTGTTGAAATGATCAAAGGTCTCCAGGTTGCTGGCAATTTCGATCGTCCCCTGAACCTTCCCGGATGAGAAAGGACTCCGGTACACGAGGATATGATCTTCATCATGCCGGATATCG
Organism: Paenibacillus chibensis; assembly: GCF_004001045.1. Lineage (GTDB taxonomy): Bacteria > Bacillota > Bacilli > Paenibacillales > Paenibacillaceae > Paenibacillus_AQ > Paenibacillus_AQ chibensis. The sequence goes on from NZ_BIMK01000009.1 coordinate 120,530, forward strand.
AGCAGCTTCTGCCCATTATCCGCAGCGGGGCGAACCCACTCCGGATTAAAATGGCTCGATACGAGCAGCAGCTCCTGACCGTCGTGGTTCAGGATCCGAATCATTTGATTTTTGCCCAGCATGTTTCTCATATAGGATTTGGTTTCATTATCTCCGAAAGAATCCACCGTGCCCGTTTTATCTTGAACAAAGGCCTGAACCTGGGACATCATCGTATGCAGCGTATCCTGCTCCTGCTTCATCATCCAATTTTTCAGCACCAAATACTGCGAAAAATTGTAGGTCGCAAACAGCATAAAAATAAGCAGCGCCGCACCAAGCATGAGCTTCCAAATCATCGGCAGCTTTTTTAGCAGCATCGTTATCCGTCTGGTCATCGCAGTACATATCCCATTCCGCGGACGGTCTGAATCATGCTTTCTTCACCTTGATCGTCCAGCTTATTTCGCAAATACCTTACATATACGTCAACAACGTTGGTTTCAACCTCCGAATCGTATCCCCACACCTGATCCAGCAGCATATCTCTCGTCTGCACCAGATTCGGATGCTTCATAAAGACGGCCAAAAGATCGAACTCGCGCTTGGTCAGCACGACGCCAACTCCATGATGCTCCACCGTTCGGGCATTCAGATCCATCGTCAGCCCACGGAACGCGATCCGCTCCTGGCTTTGCCGGTCCTCCAGCTCGATCCTGCGAAAAACCGCACGCATGCGCGCAAGCAGTTCCTCGATATCAAAGGGTTTGGCTATATAGTCATCCGCCCCGCTGTCCAAACCGGAAACCCGGTCCTCCAGACGGTCTCTGGCCGTCAGCATGATCACGGGAGTTCGTTTGACCGCACGGATTTTGCGGCATACCTCCACGCCGTTCATTCCGGGAAGCATGATGTCCAGCAGGATTAAATCCCATTCCTCGGAAAGTGCAAGACTCAGACCGCTGTTTCCGTCATACGCGCTTTGGACGATAAACTGCTCATGCTCCAGCTCCAGCTGAATAAAACGCACAAGGCTTTTTTCATCTTCTATAATTAATATTCGCTTCATCGTTTTCTCCTTTTATGGCTGCCCTACGGACTCATTATAAATGAGAAATATGAAAAAGGGATGAGAATATTTTGGGGCAAAACTCGCACATCTTAAACCTCATAGGCACTCTAGCATCAATCGGACCCGTTAGGATAACCTCCGGCAAAAACAAAGAGATCCCCGTTTCCGGAGATCTCCTGGTTCAATCACGCTCGAACTAGCGCATGCTTCGCCCCTTATCGCTTAAGCTGGGGATGATGTCTTATCCGTTCTGCGGAATCGGACATTTACGAGAATGATGCTGGCAAGAATCAGCAGCAAGCCGACCACCAGGTTAAACGTCACATGCTCATGGAAGAACATGACGCTTGAAGCAATGGAAACGAGCGGTATGAGAAATGTATAGGAGCCGACTTTGCTGGCTTCACCCTCATGGATTAGTTTGAAATAAACATACCAGCCGAGCGCTATGACGAATATGGCAATGAATATGGTATCCGCAATGAACGGCAGATTCCATGTTATGGCTGACCAAGATTCCAAGCCGCTTCCGCCTGCCAACAATATGACGCCCCCGATCGTGATTTGCATCGCGGTGAGCCACAGTGAGTCGACTTTATGGCCGATCTTCTTCACGTATACCGTTCCGAGTGCCCAAGTTAAAGCCGTGATGATCGCTAGAATAATGCCGATCGTCGAAATATTCCCCGTCATTCCTCCGGCGCTCATCGTCGCTACGCCTGCGAAGCCGATGAACAGGCCCAGCATTTTCTGTCGTGTCATGCTTTCCCCAAGCCAAAGCCAGGAAAAGAGCCCAAGCAGCACCGGCTGCAAAAATACGATGGCGGAGAAAAGACCCGCAGGCGTGTACTGCAGACCGATGGTCTGAACGCCATAATACAGCACGATACTGAGCAAAGCCGATATTAGATATATGGGCCAGTTCCGGCGGAACTGAAGCTTCTTATACTTTGGCAGAGCCACGATGACCAGCAGGAGTCCCCCGATGAGAGCACGGAGCCCGGCAAAAAGCACAGGCGGTGTATACTGCAGCGCATACTTGGATAATGGCCAGTTAATTCCCCACACCAAGATCAGAAAAGCCAGCAGCAGAACCGTCTTATGATGTTGACGCATCTCAAGTTCACTTCCTCCAACAAAATCTAGACATGGAGAAAATTATACGCCCATATGTCTAATGCGTCATGTGTTTTTTCTGAAAACGTTATGATTAAGTCATGCTTCCCTGCCCCTCCGGTTATGAAATGACCGGTTTCTCGAGCTTCTGCAGCAGCAGTTCACGGTCTTTTTCCTTGCCACGTGCATGAGGCGTCGGCGAGAAATGCTTCATATGCTGGTGAAGTACCGGGGCACTGTCGAGAACGCGCGGGTCGGTAACATCGACGGCCGTGATTCGGATGCATTCCTCCCCTATATCGACCAGGCGGAAACCCGGTTGATCAAGACAAGCAGACATTTGCACGAAGGACCAATCCATCTGCTGGACAATGGAGTCCATGTGGATATGTCCGGTAAAATATATGCCGATCCCTTGATTACGGTTGAGAATGTTCCAGATGTTAATGGTCGGATGAATGGAGCCCATGTCCCGATCCGACCCGGCTGTTGTCCGGTAAACCGGGTGATGCCCGAATACAAGCAGCGGTTTAGTACCGGATTGGACGACTTTTGTATCCAGCCATTCCAGCTGTTCGAAATCCAGCCAGCCGCCCCAATCTGTATAATCCATCTCTTTGGCCGTGTCGAGGAAGACTAGCATCGCTTCATCGGTTTCGAGCATATGGTAGCGCTGCTGACCGGTCGTCTCCAGTACGTTCTGTCTGGGCTGTGCGTATAAATCATGATTGCCGAGGACGTGGATAAACCGCTTGCCCGGCTGGCCCAGCAGCTCATATACTTCCTTCAGCTCTGAGTTCAAGCCGTAATTGGTCAGATCCCCCATCGAAATATACAAATCGGCGTCCAGACTCATAAACTGCTGCAGCACATTGGAATAGAATGCCGAACGGGCTTCAGCCAGCCCAGGAATCGCGGTGTCGATTTCGTGGTAATGCAAATCTCCGATCAAAGCCAGTTTCATTCCATTCTCTCCCTCCGATATAGGATAAATCCTCTCCTTCCTTCATCATACAAGCCGAGTATTATTGATCCGTAAATTATTCGATCGTTGTTTGTAAAAGAAATATGCTCCGGATCAAGCTCCTGCCGAAAAAAAAGAAAACGGCTATCAGCCGTTTTCGGAATACACTATTCGCGCAGCAGCGCATGCTGGCACGCGGTCTGTAGGTCTCTCCACGTTCGATTCACATCGGTATCCTCCATGCATGCCGCCAATCCCAGCTGCGGAAACAGGCGCAGACCACAGCCTAACGATGTTCTGGCAGCCGTAACGCACTCGAATGATATGCGCTGCTCCATCTCCGGCGAAAGCTTGCCCTTGTGTCCTAGTTCCTCCCAGGACTTGTCCAGCACGAGATAAAAGGCTTCCTTCTGGCGGGCGAACTCCTGCTTCTGATCCTCCAGCGCAGCTAGAACCTGCTCTTTCCCCCGTTCCCGAAGGTGCTGCTCCGCCAATTCCACAAAACGATCTGCAAGCCCCATCGCCACGCCGGCAAACGAGGTTTGCGCAAAAGGAAGGAACGGATAACGGTACAGCAGCTCATCCTGATGCGACCGCATCTCATCAAAGGAAAAGGTCATTTCCTCGGGAATGAATGCCTCGGTGGCCACCATGCTATGACTTGCCGTGGCCTTAAGTCCAAAAGTATTCCAATCCTTAATAATCTCAACCTGTCCCGGCTCCATAATGATCGTGACAAGCTGCCGCTCGGCTCCGGAATCTGCCGAATCTTCCTGCTCGAGCACTGTATTCGCCGTAAAGGTTGTCGCATGCGTGGAACCGCTGCAGTATTTCCAGCGCCCGCTGACCCGGTATCCTCCTTCCACTTTCCGTGCTGTTCCGGTCACGGCCCCGCTGCCTGTAATGACGGCATGCGGATCAGCGAAGACTTTACGCCCGATCTCCTCCGTCATGAATGGAACGAAATACCCGCCGCCCGCTCCAATCGTAACCAACCAGCCAAAACTCCCGTCAATTCGGGCGCATTCCTGAAAAATGCGGATCGCTTCCGGCAGCGAAGTCATATTCCCCGCCAGATCATCGGCAACGAACAGGTGAAACAGCTTTTTATCGTATATGTACTGGAGTGCTTCCGGGGTAATCTCTCCTTCCTGCTCCATTCGACTGGACTGGGCACGGATGAGGTCAATTTCCTGCTGCGTAAATCTCATGCTACCACCGCTTTCTCTGTGTATATAAAATGAACGAATGAGGTTTAACTCGCGTATGATTTCTATTCTACCATGAACCAGCTAGAGAGTGGATTCCTGTATAATGATATTCATATCGGGTAGCGAAACCTGAACAAGGAGGGATTCCATGACAAACGATGTGACTGGCTTCATAACTAAATGCATGGCTTCTGCCCAAATAAGCGGCGGGGCCGCCGTCCAAATGACTCAGACCGAGCATCGCATTAAATTAACGCGTTTCTGGGGAATACATGAAGGCGCCAAAGTGCTTGAAATCGGTTGCGGTCAAGGTGATACGACAGCCGTGCTTGCTTATTTTGCAGGTTCTACCGGTTTGGTGCATGGAATTGATATCGGACCCCCAGATTACGGGGCACCGATCACGATCGGCGATTCCGCCGATTACTTGATGAAATCCCCTTTGGGACATCAGATTCACATGGAATTTGAAGTTGATATTCTGTCATCCGACACGGATTTTCCGGATGCCTTTTTCGATTTTGTGGTCTTTTCCCATTGTTCCTGGTATTTAAGTTCTCCAGAGGAGCTTTTGAAGCTATTGCGGAGAGTACGAGCGTGGGGCAAACAGCTTTGCTTTGCGGAGTGGGATACACGGGTGCAGCGGATCGAGCAGTATCCTCATCTTTTGGCCGTACTCATTCAAGCCCAGTACGAGTCCTTCAAGAACAGTAGCGAATCCAACGTTCGCACGCTTTTCACGCCATCCGACATCCAGCGGTTCGTCCAACAAGCGGGCTGGACCCTGGTTCAAGAAGCATCGATATCATCTCCTGAGCTTCAGGACGGTCAATGGGAAGTGGACAAGGTTTTGCTTGATGCAGAGGAAGAGTTCCAAGGGATTCCTCATCTGCCGGCTAAAAGTCTGGATCTCCTCCGATCTCAAATTCAGATGCTCAAGGATTCCACCGCTGGGCGCGATATCCAATCGCTTCCTGTTTACGCCTTCTCAGCCGTCTGAGCCGTTATTGCAGCTGACAACACAAAAAAGGCCGCCCATGGCGGCCTTTTACGTTTTACTTGATCAATTTGTTCATCGTCGTCATAAGCTCCGTTAATACTTCCTGGTCACCTTCCTGGATGCGCTGGACCACGCAGCTTTTCATGTGATGCTCCAGCAGCAGCTTCCCCACACCGTTCAATGCGGATTGTACGGAGGCAATCTGATTCAGGACATCATCACAATACGTATCCTTTTCAATCAGTCCCTTGATGCCTCGAACCTGGCCCTCAATGCGGTTCAAGCGGCTGATTAGACTGTTCTTTACCTTCTCTGAATGATGACTCTTTCGTTCCGAATGGTCACCTGAGCAGGTATCCGTGTTATGTTCCGTATTCGGGTCCATCATATCCGGTACCGTATTCATGCGATTCGCCTCCTTTTCCTTTCCTTCTATTATACTCGGCATCGGGATCTAAACAATCCTTAACCTGAACGATGTGAACCGGTCTACAAATCAGCTTCCGGACTCCAGGAACGGCTGATACATCATCAGCGCCCGGTTTTCAGTAACGAATTCATCGGCGACCAGCTCGCCGTCCAAGTTAAATATTTTCCGGTGAATCCGGTTATAGCGCTCATATCCTCCCCAATAATGCTGTGAAATCCGGTGCTGCTTTTCATAAATTTCATAACGGTAAAGCGCCGGCTTGGTTGATCTCCACTCCCCCGTTAACATTCCATCCTCCATCCCGAGGATGAGCTGATAAGGTTCATCCGTCGTATTTTTGATCCGCAGATCCAGGTAATTATAGGCGCAGGTCGCCCCGCTTCCGAACGGCTGCGTCCGGTTGGCATCCGGAAAAACGTCATAGCTGTGACGATGCCTTTCGGTGACCTCAAGCGGGGTATGCAGTGTGATCCAATAGAGAAGATTGGACAGCTGACACAACCCGCCCCCAACTCCCGGTTTAAAGCCGCCGTAAAATAGAACCATGCCTTCCACATACCCCTTGCGCCGATTCGGCTTACCGATCAGCTTCCAGTATGACATGGTTTCTCCAGGCATGATCGTCAACCCCTGAAGCCGCTCCGTTGCAAGCTTCAAATTGGTGACTTTATTATGCTGCATCCACATATCTACGTCCTTCAGTTGTCTAAGCATGGGTGTCCGATGTTCCGATATCCGGTAGGGAAGCGGCTCCTTCGTTCTTTTATGGGCAAATCGAACTGAACCAAAGCTCCATTCCCAATATCGTTTTCCCCTGTAATACGCCGTCCCCAGCAGCAATCTCCATTTAGACCTTCGAATCGGCTTGCGGATCGGTGTTGCTTCCATACACTCCGGTGCCTCCCATTCGCTTGAATTGAGGTTATGTATACAAAAGGGGCCTATATAATATAGGTCCCTTCGTTGGATCATGCTGATTTCTTCCATCATATCACATGAATTCTCATCATAGAATCTTTTCTGAATTCGGACTACATTTCATCCATAATATCCTGCTTATCCTGATTCATTTCTCGGTTGACTTCCTGCTGTGAATTCCCAAGATGCTGCCCCATACTCTTCAGGAACGTGAGCAGCATCGTAATCGAACGATTCACATCCTGATCCTTCATCATCTTAAGCAGATCGAAAAAGCCCTTATTCTCCCCATCCATATCCACATCTAGCGATTTGTTCAAACCGTGGCTAACCGCATTCATGGTGCGCTGCACTTTTTGGGGCTCCAGCGTCCCCAGAAACTGGAGGCCGGATATCACGTTTTTCATTACGATCGGCATGCCGGAAACTTTAATGAAATCGAACGCGTACGGCAGAACCTTTTCGCGGTTTTTGACCATTCCCTGCACAATTTCCAAATATCCCGCTTCGTACATTTCTTGGACAATGTCCATAAACATCAGCAGTCCCGGATGGCTTTTGGCAGCCCCCTCCGCGAGACGCTCCATTTCTTGGGCTCGTATTTCCGCTTCCGTCGGGACCTTGCGGTTAATGCGAGTGATTGGATTTGCCATGGTTAGACCTCCTCTCTCCGTACGACTTCGGCAACCTGTACAAAATCAGGCCGGTTCCACTTGTCCTCCACGCGAACGCCGATTTGCGGGTTCCGCTGCGTATCGATACGGTGATTGGATTTAGGCAGAGGAAGCTCGCCGTCATAGGATAGCACTTCCATGGAGACGGCCGTTTCCTTATAGTTCGGCGTATCCGTCACTTGATCATGATCGCTGCTGGTCAAAAAGTTAATCGCCTCGTTACGGCTGTCCGTATTCATCGGAAGGTATAATTCGTTGCCCTTCACACGATTCGTCACCAGTACAGGCAGCTTGACCGATCCTTCCGGCGACGTCAGACGCACGATTGCTCCGTCCGAAATACCGCGTTCGATTGCAAGCTCCGGCGAGACTTCAAGCCACGCTCTCGGTGCTTTATGTTTCAGGCCTTCGGATTGGTAGGTCATATTCCCTTCATGGAAATGCTCCAGCAAACGGCCGTTATTGATATGCAGGTCATATTGCTGATCATACGCATGCGGTGGCGTCCAATCTACAGGGAACAGCTTGGCTTTGCCGTCTGGAAAGTTAAAGCTGTCCTGATACAAGAGCGGCGTATCGGTACCGTCAAGCTGAACTGGCCACACCTGACTATTCCACCCTTCCAGGCGCTCATAGCTCACCCCCGCGAATAGAGGAGCCAAGACGGATGCCTCATCCATAATTTCGGAAGGATGTTTATAATTCCAATTGGCTCCCATTGCATTGGCCACCATTTGAATGATTTCCCAGTCCGGCTTGGAATCGCCCATCGGCTCAAAGACTTGATAGAAACGCTGAATGCGTCTTTCCGTATTCGTGAACGTTCCGTCCTTCTCCAAGCTTGGCGCCGCCGGCAGAATTACATCCGCATATCTTGCTGTCCTGGAGAAGAACACATCCTGCACAATAAAGAACTGCAGCTTGCTGAAAGCTTCGTCAACCAGATTGGCGTTCGCGTCGACAAGAGCCATGTCTTCGCCGAACAGATACATGGCTTTGATCTTGCCCTCCATAATGGCATCAACCATCTCATGGTTGTTATAACCGGTATGCTTGGGAAGCTCCACGCCCCATGCGCGTTCATAACGTCCGCGAATCTCGTCGTCTTCAACCGATTCATAACCCGGAAAAACATTCGGCTGCGTTCCGAAATCGCAAGCTCCCTGTACGTTGTTGTGTCCACGCAGCGGATAAGCTCCCGTGCCCGGTTTGCCAAAGTTGCCTGTGACCAGCTGCAGATTGCAGATAGCCGTGCTTGTATCCGTACCGCCCTTATGCTGGGTGACGCCCATCGCCCATAAAATGCATGTCGAATCCGACTCGTGAATCATCGTTGCCACTTGAATCAAGGTTTCTTTGGATATTCCGGTCATCTCTTCCGCAAATTCCAGCGTATACTTTTGCAGCGATTGGACAAATTCGTCATAGCCGTTAACGCGTTGTTGAATATATTCACGAGCTTCCCAGCCCTGATCAATGATGTATTTGGTCACGGCGTTCAGCCATATCAAATCGGTGCTGTGCTTCGGATGGAGATGAATATCGGCGCGCTCCGCCATCTCGTTTGTCCGCAGATCCGAAACGATCAGCTTCTGGCCGTGAAGCTTGTGGGCCCGCTTGATCCGGGTCGCGAGAACAGGATGCGATTCCGCCGTATTCGCTCCGATGATGATGACAAGCCCTGCACTTTGGATGTCCTGAATCGTACCGGAGTCCCCGCCGTATCCTACCGTCCGCAGGAGCGCTTTGGATGCGGGTGTCTGGCAGTACCGGGCGCAGTTATCCACGTTATTCGTGCCCATGACGGCCCGAGCGAATTTCTGGAAGATGAAGTTCTCTTCGTTGCTGCACTTGGACGAGGCGATATATCCGATCGAATCCGGGCCGAACTGCTCCTTCACGCTGCCCAAATGATGAGCGATGTAGTTCATGGCTTCGTCCCAAGTGGCTTCGACGAACTCGTCCCCCTGCCGGATTAACGGCTTCGTCAACCGTTCTTGGCTGTTCACAAAATCCCAGCCCCATTTGCCTTTGACGCAGGTTGAAACCCCGTTGACCGGTGCCTCTTCGTTAGGCTCCACTTTCAGAATATGCCGGCCCTTGGTCCATACCTCGAAGCTGCAGCCGACACCGCAGTAGGTGCATACCGTTTTTGTTTTTTTAATGCGCGAATCCCGCATCGAAGCTTCGATTTCAGATATTTTGAAAATATCGCGGTAACCGGGCTCGACTTCCTTCGTGAGATCGATCATCGGTTCCAATACATCGGCAAAGGTTCCGGTCAAATACCCGGCTTCACCGATCATGGATTTCTCCATCAAGGCGTTGCATGGACATACCGTTACGCAGTGTCCGCAGGAAACGCAGGAGGATTCGTCGATCGGAACATCCTGGTCCCAAATGACGCGTGGATGCTCTCGGCTCCAGTCAATGCTGAGCGTCTCGTTCACCTGCAGATCCTGACAGGCTTCCACGCAGCGGCCGCACAAAATGCACTGATCGGGATCGTAACGGTAAAACGGATGCGTCATATCCTTTTCATACGGCTTTTCTTTGAACTCGTATTTCTGATGGTCGAGCTCAAGAAACTCCGTCGTATTATGTACTTTGCAGTTTCCGTTGTTGTTATCGCAAACCGTGCAGTACAGCTCATGGTTTTCGAGAATGCGGGACATCGCTTCCTCCTGGGCATTCTTCACCAGCTTTGTATCGGTGCGAACCTGCATTCCAGGCCGCACCTCCGTCGCGCAAGCGCGAATCAATTCCCCGTCCACTTCGACGAGACAGGTATCGCATGTCTGAATCGGACCCAATTGTTCATGATAGCAGACGTTTGGAATATAGGTATCCCCGGATGCCTGCAGGATGGTTTGACCCGGCTCTGCCTTGTAGCTCTTGTCATTGATTCGGAAAACAAACGATTCTGCGTTCATTAAGGTATCACCTCATTAAGTATTCTGATATGAAAAAAGGAGCCGAACAGATATGTCAGCTTAAGAATAGTTACACGTGAATATTTAGCTTGAATCAGCCTCATAGCCCACCGGAATACAAGCTCAGGAGTCACGTCCACTTGTTATGCGTCACTTTTTTCTCTCATCACATGCAAAAAAGCCCGTCAGCACGGACTTTTCAGTAAGCTTTGAAGAAGCTTTGGAGTTTTCTGTTTAGTATCTTCTATAGGCTCTGCGGCGGCTCCGTCTTTCGTAGCGCGACATGGAAGCTGCCTCCATAAATTCATCGGGATATTTCACCGCAAAATAAATCGCTCTTCCGAGGACGATCCGGGCCACGGCGAATAGAAACGGAACAAACATCCGATCCCCCGTCAAAACGACCGGAATGTTGAACAGGTGAATGAAACCGTATTTGACAATAAATCGGATCGGCAGCGAAAACAGCCATACAGCAACCGAAAGCCATGAACCCGCGATCATCCAGACTTCATTATGCTGATACACCCGCGTGAGATGACCCTGAACGAAACCGACAGCCAAGCTCATCACAGTCATGATGGCAAGCGAAACGGCTTCCCCGGTTTGCACCCCCGAAGAAGCGCAGAAATATAATCCATACCCAAACATAATTATAGGAAGAACAAATAAGCTTCTTTTCATTGGCTTCGCGTTCAGCTGCCTTGCGGCAAGAATCAATATTACCAGCACTCCGATCCACATTTGATTCATGATCATTACCCTCCATTTTTCATCATATCCGATCAGGATCAACCTACGAAAAGATTCACCGCCTTCAATACCGACCGACGGTTTGATGTAATTTCATCATACATACCGGCAGTCGGTATGTCAAGCGCGTATTCTCTTTTGGATATGATAAAATTAGTCGTCTTATCCCACGTGCAAAAGCCCTGTCATGGACAGGGCTTTTGCATATCCAACGGATTCCCGTTTCAATCACCGGATCGGCGAGCCTGGCTGCGGACCTGATCCAGAATGATCACCTCCGCATTCGGATCCGCTTGTTTCGTTACCGCCTTAAAGCGGGGAATGTCCCAGACATGCAGCTTATATTTTAAATATACGGGACTTTCTTCCTCAACAAAATTACGCTGCACAGGCAATCCGCTGTTCAGCCGCAGTCTGCGCTGCACCATCTCATCAAACTTTTTCGGATTCGCAACAGATGCCAGCACGATTCGTTCTGTTCCGTACAGCACGAAAGCGGATGCCTCATATGCAGCCATGCAAGCCAGTGCTGAGTACAGGGTTCTCTCCCAATCCATCAACAAGCCGGCAATAACGAGCACACAGCCATGACAGAGGAGCAACCGGCCTGTCGTAAAATACCTGGGTGAGATCAGCCGCATGGGCAGCCCTATCCCCCGGTCACGCAATTCCAATCCCAACGAGTCCAGCAATCCTCCTGCTTTTGCAGCCATTCCAGCACCGATCCCCAGACATAGACCGCCCGCCATAGCAGCAATGACCGGTTCACTGCTTGCCGGAGGCACAGGCCCAAGCAGGAACGCCGCCCCCGCGAAGGCAAGCAGCCCGGGAACTCCCTTAATCAGTGCCGGCCACTGTCCGGATAGCCAATACAGCAGCAGAATTGGCAGGTTGAACACGATCAGCAAAACCGCAAAAGGATCATTGGTGTGAAAGGACACCAACGCGGAAATCCCGGTTATACCGCCTGCAATCAAGTCATGCGGATGGAGAAACATCTCAAGGCCGACCGCTGCCGTTATTCCGCCCAGTACAGACTGCAGCACCATTTTCCTGCCGCTGCCTTGGTCCCCGTTGTTTATCGGTTTATCCCGTTTCAAGGTCACGCATAGATCTTTATCCATAGAGGTCATCGTCTATCCCCCTTCACTCACGCAAGTGACATCAGATGATGCAGTTATAGCAGCTCATCCTTCGGAACGGCATTCGGCACGCGCCTGTCTTTGAATTTAAACCAACGGTTCAGCATGAAAAATATCGGTTTGGATTGCTTCGTCATAAGGGGACCGAGAATCGCCAGTATAAGCACATAGATCGCCGAAAAGGGCTGCAATATATCCATCAGGCCGCCGTCTTTGCCGAGATTGGCCATAATAATGGAAAATTCCCCTCTCGATACAATCGTAAGACCGATATTTGCGGACGCCTTCGGCGATAAAGACGCCGTTCTTCCCGCAAACATTCCGGCGCTGAAGTTCCCGATTAAAGTCACCACGACTGCAGCGAGCGCCAGCCAGATCGCGTTACCACCAAGCGATAATGGATCGATCGACAACCCGAAGCTGAAGAAAAATACGGCTCCGAAGAAATCCCGAAAAGGCATGATCAAGTGCTCGATGCGTTTGGCATGCTCCGTTTCGGCCAGCACCAATCCGACAAGCAGCGCACCGATCGCCTCTGCAACGTGAATCGTTTCCGAGAATCCCGCAATCAGAAATAACGAACCGAAAATCACGAGCGCGAACAGCTCATTCGAACGGATCCGCAGCCACTTGTTCAGCAGGGGCACCGCCTTGCGCCCGATAATGATTACGGCCAGCATGAATCCAAGAGATACCAGGGCAGACAAGAGGACGCCGCCGAGGGAGCTGGAATCGCTCAGGACGAACCCGGACAGAATCGAAATATAGACAGCGAGGAAAACATCCTCGAACATAATGATCCCCAGGATCATTTCGGTCTCGGGATTCGCCGTCCGTTTCAAATCCACCAATACTTTAGCCACGATCGCGCTGGAGGAAATGGTCGTGATGCCGGCAATGATCAACGATTCCGCGACCGGGAATCCGCTTAGAAAACCGAGCAGCAATCCCAGAGTAAAATTAATGCCGATATAGATCGAGCCGCCGACCGCAATGCTTCGTCCCGATTTAATCAGCCTGCCTACCGAGAACTCCAGTCCCAGATAAAAGAGTAGGAACAAAACGCCGATTCTCCCCATAAAATCAATGAACGGGGCGCTGTCGATGAACCGGAAATCGAAATGCCACAGCTCCATGGCATGAGGCCCGACAGCCATCCCCACCAGAATGTAAAACGGAATGACCGAGAAGCGCAGCTTCGCCGATATCAAACCGCCAAGCGCAATCAATCCGAGGGCCAAGCCAATTTCAAATACAAGATGCTCCATCCTTTCACCCGCTTCCGTTCATTAGAATTTGTTTGAACCGTTTTTGCTGCTCCCGCTCTCCGACCGCAACGACGGTCGCCTCTACGTTCAGCACGGCTTCCGGACCGGGATTCACCTGTTTACCCGTTTTTTTATCCATGAGAGCGATGACCGATGCACCCGACGTGTGGCGGATATTCAGTTCACCGATCGACTTTCCGATACAGCCGTAATGAGGCTCAATCCGGTACCACTCGATGGTCAGATCATCAAAAGCCATTTCGACGCTTTCGAGCTGCTTCGGTTTATACACCATGCCCCCGACAAGCGCGGCAAACTGCCTGGCCTCTTGATCCTCCAACGTCACCATGGAAATGCTTTGGTCATAATCCTCATACGAAAAATGATAGAGTTCCCGCCTTCCGTCATCGTGTATGACAATGACGATGCGATCCCCGCTTGCGGTATCCACCTGATACTTCATCCCGATTCCGGGCAAAACAGACTCACGAATATCCATGAACATACAGCCTCCTGATCGTATTCATTATAGTTTGAGATATTTTTCACATATATTATGGCTTCTACATCCGTCCAAGCCCTTTATGATTTTTTCGAAAAGATGCTTGTTGTACCTTGTGAAGCAAGATAAGAACTCATTGAAGGATCATTTTGAATCCAGATTTTTGGGTACACGAAATAAAGGTTGATTACAGAGGTTTTTTGACATGGAAAAACCATCCACCATCAGCTCAAAAAGGAACTTTGTACAGGATGCAGATTAAGCCACGTAACTTGAGGTGAATTTGATCGGCAAAAGCAAGAGGTATTTTTTACGGACGAGAATACAAGGCACAAAAGGCAATCGGGGTTTAGGAATGCGCAGCAATAGCAGCTGCGGTATGACAAAAAGCAGCGGAAGCGCGGATGCCATCAGCATCAGCCTTTGCATAAAAGAAGGGATTTTGCGTATGAGCGGTTTGCTCTGCGGATCGATGCGGCCATGCACCGTTTCGGTTTCATTGGCATAAGACGAGGGAATTTCTTCTTCAAAGGCGACGGGAAAAGATAACATCTGAAGGCATCCAAGGACGATAATCAGCAGCATACGAAGTCTGTTTGTCCGTGTCTTCATCCCATCCCTCCCTCTTGTGAAAAATTCATATATATTCATTTTATCATACAGAACAGGACCATTTCAAACCCGGAGTTGATTTAAAAACAAAAAAACAACCCTGAAATCAGGGTTGTTTGCATGTTCCATATCAGATCACAGCGCTCTGCGCATGGAATTCCTGTCCATCGCGGACTTCCGTCACATAGCCGGCCCGGATGACGAAATCTCCGAAATGCTCACCCGGCTCGCGCTCTGCGCCGTATCGGGCAAGGATGGGACGCAGCGATTCCAGAATCTCGGCTTCCCCAACATTCTCCTTGTACAGCTTATTCAGACGGTCGCCCGCAAATCCGCCGCCCAGATACATATTATACTTGCCCGGTGCCTTTCCGATGAATGCCAGCTCCGCCAGCATCGGTCGTGCACAGCCGTTCGGGCACCCAGTCATCCGGATCACAATATCCTCTTCCCGAAGACCTGCTTCTTCCAGGATAGGCTCGATTTTATCGAGAAGCGTAGGCAGATAGCGCTCCGATTCGGCCATAGCCAAACCGCAGGTTGGAAATGCCACGCAAGCCATGGAATTCCGTCTCAAAGAGGAGTAATGAGCGCCGTCCGTCAAATGGTATTCTTCGATCATCGCTTCGATTTTTTTCTTTTTCTGCGGACTGATATTGGCAATGATCAGGTTTTGATTCGGTGTCAGGCGAAAATCTCCCGTATGCACTTTGGCGATTTCGCGAAGTCCTGTCATCAGCTCGTATCCTTCTTCGTCCTTCACGCGTCCGCTTTGAATAAACAAGGTAAAATGCCATTTGCCGTTGGCGCCCTTCACCCAGCCGTAGCGGTCTCCGTTATCTTCGAAGCGGAATGGTCTGGCTACTTCCAGCTTCCATCCGAGACGGGAGGTCAGCTCATCGATAAACCAGCCGATTCCCCGGTCATCGATCGTGTATTTGAACCGGGCATGCTTGCGTACGGCACGATCCCCGTAATCCCGCTGGATCGTGACGGTTTTTTCGGCAACGTCGATCATCTGCTCCGGTGTGCAGAAGCCGATGACTTTAGACACCTGCGGGTAGGTTTTCGGATCGCCGTGCGTCATGCCCATGCCTCCACCGACAGACACGTTGAATCCTGCCAAGCGGCCATTTTCAACGATGGCAATGAAACCGAGATCCTGGGAATAGACATCCACGTCGTTCGAAGGAGGAACGGCAATGCCGATTTTGAATTTGCGGGGCAAATACACGCGCCCGTAGATCGGCTCCTGCTCTTCATTCTCGTCATCGCTGGATACAACCTTTTCACCGTCCAGCCAAATTTCGTGATATGCCTTGGTTTTGGGATCCAGGTGATCGCTGACCCTGCAGGCCCAGTCGTATACTTCGGCATGAATATCCGATTGATGCGGGTTCGGATTGCACATCACATTGCGGTTTACGTCTCCGCATGCGGCCAACGTGGTCAGCAGCGCATCATTCACTTCGCGTATCGTATTTTTGAGATTCCATTTGAGAACGCCGTGGAGCTGGAAGGACTGCCTTGTGGTCAAACGGATCGTGCCACTCCCATATTTGAACGCAATGCGATCCATCATCAGCCACTGGTCCGGCGTCACGACGCCGCCTGATGCGCGCACCCGAAGCATGAACTGGTACGCGGGCTCCAGCTTTTGCTTTTGCCGTTCATTGCGCAGATCCCGGTCATCCTGCATATAGCTGCCGTGATGCTTCATCAGTCGGTTGTCATCCTCCGGGATCGAACCGGTGATCGGGTCCTTCAGCGTTTCCTCTAAGCTTCCCCGCAAATAATTGCTGCGGATTTTGATTTCTTCCACGTCGCTGTGAGGGGCGCTGTTCTTGGACAATAGATTATTCTCAGACATCTGTAACTCTCTCCTCTCGCTATTCCACCAAGGATTCGGCAGGATTAATAGACATCGCGCTGATAACGCTTCTCCTGCTGCATCTGGAGCAAATACTCCGCTGCCGCTTCCGGGCTCAAGCCGCCTTCCCGCTCAAGTATGATCGCCAACGTCGCGTGCACGTCATGCGCCATTTTCTTTTCGTCGCCGCATACATAGACGCAGGCTCCTTCCTGCAGCCATTCATACAGCTCGCGGCTCTTCTCCAGCATCCGGTGCTGCACATAGACCTTGTGATCCATGTCTCTGGAAAAAGCGACGTCCATGCGGGTAAGCAAGCCGTCTTTCAGCCAACGCTGCCATTCGGTCTGGTACAGAAAATCGGTAGAGAAATGCTGATCACCGTAGAAAAGCCAGTTCTTGCCTTCCGCTCCGGTCTCTTCCCGTTCGCCGAGGAAAGCTCTGAACGGCGCAACGCCGGTGCCGGGGCCGATCATAATGACAGGAGTATCCGGGTTCACAGGCAGCTTGAAGTTCGGATTATGCTGTATGTACACCGGCAATGAACCGCCCGATGCCAGCCTTTCCGCAAGCTGAACGGAGCACACGCCATAGCGGTCGCGTCCATGGGCTTCGTACCGAACCGTACGAACCGTCACATGGACCTCGTCCGGATAAGCCTTCGAGCTGCTGGCAATGGAGTACAGCCTGGCGGGAAGCTTGCGTAGTATGCCTGTGAAACTTGGGGCAGGAATGCCCTTAAGCCGATAATCCTGCACAAGATCGAGCAGATCTCTTTCCACCATATAAGCCTTAAGCTCCTGCTCTCTACCCGGTCCGACCAGCTCTTTAAGCGGTTCGCTGCCGGACAGCTTTGCGGCCTGAACGAGCAGCGGCTTGGTCAGCACGGAGATTTCATAATGACGAAGCAGCGCCTCTCTCAGCGCGAGCTGGTCACCTTGCTTGTTGATCGTGATGGTCTCCTCCGGATTCCAATCCATGGCAGCCATCAGCTGATCGACAAGCTCCGGGTGATTTTCCGGACAAATGCCCAGACTGTCCCCCGGTTCATACTGAAGTCCGGAGCCCTCCAGCGATATTTCAACATGTCGGGTTTCACGGTCGGAGCCGCGTCCGTTCAAATTCAAGTTTTCCAATATTTCAGCTTGGAATGGATGCGTGCGCGAATATTCGGTCTCACCTGCAGCGATTTGCGCTGCATCTACTGTCTGCGCACTTGAAGCAGCTGCTCCGTTACCTTCGCTCAACGCTTTCAATACCGCATTCATCCAGTCTGCAGCCGGTTCATCAAAATCCACGTCGCAATCTACGCGTTCAGCCAGTCTTTTGCCCCCGAGCTCCTCCAGGCGTTTATCAAAATCCTTGCCTGTCTGGCAGTAGAATTCATAGGAAGTGTCCCCGAGCGCAAGCACGGAGTAAGCTAGCCCTTCCAGCTGCGGAGCTCGTTTGCCGTGCAGGAATTCATAGAAGGAAATCGCGTTGTCGGGCGGCTCCCCTTCGCCATGCGTACTGACGAGAATCAACAGATTCTGAACCTTCTTCAGGCTGTTCGGCTTAAAATCGCTCATGGAGGACACCGTCACCTGTGCCCCTTGCTCGCTCAGCCTTTTGGATAACTTCTGCGCGAGTCCGCTGCAGTTCCCGGTCTGGGAACCGAAGAGGATCGTAACTTCCTTCGGCGCCGAGGACTCTGCTGTCGTATTGCCCTGATGTACTTGAGTACTTTCCGGGCTTGAAACACCGGCCTGGCTTTGCAGCGCGGTCAAATACCCGCTGAGCCAGCTGGCCTGCGCTCCCGTCAATGTCGGCAGCAGGCGGTTCAGCAATTCTGCCTGCTCTTGATTAAAAGGACTGTTTGTTACTTGAAGCTCCAACCCTATCCACCTCACGTCAGCATGCATATTTATGATCTAAATCCGAGTAAAACTATCCACTTAATATTATACTTTCTTGAATCTATCACAGCATGCGCATGAGGTCAACGAGGAATTTTCAGCATTTTACCAAATTTTCAGGAGCATGGAATCTAAAAAAACCGCGCGGCTGCGCGGTTCCAGTCTATTTTGTACATTAAAGTGTTATCGGATTAATGCGTTATATTTCCCAGGTGATTGAGTCTGGACGACTCCGGTTCATTCCGGTCCTTGTTCTGACGGGCTTTCCGGCTTGCCGGGATGGAACTGCAGCTTTTCAGGTGCATGCTCGCGCGGGCGCCATTGACGCGGCTCTGACCGCTCTCTTCTGCTGGAAGTCGTGGCGCTGCGGATGCTGGCGCTTGGCTTAAGGCGATCCGCGCCGGATCGAATCGATTTGTCCCTCATCTTCCTATCCCTCCTTCTTATTCCACCATGGATTGGAAAAAGCGTATCCCAAGTATACGAGATCCAGGGCGATTGTCATATCCGTCCAATTCACTAATCATCCGCCCAAAGGATGTCGAATGAACAAAAGCAGCCAAAACAATTGTTTTGACTGCTTCCATGCTTCGAACCGTATTTAGCGAATAACCGAGCATGCGATGCGGGCGCCGGAGTTCCCGGAAGGATCGGTTACATAATCGTCGGCTTTCTCATGAATCATGAGTGATGTGCCTCCCTCCTTCAAGAGGGAATTCGCTGCTCCTTTTTGCAGGGTCACGGTCTTGCTCTCCAGGTCTGCGTCCACCGTTCCATCGGCTTTCACATGAATGTTCAGCAGATCACCGGCGTGGAATCCCTTCGGATTCTTGAATCCATGCTCCTTGCCCTGCGGATTGAAGTGGGCTCCTGCGGTCGTGAAATCCGGCGGATCGCATTTGCCGGTCTCGTGAAAGTGAATGCCATGCTCGCCCGGAGGGAGATTTTTGGCTTCGACGTGAATGAGGACGCTATCTTTCTTTTGCGTCAAGACGGCGGTGCCTACCTGTACCCCTTTGGAATCGATGATGGTTGTTTTGACCTGCAGCTCCTCTGATTTCGCCCAGGCGGACGAGCTGAATGGTGCAGCCCCGAATGCTAACGTGCTGAGAATGCTCAGGCAGATGGCTTGTTTTTTCATTATGCTGATTCTTCCTCCTGTAGATGTTTTCGGTTCCTTCTCACAGGGTTGCCCTTTTACCGGAAAAAGATAACATCAGGTTCAGCAAAAATGATGGAGCTGCACATCCTTGGGCTATGCGTTTAGTTTGGCATTCGTGTCCGGAGCATCCTGCGGAATAATGCGAAACAAAACGATATACAGCACGGCGCTCAGCAGCGTACATAGCAAGATGATTCCAAACACCTGCACGGGTCCCAGCCAGGAAGACAGCAGCACGGTCATCGGAGCGAGAAAACGCCCCAGGGAATACTGCAGATTCGAGGCTCCCATATACTGCCCTCTGGCATCCGCAGGCGCATATTTGCTGACGAAGCTCTCGGTAACCGGGGAACGGGAGATTTCGCCGATGGTCATAATAATAATGAACAGGAACAGCAGCCATATATGGGTCGTTAAACCGATCAGGAACATCCCCGTTCCAAACAACACCGAGGAAATGATGAACACATTCCGGTCGCTCGTATGCTCAAACAGCTTCGTGACCGGCAGCACGCCGACAACGAACAGCAGGCCGTTAATGCCCAGCATCCATCCGAAGACGTCCGTACCGCTGAGCGTGTAAGTCCAATCGCCAATAGAAAGCAGCGGCTGCGCCGGTACATATTCTTTCACGTACGTCGCCAGATACATATCCAGCTGCATGAAGGCAATCGTCACCAGAATTCCGGCTGCGATATAGATCGCAAAAGCTTTGTCTTTGAAAATCACGCCATAGTTCGTAAACTGCTCTTTCAGCAGCAAGGAAATGCCCCCCCGCTTGCCTTGTTCCCGGGGACGAGGAGGCATTGTTTCCCGGATCTTCCATAGAATCATGAGGAAATACAGCAGCGTGACGACCGTGCAGGCCCACAGCAGCTCCGTACGGTGATGAATAAAAAAGATGGAGCCCAGGGCCGGACCAAACACAGCGCCGATATTCCGGCCGGTCACGAACGTGGCGAATACCAGCCGCCGATCCTTCTCGGCCGTCACGTCCGCTACCATGGCCGAGCTTGCAGGAGAGAAAATCGAGCCCCCAAGCCCGATGCCGATATAAGCCGCATAATCGACCCAATGGTTCGTGGACATGGCAAAAATGCCAAACATGAGGGATTGGATCAGGTACCCCGCAAGCATGGGAGGCCGTCTGCCGAAACGGTCGGACAGAAAACCTCCGAGCAGGCTGGCGAAAATACCGATCAGCGGCGGAACAGCCATGAGCATACTGGCGACGGACTTGCCGAATATCCCGCTGAAATACAGCGTCATAAACGGAAAGTACATCCAGAACAGCATGTTGAACAGTGAATCCCCGATCAGCCTGATTTTGAGATTGAGATCCCATTTTAACCAGTACATAGAATTAGTGTCCTCCTGTTTTGATGTACATGAGAAGCGTAAATATATGTTGGCCATGTTACAAAGTGAGATGTCGGGAAAAAAGGAAGGAGTTTTAATATACCATATATTCTCAAAATGACAAGACACATTATAATAGGAAAAAACATCAGAAAAATCCCGGATCCTAGTTGCGATCCAGGCCTGAAGCGTTTCCCCGGCATAGAATTTGAAATCCGGACATATATCACAGCAGCGATGCTTTCACTTCATTTATACTCAAGACAACGCAAATACAGCCTGCAATACCTGATTCTTCAGGCAGCAGACTGTACCCGGGACCCTTGAAAACCGGTTTAACCGATTTCGGGAATATGGATTTCGACTTCGCGCTTCGTCGCCGAGGACTGCAAAATGCCGTCCAGTATCGCTTGATTGCGCAGGATTTGCTCTCCAGGAATCGGTGCAGGCCCGCCTTCACGGAGCGCGCGCACGTAGTCCTTGATTTTCTCTTCAAATACGCTGAGCTTATGGTCGATTAACGGAATAATGCTTTCGGTGTGATGACCCTGAATGTCATGGAAAAGGGACACGGAGCCAACGTTGCCGTCCCATACGCCGCTCCAAGGACCTTTACCGGCAGGAAGAACCTTCATGCCCGCATCTGTCCCCAGAAACATCGTTGAGCCAAGCGTATCCATATGCATCGCCCAGGATGTCTTGAAGTTGAGCACCAGATCCCCTTCGAAGCGGATGATCGCTACGCCGAAGTCTTCGACGTCGAATTGACCGGCTTCAGGATGATATTTCGGATTCGTACCGAAATAATTGGATGTATAGGCCGAAACCGTAAGAGGTTTAGGATATCCGAGCGTATTCAAGGCCAGATCCAGCGAATAGCAGCCGATATCCGCCATTGCCCCCGCTCCCGCGATGTTTTGCCGGATAAAGGTTCCGCCCGGCATACCACGGCGGCGTCCTCCGCCCGTTTCAACATAATATACCTTGCCCAGCTGCCCTTTCTGAACCAGATCCTTGATGAGCCCCATGTTCGGGTCATACCTCGGCTGAAAACCGATATTCAGTATTTTCCCGGTCCGTTTGGCCATTTGGACCATATCGACAGCTTCTTCCAACGTGACCGACATCGGCTTTTCAACCATGACGTTTTTCCCCGCTTGAAGGGAATCGATCGTCGTTTGATGATGCGCCACGTTAGGCGTACAGATGCTGACGCCGTCCAGCTCCATTTCGAGCAGTTTGCGGTGATCGTCAAAGCCCTTCGCCTGCGTCAAACCCCAGCGTTCAATAAACTGGTCCGCCCGGCCTGGTAAAATATCGGCAACCCCGACAATTTCAACATCCTCTATGTTTTTATACGCGCGGACATGCTCCCCGGCAATGCCGCCGCTTCCGATAATGCCTATCCGTATCGTCTTTCCCACTTGGTTGCCATCCTCCTATTGGTTTGTGTTCATATTCCGGTATTCGGTCGGTGTCATCCCGAATCTTTTCCGGAACACCGTATGCAAATAACTGCCGCTGGAGAACCCTTCATTCGCAGCAATGCTGTCGATCGGATCTTTGCTTTCCGCGAGCCTTCGGCAGACCGCCTTCAGACGGATATCTTCCAGGATCTCGCTGAACGAGCGCCCATCCCCCTGCTCTTTGATAATGCGCTGCAGCTGTCTGGCACTGATATGCAGTTTATCCGCAACATCGTCCAGAACGACGTCCCCGGATGAATTAGCCTGCATGTATTCGAGCGCAAGCTGATAACGGTAGGCTTTCATGTCCCGGGATGGCATCTGTGCCTCCGTCGGTTCCGATGTGTAGGCCCTTACGGCCCGCAGTAAAATCTGTATGACGCAATGCTTGATCGTCGTGTACTGCCCCGCATATTTCATCTGCGAAGCCTCGTATGCTTCGAGGAAGTAGGGCATCGCCACATGCGTATCGCTAACCGGATGCAGCGGAAGACGCGCTAGCTTTTCCATGCAGTCATGGGCTTCGGCCAGCTCCCAGGGATCGGCCGCCTGGCGGGCGGCCTTTCCTCTATGCTTCTCTTTGTCTGCCAGATGGATGATATCCACATGCAGACAGAGCTCATCCATCGCTTCTAGTTTATCTGCTTCCTGGTAATGCATCACATCCGGGCCCGTCAAATACAGCATGCCTTCTCTCAGCGAAAAAGGTTCCTCTTCCAGGATGACCATCCCTTTGCCGCGAGGAATAAAATGAAATTCATATTCCGCATGCTTATGAAAAGACACCATTTTACCAGGAGGGAAAGAAGTGAGATGAAAGCGGAGCACCCGAATCTCGTAATTCCCCCAGTACACCTTCAAATCAAGCCGCTCCAGCGCGTCCTGGCGCTCCATCATCGTTTCATACGGAAAGATGTTTGTCATGCAGCACGTTCCTTCTTTCCATAATTGAGAACCGCCATGTCCTGCTTAAGCCTTCAATTCGTCAACCCGGACCGCGCGGTGCTCACGTGCCGATTGGTTGGCAGCTTCCATCAGCTTTGTCAGCTCCACCGCATGAGCGATATTTTCGGTTGCCAGCGTGTCATTCTGAATATGCCCGATCCATTGATGGAATGCACTTTCACGCGCGGCTGGAACCGGCAGCTCAGCCCATTCGTCCTTGTATTCGTCCTTGCGGGAGGTCCGGATCAGCAGCTTTTCGTCCGGCGTGCCGTACAGGAGCGTTCCGTCGGTTCCGTGGACTTCAATGCAGAATGGGGAGAAATTGTTCACGAAGCCCGCTTCCACGATGCCCACCGCGCCAGT
Source organism: Paenibacillus chibensis (assembly GCF_004001045.1). GTDB lineage: Bacteria > Bacillota > Bacilli > Paenibacillales > Paenibacillaceae > Paenibacillus_AQ > Paenibacillus_AQ chibensis. Next base: position 144,164 of record NZ_BIMK01000009.1, read on the forward strand.
TGCCGTGGACAGCGTAGCAACCGCATTGTCTTCCACTTCCTTGCCGGTAACATATCCGAACTGAGCGCTGACATCGACCGCTTCCTGATTCAGGAACAAGCGCGTCAGATACATAGGATGACAGCCGAGATCGATCAAGGCTCCGCCCAGGCAGTCCTCCAAGCTGTAGAAATGCTCCGGCAGCCAGCCTGCGGTTGCCCCGTTATGAGACAAGCGAACCCGTACAAGGGTCACCTTTCCGAGTAATTCCTGATCAAGAATATCCCGGATCGCGAGCGTGTAACCATCGTTTAGCCTTGGCAGGGATACCGTCAGCTTCACCTGATGTTCTTCGACCGCTCCCAGAATCTCATTCACTTCATGCAGCGTCGGTGCCAGTACTTTTTCGGTGAAAATATGCTTGCCCGCTGCCGCTGCTTTCAGCATGACCTCGCGGTGCATACGCGTAGGCGCATCCACAATGACCGCATCGATGTCATCCCGTGCCAGCATCTCATCCAGGGACGCATAAAATGTGGCGCCTTGTTTCGCCGCTGCTTCTTGCCCCCGCTCCGGATTCTCGTCCCATACCGCGACGATTTCAGCATCCGGATGCTCCTGTGCCTGCTTGGTATAATCCCACGCGTGAACGTGCCAATAACTAATTTTTCCGATTCGAATCATGGTTAGCCACCTCAATCTTTAATATTAGGACATCATGCCCTTAATCTAACATATCAAACGCTGAATATGACAGTATAACATCACGACAAAACACTTCAGATTTACGACATGATTTCAAAATGCATCAGAAGAAAAAGAAGCTCACTCTCTCTTTTGACAAAAGGGTGAGCTTCATTCTATTTAACTCTATGTGAAATATACGGTTTTTCCCGTGCGCGCCGATTCGTAGATCGCTTCCAGCACTTCCGTGACAACCAGCGCCTGCTCCGGCTTCACCATCGGTTCGGTGTCATTAAGAATGCTGTCGATCCAAAGTCTGCACTCCCTGGCCGACTGGCTTTCGGATTTGCCATCGAAGTAAGCTACGCCTCCGGTATTGAGCTCCGGCTGTTTCGTGTACAGATGACCCAGCTCCTCGCCGTTGATCCGCAGTCCGTCACGCATATCCGCTCCCGCTTCCGTACCGCACAGCGTCGCCTTGGCTTCGCCCACGTCCAGCGTGTTCAGCGCCCAGCTGGATTCCAGTGCCACCGTTGCCCCGTTCTCCATCGTGATGAATCCGAACGCGGAATCTTCCACGGTAAACTGCTCGGGATCCCAAGGACCGAATGCGTTAGCCGCATCCTTTTTACTGCCCAGCTTGTAGTAGACATTACCAACAACGCTTTTCACCTTGTAGTTGTCCATCAGCCACAGCGTCAAGTCCAGTGCATGGGTACCGATATCGATCAGCGGGCCTCCGCCCTGCTCTTCCTCGTTCAAAAATACGCCCCAGGTCGGTACCGCGCGTCTGCGAATGGCATGGGCCTTGGCAAAATAAACATCGCCCAGATCGCCGCGTTCGCAGATTTTCTTCAAGAGGAGCGAATCCGGACGGTAGCGGTTATCATATCCGATCGTCAGCTTTTTGCCTGTGCGCTTGGCGGCTTCCAGCATCGCCCTGGCTTCCTCGGAGGTTTTGGCCATCGGCTTTTCGCACATGACATGCTTGCCTGCTTCCAGGGCGGCGATCGTAATGAAGGAGTGCGATTTGTTCGGCGTGCACACATGAATCACATCGATGCTATCGTCCTTCAACAGCTCACGGTAATCCGTATAGATTGCAATGTCTTCCTTGCCGATTTTGTGGGCGGATTGAACCGCGCGTTCCTCGATAATGTCGCAAAACGCGACCAATTCGACGTTCGGATGGGCATTCAGATTCGGGATATGCTTGCCGTTAGCTATTCCCCCGCAGCCGATGACACCCACTCTTACTTTTTTCAGTTCCTGCTCTGCCATATATGATCATCTCCCGATACAATTTGTTTATAATATTTGTCGAAGGTATTGCAGACTGGCCGCGATACTGTCGAGCTGTGGAATTTCATATTCTTCCTGCTCGACCGTGTACCACTCGACGCCGTAACGCTTGCCCGCTTCCGTGATGGCCGCGAAATCCATGATGCCGGAGCCGATCTCCGTATTGCGGACGTCTTCTCTGCTTTTCATGTCCTTGATGTGAAGAATTCGGCAGCGATCCTTGAATTGCTCGATCCAGTCCACGGAACGGAAGCCTGCATGCTCTGCCCAATATGTATCCAGCTCCAGGAAGAGATGATCCGGGTGGGTATGGTTTGCGAGCCACTCCAGTCCGGTCAAGCCGTCGAATTTCTGAAATTCGACCCCGTGATTGTGGTAGCCGAAGCGAATGCCCTGCTCCTTGCAGCGTTCCCCGATCCGGTCCAGGCGTTCTGCGGTCCGCCTATAGCTGTCAGCGCTTTCACGCATTTCTTCGGGAAGTCCCGGACAAATGATATACGGACTGCCGATGGCCAGCGAGTATTCGATCGTCTGTTCCAGCTGGAGCATCAGATCGGAAATGCCGATGTGACTGCCAGCAGCTTTCAGTCCGTATGCGTCGAGCGCCTGCCGCAAATCTGCCGCCGATGTTCCGAAATATCCGGCGAATTCGACGCCATCATAACCAATATCCGCCACCTTTTTCAGCGTGCCAAGAAAATCCGTGCTTGTAAGCTCTTTGATGGAATACAGCTGAAGCGCTATATTCTTCATTGATTTGCCTCCTTCCGTGTAACAAGTCAAGGTAAGGATACCAAAATCACCGAAATAGTAATACAATGAACCTATTCTAAAGTATTAAATATTTGTCATGCTGAAGACGAGGTGCTGAAATAATGCCTGAACCGTATTTCGAATCCAACCGATCTGCCGCCGGGTCGATTCATTATCCCTATGAAAGCATGATCCACTCCAGCCAAGCCTCCAGCTGCATTGTGGGTCCCCACTGGCATCTTTATATCGAAATCCTGTATTTCCTTTCCGGCACGGCGAAGGTATTTCTGGGCGGCACATGCCATGTTCTCGGAAAAGGCGACTTAATTCTGATCCACTCGCATGAGACGCATTCCATTTACTCCTTGGATGAAGAGGTTTCCTATATCGTCGTCAAATTCGATCCCGAAATTCTGTACTCCACGTCACGCACGTTCCTGGAATCCAAATACATCCTTCCGTTTACGCTGGCCGATGCTGGTGGACAACGGGTTTTTGCTGAAAAGGATATTACGGATACGCCGATTCCTTCCCTGATCCGGGAGATCTACGACGAATTCACGGCGAAGGGCTTCGGCTTCGAGCTGGCGGTCCGCACCCTGATCTGCCGCGTCTTTTTGTGGTTTCTGCGCAGGACGCATCACCAGCAGTGGAGCTGGGAAGTGGCGCATTCGCTGAATGACAGCGACTATCAGATGCTGCAGAAGGTATTCGAATACATCGACTATAATTACATGAACGATATCAATGCCCAAACGGCCGCCAGCCTGTGCAACATGAGCTACAGCTATTTTTCAAGAAGATTCAAAGCGATCATGGGAAAAACGTTCACCAATTACCTCAGCTATATCCGGATTACGGAAGCGGAGAAGCTCCTGCTCACCACGGACCGGAGCATGACCAGCATCGCTCTAGAAGTGGGCTTTTCCAGCTCCAGTTATTTTATACAGCAGTTCCGGCAGTTCAAGAACATCTCGCCCCATCAATTCCGACTTAAAGGAAAAGCCTGAAGCTCACGCTTCAGGCTTTTGGTATGTGGGGGATGCATATAGTACCGGAATTATTTAATTTTAACCCGCTTGATAAAGAGCGCCGTGACGAACCCGATCAGTGCGACAATCATGCCGAACAGGAAAGCACCTTGCACGCCGGCGGTCAGCGCATCCAGCATATTGGGATTCTCCGCATGATTGTTCATGTAATGCGTTTGTCCGGCGGTCATAATGCTGACCGCAAGCGCGGTGCCGATGGCGCCGGCAACCTGCTGCAGCGTATTCATGATGGCTGTTCCATCCGGGTAATACTGCTTCGGCAGCTGGTTCAAACCATTGGTCTGCGCCGGCATCATGATCATCGAGATCCCGATCATCAGGCAGGTATGCAGCACAATGACGAGAATAATCGCCGAAGTCGGCGTGATTCCGGAGAAGAACCACAGCATGGCCGCCGCGATCAGGAAGCCCGGGAATACAAGCCACTTCGGACCGTATTTATCGAACAGGCGTCCCATAATCGGTGACATAATACCGTTGATAATGCCACCCGGCAGCATGATCAGACCGGCGTAGAATGCTGTTTTTCCGAATCCCATCTGCAGGTACATCGGCAGCACCAGCATGGATGAAAGAATGATCATCATGGAGATGAAGACCATGAGCGTGCCGAGCGTGAACATCGGATATTTAAAGGCCCGCAGATTGATCATCGGCTCCTTCATCCGCAGCTGGCGGAAAGCGAACAGGATGAGGGCAACAATCCCTACGGCGATCGAAACGATTACCTTGGTGCTGCTCCAGCCCCCGCTGCCTTCACCCGCGCTGCTGAAGCCAAAGACGATCCCGCCGAATCCTACCGATGAAAGAATGATCGATAGTACATCGATTTTCGGTTTCGTAATCTCGGACACATTTTGCATGAAGAAAATACCGCATAGCAAGGAAATAACCAAGAACGGCAGCGACATCCAGAAGATCCAGTGCCAGCTCAAATGCTCGATCAATACTCCGGCGATGGTCGGCCCGATCGCGGGCGCGAACATGATTACCAGTCCGATAATGCCCATGGCCGCCCCCCTCTTTTCAGGAGGGAAAATGACCAAAATTGTATTAAACATCAAGGGGAGCATGATCCCCGTCCCTATCGCCTGCACCACCCGGGCCAGCAGCAGAATTTCGAAATTCGGAGCGAGCGCCGCAATGATCGTGCCCAGGATCGAGAAGCAGATGGCTGTTACAAACAGCTGTCTTGTCGTAAACCACTGCAGGATTAAGCCCGAAACAGGGACAAGAATCCCGAGCGTGAGCAGATAACCGGTTGTCAGCCACTGCACCGTTGCCGGCTCGATATGCAGCACTGTCATTAAATCGCTAAGCGCGACATTCAGCGCTGTTTCACTGAACATGCCGATAAATCCGCTGATCAGAAGCGCAATCATGATCGGAATGACTTTAAATTTCTTTTGTTCTTTCGGTTGTATTGTCTGTTGATGTATGGTTGCTTCCAAATTCTCATCCTCCATATGTCTATATCTAAGTTTGCGATCGGCCAAGCACCTCGTTCAGCATCAAACCTGCGTACTTGGATATCAATAAAATGTGCCGCGTATCCCGGTTCGTTTGAGCCAGTATCAAGGCCCCTTCCAGCATCGACAGCAGAACCTCGGCCGTTTCTGTGGCAAGCTGCTCCTGAAGCCCCTCCTTCAGGAGCCTTCCGGAAATGATGTGCAGCCACTCCGCCAGCACGCTCTGGCAAGCTGCCCTCAATGAATCGCTAATCGCCGAGGTTTCGACCGCCATCCAGAAGCTGAATGGAATGAAGCCTTCAAAATCGGTAGCCTGCGCGTCTTCGGCCATATTTTCGATAAAACGCTGCACCGCGCGCACCGGATCCGGTACACGCTCGAAGACATCCTTCCATTTATCAGCCACGATCCGTTTCGAGCGGTCAATGCATTGGAGCGCCAGCTCCTCTTTGCCTTCAGGAAAATAATAATAAAGGGATCCCTTCGGGCAGCAGCTTTCCTTAATAATCTGATTCAATCCCGTTCCATGGTACCCCTGCTTGAAGAACAGCTTGGATGCTGTGTCCAGAACAGTCTCACGTGAATTGGGCTTGCCTGCCATCGATATTCACCACCTCAAATTATAGTGATCGGTCTACATATTATAGCGGGCGCTAACACCTGTTTGTCAAACTTTTTTTATGGACAACAGATCTGAAAAATATGGCAGGATGAACGTGAAAACAAAAAAGCCCGTGCCTCAGCACGGGCAAAACATGAATTAGTTCGGACGGATTAGCGTACCTACGATCACCTTCAGCCCCAGAAGCATCGTCTCATGAGATAAGGACGGAAGGCTTGGCTTATGCGCAGCCATGTCCTGCGAAGCCGGGAAATGGACGAACCCGCCAGCGATCGGCAAATCATGCAAGCGGATATAATCCAGGAGGGCATACATCGTATTATTGCAAATAAAGGTTCCGGCCGAGTAGGAAATGGATGCGGGAATGCCCTGCTGCTGCATAGCCTCGACCATTTGCCGTACCGGCAAACGGGTAAACAAGCCGTCAGGTCCGTCCGGATTTACCACTTCGTTATAGGGACGGTTTCCGTTATTGTCCGCGATGGCCGACTCCTTCGGTACCTCTTTCAGATTGATGGCGATTTGCTCCGGCGTAATGGAAGTTCTTCCCGACGCTAAACCGCAGCAGACCACGGCATCCGGCTGTACGGATTCGATTGACGCTATCAATTTTTCCGAGCATGCATCAAACACGACCGGGAGCAGCAGCGTATGAATCTCCGCTCCCTGGATCGATTCTTTAGCGATGTCCTCCAGCAGTCTCTGAGTCGGGTTAATTTCATCTCCGCCAAAGGGTTCAAAAGCAGTAATTAGAATTTTCAAGTGATTTCCTCCCGCTGTGTCATTTTACAAAGCCTGTACGGATACCTTTTCCTCACGTAAAGCCGCGCGGAGCATTCGGGCAAATGAAAGCGCATGGGCTCCATCCCCGTGTATGCACACCGTATCGGCCTGAATCTGTATTTCCGCTCCGCTGACGGTGGCGACCGTGCCCTTTTTCACCATTTGCAAGACCTGCCCTACTGCCTGTGAGGGATCTTCGATCAGGGAGCCCGGCCTGCTTCTGGGCGTCAAAGAACCGTCCTCCTGATAGGTCCGATCGGCAAACACCTCTGCGGCGGTCTTCAGTCCGTACTGTTGTCCGGCATGGATAAGCTCGCTTCCGGATAGCCCGAAGAGGACGATCGACGAGTCGATCGCGTGGACAGCGGCGGCAATCGCCTCTGCCAACGGCTTGTCCGATGCAGCCATATTGTACAGCGCACCATGCGGTTTTACATGTCGAACGATGCCTCCCTCCTGTCTGGCGAAAGCCTGAAGCGCCCCGAGCTGGTACGTCACCATGTCGAATACCTCTTCCGGCGACACCTCCATGCGGCGTCTGCCGAAGCCCTCCAAATCAGGCAAACCCGGGTGGGCTCCGATAGCTACACCTTTTTCGATCGCCATTCGGACTGTCCGGCGCATCACGGCAGGATCCCCGGCATGAAAGCCGCAGGCAATATTGGCGGAACTGATTTCATTCATCAGATCCGCGTCCGAGCCAAGCGTGTAACGTCCAAAGCTTTCGCCCATATCGCAGTTCAGATCAATCCTCGTCATGGAACCCCTCCTTCAGCTTGCAGTTGATCATGCATTGTAATGCTCTCATCGCCTGAACCTGCTGCATATACAGCATCTCGGATTCGGATGGAGTAATTTCGAGGAAACGAAGGCTTCCGCCGGGAGCCAGCTGGGCGATCCGCGGCAAATCGACCGTCGCGACCTGCGCAATTTTGGGATAGCCGCCGAGCGTTTGCCGATCAGCCATCAGGATAATGGGCTGGCCATCCGCAGGCACCTGCACCGTTCCCGAGACCACACCCTCCGATATGTACTCTTTAGGCGCTTCAAGCGCTAGTGTGGGTCCGGACAAACGAAAGCCCATCCGGTCGGATTCCGGTTTCACCGTGTAGACGCCTTGATAGAATTGATCAATTGATTCAGAACGAAAATCTGCAAACTGACGACCATGCGTGACTCTGACGATTTGATTCGCCTGGATATAAGGACGCCGGGGAGCTGCAGACCAACGCACGGCTTGAAACGGAGCGTCCTTCTGTTGGCATGCCGATGAAAATTCAGCGGTGCGCCCTGATTTTCCGGCATGAAGAATGTCCCCGGATTCAAGTGCCCTTCCGTTCAAGCCGCCAATCCCTGCGCGGATGTAGGTGCTTTTGCTGCCCATGACGACAGGAACATCAATACCTCCGGAAATCGCCAAGTAGGATCTCGAGCCGGATACCGGACGCCGAAATGCAAGCTCGCTTCCTTCACGAAAAAGGACGGGTCTCCACATCGGAACCGTTAACCCGCCGCATTCGGGAGATAAATCGGCGCCTGTAATCGAAACAAGCGAATCTTGAAGAAAACGTAAAGAAAATCCGGACCAGGTCAATTCAAGCACCGCTTCGCTGCCTGAATTGCCTACCAGCCAATTAGCGAGCTTGTATGCGTAACCATCCATGGCACCTGAGGTGCTGACGCCGTATTTTCCGTATCCCGTTCTCCCCATATCCTGTACCGTCGTCAGCAATCCCCGTTTCAATACTTCAATGCTCATCGGCATCCACCTCCCAGGCGCTCATAGTCCGCAGTGCGGATCGCCTTGAAGCGGATCATCTGACCGCTCTGGACAAGCACGGGCGGCTGATCCCCTGGCCGAAACAAGGCCAGCGGAGTGCGCCCGATAATTTGCCAGCCTCCCGGCGTTTCCAAGGGATAGATGCCGGTCTGCGTACCTGCGATTCCGACCGAGCCCGCGGGTATATGAAGCCTTGGCGTCGCTTTACGGGGCGCGGAGATCCGTTCCGGAACGCCGCCGAGATACGGAAATCCGGGCGCGAAACCGAGCGCATATACCAGGAAATCCTGTCCGGTATGAATGCGAATGACCTCTTCTTCACTCAGTCCGTTAATTTCCGCTACATATGACAGATCAGGCCCATGCTCGCCTCCGTAGCATACGGGTATTTCAATGATCTGACGGCTGTCCGCAGGCATTGCACCCGAATCTTTCAACAGCTCCTCCACCCGGCAGCGAACGAATTCAAACGCCGATGTATGTTCTGCAGACCGTTTCAGCTTTTCCAGGTCATAATACACAGTCAGTGTCGTAAAAGAAGGCACGCATTCCAGAAAGCCTTCAAACGCCTGCCGCTCCAGACAAGAGGCCGCCGCCTGAACCGCCGCATGGACCGCTTCGTTCACGTTGGCGCCAAACTGAATCAGCAAGGCGGAATCGCCCATGGGTTCAACTATTAGCTGTGTCATATCGGAACCTCGCTTTGAGAATATTTGCCTGATTCTATTTTAGGTGGAAGAGATGGCAGATAGCAATCCACTTCAGTGATGCCATTGAGATATGAATGGCTTTGAATATACCAAAAAAGCCTGAATCCAGTTCAGGCTTTATACTTATTCAAATTATTTTGCCAAATCGATGAATCCTTCGCCGAATACGTCGCGGACGTCGTGGATCGTGATAAAAGCCTCTTTGTCCACCGATTTCACGATTTTCTTCAGCACGGGAACTTCCTGCTTATTGATGACGACGTACAGCACTTCTTTCGGGGATTTGGTGTAATATCCATACCCCGGAAACACGGTCACGCCGCGTTCCATCATCACGTTAATCTCCTGCGCGATATGCTCGTATTCTTTGGAAATAATCGTCACGGCCTTGCGCGGGTTCAAGCCTTCGATGATGAATTCCATCACCTTCGTGCCGACGAAGAGCATGATAATGGTCAGCATCAGGCTTTGCGCACCGATAATGAAGAAGGACGAGAACGCCACGATCAGATCGAAAAAGAGCAGCGCGTAACTGATATTCCAGTCCCAATATTTGTGGGCGATCCGCGCCAAAATGACGCTTCCCGCTGTCGTTCCTCCGGCACGCACGATGAGACCGATCCCCACGCCCGCAAACACGCCCCCGAATATCGCATTCAGCAGCAGTTCGTTCGATGACAGCGTCCAGCCTTCGGTAAGGTGCAGGAACAAGGAGTTGAACACGATGGCGATCACCGTGTAAATGGTTGTCTGCCTGTCCAAAAACTTATAGCCCACGATCAGCAGAATCGCGTTCAGTATGAGGTTCACGAGTCCCGGAGACCATTTGAACAGATAGTATAAAATAATCGTAACCCCTGTGACGCCCCCTTCAGCCAAATCATGCGGGATGACGAACAGGTTAATGTCGAGTGCGAAAATGAATGAACCGGCAATAATCAGTAAAATATCATTAATTGTTTTTCTATTCATAAGATGCCTTCCTGAGTCGTAAATTTTCATGTTGAAATAGTCGCAACCTTCATATTTTATAAGGTTTATGCGATATTCGTCAACTCGAACGACAGGAAAACGGCAAAAAAAATCCGCGTCATCCGCGGATCATCACATAAGGGTCTTCTATGATCATGGTGATGTCATTCTCACCGTATTGGAGCCTGCATCCCACTGAACCGTATAACCGGACATCTCCGAGAAATTTCGGAGCGGCAGCATCAGAGAATCATCCCGATATTTTGAAGGGGTAATTTTCATTGTTTTGCCGTCTACAACGGCTTGATCCGACAATGCTTTATGGACAATGGTTCGATTTCCAATCTTGATGGTGGCTGTCTTCGTTTGGCTGCTCCACAGCACCTCCCCGCCCAGCAATTCCATGCCTGCTCGTAAAGGGACATAAATTCGGGAATCGTACAGGACGATATCATTACGCATTGCAGCTTCCTTGTTGTCGATCAACAGCCTCCCTTCAAATTTCTGCTCATCGACGTGATAACCGGCGTTTCGAGCGATATCTTCGAACGAAAGCTTTGACGATATAATAATGGCTGTCGTATGCAGCTTAATTTGTGAAAAAAGCCAGTGGATATCATCGTTATACATGCGGATACATCCGGCGCTCACATATTTGCCGATGGAATTTTTGTTGCTGTTTCCATGGATCGCATATGTCGTTCCTTTCGTTCCGTTTACATCCAGCCCGATCCAGCGGTCGCCGAGCGGATTTCTTGGATCTCCTCCCGGAATTTTTTCTTTGTAATACGGACGGTTTACAATTTTATTGACGATTTCGAAGCTGCCCTCCGGCGTGAGTGTTGGCGTTTTGCCGGTGGCCACAGGGAATTCCCTGACCAGGGAACCATTTTGGAAAAAAGCCAGTTTATTCGTTTTTTTGTTGACGATAACGAGATCGCTGCCCGCACTTTGTGTGTCCGCGTGCACAGGCGCGGGGATGATCCAGCCCAATAGCATAATAAGAAGCACTGCTGCGAATGGGCGATGACGGGTACCCAGAATAAGAGAGCCTCCTTTCCTGTATCGGTTACTAGCCATTATATGGGGGAAGATGGGTGTCCTATCACCATTTCATGTGTTTTGATGTGGAATTGTTTTAAGAGAGGAAATTCATGAAAGTATATTGTAAATTACATTTGAATATGAAAATTTTCTTGTTTTAATTCAACCGGAGATTTAAAATAAATACTTGTTCATTCTTTGAAGGAGGAATTACCTATGTCACCTGTCAACTCGTCCACACGCCGTCCTTCAACGAAAAGGTCCATGTGGTTGGCTCTTATCTTCGTCATGATCGCGGTCATCGGTCTGCTATACGTCAAATGGTGGCCGTATTACCATAAAGCCTTTACGGCAGCATCCAAGCATTCCATCGGCTCGTCGATATTGGGCATGGAGCAGGATGGCCCCTCCTGGCACGCCGCACTGGAATATGCCAAGGCTTACTTCAAATCGGTCTGGAAAGCAGCCGTGCTGGGCATATTGCTGGGTTCGCTCGTACAGGTGCTGCTGCCGGTAAACTGGCTGTATCAGAAGCTCGGCAAAGCCGGGTTTAAAAGCACCTTCATCGGAGGCGTGTCCGCATTGCCAGGTATGATGTGCACCTGCTGTGCAGCGCCTATCGCAAGTGGTCTGCGCAAGCGCAACGTTTCCGTAGGCGCGGCACTGGCTTTCTGGCTCGGAAACCCCCTGCTCAACCCGGCCACGCTCGTGTTTATGGCGTTTGTCCTATCCTGGAAATTCACGCTGATGAGGATCGTTTTCGGACTCGTGCTAACCTTCGGTGTCAGTTATTTTGCTAACCGGTTCGCAGGTAATACGGAAGTTCCTGCATCCGTAGCGACGGTTCCGGAAGATCAAGCTAAACCTGAGCACGGCCCGTTCCTGAAACGCTGGCTGAAAAGCCTATGGATGATGATCGTGAGCGTCGTACCTGCTTATCTGATCGCCGTGCTGCTGCTCGGAGCTTTTCAATCGACCCTGTTTCCCGTCTGGGTAAGCGGAGGCATCGCCGCCATTGCCTTGTTCGCGATTGTCGGCACGTTGTTCGTCATTCCGACAGCGGCGGAAATTCCGATCATTCAGTCTTTTCTGGCGCTTGGCATCGGAACAGGCCCGGCCGCGGCATTGCTTGTCACCCTGCCCGCAGTCAGCCTCCCCTCCGTCCTCATCGTCGGCAGAGCTTTTCCGAGAAAAGTGCTGGCTTTCGTTGTCGGCGCCGTCGTGATCGCGGGATTGTTGAGCGGTTTGATCGGAGCTTGGGCTTTATAGAATTGATTCGTTACACGAAAAAAAGCATCTACAGCAGCGGCTGTGGATGCTTTTTCGCGTAATACAATCAATTAAAGAAAACCTGGAGGATCACTCATGAAGAAATCCGTTGTATTTACTGATATGACGCAATCCAAAGAAGAAACATGCGGTTTCATGAGCCCGGCTTGCCTCATTACTTCTCCCAAGCCAAGCTTCTCAAAAGGTCTATAAACTGCTGCTTCGTGCTTGACTCATTATCGTTTTTTGAGAAGTTCAACAGCAAGATGGAACGCGAGCTGTCGGCAATGACGGCGTAATAATGGTCATGCGTCCCTGTGATGCCTGACGCCGCAGTCCCGTTGTCAGCATCCAGCGTAATCAGCCTGCAGGTTCCGAGCGGAACGTCGAAATATTCGTCGTCGATAATTTCACTATGATTCGGCTTCACGGTATGAAAATCAAAATCCTTCGGTTCTTCAATCGAGTATATATCGCCACTGACTTCGCCTTCTTCATTAAGCATAAGATCATGCGTTTTGCTTTGCGCTTCAAGCTTCCATTTCGCCGGCATTTGAACATGCAATCCTGCTAAATCAACGGGCAAATTGGCAGTTGGTTTCGATTCATCAGCGTGAACCCGGCTTTCGAGCATAGCAGCATCGGATGTTGAATGCGTGCACCCGGACGCGCTCGTAACGATCAGCGCAGCCAAAATGATTTTTTTCAAAACGAACATGCGACGTATATCCTCCCTAGTGGCCTATTCTTGTTCTCTAGTATAAATAACAACGGCCATAGGGAAGATGTTATGATCTTTTCATGGTCAAGAAGTATACTCAAGCCCGGCTCTGATCCATTTTTCGATGACTCCCTGATTTAGAAACGGGGCAATGGGTCTCAAGGAATGGAGCCCGCCGGCTTCGAATGCTTTTCTGGCACATTCCTCGATTGCTTCACTGCCTATGAACGGTGCCAGGTGCTTCAGCGACTCGATGCCTTCGGTTTCAAACGATATTCTCGCGCATTCATCGATCACTTCACGGCTCGTGAACGGTGCCAGGTGTTTCAGCGACTCAATACCTTCGGTTTCAAACGACTTTCTCGCGCATTCGTCGATGGCTTCGTCGCTCATGAACGGTGCCAGGTGCTTCAGTGACTCGATACCTCGGGTTTCAAACGACTTTCTCGCGCATTCGTCGATGGCTTCATCGCTCATGAACGGCGCCAGGTGCTTCAGCTCATCGATGCCTTCCGCCTCGAAGGCCGTTCTTGCGCACTCATCGATCAGCTCGGTACTGACGAACGGGGCAAGCGCAATCATGTCCTGAATTTTAAATTTCGTTTTGATGTGTTCAAACACTTCATCGGCCTGTTCCGCTTTCAGAATCGGTGCAATCGCGGAGAAATCTTCAACCGTCACCTCATTGTTTTTGAGAAATTCAGATGTATTCTGATTGACGAACGTATGGACGATCTTGCTTCCTTTTTGATCTTCCAGGATGTGTTCAATGCTTACTTCGAATATCTCTGCGAGCTCCGGCAGCTTTGAGATGTCGGGCATCGTCTCTCCCCGCTCCCAATTGCTGACCGCCTGATAGCTGACGCCCATTTTATCAGCCATTTCCATCTGTGTCATTCCTTTTTCTTTTCTCATCTTGGCAATGTTTCTGCCGATTTTGACCATATCGAACATTTCAAACACTCCTTATCGGTTGATGAATCCAGTGTAGCAAAGGAACGTTCCCACGGTATATCAAGCGCTGCTTGAGTCTCTATTCATCCCGGATCCTAGAGCCGGCATCCGCTTCATTGAACCTATTGAAAAACGGAAAACCCGAGGCATCGGATTTTCCGTTATAGAGTCATGGCAGTCGTCGTATACAAGCATTCCATATGAAAAAGCATCACATCGATTCAAAGCAATTTCATCTCCAGCCTCATTGCGGCCTCGATGTATTCCATATCAAACTCAAGCCCTGCTTGAGTCCTTCCACATCCAGTCCATCCACAGCAAAAGCCTGCCTTACCAGCTCCGGCGCGACAAACTCGTCATACTTCCCCAGATAGGGTGCCTCTTCGGGTCCAAGAAGGGAGGACGGATCCGTACATTCCGCGCTTTCCTTCATGATTTGCTCGAGCAGCACCTGGCTGTCGGCTTTGCCGGCTACGACGAAGTAATAGGGCTCCATCGGGGTAATCGAGCGCAGGGAGAGCCGTTCGGATAAATTGTTCTTCAGCAGCCTTTCCAGCGTGCGGAACGATTTGCTGCCGATCCATGGCAAAATGAACATCGAATCGCCACCGGCCGGGATAACCACCGATTTCAGCAGCCCGCTTTCTCTGGCCAAGCGGCGGGCACGTTCCAGCCGGTTCACGGCTTGAGGCGACAAATAGCTGTACAGCGTGCTGTCGGCGAGCACTTCGCGCATTTTCCGCACGACCAGCGTATGAATATCTCCGCCCGCTCCCAGCCACAGCGTATCGACCTTTCCGAGCGCCGCTTTCACATACACCGCCTTATGCTTCGTATCGACCTCGGTTACCTTCCACAGCTTTCCGGCCAGTGAAAAGCAATATCCCGGCGGCGGGACGGTCGTAATCGAACCGATTTCCTCCGAACCGTTGTACACGGCATGCTCCTCGTCATCCTTGAAAACGGCGTAAAAGCGGAAATTGTTCACGATCTTCTCGCCCGTCAGACCGATGATGAAGCTCTCCTGCTCGGTCCACTGGATATGATCCGTCTGCAGCAGGTAGTTGAGGAACACTTTGTATGTATCCAGAGCGATTTGCCAAAAAGAAGGCAGCGACAGCACATCCGCTGCGAGCTCCGCAGGCGTCGCTTCCCCGCGGCTTTTCAGGATGCTCATCGTCTGATGATACAGCAAGCCGATCGGCATCTGCCGGATTTCGAGCGGCTCGACCCAGCGGTCCCTCACATACAGCTCGATGACCGCGATGGCACGCAGCAGCGTCCACGGCATCCTCGCAGGCAGCATGGCATCTTCGTCCTCCTCTTCGGGACAGACGAACAGCATCTCGGACGGCGCGTCGTTGCGCCTTCCAGACCGCCCGAGCCGCTGCACGAAGCTGGATGCGCTGTATGGCGCACCGAGCTGAACGACCCGCTCCAGCTCCCCGAGATCGATGCCCAGCTCTAGCGTCAGCGTTGCGGCTGCGACAGCAGGACCGGGGCCGTTCTTCAGGGCCGCCTCCGCCTCTTCGCGCAGCATTGCTGATATGCTGCCGTGATGCACATGGAACACGTCCGGTTGATGACGATGTGCCGCGACCCGGCGCAGCTCCAGCGTCGTCAGCTCCGCATCCGAGCGGCTGTTGGTGAACACCAGCGCTTTTTTCAGATGCGTGCTGTCATAGACAAAATCGTAATAAGCTTTGCGGGCATTCTGCAAATGCTCTGCCTGCTCTTCGTCACGGGCATCAGGGAACGAAAAATGCTCGACACGCAGCCGCAGCTTGCGTCCTCCCGGCACGGACACCGCCTCTACCGGCTGGCTACTGCCTGCACCCAGCCAAGCTTTCGCGGCATCATAATCGCTCAGGGTGGCAGACAAGCCAACGCGCCTTGGCGAGCAGCCCGTCATTCTCTCGATCCGAGCCAGCTGGCTCAGTACTTGAATCCCCCTGTCAGCGCCCATAAAAGCGTGGACCTCGTCAATAATAATATACCTGAGGTCATGAAACAGTGCCGGAATGGCGTTTGGCCGGTTCATCAGCAAGCCTTCCAGAGATTCGGGCGTAATCTGCAGCACGCCGGAAGGACTTCGCATCAGCTTGGTTTTCTCTGTCTGGGACACATCTCCGTGCCAGTGCCAGACGGGAATATTCCCTTCCCGCAAGAGCTCTTTGATCCGCTCGAATTGGTCATTGATGAGCGCCTTCAGCGGACCGATATAGAGAATGCCGACGGAAGAAGACGGACGTTCATACAGCTCGGTTAATGCCGGAAAGAAGGCGGCCTCCGTCTTCCCCGAAGCCGTGCCGGCGGCGATCAGCATATGGTGGGAGGTGTCCATGCAAATCTGAAGCGCTTCAACCTGCGCAGGCCGCAGCGTCTCCCATCTTTTCCGGTAGATAAATTCCTGGATGAACGGTGCCAACCGGTAAAATACGTGAGTCTCACCGCCACTCATAGCTCAAACTCCGCCAAAAAGTCGTCCAAATCATCCTTCTCCTGATCGGCGGCAGCCGGTGCAGCCATGCGCTCGCCCAGCAGCTGCGCAAAGGTAGCTTCCGGATTCTGGTGCAGGGTATGAAGCAGGTCCATGAAATCGCGCACCACTTCGCGCGGAGTGAGCAGCTCGTCCGCTCCCATCCGGCCAACCGCCATCTCCATGAACTGAATCAGGTCCTCATCGGTCAGAGACGGTGCATAACCAAAATGAAGGGCATGGATTTGCCGCAGCTTCTGCAGCAGAATCAGGATCTCTTCATGCGAGAGCATCTCCAGTTTCAGGATCGGGCCGGTGTAGTTGCGATAGCCTTTGCCGGCATAACGACCCTCGACCAAACGCGAACGCAGCGCCTCATAACTGAACAAACCGCGTCGTTCATCCTCGACGAACTGTGGAGTGCCTCCGAGAAAAATGCCGAGATGCTCCGCTTTGCCCTGCATCGTGTCATTGAACATGGTCAGCAGCTTCTCGTAATTGCTTGTGCGCGACACGCTGTTCGATATTTTGTACAAATTCACGCCTTCGTCAATAAAAAGGAGCAGTCCTCTGTAGCCGATTTTGGCCATAAATTCGGACCATAGCTTCATATAATCGTACCAGTTGTCGTCATCAATGATGACGCCGACTTCCAGCTCTTTTCTCGCTTCGGTCTTGTTCGGAAATTCACCCCGCAGCCAGCGCAGCGCGGCCTGCTTTTTCTCTTCCTCCCCCAGCTTGTATCCATTCCAATACGCGGCCAGCACCCGGGCAAAATCAAAGCCATGCACCAGATTCTGCATCGCTCCCGTCACTTCGAAAATCCGCCGCTCCACTTCACCCGGAAGTGCCGGATCACCCGGACGCAATCCGCTTTCCTTCATCGCCTCCTGCTGTATCGTGGAAATCCACTTTTGCAGCACGGCTTCGAGCGCTCCGCCGTCGGGGCGTGTCCGCGTCGATAAATTCATCATCAGCTCGCGGTACGTGGCCAGACCTTGTCCCTTCGTGCCGACCAATCTCCGTTCAGGCGACAGATCCGCATCCGCGGTTACAAAGTCCCGGTCGAGCGCATAGTTGCGGATCGTTTGCAGCAGAAAGCTTTTCCCGCTGCCGTAGCGTCCGGTAATCAGCTTCATGGCGGCTCCGCCCTCGGCGATATTTTCCATATCCCTCAAAATGGCTTCCACTTCAGGCTTGCGCCCGACGGCGATATGCTCCAGTCCGATCCGCGGGACTACGCCTGCGGTCAGGGAATTGACGAGCGCGGTCGTCAGCCGCTTTGGTATTTTTATGTCAGTCATGCGATTCACCTCGTTAATGATTCAAAATAATTCTCATATTCTTCCGATATGCGCTCGCCGTCGATGACCAGATCACCGATCGTTTCCATTGCAATTCCATTGATTTCATCTAGCAGCAGTTCGGGCATCGTTCCATACGTTTCGGCTATCAGTTCCAGCTCATGAGCGGAGGCATGCAACTTCAAGGCATACAAAACCTCCAGATGCGCTTGTCCCAGCTGTTCCGCAAACTGCGTCCAGTCCTCGTCCAGCCCGGTTGTCTTCCATTCGAAGAAAGGATCTTCAGGCAGCCGCTCAACATGGACATCTGAATTCGGCAATGCCTCATGCAGCATTTCTTGAAACGGCGCATCATGCGTCCAGCCTTCCTTGCCCACAGCCATGTCTGGGGCAGAAACCTCTTGGTCCTGCGAATCAGGCTCATCTTCCCAGGCTTCCACCGTCAGCATGCTCCGTACTTCCTCGCTGTCCCGCTGCAGCAGGGCAAGCTTCTCCGCATCGATGGAAATGGCGGGCAGCACCGGCTTGGCGGCTTGATATTCTCTCTCCAGATAGCGCTGTATCAACGTTTCCGTTTCACTCTTCAGGCTTACGCCCCGGAGACGGCCTTTAAACTGCCTGAGCTCTCTCAGCTTATTTTCCGTACTGCGCACCAGCTGGGTGATATAGTAGCGCAGCGGCGCGCATTTTCGGACCTGATCCAGGCGCAGCGCGAACGTTCTCCCATAGAGGGAAGCATCATAGATGGCACTCCGGAACAAATAACGCTCGATCGTTTTTCCCGGCCCTTTATAAAAGGTATCCACCAGCGTTTTGCCGGTTGTCTTTTGCATGTAGGAATCCACAATTGCAAGCACTTTTGGCACATACTCTTCCATCAGCGCACTTCCGCCGTCCTGGTAAAATTTGCTGCGCTGCACATCGTAATCGGATAACGTCATCACTTGTCCGAACGTCAAGGAAGCCGGATTCCCGCGTAACAGCCCGCTGAGCTCCAAATCGAACAGCTCATGGGTTCTGGACGTATCGGAACGGGACAAAATGTCCATCAAAGGAACATCCAGATGATGTACCAGCACAAAGTCGCAAACCCAATCCGCCAAATAGGCGTTCAGTTTGGGATATCTTGTGCCGTACGCCTCCCAGATGCCTATCCATAACGCGTACCCTTGATAGGGGGCCTGCCAGCCGATCCCATGAATCAGCTCATACAGATAGACAAAAACATATGAAAGGTCCGTGAACAGGTATTGTCCGCCCCGCACCTCGCTTCTCCAATAAAAATACCAGCTGCGCTGAGCCTCGCTCATCTGCTCGTATGTCGGCCAATAGCTCATAAAGGGCACGAAGGGAGCCGGCTCGCCCCTCCGTTCCTCTAACGCCCTTGCCTGCTGAACGAACTGCCGTTCTCTCGACAGCGCTTTGACAAAGGGAATGCGCTCCACGGCAGGAGGTTCTTTCCGCTCCGGGATGGCAAGGCTCCGCAAGCCGGCGCCATCCTGCGCCGGTTCATCCTTCATATCGATTTCCGCAAAATCCAGCGGCTTTTTATCCCATTCCATGAAATCGCACATCACCGTTCCAGTAGAATATTTGTTCTTTTTTTTATTATAATATAAACGAGGCATAAATAAGATCCCCTTGAAGTAAATACTCGAAAATCTTCAGCATTTCATGAAGAGAACGAGTAAACTTCAAGGGGATATTTCCATGTTTATTATAATCTTTTCCAGAAATTAATTATGGATAGTCCAGGTACTTTTGCGATTGCGCACTGAAATGCGGCTTCCCATTCATGGCCCGGGAATCTGAATGGTAAAGCTATGCTCTTTCAACGTCTGACGCTTCAGCACATGATCTTCGCTTTCTGCTCCAGGCATGATCACAGGCGTTAACAATAGTTCCGTCTCCTGCCCTGTTAAAGCGGGATAACGATTGAAGTTACTTTTCATGTTGCTGCGGGCTGATTGCTGTTCAATACTTTTCCCGTTCTGATCCGTCATTATAAAATGCATATCCCATTCATTTCCACCTGATATTTCATAATAGAGCGTTGTCGACACCGGACTCAGGACGAGCTTGCTCACGGTAATGATTTGCCCGTTATCCAGCGCAATCTGATGATGAACCGCGATTTTCTTGGTCTCGCGCATGAGCTTCTCCGTAGAAGTCGTCATGGCAAAGCCCCATGTTCCATTCACCGTGTCTCGATTCTGAAAAGGTATCCCGCTGATCACGATTTGAATATCGAGTGAGCCCTTAAACGTATGATCCGGAAGATCGACCGCCTGAACAAATGAGATTGTGGCTGCGTCCAGGCGGGATTTATTGCCGCTGCCGTTCCGCGGTATTTCTGTCCCGTTCACATATACGGACATCCAAGGAAAACCGATTCCTTCCAGAGGGGTATCCGTGGCATGAACGGTGTACGCAATGAGAAGCTGCCCTTCGTCCACCAGTACATCGTCCAGTCGGATATCCATGCCGGAATCGCTGACCGTCTGTCCGACGGTGGTCGTATATCTTTGTATCACAGCTTCGTCACTTTTCATATGCTCGGCCATCAACATGCGAAAGAATGGTACGCCGGATAGCGCCTTCACGGGCAGTCCGGTCGCAAATCCCAGGCAGATAACAGCAACCAAGCTGATGGCTGCCAGTCTGTATCTCCCCCGCTGTAACCGTGGGTTATGAAGATGAAGTTTTCTTTTCATTCTTTTTTTGATGCGTTTTCTCTCTATCTCGCTTAAGCATTCGTCCTCATAAAGACTTATATCAACGTCAGCTTCGTTAAAAAGTTCATATATATCCCTCATTTTGACACCTCCGTTCGTTTCATAGCTCCCTGAATCCTTTATACATAGCCTTCAATTTTTTTCGTCCGCGGGACAGCCGATTGTATACCCAAGAATGCTTTACGCCCATATGGGATGCGATTTCTCCAACGCTTTGATCATGAAAATAATGGTTTAAAAATAACGCTCGGTCGGGTTCCCTCAGACTGCCGAGCATCTCTTCCAATTCCTTGCGGAGTTCATTCTCCGTCTCAAGTATGTAACTGCCACTGATCTGCTCCACATCGTTTCCAATCAACTGTACCTTGCTATTCTCCCTATAATATTTCCGCTCGTAATCGATCGCTTTGAATTTGGAAACGGCAGCAAGCCAATGCTTGAAGGATCCCTTCTCTCCCGTAAACGAATTCGTATGCGTCCATACCGACAGCAAAATATCGTCCATGCATTCTTCATGCATATCCTGCTGGTGAAGGTGTTTACGAATGATGTTTTTGATGAAGCCGCCATACAGGTCTATCACATAATAAAGCGCCTTTTCATTTTGCCTTCGCAGTTCGGAAACAAGGTTCTCTTCCGTAATCTTCATTGATTAATCTCCTTTTTAAAACGGCTACACCTTATATATCGATTCAAACCGAACGTTTCTATCATCCTACAGAAAAAAATCCAATGCTACACGTAAAAAACCACTCCTCGGAGTGGTTTCACAATCATGATCGAAAGCTGCTGGATGAAATATAATCACTGCTCGCGACGCTTGGAGAAATAGACCAATCCCGCCTGAAGCTCCGACGCTTTGACAAATCCGAGCTTCTCCATGAGATGAATAGACCTGACGTTATCAGGCTCAACGGTTGCATCGATCATCGTCAGCTTCATCGTTTCAAAGCCAAACCGTATCACAGCCTGCATCACCTCCGTCATATAGCCCCGCCCCCAGCTGTCCTTGGCCAGGTCAAAGCCGATCTCCGCGACAAACTCGCCATCCGAAGTTCTAAGATAATGATATCCGCATGTGCCCATAAAGCTGCGGGATGCTTGATCGTAAATCCCCCAGCGGCAGCCTGCATCATCCAGATGATATCGGATGATCTCTTCTGCTTCTTCCACATCCTTGCAAGGATCAATATCCATGAACCGCGTAATCTCTTCGTCAGCAAAATGCCGACGGACTTCTTCCGCATCCTGCAGCGTAAGCAGCCTCAAGTGCAAACGCTCGGTGTCGATCGTTGGGTATTCGACCGGTTTCACTGCTGCCATATCCCCTAAACCTCGCCTACAATGGATTTGTCCCTTTCAAATGCTGGTTATTTCATCGATGTTTGAACATGAAAATATTGTATTGGATACTCAGCGGCTTCGGCAATATGAATTTGATTTGAACGTATCGGCCCTTTTACAGCTCTATTCAACATATTTTTTGATCTCTGGAGACACCTTCTGAACGTTCTTACCATAGAAAATGAAGTCTCTGCCGTCATCCGCTAAAGCACGAGAGAAGGCATAGGGCTTCATCCCATAAAAAATAACATCATAATAGGTCAAAACCGCACTGGAGTCCGGCTGATCCATCGAATCCTGCCCTTTCTCCAAGAGCCGGATAAAATCCTTCATTTCCGCTCCGGTCAACACGTGCAGCCGCTTAGGACTCGGGTTTGTCTGGTAAATATCAATCCGGATGACTTTACTCAGATCCAGCTCCTCGGCAGTAGGCTGAAAATCCGAATGTTCCGCAGTATATAGCTTGAATCCATTGACCTCTGCCGGATCCTTAACCGCGATCACCGCTGGCTCTGATGGGTCGTTCAATCCGTAAATCGCAGTTCCAGCCGGTAAAAATGCAGCATCGCCATCCTTCGGCTGGTATCCGGCATGATGAATATTCCCGCTGATCTCAAATGCCGTGAAGCCGATCGGCGTTTCCGTTGCGACTTGGGAAGGATCGGCGACGATGCCGCGATGAGGTAGATGCGTGTACATAGTCTGATCAAGCATAATAAAATCAACCCAGTCCACCTTGGTTTCAAACTCCGTCTTGCCGCTGCGGCAGGCGGAGAGGGATATCAGAAGCAGCATACACACTCCACACAGCAGCCATCTTCTCAAGTCGTTCACCTCTCAAACCGTAAACCACGCCCATCCCTGTATTGCGAATGGAGGGTTTACCATTTAAACGTGAGACCATAACCATTTGTTACATCGGGTGCAAAAAGAATGAACCAGCCGAACAGTTCAAAGCTTCCGATACTTTTTGAGCGCCAATATGTTCAGCCCGATAAAGAGTGCGGCGAAACACACCAGCACTACCAGATCAAGCGCGATATCTCCAAATCCCATTCCTTTGTACATCACGCTTTTAAGCGCATCAGCCCCATAATACAGCGGCATGATTCGGGCTATGATCTGAATCCATTCCGCCATATGGTTGAGCGGGAAAATGCCCGCGAAAAAAACCTGCGGAATAATGACGATCGGAATGAACTGCACCATTTGAAATTCGGATGCGGCGAAGGTCGACAGCAGAATGCCGAGCGAAAGCGCCACGAAGGCGAGCAAAATATTCGTCAATAAAACGAGCCAGAGCGAGCCTTCCAGATGGATGCCGAGCACCAGGGTTGCAAACAGCACGACGATGACCGTTTGCAGCAGCGCGAAAATGCCGTAGCCCGCCAAGTAACCCGTGATCACCTCGCCTCTGCGTACCGGGGTGGACATTAAGCGTTCGAGCGTCCCCGTCGTGCGCTCCCGCAGGAGTCCGATGCCCGAAATCAGGAACACGAAGAAAAATACGAAAAATCCGATCAAGATGGGACTCAGCGTGTCAAAAAAGGTCGTGTCTGCGTCGCCGTATACATAATCCGTCTTCACTGTGATCTGCGGAGCCGCTGCTGGGTTTCCAAGCTTCTGCGCCGTATCCGCAAGTCCAGCCACCGCCTGGCTGACGGTCATTTGCAGCGCCTTGGACTGGGAAGGGTCGTTGTTCTTCAAAATCAGATGCAATGTATTGTCCCGCCATTCCATCATGGCGTCCAGATTGTCATTCACAACAACGTCCTTGCTGGCTTGATCATAGGTCGTAATATCCATGCCCTTTTCTTTCAGCAGCTCGACGATCGCCGGATTCAGGTTGACCGCCCCAATCTTCGCATCCGATGCGTTGCCGGTATGATTAAACAGGTAATACATCAAGCTCAGTACCAGCAGAGGCGCGAGAAAGAGCATCGCGAGCGTTCGTTTGTCACGCAGCAGCTGCTGGAAAATTCTCAGGACAAGTGCGCGTATTCTCATGACTCTTTCCCTCCCGCCCGCAAAAATACGTCTTCCAGGTTTTCCGCATCATACTGTTGTTTCAGCTGCAAGGGCGTTCCGCTGGCCAATATCCGGCCTTCGCGCACCATCGCCAGCACATCGCATTTCTCCGCTTCATCCATAACATGAGTCGTAATGATAATCGTTTTCTGCTCCGTTCCCTTGAGCCGGATCAGCTCAGCCCAGATCGACTGCCTCAGCTCCGGATCGATCCCTACCGTCGGTTCATCCAGAATCAGGATCGGCGGGTTATGCAGCAGCGCGATGGCCAGGGATAATCTCCGTTTCATGCCGCCGGAGTAGGCGGACACCTTTTTCTCCAGCTCATCCGTGAGATTGACCAACTTGGCCGCATACGCGATCCGCTGCTTTTGCTCCGTTTTGCCCATTTTGAACATCGAAGCAAAAAACCGGAGGTTTTCTTCGCCCGTCAGCTCGTTATACAATGCATCCGATTGGGCCATATAGCCGATTTGCTGCAGCATGCTGAGGCTTGGCATCGGAGTACGAAGCACTTCAATGGTGCCTTGATCCGGTTTATCCATGCCGACCATCATTTTGACGAGCGTGGTTTTTCCGGCTCCGGATGGTCCGATCAATCCGTAAATCTGTCCTTTCTCCATATGAAGACTAACTCCGGAGAGGACCGTTTTTTTCCCGAATGCTCTGCTGACCTGCTCTACACTAACCGTTGTTTCCATATGTCCTACCTCCAATAAGATAATGAACACTGCGTTGATTATCTTCCTTAGTTCATTATAAGGGATGCCGTCTTACCCGGCAATGAACAGAATCGCGGAATGTGATCATTAACGAAAGGTTTGCCTTTTGCCTTCATTCCCTGGTGCATTCAAAGGTTTGGCAAGCAGTCAGCCGTGTACGAAAAAAGCACCCGAATGCATAGGCTGGGTGCTTGGAAATTGCCGTCTGATTTGATCTTATGAGGTGCTTCCTGTCAATCCACGTCCTAATCGTTTAATCCCTTGCCATTGAGAATTTGCTGCATATACTTTTCAACCCTGGACACCCGGGTTTTGGATTGTTTGGGTGCGGAAAAATAAAAAAGGTACGCTCTTTGCCGCCCGGGCGTCAACGCTTCGAATGCAGGCTTCAGGGCGGGGATTTCATCGAATTTATTCTGAAGCTCTTCAGGAATGTCGTATTCTTCATGCTTTTTAAATTCTACTTGCAGGCCGGATTTTTCAATGCCAATAGCTTCCTGAATATACGCTTTCAAAATGGATTCCTTGGCCGTTATTTCTTGAGCGTTGGAGAACCGGATCTGGCGTCCCGCCTGTACCTTCTCCGTTTGTTGAATGAGAATGCCATGGGCATCCTTCATCAAGGAGCCTTTGATAAACAGAATCGCACAGTATTCCTTAAATCCGTGTATTAAAAGAATGTTCTTGTTCTGAAGCGTGTAACAAGGATGCATCCACTTATATTCTTCGGTCAGATCAAACTCAAGAACGAGTTCCCGCAGCTTCTCATATTCCTTCTTCCACTTCTTGGATTTCCCTATGAATTCATCCACTTTAGGATTGGTTCTACGCGTTGTCATCAAAAAATACCCCTTTTTATCCATGGTGTTTTTAAAATCATGATCTAATCTGCATGATCACATATGACTACCTTCTTTGTAAGTTTGATTGTACTGATTTTTTTAAGAATTGTACAATTTTCATAGAGGCTTATTGAATACCAAAACAGCCTCCAACACAGGTTGGAGGCTGTTTTCAGCATCATGATTATGGTTCTTTCGTCACCAATTTCAAAGGTGCGGGAATCGATTTTTCAACCGTCTTGCCTTGCAGCACATCATACGCTGCTTGCACGGCCAACTGCCCGATCAATTCAGGCTGCTGTGCCACGGTGCCGGTGAGCTTACCTTCCTGGATCGATTTCAACGCGTCATCATTGCCGTCAAAGCCGATGACCGGAATATCTTTGCCGGAGCTTTTGATCGCTTCAATGGCACCGAGCGCCATTTCATCGTTGTGCGCGAAGACCGCCTGTACATCCGGATTTGCCTGCAGCAGATTTTCCATCACGTTCAAGCCTTTCGTCCGGTCAAAATCGGCTGTCTGCTTGGCAATGACTTTCAATTCCTTATCAGCCACTTCATGGAAGCCTTTACCGCGTTCCCGGGTCGCCGAAGCCCCTGCAACGCCTTCCAATTCAATCACTTTGGCGCCTTTGCCGACGATTTTCTCGATATACTCGGCTGCCATGTTGCCGCCCTTGACGTTGTCCGAGGCAACCAATGCCTTCACATCCCCTTTATCCGCCGAGCGGTCCAGGGTGATCACGGGAATGCCCAAATTGTTCGCCGACTGCACGACGGTGGAAATCGCTGCGGAATCGGTCGGATTAATGAGCAGAACGTTGACGCCCTTTTGCATCAAGTCGTCGACGTCGTTGCTTTGTTTGGCGGAATCGTTCTGCGCGTCGACGACAATGGTTTCGATTCCGTGCTTTTTCGCTTCGGCAACGACGCCATCCTTCAAGGAAACGAAGAACGGATTGTTCAGCGTCGAAATCGAAAGACCAATCTTCATGTCCTTAATGTCCCCGCCCGTTTTAGGCTTGGCCCAGCTTGGCGGTTCCAGGGAACATCCCGTGGTAAGAATAAGCAGAAGCGCTGCCAGTAAGAACGTTAGCTTTTTCATATATGTCTCTCCCTTATGCAGATTTCTTCCGGTCAATGAGTACGGCAATCAGGATGACGATGCCCTTGACGACCATTTGGTAGAAGGAGGATACGCCGAGCAGGTTCAAGCCGTTATTCAGCGTACCGATGATCAGCGCACCAATCAGGGTGCCGACAATGCGGCCGCGGCCACCGGATAGGCTTGTACCGCCCAATACAACCGCCGCGATGGCGTCCAACTCATAAGACGTACCTGCCGTCGGCTGCGCAGAATTCAGGCGAGAGGTCAGGATAGCCCCTGCCAATGCAGACAGCAGACCCGCCAAACCGTAAATCATGATTTTTACGCGGGATACCTTGATGCCGGATACGATGGCCGCCTTTTCGTTGCCGCCGATCGCATAGGTTTTACGCCCGAATGACGTCTTGTGCAGCACGACCCAGAGCAATGCGAACGTAATAATCATCGTAATGGCCGGCACCGGAATGCCAAGCTCATAGCCGCGGCCGAACAGCTGGAATGTCATGCTGTCGCCAAGGCCGGTAATGGGGTTGCCATCTGT
This sequence comes from Paenibacillus chibensis, assembly GCF_004001045.1. Taxonomy (GTDB): domain Bacteria; phylum Bacillota; class Bacilli; order Paenibacillales; family Paenibacillaceae; genus Paenibacillus_AQ; species Paenibacillus_AQ chibensis. The sequence continues at coordinate 171,361 of NZ_BIMK01000009.1, forward strand.
ATAGACGAGTGTCAAACCTCTGAAAATCGTCATGGTTGCCAACGTGGCGATAAACGGTGCCATTTTGCCCTTCGTGATCAATAGCCCGTTAATCATCCCCATAATGCCGCCGAGCAGACAGCCGATAATGATCGCCAGAATCGGATCGAAGCCGGCGACCAGCATATTGGCTACGAAAGCACTCGATAAGGCCAGTATGGAGCCGACGGACAAATCGATCCCGCCGGTCAGAATGACAAAGGTCATGCCGAACGCGATCAATGCGTTGATGGATACCTGCCGCAGCAGATTGAGAATGTTAAGCGGTTCCAAAAAGCTTGGATTCAGAACCGATACGATAATAATCAGAATGATGAGGCCAACCAGTGGTCCCAATTTTTGCGTGATCTGCGATACCTGAAAGCCTTTGGAAGTTTTTGCTTCATTCACCGTTGTCATGTTACTGTCCCCCTGTAGCCAGCGTCATTATTTTTTCCTGCGTCGCTTCTTCCTTGCTCAGTTCTCCTGAAATGCTGCCTTCGTGTACCACCACGATCCGGTCGCTCATGCCCAGCACTTCCGGAAGTTCGGAGGATACCATGATGATCGCCACGCCGTGTCCTGTCAGTTCGTTCATCAGCTGATAAATTTCGCGCTTGGCGCCGACGTCTACCCCGCGGGTCGGTTCATCCAGAATGAGGAGCTTGGGTCCGATCCCCACCCATTTGGCGATGACCACCTTTTGCTGATTCCCACCGGACAGATTGCCCGCCGCCGTTTCGGAAGAATGCGTCTTGATTTGCAGCCGCTTGATCAGCGCGTCAACGAACACCTTTTCCTTCTGGGAGGATATCAAGCCCTTGGAGGTGAATCCGCTCAGGCTCGGAAGCACCATATTGTCACGGACGGAGAAGTCCTGGATCAGCCCTTCATCCTTCCGGTCCTCCGTAATGAAGCCGATTCCCAGCTTCACAGCATCCACCGGTTTCCGGATATGAGCCTTCTTGCCGAAAATGCGGATTTCGCCGCTGTCCAAATGGTCAAGCCCGAACAGCGCTCGCATGATCTCCGTGCGTCCCGAACCCATCAGTCCGGAGAAGCCGACAATTTCGCCGGCGCGAACCTGGAAGGATACATCTTCAAACCATCCCTTGCGTGACGCATGCTCCACCTCGAGAACAATCTCGCCGGGGCTTGGTGTTCTGGCAGGGTAGCGCTCCGTCAGCTCTCTTCCCACCATTTTCTTCACGACTTCATCGAAATTGGTGTGCGGAATGTCCTTGGTGTCCACGGTACGCCCGTCCCTCATGACGGTGATCCGGTCACAAATCGTGAAAATCTCTTCCATCCGGTGCGAGATATATACAATGGATACGCCTTCATTTTTCAAGGAGGCAATGACCTCGAACAGCTTTTCGATTTCCCTTTCGGTCAACGCCGAGGTCGGTTCATCCATGATGATGACTTTGGTATCCGTCAGCAGCGCCTTCGCAATTTCGATCATTTGCTGCTGCCCGACCGAGCACTCTCCGGCTTCGGTATTCAAGGGAATGTCCACGGACAGTCGCTTGAATTGCTCCTTCGCGAGCGCCTTCATTTCTTTCGTTTTCAAAATCCCCCAGCCCGACGACATCTCCCTGCCGATGAACAGGTTCTCAAGCACGGTCATATCCGGCCATACATTCAGCTCCTGATGGATGAACGCGATGCCTTGGCGCTCCGCTTCCTTCGGATTGGCAAAATACGTCTCCTTGCCGTCGATGACAATCGTCCCTTTATCCTTGGCATGCAGTCCGGTGAGAATATTCATCAGGGTGGACTTGCCGGCACCGTTCTCGCCCATAAGGGCGTGAACCTCGCCTTCTCTCAGGTCAAAGTCCACACCGGACAGGACCTGGTTCGTGCCGAAGGCTTTGTGGATTCCTTTCATTTGAATGTGCATAAGGACTCCTCCTAAAAAGTTTTGCGAGCAATGCTTCTTGACTGTTCTTCATAGCAAAACTTGCTTCGTAAGCAGATGCTTAGTTTTGCGAGCAATGCTTCTTGACTGTTCTTCATAGCAAAACTCTGTTCTTCATAGCAAAACTTGCTTCGTAAGCAGATGCTTTGTTTTGCGAGCAATGCTTCTTGACTGTTCTTCATAGCAAAACTTGCTTCGTAAGCAGATGCTTTTCAGCCAAAGTACACGCCGGCTTGTAAAATGATGTTCGCGAACGGCTTGGCCTCGCCAGTGCGGATCACGGCTCTAGCCTTCCGGGTCAGCTGCTTGAACTCCTCATGGGGACAGGTTTCAATCGCCCGCCCCGCGAATTTCCCTTCTATATAATGAAGCGCTTGCGGATTATCGGTCTGAATTTCATTCGCAATCACGACCTTCTCAATCTCCATGTCGGCTGCTACCGCATTGACGGTTTCTTCAAAGCTCGGTGAGCCGAGCGTTAATGCCAGGTCGATTTTTTCGACACCATCGGGGATCGGAAGCCCGACATCCGCGATGACGATCGTATCAGTGTGGCCCAGATCGGCCAATACTTTGGAAATGTGGCTGTTCAAAATCCCCTGCTTTTTCATCTCACATTTGCGCCTCCACTTCTTCGCGCACCGGCATGCCGCCCTGGGCGCCAAACTTCGTTACCGACAAGGAGGCGGCACGATTCGCAAAACGGACGCTTTCATACACCGGTTTGCCTTCAGCCAGTGCGACGGCAAATGCCGCATTAAACGTATCTCCCGCTCCTGTCGTATCAACGGCCTCCACCTGGTAGGACGGGACAAGCACTTCCTTGGCTCCATCGAAATAACGGACGCCGTTGCTGCCTTCGGTGATGAACAGCTTGTTGGGATATTTGCGGAGTGCTTCGGAAACCGGAAGCCCGGAGAACAAAATCTCGGCTTCATGCTCGTTAGGCGTGATATATTCGGCATTATGAATCACCTCATCCTCCAGCGCCCGTGCCGGAGCCGGATTCAGCAGCAGAGGAATATTCAGCCGCTTGCAAACTTTGCTGACATGCGTAACGGTCTCAACCGGAATTTCCTGCTGGATCATGACCATATCCGCATCCTCGAAAGCATCCAAGGATTGATCAATATAAGCCGGTGTTACCTCATTATTGGCTGCTTTAACTACAACAATACTGTTATCGCCTTCAGCCAGCACGATGTGAGCCGTGCCGCTTTCCATATGTGTAACCGGTTCCACATAACGTGTAGAAACATGATTCTTCTTGAAGTTATTTAAAATCGTTTCGCCGAACGTATCGTCCCCTACTCGCCCGATCATCGTAACATCGGCTCCAAGACGTGCCGCTGCAACGGCCTGGTTCGCGCCTTTACCGCCGGGCACGGTTTTGAAACTCTCGCCGAGAACCGTTTCACCGGCTCCCGGGCGTTTGGACGATGTGACGACAAGATCTATTGAAGAGCTTCCTACTACAATAATTTTAGCCATGCTGATTCACCTTCCTGGTCGTATCCCGCTCCGTAAACGTCACGGGCATCTGAATGGTTTTGTTATCTATGTTTACATCGTCAATCAAACGGACAAGCAAATTCGCTGCAGCCCTGCCCATATCGTATGCCGGCTGCCGGATCGTCGTCAGCGACGGTGTAAGCAAACTGCTTAGCGGAATATCGTCAAAACCGATAATCTGCACATCATCCGGCACGTTCTTGCCAAGCCTGAGGGCTTCATGCAGAACGGCTGTCGCCACGATATCGTTGCTGGCGATGACCCCGTCCGTGAAGGGATGCTGCTCAAACAGTTCTTTCGCCCATGTCCCCGCCTCCGTAAAGGAAAACGACGAGGTCATGACAACGTTAAATGCTATCCCCTGTTCGCTCAGAGCTTCGATGGCTCCCTTAAAGCGATCCTGGGCCGGCCGGATATGCGTGGGCCCCTGCATGACCGTGATCTGCCGGCTGCCGCGCGCAACCATCTCTTGGGCGGCAATTCTTCCGCCTTCACACCCGTCGGCATAGACCGACGGGCGGTTATCCGCCGTCCGGTCCAGGAACACCACCGGAATGTTCAATCTCCGGTATGTATCGGTATCCGGATGGTTCGTGGAAGCGATGACGCCAACCACATTATTTTGGACGAAGGTTTGTATATATTCTTTTTCCTTCTTCATATTCTCGTCGCTGTTGCCAAAAATAATTCGAAAATCGTTCTCCTGCATCTCATCCTCCACCCCGCGAGCCAGCTCAGGAAAGAAGGGGTTGGTGATGTCCGGCAGCAGCAGGCCGATCAGCCTGGATTTACGTTTAAACAGAGATCTTGCGACTTCGTTGGGTGTATAATGCAGTGCTTTAATCGCGGTTTCAACCTTCTTGCGGGTATCATCATGCACATAGCCTGTCTCATTGATCACCCGGGAAACGGTTGCAACCGATACGCCGGCATGCTTCGCTACGTCTCGAATGGTTGCCATTTCATTTTCTCTCCTCGATGTGGAACCGGTTACAGATATAAAATAACACAATGTTCCCGATTTGACAACAGCGCTTTCAAGTTATTTTATGGCAGAATCTAAAACATGAAGCCACGCATAGTATAAACCAGCATGGCTTCATGAGCTTTTTTCAAGCTTCGCAGTGCCCTTTATCAAAATTAATTTTTGACGGGGATCGTCATCTCAAGCTCGGGAATAAAGGTCTTCTTGCCGGTAACGTAATCATCGATATAAGGACGGATCGTAATGGATTCCGGAAGCTTCGGCAGCGGATCCATATCCGTGGTGACGGCCATAAAATCCGTACCCTTGATTCGGCTTCCAAAAGACCCCCCCGTGCTCTCCACCTGATTGCCATCCTGATCGACCAGCAGATAACCAAACTTAGGACCACTATCGCTGATATCCCTGACTCCGTTATCCTCATGCATGGTCAGTCTTGTCATGACGGGCGTGAACTCGATGCTTCCCAAAGCCATTTTACAGTTTCCCCATACCTTGGCTGGAGCATCGGATGTCACCACCCTGCTTGAGGCTTCATTCTTCTTCACGGGAATATCGAATAGAAACACGTCCTTCGGCATGTCGACAAGTCCGATCTTGAGGTTCAGCGTAAACTGGTCGGGGAAATTGTACTTTTGTCCATCCTTGGAGCTGTATTCTGCATGGCTAACCGTTACGATGGTGGCGGAAGGCGCGTTGGCACGACCCCACTTTTTCAAGGGACCTCGGGACATCGTCATATCTACGTATTCCCCGTTCACTTTTCCGCTCATGCTGAAATCACGGTTATTGAATTTGTGATCCGCGGTATCTTCCTCCAGTACGAAATAGATGGTGGATCCCGTGTAGACGAGCTTCGTGATCCGAATGGTGACTCCGTTCTTCGTTATGCTTTGGTTAATGTCCTCCAGCATGCCCTTCTCTTCTGCCGTTTGGAGTCCCATATGGTTAGTGAGCTTGTAGATTTCCTGAATGAATGGCATCTCCTTCAAAGATTTCGCCATGGTAGGCGAGATGAAGGCGGAAGCAAGCAGGATCAGACAGAGCATAAAAACAGCGGCTGAAGAAAGTAAGCCGATATGGCGTTTCCGTCTCCGTGACGGTGACAGGGATACAAGCTGACCCAGAGCCTCCTGCATTTTAGTCTCGACGATCTCCGGCAGCGTATCGGTAGGAAGCCAAGCAGCCCGCTTCAGCTTCGATTCCAAATCATTTGGATTCATGTGCCACCATCCTTTCCGGCGAATCACCAAGAATACGCATCAGCTGCTGTCGTGCCCTGAACAGGCGGCCCTTGACGGCCCCTTCTTTAATGCCCAAGACATCGCCGACGTCTCTCATGGACAAGTCCTGAAAATAAAAAAGATTGACCGCCAACCGCAGCGGTTCGTCCAGCTGTTCCACGGCCTCTCTGACTGCTACAGCTTCATAATCCCCATGTCCGTGTTCCGCCATTAGCTCCAGGTTTTCAACCGCCACCGTTTTGGACTTGTTTCTCAGAAGCTGGTTGCATTCATTGATCAGAATTCTGTACATCCAGGTTTGGAAATATTCCGGCTTTTTAAGGGTATGCAGCGATTTGTATGATTTCAGGATCGTCTCCTGGATGGCATCCGCGCAGTCTTCATTATTGCGAAGGATCGAGAAAGCAAGCCCGTACATTTTGGTTTTCATGCTTAACACAAGCCGAATGAATGCGTCGTTATCCCCTTTTCTCGCCTTCTTCACCTCTGATTTGATATCCACACGTCACGGTCTCCTTCGTAAATAATCCTTCATCGGTTTTAATACATAACGTTAGATGCTGGTTATATGAAAAAGGTTATACCGTTTTGGAAAAAAAGCATCCTCCATAGATTCATGGATACGAATCCCATATTATGGATTTTGGCCTATAACTTATTTCCCTACCGAGCGTTATGTAAAATATAAGGTTTAATCGTGATAATCCGAATTCTATCATTTACCGCAAGAGAGAGGTGTTTATTTTTGAACAAACACGCGGGAGTGCTCGTCATCCTGCTGGTCGCTGCACTTCTCGCCGGCTGCAGCTCTGACAAGCAAACCTCCCTTGATTATGGCAAGCCGTCCAATCAGACCCGCATGGTCATTACCGACAAGGGCTATAAATGGGATATCGACAATTCAGCCCCATCGTTTGATGAGACACTCAAGCAGGTCTCGTTTGAAGTCAAACAGATCCGGATGCCTTTTCCGCCTAGCCATACGGCGGCGAGCATAATTCAAGCTCCTTTTGACATGATACAGCTCACCTACGCGAATCTGGAAATGGGACGCCAGATCATCCTGGTCGAGAGCAACTCGCAGGATAAGGACGAGCCTAAGGGTAAAGACGGACCCAAGCTGAAAAACGACGAGCCTTCTTGGATTCAAAGCGATTCTAACATGAGCGCGCTGTATTGGAGACACGACGGATTAACCTTCCTGCTGATTTCAAATCAGATTAAGAACCAGAAGTTCGTGCCGCTGTATAGTCCGGAGGAGCTTGTTCAGGTTGCCGACACCATTCAATGAACGTTCAGTCAAAATATGAACTGCGGGTGATTATAACAGGCGTCGTGCTCGTCACATTCAACCTGCAGAAAAAGTCCTTTATCCGGCGGATAAAGGACTTTTTCATCTCTTCTATTTCCAATCGATTCTGACACTGCGGCCTTGAGGACTGCCTTCGAACGACAGTAAAACGGTTCCCGTCTCGCTGTCATATTCAAACTGAATGGATTTGCCTTCAACGGCTGCTTGTATCGGAGGCAGAGGGGTCCTCAGCCGGGTGCTAACCATAATCCCTTCGGGGGATTCGGCAATCCACGAGTATCCTCCCTCATATAGCACTTCACTGCGGATTCTGGAAGATGTGGCTAGAATCCCCGGCTGCGCGGCATCATCGGCATGAAAGCCTAAATCATAGAGCAGCGCGTTACCATTGGGCTTCAGGTGGACCCGCTTGACCACCGGCAGGTGCGGATCGAACAACGGTATAAACGAGCCGGTAAGCTCGACTTGATTGTTCGAATCTAATGCATCAGTCTCATCCAATACATGGATGATTCGATAAGGCCCGCGCCGGATATCCAGCGTCCCCTTCGTTCTGAATTCCGCTGCCTCTCCGCGGTACCCTAGCGCCTGCTTGACGCCACCGATCACCAGCTCGGCGCCTTCCGCATGCCCGGCGAGATCCGCCGGATGCTTCCGGATGAGCAGCACGGCCCCGCTGCCGACGGGATGCATGCCTTCCTCCGGCACCCTGCCAAGGCCTAAGGAGTCAAACAGATGCTCCTCCGGATGCGCATAGGCACCCCTCAGCGAATCCCGGTTCCACCATTCTCTCACTTGGTGATAGGGATCGCTCCCATCCCCGACATATATGAGAATGCCGCCATCACGTATCCACTGCGCAAGCACCTGATGAATCCCGGGATGCTCCGGCTTCATGAATTCATAGCTGAGCAGCAGCACCCTGTAATCATCGAGGTATCCGGGGAAATGCAGCACATTGTCGTATTGGAGCGGCCGTACCGGAATTCCGCTTTTGAGAAGCGGAAGCGCCAGACCGTAGAACGGCGACCAGTCCAGCAGCTCCTTCTCCTCTTCCTCAAGCGTATAGGGCGAATGCGTTCCGTCGTATCTCGAAGCGGTGCGTGGAGAATCGCCTGGATGCTCCACGCTTCCGCGCTGATACATGGCCGAATTGGCCAAACAGAGTCCTATGCCCTTTAACGCAGCGGATTCCTCGATATCCCCGTCATACTTATGCATCTCGCCCAGCATATGCATGATGGTCAGCAGTTGAGTGGCATAGGTGCCGGGAATCGGCTCTTTTCCGCTGCCGTCTTCCTTCGGATAGCTGCCTTCGAATACCCGATGCGGCCAAGGGCACACCTCGTACCGGCTAACCCCAGGATGGAGCAGTGATGCGGTCACCGTAGCCAGATAATTCTGTTCATAGTCCGCCCAGGTATACGACGGATTGTCTTCAATCGGATCATGCAAGAACCACATATCCCTGCCGGTTCCGCGCGTGAGCTCCTGCATCATGCCGTACTCCAGGTAAGCCGTTTCGAACGTCCTTTCTCTGCGTACTCCTTGGTACACGTTCGGCGTCCGGCTGGTTCCCGTCCAGATCTGCGCGATAAACCCGTCACAGGATGGCATGGAAACAAACATCGACTCCGGACTGACGATCCGCCACTGCGTGTAGTTGATCAAGCTGTGCGTCGGAATATAAAAGCGGACTGTCCTGCCGTATGTCGTCAGCGCATATTCCTTCATTTCACTGCAAATCCGGTCCATAGCCCGATAATACATCGCTGCCTTCAGCTTGGAAGCCCTGTACTGCGCATCGCAGGAAGCATGAGGAGGTTGCCAATCTTCTCCGTAATAATTCAGCCACTCGCGCTTGAAGGCTTCCGAATATCCCGAGACTGCCCAGAATTCGGGCTCCTCCATATGGATGGCTTCCACGCCGGCATCGATCGCTTTTTTGATATGCGTGGATAGATACGCCGCAAAGGAAATGGTAGGCACCATGTAGGGAACATCTTTCCCATGAAGCAAGCGCTTGCCATTCCGGTCCATCTGAGCTTCGTCCCAATGATTGCGGCCGTCAAAACGTCCATAGAGATAATCCTGATATTCCCCCCAGGATACGCCGGTCATCAAATGAACGGTGTATCCTGCCTGCTTCCAGCCGTCGATACGTTCGGGCAAATCCTCTGATATGCCGTATACCATGACAAAATCCGTACGCAGATCATATTTGGGACCGTAGGGCCTCGCTTCCTGAAATCCCGTCCACTCCGGTCCTGCTTTCGATCGAAGGCTCACAGCGCGTTCCCCCTTTAGTTCGGCATCGCCAGCTTGACGACGTCTTTGCCTTTCAGTTCTTCGTTCACGTATTTCATCGCATCGTCGTATCCCGTCTTTTTGATCTGATCGCGCAGATCATTGATGACCTTCAGCGCCGCATCATCCGATTTGGTGAATATCGCCTGCTTCCATACAGGGTCCATCTGATCCATGGATGGTTTCAGCGCATCCCAGTTCGGCGCTTTCGTAATCACGTCGCCGGGGTTGAAAGCGGAGATGATGCTGATGCCGTTCGGACGCAATATTTTGCGCGCTTTGTCCATGGCCGCCAGACGATCCTGGTCAGCCCAGATATCACCGCCGCCGACGGAGTTGATCCGATCCAGGCCCGTCATGTTCTCCAGTCCGATCGCAATGCCTTGATTGCGCTTCACTTTTCCGGTGGTATCCTCGTTGAATTTGTCGAACCATTCCTTCTTGGCTACCGCCTTGCCGTCAACTTTTTCCCAATGCACCCCTTCGACGCCGTAATGCACGAGCATGAAGCCTTCGTCGGAAGCCAGGAAGTCCAGCAGCTTCAGCGCCGCGTCGACATCCTTGCATTTTTTCGTGATGACCGTGACGTTATTGCCTTGAATGCCCAGGTCTACCGGACGGTTCGGCTCCGCACCGGCGCGGTCGAGCGGTCCTACCGGAACATAGTCCGAGCCTGGATGTGCTTTCACGTAATCCTTGGACGCATCGAGGATCGCAGGGTAATGCGCTGCCAGAATCGCGATACGGCCCTGCTTGATCTTTTCGTTTGCAATCGGATCGGTCTGCGTGAAAACTTCGGGATCGAGCAACCCTTCGGAAATCAGTTTGCGATAATACAAAGTGTATTCTTCATAGGCCTTCGTGAAGAACACATTTTCGAGACTGCCGTCCCCTTTGTCCACGTAACTGGTTCCGTAGAAGAGGGTATTGCCGATGCCGACGGCCCAGCCGTCATGAAAGCCCCCGAGAGGCATGACAGGCATGCCGTTTTCCGTTAGATTCGCATCCTTGATTTTTTCAGAAATTCGTACAAATCCTCTTTCGTCTTGACCGATTGGGGATCGACCCCGACTTTGTCCGCGATATCCTTGCGCACGTAAAAGCCGTACAGCCAATCATTTACGTCTTTTCCTGTGGCGGGTTGATTCTGATACATCAAGTATTTTTTGCCGTCGATGCCCCCGATTCCCTTTTCATAGAGCGCAGGCGGCACATTTTCCTTGGCGATCGCTTTGGCGAGGTTCGGGTATTTGTCGATTTTGTCGGTCAGGTCCACGAGCTGTCCTTCCTTGGCCGCTTTGATAATGCCATCCAGCTCACCGCCCCATGCAGGTCCCGTATATATGTCCGGCAGATCCTGCGTCGCGAAAATCGTGTTGACCTTCTCAACCTCGCTGCCTTTCGTGTAGTCGATCTTGATCTTGATCCCCGTCTTTTCCTCAATCGCCTGTGTAACCGGCGTCGTGTCCGTGTCCGGACCGGTAGAACCGTTCCAGTTGTTCAGGATGGTCAGCGTCGGCGTTTTACCGTCCCCGCTTGCTCCGCCACCTCCGCCGCAACCGTACAGCAGTCCGGTCAGCATGATGACCCCCATCAAAGAACAGGCCGCTTTTAAATGTAATTTGCCCATATGAACCCTCCCCAACATTAGATTGATATGATCAAGTCCCTTAGGGAACCTGTATCCTCAGCCTTTGACCGATCCGATCATGACGCCTTTGACGAAGTACCGCTGCAGGAACGGATACACGCATAGAATCGGGAATACCGTAATCACCAAAAGGGCCATTCGCATCGATTCGGGCGTGGCGCCCGCCATGTTCACATTGACCGTTTGCCCGCCCTGCTGTGCCGCTCTCTGCATGGATGAGGACAGCGCTTCGGCTTCCGTCAGCATTTGCTGCAGCAGCGTTTGCACCGGAATAAGATTTTTGTCCGACACATAGTAGGCACCCGTAAACCAGTCATTCCAATGCGCCACGCCGATGAACAGCGAGATGGTCGCAATCACCGGACCCGACAATGGCAGAATGATCCGCACAAAGATCTGGAAATCATTCAGACCGTCGATCCGGGCCGATTCCTCGATTTCCTCGGGAATGCCCTGCAAAAACGTTCGAATAATCACAACATGCATGAAATTGAACAGCATCGGAATCACGTAGACCCAGAACGAATTGATCAGGTGCAGCTTTTGCAGCGTGATGAAATAAGGGATGAACCCGGCGCTGAAGATCGTTGGCAAAAAGATATAAAAGGTAAAAAACGTGCGTCCCGGCAGCGTTTTTTTCGACAGCGCGTAAGCCATGAGCGTACAGAGCAGCACATGCGCGGCGGTACCGATCACAGTCCGCAAGATCGTGATTTTATACGCCTGCCAAATTTGCCTGTTATCAAATACCTGGGCATAATTGTCCAGCGTGAACTTGCGGGGATAGAAATACAGCGCCCCCATCATCGAATCCTTTCCGTCATTCAGGGAGTAAACAAGTATGTAAATGAACGGATAGATCATGAGAAACCGAAAAAGGCTAGCAGAATGTAATTCAGCAAATTGAAAAAGGAAAATGAACGAGTTTTCATGCTTGACCTCCCCTAGAACAGTGATACATCGCTGACTTTGCGGGCGATCCAGTTGACGGTGACGATCAATATCAGGGCGATGCCGCTTTGGAAAAGCCCTACGGCTGCCGCATAACTGAGTCGTCCCTGCTGTATGCCCGAAGTGATGACGTGCACGTCAAGCACGCTGCCGATACTGGCGGTAGCCGGCCCGTTTAACAGGAGCAGCTGTTCAAATCCCGCACTCATGAGACTGCCTGTTGCGAGAATAAACAGAATGACGGCAATGTTGCGGATACCCGGCAGCGTAACATGCCAAATTTGCCTGAAGCGGCTGGCGCCGTCGATCTTGGCTGCTTCATAGAGCTGCTGGTCAATGCCGGCGATCGCTGCCATGTAGATAATGGAGTTCCAGCCGATGTTTTTCCAGACATCCGAGCCGAGAACAAGCGGGTAAAACCAGGTCGTATTGTTCATGAATTGGACAGGATGAGCGCCGAAAGAGGATAAAAGATCGTTAAGCGGTCCCCCGTACATGGACAAAAGACGCTGCATCAACGTGACGACGACGATCCAGGAGACGAAATAAGGCAGGTAAGAAAGCGTTTGGATCGTTTTCTTAAACTTCAGGTTGCGGATTTCATTGAGGAGGATCGCAAGAATAATCGGCATCGGGAAGCCCACAAGCAGCTTCATCAAGCTGATGACAATGGTGTTGCGGATGATGTCTGAAGACTGGTAGTAATCAAAAAACTGACGGAAATACTTTAGCCCCGCCCAGGGACTTCCCGTAAAGCCGCCGACAAACGTGAAATCCCGAAATGCGACCTGAAGTCCATAAAGCGGAACATACGAAAAGATAAAGAACCAGACGATACCGGGCAGCAGGAACAAGTAGAACAGCTTGTGACGCCATACTCTTTTCCAAAGCAAGGATGACTTCATGAACCTCACCTCTCTTCCAGTCGTAATTGAAACAGATGTCTAAATGTAAGCGATTGCAAAGTGGCGTGTGACAGTGAATTTCTCTATACTCCCCCTTCCACATGTATAGGTTGACTGATCTTCAGGTGTCCGGCGCGGCCGAATATGACTTACAGACTTTAGAATTATAATATAATATATATTTATTATATTCAATATGTTTTTTTGATAAATACATGGTTAATTTGTTTTTGGATTTTAAAGCTGCTAGTTACAAGCTCAAAAAAAATCTTCTCCGCAAGGGAAAAGATTTCATTCCAGCTGAACGCTGGAGGCTTATTCAGGGCTGTTCCGGAGGCTTTCCGGTCGTTTGTCCATGCACCAATTCCGGGTTCAAGAGAATCTTGCTGTAGCTTCTGTCCCTCTCCCTCCGGCCTTGATGAATCAGGTCCAGCATTGTCGCTGCCGCCTGGCTTCCAATCTCGTATTCAAACTGCTTGATATGGGTAAAAATGCTGAAATCATCCACAACGGAAGTCGGCTCATCGAAGCTGATGATGGATAGATCCTCAGGCACCTTCAGACCCGCCTGTTTTGCGAGCTGGTACATCTGCACGCCGAGCCTGCCGTTCAATGTGATGTACGCCGTGGCCATTTTGTTGCGCATATAGCGAAGCAGCGGATGGTTTTCGGCCTCCCTTAAGCTTTCAATATGGAAATCCGTAATGATATGCGCCGGGTTGATCATCGCTCCTTTCATTTTCAAAGCGTTGACGTAACCCTCGATCCGTTCCTGTACCGTCAACGTCTGAATCGGAGAATCCGAACAAATCGCGATCTGCCGATGACCGAGCTCCCATAAATAATCTACCGCCAGCTTCGCTCCCAGCTTGCCGTCCGCTGCAATATAATCCGTCTCAACCCCAGGCAGGAACCGGTCCATCAATACAAACGGATAGCCCGAAAACTTCATGCTCAGAAGTTCTTCATTATAGTGCTCTTCATCGACCGGGAAGATCACAATCCCTTCCGCTCCGATGCTCTGAAGCGTCTTCAGCGCTTCCTTCTCCTTCTCGATGTCTCCGTCGGAGAGGAGAATCATCACCCGGTAACCTTGCATGGCGAGTGTGTTTTTGACACCGTTGATGAGCCGAATGGCGAAGTAATCCAGAATGGAGGGGATAACCAGACCAATCAGCTTGGAGGCTTGAACTCCGGAGGTCGCGGGTTTCGGCAGCGGAGATTCGTCCTTGATGCTCGTCGGTTCTACCTGTTTGCGTTTGCCCACAAAGCTGCCCTTACCCGGTACCCGGTCGATAATCTGCTCGTCAGCAAGAGTGGATAAAGCCTTGACGACCGTGATCTTGCTGACGTTAAACTGCTCCATGAGTTCCTTTTCCGTCGGAATCCGTTCACCGGGCTGCAAACCGTTGGAACGGATGAGCTCAAGTATATATTGCTGGATTTTCTGATAAAGCGGTACTCGTGTATTCATATTCATCTTGAAATCACCATACTTTTATATATTTGCTATATACATTTTAAACTATTATGAACTTCATCGGAAAAAAAGTTGATTATTTTTAGCTTAAAACATAAAATTCTGTATTCGCAAGATGAATGGATACCCAAAACAAAAAAAGCGCAGGTCATGCCTGAGCTTTTGGTCTTCCGTTGGTACATCGATTTTACAGTACATCGGGCGTCGGCGTCGGTGCCGCATATCCACCTGTCGAATACGTCTTATCGATCACGGAGCGGATTTCTTTGACGGACTTGCCTTGTTTGCTGAGCTCCGATACGGTCATTGCCGTTTCCACACATACGCCGCAGCGTGTTCCGTGATCATCCCATACGACACTTCCATCCGGATGAACCTCTTTGATGAAACAGTTCAGGTTGCTCTTATGCCCCGCGCTTTCGCCGCAGCCGCAGTAGCAGGGAATGGATCCCAAAATATCCTTCACCCCGGCAGCAGTGGTATATGCCGTCTTTAAGACCGGATCGAGCGGATCCAGGAACGTCGGGAGCTTGTCCGTTCCACCCGTCATCTCCTGCAAATCGCCGTTAGCCGCCACCTCCTTATGAGCTTCTCCATGATGATCTGCCGGTTCCGCAGCCTTCGTGCCGCAGCCGGCCAGCAGCAATCCTGAAAGAACAACTCCGAGTATCGTAATTCGCGTCATCTTGCCCAACACCATCTCTCCTTCTGAACGATTTCTTTCCCTGTACTCCAGTATACCATGAGATCGTTCATTTGGAGGAATCGTCACGGATTCGCCACCGAAGAAGATATTATCCTGAAAATCCGTATTTCCACCATTAACTTAACTGTAATGATTCCGTTTAAGTACCACTTTTGTTATAATTGGAATCATCAGCTCGAACACGGAACCGATAGAAAGGTGATTAATCCATGGAACAGTCCGTCAATCCGATTGAAGAATGCGATGCAACCTGCATGGGTTCAGAATCAGAACTGAGCAAAATCAAAGAAGGACTGATCGATGATCAAGCCGCGTCTCAGGTAGCCGATTGGTTTAAGGCATTCAGCGATCCCACCCGGGTCAAGCTGATCGACGCGCTTCTGCAGAGGGAGCTTTGCGTGCATGATTTGACAATCCTGCTGGGCATGGGTCAATCTGCGGTATCCCATCAGCTCCGGTATCTTCGCAATTTGCGTATCGTTAAACGCCGCAAGGAAGGAAAAACCGTATATTACTCGCTTGATGATACACATATTGAACAGATTTTTGTTCAGACGCTTCAGCATACCCAGCACGCATAAACCATTGATCGCTGTATGTAGTTATTCCTTCTGGTATCTACAAAAGGAAGGCTCTCTTGTAACCCAAGAGAGCCTTCTTTGTCTTCATTGGAATTCAATTCATATGAATCGCAATGATCCTATTGTCTGAGCGGGCCGGCTTCATCGACCCAAACGGTAAGGCTTTCGAAGGATTTGCGTTTCGCATTCTGCTGCGGCTGCTCCACCGGTACGCCCAGATAAATGAATCCCAGCATTTTATCGTTCGTGCCCAGACCGAAATGCTCGTTCATCTTCGGATGATACGTCGGCTCGCCGGTTCTCCAGATGGCACCCAGGCCAAGTCCGTGGGCTTCAAGAAGCATATTCTGAATCGCGGCGAATACCGCGCCGTATTCCTCTAGCTCAATGACCTTAGCATGCTCCTTCGGCGACACGGCAACCGCAATGACGACCGGTGCCCGCATCGGCTTCGTTCTTGCCGACTCCGCAGCTGCCGCCGCTTCCGGTGATTCGGGATCAGCCGCATTAGCCCGCGCTACGTCCGCAAGTGCTTCGCCAAGCATTTGGCGGCCCTCGCCTCGCAGTACGAAAAAGCGCCAAGGCTCTGTCATCCGGTGATTTGGTGCCCATGTTCCAGCTTCCAGGATTTGCTCAATGTGCTTCACAGGAACTTCCTCCTGCGTTACCTTCCCTACGCTTCTGCGCGTACGTATGGCTTCTGAAATATTCATGTTCGTTCCCTCTCTCCAATTAAGAATCTTTCTCAATGACTTATATTGTATCAAATTTCCCTTCTCTTTTCCTGTTCGTTAACAGAAATCTTAACATTTTTACCATCGTCTGATCTTCCTCTGACTCTGAATTAATATTCGCTTTATACAATACTTGAAAGATACATAGGTTCTTTAACCATTTACTGAAGAGGGGAATGATTCATATGACAAGAAAATGGTTTATTTCCGCGCTCGCAACACTCACGGTTGGCTCCGCGCTGCTGACCTCCGCTCCTGCATTCGCTGCTGAGGTGCAATATTCAGCCAACGGACAAGCTTTCACCCCTGCAACCTCTGCAGTCGAACAGGACGGACGGCTCTTTTTGCCTGTACGCGACATTGCGAATTTATTAGGCAAATATGTGGACTGGGATGATGTCAGCAAAACAGCGTTGTTTTCAGACAAGCCTAAATTGACGGGTAAGTATATGCTCCATGAAAAAGATCTGGCGCAAGGCATCAAATTCGGCATCGGCTCTTCCCTCACGCATATCCCAGGAGATCCGGAGAATGTCTTCTACACAACGGCCGACCGTGGCCCGAATGGAGAAGTGGATGTTAACGGCACGACGCGCCGCACCTTCCCGCTTTCGAACTACACGCCTACGATTTACAAAATCCAGCTTGATCAAGGCAATATTAACATTTTGGACACGATACCGCTGAAAATTAACGGCAAGGACCCGGTAACGGGCACCAGCCTGATTACGGGCCTGCCAAATTTGAAATCCCGTGACGAAGTACCATATGACGGAGCTGCTGAAAAGGTTATCTCCTATGACCCTTACGGTCTTGATGTCGAAGGGCTGACGTACAACCCGCAGGACGATACCTTCTGGATTTCCGACGAATACGGCCCTTACCTCGTGCAGGTCAAGCGTGACGGCACGCTGCTGCAGCGTTTGGCTCCCAAAGGCATCAGCTCCGAGCTGAACACAGCCGCACTGCCGCTGAAGGAGAACCTTCCCGCCGTCTATTTGAACCGCCGCCAAAACCGTGGAGCGGAAGCGATCGGTATTACTCCTGACGGCAAATACATGTTCATGGCGATGCAAAGTCCGCTGCGCAACCCGGACAAAAGTGTAGACAACTCCCGTACGCTGAGAATTCTGAAATTCGACCTCTCCACGCTGAAGCCGGTTGCAGAATATGCATATATCACAGAAGATGCCGGTCAATACAAAGATCTGAAACAGGCCGATATCGTCATCTCCGACATGTTTGTGGTCAATGAGCATACGATTCTGATTGATGAACGCGATAAAAATGCCGGAGAAGCCGCTCAGCTCAAAAATTTTTTTTCGATCGATCTGCAGAACGCCACCAACATTTTGGGACAATACGATGATTCGACCAAAGCCGGCAAGACGCTGGAACAGATGAGCTTCTCCGAGGTTCGTCAAGCAGGAATCCAAACGCCTGTTAAACGCACCGTGCTCGATGCCGTTGAATTCAAGTACCCGAACGAAAAAATCGAAGGCATTTCGCTCGTCAATGGCCATACCCTCGTAATTGTAAACGATAATGATTTTGGTGTGGCCGATCCGACCTCCAAGGAAAACGGAACGGATCTGTGGACCTTCGAACTGCCTTACGAGATTAAATAGAAGCCTCCATCGCTAACGGAAAGCATAACGGATGGGAAGCAAAAAAAGACTGATCGACATGTCGATCAGTCTTTATCATTGAGCCATAGCCTCTATTCATAACCTGACTGCCGGAATGATTTGCAGCTTTGGTCTTTCCTACTTCAATTTCAGTACCCTCATGGCGTTCAGCACCGCAATAATCGTGACGCCAACATCCGAGAATACCGCCTCCCACATCGTGGCGATCCCGAAGGCTCCAAGCAGCAGGAACACCGCTTTGACGCCCAAAGCGAATATAATGTTCTGCCATACGATGCTTCGCGTACGCTTGGCGATATGAATCGCTGCCGCAACCTTTGACGGCTCGTCGGTCATGATGACAACATCTGCTGCCTCAATGACGGCATCGGAGCCGAGTCCACCCATCGCCACGCCTACATCCGCTCGGGCAAGTACCGGTGTATCGTTGATTCCGTCCCCTACAAACACGATTTTCTCTTTCGGGGACTTCTTGCCGTCCAGCTTTTCGATCTCCTCGACCTTATGCTGCGGAAGAAGCTCGGCATGTACTTCATCCATTCCCAGCGAGCGGCCAACAGCTTCACCTACAGCCTTGGAATCCCCGGTCAGCATCACTGTCTTTTTGCCCATTTGTTTGAGGGTTCGAATCGCCTCAAACGCGTCCTCTTTCACTTCATCCGAAATGATAATATATCCGGCATACGTGCCTTCCATGCTAATATGGACCGTCGTGCCCGCCTCTGACGGCTGCTGGAAAGGGATCCCTTCCTTGTTCATGAGCTTGGCATTCCCTGCCAAAATTCTCTTGCCGTCGACTTTGACCTCGATCCCATGTCCGGATATCTCGTTATAGCCTTCGATCCTCGCCTCATCCAGCTCTTTACCGTATGCGGTACGGATAGACACGGCAATCGGATGAGTGGAATGATATTCGGCATACGCCGCCAGCTCCAGTAGCCGATCCTTACTGATCTCTGCTTGAGATGAAGAAATATCCGTTACTTTGAAGGCGCCTTTGGTCAACGTCCCCGTCTTGTCGAACACGACATATTTAACGTCGTTCAATGCCTCCAGATAGTTGCTGCCCTTCACGAGAATGCCCGATTTGGAAGCCGCCCCGATCCCGCCGAAGAAACCAAGGGGAATGGAGACGACAAGTGCGCAGGGACAAGAGATAACAAGAAAAATAAGTGCTCTGTAGATCCAATCCGAGAACGCGGCGCCGCTAATCAGGAGCGGCGGTACAAGTGCCAGCAGGAGCGCCACGATGACAACCACCGGCGTATAATATCTGGCAAACTTCGTAATGAAATTTTCCGTTGGCGCCTTCTTGCTGCTCGCATTTTGCACCAGATCCAAAATTTTCGATACGGTTGATTCGCCAAATGCTTTGGTGACTTCAATGGTCAGCACGCCGTTTTTGTTGATGAATCCGCTGAGTACCTCTTGTCCGGTCTCCATCTCGCGAGGAACGGATTCACCGGTCAATGCCGACGTGTCCACCATCGAGCTGCCTTCGATGACGACGCCGTCAAGCGGCACCTTTTCGCCGGGCTTCACGACGATCAGGTCTCCGACCTGTACGTCTTCCGGGGCGACGCGTCTGGTTTCCCCATCCGTTTTCAAGTTGGCATAGTCCGGACGTAAGTCCATCATTGCGCTGATCGACTTTCGTGAGCGGTTAACGGCAATCCCTTGAAACATTTCGCCCACCTGGTAAAAGAGCATGACCGCGACGCCTTCCGGATACTGCCCGACGCCAAAAGCGCCGATGGTGGCGACCGACATCAGGAAGTATTCATCAAAGACCTGCCCGCGGAAGATATTTTTAAGCGCCTGCAGCACGATATCGCCGCCGACGACCACATAAGCTGCAAGGAAAATCGCAAGCTCCACATAGGCGTTCGCATGCAGGAGCATGCCGGCAGCTGTCAAAACCGCGCCGACGACCAGCCGCACGGCCATGACCTTGGTACCGCCGCTTCCGTGATCATGGGAATGGGAATGTCCATGGCCCTCTTCCCCTTGTGCTTCAGCGTGGTCATGCCCATGATCGTGTTCATGTCCGTGGCCATGCTCATGAGAATGTTCATGCCCTTGGTGGTGTGCTTTGCTGCGACCGGCACCTTGGGACGGAGGTGAATCCAGCACCTTTACATGGGGCTCCAGCTTTTTGATTTTACTTTTCACGTTAGTTAGCAGTTGTTCATTCTCGTCATCGGTTTCATAGGTTAATGTTTGTTTCACGAAATTGACGGAGCAGGCGGTAATGCCTTCCATTTTCTTGACACCGTCTTCGATTTTCATGGCACAGCTAGCGCAATCCAAACCGTCCAATAGGAGCTCCCGTTTCATTTTACCGGTTGCCTCAGCCATCGTAATGCCTCCGATCCAAACAGAAAAATATAATATGAGCATATATTCATATATAAACTTGTTAAGCACATTATATTCACTATCTTGGAAAGATGTCAATGAATTCTCGCCTAAAATGAGTATCATGTCCCAAAAAAACCGCGTATATACGCGGTCGTCATAAAGCGGCTAGATTTCATCTTCAGTTTGTTCGGAGCTCATTAAGCTTGCCTTGTTCACATGATACCGTAATAGATGACTCCTGTGACCGTTATGTAGAGAAGAGACCACTCTTTGGATTATAGCGGCTTCCTTTTCTCCAGATAAACTTTATTCATGAGTGAAAGCATTAAAACGATGAGTAGAAACAACTGCATGCCGCCGAAACCGAGCCATACCTCGTCAACCGGCCCTCCGAGCAGCGTGACGGCGAATAAAGCAATGGCCGTCCACATCACAGTCACATTCGCATGATAGGCGCTGTACATTTGACCGCGATGACGAAACTGATAGGCAACGACCGCTCCTGCAGCTGCGGCGGTTCCGATGGATTCCCATCCTCCATCTTCGAGAAAAGCCTGCAGCAGGCTCCAGCAGCCGTACCCGGAAATCAGCCAGGTCAGAGCCGTATTTGCGTACAATGCCCACGGTTTGTGATGCCGCATAATTTTATATGCCAGTATGAGGACGCCGATCCATATAGCAAGAATAGTCCCGCTCATACCGCCGCTGAAGTATAATAGCGATAACGGAGAACGGATGACCGATTTGAAATCGAAAATAAGCGGGCTGAATTTCCACACGAGAATACCGATCAGAAGAACGGTCATCAGATCGTCCAGAACGGCCTTGCGTATGACCGCATCCAGGGACCTGGTACGGATAAGCGTGGCCAGATAACCCACAGCCACTGCAATAATTATCGTGAGCAGCGAATATTTCAGCATCAACGGCCCAAGCATAATAACCTGCAATGCAACCGCTCCTTTCATTCGATAGATCATGATCTCTCTATATTCTACATGAAGTGAATATGGTTTTGATTTCTTTTTGTTAGCTCTGAAAAAAAGAACCTGGCAAACATGCGCCAGGTTCTTGCGTTTAACGGCTTTTGATCAATAGCTCCACCGCCTCGTTGACCTGCCGTCTCGGATCGACATGATCCTCCTGAGCTTGTAGAACACATTGCTCCAGATTGACGGCCACGATATAGGCAATGGCTTTATCCGCTGCGCTGCGAACTGCCGATAGCTGAGAGACGACTTCCTTGCAGTTCTTTCCGTCCTCCATCATCTTCAAAATCCCACGCGTTTGTCCTTCCAGACGTTTTAATCTGCGGATGACTTGTTCATCATACACCATCATCTCGCCTCCTTTCAGACAAGCAGGCTGGTAAAAGCGGATTGCCCCAGGCTCCTTCAAGCAAAAATTATTGACAGCAAGGTCCGCACCCGAAGGCACCTTTGCCGCCTTGAGGGGCATATATACGCATAAAACCGTAGCGCTTCAGCATGTGCGCTGCTTTTTTGGTCTGACGGCTGTTCGCTGCCAGAATGAGTACCGGCTCTTCCGCCGCCAGCTGGGACTTGTGAACATACGGCAATCGGCCCATGGATATATTGATGGAGCCCGGCACATGACGCTTGATATAGTCCACCGAATCTCTCACGTCGAGCATTTGCAGCTCGTTATTTTCATTGTCTTGCTCTCGCAGCTCATCCGGATTCACGAAGGTCAGCCCGTTGACCGGCGAAAACTCGCGCACGGCCCACCAGGCGAATGCAGCTGCGAGGAGAGTTAACATCAACCACCACATTGGTGCAGGTTCCTCCTCTTATCATGTTGAAGCCGTTCAGGATTATTTATGCAAGGGACAGGTGAGAATATTCATACCCTATGGGGTATGTCTTCATTATAATGATCATTCCTTATTAAGTCAATATTGATCAAACTTTATCCTCTGCTGAGATTTCGGCAATCCGCAGCTGCTGGGTGGCGAATTCCCGGTACATCTCATGACTTTCGAACAGCTCATGATGGGTGCCTCTGCCCGTGATCCGGCCTTTTTCGATAAAAAGAATTTGGTCGGCATCCACTACCGTCGATAGCCTATGGGCAATGACCAACGTCGTTCGGCCCTTCATCAGATTGTGCAGCGCTTTCTGCACAAACACCTCGGATTGGCTGTCCAGGCTTGATGTAGCTTCATCCAGCATTAGAATTTGCGGATTCCGAAGGAGCGCGCGGGCAATGGAAATCCGCTGGCGCTGGCCGCCGGAGAGTTTAATCCCCCGCTCGCCGACTTCCGTCATATATCCTTCCGGCAGCTCGTCGATAAATATATCGGCATAAGCCATGTGAGCCGCACGCTTGATTTCATCATCTGCGGCCTCCCGGTTCATGCCATAGCATATGTTATCGCGGATGGTACCGGCAATGATCGGACTTTCCTGCGGAACATACCCGATCTGCTCGCGCCAGGAGGCTAGTGAGAATCCGGCGACATCCTGCCCGCCGACACGGATTACCCCACTGTCCGGGATATAAAACCGTTCAAGGATCGCAAACAGCGTCGTTTTGCCGCCCCCGCTGGGTCCGACCACGGCCGTCACTTTCCCGGGCTCCAGCGTAAAGCTTATATCGTGCAGGACCGTATCTCCTTTGTCATACGAAAAATGCACGTTCGCAAGCTCAATGGTCTGAATCGGGCCGGTGAGCACTGCGCCTGCCGATACATCTTCCTGGTTGTCCTCCAGGATATTCACGATTCGTTCCGTCGCTCCGACGGATTTCTGCAGCTGGGTAAAAAACATCGTAATCTGGTTCATTGGCATGATGATCTGCACCAGATACAGAATGAAGGCCACCAAATCGCCTGCCGAAAGCGCCCCGCTGGAGACCCGCATTCCGCCGTATCCAATGATCAGCACCATGAGGCCCATCATTACGAAGGAAATGATCGGACCGATAAACGCCTGAATTTTCCCTTCGCGGATTCCCAGCTTAAGCAGTCCGCGGATCGCCTTTTGGCCAACCGCAGTTTCCCTGTCTTCCGCGTTCGAAGCCTTGACCAGCCGGATTTCGGATAATACCTGGTTCAGAATCGTCGTGAAATCTGCCGTCTCATCCTGCAAACGCCGCGAAATTTGCAGCATGACTCGTCCGAGCGGCACCAAAACTGCAGCCGTGACGGGAATGGCCGCGAGGATGATCAACGTCATCTTCCAATCGAGCAGGAGCAAAATAATAATGGCTCCGATCATGGATATGATGCCATTGAAAAATCCCGTGACATGCTCGGATACCAGGCCCTTGAGCACGGCCGTATCATTCGTCATCCGGCTGATCGTATCGCCGGTACGGTGGTTGTCGTAATAGGGAATGGTAAGCTTGAGCAGCTTTTTCCACAAACGGTCCCGGAGTTTTGCGACGACCTCCTGTCCGATCCTGTTCAGCAAATAGATTGAAATGCCGCCCGATATCGCGGAAGCGACGAAGGTTGCGACCAGCAGGACGATTTGCGACGGCTTGATGCTGTCGACCGTAAAGCTGTCGACCAGCCCTTTCGTAAACAGCGGTACGACAAGACTGACCAGCGTTGAAATGACGCTGAGCGCAACGGCCACGGAAAGCATCCAAACGGATGGCTTGGTTTCCCGAACCAGCCTTACGAATGCTTTCCAGTTCCCTTTTTGATAGCTTTCTTTCATATATGAGATGGCTCCTATCCTGTATACTTTTTTATCTATCATTGCTTTTCCTAACCGATTATACAGAGAATGCGGCATGAAGTCATATATTGAAGGATTGTCCGGATTTCAACAAGGCAGATATCATATTTGGAGTGAGCGGCAGCAATAAGAAAAACGTCTAGCGACGTAATTTCTCAGAAGACAGACCGCCATTAGCGGATGTTTTTCTTGCAATATCACGAAGCCGTGGCTCTGCAGTTTATACTCTCCGATATTATCAAAAAAGACGCGGATGGTATCCGCGTCTTTCTTCAGCTTCAAGCGGTAAACAAGCTGTTTACCTTCAGCTCCAGGGAGTCCCAGAAGGACTGTATATCCTTTATCGGCGGCCCTTGAATGCTGTCTTTTCCTTTTTCGTAAATCACGTCTTTATTTTGATTGAGAACTTCGAGATATTTTTTGACGAGAATGGCCGTCTTGGTCTCCGGATGCTCGCTGACGAAGGTTTGATACTGCTTTTTGACTTTGGGCAGCAGCTTTAAGGTTGTATCGTCCACCGCATCATACCGGTATTCCGTCAGGTACGAATTCAGGTACATCTTATATAGCTCGAGTACGTCCTTGGCTTTCAGGCCATCGGGATTCTCGGTCAAGTAATATTCCGCCTTCAGGATGCGGTCCGCCAGCTCCTCCCTGGTGATGACGAGGGCTCCGTCTTCGAAATAGCTCTTCTCCGATTCCATAGCCTTCAGAACGATGTAGCTCTTCAGATCATTGGACAAGTACTTATCGTATTTCTGCAGCGCCTTATAGTCGACCTTCCAATAGAACATGCCCTCCGTGTTACCGAGCGCCAAACCACCGGCCTGCTGCGACAGCAGCCACTGCTTCAATGTGTCATCGCCTTTGATGTTATTGATGTCCATCGGATAACCGATTTCATTCATTTTCTGCGACGTTTCCGGCTTGGACAGCATGGTCAGGAAGTTGTCGTTCAAGCTCGGCAAATACCGGTCATAGTATTTTTCCAGCTCCAGGAACAACCCGTCCGCCTGCTTCTGATCCGCCTTCGGCATGCTCTCGTCGAGGAAGCGGATAACCTCCCCGGGCTCCTTTGCCTGCGTGGTCAACAGCTTGAACCGTTCCAGCATGTCTTCCTTCGTCTCGGCCGGCGGCTGCGTGGCGGTTTCCTGCTGCTTCGCAGGCTCCTGCACAGTCAGACTCTTGTTCCCGCAGCCGGAAACCGCGATCACGGCCGACAATGCGAGCAACATCCAAATGGGTTTCTTCAAAAAAATCATCATCCCTATCCCCTACCCCCGTTACATCATTTGAAAGTATAAATTTCGGTCAGCAGCTTCGCGCCTGTCGCTGTCAGGTTCATTTCCGGATTCATAAGCCGGGTACCGTCCGGGCTCCAGGCAAGCAAACTCTGGAGGTTCGGATACAAGGACACCAGCGTCGTATGTCCGGTTTTCGCATCCATCACATATAGTCCGGAGCCGCCCCGTTCCAGATTGAACAGCGCGTAAGCCAGCCTCGAGCCGTCCGGCGACCAGACCATCTGTCTGGCCAGGCTGCCTTCGGCGATCGTGGTCGCCTGACCCTTGTCATTCGCCGGCTGCAAAATTACTGAATTCCGGTTATCGCCGCTTTCTTCAGCTATGGCTAACATGCCGCCACCGGGAGCTGCCGAGAAATCGGCAACCTTTTTGCGGATGAGGATGGGTCCCGCGGTAGTTTTCGGCTTGCTCGATGCGTCGAAGGAAGCATCCAGCCGGTACAGCTCTCGATCCTGATTCAAGTAATATGCCGTAAACTTGTCTGCATTCGACGGATCTAAGACCGCTTCCGTTTTGACGACGACTTCATCTTGCTTCAGCTTATGGATCGGCGTTATCCCGCCGTCCAATCCAGCAACGCTGAGCTCGTATACCGTTGCCAGCAAATAGCCCCGATTGCCGATCCATGCTCCGCGCACGTTGCCGTTCAGGATCGAATATGCTCCGTCATTCACCTGAATGCCGGTCTTCATTCCATCCTGAATCCGGACGAAACTGGCGTCCATCATGTTGCTGACAAACAGCATGGACGGATCGGGCGACGGATTGACCGTTAACGCATGCTCGATACCGAGCGGCCGGTCAGGATCCTTAGCCTTCACGAGCGAATGCACGGTCAGCTCCGCCTCCATCCACTTGGGCTTTCCGGTGCCGATCATTTCATCGGCCGACAGCCAAGCCAGACCGTACAGGTCATCCAGCCGGTCGATCCGTTCCAGCTCCACTTTGCCTGCGGGTTCGCGAATCGGAGGATTCTTGACCGTCACGCTGCCGCCGGCCCCGCTGCATCCGGCCGTGATAGCGATCACGACGGTCAAAACCGCAATGCCGATATGTCTATGCCACAACCATTTTTTCAATGCGGCTCCTCCTTTTCGTTAACCTCTGTCTGTAACCGAGTATAGGGAATAATCGTTTCTAAAAAATATCGAATTGTTTCAAACTTATAAACATTTTGCGCCAGCCAGCGGAAATGTAACGATAAATTCCGTGCCGATACCATCCGCCGGCGTCTCGACCCGGATGTCGCCGCCGTTTTGCCTGGTCAGCTGCCTGACCAGCGCCAATCCCAAGCCGCTGCCGCCGGACTTGCGCGCACGGTCGTGATTGACCGTATAAAACGGCTCGAACACCAGCTCCCGCCGGTCCTCGGGAATACCCACGCCCGTGTCGCGAAAACTTATTTCGACCGTATCCCCGACAATTCGGTTCGATAGCGTTACCGAGCCCTCCGGGGTATTGTATTTGATCGCATTATCCAGCAAATTGATGAAAATATGGGTCAGATTGTTGCGGTCACCCGTCATCCGTGCAGGCTGCAGGCGCACATGCAGCGTAATATCGAACTGCTCGGCCTTTCCCCGCATCCGCGACGCGGCGTCGGAGAGCAGCTCGATCAGCTCCACCTCTTCGGGGTGATGGTCAAATTCGTATTTTTCGGATGCGGCCAAGTGCAATACCCGCTCCACCAGTTCATAGAGTCGCCCTGCTTCTTTCGTAATCGATTGATAGGCGTCCTGAATCAAAGCCGGATCATCCGGGTACATCTGCAGCAGATCGGCATAGGCCCGGATCGAAGTCAGCGGCGTTTTGAATTCATGGCTGATGTTATGGATAAAATCCTTCTGCTGCCGTTCCAGCAGCTGCAGCTTTTCCAGCGTTTTGAGCAGCTTCTCCTGTTCACGTTCGAGAGACATCACGTTGGTTTGGATGGCAAGATTCATATCGAAGATCCCGCTGCTCAGCTCGCCCAGCTCATCGTTTCGCCGCAAGCCGGAATGCTCGAGGTAATGGCCGCCCCGTATCCGATCGGTATCCTTCTTCAGGCGGCGGATGGCGCTGGCCTGCCTGTTCATGTACAGGATGCCAAATATGAAGGAAAGACCGAGCACCACCGCTCCCGCAATCCAGAAGAGCCGCTGCATGTTGCGGTAAAATGCGTTCTGGCCGGCTACCGACGTCTGAAAATGAATGACCCCGAGCTGTTCACGGTCGGACGACACGGGAGTAAGGTATTCCAGGACGTCGCCGTGAATTTCATAAGCAATTTTGTCTTGTAATGCAAAATCCAGCAGATGCCTTACATTCGGCTTGGCGGCCATGACAAGCGAATCTCCCGTTTCGTTGCCATCCGCATCATACAGGATGACCCTCATGCCGCTCACGGTGCCCAGTTCGCGTGCAAGCGCGGGGCCTTGCAGCCGCATGAACGTCGCCGCGTCCACCTGCGTTCCCGTCACGAACAGCTGGCTGATCCGATCCGAAGCCACATCCGCCTGCTGCTGCATCGTGTGTTCCATCTGCTGCTTCTGATTGCCGGAGATTCCTTTTAAAATCAAAAAACTGAGCAGGCCGATAGCGAATATAAGCAACACGGCCAAAAACCCAGTAAATTTCCATTTCAAGCTGATGCGCATGCCCGTTTCCCCCGTCCTCCGCTAGCATTGGCCCGATCTGACGATGCAGCGTAGCTGCTGTTCGTCCGTCCGGGCCAAATGAGATGATCTAAGCGTAGCGGAGATAACGCTATTTTTCAACAAAGGGAATTTCGGGGCACCTTCATGCCGAGCCTGATGCGTTGGTGGACCGATAGTGGTCCGGCGTCCGTCCGTAAGTTCCCACTCGCCAAATCCATTCGAGCGGCCCCAAAGGAAAACGGTTCAACCACATGATGCTGAAGAGCACCTGCACCATCAAAATCTCGATCGCCAGCATCGCCAGGATCAAATAGTATGCTTGATGGCTCAATCCCAAAACCTTGTCCAGCGTCAAAATGATTATCGTCTGCACCATATAATGGGTCAGCGCCATCCTGCCCAGCCTGTTCAAAGGCATAAGCCATTTTTGTATGAACGGAAACTGCAGGAGAAGGGTTAACGTGGAGACGTAAAACACGTCTTCCGCCAGTCCGCCCACAGTCATCGCCAAATCCGGCATGCCTGTGAGATCCATTATCTCCAACTGTGCCCATAAACCGGCGGGAATCAGTAGCAGCGAAACCGTCTGCACCGCGATCCATCGCTTTCGATGAAAGGCTACCGTTTCGAAGATTCGGGATTGGCCGGCCCACAGGCCCAGCACGAACATGCTGAGAATCATCCCGATCGAGCCTGTCCAGAAATAGGTGAGCAACAGCAACAGAGCAATCAAGAAATTTATCCAAGGCTTCAGCTTGTACAAAGGCAGCAGGAGAAAACCGAGAATTGCATACGGCAGCAGCGCTTCCCCCGGTTGGAAATGGTGGTGTACGAAGCCGAAGATCATCAGAATCATCAGCCTGCGCGCAAATAGGATGTAAGCCCTATCCCCACGTGTCTTGGCACGGGATATGAAC
The DNA here is from genome assembly GCF_004001045.1 of Paenibacillus chibensis. Lineage (GTDB taxonomy): Bacteria > Bacillota > Bacilli > Paenibacillales > Paenibacillaceae > Paenibacillus_AQ > Paenibacillus_AQ chibensis. The sequence goes on from NZ_BIMK01000009.1 coordinate 200,242, forward strand.
AGATAGAAGCCCGCGCCGAACAGAAAGCTGAAAATCGTAAAGAATCTCCCATAAACCGCCATATCAATGAAGAGTAGCAGTTTGCGTTCCATGACGCTCCAGAATCCCATCTGCGGCGGTATGGGGACGTAAGGGATCATTTGGAGAATATTGATGAAAAGGATGCCGACAAGCGCAAAGCCGCGCAAATAGTCGAGTATATCGATTCTTTTCATCTTACACCATCACCCTTTTCAGCTTTTGTATATACCGCGAGCTGACCAGCGCAAAGTACACGGCTTGAACGATCAAAAAGGCGGCCGAAGCGATCAGCACCGGCTGATTGACATCATCGAGGTCGAAGCCCTCGCGAACCCGGTTCAACACGACCAACGTCTGAATCGCCGAGACCAGAATGGGAATGAAGAACAGCATCGCGATTTGAATCACGGAGGATTTGCCCATTTCGACGTCCCGAAGCCCGATTTTGGACATGGAGGTGTACATCCGCTGATCCTGCCTCAGCTCCGAATGGAGCTTGAAATACAGAAAGCTCGCCGAGCATACCGACAGGAGCGATGCGATAAAAATACCGACAAAACTCATCATGGAGACGGACTGCTCGTGGTTGGCATACGTTCCGCCACGGACCATCATCAAGTTCGAGGATTGCCCGGTCGACATCCGGTCGTAACCCCACTGCTCCAGCTCCAGACCGACCCGATATTCCTCATTTTTTCTTTCCGGTGCCTTTTTTCCCGTCCAGGAAGGTACCATGAATATGTGCGCCGTCTGTTTCCAAAAGCTTTTCGATTCCGGAATTTGCCTGATCAGCTCGTTATACAGCTCCCGGCTTACGATCAACATACTCGTGCCCGGTACCGGAGATACTTCCTGCTTCGTACGGATTTCGTTCATGATTTCAAGGTTTGCGGACGGGTCGTTCAGCTTCACCGCGGTATGAGGGCTCCACCCTGGATTGTTTGCCGCTTGTTTATCCGTCTGCACCAGTACCGTTTGTTCGCCTTTCAGATCGCCCGCCTGTTTCAGGCCAAGCGCATTCGCTATGCGCTGATAGCTGTCCGCCGGCATGACAGAAACGTCAAGCTTGCTACCCAAAGCCTGGGCGCGGTAGGATTCGGTCAAGAATGTCTGATAAGCAATACCCTTCTCGTCCAACTTTTGCCGAACAAGCTTCAATTCGTCCTCGGCTTGGTCCGGCTGATTCACGAAATACCGGATCGGGTACGGATCTTCCAGGTACACGTTCTGGCTTCGCACGTTCACCGACATGATAAAAGCGACGGCCATGCAGCAGATCGAAGTGACGACCGTCACCATGAACAGGATCTGGGCATTGTCCTTGATTTTATAAGCCATTTCCGATATCCAGATCAGATTCGTGCCTCTCCACGTCAGCTTCCGGCTTCGTTTCAGCAAGCGAAATGCCAGCACCGTAATTTGCGTGAAAAAGAAATACGTACCGGCAATGCCCGTTACGGCGGCAGTCATCAGACTCTTATCGATTTCGAAATACCCGGCTGCCAGAAGGGCAATACCAAGCAGCGATATCCATATAGAGGCCTTCGGCTCTTTTTTCGGTTTGCTCGAACCTTTCAGCAGCTCTAACACCCGGTTGCGGTTGATGAAAAACAGCGTGAAGGCGGAAATGACAATAAACAGCAGCGCAAAGGAGCCGACGGTTAACAAGAGCGCCTTGACAGGAACATATAACCCGAGCTGCTCGATACCGATCATACGCGCGCTGAGCGCCAAAAACAGCTTGGACAGCAGCAATCCCGAAAGCAGACCCGTGAGGATGGCGAGCAAGCCGATGATCATATTTTCGACGAACACCAGCCTACCCAGCTGCCCCTGGGTCGCTCCCAGAATCGTCAGTATCCCGAACTCCTTGTTTCTTGCCTTCAAAAACGATCCGATGGAATACAGTACGAACAAAAACGCGAAAACAAAAATGATATATTCCATGACCTGCATCACCATCTGCACGTTTGCTCCAAGGTCGGTCCGGTTGATATCCGGATGAAAGATGAACAGCGCATAAGTGAAAAACACCATCACCATAAAGCTGCTGCTTAAGAAATAAGCGAAGTAGGCACGAGCGTTACGCCGTACGTTATTAAACGCGAACTGTCGAAAGCTCATGCGCATGACCTCCCAAATACGACAGCATATCGATGATTTTCTGAAAAAATGCCTGCCGGCTGTCACCCCTGCGTATTTCGCCGGAAAGCGCCCCGTCCTTGATGAACACGACGCGATGACAGTAGCTTGCAGCCACCGCGTCATGCGTAACGAGCATCATGGTGACTCCGTCTGCCTCATTCAGGCTTTCCAGCGTCTCCATGACCGTTCGCGAAGATTGGGAATCCAGTGCTCCCGTCGGCTCGTCGGCCAACAGTAAGGACGGCTCCGGAATGATCGCGCGTGCGATGGCGGCTCGCTGTCTTTGTCCCCCGGAAATTTCATATACGCGTTTGTTCAAAATATCCTTAATGCCGAGTCGGCCGGCAATTCGCTCCAGCCTTTCCTCCATGCTCCGCAGGCTCTGCTTGTCGAGCGTCAGCGGCAGCACGATATTTTCGGCGACCGTGAGCGTGTCGAGCAGATTGAAATCTTGGAACACGAATCCTAGCTCCCTCCTGCGGAATAAGGCCAGTTCCTTCTTCTTCAGCGCATGCGGATTGCTCCCGTTGATCGTCACGGTTCCGGAGCTCGGAGGATCGATGGTAGATACCATATTCAGCAGCGTTGTTTTGCCGCTGCCCGACGGTCCCATGATGCCGACGAACTCCCCTTTTTGAATCGAAAGTCCGATGTCCGTTAACGCTCGGGTGGTCACTTTGCCCGAGTATACCTTGCTAAGACCAGTGACTTTCAAGATTTCTGTCATATGAACTCTCCTCCTAAGATGGCTCTCTCTATGTACTCCACTTTATAGCACAGCCCCGCGGTACACTATGGATTCTCCTTACCCGAACCTTAAACATTTGTAAGGTTTTGTTCGCCCCTGCTTCGAAATGAATATTTCCTGAAATGGCAAAAGAACGCTGCGTGGTCCGCAGCGCCGTTTTACCTCTACTATCTGTCAAAAACAAATCGCACTGTCGTACCTTCCCCCTGTTCGGATTCGATCTCGACCAGATGTCCCAGCTTATGGCTGACTTCTCGGACGAGATACAGTCCCATCCCGGTGGATTCATGGTAATGCCTTCCCTGGTTGCCTGTAAAATAAGGATCAAATACCCTTCCTAAATCCTCTTTCGCAATGCCGATTCCTTCATCCCGGATTTCCAGCCGTGTCTTCGAATTCTGATTCCATGCTTTGAATATGACCTTTTTGCCCGTTTCGGCTGAATATTTCACCGCGTTATCCATCACTTGTCCAAGCATGAACTCAAGCCATTTGGCATCGGTGATGACGATCAGATCAAAAGGGATATCCATTTCGGGGTACACGCCTTTTCGGATAAACCACTGCCGGTTATCGGCGATGGATTTCTCCACCGCATCAAGCAGCGGGACCCCCTCCACCTTGAAATCCTGCTCGAACTTGTCCAACCTCGAAGTATATAAGGCCATTTCAAGGCCTTTCTTCAGCCGGTCGATTTCCTCCTGCAGCCCGTCTGCAGCCGGATCATCGAGATCCATATCCTGCAGCGAAAGCTGAATGACGGATACCGGCGTCTTCATGTGATGCACCCAGCGGTTAATGAATGCCGCATGGTTGTCCAGCTTCTGCTGCGTATCATAAAGGCCGCTTCTATAAAGCTGAAACTGGGCACGCAGCAAATCGCTCACCGCCTCAGCCAGCGGCGCTTCGTCAAGCTCATTCAGCGATTGATCCATTTGGCCCAGCGGTCGATCCAGTCTGGCATACATTTTTTTGTGACGGTAGAATCGATAAATGAGATACATTCCTAGAATAACCAAGCTCAATAGCGCGCCATAGGATGCATCGGAGAAGGAGTGCCGCTCATCCGCAAGCAAGTACCACAGCCCAACTAACATGAGTTGAAGCACATAAAACAGGATCAGCGGCAGCTGCTCTTTCAGAAAAAGCTTCATGTCTCTAATACTCCCTCCAGGCGAAGCTTGTAGCCTGCTCCCCGAACGGTTTCGATCGAATCTTCCATGCCGAGATCCTTTAACTTTTTGCGGATTCGGGTGATATAGACGTTGAGCGTATTGTCATCAATGAAATGCCGATCCTCCCACATGAGATCGAGCAGCCTTCCCCTGCTGACAATACGGTTTGCCTTCTTCATCAAAGCTTCAACGAGGACGGCTTCTTTTTGCGTCAATTCAGCACCGCCTTGTTTATACGTCAGCATAAAGCGCTCCGGATAAAGCACCAGCCCCGATGCCTCTACCGTTCGTTCCTCCGTCTTGGCAGAATAAGAGCCATAAGCCCTTCGTAAATGACTGCGGATCTTTGCCACCACGACATCGTAATGAAAAGGCTTGGTGATATAATCGTCCGCACCGTTTTCCAGCGCCATGACCTGATCCATCTCGCTTTCCCTCGCAGAAATGAACAGGATCGGGCAGATGGAATGCGACCGGATCTTTCGACACCAATAGAACCCGTCAAACATCGGCAAATTCACGTCCAGCAGTACGAGATCCGGCTTTGCTTCCCTAAATTCATCCATGACATGGTGAAAATCCACGACGGCCCTTGCCGTGTAGCCGTATTTCTCGATATGCGATTTCAGGAGCCCTGCAATTTTGGCATCATCTTCAATGATCAATATTCGGATTGATTCCAGTTTCCTCATCTCCATTCCCACCGCATTTGCGGATTGTATTTTCTCTCATATCCATTTGTTGCGGCGATTCATATGATATATAAATTTTTCCTAACTCATCCTCTGAAACAACTTCGGCGGCTGTAAAAGCCGATCCCTGTAACAGAGATCCGGACACAGCGGCAAAGGAGATGACAGCATGGCTAATTTCAAAGTTTTCAACCGATCGACACGTCCTTTGTATACGCAAAACGTGAATACTTACGCTTCACCCGTGATCGGCACAGAGGCAGGTTCGGGCGCCGCCTCGGCGGGAGAATCCTTTATGCTCACCTCGGGCAGCGTCAGCGTTCCGGCTTCGCAAAGCCTACTGCTGCAAATCAGCAACCCTTCAGGAAGCGGGAAATCGGTTCATGTCTCCCGAATATCGGGTGGTGCTACAGCCGCTGCAGCAGTCAACGTGTATTCCGGCGGTACGATTACCGGTGGAACAACGCCTACGCCTCAGAATAATTTGTTCGGCAGCAGCATAGCCTCCGTCGTAGCTGCCCGTCAAAATAACGGCACGCTTGGAGGTACCCCCATTCTCTATTTGAACTTGCCGATTACGACAGGAATATATTCAATCAACTTGGACGGCTCGCTGATCGTTCCGCCCGGACAGACGCTGACGGTTACGCTTGGGACTGGAGCATTAACGGCTTCCGTCAATTTGACCTGGTGGGAAGCTTAAATGAAAGAACGTGATGATACCGAACCTGTGAGGAGGGGACCGCATGCCCAATGATTATGTGTTCGACGACCCCAACCAGCCCGTGTACACCAACCTGACCAACACTTACACTTCTCCAGGGATCGTTGCTCCACCGGAGACAAACGCCGGCGCGACGGGAAATCTGTATGTCGTGAATGCAAGTAACTCCACAACGCTCGGCCTCCTCGGGGGGAGCGTTATAATAACCATTCAAGTCTCCAATCCGGCCGGAAGCGGCAAAACGCTCTATGTCTCAAGGGAAACGGGCGGCGTGAACGTCGCACTGAATCTGCTCTCGTCCTTCAGCGGTAATTTAACGCTAACCAAGGGCGGCACACTGACTTCACCGACGACGTTAACTCCCGTGAACAGTAATTTTGGAAGTACCCGTACGAGCGTGATGACCGCACGCTCTTCGACCGCGGCGCCAACGGGCGGAACTACCTTTACAGCGTTCCTCTTCAGGCGGGGCCATTCCTCTATAACGAAAATGGACGGTACGTGGTTCCCCCAGGTCAGACATTCACAATGACCGTCAGCGCGTCACTGACCGTAGCGGGTCTTGTCGGAACCTCCGCAGATCTCGTATGGTGGGAAGCCTAGACTCGGCCAATAAGATCGATTTGTTATTACCTGCTGACAGTTTGCGGCAGAGGCTGCCAGCCCGTCAACCAAGCCTGGGCCGTTCGAATCAGCTTTTGTGCCGCAGGCGTGCTGCTCTGCGAAGGATTGAGCGCAATTCCTAAATTCCGGCAGCTGTGATCCTCGAGTTCAAGCGCCGCGACTGTATTCGTTCTTCCCTGTATGATCATTTCCGGCAGGATGCTGATGCCAAGACCGTTTTCGACCATGGCGATGATGGCATAATCATCCGCAGCCTGAAATGAAACGGGTGGCTTGATATTGCCCTTCTTCAACACCCGTCTGACATCGTAATCGCTGCCTTCCTTCGGCATGATGAACGGTTCTTGCGCAATTTGACTGTATTGGATAGAGGGATGACCTGACAAAGGATGTCCCGGCGGCATGATGCAAAGCATCCGGTCCTGTCTGAGCGGAATGATATGAAATGAATCCATCGTCGGCAGCGAGACGAATCCAAAATCGATTTCTCCTTTAAGCAGCCATTCCTCGATCTCATGATAATCCCCTTCAAACAACCGGACTTCAATATTCGGATGCTCGCTGAGGAACTGACGGATTATCCCGGGCAGCCAGTGGACGGAAATACTGGTGAAGGTTCCGATCCGGATCGTTCCCACCTCAATGCCGCTGATTAACGCCGCCTCCTGTTTGAGCTGCTCCTGCACCAGCAGTATATCCCGTATGTATTTCAGCATGCGTTCTCCGTTATCAGTCAGTTTTACGCCGGAACGGCTGCGGCTCAGAAGCGTAAATCCGAATTCCGTTTCCAGGCTGTGAATGGCATGACTGACACCGGACTGCGTTAAACCGAGCACTTCCGCGGCTTTGGTTAAACTGCCCAGCTCGACAACCCGCTGTATTATTTCGTATTTAATCAGACTCATGAATCTTCACTCCGTCTCACAAACTTGTTCGTTCAGAACCATTAATTTTTCTCATGCTAATAATGATAAACATTCAATTTTCTTATCCTAAAATACCACTTATACTGATTCAGGCACAATATGAAATTGACTTCATGATGTAAAGGCTGGAACATATTCGATGAAACAATATAAGGCAGATTTAATCATTCTTATGGTGACCTTCTTCTGGGGATCCTCTTATTTATTCATGAAAGTCGGTTTGAACTCACTGGAGCCGTTTAACTTGATCGCACTTCGCTTCGGCGTGGCATTTATTGCGGCAGGCTCACTATTTTTCAAGAGAATCCTCCTTGCAGACCGTAAAAGCATACTCTACTCGCTGTTCCTTGGATTGCTGCTGTTCGGCGTCTTCGCCTCCATTATGCTCGGGCTGCGCGGCACCTCGACCTCCAACGCCGGTTTCCTGATGAGCCTGACGGTGATCTTTGTGCCGGTCTTGTCGGCCTTGTTCATGAAAACCAAACCGGACAAGCGCCTTGTCGCAGGCATACTCCTTGCGATGACCGGGATCGGTATGCTTACCTTGAAGCCTCATGCCACGCTGCAATCCGGCGATGCCTGGTGTATTCTCGCTGCGCTTCTGTTTGCCTTGCATATTATCATGACCGGCAAAGCCGCGAAAAACACCGATTCACTGAACGTCGGTATTCTTCAGCTGGGATTTGCCGCTTCTTTCGGCCTGATCTTTTCCTTGCTGTTCGAGTCGCCCAAATTACCGGGAAGCACTTCAGGCTGGATCGCCGTACTTGCTCTTGGCATCGTGTGCAGCGCAATCGGTTTCGTTCTCCAGGCCATCGCGCAGCAGTATACCACACCAACCCATACCGGCCTGATTTTCGCGCTGGAGCCGGTTGTCGCGGCCGTGTTCAGCATTGTTTTTTTGCATGAATCGCTGACAATTCAGGGATATTTCGGTGCGGCCATGGTGCTGCTTGGCGTAGCGCTATCAGAGCTGGATGCGAGAAAGCTGTTCGGCTTCCGGAAGATGGCCCGGGGCTCTTCGTATACATAGCGGCACATCATTGTTCGTTCATAAAAAAGAGCAGCCCGGAATATTCCGGGCTGCTCTTTTCTTATTTTCTCAAACCGTATTTCTTCAGCAAACTTTTCATATCCGCATTAATCGCCTGTACATCCGGGCCGGCTGCCGGTTTATCCGATAGTCCGTAAGCCTGTTTCAGCTTCAGAATCGCATAAACCCGGTTGTTCAGCACATCCTCAGAAATGGAGCCGTCTTTAACGGCTGCGGTTAACGCCGCAATCGCTTGCTTCTCTTTATCGTAATCATGTCCGACCAGGATGATGTTACCTCCGGCAAGAATGGCGCTCACCGAAGCTTTTCCGATCTCATAATTTTGCTCAATGGCACCCATCGTCATATCATCCGAGATCACCACGCCTTGATAACCCAATTCATTGCGCAGCAAGTCTGTGATGATCTTTTTCGAGAAGGATGCCGGATAATCCGGGTCGATCTTCGGCATAAGTAGATGAGCGATCATGACGACCTCCGCTTTATGTTGGATCGCATCCTTAAAAGGAACGAGTTCCAGCTTGCGCAGGCGGGAAAGATCATGATTCACGACCGGAAGCGAGGTGTGGGAATCGACGGAGGTGTCTCCATGGCCGGGGAAATGCTTGATGACCGGAACGACCTTCTGTGCCCGGATGCCTTCCATCGTGGCGATCCCCATTCTGCTGACCAGATCGGCCTTGTTGCCGAATGACCGGTCTCCGATAACCGGATTGTCCGGATTACTATTAATATCCAGTACTGGAGCAAAGTCCATGTTAAGGCCAAATCCTGACAACTCATGACCAAGCGTCTGCCCGATTCCGCCTGACAGTTCCGTGCTATCCTTCTGTCCGATAGCCTTCATCGCAGGTATTTTCACAAAATCGGCAGGCATGCGGGATACGCGCCCTCCCTCTTCATCGACGCTCATCCAGAGCGGCACGGGGTTGGATTTATTAACCGCCTTGAGATCATTGAACAACTGGAGTGCCTGCTTGGTGCTCTCAATGTTGTTTTTATAGAAAATAAATCCGCCGACATGATATTTCTCGATCAATTCCCTCGTCGCATCGCTGCTCTTGACCCCATCCATACCGACAAGAACCAGCTGCCCGATCTTCTCCTCCGTCGTGAGCTTGTTCAGCTGTTCCAGCGCCGGATCATTAGGCACTTTATTCACATCCTCCGGCTGCGTTTCCTGATTACCGGATGGCGTATTGGGCTCATTGGTATTCGAGGAACCCTGCGTATCTTGGCTCCCGGATTGATTCGATGCATTTCCCGTCCCCGGCTTGGCCGAATCCGTTCCTCCCCCGCATCCGGCGGTTAACATTCCGGCAAGCATCAGGGTCATGCCGAGCTGCCATATCCTCTTCATGTTCATGCTCCTTTCTCTTCCCGAGAGTCTGCAGTATTCACTCTTCTTGCCCTTCTTGGTCCGTTTCGGGTTGTTTCTTTGAAGGGTTCTTGTGCATCAGATTTCGCCGGGTCGCAAGCGTCGTGCCCGGAGGTACCTGTATCAAATGGCTTTTGGATATGCCAATACGCTGCGAGGTGTAAATGCCGCTGTATCCCGAAAATAGATAGCTGATAAGGCAGGCGATAAACATATAAACCGCTCCGCTCGAACCGAACAATTCGATCCCCATCAAAAAACAGGCTATCGGCGTATGCGTCGCCCCGCAAAACACCGCAATAAAACCAAGCGCGGCCAAAAATGGACCATATAAATGGAAAACATCCGCCAGCGTGTGCCCGAGAGTCGCGCCGATCGCAAACAACGGCGTGACTTCGCCGCCCTGAAACCCTGCTCCTAGTGTAACCGAAGTCAAGATCAGCTTCCATAGGAAAGCAAAATCAGGAACATACTGACTTAAGGCGTCCGAAATCAGCGGGATGCTGAGACCCAAATATTCGCGGGAGCCAATGACAAATACCAGGCCGATGACAATCAAGCCGCCTACTGCACTCTTCAGGGCGGGATGATGGAACCACCGCGTAAACAGCTTTTTCAGCGCATGCGTTAGCTCACTGAAGCAAATGCTTGCCAGCGCAAACAGAAGCGACGCAGCCGTTACCTTGAGAAGCACCGAGAAGCTGAGAGCTGGTGCTATCATTTGCGGGTATTGGACATGCGACACACCCCACAGCTTCGTCGTGATCAAATGACCGACAAAGCTGGCCGTAAAGCAGGGAATCAATGCCTCGTACTGAATGAGGCCAATGGCGATGACTTCCAAACCGAAGAGGGTTCCCGCAAGCGGGGTTCCGAACACCGAGCCGAAGCCGCCGCTAATGCCGCACATCAGCAGAATCTTGCGGTCTGCTGCACCGGCCTTGATCCAAAGGCCGAAGCGTTCCGCCAGGCTCCCTCCCATTTGTACTGCGGTTCCTTCGCGCCCGGCTGAACCTCCGAACAAATGCGTGATCAGCGTGCCGAATAACACCAGCGGAGCCATTCGCAGCGGAATAGCCTCATTTCCGTTATGGATCTGTTCCAGGATCAAATTGTTGCCTTTGGAGCTGTTCTTGCCCACTTTCCAATACAAATAGCTGACCAAAGCCCCGCCCAGCGGAAGAAAATACAGCAGCCAGGGATGCTCCAGCCGGGTATCTGTCACGAATTCCAGCGCGATCAGGAAGATGGCCGAAGCCGACCCGCTCAAAATCCCTACAACGCCTCCCAGCCAGATCCATTTAAAGAAACTGCGAAACAATGCTGCATGACTCAGATTCGAAAGCTTTTGGATATTCGGAAATTTATTCTGATTCATCAATTCAGTTATGCCCCTTTTCCTCAACGATATGTAAAAGAATACGGCGCACGCTTGGCAGGAGCACTGAAAACAAAACAGACTCCTACCAGTGTGTGATTCTTTCACTGGTAGGAGTCATCAGCCTTGCGGCGGTTATGGCGAACTCCATCGCCTCGTTACCATGATTTGCTGTTTACATTGTATACGAGTGCATCGGATTTCGTCAACTGCAGTGTACCGTTTATCATGTCCTGATGGTCGTCCGGCCCGCTTCTATGAAGCAAAGATCCCCCACCAGATTTTAATCGCGGTCGCGGCGATCAGTACGGCAAGTCCAACCCTTAAATATTTTACGTTCAAATGGCGGCTGACACGGGTGCCAAACGGAGCGCCCATGACGCTCCCGATAACCGTAAAGAGCGTTGGCAGCAGCGGGATTCCCCCGCCAATCAGCTTGCCCGATACCCCGCCGATTGCGGAAATGAACACAATCGCAAGCGAGGAAGCAACGGTTACCCGGGTCGGAATTTGCAGCACGGTCAGCATGATGGGAATCAGAATGAACGATCCGCCTGCACCCACAATACCCGATACAATGCCGACCATTAGAGCCGCAACCGAGGCAATCACCGGCTGAAAGGTGATGGATTGAAGCTCGACATGTTCCCGGCTTCCGCGGTTTGGAATCAGCATCATGATTACGGCAATCACCGCCAATACCCCGTACACGATGTTGATCGTGTCGCTCGGCAAATACCTTGAACTGACGCTGCCCGCCAAGCTGCCGACCAGGATGCTGCCCCCCATATTGGTAATCAGTCCTTTATGCATCAAGGGCTTTTCGGTTTTGCTCTGCTTCTTGAATGCAAGGATACCTGCAAGCGAGGAAAAGAAAACCTGGAACATGCTGATGGCCGCCACCTCTTTGGCCGTGAAGCTTCCCGCATGAAGGAGCCCGGGAACGTACAGCAGCAGAGGATAGTTGATAATCGCTCCTCCAATGCCGAGAAGACCGGAAAAGAAGGAGCCGACCAGGCCGATGAGAAACATGATGATGTAGCCTGCTGCATCCACGTTCGTAACACCTCCCTGCTGGTCACAATTTCGAATAAACTTCATCCAGAACACTATACTAATGAAACCATACGCGTTATAATATATCCAAGTAATTCAATGTGAATAGGATGGTGATTTGAATTGCTTCATAAAATTAGACGTCTTTTTCAAGACCGTTGCCCGGATTGCTCTGAAAAACTGCAGGCGACTACCGATCACCTTCGCTGTATCAAGAGCTGTCCCAACGAGCATTATACCGAGGAAACCTACTGCCATCTCAATATAAGAATCGTGTATCACAATTAGAGGTCATCCAAGAAAGATTGAAAACCGCAAACACTCCGGTGCAACGGAGTGTTTGTTTTTTCGTCATCAGCTTATTTTTTCTTAATCCAAAACGTATATGTGCCTTCTTCCGCCTTACTGTCAACCAACTGATGTCCGGTCGAGTTCGCCCAGCCGGTCATATCTTTTTGCGAGCCTTTGTCGGTTGTCTGTACTTCGAGAATTTGTCCGGACTCCAGCTCCTCTATGGCTTTCTTCGTTCTGACGATTGGCATCGGGCAGGCAAGTCCCTTGGCGTCCAATACTTTATCTGCGTTCATGGAAATCCCCTCCTTAGTTGTCATGTACGGCGCAGCGGTTAGGACCGATTTCCATTTCACGCTGCTCCTCTTCGTCCGGGTTGATTTTACCCATGTTGGTTTGCCTGATTTCCTGATAAGCATTCGGCTGCGGAGGCAGGTTCTCCGTCACGGTCTTCCGGAAATCGGTTTCGTCTTTTATATTCAGGCCCGGGTTCGTACTGAACAGATCCCCTAGTTTAGCCCACACCTTGCCCTGTACATCCAGCTCGTTTACTTTGCCGAAATGGGCTGGCAGCACGATCAGGTGCTCCGGCAGGCCGCCGTAAAGCTCATACAGCGAATTCCGCAGATCGCTGACCCAATCCTCCGCCTTTCCGGCAAGATCCGGCCGGCCGATGGAAGCTATAAATAATATATCTCCCGTAAGCAAATACTGATCATCAATCAGGAAGGACGTGCTTCCAATCGTATGGCCCGGTGTATATATCGGATGGACGTTCACGTTCCCAGTTCCGATTCGGATATCTCCGTTTTCCACAAGCTCGTTATAAGGATAAGTGACTTCGTCAGCATCTTTGGGCGGCAGCCAGTAAGCAGCTCCGGTCACATTAGACAACTCACGTCCGCCTGAAATATGGTCGGCATGCAGATGGGTATCCAGGACATGCTTGATCTGTACGTCACGCGCTTGTGCAAAATCAAGATAAGGCTGGATCATACGCGCCGAATCGATCACCACGGCCTCACCGTCAGAAACAACCATATAAGAGAGGCAGCCTTTGCCGATTCTAACGAACTGGTAAACCTCTCCGCCGCTCATGAGATCGCCGATTTTTACAGGCTCCAAATGCTCGCTCCAGAGCTTCATGCCCCCTTCGAGGTAGTATACATTTTCGCGTCCGGCTTCGGCAATCTGTTCCCCGATAAACTGGGATGACCCTTCTTTGGCGCAGACGACCAGGAGACGCTTATGATCCGGAATTTGCTCCAATGCAGGCTCGATCCCATCGAGCAAATCGAAATAAGGAATGTTGATGATTTCAATCTTTTCGCCTTCGATTTTCCAATCGTTAAATTCCGTTTCATTACGAACATCCAGGATGAACAATTCCTCATGTCCGGCGACGATTTGTGTCAGCTCATGCGGCGTCATTCTGGTGATCGTTGTTGGTTTCGTCTCTTCTGACATGATTTTTCCTCCTCCAAAATAGGGGTGTTAGAACGACAAGGAAATGTTCGCATCCTTGGCAAAATCAATGAAGGTCGCGGCGCCGCCGACCTCAATGCCGTCGATAAAATCTTCTTCCTTCAGGTTCATCACGTCCATTGTCATCTGACAAGCAATGATTTTTACGCCCAATTCCTGAGCCATCGATACCAGTTCCGGAATGGATGGCACATTGGCCTTTTGGAAGCCTTCCGCGAAATGTTCAGCGCCTGCCGGCATCGGAAGCTGATGATGGGCTTGCTTATGAATCAGGTTCAATCCTTCAAAGGTAAAGAAGATTCCGACTTCCGCATCGCTTGCCGCCGCTGCCGTTGCGATATTGAATACCTTGTATGCGTCGAACATGCCACCGTTTGCTGCGATAATTGCTACTTTTGTTGCCATTTTTACATTCCTCCAATATAGATTGTTATAGATTTCATTAGTCCCGTTCTACATCGCCGTTCCACTGCGACATGCCGGGAACGACGTTCTTAATATTCTTAAAGCCCTTTTCCTCCAGCAGGTTCGCCGCCAGATTGCTGCGGTTGCCGGTCCGGCAAATGATGTAGAGCTCGCTGCCGGGAATCAATTCGCCAAGACGCTGCTCCAGCTCGCCAAGCGGAATGTTCAGCGCGTTTTTGACATGGCCAAAAGCATATTCGGCAGGTTCGCGGACGTCCACTACACGGATCTCCGTATTCCCATTCAGCAAGCGTTCCAGTTCATCATTGTGCACGGTATGTGGGAACGTCATTTCTTCCTTCACTTCATCAGGTTCCGATTTTCGTACATAATGTCGGTAGACATGGCCTTCCTGCTTCGTACCCAAAAACTGATGGCCCGTCGAATTTGCCCAGGCCTGGATATCGGCTACAGAGCCTTTATCGGTAGCTTGCAGTTCTAGCACTTGTCCGGTGTTCAGCTCGTTCATGGCCTTTTTGGTGCGGACGATTGGCATCGGACATGCCAGCCCTTGGGCATCCACAACGCGGTCAACTTTAATATCCATACCTTCACCTTCCTCACTAAGCTTTCGAACAATCGAGTCATTTCCTTCGTGTACCCTATCGACCGGTTAATCCCTGGACGTTTCACCGTGCCAGTTCAGCATGCCGCCTGTCATATTATGGAGCTTCCGGTGTCCATGAGAGGATAAAAATTCGCAGGCTTGGCGGCTGCGGTTGCCGCTGCGGCAAATCATAACCGTTTCTTTGCTGCGGTCGATCTCATCATGACGAACCTCGAGCTGGCTAAGCGGAATCAGCTTCACTCCCGGGATATGTCCTTCCTTGTATTCCGTCAATTCCCGGACATCAATGAACTCGACATCTTCGCGGCTATTCTGTAGTAACGCTTCAACTTCTTGCGGCGTGATGTCAGTCCATAATTGGTTGAGCATCATTGTCAGCCTCCTTCCCTTTTGAATATACCCCATAGGGTATTAATCAGGCCGTAAAAAATGCAGGGGATTCTTTTCGGCCTCGTAATACCCCTACGGGTATTCATTCTATCTCGTTCGTAGTTCCCTGTCAAGTCCGTTGAAACATCCATACTCATCCCATTACTCTGGGAACCTGTTTTTTCTTGGATGCAAACGATGTATACTGGCATTATTCATCTATTTATGAAGGCGGTGCATTTGTATGAGTATTGTCGTAAGTAAGCCTTGGGTGCTGGCCCGGATGTACGAGCCTGATGTGACGATCGTTGATTGTCGTTTCGAGCTCGGCAAGCCGGAAGCTGGAAGAGATACCTACGAGCAGGAGCATATTCCCGGTGCGGTCTACTTGGATCTCGAGCAAGACCTCTCGTCCCCGGTTCGCGATCATGGCGGGCGCCATCCCCTCCCGGATCCGGAACAGCTCAGCCGTACCCTGGCCCAAAAAGGAATTACGCCCGAAACCCGGGTCATCGCTTACGATGATCAAGGCGGCATGTATGCATCCCGTTTGTGGTGGCTGTTAAACTACTTGGGACATGAACAGGCTTATGTCATGAATGAAGGCTTCACCGCCTGGAAAGGCGCCGGTTATCCGGTTGCGGCAGATCAGCCGATCCGCGTGCCTGCAAGCTATACATATACCCTGCAACCCGAAATGCTGGCCAGCATGGAAGATGTACGTGAGGCTGCGGGAAACGATGAAGTGATCGTGATCGACTCCAGAGATCCGCGCCGCTATCAGGGCTTCGATGAAACCTTGGATCCGGTGGCGGGCCATATTCCCGGAGCTCGAAACAAGTTCTGGAAGCTGCTTATCGGGCAGGACGGCAAATGGATCTCATCCGATTTACTTGCGGATCATTACAAGGAGTTCCCTGCCGACAAGGAAATCATCGTATACTGCGGCTCCGGCGTATCGGCCTGTCCGAATTTCATCGGACTGAAGGAAGCGGGTTATGAGAATGTGAAGCTGTATTCGGGAAGCTGGAGTGACTGGATTAGTTACAGTGATAACCCGATAGCGACCGGGGATGAAGAACAACCGAGCAAGGAATAGCAGGATGCGGCTTTTGAATACATCGCCATGAGGTCTCTATACCCCGGCGGTGTATTTTTTATGGTCGTAAGTCAACATGGAGTCCACTCACAATGATGAAAGTGATTGCAGCGTTGAAGGCTCAGAAGGAAATAATCAGATGGTGTCGAATTGAAGTATTAATAATAATTGTATTATTTTGTAAAGGCGTGATGATTAATTAAACGAATAATCCTTTTTCTTATTGCAGGAGTTCTTGTAGTTTCAATGCTCACCGGAGCCGTTAGAACAGCACCAAGTCCCGGCAACGTACCTGAACTAAAAATAACACTCAAGAAAGTTGCCATGATGAAACCTAAGGAATCCTTGACTATTTACTGGACAAAGAGTGAACAAGGTATATTTAAAACAGGTATCGATTCCAAGACGACGAAGACTTCCTCTGTGCTATCAGGGAGCTATGGCAACGTCATGTATCAGAATTATGGTTATGTGTTCCTACTGAAGTATGATGAAAATCGCAAAAGTGATATTTACCAACTTGAGATTTCGTCCAATAAACTAAAGAGACTTACAAACGAGGGGGACATCGAGTATTTTTTCCTAAAAAAGAATAGTATTTATTATGTTAAAGGCAGTATGACTATAGAGCCATCCGTTTACCGGATCTCTATGAGTGGGAAGTCACGAGTAAGAGTTAGTCCAACCGTGTTGGATGAGGGAGATAAAAAGTATCGATATTACATTGCTAGTACTGGACCATTAGATATGGGAGACGATATATATTTTCCATTAGTGCGGCAACCGTGGCCGTCGACTGGAGAAAAGTATATCGAACGTCAGGAAGAAGAGGAGTCCGAGCATAAAGGCGAGGAAGTATTATCTGCTTACGAAGTCGGATATTCCGACTATATTGGTGATGTTGACTCAGATTCATTTGTCTATACAGAGAAGGATCTAAAGTCAGGGGCGTCCTATCTCCATCTCTTCTTTAAGAATACTGAAAAGGTGAGAAAGATAAATGGTTGGGCTTTAGAGCCAGTGGATATTATTAATGGATGGGCTTATTTCACGGCCGAGTCTCTAGATGGAAATAAAAGTGGATTATTCGCTATTCAATTAGACGGGTCAGAGTTACATCAAATCGGTAATGACGAATTTACATATTCAGATTACATCGGTAGTGTTAAGGGATATCTCGTGTTTCAGGATCGAAATAACGGCTCGTTTACAGTTTATAAGTAACATAGATGGTTTCACTTAAAAATACGTATACATGATGCTCCGAGCGTGTGCGCGTTCTCGTTAAATAAAGGCAAAGGCTAAAGGCCGAAACTCCACACAAAGGAGAACCGGCCTTTATTGATGTACGTATAACGAAGGGGCCTTGTGAATCAGGCTGGAGCGAATTCAAGCCTTGCCTCATTAATCCAGGCGGTCAACTTGAGATCAACCAGACAACCCGTTACATTATTATTCTGCGTCCTGCCAAACGTTGAACTTGTTTCCGTCCGGATCTTTGAATTTAAATTGCAAACCACAGCTGCCTTGGTCGCTTATCGGTTCCACGTAGACGCCACTTTCGCGAATTCGTTTATGGACCTCTACGATATTCTCAACCTCGAATGTCAGTGAGAACATTTCATACTTTTCGCCTTCCCATTGATCCGTCAGGAAATTTGCCGTCCTCTTCTCTTTCGTTTCCAGCAGGAACAGC
Source organism: Paenibacillus chibensis (assembly GCF_004001045.1). Classification (GTDB taxonomy): domain Bacteria; phylum Bacillota; class Bacilli; order Paenibacillales; family Paenibacillaceae; genus Paenibacillus_AQ; species Paenibacillus_AQ chibensis. The sequence goes on from NZ_BIMK01000009.1 coordinate 218,136, forward strand.
CATTGCCCGTTACCGAGCACGAGAATGGCAGGGTCGAAAGATCCCCGGGGTCTTACGGAAAGTCCAAGTGTCTCACTGTACCACTTGGAAGCAAGTTCCAAATTAGATACGGGTAAATAGTTGTGAGACACCCTTTTTAACATCGGTGCTCGTGTTGCTTGTTGCTCCTCTGTTTTGGTTAGTTCTTTTTTGGCCATGAACAGTTCCACCTCTCTTCATAATTCTTGTTTCTACATAGAATGAATTATAGTAATTACCTCTCATTCCCTGATCCACGGGGGATTCTTGCGTCAAGGATGTAATGATCTTGATTCATTCTATCTAGATATAGACGATCTAACTTGATCAAAGCCGTCACGCTCAAGCTCTTTTTTTACTTTTATTTTCAACTGCATGATACGCATTTCCATCCGGGTCGTAGAAAACGAAGTGTTTGCCGATCAACTTGTTCGTTTGGATCAACTCCGACTTGATTTCGTCATGTTGCAGCTTATGCCACAGCTCCTCTATATCGGACACCTCAAAGGCTAGTAAGGGCAATTCGCTTGGCAGATGGGGATGGCATTCCAGCAAATACAATTCATGTCCCGACTCTATTAAAAGGTTGCCATGTCTGCTGATTCCCAGTTGAAAATGACGGACAAACCAGTCGGATATCTGCTCTCGATGACGTACAGGAATATAGAAATGCCCGGCGTTTCTCAGTATTGTTTCCGAGACTCTCTGTTCGAAATTCCGATCTAGACGCTGCAGGCGGATATAAGGCTCGAAATCGCCGGTGAGATGCCGCTTCAGTATTTCCTTGGCCCGACGAATACGGCTTTCCACAGCAGATAAGGAAATATTCAGGAATTGACCGATTTCTTTCATTGACCATTCGCTTAAATAATACAGCATAATGGCTGTTTTACTGGTCTCCTCTAATTTTTGCATAGCGTTCCAAATCATTTCTTGCGCCATATACTGATTTAACCATCGATCAACATTATTAATGGATGGGGCAATTGCTTCTTCGTAAGGCAATGTTTGTTTTTTCTTTTTTACGAAATCAAGACTTGTTCGATAAACAATCGCGTATAACCAACTGCCCAATTTCGAAGGATTCTCTAAGGTATGTAATCGACGATAACACTTAATCAAAGCTTCTTGCGTTGCATCCTGCGCTTCATGGAAGTCCCCGATAATACTGAAAGCAACGGATAGCATAGCGTTAGAATATTGAAGCACGATCTGGCGAAATGCATTGAAATCGCCATTTCTGGCTTCGGTTATGAATCGATGAACATCGGCCCCCTGCTTATCTTCATCCATGCCAATTCCCCCTTATGATTGAGACATTCACATACCGTATAGACCGTTTTGTTCCATTATATTTTGGATGTTTGGTGAAAAGTGGCGGCAACAAACAGATTCATATATGATTATATAAATTATGGAAATACAAACAGTCAAGATATCTACATATTACTCAAAGCAATTTCTAAGCGAATACAACCCAAATATTTTGATTTTCATGGAAAAGAAAGGAGGTACGAAATCATGTTAAAAATCATGAAATATTTGATTTTCAAAATCGGTTATATATACGGCAAGTTCCAGTATTTGATCATGAGCATTGCCGTAATAGGCATTTTAGATTTCCTTGTTTACTATGAACTTGCTGTTTCGATGATGGCGCTGCTAGCTCCTGAACTAGCCCCAGTGGTATTACTAATCATTGCTTGGCTCATGTATAAAGGGATTAAGAAGTTCATTGAAACCCGACGGGGCAAGAAATATAGTTTTTTTTAGACGAGTAAGCACGCCGACATCATAAGTTGTCAACATCAATCAAGTCCAGTTACGGCAAATATTTCTCTGCAATACTGGTCACATAACCGTCTTTTGAAGTAATAGTGCACAGGATTCCGGACTCGGGATACGGCTTGAAATGATCCATGAAGGCTTGCTTGCTTACGACTTTGGTTTGATTCGCGCCCCCGCTCTCCGGGTCAAGGAGGATGTACTTCGTTTCAACCGTCACTTTAAGGGGTTCCGTATCGGTGCTTTTGCTGAGAACATAGAACCCACCGGGCATATCCACGTCCGGATTGATGTTCAAGTTTTTAAATCGTGCGGAATCCTTCAGCGTAAGCCATTCGGCTTTATCAAAATCAAAAGAATCATCGTCCACGCTAAAGTTCAGAACATATCCCAATAACGTGCTTTCAGGCGTGATCGCAAAGTCCTTAGCCGTAGCATTATGGTCCGCAACCAGTTGATCTTTGGTCACATGTTGACCAAGATCTTCATTGATATACTGAAGGGCGACCTGTAAGGGGTCAAGAAGAGTGGGTGCCTCCCCTTTTGCCGCTTGCATCTGCAAACTGGCATAATAATCCGCTATCGCCATCTCCGTTTGGGGCGTATTGTAATATTCATTCCCGTTGGTATCCTTCCATCGCTCCACGCACCAAATCCCCGCATCGCCTTGAACAACGGGCTGGGATAATAAAAGCTGGCTTGTTTCTCCCGTGGACAACGGGAATTTCACCAGGATGTGATTTCCTGGATAGGTCTCATGAGGCAGCTGCCCATTCCCCTCCAGAAATACGCGAAGCGCCATTTTCTGTCCGGATGTTGTCTTCATATCATACTCCCCGCTTCCGATCACGCCCAGATACTGCGGTGTCGAGTCTGTAACCGAAAATATTAGCATCGGCTTTCCCATGCTTCCTTCTTCGGTAATGTAACCATCGCTCATCCCTTCGGTCACGATCAACTTGCTAGGATCTTCCGGTTTCAGGCGGTATTCAAGCGCCCAGATTTCCACAGGCGTTGGAAGCAGGTCGTCGAATTCCGCTATTTTTTCAAATTTAGTCATTTGGCTATCGACAATCTTCACATCTTTAAAGCCTTTCATTTTCTGGTGGATATATTGCTCAGCATAATCTTTGACGGTTAATTCCGCTTTTCGCGGATTGCTCATGAGTCCTACGCAAAGGGCTATGACGGCAATGACTGCCACGATTACAACCCAAAATGCCGGCTTCTTGTAATGAAGGATATTGATGATTCGCCCTTTCGTGCTACTCTCTCCAAATGCAAGAGGAGATCCGCCTATGAAGCGTTTTCCGGTAGACAAGGTCAACAACGAAGTCGAATAGTCCTTTTTTATTCCACTGCCCAATTGTCTAATAACACTTTCGTCGCAGGATTTCTCCATGTCATCGCTCATGAGGAAGAATGCCACCCAGACCAACGGATTAAACCAGTGAATGCACAGGACGGCGAACGCCAAAGGTTTAATGATATGATCCAGCCTTTGGATATGAACTTGTTCATGTTTGATGATATAAGCTTTTTCTTTATCGTTCAGACCGATCGGCAGATAAATTTTGGGACGAAGAAAGCCGAACACAAAGGGCGTCGTCATTGCGCTTTTTTCATAAATATTATTAAATAAGGGGACTGCATGCTGTAATTTCCGATGAAGTCGTACCGTGGTCACCATGCTGAATGCGATCAGCAAAACAATTCCGAACAGCCATACATACTGGCCGAATTCGAACCATAGATTGGCGGGAGTTGAACTGAGATTAGCATCTGGTGAAGCAAGAGGAGTAGATGCGGGCAACATGGGATTCGCCGTTTGGGCTTCCAATTCGGTGATTCCGCTTTGCATGGGAGGCGTTTGCGGGTAGATTCTGTTAAGCGGAACACGTTGTGCCTGAGCAGGGATGAAGCTGAATACGCTCTCGAAAGATACTGGGCATACGAGCCGGAACCAGACGACGGACCAAAGCGCATAGGAGTAAATCTTGGGGATTTTTCTGAACAGCATTCGCGCCACGATCACGAACAAAATGACATAAATCCCTGTAATGCTCATGTTTAACGTATGCATAAACAGCTGAGCCACGGATTATCCCTCCTTATGCTCGTTGATCAGTTTTAGCACATCATCAATTTCACTCTCGCTCAGCTTTCGGGTTTTGGTGAATGCGGCCAAAAACTTTGGCAATGACCCATTAAAAGTGTCCTTCACAAACTGATTGCTTTGCTCGGCAAAGAAATCATCCCTTTGGATAATCGCGACGACAACACCATTTTGGTTAGCAAAGATCCCTTTACTCTCAATACGTTTTAGCATGGTGTACGTGGTCGATTTCTTCCAGTTTAGCTCTGACTCGCACAACTTGACTAAATCTCCAGACGAGATCGGCTCATGGTCCCAAATTAATTTTCCGCGAATTTCCCTTCCGTTTCCGTCAGTCTGATGTTCCCCAATTTACACGCCCCCCTCTGGTCTACATTTCATAGACCGCTTCTTCTCATCCCAGTCTATAATTTGTAGACTCATTTGTCTATATATGGTTATTATGTTTTTTATTACATTTTCTTCATTCATCGTTCATCGAAGAATTTAAGTATTCGGAAAGATCAAGCGATTGGTGTTTTATAATCGATATTCTGTAGCCACGGTAGAAATAAGGAGGGAAATCTTGTGGACCGCAAGCCCGGGGGGCGTGGCAGGTTGGCCATACGTGATTTGTTGTGGCCTTCAGCCAGCGAACGTTGACAGCCTTCCGATGAGCATGATAATAATGTATATGGAATACGATGGTATTCCTAATGCTACCTTCAGAAAGGCGGAATGTCTTTTGATTGATACCCAGCCTAACCCTAAACCTTTTATCTCGTAAATACTAAGATAAGAGGTGCATTAATTGATGAACATCATACATGAACGCAATAAAATCGAACGACATATCAGGTCCTTGAAAGCATCAGAGGAATTCAAAGGCAGCGTACTGGTTGCCGCACATGAAAACATCATTCTCGCAAAGGGATATGGTCTGGCAAGTGTCGAACTAGGCGCAGCGAACCAGCGCGAAACCGTCTACCGCATAGGCTCCGTTTCAAAGCCGATCACTGCTGCAGCCATTTTGACCCTAGTCCGGCATGGCCGGCTTCGGACCACTGATTGCGTAACAACCTATTTGCCAGCGTATCCGCAGTGGAGCAAGATCACGATCGAGCATTTGCTTACCCATCGGTCAGGCATTCCGAACCTTGTCATGCTTGCGGATTTCCCACAGTTCTCGCTGCAGCCGCATACCCTTGATGAGCTCATGGCACTATTCAGTGCCCTTCCCTTGAACTTCGAGCCAGGAACACAGTTCGAATATACCAATTCGGGCTATATTCTGCTCGGAAAAGTGATTGAAGCGATCAGTGGGATGAACTACGCCGAATGTGTGCAGCAGCATGTGTTCCTTCCCGCAGGGATGGAGCATACATGTCTGGACGATTCGCGCACAATCATACCAAACTGCGCAAGCGGGTATGAGTATGATTCTTCAGGCAGAATGATACGAGCATCCTATATCGACATGTCGAACGTTCATGCGGCAGGGGGATTCCTATCAACGATCGACGATCTCTACCGATTGGACCATGCGCTTCGCCACCATCGTTTGTTCGATCACCATGTTTCTCAAGGCATGAATGCTCAGCACTTCCACCCCTACGGGTACGGTTGGTTTCAGACAAGCTTCCCCGTTCTCTTCCATCATGGGGGAATCAATGGTTTTACTTCCACGTTCATTCGCCATCTAGAGCAGGATTTCACGGTTATCGCACTCAGCAACCGGGTCACGCCGAATACGGCGGCGCTCGGTCTCCAGCTTATGGAAATGTTGATCGAAGATTGATATCCTGAATGTCCGCGACGAAGACGAATTTGAGGATGCTGCAGGTTAGGACAAGCAACCTGTAACCGTCTGATATGAACATAAAAAGGCCGTCAGCCCTCCCCCGCGAGGATGCTTGATCGGCCTTTTTTTTGAATAAAATTGAATGACTTTATCGTCCCCCTGCTTGCGCATTTGCTAAGAAAAGTCGCCGTCTGCTCATTCTGGCCGGACAGCTTGAATATAGACGGCTTCGCCTGTAAAGCTTGAAAGCCTTCCCGTTTCATCCGCTTCCACCGAGAAAAATCCGCGAACATCCTCCTCGGCCTCCAGCAGACTTCTCTCCAGCGCATCTCGATCCGCTTCCGGCAGCCCGGCCCGCTCGCACCAATCCTGGAACCGGAACGGCTTCGGAAAGCAGCTGAGCGTCTCGAGGCGGAAGCCGGTTTTTTCGAGCACATGAATCCACTCCGATTTTTTCCATGCTCTCACATGGCTTACATCCCGCCGCTTTTCGATATCATTATAAAATGCATCATAACGATTCTGCTCGGGAGCCACATTATCAATCAGCAGCAGCTTGCCTCCCGGCTTGACGACCCGCAGTGCTTCCGCCGCGAAAGCGGGGATATCCGTAAAATGATGCGCGGCGATTCGGCAGGTAACCAGGTCAAAGGAGGCATCCTCGAACGGCAGCTGCTCCGCATCCCCCGTTACATAACTTACGTTGGTGTGGCCATTGCCGCGGATAAACCGCTCCGCCGCTTCCAGCATTTCACGGGTCAAGTCATAAGCCGTCACATGCCGAACCCGCGGTGCCAACGCATTGGCCACATGGCCGCCTCCTGTCGCAATATCGAGCACATTCATAAGAGCATCGGCTTTGGAGCAGGACACGAGCATGGCCAAATCCTCACCGTTGGCGTGGCGTGCGCTCGTCACATACTTTTCCGCATTCCGGGCAAATTGCTGCCTTACCTGCTTTTTCACCAAATCTTCCGACATAACCTCTCCTCCTTGAAGGTCCATTATAACTAAGTTTTCAAAAAGCATATATGTTTCATCTAGTAAAACCTCATCCCGACTATCGGTACAAAAATAACTTATCACAGATCATGAAGATTGTAAATTATGCCATGCAAATACGCTCCATTACTCCGATTAGGCGCTTATGATAGCAGGTCGTTTGCAATCATTGCTTTCGCCCCCGTTCGATTCGACGAACCAAGCAGCCTCTGGCATATTGTATGGATTTTGCTGTTTTTCACCAAAAATTTTGCTATAATACAAACCAGTTTGTCCCCCTTATTCTTAAGTCAAAAGGTGTGTTCCTTATGCTTTCATTTTCCAGATTAATCAAATGCAAACCCCCGATCCCGTAATTTCCTTGCCAGCTGATTGAGATTTTCGAAATATAAGGGGGATATGAGCTGTGCAAAGAAAAATCTCAAAACCGTCATTATTATTGTTGATTGTTCTCGTGGGTTTTCCACAGATGAGCGAAACCATGTATACGCCGTCCTTGCCGGACATCGCCCGCCACTTGGGCGCAAGCAATAACGTGATCCAGCTTACGCTCAGCGTGTACTTTTTAGGCTTCGCCATCGGTGTTTTTTGCTGGGGAAGACTTTCGGATTCCATCGGGCGGCGGCCCGCCATGTTGTGGGGAATTCTCGTATACGGCCTGGGCAGTTTCGGCTGCTATCTCGCGAATTCCGCCGATTGGCTGATGGCATGCCGCTGCATCCAGGCTTTCGGAGCCAGCACAGGCTCTGTCGTCACGCAAACGATGCTGCGGGAGAGCTACGATGCAGCCAAGCGCCATGCATTGTTCGCGCAAATATCGGCCGCGCTCGCGTTTACGCCGGCGTTAGGGCCACTCATCGGCGGATGGATAGACCAGGCGCTCGGCTTCAAAGCCGTCTTCTTCGTGCTGGTGCTGATAAGCATCGTGCTCCTGTCCTATGCATGGAACGCCCTACCCGAAACAAGGGTGACGATACCGGCGAATATCCGAATATCATCCGTGGCCAAGCGCCTTCTCACGGACTCCAGAATCTGGGCGTATGGCTGTCTCATCGGAGCGGCTAACGGCGTCCTATTCAGCTATTATGCGGAAGCCCCGTTTATTTTCATCGAATATTTTCATATGAATCCCGGTGTCTACGGCTTCTTCGGGATATTTGTCGCTCTGTCTTCCATTGGCGGCGCGATGCTGTCCAAAAAGTGGACTTCCCGCCGCGGGCCGCAAAGCATGATCTTGACCGGCTCCTTCATCGCAGCTCTCGGAGCCCTTTGCCTCCTGTGTCTTACCCTGTCTGGCATGCAAGCTTCCGCGGGGACATTAACGGGCATGGTCATCTGTACCTTCATCCTGTTGCTCGGCATCGGCATGTCGCTCCCGAACTGCCTTAGTCTGGCGCTGACCCGTTACGGGGATGTTCTCGGCACGGCCGGAGCCATTTTCGGATTGGGTTACTACCTGATCATCAGCCTGATCACAAGCGGCATGAGCTTGCTGCACAATGGATCGCTGGCGACGATGCCATTGTATTTCCTTGGCTTGACCGCGGCTATGGTCCTCATCAGCCGATGGCTTGCGAAGACCGCAACGGCATAATCCGATATGGGATTAATGATGCTGAAACCAGCAGAAAGAACCCGCCACATGGCGGGTTCTTTCTATTAAACTCATTTTCATGCAATGTTGTAGATTCATCCAGCATCGTCTGCATATGGCAGCATATTTTCGCGGTATTTGCCCGGCGTCACACCCTCCAGCTTTTTGAATGCGCGGATAAACACGACATCACTCGTGTAACCGACCATCTGGGCAATTTGCCCGTTGGTCAGATCCTTGTCTCCCATATGCTGCTTGGCAAGCTCGATCCGTTTGCGGACGATCGCATCGCTCAGGTTTTGGCCGCTCTGCTTCTTATAGAACGTCGAGACATATTGCGGGGTCATGCCGAAGCGGTCCGCCACCATGCCAAGTCCCATATTCGGATCCGTGAAATGGGTTTCCACGAACCGCTCCATCTCCTGCTGCAGCTGCGCGCTGTGATCGGTCCGCTCCGTGACCAGCGATTCCGTCAACAGCTGGTACAGCTTTTTCGTCCGCCGGTGCATTCCTTCGGCCGTCTCGTACGAGAAGATATCCTTCACCAGATCGATGTCCGGGCCCAAAATCTCGTTCGGCTCCGTGCCGGTCGCGTTGATGATTTTCAGGAACGTGCTTGTGATGTTGAAAAATAAGCAGCGCCCCATCTCCGGCGTCATGCAGCCGGACTCGAAGTTCATCATATAGATGGTATCCAGCAGCTTCAGCACGTTATCCGCATCACCGCTGCGGACGAAATTGATCAGCTGTACCTCGATATCAATCGGGTAATAGTAGTGCGCGTGGACGGTCTGAATATCCCGGAAATAAATAATCGTGCCGCTGCCGCGGATAATGCGGTATTCAAAGGCGGCCACCGCCTCCGCATAGCTTTCCCCAATGCTTTTCGCTCCGGAATGAGGCTGGCCGGCGGCCACCGTAATATCCATTTTAAAACGCTGCTCTATCACGTTTTTCAGGGATTCACACATCAGCTTCACGACGAGTTCCGCTTCGGCGCCCTCCATGACATCGAAGTTCATCAGAAAAGCGATCCGATCGCGGTCCAGCTCTACGGCGAATGATTTATGCGGACTCGGAATGAGCTCCGTTCCGATGTTCGAGATAATGAACCTGGCAAGGGCCCACTGCTCCTCGTCCTGCCCCCCGTTAAACCTTTCGATGCTGTCCAGATGAACCAGAACGACCGAGAAGTAATCGCTTACAAACTCCAGATTCATAAACCGCAAGGAATGGCCGCCCTTATCCGACGTATCCACGTTCATCTGTCCGCGGATGAGCCGCGACAGATAATTGGACCGGATGACAGGGGTTTGGCGGGCCAGCAGGCTGCGCAAATTCCTCTCTTCGTGCAGCGAGCCTTCGATCGTCTGCAGGATAAACTCGTATTCGTTGACGGATGGCTTACCGCTCCAATCCTTGCCGCGCAGAATGACATTGACCGCTCTTCGCAGCGGGCTGTAGTTGCGGTATGTAATCATAAAAGCGGCGGACATGCCGACGAACAGGCACAAGGCGAACAGGATCATGGCCCAACGTTTAATGAGAATCACCTGCTGCATGAACACGCTGCGCGGGGTAATGAGGACGTATTTCCATCCTTCTTTTTGGGAAGGGGTATACGAAACGATCTTCTCATCTCCGTTCAAGGTTTGATTGAACAAGCCGCCCCCGCCCTCGATTTTGGACAGCACGCCTGAGGGAAGCGGTTCCCGGTCCGTCGCCATAATCGTTCTTCCGCCGCCGTCCACGATGTATATCGAGCTGTCGCTCGCGGTTTCGATCTGCGCGAACATTTCCTTGATCCGGCTTTCATCGATCAGGACGACAAAGCTGCCTTTGATATCACTTCTGTCGCGGCCGGGAAGGGACTGGATGAACGTCACGACGTTAGCCGGCTTTTTATCCAGGCTTTCCATCGGATCGTATTCCGCCCGCCGCAGCAGCGTGGAAGTTGGAAGATAGGCCATCGAATGATATTGGTGCAGCATGTCGTCCCGCCACTGCTCGTAAGGCATGCCCTGATAGCTGTAATACATGTCGTAAAACTTTCGTGAATCCGTCATGAGTCCTGTCTTGAGGATCAGATCACTTTTATCGAAATACACATAGTAATCCAAAATAAAATTCGTAATATTCCCGGGACGGGACATGGTGTTTCTCATAAACTCGATAAATTTGTAACGATCCGCACTCTCCGGATCTCCGCTCAGCTTCAACAGATACTCCAGCTTCGGGTCAAAAATGATTTGTTGAACGAGCTTTTCCACTTCATTCAGCTTGCCGTCCAAGGACAGCTTGAGCTGCTCCAGCATGGCTTTGTTGGACCGGTTGGCCCCGTTTTCCAGACTGGCCTCCACTTTGGTATACAAGAAGGCGCCCATCGAAACGGGAATAAGCAAAAGAACCAGATTCGAGATCAGCATGGTCATCCATACGCTTTTCAAATTTCGTATTCCGAGTGGACGAAGCAGCCATTTCAACAAGCATCCCCCCTTGTTAATGCATTATGACTTTTCGCAAAAGCGAACGATTACGTTCATTATAATGCAGCAGGCAGGGCTGGTCACTGATTTATTCTTTGATGGCACCGATCAAAACGCCCTTGACGAAATACTTCTGCAGGAACGGATACAGACAGATGATCGGGAGCGTCGAGACGATGATGGTGGCGTATTTGATCGTCTCCCCAATCGCGTATTTATCGTCGGCAGCCACCCCCGTCGACATGGAATCGGTCGAGTTCGCGATCAGAATTTCCCGCAGGACGAGCTGCAGCGGATATAGTGTCCGGTCCCTCAAATACACGAGTGCGGAGAAATATGAATTCCAGTGTCCGACCGCGTACCAGAGAATCATCACGGCGATAACCGGCATGGACAGCGGAACCACAATCCGGAAAAGGATCGTCAGCTCGCCCGCCCCGTCAATTCTGGCCGATTCCTCAAGCGATACTGGAACGCCTTGAAACGCGGTACGCATAATGATCAGATTAAACGTGGAGATCGCACCGGGGATCAGCAGTGCCCATGGGGTATTCATCATACCCAGCTTATTGACAAGGATGTAGTTCGGAATCAGGCCGCCGCTGAACACCATCGTGATCACAATCCCGAACATGAGAATATTTTTGAAATAAAGGCTGCGCCGTGAAAGCACGTAGGCCCCAAGCGCCGTCATGAATAAGTTGATCGCGGTACCTGCCGCGACGTAAAACAATGTATTCCGATAACCGCTCGTGATCATCGGATTATCGAACACCGCTTTGTAGGCTTCAAAATTAAACCCGAGCGGCTTCAAGAGAATACCACGGTGTTGAATGAAAGCCGGCGCCTCGCTGAGAGAGGCAAACAGAACATACAAAAACGGGTATAACGTTATGAAGCAAAGCAGTAGCATCAGTATCGTGTTGACGACGCCGAATATTTTTTCACCTGTCGTTTGTGCGCCCATCGTTTGGCCTCCTTACCACAGTTTATTTTCGGATACGCGTTTGCTGATGGCATTGGCGGACACGATCAGAATCAGGCTGATGACCGAGTTGAACAAGCCGACGGCCGTGGTGAAGCTGTAGTTGGCTTCCAGCACGCCTTTGCGGTACACATACGTTGAAATGACATCGGCAGTCTCGTAGGTAAGCGGATTATATAGAAGCAATACTTTTTCGCTTCCTACCGACAGCAGATGTCCCATGTTCAAGATCAGCATGATCACGATCGTCGGCATAATGCCTGGAATCGTAATATGAAAAGCCTGCTTCCATTTATTCGCCCCGTCGATCTTCGCCGCTTCGTACAGCGTCGGATCGATATTGGCAATGGCCGCCAAATAAATGATCGATCCCCAGCCGATGCCCTGCCAGATGCCGGAGGATACGAAAATAAACCGGAACCAGCCCGCCTCCTTCAGGAAATCGATCGGCTCGAAACCGATCAGGCCCAGCAGCTGGTTGATCAGGCCGTCGCGGCTCAGAAAATCGAACATCATCCCCGCCACCACGACGATCGAAATGAAATGCGGCAGATAGGAGATGGTTTGTACGAAGCGCTTGAACTTCATCCGGCGGATTTCGTTCAGCAGCAATGCCAGGATGATGGCGGCCGGAAACCCGAAAATTAGGTCGTATACGTTCAGCAGTAGCGTATTCCGGATCAGCCTCCAGAAATAAACGCCGTTAAAGAAGCTGTCGAAATGCTTGAAGCCCACCCATTCGCTGCCCCAAATGCCGCTGGCCGGCGAATAATCCTTAAACGCGATCTGTTGTCCATACATCGGACCGTAATGAAAAATAAGATAGTAAGCAATCACCGGAAGAGCCATCAAATAAATGATCCAATTCCGGCGGAGAACCTTCCGGATTGTCTGTCCGGTGGACAGTTCGGACGCGTTCTTGGCGGAACGCTTGTTCATTCGTTTGTTACTGCTCAGCTGCCACATCGGTTTCCCTGCCTCTCTGTTCGAATCTGGTTAGAAAAGCCGGGAGATGCGCGAACATCCCCCGACCTTGAATTCGGCATCCATGCCTTAACGTTTATTGAAGCGGTCCAAGGCAGCCTGCTGAATTTTGATGGCGTCTTCAATGCCCATCGCCTCGATCTTCTTCACGTATTTATCGAAGTTGTCGAGCGGTTCGGCGCCCATGATGAATTTCAGGAACATTTCGTCCTTATACGTATTGATGTCCGTCATGATCGAAGCGTACTGCGAGCTTTCGTCCTTGGTCGGCGTGACGAGCGGCATTTTGCGCTCATCGGTCGGCTGGGACCATACTTCAAGCGCATCCCGCTGGTTCGGCAGAGCCAAATACTGCATTTGGAAGTCGTCGCTCAGCACGAACGGCGCGCTCCACGTCGAGCGGTTATGCTTGGCGAACGACTGCTGCAGGCTGACGCCGCTTGGCGGGTTCAGCACGTCCGGCAGGAAGACCGGCTTGCCGTTCTCCATATTGTAGGCTTCGCCTTCCTTCCCGTAATTGAACAACAAATTTCCTTTATCCCCATACGCATAATCAAGCCATTTCACGGTTTCGATCGGATTGGTGTTGCTCGTCGAGATCGCCGCCCCAATGCCGTTCGTCGCAAAATCCTTTTGTCCCCACAGCGGCTTGTCGCCTTTATTCAAGACCGGATACGGAGCGGCAACCAGATTGAAATTCGGGTCCTTGTCTTTCATCAGGTTGGCGTATTTGCCGATGCCGCCGCCGTTATATACCGGAGCCGCGCCGAGCTGGTTGCCCGTCATTTTCGCGTCAAACAGCTTGTCGTTCGGTGCCGCGAAATCTTTATCAAGGAGGCCTTCCTTATACCACTGGTTCATCGTCGTCAAAAATTCCTTGTACTCCGGCTGAATCGGACCGAACTTCACTTGATTGTCGATCTGGTAAAAGCCGTAGTTGATGCCCCAAGCGCCCAGGAACGGCGCATCGATGCCGACATCGTCCTTGGTGAAGTACAGCGGAATTTCATCGGCCTTGCCGTTGCCGTTCGGGTCCTTTTCTTTAAAAGCCGTCAGCACGTCATGCCATTCGCCGATCGTCGTTGGTACCTGGAGACCGAGCTTATCCAGCCAATCCTTGCGGATGGATGGACCGTAGAACACGCGAACCTTTTCCCCACCGCGGAAAAACGGGAACATGTACAGGCTTCCATCGTCCGTCGTCACCTGTTTCTTCCAATCCGGATGCTCTTCCAGCAGCTTCTTCAAATTCGGCGCATATTGATCGATGAGTTCATTGAGCTTAATGATCTTGCTATCCTGGATCGCCTTTTCCGGACCGCCCGGATACCCGATCCATGAGGTTTCGATGACGTCCGGCAGCTTGTCGGAAACCATCATCAGGTTAAACTGCTCGGATGCCTGCGCGGAGTCCGTCGGCGGATGCTGGAAATCGACTTTGACGCCCGTGATGTTTTCGAGCTCTTTATACATCCCCATTTCCGCATAGGTTTTCATCTGAGCCGCCGCCGCTGGATGCATGCTGACCCAATAACTCAGATGCGTAAGCTTTGGCGCTTCTTCTGTCTTGCCTTCCGCGGAAGTGCCCGCTTTGGATTGATCCGTGCCTGAACTGCTTCCGCATGCCGCCAGCGATAACACCAGCGTCGCTGCCAAAAGCGCAGTTCCGATTTTTTTGCCTCTTTTCACCATGTAAGCGCCTCCCTTTTGATCGTTTCCGAATTTCCGGAGCTCGGTTTCGGCTGTTTCCTCCCACCGGTATCCCAAGTATAGGGAACGCCCCCTACTGCAGGATACTGGAACTTTTTCACCGGCCTTAACCTTTCATAAGATTCCGGACTGACGATTTTAATTTGCGTAGATGTATTTTAAGATAAAATTGGTATGAAATGCGAAAGAACCTTGCTGCGCCTGGATTTCCGGCGCGCTTGTAAAACATCAGTCCTCCAGGCGCACGAGCCGGATCGCCCTCAGCTTCACCGGGTCGGCATGCCATATCTCGGTAAATTGCGGCGATGGGTCCTTGAGCCTTGAAGAACCGAGAATCAGCGTTTTGATGCCCGTATCCTTCCACGTGAACGTTCCCAAACGCGACACAACGGCCGTATAGGGATGCTGGCATGACGGCGAATCCAGGTCTGCCTTGTCCTCACCCGGCTCTTTAGCAATTGCTTGACCCTCGGATTCCAGTACGATCGGCTCGGGATAGAGACCTTCCCAATCCTGGTCATGGCGTTTGAAGCTCACGAGCAGCAGCTCGTAGGTTCCGGGTTTGACCAGCTTGAAGTTCCATTCCGCGCTTCGGAATGGGGCTGTGCCGGCAGCTGCGTCGGGCTCCCGGACGAGACGGACCTGCGCGTAAGGCACTTCCAGCTGAAACACACCGTCCGGCAGCTGCGTGAGCGTGCGGTCGAAGTCGTTCTCGCCTTCAAGCTCGAGCGCGATGACCGAGACATACTGATCGGTCGGCTGGGACGGCAGCTGAATCTGCAACATATGAAGATCCAGCGGCTCGTCGTAAAATTGCTCGCAGCTCAGGTTCGTTTGGCTCGCATCGGCCAATGCATACGCTCGAAGCACTCTATTGCGAATGCCGGTAAGGCGCAGGCTGCGCACCGTCCAAGTGTCGTTATGGATGTGAAGATAGACGCGTCCCGGTTTGGTCGTAATCGCACCCCATTCCGGCTCAAATGGAAAAGGGCTGCCGTCCGTTCCGTACACCGCCTCTGCGTTTCGGCGGGTCCATTCCCCAACCTCACGCAGGCGCTCCGCGGAGAGCTCGGGGATTGTTCCCTGCGGCGTCGGCCCGACGTTCAGCAGCAGGTTCCCGCCCTTGCCGATCACGTTCACCAGCTTGCGGATCAGGGTGTCCGCCGTTTTCCAAACCTGATCCTTGGTGGTATAGCCCCAGGATTGGTTCAGCGTCATCGGCGTCTCCCACGGCCGGGCATCCTCCCCGCTCATGCCGATCTCATTGTCCCCCTTGGAAACGAAATCGCCCATGCCCATGTAATGCGACACCCTGGAGTTGATCAGGCAGTCCGGTTGAAGACTTTGCACATGTCGGACGATGTCCTTGCTGTCTTCCTCGGATAGACCTCCGGCGGTATCGAACCAGAGCAGCCCGACCCTTCCATACTCCGTCAGCAGCTCCTTTATCTGAGGCTTCGCCTTGCCTTCCCAATATTCCGGGAAACGCTTCTCCTCCAGCTTGTAATCCCATGTGTTGTTATGCTCTTTATGGAGCGCATGCGGATGATGCCAGTCGATGACATGCGAATAATAAAAGCACAAGACCACGCCAGCCTCCTCACATGCTTCGGCCAGCTCCTTGAGCGGGTCGCGCCCGAACGGCGTCGCATCCGCGATGTTAAAGGCATCCGCCTTCGAACGGTACATAGCGAAGCCGTCATGATGCTTGGCGGTAATCACGATGTACCGCATGCCCGCTTCCTTCGCCAGCGCGACCCACGCCTGCGCATTAAACTCGGTTGGATTGAACTGTTCCCCCAGCTTCTCATATTCCCGGACACGCGTCCGGCTGGCGTACATGAACCATTCCCCCTGCGCCGGAACGGCGTATAATCCCCAATGAATGAACATGCCGAACCTGCCTTGAGTCCACCATGCGGTACGCGGATCACGTTCCATAAGGCGGGTTTGCTTGTTTTTGTCCGTATTTTCCGTTCGATTCAATGCTTCCACGCCCTTTCCTACCAGTATGGCTTCCAGTCTCTGGTAACCCTGACGAGAGCCTCCTGCACGTAATAATCACCCCAGATGCAGCATTCATCCACTCCGTTATTCCCCGGCTTGCTGTATACCGCATGCAGCAAAATGCCGTTCGATTCCGGCGTATGCGTCGTCATATAATTTTCGATGAGGGATTCCAAAATAAGCAGCGCGGCATTTTCATATTGACGTTTGAGCGGATCGATCACAGGAAGGTGCTTGGCTGCCTCGAGTAGTCCGCATACCGCGATCGCAGCTGCGGAGCTGTCCCGTTCCTCCGGTCCTTCCGTGAAGATCAGGTCCCAGTAGCAGACATAATCCGCCGGAAGACGGTTGAGAAAATAGTTCGCGATTTTAGTCGTCAAACCGATCAGCTCGGCTTCTCCGGTATAGCGGTAAGATAGCGGGAAGCCGTAGATCCCCCACGCCTGACCACGTGACCAGCAGGAATCGTCGGCATATCCCTGGGCCGTGGAGCCGTACTTCGGCTGCCCTGTCTCGGTATCCATATAAAACGTATGGAAACTCGATGCGTCCTCGCGGATCAGGTATCGGGCCGACATCCGGACGTGGGAGGCGGCCGCCTCATAAAATTTCGTGTCCCCGGATACCTCACTTGCCCAGTAGAGCAGGGGCAAATTCATCAAGCAATCGATGATCATCCGTCCCTGCTGCTTGGGATCGCTTAAATCACCCCATGCCTGGATGATGCCGGCTTGATCCAAATAGCGGATATACAGCAGCTCGGCAGCGTCCAGCGCGATTTGTTTCGCCTCTTCGTTGCCTGTCAGCTTAAAAGCAGACACGCAGGAAAGAGTGTATAAAAAACCGAGATCATGGGTGTTGGTATACCGTCGTTCCTCCACCCGCTGCCTGAAGCTTTCAATCTGTTTTTCTCCCGCGAGGCGGTATTTTTCATTCCCGGTGGTCTCATAAGCCAGCCACAGCATCCCCGTCCAAAAGGCAGGCGTCCACTCCGTATTTCCGACCTGCCGGTATACGTTACCCGTACTGGCTTCCGACGGGAACGTATCCTTGAAGGTCTCCAGATTGCGGTCGATCTGTCCGTAAATAAACGTCAGCGCCTCCATGCACCGCTCTTTCGTCAGCCTGGGCGCTTGCTCATACTTGCCGGAGGCCAAAATCCCTTCATCCATGACTTGCTTCATGCCTGCAATCCTCCCAGTTCATCAATTGGTTTCGGTTTGAATTGTAGACAGATCCGCCGAGCCAGGCAATCATATCCTTTTCCGGTGCACTTGCGTTTTTACTCATCCCGCCTCAGGTTAAAAAAAGTCGATGCGATTAAAAATCGTTGGTCCACCCTGCCGAATCGCGTATAGGTTAGCTGCTTACGGCATCTTGCAAGCGAACATTCTGTCAAAAACGCAACAGTGAACACAAAAAGGCTGCGCCCGCAACCAAATCGTCCGTGGCACAGCCTCTCTTCAATTAGATTTCCGGAATCGTATCGTCGGATAGCCGCTGCGAGATTCGTTCGACGGGCTTCCGGCTGTCCAAGTATACATGCGCGTAAAAGCAGCGTAAAAGCAGCGTGAAAGCCATGCTTCTTAGTTACTGTGCCGTCCAGCCACCATCAACCAACAGTAAGGTGCCGGTCACCAGGTCGGATGCTGGAGAAGCCAAATAGATGACTGCGCCTGCCACATCCAAGATAGTCCCGATGCGCCCGGCGGGAATACGTGCGAGCACCCCGTCCCGGAACTCGGGAGTATCCAGCCGTTCGGCCGTGCCCGGGGTATAGATAAAGGTCGGACCGACCGCATTGATGTTCACTCCGCGTCCCGACCACTCCAGCGCCAGCGTTTTCGTCAATTGATTTACGCCGCCTTTCGAAGCGCAATAGACGGAGCCGCCGGGAATGCCGACGACGCTCACCTGGGAGCTGACATTGACGATTTTCCCGCTCCCCTGCTTCAGCATGATGCGGCCGGCCGCTTGACAGCTGAAAAAGACTCCCTTCAGATTCACGTCGATCATCTCGTCCCAGTAAGCTTCCGTAACATCCTCCGCCGCCATTTCTTCCCCGAGACCGGCGTTATTAACGAGGATATCCAGTCTTCCGAAATCCTCCGCGACCTGCCCGAACACCGTCCGGATTTGCTCCACATTCCGAATGTCCAGTTCGTAAGCTTTGGCGAAGCCCCCGCTCTCTTCGATTTCATGAACCAAATGCTCCAGCAGATCGAGGCTGCGGGCCGTAACGGCCACCTTGGCTCCAGCTGCCGCTAACGATTTGGCCAATCCGTAGCCGATCCCCTTGCTTGCTCCCGTCACGATCGCGATGTTGTCCTGTATGCTGAAATTAGGCTGCATTGTGAATCCCTCCATGAACAAGATTGATATAACCCGCTCTATGCTACCATTCTAGTAAAGCACGCATCAGACTTAGGCTGGCTTACCTCACATCATACAGACTGCTTCCGAAGATATATTTCTCCTCTTCGAACTCAGCATAAAGCAAATGGTTCTATGATTTACAGTATATAACATTATATCTAATGCCATTGCTTTTTCAGAAACATTTTCAATGTTATTGCGTCTATGGATAGATGAGAAGGAAAAATCCGGCACAACGTTTTGCTGGATAGACCAAAGCTAAGGAGGGTGATTCAATCATGAAAAAACTTACCGCATTAACCCTTGGGATAGCGCTGTCCGCTTCTTTAACCGCCGCAACGCTTACAGCCGGAACGAGCAACGTAAAAGCAGCGCCCGTTAAAGAATGGGTACAGATATCCGCAGGCGTAACCTACTATGGCGAGGTCGGCAACGGAATTCCGAATGGACGGGGCACGATTCATTGGGGCGAGCATAAACAGTATGCTGGTGAATTTGTGAATGGCAAGCGCGAAGGCACAGGCAAATATATCAACGAATATACAGCAGACGGAGAACAGCATAAGGTCGTTTATAATGGAGCCTGGAAACAGGATCAAATGGATGGCAAAGGCACCTCGACCCATCGGGTGACGGAAGCGGACGGTACAGTTCGCTCGAATGAAATTCAGACTGGAACCTTTAAAGGCGGCCTGCTGCAAACCGGGTACGACGTGATTCACGCTTTGGCCGACCCTGATTTCAGCTTCACCTACGTCAGCCCGCAGGAGACGCTTCACATCATGGGAAGCAATCTGGACATGAAAGCGAGCTTTAAAAAAGGACAGATGTTCAGCGCCGATTACACCAAAGGCCCGATCCGCAAAAGCACCTCCATCTTCCCGGCGGACACCGCAGCCGACCAGCGGAAAAACGACGCCGATTTGAAATATTTGAAGAGCATTCAAAGCCACTTGAATCCGTATATCGAGGAGTTCGAACGCCTTTCCAAGCAGGTACCGCTCAAATAATCAGATTCTCTGCCTCTACACGAACAGGCTGCGCATGAAGCGCAGCCTGTTTTTCTTATCATAAAATATGACTTTCCGAAGCAAGGCTACCCGCGTATCCCCGAAAAATCACAAGATCTTTCCGCGAAAGATCGCCGTTACACATTTTACCGTGAATCAGAAGCAGATGACTGAAGACCGTTCAAGATATAGCCGACCGCAAGCTCCGCCGCTTCCTCCGGGGTGTGATTGTCGTTCGAAGGATTCAGGAACGGGTTATTTAGCGTGAACATCAACGTACCCATCACAAAATTGACGGCCATATCGATTGACGGGGAATCGATAACGCCTTTTTCCTTGCAGGCCAGCAAAATGCTCCGGAGCTGCTCCCAAGACGGCAGGAACACATCCTTCAGCATGTCGATCCGCGGGCTTTTGAGCAAAAGCTCCTGCTGCAATATATTAAACAGCTCCTGCTCCTCGTAACGATAGATGACGAATGTCTTGCAAAAAAAGATCAAATCCTGTTTCGGCTCCGACAACGTGAATTCCGAATCCATGAAGGGCAGACGAAGCGGATCGAAAATTTCGTAAAACACGTTTTCCTTACCGCCAAAATGATACGATACCAGCGCCAAGGACACGTTCGCTTCATCGCAGATCTGTCTGACCGTCGTACCGTTAAAACCGTTTTTGGAGAACAGCTTTTTGGCCGCCTGCAGAATCTGGTGTTTGACTTCCTTGTTTTTGTCTTTATCCGTGTTGTTTCGTTTTTGGTCCATAACTATGTTCATACCCCATGCTTCTATATTTGATTAGCCGCTTTAGCCGATATGGATGATCTGTCCATTATATAAGCTGAGCCCGCCTTTGAAAAGCGAAAGGGAGAGGCCTCGCAAATGTATTCATTTGCGAGGCCTCTCCCCTTTTTAGATTCATGACTTTAGATGCAAATGATCAGCTTTTCAAGAAATCAGGCTGCGCAAAGCTCGGGTTCGGATACTTGTAGAAGCCTTCCCCCGTTGCCGCTCCCAATTTGCCTTGATCGATATAATCCTCTTTCAATATCTTCGCGATTTTTTCGAAAATTTCGTCTCCTGTCGCTTTCGCTTTAGCCAGTCCGATATTGTAGGCGGTATTAATGCCTACGACGTCCAGAATGGCGAACGGTCCCATCGGCGCGCCGGTGGCAACCATCCAGGTTTTGTCGATCGTTTCGACGTCGGCGACTTCCTTCACGAGCAGCTGCTGGGCAGCATCCAGCAAAGGCACCAGCAAGGAATTCAGGATGTACCCAGGCTGCTCTTTGTGAATCGGCAGCGCAACCATGCCAATGGCTTTGGCAAATGCAATGACATCCTCGAAAACAGCCATGTCCGTGCCCGGATGCTTCATGATTTCCGCGGTATTATTCTTCCAGATTTCATTCGCAAAGTGCAGCGCCAAAAACTTCTCCGGACGGCCGGTCGCTTCAGCAAATTGGCTAGGCAATAGCGTCGAGGAATTCGTCGCGAACACGGTGTTTGCAGGCGCGCATTGACCAAGCTGCTTGTAAAAATCGGTTTTGATCTGCACGACTTCCGGAATGGCTTCAATCACCAAGTCGGCGTTTGCAGCAGCGGCAGACAGATCGCTGTTGAACTTCATGCGGTCAAATGCAGCATTGACCTGTGCCTCCGTAGCGCCCAGATCCGCCTGGTAACGGGACTTCAGGTTAAGAATTCGATCCTTGGCACGCTCCAGCGCCTCGTCGTTAATGTCGTATACGGTCACGTTAAAACCTTTAAAGGCAATTTGATAAGCAATTTGGCTGCCCAGCACTCCGCTGCCGGCAACGGTAATGTTATTGAAATTCATTGCTGTTCCCTCTTTCGTTGATATGGGTAATTAGATGAACGTCATATTAAACACTTGTTTTGAACGTTTATTTTAAACAAGTGTTTAATTCATAATCTACATTCTTTAATATCGATTGTCAAATGAAAATCATTCTAATAAATAGCAATGATTTCCTTCGACATGCTTTGATATACAAAGACCGGATCACGATTTCGTGATCCGGTCTTGTAACAGGATTGCAGCCTCATTTTTTAATTGTAGTTATCCATCAGAGAGTTTACGGATTCCTCCATCGTTTCCAGATCGGTGGAACCAATGATTTCATCGATCAATTCGCCTCTGGAGTTCACGAAATACATCGCCGGAAAGCCTTGCCCTCCAAAGTAATCGTATACCTCCTGCGTTTCATCCAGCAATACCGGATAAGTAATGCCGTATTGATTCACATAATTACGGACTTCCGCAGGATCATCCCGTTTAATCAGGTTGATGCCGTACACATTTAAACGGTCTTTGTATTTATCATAAAGCGAGACCACTTTAGGGGCATCCTCATTGCAATAAGGACACCAGGAGGTAAAGAACACAACGATCGTTGGTTTCTCCGCAAAGTTGATCACTTTCTTATCTTCTGTATTCAGCTCTTTCAATTGAATCGCTGTTGCAGATATGAATGCTTTATCGGCCTCTTGGCTGTTTACGTTTGTCACGACAACATACAAACAGGCCATCACAGCAGCGATGACAATGATACAAGCAATCAGACTGGACATTTTCTTCAAGCAATCCCGCACCTTCCATGGGTAAAAGATCAATGATTCGGCAAGGTATGTTTATCCGATCGTTTCGACGATATTTCCCTCTTGATCTTTAATATGGGTCGGAACGATTTGAATGGCCGTACCTCTGATCGCAGAAAGTTCAAACGTGCTTTCCTTGGGAAGCAGATACCGGCAAACTTCCGCAGCTGTCTGCTCATTAAGCGTCATTCGAACCTCATCATCCTGGAAGTGGCATTCTGCTTGGGTTCCCGGTTCAAACACAGCCCTGATCTCTGGGCCTACCAAGGTCAGACTTTTTCCCTTCAGAATACGCCCTCTCAGCAGCTTTCCGATAATTCCGGCCTGCTTAGCCCCAAGGCTCAGAATGGAAGGGGTTTTACTAAACAGGCTCTTTTTGCCGGGTGTCCAAGCCAATTGGTCCACATACAGGAAACCGGTACTGGAGCCTTCCTCCTCCATCCCTTTGCTCACTGCTTCGGAAACGTCCGGATGCAGAAGCACCGAACCACGCTGTACATCCGTTACATATTGCGGGAAATGCTCCAACCCGACACGAAGGACTCCGAGCGTATTCCATGTTTGCATCGCTTCCATTTCATCTCGGGTAATGCCCACCATCTGCAAAAACTCCACGTGGCAATTAGGCGTATCCATCGGTGGAAGTTCGGGATCTTGAATGAAAGCAAGCGCTGTGAGAAGGGTGTCGGAACCCAGGCAAATCGGCCCGTTCGCATCCAAATAATCCCCCGATCTGAAGATGTTGCCGCTGTTGAACACGTATCTCCCCATGTTTTGAAGCAAGTTCAGAGCCCATGCCGGCGGCTCTTCCTCCTCTTCACTTCGGGTTAGCCGGAACGTTAATTCGAATCCGTAGCCGCTGTGCTCCGCCATATCGGACTCTTTGGCATACAGCTCCGAAAAACCATAGGTTACGAAGTGCCAATGCGGCACCCCGGATTCACTCTTATACGCGCTGATTCCGTCCAAAGGATCTTGCCCGCCAAGCGAATAAGGAAGGAGCGTGCCGTAATGCTTGGGTTCCTGCTGTCCATAAATTCCAGCCATTCTCTGATCGATCGCATCCCATCCGGATGTATTGTTCTCCTCGCTCATCTCTCTTTTCTCCTTTCGATTCGCCTAAGTCAGCCTCTGGCAAACGACAGTTACCTACTCATTTATGTACCGCAAACGAAAAAATCAGGAAATCGGACTCCCCTCACATTTATTGGCACAGATCGTTCGCCGGGGGGGATCCTAACCTGAATCATGATCAGTATAAAGCAGTACAAATCACCCAATCAATTTTTTTCCAGTTCCGTCATTCAAATCAATCCGTTCGTCCTAGAAAAGCTAGTCTATTTTACCTATCGAAAATAAACAACTGCGTATTCCCACGCGCAACTTTTCCGTAAGTCATCCCGTTTGGCCCAGGAATGGATTTCCAATAATATATTGACAATCGATATATTATTATTTATTATATCGACATACGATATATCGTGATTCGTAATAAGCGAATGGAGGAAATCAGGTGAATAAATGGAACGACATGCTTCCTCTAACTGAAGCCTTTTACTATATCCTCATTGCATTATACCGGGAACCTTCCCATGGATACGGTATCATGCAGGACACCGAGCAAATGAGCGGGGGCAGAGTTAAAATCGGGGCTGGCACGCTGTATACCGCGCTTAACACGCTGCTGAACAAAGGATGGATCGACCATTTCCCCGTACCCGAAGGCACGGACTCGCGGCGGAAAATGTATCAGATTACCCCGGAAGGCAAAAGGGCTGCCGCGGCGGAAATGGTCCGTCTGGAAGAAATGTTGATGGCTGGACGCCAAATCATGTCGAGCGAAATGGAGTGATCATCCGTGGAAGAACAATTGGAGAAGCGTTATCGTTTAAATTTAAGCTGGGATTACGAAAAGGAGGAACAATGGATTAATCAGCTATCCGCCCAAGGGCTTCATTTAATGAAACCCGGCACTGTAAAGAGCTGGTTCAAAAAGGATCCTTCCGTCAGATATTCATATTGCCTGGATTACCAACCAGGGTTAAAGAGGGGCGCTTCCATGCAGGATTATCTCCAGCTGTATCAAGACGCGGGCTGGGAATACGTAACCTCCTACAATGGAATATGGCATTACTTTCGCAAGATCTGGGAGCCTGCCCCCACTCCCAAGCTGTACACCGACCAGGAATCTCTTGCCGGCCAGTACCAAAAAATGCAGCGGATCCTGTCCGTCGTGTTATGTTCCAATGTCATGATTTTTATCATCGTGATGACGATTCTACTCTTACGTTGGCAAAGCATGCTGTGGACTATCGCGCTTCCCGTCACGATTCTGTACATTTTGCTGTTCATTCTGTTAGGATATGGATATCGACGGGCAGGCAGTAAAATCAAACAATTATCGGACCGCTTCTGAGGCCTTCATTGATGTATTATATTTTCGAATTAAAAAGGAGCTAAGCGTGGATCATTTGAAAAGGAAAACTCAAATTCATATCCAGCCATGGACAGATCCGTATCTCGAATTGCTGTTTCGCTTGAACGCGCCGGAAATGCTGGAGCATCTCGGCGGACCGGAGAACGATGAACAGGTGGAAGAACGCCACCGCAGATACCTGCGCTTAACGGAGGACAACAAGGGCTGCATGTATGGCATCCATTTTGAAGGCATCCCCGAACCGGTCGGTAACGTCGGTTACTGGGACAGCACCTGGAACGGAGATTCGATCTACGAAATCGGCTGGGGCGTACTCCCTGCTTACCAGAATAAAGGTATCGCTTCGGCTGCAGCAGCAGCCGCCATCGAAGAGGCAAGAAAGCAGCACAAGCACCGCTTTGTTCACGCTTTTCCATCAGTCGATCATCCCGCTTCGAACGGCATTTGCCGAAAGCTTGGCTTCACGTTAATATCCGAATGTGATTTCGAATACCCTAAAGGTTCTTTTATGCGCTGCAACGATTGGCGCCTGGAACTTTGAAACATGCCAAAACAGCGGCTGAACGAAGACATACCATGTCGATCGTCAGCCGCTGCTGCTGTTTACAGGGACTCTTTCGTCTATATCGTCTCTATCGTCTCTATTGTGTCCATGCTCCGTTATTTCAATATGTTTTTGAATGCTTCGGTTTGCTGCTTGATGCCGACCTCGGTCGCAAAGCGTTCAATGCTGGACGCTCCGAAAAATCCTTCCACGCCTTTGGTTTTAGACAGTACGTATTCCGCGTCTCCCGGCTCGGCAATCGGTCCGCCGTGGCAGAGAATCATGATGTCCGGATTCACGGCTTTGCCCGCGTCGCAGATCGCCTGGATTTTATCCACGCAATCATCCAGCGTCAGCGCGGTTTTGGCGCCGATGGTTCCTTTGGTCGTGAGCCCCATGTGGGCCACGAGGATGTCCGCCCCGGCTTCCGCCATCTTTTTCGCCTGATCCACGTCGAACACGTATGGCGTCGTCAGCAGATCGAGTTCATGCGCCTTGCGGATCATGTCGACCTCCAGGTCGTATCCCATGCCTGTTTCTTCCAGGTTCGCACGGAATACGCCGTCGATCAGTCCCACGGTCGGGAAGTTCTGGACACCGGCAAATCCCTGCTCTTTGAGCTGCTTCAGGAAAATATCCATGATGCGGAATGGATCGGTACCGCATACCCCTGCTAGCACAGGCGTATCTTTGACGACGGGAAGAACCTCGTTCCCCATGTCCACCACGATCTGATTAGCGTCTCCGTAGGCCATCAAGCCTGCAAGGGAACCGCGGCCAGCCATCCGGTAACGGCCCGAATTGTAGATGATGATCAAATCAACGCCGCCTGCTTCCGCGCTCTTCGCGGAAATCCCGGTGCCTGCTCCCGCTCCCAACAGCACGTTTCCTGCTGCAACCTCCGCTTTTAATTCCGTCAAAATTTCTTGTCTTGTTTTCATCGTATGTTTCCTCCATCCATATGGATTAGTTTGCGCTCGCCTGGCTCTCTTTTTGTTTGATCAGCTCGATAAGCCGCTTGGCAGCCGCGAGGGCAAAAGCCTGATCATTGATGTCCGTATCCATTTCGATCAATTGAACGACGTCCGGGTTGATCTGCTGACGAAGCGTCTCGAACAGTGCGGAATCTTCTTCGGCTCCCTCGAAGGGTTCTCCGGTTACATCCAGCATAGATACGCCCTTCAGCGGAAGCATTAATACGGTCTGACCCTGCGCTTGATTCAGTTTCCCGGCAATGATCTCGCCTAATTTGCGGTTCTCCTCTACGGTGGTCCGCATCAGCGTGACCGACGGATTATGCTTGTACAGATTCCGTCCTTTAAACGCTTCCGGAACGGAATCATAGGGGCCGAAGTTAACCATGTCCAGTGCTCCTGTCGATACGACCTGAGGCACTTTGCAGCGTCCTGCCGCTTCAAGGCGGTGAGGACCGGCGGCGAGGACACCGCCAACCAACTCATCGCACCATTCGGTTGTCGTCAGATCGAGCACTCCGTCAATGAATCCGCCTTCGACCAAGCTCTCCATCGTTTTGCCGCCCGTGCCGGTGGCATGGAAAACGAGAACCTCGTATCCCTGCTCCTCCAGATACTCCCTGGCGTAGGTGACGCATGGCGTAGTGACGCCGAACATCGTCGCGGCAATCAGCGGCTTTTTATCGCGCGGAGGCTCGGATTCGAACTGCACCATACCGGCCATGGCATGAGCGGCATTGGTGAATATTTTCGTCGAGAACGAATTCAGTCCCGCCACGTCCACGATGGAGGGGAACATGATAATGTCGCTCGTGCCCACATAAGGCTCGGTGTTACCGGATGCAACCGTGGACACCATCAGCTTGGGAACACCAATCGGAAGTGCTCGCATGCCGGCGGTCACAATCGATGTTCCCCCCGTTCCGCCAAAGGACAGGATACCGTCGAACTTGCCTTCCGCATACAGCTTCGGTATGAGCTTCTCCATGCCTCTGGCCAAAGCCTCCGTGCCTTCCGCACGGTCCTTCTTGGCGGCAATATCATGGATATCAAAGCCGGCGGCACCTGCCACTTCCGTATTGGACACGTCCGGGGTAAACGCAGGCTCGAATACGCCGCTGTGTATCGTGAACGTGTGCGAACCCAAGCTTTCAATGACCGATTTTACATATAAGAATTCCGCGCCTTTAGAATCGAATGTTCCCGCAATGGCTATCGTTTTCACCGTATAACCTCCTTCGAATAACTGCGATCAGGAACCGCGGCTCAGCCGTTCGGAACAGCGCCGTGAACCTTGACATCCTCATAATACAGCGCTTTCATCTTAAAGTAATCGTATTCTTGTATGATCTTTATGTATATTTGTCTTATGAATGGATTTCAGGCGAATTTGTCGCTTCTTTACGATAGTTCTGCGGGGTCATTCCCGTGTATTTTTTAAAGGTTTTGCTGAAATGGACATAATCGGGATAGCCCACAAGCTCCGCGATCCGGGTTAACGAGAGCTGGGTATGCTTCATCACGTCCTGCGCTTTGTGAATGCGGAATTTGGCAAGATACTCTGGAAAGGTACAGCCCACTTCCTTATTGAATAAGGCGCTGAGATGCGTCCGCGACACATGAATCCGGTCAGCCAGCTCGGTTAACGAAATGTTATGCATATATTGCCCGGCAATATACTCTTTCACGTATGCGACGTAATCATAAGGCTCTTCCGTACGGCTCAGCATGTCCATCAGCTGACGGTCCTGCTCCAGATGTCCCGTGATTTTGAAGCGGTGCGTCGTCTCCACGATCGCTTCTTCCGTCGGAATCCGTTCAAAGCTGGAGCCTCCCACGTAGCCCATCGCCGATGTATTGTCATACATATACTGCACATCGATCGGGGTATGAACCGGTCCGCCGTAGACGAGTTTAATAGGGGCTTGTCCGGATGCATCGCATGCGGCAAAAATTTGCCTGGCGATTTCCGCCCCCTTTTCCAGGGACCACACCTTTTTCGTTCCCATCCGTCCGCCGGCGGTCACCCCTAAATGAGCGCAAATGCAGTCGGCCCCAGCCTCGATCATCAGTCCCGCCTGCTCTGCGTTAAAGACGAAGGCGATCGTAAACATGTCCTTCTCATGCGCAATGCGGACAGCCTCGACCTCCTGCAGATAGGATATCCCGTCTTCCTCCAGCGCTTCGCGAAATTGGCCGTCAATGAGTCCAAGCGTGGGATAATTAATCATGCCCGAGAAGCCGCTACGATGGATCTTATCTAAATAGGAGGATAACTCAATCGTCGGATCCGTTCCGCAAAATCCGAAAATGACGGGCGCGTCGCCGACCACAGATAAAATTTCGCGCGCTCCGAATTCCATGACCATATCATTGCAATTCGCAAAGGGCATCAATCCGGCTATGGAACCCAGCCCCATCTGCCGAAAACGCCCCGAGTTGAGCGCGAGTATCAGGTCCGCGCCTCCCTTTACGGCATACTTGGCCGAAATACCCGCTCCAACGGCTGCGCCAATCAAGTGTTCACCCTCATGTATCAATGCATGCAGCCTTGATAAAGTCCGTTCTCTTTGAGTAACCAATTGCATAATCCCCTTCACTTCTGATCAAACGCTCTAGATTATCATGAGATGCTCTACATTATATTATAAGGGATTATGATCCGCTCACCTAATGGCTTGCATTTCCTTTTTGGTCACGACTCTCTCACAACCTTGTCCTGCAAATCATGTTAAAATACACAATGTGAATCATTACAGGACTTCGGAGAAAGTGGAGCATGGAGCCATGTCAAAAAGCAAACTGTCTTACGGCCTGCTGGTCGCTATTGTAATCATATTTTTGGTCTATATTGCATTCATGCAGTTGATGCAGGATCCGCAGGCAGATGTTTTTCTCGGGTTCAAGACCCGCCTGAACCATCCCCTGAACGTGCCGTTCTGGCTGATCGCGTTAAGAGTTCATGTCGCGTTTGCCGCGGTAGGCATGATTTCGGGAGCCATTAATTTTTCAAAAAGAACAAGACAACATCATCCGAGGTTTCATCGATGGAACGGCTATCTGTATGTCGCAACCGTCATGATGGTCGGATTGACGTCTGGCTACATGGCCCCGTATGCAACGGGGGGAAGAGCCGTCAGTATCGCATTCAACATCCTGACCATGCTGTGGCCTGCGTTTACCCTGATCGCCATCATTCAGATTCGCAAGCACCGCTTGGAAAGCCACCGCAAATGGATGATCCGGAGCTATGCTTACTGCTTTACGAATATGACCGTGCATCTGCTGACGTTTGCGATCCGATCCATCACGGGATGGTCCTATCCGGTTAGCTATTCGATCGGCGTATATGCCGCCATTCCGCTGCTCTTTATCACGGCGGAAGTCGTCATCCGAACCCAGCGGAGTATGACTGACCTCTAAAGAAACTGCGATTCCCCATTGTTAAAAAGCCGCATTTCTGCGGCTTTATCCCGTTTATCAATAATCCAAGCTTTCCATTGTATGACTAGATCAAAGGGACTGCAGCTGCTCCAGCTCATCCTCAAGCTCCACAGAGATCGGTGACATCGGAAGACGAAGATGGTCCGAGGAGATGAATCCCTGTCTCTTCAACAGCCATTTTAATGGAGCAGGATTCGATTCCTGAAAAAGCTTTTGGATCCAGGGAACGAGTGAATCGAAGGCTTCCTTTGCTTTGATAAGATCCCCCTGCCTCGCCCATGCATACATCTCAATAAACCGCTCCGTGTTCATATTCGCTGAGGCGAGTATCCCTCCTGAAGCCCCGAGACTCAGCTTGTCGTGGAGGTGAAGGTCATCGCCGCATAAAACCGGTACCCCGACATGCGACAGCGCAGAAACAAGCTCCAATTGGTCCGAGCTATCTTTTATTCCGATGACGTTATCCAACTCCATGATCCTTTTTGCCGTGTCGATGTTCAATCGGACTCCCGTTCGGGCAGGAATTTCATAAACGACGACCGGTATTCCCACTTGCGCAACCTGTTGAAAATGTTTGAAGATTCCCTCCTGTGAAGGCTTGCTGTAATAGGGTATGACGACCAGCACGGCATCCGCACCCGCTTGCGCGGCTTTTTTGGTCCGATCGACTGTGGATGCTGTATCATTTGTACCCGTGCCGACGATTACAGGCATTTTCCGATGAAGCCCGTCTAATAGATCCCGGGTGATTCGGATCAGTACCTCCACCTCCTCCCAGCGAACCGTCGGTGACTCCCCTGTCGTTCCGTTAATGACCAAGCCGTGAATAGGATGCGACAATAAGTTCGTCACGTAATTTGCATAGGATGATTGATCCAGTTCACCATCCGATCCAAAAGGCGTTACTACGGGAACGAAAATACCATGTAATCCATTTCGATCCATCATTGAAAAAAACCTCCTGTTTGTTTGATTGATTTCAATGTATCATGAGAACTGTAATCGGTGTTATCTATAATGATTGATGGTCATTATCAATATTATTGATGGGGTGAGGACGATGGATTTAACTTATTTTCACACCTTCCGCGAAGTTGCCCATAGGCAGAGCTTCACCCGTGCAGCAGAGGAGCTGGGCTACGCGCAGTCCAGCGTCACGACGCAGATCCAGAAA
Source organism: Paenibacillus chibensis (assembly GCF_004001045.1). Taxonomy (GTDB): domain Bacteria; phylum Bacillota; class Bacilli; order Paenibacillales; family Paenibacillaceae; genus Paenibacillus_AQ; species Paenibacillus_AQ chibensis. The sequence goes on from NZ_BIMK01000009.1 coordinate 249,180, forward strand.
CTGGAGAAAGCCTACGATGCACAGCTGTTTGAACGTTACGGCAAAGGTGTTAGGCTTACTTCGGCGGGTGAAGAGCTTTTAAAAATCGTGATCCCCATGCTGGATCTGTATCAACAGTCCAAAGAAAAGCTAAGCATTCAAGGAGGCGGCACCCTTTCCATAGGAACGATGGATTCGCTTGCTTCCTATTTCCTCCCCTCCTATATCGAAATGATGCGCCAGCACTATCCCGGTTTGCATATCCGGCTGCAGACAGAGCGCGAAGGTCATATCGTTCAGAAGGTCAGGGAAGGGGAATTGGATATCGGCGTCATTTTTGACAATGATCCTTCCGATCCGTACCTGAACTGGCGGACGATAAAAGAAGAGCCTCTGGCTTTACTTGCCAAGCCCGGGCATCCTCTCACCTCTTTAGCAAATGTACAGCTCGCTGATCTGGAGCATGCGGCATGGATCATGCCGGAAGACAGCTGCAATTACCGGATCATGATGGAGAAAATGTTGATGTCTCATCAAATCCCCTTTCGCATTGAGCTGGAGCTGGGTAATCCGGAGGCGATCAAACGGTGTATCCTCTCCGGCGGTTCAGGCATATCCGTCCTGCCGAGAATGGCTGCCGCTGATGAGATCAACAGGGGTGAGCTCGTCATGCTTCCATTTTCTCCGCCGGATTTCAGCCTGAAGCTTCAAATGGTCTTGCATCCGAAAAAATGGATATCCCATGCGCTGCGGGCATTCATAGAGCTGATCGGTCACTGAACACTCTGATTTCTGCAGAAAAAAGAGTGTCTCAAGGGACACTCCTTACTTTCCTCATATACGGCGATTAGGCGTCATCCTGCCAAATCGCTATTTTTTCAGCTCATAAAATTGGCATTCCCGGCGTGAATGGTACGTCATATCACTGACATCCGACTGGGTAATAATCATGGTATCCGTAAACCGGACGATATAAGTCAACGCATCAATCAGATGATCGTCACGAAAAACGCGGATCGGAAGCTTCCGATCTTCCGCCTCCTGAAAATCCGCTTCAGTTAAAAGCTCTCGGATGGTAGCCATAAAATATATTGTTCTCCTTTTTCATCGATTTCATCGGTATAAATAATTCATGGTTGGAGTCCACATAGGGGTGCCCCTCTTTCTGATTGTATATCATATAAGCCTTCATTCAAAGCTGATTTGATATCGCCAGCAAATCGGGTATGCTATTCACATAACGATCCATTTAAAGGAGCTGAAGCCTGTTGTCAAACTTAACCGTGACCCCGTTTCTGATGTTTAATGGACAAGCCGAAGAAGCGATGAACTTTTACTTGTCCGTCTTCCAGCCTTCCGAAATCATCCATATCCGCCGGTACGGAGCGGATGAGCCAGGTACGGAAGGTTCCGTTCAGCTGGCATCTTTCTCTCTGAAAGGTCAAACCTTCATGTGCATTGACAGCAACATAAAGCATGATTTCACGTTTACTCCTGCGATTTCGATGTTCGTAAACTGCGGATCGGACGAAGAAATCACCGACGCGTTTCAACGGTTATCGGAGGGTGGCTCTGTCCTGATGCCGCTATCGGCCTATCCCTTTGCGACTAAGTTCGGATGGGTACAGGACAAGTACGGGGTGTCTTGGCAGTTGAGCTTATAGATTCGAAGCAAGACCGGAACCTCCATTCAGGAGGAAATCCGGTCTTTATACATACTGGAGCCCTCTGCCTGACCCTCCTGTTTCAAGACTGCTCCCCTTTCAGGATGGCAGCTTCACCTCGGCGCGTCGCAGAATCTCCTTCATCGCCTTCTCCCATTGCATTATTTTCGTCTGCGAATCGCGAATCCGTTGAAGCTCCTCCACCATGATCTTCAATTCCGCAGCGGCGGATACCGCATTCCCCTCTTTGACGGCGGCTTTGTAACGCTTCTCTGCTGCAGTTTTGGCCTGATTGCGGCCGGTAATGTGCGAATTCTCTGCGGTCACCTGCTTCTTCAATGGCTGAATTCCGGCCAATATATCCTTAACGACCTTGGCTTTCGCGGTTGCTTGCTTCTTAGCCGACGCGTAAGCGTCTTGTCTGGATTTGATCTCCGAGCGCGCGTTCGTCACAGAAGCCTTGATGCGGTTGCGTTTCAAATCGTACAGCAGGGCTGATTTGCCATCTTTGCGCTTCCTCGCTTCTGCTGCCTTCTTCCCAAGCTCCGCATACTCCGTAAGCAGCGGGGCATATTTTTTCTGTGCCAGTTCCGCCTGTGACTTCAACTGATCGAGCTTCGTCTTGTCGATTTGCTGCACGCTCGTCTGGATTGATTTCAGCTTGGCGTTATTTTGCCGGCTCAGCTCCTGAATACGAAGCTTCTCTGTTTTGTTCTCCAGCTCCAGCGCGGAAAAAGCATCATGCAGCTGACCAATCCCTGCGATTGCCGTATCCCAATCCGAATTCGCCGCTGACGTCATGGCTGGCCCGGACAAAATCATGATGAAGCACATCATTAGAATCAGGGTCCATGTCTTGCCTCGGTTACAATAAGACTTAAGCTTAAGCATTGCATCATCTCCAATCAGGTCAGATTCAACGGAAACAAAGAAAAAGCACCTGCAAGAAAGGCCTGGCGGCCCGTCCTGCGAGGTGCTTCTCCCGCATTTTATCCGTTTCATTTTGACCATAATATACAATTGATTGGATTAAAAGTCAATCATTTAACGAACATTCATTCCCATCAGACACGATTAAAGATCAAAAATCCTTCCTCTTATTGCCCTACCATGCCGCCGTCAACGGTATAGAGCGATGCGGTAACGAAGGAAGCTTCGTCGGACAGCAGGAAGTTCATGACAGCGGCGACCTCTTCTGGTTCCCCATAGCGGCCAAGCGGCGTTGCGGATTCATTCGCTTTTTTGTACTCGTCCGGAGAGCCGGAATTTTGTTCGATTTGACGCATCATGCGTGTGTTGATCGTTCCAGGCAGCACGGCGTTCACGCGGATGCCAAGCGGAGCCAGCTCGTTGGCCGCAACGCGGGTTAATCCGATCACGGCGTGTTTGGACATGATGTAAGGTGCCATGCCTGGTGCGCCCATCAATCCTGCGAGCGAGGATGTGTTCAGAATCGCTCCGGATTTCTGCTGCTTCATGACCGGGATGACGTAATGCAGACCAAGGAATACCCCGCGTACATTGACGTTATATACCAGATCGAGCGCCTTGACGCTTTGTTCTTCCAAAAGACCGGCAGGGCCCTCGATGCCGGCATTATTCGCGAAATAATCAATCGTTCCGAATTTTTCAACGGCCTTGTTCACATAGTTCTGCACGTCCTCTTCCTTCGATACGTCTGCCGCAACGGCAAGGGAATTGGAGTCATTCAGACCCAGCTCCTGAATGACTTGCTGAATGGCCTCCTCTTTCAAATCCACCAAAACCAGGTTCAACTTGCGCTCCGCCAGCCGACGGGCAAGCTCTTTGCCGATACCGCCTGCGGCACCGGTGATGACGGCTGTTTTTACTTGAGTCTCATTCATTGTATAATCGCTTCCTTTGGATTAGATTGAATAACTCTTCGGCGTAAGCGGAAACATTCCGCTCACATCCTTAGCTTACTCCTCATTTAGTTGTTGTTACAATAATCATAATTCGAGGTATTGTCGCCTAGGCAACAAATGCTCCGATGGTGTAGCCAAACTGCGCAAAATTGAACAAACGGAGCCGCTTTGTTGCCTTCCGCATGGACAAACATCGCGGAATCCGATTTTGTCGGGTAAGATAGAATATAGCAAGCTGGATCATGGAGGTATGCTGCAGAAATGACAGAGCAAAAATTGGACCGCAGAGCACGAAGAACCCGGGAAGCCATTCAGGCTGCTTTTGTAGAATTAATTCTGGAGAAAGGCTACGATGCCGTCACGATTCAGGAAGTTGCGGACAAAGCCGATTATAACCGGGGAACCTTTTATAAGCATTACGTGGGTAAAGAAGAGCTATTGAAGGAGATCCGGGAGGTTTTTTTGAAGGGAATCCGGGAAGCCTTATTGAGACCATACAAAGGCATGGATCAGGTGGAGGCCACTAAAATTTATCCTTCCACCCTGAAGCTGTTTGAACATATCGAATGCCACAAAAAAGAATTCAAAGCACTCATCACTGTACATAGAGGCATCAGCGAGGATTTGTATAACACCTTGAAAACATCCATGCGGGAGGATATGCACATGGAGATGGAGCCGGGCGACCCCCCGCTGGATTATGAATTGATGCTTAGCTATCGATTGTCTGCAACCGTAGGGGTAATCATGCACTGGGCGGACATGGATTTTAAATATTCGGCGGAATACATGGCCGACCAGCTCTTGGCGCTCGTCAACAGCAAAATCGATCATATTGTTTTTAAGACCAAGCCTTGAACAAAAGCCATGTGCGTCCCTTATTGCACATCCTTAGGATGACGGAATTTGACCAGGGACCAGACGATGAGCAGGGCTAGAACGGCAACACAGATTCCGATGCTGAACCGGTTCTTCTCGTCGAACAGGAACAATGCCGCGATTACGGCCAGACATAGTACAGCGGCTCCCGTCATATATGGATAACCCCATACTTTAAACGCAGGCTTGACCGGATACCGGGAACGCAGCTTCAGCTGCGACAACGCAATGCAAATCCAGACTAAAAGCACGACAAAACCCGGAACGGCCATCAATACCCGGAACAGCTGGTCCTGCGCAAAAATACCGAGCATTGAACCCGCCAGCAAAATAATCCCGCACAGCACCAGCGTATGGATCGGACTGCCCTTCCGGTTCGTGCGCATCAACGTTCTGGGCGCCTCCCCTGCCGAAGCCATTGAAAAGAGCATGCGTGATGCGCCATAAATCCCGGAATTTGCGGCCGAGAGCACGGCGGTCACCAGAATGAAATTCATAATGTGCGCGGCGCCTGATAACCCGGTTGACGCAAGCACCTGCACGAACGGACTGCTCTCCGTCCCCACCTCATTCCACGGAATCAGGCCGCAGATCACAAGAATCGGCAGTGTGAAAAACAAAATAATCCTTAATATAAAATTACCGACAACCTTAGGCAGTACCCGCTCGGCATGTTCCGTTTCGGTCAGCGTCAATCCGATAAGCTCCGACCCCCCATAGGAAAACATGACCACCAGCATGGCAGAGAATACGGATGTCCAGCCGTTCGGGAAAAACCCGCCGTTAAGCTTATAATTCTGCAGATACGGGGTATGTTCACTCGGAATGACCCCAAACATCAAACCAGCCCCGAGTAGAATAAATAGGATGATCATCGCTATCTTGATGCCAGCCAGCCAAAATTCAAATTCCCCGAACGTGCCGACGCTAAGTAAATTGATGAGAATAATAAACGCGGCGCAGGCCAGACTAAGCACCCAGAGCGGCACCGCCGGAAACCAGTACTGCAAGAAACTGCCCGCGGCAATGATCTCTATGACACAAACCGAGAGCCACATGAAGCAGTACATCCAGCCCATGATAAAAGAGACCCTCTCCCCGAATGCTTCCCTGACAAAGTCCTTCATATTCCGGTTCGTATATACGGTCGCCATTTCCGCCATCGCGGCCATCACAACCAAGAGCAAAAGTCCCGCTATTATATAGGTGACGATGACGCCGGGTCCCGCAAGTCCGATCGTTTCGGCACTGCCCTTGAAAATACCCGTCCCGATCACGCCGCCCATTGCCATAAAACTGATATGTCTAGGCTTTAATTTCTTCTGTAAGGTTCCTTCTGGTTGTCCCATCCATATCCTCCTGATGTTCGTCATTCATCAATGACTATGTATTAGCATAAATGCATAGTTCAGTATAACCTATTATGCACTTTTGTGAAGCTTTTGGGCGTGATAAGCTCCCGAAAATTTAAGGTAAATTTAAACGGCTTGCAGCATGTTTTATGATATGATCGAATTCGATTGAAAAAGCTTTGAAAGAATAACACTATTCCTGAAAACATGGCGGTGATTGCATTGCTTCATTCCTATCTGTTTCCGATATCCTATGCGTTCATGTCTTTTCCGTTTGCGGCGCTGTTGTTCACCCTCCCGTTCCTGATCGTTCAGTACCGCAAATATGGATATGTCAATAAAGTTCGTGCGCTCGTGCTGTACCTGTTTCTGTTATATTTGCTGAACGCGCTGTTCCTGGTCATTCTGCCGCTTCCTTCTTCTAGGCATAACCCGGCGCTTGCCTCGGGAGCCATGCAGTTCGTTCCGCTCAATTTCATCAACGACATCCTGAAAGAGACGTCGGTGATCAGCTCCGATCCGTCGACCTACCTCCATCTGCTGAAGGAGCGGGCTTTCCTGCAGGTCGTGTTCAACATTCTGCTGACAGTACCGTTCGGTATGATCCTGCGGTATTATTTCCGGACCGGATGGGTTCGCTCGATTCTGTTTTCGTTCCTGCTGTCGCTCTTTTTCGAGGTCACCCAGTTGACCGGCATTTACGGCCTGTACGATCATGCGTACCGCGTTTTCGATGTCGACGATCTGATGATGAACACGCTTGGGGGCATTTGCGGATTTCTCGCCGCGGAATGGCTGTCCGGATTGCTGCCGCGGATCGAGAAGCTCGACGAGCAGGTCGACCTGTCCGCCAAAAGGGTCACCTATACGCGCCGCGCCATTGCCTTCATGATCGATTCGTTCATCTGGCCGATCTTGATGGGAATCCTCTTCCTGCTTCATGTCCCAGCGGCATTTTGGGTTGCGACAGGCATGTATTTCATCCTGATTCCATGGTGGACGGGAGGCGTTACACCCGGGAAATGGATGGTGCGCATCCGCTTGACGAAAGCAGGAGAACGGATCACGCTCGCGGCGCTGGTGAAGCGTTACGGGCTGCTGTATTGGATCTTCTTCGGTCTCAACCGCCTTCTCGCCGGTTCGTTCGATAACGTTCCGGATATCGCCCGATTGCTGCTTGGCATCGTCGTGTTCGTCATGAACGCCTGGTTTTTCATCCATGTCGTGATCCATGTGTTCAAGAAAGACCCGACCCTCTTCTATGAAAACATGAGCCGCACCCGTCATGTCATCTTGTGGCATGGGAAAAGCGAGCAACAAGAAAAAGAGCCTGTATAAGGCTCTTTTTCTTGTGCCATAAGTGATGAGTTTATTCGTAACGCAGCGCTTCGATCGGATCCAGCTTCGCGGCTTTGCGGGCTGGAAACACGCCGAAGACGATCCCGATGCAGGCCGAAAATCCGACAGCGAGCAGCACCGAGTTCAGCGAAATCGCCGTCTTGATGCTCATCATATTTCCGACAAGCTTGGAGCCGCCAAAGCCAAGCAGGACGCCGATGACCCCGCCGAGAATAGCCAGCGTGACGGACTCGACGAGAAACTGGGAGAGGATGGTGCCTTCCTTGGCACCGATCGCTTTCCGCGTACCTATCTCACGCGTCCGTTCCGTCACCGAGACCAGCATGATGTTCATGATGCCGATACCGCCGACAAGGAGTGAAATCGCCGCAACGCCGCCCAAAAACAGCGTCAGCGTTTTCGTGACGCTCTCCGCCGAAGACAGCACGTCTTCCTGGCTCTGTACCTTGAAGTCATCCTCGCCGCTTCCCAGCTTGTGGCTTTGACGCATCGTGTATTCCATGAGCGCCATCGTGCTTTGGATTGCGTTCGGTGACTTGGCCTCCACCAGAATCTGCCGGATCGCATTTCTCGAGCTGCCCGACTGGAACCGGGATTGCACGGTCGTGATCGGCGCGATCGCCGTATCGTCGAGATCCGCGGAGCCTGAGGAGCCTTTGGATTTCAACACCCCAATAACGCGAAAGGGGATATTGTTAATTTTAACAATGCTGCCGATCGCATCGAAGCCGGCTTTGCCAAACAGGTTTTCGGCCGTTGTCGCGCCCAATACGACGACTTTGGCTTTGTCGGTCACTTCATCCTCCGTAAAAAAACGCCCGATATCCGTCTCCCACGATTTGATGTCCGCGTAGCTTGGCGTCGTGCCAATCACGCTGGTCGAAGCGAGGTTGGCGCCGTTTTTAAACTGGCCGGTCGCCTGCATCACGGGCGCGACGTATTTGACGGTATCAATCTTCGAAATCGGATCGGCATCCGCGAGCTTGAGCGTTACATCGCTTCCCGTTCCCCCTTGCCCGGAAGAGGAAGACGCGGTCACTGTGATCAGATTGGAGCCGAGACTCTGTATCTGGCTGGTTACCTGGTCGTTTGTGCCTTGGCCGATCGATATCATCGCGATGACCGTCGCAACCCCGATCATAATGCCGAGCATCGTCAAAAACGATCGGAGCAGATTCGTTTGCAGGCTGCGAAAGGACAGTTTCAGCAGTTCTCCCATATTCATACGAATACACGCTCCGTGTTCAGCCGGTCCGACTCGATTTTCCCGTCACGGAACCAGATGATTCGATTCGTATGCGCGGCGATCTCCGGTTCATGCGTAACCAGTACGATCGTATTGCCTTCGTCATTCAGCTGTTTGAAAATGCCCATGATTTCCTCCGAAGACACAGAATCCAGGTTGCCTGTCGGTTCGTCGGCTAAAATAATCGCCGGGTCATTGGACAACGCCCTGGCGATCGCCACCCTTTGCTGCTGCCCGCCCGACAGCTCGTTCGGCTTATGGTGCATCCGGTCCTTCAGACCGACAAGCTCCAGGCAATACTCCGCGCGCTCGCGGCGCTCCTTCCTGCTTTTACCCGCGTACAGCATCGGCAGCTCCACGTTTTCGATTGCGGAGGTCCGCTTCAGCAGATTGAAGTTTTGAAAGACGAAGCCGATCTTCTGGTTGCGGACCACCGACAACTGTTTGGACGAGGCGGAACCGATATCGATGCCATCCAGCACGTACGTGCCCGACGTCGGTTTATCCAGGCAGCCGATGACGTTCATCATCGTGGATTTGCCGGAACCGGACGGGCCCATGATGGAGACGAATTCCCTTTCGTCGATATGCAGCGTCACGTCCCGGAGTGCATGGACCCTCATTTCTCCCGACGCATAGATTTTGTCGACATGACCGAACTGGATCACTTGCCCCCACCTCCCGTACCTCCGCCGGCGCCGCTTGTTCCGTTTCCTTGGCGCATACTGCCTCCGGTACCGGTCCGGTTGAAATCTCTATTGCCTTGCATTTGACCGCCGCTGAAGCCACCGAAGCCGCCAAAGCCTCCCTGCATCATGGACGATGAAGAAGTCCGGCTATTCGAGGTGGTCGTCATCGTAATGCTGACCTTGTCTCCCTCCGTCAGGCCGGAAACCACTTCCGTGCTGGCCCCGTCATCAAGGCCTGTCGTAATTTCCTTCTGTTCGGTTTTGCCTCCGCTGTCGACCATGACGATTTTGCGTCCGCCGAAGGATTTAATGGCTGCATCCGGCACAGTCAGAACATCTTTTTTTCCGTCGGTAATGATCGCGATCGTCGCGCTGAGCCCCGGAATCAGCTTATCGGCGTTATCCTGCCCAGGCGTAATTTCAACCGTGACCGGGAAGGTGACGAGACCGCTGCTTTGCACTTCACCGAGCACGGCTTTGCTGGTTACTTTGCCTTTCAGCGTAACGCCTGTCAGCGCATCGAAGGTGATGTTCACGTCTTGTCCGACCTTCACGTCCGTAATGTCCGTATCGTCAACGGAAGCGGAAATTTTGTAATTGCCCTCCGTGGAGAACATGGAAACCGCCGTGCTATCACTGGCTGGATATTCCCCGGCCTGGATGTTTACCGCTGAGATCATGCCGCTGAACGGGGCATAGATTTTGGCTCCTTCCAGATTCGCTTTCGCATCGCTCAAATTCGCCTGTGCCTGCGCAACATTGGCTTTGGACATGGCGAGCTCGCTATCCTCGGGTCCCTTTTGCAGGTTGCTGAGCTGTGTCACTGCCTGGTCGTAGGCTCGTTTCGCGCTGTCTACTTTGCTCTGGGCGGCAGCTACCGAGGTCTGGGGAGAATCCTGGCCGCCGCTTTGCTGGGATGCCGCCTGCTTGTATGCGTTTTGCGCATTTTCAAGCGCTACCTGTGCGAATAAAATTTGCGACTGATCCGTACCTTGCTTAGCCTCGTCCAGCTTCGTCTGGGCATTCACCACCGCGGTCTTGGCTTTATCGATCTGCTGCTGCACATAGGTCGGATTCGTCAGCTTTTTCGCGTTCGCCAGATCGCTTTCCGCACTGTCGAGCGCCGCTTTCGCTTGGGATACCTGGGATTTTTGATCGGCGATCGTAGAAGCGTCCGTTCCCGCCTCCAGGCTCTTCAGCTTCGCGACCGCGCTGTCGTAGCTCGCTTGCGCGGATAAAAGCGCGTTTTGCAGCGCCGTCGCATCCATTTCCGCCAGAAGCTGGCCTTTTTGCACCTGGTCGCCGCTATTCACCAGCACCTTCGTTACTTTGGACTTTCCGGTAAAGGACAAGTTGACGGAATTCGAAGCCTCCACGTTGCCTGAGGAGGTAACCGTTTTCGATAAATCCCCTTTCTTGACCTCGTATGTAATCGTCGCGGTTTCCGTTTTGGGCTTCGCCGAGCTTTTCTGGACAAAATACGTTCCTCCAGCTCCGATCACGACGACGCATCCGCAGATGATCAACACGTTCTTAGTCACCTTGTTCATTCATCTTCATTCTCCCTTCCCTTAATTATCACTGAGCTTACCACCGTTCATTTAAAACGAGCTGAATAACAGCTTAATGCCTGCTGAAAAGATCATTAAACGTAAATTAATTATTTTGGCATGAAATGTTAATTGCATACTGAAACAGCTGTTAGACGAAATCAATGCAAAAAAGCCTCAGAGCGGTGATTCCCTCCGAGGCCTGGGTCGAGCGGCAAAATTCAATTTGAAGGCTGCAGCGTATTGAGCGAAACGAATGCAAGGGGTGCAAAGCCTTCCGAAGCCTCCCCCTGCGGAATGTCCACATGAAAGGCATAGCCGTTACCGTTGATTTCTTTCACGATATACTCATGCATCCCCTGTGCGTCACGCGATATCAGAAACAAACGCGCGTCCCGCATTGTCTCCGTCATTTCGTCTCCCTTCAGCCGGGTGACTTTTCCGTGCTTCTCCAGCTCCTGGCCGCCTTTTTGTGCAAGATGATCCAAATTGAAGTCAGGTTGAAGCTTCTCGATGCGGACCTGATAGTGGGGATACACCTTCATGGATAACCGATCTTTGGTTTTGTCGAACGAAAATTGCTCAAACATGTAAAAAGCATATCCTTCACCTGTAACCAGCTTCGCCGAGCGCTGCTCACGATTCCCTTCGAGAGTCACTTCGAGCTGCTTCTGCGGCGGCAGGTCAGGCCCAGTAGATCCATTTTGCCCGGAATCGGACGCTTCCGCCTTATGAATCTCCTTCAGAACCCGCTGCATGAGGCCTGTTTCTCCTTCGACGGTTTTTTCTTCGTATGTGAAGGCCACGGTTTGTTGCGGCTTCATGCTTTCCATAGCCTGACCCAATGCTTCACCGAATTGAAAGGACATCGGCTGTCCATCAACGATAATCTCTACCGTATGCGAATCGGCCAGACCCGTGAAGCTTCCTTCGCCTTCTTTTACCGCGGGCGATTCTTCTTTCGGCGGTTCGGCAGGAGGCTTCTCATCCCCCGAGGCTTTCTCGTCTGGAGAAGCAGGCCCGGTAACCGATGAATCCGGCGAAACGGCGGGTTCTTTGGGCTCGGTGCCGCATGCGGCAAGCGAGCACATGACCACTGCGGCCAGCAGCAGCATCCTTATTTTCACATGATTTTTTGTCATCAGGTACATTCCACCTCCATTACCTTAGACGGGGAATACTCGCATTAGGTTTCAGGATAACAGTCCAAGCTTGGCTCCCGGCATACCGTTCCCTCGACTCCAAAGCCGCCGCAGTAAGCCGATCTTCGTACGCCAATGCGGCTGCATTCCTCGGAGCGAAAGTCTTGGATTCAAGTAAAAACGTCTATCGACGTACCTTCAAAAAAGACAGACCGCGTTTAGTTGAAGTTCTTCTTGCGATTATAGAATGGTTCAGCTTCGCTGAAATTTATAAATTCT
>NZ_BIMK01000010.1 GCF_004001045.1 Paenibacillus chibensis
TTTATAAATTCTATAATCTTCAAAAAGCCTGACCGCTATAATGCGGTCAGGCTTCACTCTATGCATGAACAAAGTTGTATTTACAGTGCTTTTCCAACGATAGGCTCGCTTTCGGTTGGCCCGAAAGACACGTTGATGTTTTGCTTCAGTTCGATCGCCCCATCCTTCAGAACGATATGTTCATTCAGTCGAAACGGCGTTTCAATGCCCTGGATCGTGATCAGAACTTCGTCTGCGGAAATCCAGGTAAAGCTGGATGCGGCACGGCCATCCTCGCGGTTGAATGCATCCGATTGCCCGGGCAGCCAACGCTGCCGCCCAAGACGCAGCTTCTCTTCCTTCTTCGAGTTTCGTATCGTCAGGAGGGCTTCATCCGCCTGGAAATCAAGACGGAGGCTTTCAATACCGAATTCATTGGTATCCAGCATGTATGTTACTCCGCTGATTTCATCCTCACGAACAGACTCCCCGTTATGCTGCGGCGGGTCCAGGCGAAGACTCTTCAAGTAGTCGCTCAGCCGTTTCTCTTGCTCAATTTGCTCATCCCCAGCCCAGGAGTCCGGCAGAAATGCGTCCAGCAGATGATCCCACACACAGTTCAGTACGCCTTGCAGATCGTTCGTGCCGGATGTCATGGCGATGACGGCATCCTGCTCCGGCAGCACGATACAGAATTGTCCGAAGGCTCCATCGCCGCGGTAGGCGTGATGGCGGCATTGCCAGAACTGGTAGCCGTATCCCTGCGCCCAGTCGCTGTCGCCTCCATCGCCGTTCGAGATTTGCTTGCTTGTCGCTTCGATGATCCAGCTCTCCTCGATAAGCCGCTTATCCTGCCACATCCCTTTTTGCAGATACAGCTGACCGAATTTGGCGATATCCTCGGTGGTTACATTCAGTCCGAATCCGCCTGTATGTATGCCCCGTGGACAGGTTTCCCACGTCGGATGCTGGGTGCCGAGCGGCTCGAACAGACGGGGACCCAGAAATTCGAGCAGATTCTGTCCCGTCGCCTTCTGCAAAATCGCCGAAAGCATGTAAGTTGCGCCCGTGTTGTACAAGAAATGCGTTCCCGGTTCATGAACGACCGGCTCATTCAAAAAAGCTTTGACCCAATTGCCGTCCTCCGCCGAGTGAAGCGCATCCATCGTGTCTTGGTCATGACCGGTTCCCATCATGAGCAAATGACGGATTTGCATCGCCGCGAGATGGTCGGATATTTCCTCCGGCAGTTCTTCCGGAAAAAAGGAAATCACCGGATCATCCAATGTCAGAATGCCTTCATGCACGGCCATGCCGATCGCGGTCGAGGTGAAGCTTTTGCTTAGGGAAAACAGCATGTGAGGCAGCTCGGGCGCATAAGGATTCCACCAGCCTTCTGCGGCAACTTGTCCATGGCGAAGCAGCATGAAGCTGTGGGTTTCGATCTGCCGCGCTTTCAGGCTTTCCAGGAAGCCGATCACGCTACTGGCGGAAATGCCTAATTCCTTCGGGTTTTTTCGTGGAAGTGGTACATGCGTGTTCTGCATACGTTTTCACTCCTTTGTTTGGTATAAAGCCATGAGATCATAACCACAAGCGTTTCAACTCAAAAAAGAATGATTAATAATGATCATTATTACATAATTTAGGAAGTATGGATAGGAGTTTAGATGACCTGCTGAAACAGGATTGGAGGCAAAAGGAATGACAAAAACCCGCAATTGCATCTTATGTCTTCTGATTGTCATGTTCATGCTTAGCGGATGCTCCGTCAATTCGTCGACCCCAAATCAGAAAACGCTTACATTGTGGTACTGGAACCGGGGTTTGGATGACAAGCTCATTCAGGCCGTGCAGAAGCAGTTCCCCGACGTGCGCATCAATGCCCAAAAGATTGGCGGCGACTTCAAATCCAAGCTCAAAACCACCTTGGCGGCAGGCAGCAGCGGCCCGGACATCGTCGCGTTCAACGACTGGGTCACGGAACTGTTCCCGAGCGCCGACCGTTTCTACAATCTTTACGACCTCGGCGCAAAGGAACTCGAGCCGGATTACCTGGATTGGAAATGGCAGCTTGGGGTAACGCCCGAAGGTAAAATGATCGCCATGCCGATCGATACCGGACCGACTGCTCTTTTTTACCGCGAGGATCTCTTTAAGCAGGCTGGTCTTCCCACGGATCCCGAAGAAGTTCACAAACAGATGGGCACCTGGGAGGATTATTTCAAGGCTGGTGAAAAGCTGAATCAGGCATTCGGCGGCAAAGTGAAGCTGACCGACAACATCGGCGGCATCTACACGCAGGTAAACGCTCAATCCGATTCCGTCTATTTTGATAAAAATGAGGAGTTTATTGGAGAAACCCCGGCATCTTCCATGAAAAAAGCCTGGGACTTGGCGGTTCAAGCTTCCCAAAAAGGCCTGCTCGCCAATACCAATTCGTTCACCTCCGAATGGAACGCCGCCATGAACAACGGCAAAATCGCCTCCTTCGTCGGCGCCGTATGGTGCAAGCAGATTCTGATGGATGCTGCGCCCGATACGGCCGGCAAGTGGCGCGTGGCGCGCGCTCCGGGTGGTGACGGCAATAACGGAGGCTCTTTCCTCGCGATCATGAAAACGAGCAAGCATCCGAAGGAAGCCTTCGAAGTCATGAAATGGCTGCTGAATCCGGATAACCAGGTGACGGCCTTCAAAGACGTGAACCTCTTCCCTTCCGCCACCAAGGCTTTGGACGCACCTATCATGAAGGAGAAAGAGGATTTCTTCGGCGGCCAGAGCACCGGCGACATATTCACCGAATCCGCCCGCGGCGTCAAACCGGCTTATTTCGGCACCAAATATGCGAATCTGAACGGGATTGTCAGCCGTGAGCTGCAAGCCGTCGCCTTGGGGAAAAATCCGGAAACCGCCTGGAATGCCGCCCTGAAACGCGTGAAGAAAGAGCTCCTCCGCTAAGGATTTTATGGCAAAAATTTTATCAGGGAGGTTACAACTATGGGTGAACCGCTTCGTCAACCGCTGGAGCCGCGGCAGGTGCATGCCGTGTCCGCCAAGCGTAAATGGTCATCGGCAATCTGGAAGCACCGTAAAGAATATTTGGCGATATCGCCTTTCTATATCCTGTTCGCCGTGTTCGGATTATTCCCGATCCTCTTCTCGATGTACCTCTCCTTCCAAAAGTGGGACGGCATCAGCGAGATGACCTTCAATGGCATCAACAATTACCGGTTCATGCTGACCGATCCGGAGTTTTGGAAAGCTGTCCGCAACACGCTGCTGATCTGGATCTACTCGACGATTCCGATGCTGTTTTCGGCGCTCGTCGTCGCATTTCTGCTCAACGCGTCGTTCGTGAAATTCCGGACCTTTTTCCGCATCGGGTATTTCCTGCCGAATGTCACTTCTTTGGTCGCGGTATCCATCGTGTTCAGCACGATCTTTTCCAACAATTACGGACTTCTAAATTATATCTTCTCGCTGTTTGGCCTGAATCCCGTGGAATGGCTTAACCATACATGGGGCATTCAGCTGGCGGTGTCCTTTATGGTCATCTGGCGCTGGGTGGGCTACAATGCCGTCATTTACCTTGCGGGCCTGCAGAGCATCCCGTCCGTGCTGTATGAAGCTGCCAAAATCGACGGCGCATCCGGCGTCCAGTCCTTTTTCCGCATCACACTACCCAATCTCCGGCCGATCATCCTGTTTACCGTCATTACGTCAACGATCGGCGGCATGCAGATTTTCACGGAACCTCAGGTTCTGGTCGGCAACGACGGCGGCGCCAACGGGGGCGGTCTGACGATCGTTCTTTATTTATACCGGGAGGTTTTCATCAATAACTATTTCGGTTACGGCTCGGCTGTCGGCTGGGGAATGTTCGTGCTGATCGCGCTTTTCTCGATATTCAACTGGAAAATGGTCCAGGGAAGCGGCGCCAAATGATGGTCAATACCTACCGGGAGGGATACGTATGATACGGAGCAAAAACCTTTTATTATATTTGGGTCTGATCTTGGGACTCATCGTCTCGGTGTTTCCTTTCTACTGGCTGGCCGTCATGGCGACGCGTACCACGCCTGAAATCTACAGTTTCCCGCCAAAGCTGTGGTTTGGATCGCATTTATTCGATAATATATCCCGCGTTTTCGATAGCATCGATTTTTTCCGGACGCTGCTCAACACGCTCTTCGTCGCTGCAGCCAGCACCGTTCTGGTGCTGTTCTTCGATTCGCTCGCCGGCTACACCTTCGCCAAATTCAGTTTTCCCGGCAAAAAGTGGCTGTTCGTGCTGCTGCTTGCGACCATGATGGCGCCTGCACAGCTGTCTCTCGTCCCTTCATTCGTGATCATGGCCAAGTTCGGCTGGGTGGGCTCGTTCAAAGCGTTGATTATTCCCGGGATGGCGAATGCTTTCGGCATCTTTTGGATACGGCAGTATGCGGAGGAGTCGGTTCCCTCGGAGCTGCTCGATGCGGGAAAGATCGACGGCTGCGGCTTTTTCCGATTGTATTGGAATATCTCGCTTCCTATTCTAAGACCGGCTCTTTCCTTTCTCGGCGCATTTACCTTCATCGGAGCCTGGAACGATTATTTGTGGCCGCTGATCATTCTGAACGATGAACGGAAATTTACGATTCAGGTCGCGCTTGCTTCCCTGAACGGCATTTATACGACCGATTATGCGCTTGTCATCGCCGGTACGCTGCTTGCCGTCATTCCGCTCATTGTCATGTTCCTGTTCGTCAGCAAGCAGTTTGTATCGGATATTGCCGCCGGCGCGATCAAGAGCTGATGAACGCCGCTACGTAAAAAACCGAAAGCACCGTCCGGCGAATCAGGGTATACTAGGAGGGAGATCACATATACTGGAGGACTTATCGCAAATGAAAGATTTCGACCGTATGCTGGAAAAATACGCTGAACTCGTCATTCAAGTGGGCGTCAACATTCAACCCGGACAGGTGCTGCTCGTGCAGTCTCCTCTGGAAGCCGTGGATTTCACGCGCCATGTCGTTTCGAAAGCCTATGAAGCCGGAGCCAAATTCGTTCAGGTCGACTGGGATGATGAAAAGATAACGAGAATCCGCTATGAAAAAGCCCCTGACGATTCCTTCGGCTACTATCCGAAATGGCAGGCCGACACGATGGAACAGCTCGCCGAAGGCGGCGGAGCGGTTTTACATATTAAAGTGCCCGATCCTGAGCTTTTCCGCGGCATTGACTCCGCCAAAGTATCGACAGCTGTTAAAGCTGCTGCCGTAGCCCGTGAAACCTATCAATCCTATGTTCGCAGCAACAAGGTAACCTGGTCACTCATCAAAGCTCCTACGAAAGCCTGGGCTGACAAGGTATTCGCCGACCTGCCGGAGGAACAGCGGATCGAAGCGATGTGGGAGGCCGTATTCCAAATGAACCGTGTCACGTCCGACAATGATCCGGTAGCGGCCTGGAAGGAGCATATCCAAACCCTGAAGCAAAAACAGGAATTCATGAACCATAAACGCTATAAAGCGCTGCATTACCGTGCGCCTGGAACCGATCTGCACGTCGAAATGCCGGATGGTTATCTGTGGCTGGGCGGCGGGGATTACAACGAAGACGGTAACTATTTCGTCGCCAATATGCCAACCGAGGAAATTTACACGATGCCTCATCGTCTGGGCGTGAACGGTGCGGTATCAAGCACGCTGCCGCTGAACTTGAACGGACGCCTGGTCGAAGGCATCAAGCTGACATTCAAAGACGGCAAAGTCGTCGAATATGCTGCCGAATCCGGCCGCGAGCATCTGACTTCGCTGCTTGAAACGGATGAAGGCGCTTCTTACTTGGGCGAAATGGCGCTCGTGCCTGCGGACTCTCCGATCTCCAAGATGAAGCGGGTGTTCTTCAACACCGGTATCGACGAGAACGCCTCCTGTCACTTTGCGCTCGGGAGCTCCTATCCGGTGAACATCGAGGGCGGCACCAAGCTGAGCAAGGAAGAGCTGCTGGCGCGCGGGGCCAATGTCAGCCTCACGCATGTCGACTTCATGGTGGGCTCCGCGGAGCTTGAGATCGACGGCGAGCTGCCGGATGGCACCATGGAGCCGGTCTTTAGGAACGGCGTCTGGGCCGAATGATCGGATAAAGCAACGAAGTAAGGATTGTTCTTATGGCATTGCCTGCCGTAAGAACAATCCTTTTTCATTTTACAAGCATTAAACTTATCCTCTGGCCGCCTCGGAAGCAGGCGTCCCGGATCTGTGCGGGGTTGTCCCCATCATGACGGAGTCCTTCGGCAAGAGGAGCGCCAGCAGCCCGAGGAGCGGCAAAAAGGCGCATACTTTCGTCATGAACTCAACCCCTTGCGTATCCATCAGCCATCCCATGGCGACGGATCCAAGACCGGCCATTCCGAACGATAATCCAAAAAACAGTCCGGCCACCGTCCCGACATGACCCGGAAGCATCTCTTGGGCGTACACAATAATGACGGAAAAGCCTGACATCAGAATCAACCCGATGCATACGCATAAAACGATGGAAACGGACGGTCCGGCATATGGCAGCAGCAGGGAAAACGGCGCCGTGCCAAGAATCGAAAACCAGATCATTTTCTGACGGCCGAACCGGTCGGCCAGCGGTCCCCCGATAAACGTTCCGACCATGCCGGCGAATTGCAGGGCAAAGATGCTGATCTGGGCATGTTTAAAGGACAAGTGATATTTGTCCATAAAATAAAAGGAATAATAGCCCGTCATGCTGGCCAAATATACGAACTTGGAAAACAGCATGAGAATTAAAATTCCAAGAACATATGCAATGAAGCCTCTGCTAAAACGTCTTTCCCTTACGCTCGCCTTGTTGTTCGCCGCTCTTGCAGCGGGCCGTGTCTGGACACGATACCAGCGGCTGATTCCGAATTGAAGAACGAAGCCGATTCCCGCAAGCACGATGAACCAAAGAAAGCCCAGCTGACCCTGAGGGCTGATAATGAACGCTGCCATCAATGGGGCAAATGCCTGACCCGCATTGCCGCCGACCTGAAATACGGATTGGGCAAGACCTTTGCGTTTGTTCATCGCCAAATGGGCAACCCGCGAAGACTCCGGATGGAGAACGGATGAACCGATTCCGATCCATGCCGCCGACAGAAGCAGCCATCCGAGCGAGGGCGAGAAGGCAAGCCCGACCATACCGAGCAGGGTGAACAGCATGCCAAGCGGTAGCAGCAGCGGCACAGGCCGCCGATCCGTATAATATCCGATGGCGGGCTGTAGAATGGAAGCCGTGATATTCAGCGTAAAAGCGACCCAGCCAATCTCAACATAGCTCAGCTGCATCTGCTGCTGAAAGAGAGGAAACACCGAAGGCACGACCGACTGCATCGCATCGTTCAGCAGATGTGCAGCGCTGACCCCCAGCAATACGGCGAGGGCCGGATTCGGCGCCGCCTTGCTTAAGCTTTGTTCTGACATTTCTCCACATCCTTTTTTTTCAATCATTATAGCGGCCCTTGCAGCGTGTGTCGCTTGCGATTATTGCGAAAAACAAGCACTTTATGCTATAGACACGAATGCGTTCCGTGCATACAAAAAAGGCAGCCAAGCCGCATCATGCGGACTTCGCTGCCTGTATTCATGGTATTCCTCCCTAACCCCGATCCGATCAGCTTGCGGAGCCAATCCGCGCCAGCTTGCTCTCATCCAGCTCCAAAATGATCGGACAGTGATCGCTTCCCAGGACATCCGCATCAATCCGCGCATCAGTAAGCGCCGGGACGAGCCGTTCGGAAACCAGAAAATAATCGATTCTCCATCCGATATTCCGTTCCCTGACCTTCGGCATAAAGGACCACCAGGTGAATGCATCATTGCGTTCCGGATGAAAATGCCGGAATGAATCCACCAAACCCGCACCGAGCAGTTCGGTCATCTTGCCGCGCTCTTCATGCGTGAAACCCGAGTTGCCTATATTGGATTTCCAGTTCTTCAAATCCAGTTCCTGATGAGCTACATTCAGGTCACCGCAAACGATCACGGGTTTTCGAGCATCCAGCCCTTGGACGTACCGGCGGAACCGTTCCTCCCATTCCATGCGCAAATCCAGCCGGGACAGGTCCCTTCTTGCGTTTGGCGTATAGACATTCACCAGATAAAAATGCTCGAATTCCAGCGTAACCAGGCGGCCTTCCACCTCCCCGTCCTCCTCGATGCCGTAATATTCGGAAAGAGGCTTCATTTTCGTGAACACCGCTGTGCCCGAATACCCCTTCTTCTCTGCATAGTTCCAATACTGCGAGTACGCTTCACCGTAATCCAAACAAATCTGGCCTTCCTGGAGCTTCGTTTCCTGTACGCTGAAAATATCCGCGTTCATTTCCTTGAAATACTCATTAAACCCTTTATTCACGCAGGCCCTCAAGCCATTGACATTCCATGATACCAGTTTCATCGGCCGTTCCTCTCCTTGCATCGTCATGATTCATTTCTGTGAATTTCTTTTCATAGTGTATCATACTCTTGCCGTCATGGCAGTTGCCATTCATGGGCAGGCGGTGAACGCGAAACTTCTTCACGCCATAATCCCGATGGCTATGGTAAAATAGCAGAACCGCTGTTTAATATTCATCTTGGAAAGAAGGCTATGAAAAATCAATGAGATCTTCCCTCACCGTCAAATCATTTAATTTTCTTTTCTTTGCTCTATTATCCATGTTCATTCCGTTCCTGCCGCTGTATTTCAGCGAGCAAGGCCTGAACGAGACCCAAATCGGTACGATCGTCGGCATCGGCGGCTTCATTACGCTGATTGCCCAGCCTCTGTGGGGGATGATCAGCGACCGGACGCGGACGATCCGCAAGGTACTTCTTATTTTGGTGCTGATGTCTTCGGTTACAGGATACCTGCTCTATAGCACAAGCAGCTATGCCTTGATCGTTCTGTTCGTGATGCTAACCTATTTCTTTCTGATGCCCATCGATCCGTTGACGGAAAGCCTAAACTTCAGAGTCGCTGAATCCGCGGGCATCAGCTACGGTTCGCTTCGGACCTTTGGCGCCCTGGGCTATGCGGTCATGTCGCTGCTCGCCGGATATTTAATGACGAAATATGGTGCCGGCAGCCTTGGTTACACCTTTGCGGGGCTTGGCATTATCAGCCTTCTGGTGACATTCTTCATGCCGGACGCGCCCGTATCGGGCAAACCGGTGACAATCCAGAGCCTGAAAAATTTTTTGAGCAATAAGGAAACGCTGCTGTTTCTTGTTCTGGTGTTTATCAGCTCCATTCCTGCCCGAATGAACGATACGTTCCTTGGACTCTACATCAAGGATCTCGGGGGCAAGCCCAATCTGCTGGGACTGGCCTGGTTTCTGGCCGCGGGAAGCGAAATTATTGTCTTCTCCCTCAGCTTCTGGTGGCTGCGCAAGAACAAAGAGCTTGCCATCATATCCATCGCCGGAGCCTTTTACTTTATCCGCTTCTTCATTTCGGCATGGATTACGGATCCGAACTGGCTGGCCTATATCCAGCTGCTGCAGATTTTTACGTTCCCGGTATTTTACACCGCGGCAATCCAGTATTTGTACAGCATTGTGCCCGTGGAATGGAGAGCAACGGGACAAACCGTGCTTGCATTGCTTTTCTTCGGGGTATCGGGGATTCTGGCATCCTTTGCCGGGGGCGCGTTGTATCAGGCTTTTGGAGGTAAAGCGATGTATCTGACCATTTCTGTCATGTCATTCATCGGCATGATCTTCGGCATTGTTTTGTACCGAATATATGGTCGCCATAAATCTTCACAGGTTTCCTAGAGCTTGTGATCGAGGAGGGAATCCCATGAACCGGTTCCAGGACTTTTTAGAACTGGACTATGCATATTACGAGACGTTTACAGAACGAATCGACACCGCCTGGGGGGCTTTGTTTTGCAATGAAATGCAGGCCGATTACTATGATGCGAACCACGCTCACATCACGGAAGAGGTTCGTGATCCCCAGGCCGTGATCGATGAAGTCATTCGTTTCTATGAATCGAGGAACATCACGCCCAGATTTTATATTTATAACCTGGAGCTGCAAGCGAATCTCCTGAACGCACTGGAAGCCAATCAATTCCGCAGCGAGGAAATGATCAGTCCCGTTCAGCTATGGGACGGGCGTCTTGATATGAAACCTTTGCGCTCAGGGAACACCGTGGAACGCGTCGATGACCGCAATGTCCAGGAAGCGCTCCAGATCGAATGCAGCATCCAAGAATTCGGGGGCAAGGAGACGGTCGAAAAAGTGTTCATGGAGCAGTGGGCCCACCCCTCCTACTCCCACTATTTGCTGCGGCATGAAGGCATCCCTGTGTCTACCGCCTGCCTGTTCGAGCAGAATCGCCAGGCTCGTCTGGAGAGCGTAGCGACCCTTGAGAAATTTAGAGGAAAAGGGCTTGTCGGAGAATTGATCCGCTATATTCAGCATGAAGCTGATCTGCGCAAGGTACGCCAATTGTGGGTGTTCCCCATCAATGAAATCATTGAAAAGGTGTATCAAAAATACGGGTTCCAAACGGTAGACAGCCTGAAGAGCGTGCATGCGTTCGCGGGCGGTCAAAGCATCCGAGAGATTCGTGGCCATGAATAACAAAAACGGCGCTTTCCGGTTCATCACCGGATTAGCGCCGTTTTTAGATTTCAATCTTGGAATTGCACCCAGCCTGCAGCCAGATTTTTGCGGACCCAGCGCACGTGATCCGGGTTCTCGTATTTTCGCGAGTAGCATTCGATGACGAGGATCAAATCGAAATATAAATCGTATAGCTTCCGGCGTTCCCGTTCATGCTGCGAATCAAACCGGTTCCCGTACCCCCGGTAAAACGCCTCCGATGGCTCCATTTTACCGAAATAATATTCAAACAGCGGATCTCCCCAGAGCGCGCGCTCCCAATCGATGATCGCATGAATCCGGCCTTCGTGCACGAACACGTTCCCATTCCATAGATCCCAATGAACCAGCCGCGGCTCTGTGACTTCATCCAGAAAAGGCAGCTTTGCGGCGACCGCTTCTTCGATTTCCTCGTAGGAAGCCGGAAGCTGCACACCAAGTCTGCGCCCATCCGTGAGCAGATCAGCCATCAAAGCAGCAAATACTTGACCCCATGAAGCAAACAATTTTTCCGGTGACGCTACGAAATGCCCGAAGCTATCCCCTCTAATCTCGTTAATTTTCCGGTTATACCGTCCCAAGTCTACCTCGATCCGTTCTCTTTCGTCAGCGGACATCGATTCCTTGATTAGATTGTAGGGCTGACCGGGAACCTTCTCCATTAAAAAATATGCATGCGGAATCAGATCCTGGCTGTTATCGTAAGCGTACACGTTCGGAACGGGAATCGCTCCCTCTTTCCGTACAAGCTTCAGCACTTCCACTTCATTCTTCATGATGTTCTTCTCGCAAGTAAGCGTCTCGACCTCTGCACCCGGAGCAACCTTAAGAATAACGTTCTCGCCGCTGCTCAGCGCAAGATCGTATGCGGTATTAAACCATCCATTCGTCAGCTCCGTCCGGTGAACGACGCTCGTACTCTCGCCAAAATGCTTCCCGATCAGCCGATCGAGCTGCTCCTCGGTCAGTTTAGCTTTTGTCTGGCTTTCCATGATACATCACCAACATTTCTTGAATGAATAGGGTTTGTAAGTTCTGATCCCATTGTAACGGGTATGCCAGCTGCTCTTCCAGCCTTTTTATGTATGTCAGCCATATACTCAATAATAACGGGCTTGGAACTCGAATCCTTACAAAAAAACTCAGATGTGCTAAGCCGTTCATAGGCTGATGCGCACCTGAGTTTATTTAATGCTTGTTATTGATTTGAAAAGGCCTTGCCTTTCGTTACATTGTGAACGTCATACATGATGACCTTCGTGCTGATGATGTATTCCGGCGGCTGTTGTCCTTTTTTATCGCGGTGCCCCTGCAAATGCGCGTCGCTCTTCTCCCAATTCTTCCACGCTTCCCTGGATTCCCAGCGAATCATCACGAGCACTTCTTCTTCCTCCTTGCTGATCTTGGAGCTCATGACCGTCTTATCGACCAGCCCCTCCATTTCGTCCAAGGGACCCGGTTTTTTGAATCTCTCTACCACTTGCTCAGCGTTCCCCGCTGTCACGACCATCCTGCGTGTTTGAATGAACATTATGCTGCCTCCCTATATGTATAAGCTGTAAACACATAATCTACATGTAATATTCTATTTGATAATGATTATCAATGTCAATGTGTTATTTTAAACGCTTCCCTTTCATATTGTCTCAAACGATAGCTTCTGGTTTGTCGTTTTCAAAAAAATTGATACAATAGGATAGAGTATTTATGAAAATCAAATGATGTATTCTTTTATTGGAAGAGAGGAAATGTAAAATATGATTATTAAACCGAGAACTCGCGGATTCATCTGTACCACCTCGCATCCTGCAGGCTGTGCAGCACAGGTTCAGGAACAAATCGATTATGTGCAGTCCAAGCCGCAGATCCAGGGGCCCAAAAATGTGCTGGTCATCGGCGCCTCCACAGGATATGGACTTGCTGCTAGAATTACGGCCGCTTTTGGTGCTCGTGCCAATACGATTGGCGTATATCGTCCAAGCAGCGGTTCCGAGAAACGCACGGCTTCAGCCGGATGGTACAACTCTGCTGCTTTTGAGCAAGCGGCGCAGGAAGCCGGGCTGAAATCCTTTAGCGTAACAGGCGACGCCTTTGCGAAGGAAACGAAGGAAAAAGTCATCGAAGTGATCAAAAAAGAGCTCGGCAAAGTCGATCTCGTGGTCTACAGCGTGGCATCTGCCCGCAAAACCGATTCGCAAACCGGTGAAGTGTACAACTCCGTGTTGAAGCCAATCGGAAAGACTTTCACCAACAAGACGGTCAATTTCCACACGGGTGAAGTCACGGAAGTAACATTGGAGCCAGCGACGGAAAAAGAAATCCAGGACACGGTGGCCGTTATGGGCGGTGACGACTGGGAAGACTGGATCCGGGCGCTGCGCGGAGCCGAAGTGCTCACGGAAGACGTTACGACGATCTCCTACTCGTACATAGGTTCCGAAATTACTCAGGATATTTACCGCGACGGTTCCATCGGACGGGCTAAAGATCATCTGGAAGCCACAGCTCTGAAAATGAACGATGAGCTGAAGTCCACGGGCGGCCGGGCATACGTTGTCGTCAGCAAAGGCTTGGTAACGCAGTCCAGCTCGGCCATTCCCGTAGTGCCTCTCTATATTTCTTCCCTGTACAAAATCATGAAAGAAAAAGGGATTCATGAAGGCACCATCGAGCAATCTTACCGTTTGTTTGCAGACCGCCTGTATGTGGAAGGTGACACGCCAGTCGACAAATCCGGACGTATCCGTATTGATGACTGGGAGCTGCGGGAAGACGTGCAGGCCGAGGTTGTCAAGCTCTGGGACAGCGTGACTTCGGACAACATCTACGAGCTGACGGATCTCGAAGGATATCGGCGCGAATTTTTCCAGCTCTTCGGGTTTGAGACCGAAGGCGTGGATTACGAAGCCGAAGTGGACCCGGATGTCAAAGTGCTTCATTCGATCTAATTTCCTTTCAAAAGGGCTCGCCGCCATTGCGGCGGGTCTTTTTTGTGTGCCTCTTTGCTTCATTTTAGCCGCTTCCTGCTTTCAATTCGCTTGCCGTTGTACATTTGTGTTTCCATGGCGGACAAATCCGCCTTTTTTTCATTCTCTAATGACATAGGACTAGCAGTTCCTGTTTTTAAACCGTATAATGATAGCGGGTCCGATATCATTAAAGCGTTCTCATCTGACTCTAATTTCCAGTTCACAAAACTCGGAGGAATGTATTCATGAGATTAGAAAAAGACTTTCTCGGCACCAAGGAAGTACCTGAAGAAGCATACTATGGCATACAAACGATGCGGGCAGCGGAAAATTTCCCGATTACCGGCCAAAGAATCCATCCGGAGCTGATCCGGGCCATGGCCATGGTCAAAAAGGGAGCCGCCATCGCTAACATGGAGATTAAACGACTGCTCCCTTCCAAGGGTGATGCGATCGTACAGGCCGCAGATGAAATCATAGGCGGCAAATGGCTCGATCAATTTATCGTCGACCCGATCCAGGGCGGAGCAGGAACGTCTATTAATATGAACACGAACGAGGTCATCGCGAACCGCGCGCTCGAGCTGATCGGCAAGGAAAAAGGCAGCTATGCGGACATCAGCCCGAACAACCATGTCAACATGGCACAGTCTACCAACGATTCGTTCCCGACGGCGGTCCATCTGGCCACCTTGACGATGATCGAGAAGCTGCTTGCGACGATGGCGGACCTTCGTCAAGCTTTTGAGAGCAAATCCAAAGAATTCGATTCCGTAATCAAAATGGGTCGTACCCATCTTCAAGATGCGGTTCCTATCCGTCTGGGTCAGGAATTCCAAGCCTACGCCCGCGTGCTGGATCGCGATATCCAGCGTCTTCGCGCGACCAAAAACAACCTGCTGCATATCAATATGGGCGCTACCGCGGTCGGAACCGGACTTAACGCAGACATCCGCTATATCGAGCATGTGGCGGAAGTGCTGGCTGAGCTCAGCGGATTCCCGATCAAGCCTGCCGACCATCTGGTCGACGCCACCCAAAATACGGACGCTTACACCGAAGTCTCTGCGGCGCTCAAAATTTGCATGATGAACATGTCCAAGGTTGCCAACGATATCCGTTTGATGGCCTCGGGACCTCGAGCCGGCCTGGGCGAGCTCTCGCTTCCATCCAGACAACCGGGATCTTCCATCATGCCGGGCAAGGTCAACCCGGTCATGTGCGAAGTCATCAATCAGATCGCCTTCCAGGTTATCGGCAACGATCATACCATCTGCCTTGCTTCCGAAGCAGGCCAGCTTGAACTGAACGTCATGGAGCCTGTGCTCGTATACAACCTGCTGCAATCCCTTGAGATCATGAACAACGGATTCCGCGTATTCCGCGAGCATTGCGTTGAAGGCATTCAAGCCAATGTGGAACGCTGCCGCGAATATGTTGAGAACAGCGTCGGCATCATTACAGCCCTCAATCCGCATTTGGGCTATGAAGTCGTATCGCGGATTGCCCGCGAAGCCATCACGACCGGCAAGCCCGTACGCGAGCTGTGCTTGCTGTACAATGTCTTGACGGAAGAAGAGCTCAATATTATTCTGGATCCTTATCAAATGACGAATCCGGGCATTGCCGGAGCAGAGCTGCTGAACAAGGAATAATGACTTTTACAATATCGGCTGCACCGTCCCAAACGGTGCAGCCTTTTTGTTTTTTCCTGCTTGAAATCCGTTTCGAAATAGGGCACTACTCTTTTCAACAAGCTAAGTACGGCACGAAGTGGAAACAACATCAAATGAACTAAACAACGTCTTTTTTATTATTGTGAATTTTTCATATGATGATATTTTATAGTGTGTGCCTTTGTTGTTCCGGTTGGAACCCCCGTTATGATCTGCATTTGTTACATAATTTTGGATGGAATGAAGCACAATATTGAAAAACAACCATAGATCAGGTGATGACCTTTCCATGCAAAATATAACCAAGATCACCATCCCCCAGGTTTGCGTTCTGCTCATGCTGATGAACGGCCTGACCAGTCATGTTGTCATCAACCCGATGGTGCTCGACACATCTGGAAGGGATGCCTGGATATCAGTAATTTTCACTACCATTCTGCTTATTCCCTGGACCATCATGCTCGCATTTTTCATGAAAAGATCGGATCACAAAAAGCTTCAGCCTTGGCTTGCCGAACGTACGAATCCTGTGATTTCGTGGATTTTAGTAACACCGATGCTGATTCATCTCTACCTTATTGGTGGCATTACCATCTATCATACATCCAGCTGGAGTATCAGCAATTACCTGCCGGCGACACCGAAGCTGGTGCTGATCGGAACACTCGCTATTGTGAGCTTCTACATGGCAAAGCTCGGTATTAAATCCATCGCCATCGGTTCAGGTATCCTGCTTCCGATCGTCGTCCTGTTGGGGATTTTTGTAGCTGTAGCCAACTCCTCTGAAAAAAACTTCAGTTATCTGATGCCGATTCTTGAGCATGGCATATCCCCGCCTGTTCACGGCATGCTGTACGTCGGGGGCGGTTTTGTCGAGATCCTCGTCCTGCTGACCATGCAGCATCGGATTCAGGGGAAGGTGAAGCCTTGGCAGCTGGTCGTTTACGGCTTGATTATTTCCTTTATTACGATCGGCCCCGTCGTGGGCGGCATTACCGAATTCGGCCCCACTGAAGCGGCCAAGCAAATGGAGTCTCCCTATGAACAGTGGCGGCTCGTGAAAATCGGAGAATATGTGGAGCATGTCGACTTTCTCTCCGTGTATCAATGGCTTGCCGGAGCGACCGTCCGAACCAGCCTGGCCCTTTTTCTGCTCGCTGAAATGCTGCCATTCAAGAACAGGGTTATGACCACTCGCTTCATCCTTGCGGTCACCTTCAGCTACGTCCTGATCGCCATGCTGCCGATCAGCCAGAATGATTATTACCAGACGATGTACAATTTTTATTTCCCATACACGTTGTTCTCCAGCGTAATCATGTCGTTCATCTGGTTCGGCATTACGTTTTTGCCCAAGAAGAAAAAGGAGGGGTCTGCATGAACCCGTCTGAATCCACACCCAAAACAGATCCGTGGACGCTGCAAAAGATAAAAAATCTGTTCTCTAAAAGCTCGGATGTCATCGTTCGAAACTATCGTGTGCAAACTGATTCAGCCGAATCCGAGGTCGTTCTTGTCTATGCTTCCGGACTTGCGGATTCCGGTCAAATCAGCCTGGTCGTTCTTCCCGAGCTGGAAAAAATGTATAAGGAAACCGGATTTAATAAGCAACAGGATGAGCAGCTGGGAAGGCTGCCGCTCGTTTTGTTAAAGGAACCGGTATCGCATCAATCATTGGAGGATACCGTCTTCCAAGGCGGGCTTGTCCTGTTATTCCCTCACACGAACGCAATCTTTTCCATGGATATCAGCAGCGTCCCGAAGCGCTCTCCGGAAGAATCAACGGTTGAAATATCCATTAAAGGACCCAAGGACGGGTTTAACGAAGACTACGTCACGAATATTGCCCTGATCCGCAAAAGAATAAGAAGCAACTCGCTTTGCATCGAAGAATCCATTTTGGGCCGGCGGACCCGGACCAAGGTAGGCTTGTTGTATTTTGAGGATATCGCCTCGCCGGAAATTCTCGCTGAAGCACGGGAACGCTTGTCCAAAATAGACATTGACGGGCTCTATACCATCAATCAACTGGAGGAGATGCTGTCCGATTCGAAGTACTCCCTCTTCCCGCTCGTCGATTTTACCGGCCGGCCCGATTACGTTGTTACATGTTTGTTAAACGGACGTTTTGCCATCGTCATCGACGGCAACCCCATGGTTCTGATCGCACCGGGTTCGCTGTCGCTGCTCATGAAATCGCCGGAGGATGTCCATTTCAATTATATTTATGTCTCATTCGTGAGACTGATCCGCGGGATCAGCTTGATCATTTCCATGATGCTGCCTTCCTTTTGGGTCGCTTTGGCGGCGTTTCATCAAGACCAGATCCCTTTCCGTCTGATGGCTACCATTTCAACGGCAAGGCTGGGTCTGCCGCTATCCGCGCAGATGGAGCTGTTTCTTTTGCTGGTCCTGCTCGAAATATTCCGGGAGGCCGGAGTCAGGCTTCCGAGCTCCATCGGACAAACCTTAACGGTTATCGGAGGTTTAATTATCGGTGATGCGGCCATCCGGGCCGGTTTGGTCTCCCCCTCCTCCGTCGTCGTGGGTGCGATCACCGCTGTCGCGGGGGCTACACTGGTGAATCAAACCTTAAGCGCCGTCGTAAGCGTCATTCGGTTCGGCTTGTTCTTCGTCTCCTCTTTCTTAGGGATGTACGGGCTCATTCTCGGAATCATTCTGCTGTTGGCGTATATCTCCAGGCTGCGGACTTTTGGTATTCCGTTCCTTGCGCCTCTATCTCCCATGATGCCTGCAGACTTTTTCAAAGCTATACTAAGAGCACCCTGGAGCTTGATGCGCAAAAAACCAACTATCCTCAAAACCGGCGATTCGGATCATCAAGGGGATACGCTGTATTGATGAGGCTTGTGAAGATCCTGCTGTGTTGTTTGCTGCTGCTGCTTGTCCCCGGCTGCTGGAATTCCAAGGATATTCAGAATATGGCTTACGTCACGGGGCTGGGAATCGATTACGAAGACGGAAAATACAAAAGCTACGTACAGATTCTGAACTTCTCGAATGTCGCCAAAACGGAAAATGCCGAAGTAGGCAAACCGATCCCGATTTGGGTTGGGACGGGTGAGGGGCGCACCCTTACCGAATCATTGACGACCATCTATTCTACATCCCAGCTTCGGGTATTCTGGGGACACATGAAATCGGTGATTTTAACGGAGAGAGTCATGCTGCACGGAATGGACGAAATCTACGATATGCTGAACCGTTACAGAGAGATTCGGTACAATATTTTATTATATGGCACAAAAGAATCATTAAAGGATGTCTTGACGCAGAAACCGATTCTGAATCTGTCTCCGCTTGAAACCATCATGGATTCGCCGCAGCAGATTTATTCGCAGAGGTCCTTTATCTTGCCTGAATATGGATTTAAAATCCTCGGGGAGCTCAATGAACCGACCGGGCTGGCCATGATTCCTTCGCTCGAAATCGAAAAGGAAAGCTGGTATGAAGATTCGGATAAGCGTCCCATGTTCAAAATAAATGGAGCGTACTTTTTTCAAAACAAAGAGTACCGCGGACATCTAACCGAGGATAACTTGAAAGGCACCCGCTGGATTCAGCGTCAATTGCAGCGTTCTCCCATCAATATTCCTGAGGAAGGACGGCCTGTTGCAGCTTTGATCCTCGTGAAGCCGCATCTGTATGTCAAGCCCGTCATCGAAAATAATAAAGCCCGTTTTAAAATCCGGGTTTCGATCAATGCGTACATCGATGAAATGATCAAAGATACGCCGAATCAAACCTTGGAAAACATGGCCAGTACCGCGGTCAAACACGAAATTCTCATGAGCTATGCGAAGGGAATCGAGCGGAAAGCAGACGTGTTTATGCTGGACGAAAAGCTCTACCGGAAATATCCGAAAAAATGGAGTGCTTTTCACCGTTCCAAGCCATTCATATTAGAAGCGGATTCCATTAAGTCCATCGACGTCAGAGTGAAAATCGATAGCTCCGGAAAATACAAACAAAGAGTCAAATAAGTTGAGGTGGATTTATCGCAGGGAACAAAAAAAGAGAGGCGCCAAGCGCCTCTCTTTTTCGGCTTTTATTGTAAGGTTAAAATTTCCGGACCATCCGCCGTGATTGCCAGCGTATGCTCATACTGTGCAGAAAGCCCGCCGTCCATCGTTCTGGCCGTCCAGCCGTCGCTGTCCATTTTACTGCGGTAGGTGCCTGTATTCAGCATAGGCTCGATCGTGATCACCATGCCTTCTTTCAGGCGAGGGCCAACGTTCGGCGGACCGTAGTGCGGAACTTGCGGCTCTTCATGCATGTCTTTGCCAATGCCGTGTCCGATAAACTCGCGAACGACCGAGAAGCCCTCCGACTCTGCATAGACCTGAATCGCATGGGAAATATCGCCGATCCGGTTGCCGATGACAGCCTGTTCGATGCCTTTATACAAGGATTCCTTGGTGACATCCAGCAAGTGCTGAGCCTGTTCAGATACGTTACCGACCGTATAGGACCAAGCGGAATCGGCCAACCATCCGTTCAGATTCACAACCATGTCCACGGTAATGATATCGCCGTCCTTCAGTACCGTTTTTCCGGGGAAGCCATGGCAGATCACATCGTTCACCGACGTACACGTCGCGTAAGGGAAGCCGTTATAACCCTTTTGTTCCGGCGTTGCCCCATGCTTGCGGATAAATTGTTCCGCAAACCGGTCGATTTCTATGGTTGTAATGCCGGGTACGATCATCTTTTTGATTTCCCGATGGCAAGCCGCGAGGATGGCCCCGGCTTCTTTCATGTGCTCGATCTGAGCTTTTGATTTAATCGTAATCATCTAATCCCTCATTCCTGTCTGATCTTCTCTATTATACCCTGATCTCCGTAAAAAGTCCTGATCCAGTCAAGGATCAGGACTTAAATTTCCGATTATACCGCTTCGGCCGGATTGGAAGCCGGCTGTTTTTTTTTGACTTCCGCGCCATAAGAAATATGCCAGCGTCAGTCCAAGGAAGATCACGGCATCGATGGCCAGAATGCCCGCCTGCTTCCACATGAGATCGAAATCCCCGCTCGAAATGATGGCTTTGTAGCCAAGTACGCTGTGCGACATCGGCAGCCAAGGATTCAGCGGCTTGAGCCAATTCGGAATGAGCTCCAGCGGGAAGGTGCCCGCACTGGTGGTCAACTGCAGAATCAGCAAAATGATGATAAGGAAGCGTCCCGGCATATCAAGCCAGGTCACGACAGCCTGAACGATGAAAATAAACGCCAAGCTTGTGATGAACGTAAACAGGAAGAACAGCGGAACGCTTTGCACCTTGAGTCCAAGACCGTACAAAATAATGGCTGCGGCAACGACGGATTGGAACAAGCTCATGCCCGCGAAGGAAAGCGAACGGCTGACGAAACGGCCCAGGCCGGTTGCTCCCTCCACCGTCGTTCCTCTCAAATTGATCACCAGCGTTGAAATCAGTGCGCCGACGAACAAACCGAGGGACATGAAATAAGGCGTCAGGCCGGTTCCGTAGTTTGGAATCTTGCGGGATTCGTTTTCTTTGGAATCCACCGGCTTGGCGAACATTTGCACCATTGCGTCTGATTTTTTCAGCTCTGAGGTTTTGTCAGCCGCATCGTTCAGCTTGGTCTCCAGCTCCTTCGAGCCGTCATCCAGCTTCGAAATACCTTTCTCCAGATCCCCCGCACCGTTGTTCAGCTTCTGCGAGCCATCGGCAAGTGTCGTCAGGCCGCTGGAGAGCTTGCCTACGCCGCCTTCAAGCTGGGAGGTTCCGCTAGCGAGCTTTTGCGAGCCCGTAACGAGCGCTTTGCTGCCGCCTGCTGCCTCACTCAGTTTCGCGCCGAACGTCGTCAGACCTGCTGTCAAAGCGGACTGTCCGTCATTCAATTTCGCTGCGCCGTCAAGCAGCTGCCGCTGGCCTTGCACAAGCTGCCCGCTGCCTTCAAGCAGCTGCTGCTGGCCGCTGTGGAGCTGCGTTGCACCTTCCAAGAGCTGCTGCTGTGCTCCATGCAGAGACTGGGCTCCGTCGGAAAGCTTCTGCTGTCCGGCCGCCACCTTGGCGCTTCCGTCCGCTACCGCCTGGCTGGCTGCAAGCAGCTTCTGGAAGTCAGGGCTTTGGGCAAGCTCCGGACTGGATTTGGCCAGCTGCTGCAGTCCGTCTGCGACGCTCTTGGCTCCTTCCGAAACCTTGGTTGTGCCGTCGAGCGAGGACTGAAGTCCGGAAGCCAGGTCCGCACTGCCTTGCTCGGAGGATTTCAGTCCTCCTTCAAGCTTCGCTGCCCCCTGCTCCGAGGTTTGAATTCCGGCATTCAGCTTTTGAGCGCCATCAAGCGAACTCTGAAGTCCGGTATGGAGCTGCTGCCCGCCCTGTTGGGCTTGCTGGGCTCCGGCGAGAAGCTGTCCTTCCGCCGCGTTCAGCTGGTCCAGGCCGCTCGCGAGCTTGCTCGAGCCCTGGCTCAACTGACCGGCTCCCTTGTTCAGGTCCCCCGCCCCTTGGGCCAGCGGCTGAAGTCCATCCTTGGCCTCCAATGTGCCTTGGGCCAGTTTGTTCAAGTTTTCCTTCAGTTTAAGTGCGCCGTCATTCAGCTCGCTGCTGCCATTGTGAATTTTGCCGGCACCTTCGCCCGCATCAGCAAGACCGCTTGACACATCTTCGAAATTATCCAGAAGGTTCTCCGTATAGGATTCGGTCACCTTGGCGGATACCTTCGCTTTAATGTCCTTGATCGCTGTATTGCCAATCTGCGAGGCGATAAAGTTGTAATCGCCATTGGGCTCATACACGATGGTAGCCGGATGAGGCTGATCATCCATCAGCGTTGTCGCCTGTGCGGAGAAATTCTCGGGAATCGTTATTTTCATATAATAGCGGTTATCCTTAATTCCCTTATCCGCATCCAGGTCACTGACAAACTCCCACCCAAAGTCTTTGTTCTTCTTCAGCTCATCGACCAGATCAGCACCGATGTGCAGCTCCTTGCCTTTAAACTCGGCACCGCTGTCCTTATTCACCACGGCGACAGGCAAACGGTCCAAATGACCGTAAGGATCCCAAAAGGCTGCCAGATAAACACCGCTGTACATAATAGGAATGAACATAACGGCGATAACGGGGATCAGCACTTTCGGGTTTTTCAATGCCGCGCCTAAATCTTTGAAAAACACGGAAAAAGCATTCATGTAAGTGATCGTCCCCCATTTCCAAGTTGTGTGTTCTCTTAAATATCTCTGACTGATTTTCTCAATTGGTCATACATACGCAAACGAAAGCAGCTCCGAATATCGTGCAAGCCCGAAGCTGATTCGCCAGGTTGTGCCGGCCTGGTGTTCCGATGATTTGGGATTCGTTTATAGTCCGTATTTATGAAGCGTGTACTGCGAGTCCATCCTCCAAGAAGAGACGGATATGTTCTTTGATTTGTTCTTTGGTCAGCGGCTCGTGATTTTTGTTCCACTCCGAGGTCAAGGCCACGTACATTTTGAACATCAGGAAAGAAACGATACCCGGGTCGCAATCGCGCAGCTCTTTCTGCATCATGGCATGCCGTATTTCTTTTTCGATGTAGGCCAAAATGACGCTTTCCACCTGATTCATCGCTTCCTGAGATTGAGGCGTGCCTACGTCCCGGACCTCCTGCGACAGCTTCATGAGCAGCTCATGCTCGCTGCGGAATTCCAGGAGAGAATCCAATACGCGGAACAAATTATCGAAAAACGGCTTGTTATGGTCGACTTCCCGCTGAATAATGTTTTTCATTTCGGAAATGACCTCATGCAGTATTTCGTCAAACAGCTGTTCCTTGGTATCAAAAAACGTATATATGGTGCCTTTACCCACGTTGGCGATTTTAGCGACCTGCTCCATGGTCGTTGCTTTATAACCGAACAATGCGAATGATCTCGAAGCGGCTTCCAGCACCTGTTTTTTCCGATCGACCGTTCCTATGATTTTCCCCTCCCATCTGACATCATAGTCCGTATGCATGACCATAAATCAAAATCAGTCATAAGGTCATTTTCTACTTTACCACGTTCTTGCCGATATGACAAAGTTTTAATATGAAAAAATTATGGTATTACAGAAATTAAATAATTTGCACGCTCCGTTTTCATGGACAGCGTCCCTTCCTCCACCCGGCACTCGGATAAACCGTCGACATAAATCTGAAAGGTGCTCTGCGGCAGCGGAATATCGCCCTGTTCGTTGATTACGCTCCCGGGGCCGTGCAGGATCAGCGAGCTCCCTTCCGCATAATCGTCAATGGTCTCGACGTTCTCGATGTATTCCACGTCTTCCAGCTGTACCCGTGTCTCATCCCAATCGTCCTGCTCCTCTTTACGGATCAATACCGTGTGGTTCCTATGCTCTTCAAGCCATGTTTTTACCGAATTCAGCTTCTCGTTCATGCTAAACCTTCTTTCTGGACATGTGATATTATATTTTGCCTAATATGAGTCTAACCATTACGCCGGCCGGCAAAACATGAAATCCGGGTCCGCCTCGCGAACAGCCAAGCCGTTTTTCCCAAACAAAAAGGTGCGTCCGCCGGCTCTCGCCATGCAAAACGCACCTTAATACTGCATGCTATTCCGCTTCTTGTCCGTCCGGAGCGCTCTCTTGACCCGTGTCGGCTCCCAGCCAGCTGCGTATCATGGATAACAGCTGCGCGCTGTTGACCGGCTTCGTAATATAATCCGAAGCTCCAGCCTCCAGGCACTCCTCCCGGTCGCCTTTCATCGCCTTAGCGGTCAAAGCGATAATCGGCAAATCTTTGAATTCCGGTTTCTCGCGGATTGCGCGGGTCGTCTCATAGCCGTCCATCACCGGCATCATAATATCCATCAGGACGATTTCGATGTCGGGCGTTTCCTCCAGCAGCCGGATCGCTTCATGGCCGTTCTCAGCCGGAATAACCATCATGTTATGCCGCTCCAGTATCGTCGTCAGGGCAAACACGTTGCGGATGTCATCGTCTACGACCAGTACCTTTTTATATTTGATCATGTCGTCGGATTGGTACAGCTTCAACATGGTCGCCCGGGAATGCTCAGGCAGATCCTCCGCTTTGCGGTGCAGGAAAATGCTTGTTTCATCCAGCATCTGAACAGCAGACTTCACTTCCTTCAGCACGGCCGTTTTCATGAGCTCTTCGAGCTCATCCTCTTCCGCCAGGCTCCATTTGACGCTGCGGTTCAGCACAATCGGAACATGCTTGTTCTTGGGAACTCGTATGATCTCACGAATCAGAGACAGCACATCCATATCCTTCAAATCATTATCCACCAGTACGCAGTGAACATCTCCCTGCTTCAGATTCGCAAGCACGTCTTCAGCGGAAAGGGCCGCGGTAATTTCCACGTCGCTATTTCCAATCAACTCGATCGTTTCTTGCCGGCGGTTATCGTCATTCATAGCGATCAACAGGCGGTGAACCTTCTGATCTGCGAAGAGACTCAGCTTATCCAGCGTTTTTTCGAGCTCATCATTCGTTACAGGCTTGCAGATGTAGTCATATACCCCTTTTTGCATCAGCTCGACTTCGTCCTCCTCCACCGTGATGACGCAAACCGGGATATGCCGCGTATTGATATCGTTTTTCAGATGTTCGATGACCATCCAGCCGTCCATATCGCCCAGACGCAGATCAAGCGTAATCGCCTGCGGGCTGTATTTACGGGCAAGCTCGAGTGCATTTGACCCCTTCGTCGTGATGATCGCTTTTATATTTTTCTTATGAAGAATTTCCAATAAAATTTCATTAAACTTGATATCGTCCTCGACGATCAAAAACACCTTATCTCCCGGCTCAATCCGGTCACGGTCATCGTCGATATGTTCGCTCTTGCGTGTGAATGACATTTTCTGTTCCGGCGGCGAGACGTCAATGACCTCGGGAACGTATTTTACCGGCTCCACCTTCTCCGGCACCTCAGAATCGAGCGGCAGGTACAAATTGAAGATGCTGCCTTTGCCGACGACGCTGTACAAGGTTAACTCTCCGCCCATCATGGCCGCGATTTCGCGCGATATGGCCAGACCAAGACCGGTCCCCCCATACTCGCGGTTCGTGCTGCCGTCCGCCTGCTGGAAGGCTTCGAATATAATCTGCTGCTTTTCTTCCGGAATGCCGATGCCGGTATCGCTAACCGAGAAGCAGAGCACGGAGGCCGCTTGGTTGAGCTTGTCGTTCTCGCTGTTCCAGCCCTCCGAGGCGGTTCGCACTTGCAGCTGGATCTGGCCTTCCTCGGTAAATTTAAAGGCGTTCGAAAGCAGGTTTTTCAATATTTGCTGCAGACGCTTCTGATCCGTTACGATGACCTCCGGGACATTGGAATCGGTCTTGATCTGGAATTCCAGCCTGCTCTCGTCTACCATGTGGCGGAAGGAACGATCCAGGCTATCCAGCATGCCCTGCACAGAAATTTCGCTGTAATCGGGTGTAACCGTGCCGGATTCGATTTTGGACAGATCCAGAATGTCATTGATCAGATTTAGCAGCTCAATCCCGGAATCCTGGATCGTTTTCGCGAACTTGACCTGGTGATCCGTCAGATTGGCATCCGGATTGTCTGCAAGCTGCTCGGCCAGCAGAAGCAATGAATTCAGCGGCGTCCGCAGCTCATGCGACATATTGGCCAAAAATTCGGATTTGTACCGGGACGTCAAGGCGAGCTGCTCCGCTTTTTCCTCGAGGAACTTCTTGGCGATTTCGACTTCGTTATTCTTGCTCTCGACTTCCGCCTTTTGAATGACCAGCAGCTTGGCCTTGTCCTCCAGCTCCTCGTTGGTATGCTGCAGCTCCATCTGCTGCTTTTGCAGCTCTTCAGTCAAGGACTGGGACTGCTTCAGTAGCTCTTCCGTACGACGGTTGGCTTGCATCGTATTAACCACGATCCCGATCGATTCGGTCAGCTGGTCAAGGAAGGCCAGATCGATATCGCTGAATGCCCGGAAGGATGCAAGCTCCAGAACCCCGAGCACCTGCTCCTCGAACACGAGGGGCAGCAGCACGATATTCAGCGGCGAGGCTTCGCCAAGACCGGAAGAGATGACCACATAGTCGTTAGGCACATTCGTGATCAGGATCCGCTGCTTTTCAATCAGGCACTGGCCAACAAGTCCCTCGCCTGCCCGGAACCGGTTGGAGAGATGCTTGCGGTTCTGATAGGCGTAGCTTGCAAACAAAGTCAGCACAGGCTCGCCATTCTCAGGCTCGTTTATGTAGAAGACCCCGTGCTGCATGGAAACGAGCGGAGCCAGCTCGCTTAAGATCATGCGGCTGATCGCGTACAGGTCTCTTTGACCCTGAAGCAGGCGCGAGAATTTCGCGAGGTTTGTTTTGAGCCAATCCTGCTCTGTATTGATGCGCGTCGTTTCTTTGAGATTACGGATCATTTCGTTGACGTTATCCTTCAAAGCGGCGACCTCGCCCGCTGCAGCCACGTCGATCGTACGCGACAAATCGCCATTCGTAACCGCGGTTGCCACGTTGGTAATCGCGCGAACCTGGGTGGTCAGCGTACTCGCCATGTAATTGACGTTATCCGTCAGGTCACGCCATGTTCCCGCTGCGCCCGGCACGCTTGCCTGTCCGCCCAGCTTCCCTTCCGCGCCAACCTCCCTGGATACGGTCGTAACCTGTTCGGCGAACGTCGCCAGCGTTTCGATCATATTATTCATCGTATCCGCCAGCTCGGCAATTTCCCCCTTGGCTTCGACCGTCAGGTTTTGTTTCAGGTTCCCGTTCGCGACCGCCGTAACCACCTTAGCGATGCCCCGGACCTGATCCGTCAGGTTGTTCGCCATGACGTTCACGTTGTCGGTCAAATCTTTCCAGATTCCCGCAACTCCGAGCACCTGGGCCTGTCCGCCCAGCTTGCCGTCCGTACCGACCTCGCGGGCCACGCGGATGACTTCGGATGCAAACGAATTCAGCTGATCCACCATCGTATTGACGGTATTTTTCAGCTCCAGGAGCTCGCCCCGGACCTCTACGGTAATCTTCTTGGACAGGTCGCCGTTGGCGACCGCTGTCGTAACTCCGGCGATATTGCGCATTTGAATCGTCAGATTTCGGGTCATGTTGTTGACGGTGTCGGTCAGATCCTTCCAGGTACCGGACACATCCTTCACGTCGGCCTGCGCTCCAAGCTTTCCTTCCGTGCCTACCTCGCGAGCGACGCGCGTGACCTCGGAAGCAAACATGCTGAGCTGGTCGACCATCGTATTCATCGTGTTTTTCAGCTCGAGCAGCTCGCCCTTCACGTCAACGGTAATCTTTTTGGACAAATCCCCCTTGGCCACCGCCGTCGTGACGTCGGCGATGTTCCGGACCTGGTCCGTGAGGTTACGGGCCATGTTGTTAACGCCCTCGGTCAAATCTTTCCAGGTTCCGCCGACGCCCTTCACTTGAGCCTGGCCGCCAAGCTTACCTTCGGTCCCGACCTCATGCGCCACACGGGTGACTTCGGAAGCAAACGTACTGAGCTGATCCACCATCGTATTGATCGTAATCTTAAGCTCCAGGATTTCGCCCTGAACGTCTGCCGTAATTTTCTTGGATAAATCTCCGTTCGCCACCGCCGTCGTGACCACAGCAATGTTTCGAACCTGGTTCGTCAAATTGGAGGCCATGTAGTTTACGCTTTCCGTCAAGTCGCGCCACGTTCCGGCAACCCCCTTGACCTGAGCCTGTCCGCCAAGCATGCCCAGCGTACCCACTTCGCGCGCGACGCGCGTCACTTCGGAAGCAAACGTGCTAAGCTGATCCACCATCGTATTGATGGTGTTCTTCATTTCCAGAATCTCACCTTTGGCGTCCACCGTAATATGCTTGGACAAATCGCCTTTCGCTACTGCGGTCGTCACTTCCGCAATGTTGCGCACTTGATCGGTCAGGGTACCCGCCATCGTATTGACGCTGTCCGTCAGGAACTTCCAGGTTCCGGATACGCCTTTAACATCGGCCTGTCCGCCCAGCTTGCCTTCCGCCGATACCTCCTGCGCAACACGCGTCACCTCGGATGCGAAGTTGCTGAGCTGATCCACCATCGTATTAATGGTGTTTTTCAGCTCCAGCAATTCTCCTTGAACATCCGCGGTAATTTTTTTGGATAAATCACCGTTAGCGACGGCAGTCGTCACGACAGCGATGTTCCGAACCTGATCAGTCAAGTTCGAAGCCATATCGTTCACGCTGTCGGTCAGGTCTTTCCACGTTCCCGAGACGCCTCTTACATTGGCCTGGCCGCCAAGCTTGCCCTCCGTGCCGACCTCCCGCGCCATCCGCGTCACCTCCGAGGCAAACGTGGACAGCTGATCGACCATCGTGTTGATCGTGTTCTTGAGCTCCAGAATTTCACCGCTGGCGTTCACGGTAATTTGCTTCGTTAAATCGCCTTTCGCCACGGCGGTCGTCACCTGGGCAATGCTGCGGACCTGATTGGTCAGATTCACAGCCATGTTGTTGACGCTTTCAGTCAGATCCTTCCATGTACCCGAGACGCCCTTCACATCGGCCTGGCCGCCCAGGATACCTTCCGTGCCGACCTCTCTGGCGACCCGCGTGACCTCCGAAGCGAAATTGCTGAGCTGGTTCACCATCTTATTGATGTTGGTTGCCGATTTTTTATATTCTCCCGTTAACGGCCGACCTTCGAACTCCAGCTCGACGGTTTGCGACAGATCGCCTTGGGCGACGGCGTTGATCACCCTCACCATTTCGCTTGTAGGCTGGATGAGATCGGTGATCAGCCCGTTGAGGGACTCGACAGACTGCTGCCAGGAACCCCCTGTATTTTTATGTGAGAACCGGCGTGTCAGCTTGCCTTCCTTACCTACCACCTTGGCTACAGAATTGATTTCATTCACCAGATTCTCTTGCATTTCCATGATTTCATTGAATGTATCCGCAACTTTGCCGGCAATTCCGGTCTGATCAAAGGGCATTCGATAAGAAAAATCACCCTTTTTAAATGCCATGAGGGCATTCAGCAATTCCCCGGTATGTACCTGATCACTTTGCGTTTCCCGATTGGACTTCTCATCCGACATGGTCATTACCTCTCTCGACATGAATTTTCAGATCCTATTTCACTCGAATTCGATTGCCTTTTCCCATTTTACTATGACGGATGGAATATGTCATTTTTCTGCCAGTTGTGAAAGATTTCAACAAAATAACCCCAAAAATTGGCGCCTTTGCTGCAATGCTTATCCCAAATACTTTGCAGTGATCCCAAAAAACTTATAAATCAAAAAAAGCGCCCGTGAATCGGGCGCTCTTTCAAGTATTAAGCTTCGGGATGGTTTTCCTTTTTATGAATCGTAACCCGTGCGTTCCCCATCATGAAGACGAAAATCACGGCAATCACGATTGGAATGAGCGCAATCAAGAAGACATGCGTAATCGAGCTGGACATCGCGTCGACGATTTTGCCGAGAATCGCTTCCGGAATTTTCGAACGAACGCTCGGCTCGAAAATCTGTCTGGAATCGCCCAGATTGGACATCGGGGAATTCGCGCCGCCGCCCATGCCTTTAAAGCTCTCGGTCAGCTTGCTGGTAAACACGTTGTTTTGAATCGTACCGAAGATCGTGATGCCCATGGTCATGCCCAGGGAACGAAGGAACTGGTTGGTCGAATTGGCCGTCCCCCGGAAACGCGGCTCCAGGTTATGCTGGGAAGCCGTTGGCAGCAGCGAGAACGAGAAGCCCATGCCGAAGCCGACAACGATCATGAACAGCGTCAGCAGAATGCGGGCGGAATCCGGTGTCAGCGTACTCAGCAGGAACATCCCCGCAAAGTACGAGATGACCGAGATAATCATCAGGTTGCGGTAGCTCGTTTTCGACGAGAAAATCCCCCCGATGGAGCTGCCAGCGACGGAGCCCAGCATCATTGGCGTCAGAATCAGGCCGGCATTCGTTGCCGAGCCCCCGTAAACCGCTTGAACGAAAATCGGAATATAGACCGTTAAAATAATAAAAGTGCCGCCGTACAGAAACGCTAAAATTTGGGATGACGCAAACAGGCGGCGCTTAAACAGGAAGAACGGCAAAATCGGTTCCTTCGCTTTCAGCTCCACGAAAAAGAACACGATGAAAAAGACCGCGAAGCTGGCAAACAGGGAGATGATCGGTGCCGAGCTCCAGTCATACTGTTTGCCGCCCAGCTCCAGCGCGAACATCAGGCTGATGACGGCGATCACGAGGGTAGAGGCTCCCCACCAGTCGATTTTTTGCTTGGTATGGGCCGGTGATTCCTTGTAGTTCTTCATGATGAGTGCAAATGAAACGATACCGATCGGAACGTTGATGTAAAATACCCATTCCCATCCGAAATAATCCGTAATATAAGCGCCTAGCAGCGGGCCTACGACGCTGGCCGCGCCGAACACCGCCCCGAGCAGGCCGGTCATTTTCCCTCTTTTTTCCGGCGGAAAAATGTCGAAGATAATGGTAAAAGCGATCGGCATAAGCGCGCCGCCGCCGATGCCTTGAATTGCCCGGTATATACTGAGCTGCTCAATGGACTGCGCGAATCCGCAGAGTGCCGAGCCGATCAGAAACACCGTCAATCCGAAAATAAAAAATCTCTTTCTTCCGTACATATCCGACAGCTTGCCGAATATCGGCATGCCTGCCATAGTGGTTACCATATAAGCCGATGTTACCCAGACAAACTTGTCCATGCCTCCGAGCTTGGACACAATCGTTCCCATGGCCGTTGCGACAATGGTATTGTCTATGGCAGACATGAAAATGGCAAGCAATAAGCCCGCCACAACCAGCTTTATGTTGCTTTTTGCTGCTTCCATCTGTGAACCCCTTTACAAATTATTAATGATTTCGATAGAATGAACTTGAGTATATACCTCGTTCATCAAATATCTCGATTATCAAGATATTGAAATTTTAAAAGGAGGTCCGTCTTTTGTCAAGCCATCCATCCGACACAGAGAATGAAAAACTTGAACAGCTTGTCTCCCTCATGCGGGGACTTGGAACCCGGACGGTTTTATACCAGCAAAATGTGGCTGCCTCTCTAGGCTTGTACGATAATGATCTGAAATCCGTGGATATCCTGCGGGAAACGGGCCCGATTACCGCAGGAGAGCTCTCCAAAATCACCGGTCTCGCAACCGGCAGCATTACGGCTCTGGTCGACCGCCTGGAGAAAGTGGGATATGTCCGCAGGCAGAATGATCCCCATGACCGGCGGAGGGTCATCATTGTCCCCCAATATGAACATAAAGAAGAAGTAAGCGGTACTTATCGCCCTCTCCATACTGCCATGATTGAGCTCGCTTCCACTTACTCCGGGGAAGAGTTAGAGCTGATCACCGCCTTTATCGGCAAAGCAAGCGCCATCATGGAACAGCAGATTCGTAGCTTGCACGCCGAACGGGGTAAAACCTCATCTTGATCCGCGATCCAAACGTTAAAAAGGACGGTATCCCGCCCCCGGGATACCGTCCTTTAGCATATGTAAGCCGAAATTCCGGCTTAGGCGCTTATTTGAATACCTTATTTGAATACTTTGATGCGGTCTTCAAGCGGCTGGAACTGCTTCTCGCCGGCAGGC
Organism: Paenibacillus chibensis; assembly: GCF_004001045.1. Lineage (GTDB taxonomy): Bacteria > Bacillota > Bacilli > Paenibacillales > Paenibacillaceae > Paenibacillus_AQ > Paenibacillus_AQ chibensis. The sequence goes on from NZ_BIMK01000010.1 coordinate 31,844, forward strand.
GCTTCCACGTTGCCGAAAGGCATTTGAGCCATCAGTCTCCAGCTGGCAGGCAGATTCCATTCATTGGCTACCTTTTGGTCGATCAGCGGGTTGTAATGCTGCAGGCTTGCGCCCAATCCTTCCGCTTCCAGTGCCGTCCAAATGACCAGCTGCAGCATGCCGGAAGATTGCTGGGACCAGATCGGGAAGTTGTCCTTATACAGCTCGAACTGGGATTGAAGCCCTTCGATCACGGCGTTATCCTCGAAGAACAATACCGTGCCGTAGCCGCTGCGGAAGCCAGCCATTTTATCTGCGGTCGACTGGAAATTCTCGGCTGGAACGACGGCTTTCAGTGTGCCCTCAGTCAGGTTCCAGAACTTGTCATGCTGCTCGCCCAAAAGCACCACGACGCGCGCGCTTTGCGAGTTAAAAGCGGAAGGCGTATGTTTAACAGCCTCATTCACGATTTCTTGAATTTTGTCGTCGGATACGGACACGTTCTTGCTGATTGCATATATCGAACGTCTGCCTTTAAGTGCGGAGAAAAATTCGTCGGACATTTATATAGTTACCTCCAAAATTAAATTTACTTACTTTTTTATTATATATCCCCATCTATTCTGTTGCAATACTTTGTTTTCAAGTTTGATGATATTTAACCGCTCCTTAACAAAAAGAAACCTTTTCCAGAAGGAAAAGGTTTCTTAAAATTGGACAGCCTGTTCATACCGACAGCCCGTCCCGGCGTTTACTTCACCAAAACGACTTCCGGCTCCGGCTCAAATCCGAATGCCGTGTTGACGCCTTCGATAATCGTATTCATCAGATACTTGATATCTTCCGCCGTCGCATGGTTGTGGTTGATGATCATGTTGCCGTGATACGGAGAAATCATTGCGCCCCCATGCTCCTTGCCTTTCAGGTTCAAGCGATCCACAAGCGCTCCGACAGGCACGCCGTAATCGTAATTATTTTTGAACACCGAGCCGCAGGACGGATATTCGAAATGGCGTTTGCCGTTGCGGTAGTTCGCGATATCGCTCATATCGGTCGGGATCGCCACCCCTTGCTTCATCAAAGCCGAGGCTTCTTCTCCCATATATGAATAGAAGGCTTGGAGCGTGGACATGCCTTCTTTTTCTTTCCAACGGGTCAGCAGCTCATTGCCCTCGGGAATCCTCTCCAAATCCGGTACCGCCTTCATGTCCGCGCCAAGCACCAACCAAGGGTTCATCTGGAATATGGATTGCTTGTAGCCGTATTTGCAATCGGAAACGTCGATCGACTGCATGGATAGAGACGGGTCCGCCAGATCCACGTAATAGACCGTTTGGATAATGTCGCTGATCTGATGATGATTATACTTTGCATTCATATAAATACCCGCTCCCAGGCCTCCGGGAAGCAGATACGTGAACTCGTAGCCGGAAATACCGAACATGAGACCGCTCAAAGCCAGCATCGACATCGGTGTTCCAGATGATATAAACCAATGAGTCGGTTGTATGTCCCAATAGACGAATTTTTTCAAGGAAATATACAGGGTATCCTCCCTCGGATTGTCTGGAAACAGTAAATTGGACCCCATCCCGCAGAAAAAAAAGTCAAGCCCATGCGCCCTGCAGCCCTGAAGCAGCGTTAACAGCTCCTCTATGGATTCGGGCATGGCAAAAAAGTTCGCTTTCCCGCCGATTTGATATGATGAATGGCTTGCAAGCGACTCATTCCGCAAACATAAATTTTCAAAAGTCATCCGGTTATTCAACATTAGGGTTCCTTCTCGCTTTCAACTTCATTATTGAGATTCATGCCATACGCATCCAAGAACTGCGCTGTGATGAAATGTAGACCTATCTATTCTAATATATCACCGGACATAACGCCATGTGTCATTTCATGCAAGCTTGCAGAGTCTGGAAATGCAGTTTCCCAAAAAAATCGCGCAGAGCATTCCAGGTACAAGTATCCTTCCGGTGTCGCGGGTTAATAATGGTTCGTATCCAATGTTAAATATTTCCGAGGTGACTGCTTTGAATCCAAGAAAACCAACGCTTTCGCAAGGCGTTATGACCATCCTGCTGTCGATCGGCATTATCAATCACGTATTTATTATCCCTGTGCTCCTGCAATCGACCCGCAGAGATTCGTGGTTGTCCGTAATCATCTCCGCCGTTCCGCTGCTCCTTCTGACCGGCATGATTTATTTTATTGCCAAACAAATGAAAGATCAAAGCATTGAAATGTGGGTTCAAGAGCACTACGGGACGGCCCTTGCCGTAATCATCAAAATATTTCTGAGCATGTATATGTTTACGATCTGCTTCTTTTCGCTGACGGACACGACGAACTGGGCGAAAATCACTTTCTTGTCGTCTACGCCAATAGCCGTCACTTCGTTCATATTAATGGCTTTATGCTTGTATACCAGCATCAACGGATTTAAGACGATCGCTGCCGCTTCAGGCATTTTGCTGCCTATCGTGGTTCTGCTCGGTTTCTTCATCATGTTCGCCAACATTCAATATAAAGATTACAGCCAGCTCCTGCCCGTATTCGAAAATGGATGGGGCAGCATCATGAAGGGTGTGATGTATTCATGCTCAGGCTCTTTCGAAATTGTCGTCTATCTCCTGCTGCAGCCTAAGCTGGACAAGCCCGCGAAGGGCTGGCAGCTGATGCTCCTCGCTCTCGTCCTGATCGGCCTGACGCTCGGACCCTTGATCGGAGCCATCACGATCTTTGATCCAATCGAAGCGGAGAGACAGAGGTATCCGGCCTATGAGGAATGGAGAATTGCCACCCTGGGCCGCTACATATCCCAAACCGACTTTTTTTCCATCTATCAGTGGCTCTCAGGAGCGTTCATCCGAATTGCGCTGGCCCTGTATTTTATAGTGGACGTGTGGAATATTAAAAAGAAAAAAGCGAGAATATGGACCCTCGCCGCGCTTGTCGTTATCCTTTATAGCATCAACCTGCTGGGTCCGAACGACATGCTCTTTCTCCACCTGCTGAAAAATTACTATTTTCCCGCCTCCTTCGTCTTTTTGACCTTGCTGGTCTGCATCCTGTTTATTCTCGCCTACATCTCATCCAGAAAGAAGGTACATCCAGACCATGGCAATTGATAACCATCCGGAACCTTTTGCTCATAACAACGAAACCATAGATAAAGCGGTCTTAGAACAATATTATGCGAACTGCCAGGATGTGGTTCTGCATCCGTTCTTCGTGGGATCGGGGGAGCATAAGCAAACGATTGTACTGCTGTACTGCGAAGGCATGTCCGACGCGGAACAGATCAATCAATTCGTGCTTCCCCGTCTTGAAAAAATGTATGGGAAAACGGGTTTCTCCAATGTTCAGGATGTTGAAGATTGCCAGTATATCCCCCTCAACCGCCTGAATGCCGATAAACTGCTGAAAGAGCTTGATTCAAAGATTTTCGGTGGCATGCTGGTCGTTTTCTTTCAGGAACTCCGCGCCTTTTTCACCATGGACGTCAGCAAGCAGCCCAATCGGACTCCGGAGGAGTCCTCGACCGAATCTTCCGTTAAAGGCCCGCATGACGGCTTTACCGAGTCGCTCACCACCAATGTGGCCCTGGTCCGGAAGCGGCTCCGTTCGCAATCCTTTTGCGTGGAAAATTTTGTGCTGTCCGAACGGGGCCAAACCAAGGTTTCCCTGCTGTATATTCAAGACATCATCAATCCGGATATCGTTACCGAGATTCGTGGCCGCCTGCGCAATTATGAGGGCGATGCCATCATCGGTACGTCGCAAATCGAGAATTTGGTTCAGGGTAAGCTTAAAAGCATTTTCCCCCTGACCGATTACATCGGCAGACCCGATTATGTAGCGGACAGCATCCTCAGCGGAAGATTCGCAATTCTTTTCGACGGTTCCCCCATGGCTATTATTGCTCCCATTACGCTGACGTCCCAGATTAAATCGCCGGAAGATACCAATATGCCCTTCCATATCGTATCGGTCCAAAGGATCATGCGTTTGGCCGGGCTGGTGATCGCTCTTTTTTTGCCTGGCTTTTATATCGCCTTGACCAGCTATAATATCGAACAGGTTCCTACGCCTTTACTGGCTACCATCATGAATTCCCGCACAGGCCTGCCGATGTCAATCCCGCTCGAGGCGTTCGTGATGCTGTTCCTGTTCGAGGTATTCCACGAGGCCGGGATCAGGCTCCCCAATCGGTTGGACAAACGATCACGGTCGTGGGCGGCCTCATCGTCGGCGATGCGGCCATTCGGGCAGGCATCACCTCTCCCACCATGATCGTCATGGTCGCGGTAACGATTATCGCCACCTTTACGCTGGTCAATCAGGTGCTGGCTGGAACGACGGCCCTTGTCAGGCTGTATGTACTCCTATTATCCTCGTTTCTCGGCATGTTCGGTTTTTTCATTGCCGTGTTCACACTCGTGGTACATCTGGCCACTCTCGAAAGCTATGGGGTTCCTTATCTGGCCCCCATTTCTCCTTATATCGCCCGGGATGTATCGCAGGGCTTATTCCGTAAGCCGGTCAAAGACATGTTCCGCCGCCCGAAAGTACTGCGCACCAAGGACTCTACCCGTAAAGGAGGCTAAGCGGCATGAAGGCAGTTTACGTTCTGATCCTTCGCATGTTTCTGCTGACGGGCTGCTGGGACCAGAAGTCGGTTCAGGATATGAACATCGTGACGGCCATTGGCATCGATTATAAAGACGGCCTGTATACCATGTATGGCAAACTGACGGATTTCAGCGCAGTTTCCACGACAGAGAATGGCGGGAACAAAAGCAACAAAACCTCCTGGGTCGGAAAGGGCATGGGGAAAACCGTCAATCTCGCCTTTTACGATTTGTATCCTTCCGCCCAGCACCAAACGTTGTGGACCCATGTCAAATCCATCGTTCTGTCCGAGTCCGCGCTTGCGAATTTAACCGACATTACCGAAGAGCTTCTGCGTTCAAGGGATCTGCGCTACACCCCCTGGGTTTATGGAACCAAAGATAAGATCGAGGATATTTTCAACGCCGATACGACCTTTAACCAATCGCCGCTTATGCTGGAAATGTTTGAGCCCAGAGAGGTGTACAAGCAGCGTTCCGGGATTGAGCCCATCCGATTGCAGAAGCTGATGAATGCGGTTCGAGAGCCGGCCTCAACGGTCCTGCTTCCGGAAATTTCCCTTTCGTCTAGGCACTGGTCCACGAATCAAAAGAACAATCCCATGATGCAGCTTAAAGGCGTATTTGCCATTCACAGAGGTGCCAGCGAAGGCTGGCTTCCGGAAGCGGACATGAACGGAGCCCGGCTGCTCACTTTCTCGCATATAAACCGCTTTCCGCTCAATTTGGACGCCTCCAAAGGCACCCCCGCATCGCTAAATCTTTACAATCCGAGTTCATCGTATTCGATGCACCTGGAAAACGGTAAAATCATTTTCAACGCTCGTGCAACGATACACGCGAATATTACCGAGTCCAGCTGGAAAAAGGGACTTGACGTGAAGCAGATGAAAGCGAAAGCAGAGCAAAAGCTGATGCGCGACATTTACGAGGATTTCGACAAGGCGCAGAGAAAAGGGATTGACCTGTACCATTTTGAAGAATGGTTGTACCGTCATCACTATGAGATATGGAAGCAAAAAAGCAGCGGCGGCCCGCTGCTTCAGAATGTACATCTCGGCGATGTAAAGGTGAAGGTCATGATCGACCACTCCAACACCTATAAAATGTAAGGCTTGCCTTCTACTTCTTATCCATGTCGCTGCGGCCCCAGTACGCCTTCATGCTGGTGATCAGACCGCTTTCGTCAAATTCCATGACTTCAATGACATGAAATACAAGAATCGAGTCCGGCGTCTGCGTCTCGATGTGTATGGCCATAGCCCCCGAATTGCCGTGCGATCCCCGGATCGGTTCCTCACGGCTTATTCGGGTTTTGCCGTTAACCACCCGGCCGTAAAACTCCCTGATGGCTGCTTTGCCCCGAATCGGTGCGGTACCTGCGGGATCCTCCAAAACAGCATGCTCTGCGTAAAGAGCTAGAATTCCTTCCAGATCATCCTGGTTAAAGCAGTCCAAATACGATTGCATTGCCGTCTTGATGTTTTGTTCTGTCAGCATATCGCTTCCTCCTTCTGCACGATGGAATCCCTGTTTAGAATGAACACTGTGAACCCATTTTATTATTTACCCTTCCTCCTTCCCATGTCAAACAACCCGTTCAATAGGCTGTAGTGAAGCGGTGGCCGCTTTACAGAAGCCCTCAATCACGCTAAGGTTATATATTGAGGCCAATTCCTGATTGGCAAAAAGGTAGAGAGAATAACAGCTTTTGAAAGGAGAAGATGTCTTGTGAAGTCTGACATGGACACAGGCGGAACGTCGTCTCATCGGAGTATCTCCCCCTCTGGACGCGTGCTCATCATGACCGCTGTGGAAGCGGAGCAGCAGGCCGTTCTGCGCGGAATCGGCGACTCGGATATATTTGATGTGTGCCTGGCCGGGTTCGGCCCGGCATCGGCCGCAGCCCGGACGGCAGCCGCTCTGTCCGCCGGCGATTATGCGCTGGTCATCAGTGCCGGTATCGGCGGCGGCTTCCCCGGCAAGGCGGAGATCGGGTCGATCGTCGTCGCAAGCCGGATGATCGTGGCGGATCTAGGGGCCGAAACCCCGGACGGGTTTCTCAGCGTGGACGAGCTCGGTTTCGGCAGCTCTGTTATCGTTCCTGATGAGAGAATTGTACAAGCCCTGGTCGAAAAGATGAAATCCTCGGATATCCCCGTACATTCCGGCTCCATCCTGACCGTTACGACGGGTACCGGTTCTGCGGAGACCACGGCCGCATTGACTGCTCGCTGCAGCGATGCGGCGGCGGAAGGCATGGAAGGCTTCGGCGTCGCAACAGCCGCGGGCCTGTGGGATATTCCCGTTCTAGAAATACGCACCATTTCCAACGCCGTCGGTCCGCGAGACCGCTCAGCCTGGAGGATGAAAGAGGCATTCGCGGCGCTTGAGGCCGCCGCGGCAATGATAAGGAGGTTGTTTACAGAATGAAAATTGCATTTTCCCCCTGTCCCAATGACACGTTCGTATTCCATGCCTGGACGCATGGACTGATTCCGGATGCGCCGGAGCTTGATGTCACGTATGCCGATATCGATATTACGAATCATCTCGCCGCCGAGGAAGACAGCGGCTACGATGTTCTGAAAATTTCGTATGCGGCCCTCCCCTGGGTTCTGGACCGCTATGCGCTCCTGCCGTGCGGCGGCGCCCTCGGCCGGGGCTGCGGCCCGCTGGTGCTGGCAGCCGGAGGCGACCAGGCTCCGCAGGACCCATCCGCCCTGTCCGGACGCCGCGTAGCCGTTCCAAGCGAACGGTCAACAGCGTATCTCTTGTTCCGGCTGTGGGCAGCACAGAACGTTCCAGGCGGCGTCGGAGAGATTGTGGTGATGCCATTCGATCAGATCATGCCTGCCGTCCGTGACGGAAAAATCGATGCCGGCCTTGTCATCCACGAAGCCAGATTTACCTATCCGGAATACGGATTAACGCTGATGGCCGATCTGGGCAGCTGGTGGGAGCAGGACACGGGGCTCCCAATTCCGCTCGGTGCCATCATCGCCAAACGGACGCTTGATCTCAAGGCTATTACGGAATGGACGCAGGCATCCGTCGAATATGCGTGGGCGCATCCGGATGCTTCCCGCGGCTATGTTCTGGAGCATGCACAGGAAATGGATCCTAAAGTGGCTGATGCCCACATTAATCTTTACGTCAACAGCTTTACAGCCAATTTAGGCGAAGACGGGTACGCTGCGATCATCTCCCTGCTCACCCGCGCCGCGGATGAAGGACTTGTCCCTAGGGTTGATCCCCAAATGCTAATGCTTCCATAAGAAAACAACAACCCCCTTTTCGTAGTCATCGAAAAGGGGGTTCTCTTTGAGTTCATTTTCGGCGTGGTATGATTAACGGAAATCCTTTGGGATTCTCCGGGCAACGCCTGTCAGGATCGCAGCTTGTACAACCGCTTTGCGGACCTCGACGACGACCTGTTCATTAAAAATGCTCGGGATAATGTACAGCTCGTTCAATTCCCCGCCTGTAACGACCGATGCGATGGCGCGGGCAGCAGCCAGCTTCATCGGCTCATTGATGCAGCGGGCCCGGCAATCGAGCGCCCCCCGGAACAAGCCCGGAAACACAAGGACGTTGTTAATCTGGTTCGGATAGTCGCTTCGGCCTGTCGCATATACCCGTGCATGAGGCAGGGCCTCCTCAGGCGAAACCTCCGGATGCGGGTTGGCCATCGCGAACACGATCGGATCCGGCCCCATGCCCCGGATATCCTCGCCGTTCAGCAAATTGCCGCGGGATACCCCAATGAACACATCGGCACCACGAATGACTTCCTTCAACGCTCCTTCGTTTGCTTCGACCTGATGCTGATCTGCCAGCCACTGCCACATCGGATGCGAGTAGCTTCCGCCTCTTACGATGGCCCCTTCGCGATCTACAGGAACGAGCTTGGTCACGCCTGCGCTAAGCAGCATTTTACAGATGGATACGCCAGCTGCGCCAACGCCGTTAACGACGACGCGTATGTTTTCAATCCGTTTGTTGACGACTTTCAGTGCGTTCAGCAGTCCGGCAATGACAACGACGGCGGTACCGTGCTGGTCATCATGGAAAACCGGTATGTCCAGCTCCTCTGTCAGCCGCTGCTCGATTTCGAAGCAGCGAGGGGAGCTGATATCTTCCAAATTGATGCCGCCAAATATCGGGCTCATGGCTTTGATCGTCCGGATCAGCTCTTCCGTATCATGGGTATCCAGACAGATCGGGAAAGCATCCACATCTGCAAGCTGCTTGAACAGCATCGCTTTGCCCTCCATGACCGGCGCAGCCGCATACGGCCCGATGTCACCCAGTCCCAGTACGGCCGTTCCGTCACTGACGACGGCAACGGTATTCCGCTTGATCGTAAGCGAATACGCCTTTTCCGGATTCTCATGGATGGCGGTGCACACCTTGGCCACGCCCGGTGTATATACCCGGGACAGGTCATCCCGGTTTTTGATTGGAAGTGTCGGTTGAATTTTTATTTTGCCGCCCAGATGGACGAGGAAGGTCCGGTCCGAAACGTTGATGAGCTTGATGCCTTCCTTTTGCTTCAAGGATTCGACGACCTTGCTTTCTTCCGTATCCGCCACTTCTACCGTGATGTCCCTTACGGAATAATCCTTACCCGGCCGAATGACGTCGATGGAAGTGATATCGCCGCCCGAATCGCTGATTGCGGCAGCCACATCCCCGAAGGTGGCCTTTTCATGATTAAGTTCAACGCGCAAAATAATACTTGTGTTAGCCATGAAGCTTCCCCCTAATATGGTGTAGTTCCTTTGTAACCGATTTCAACACGCACCTATCATAACAGGCGACGGACTTCAAAACAAGCGCCATAAGTCTAATCCTTTCCAAGCAGAAGTCCCTGAAATCCCGTCATCCCCGTTACGGCGTGCCCGCATGGTGGGCACTCGCTTCCCGTTTGTTCGTTTCATGTACGCCCATAACGACAGCGATCAATTCATAGCTGTCCAAGCGTTCCGATTCATTCCGGAGACAAAAAGCGCTGGATTCAAACCAGCCACTGATTTTGGCGAATTGGGCTACCGGAGTCCCGAGCTGATCCGTAATCGTGTACTCCTTGGAGAACGCGGGAGAGAAAATTTCATAGATTCCCCGATCCTCCGTCTCGTACTCGAACTTCTTGGACAAAAAGCTGATCCGATGCCTCAGAACTCCCAGCAATACGCCATCCGCATTCGAAATCTCCCATTTATTCGAAAAAAACCGGAATTTACCGCTGCAGACCAGCCTGCCTTCAGCATCGTGCACATCCAGTGACGAACCGAATGCGCTTTTTAGATCCAGGCTTCCGGCAGGCTCCTGATGTACGTCCACGATTTCCGTGTAACCGGCGTTGAAGAAGTTATCTTTAAAATACAGTTCCAGCTTGGACACCTTCTTTCATCGATTTTTTCTTCTGTTTATCGTGCGGGAATAAGAAAGCCATGGACAAATAATACATCCATGGCTTATGTTCATGCAAACTTTGCATTTTGGGTAGGGAACCGATCAACGTATGCACGTACAACCGTTCAATTTAACAATAGTATATATTATTTTCATAATCTTTTCCATATAAATCACAAGCCATTTAACACATATTTCATATGTACCTGATTGACCGCGGGCGTGAACCCGGCTTCTTCCAAAATACGTACGAGCGCGTGCTCGGACAATGGCAGATTTACGGTGCGGCGCACTACTTTTTTATCCAGTGGAGCATACACTTGTGACAACAGCGCTTTTAACAGCCCGGGGGCGTCCGCTTCCGGAGCGTGAACGGCGCGGCATTGGAAAAGGGCTGTCGAGCTGTGTTCACCCTGCGCATCGAATACTCTTTTGAACAGGGCATAGCCCGCAATTTCCCCTCTGTCATCCGTCGCCACAACAGATTGGCCATTCACGATGTTCTCCCAATGTGTCTGCCAAGGCATGTTTCCGACCGGGAGCTGCAAATGCTGTATATCTTGAGGCAAACCGAATGTGAACGTATATCCAGGAGCAGCATCCATTGCAAACGCCTCTGGTGCAAGGCCTTCCTTCTGCTCATAGAATCTCAGCTTGTCGATGAGCTCGTATCCCATTTTGGTATACAGCTTGATCGCCGGTTCATTTTCGCTCAGCGCTTCCAGAAGAGCTATCTCTGCCCCCTTTTCCCGGTACACATCCAGCGCCGCACCAATCAGCTGCTTCCCGTGTCCTTTTCCGCGGTATTCGGGAATAATGCCCGTGCCTCCGTTCCATGCCGTCAGACGCCCATCCACCATGCGGAAGCCGTTCATGACGAAGCCGATCGGCTTATCCAAGTCGCAAAGGACGATGGATGATTCCATTGACAAGTGATTTTCCGGAATTCTTCTTATAAAAGCATCCATGCTCATCGTTAGGTCCGATGCGTAACCCTTAAAGCCTTCATTCCACAGCTCCGTAAGCTCTGTAGCCGTAAATTCGGTGAATCTTTTGATCTGCATAATAAGTGATTCTCCTCCCGGAAAAAGAAATAAATGGCATTACCCTCATCATGAACAAAATGTGAATTGAAAGCAATCATTTTGTAACTTTAACCGGAAATTGTTGTGATAAAGTTAGTTTCTGTGAACTGCTTCATTGATTAAATCATCTGCATGGAGGCATCAAGACATGAACATCATACGCATCATTCCGTTCACTTACATAAAGGGCATAGTGATAAATACTTCCCGCTATGAAAGCAGGGTTTGTCCATATGTCTAGTCAGCATTATCCAACGAAACGCTATATGCCGGGACTCGACGGCCTGCGGACATTAGCCGTGTTTTTTGTCGTCTTATATCATTTAAATGTCAACTGGGCACCGGGCGGCCTGCTCGGCGTCAGCATCTTTTTTGTACTATCCGGTTATCTGATTACAGATTTGTTAACCGCGGAATGGGGCCGAACCCGGACCCTTGACCTGAAGTCTTTCTGGATCAGGCGCTGCAGGAGACTGATGCCTGCCATGATGGTCATGATGGTGTCGGTCGTTGCCTGGGTGACGATTTTTAATCCCTCGCTGATGCATGTCCTGCGCGGGGATGTGGTTTCATCCCTTTTATATGTCAACAACTGGTACCTGATCTTTCACCAGGTCTCCTATTTTGAAAAGTTCGGTCCCGTCTCCCCTCTGGGGCATATGTGGTCGCTCGCCGTGGAAGAGCAGTTCTATCTGCTCTGGCCCCTGCTGCTGCTTCTGGCCATGAAGCTTCTGCGAAAGCGCGGTCCGATTTTTCTGTTCATCCTGGCGGCTGCGGCCGTATCCGCGCTGCTCATGCTGCTGATGTATGATCCTGACCATGACCCGAGCCGGGTGTATTACGGGACCGATACGCGCGCGTTTTCACTTCTGATCGGAGCCGCGCTCAGCATTGTGTGGCCCAGCCGTAAGCTCTTCGCCGCCAAAAGTTTAACATCGCGCCTCATGCTCGAGGGCACCGGTATTGCCGGACTGGGCTCCGTCTTTTACATGGTGTGGAATACGAATGAATACGATGGGTTTCTGTATCCCGGAGGCTTTATCCTGCTGTCCGTTCTCGCTGCGATGGTGATTGCGTCAGCAGCCCATCCCGCCAGCCTGGTCGGCAGGCTGCTTGGCATCAAGCCGCTGCGGTGGCTCGGCGTCCGTTCCTACAGCATCTACATATGGCATTATCCTGTTATTGTACTTACCGCCCCGGCGGATTCGGATCCATCGGTATGGCGTGCGATCCTGCAATCTACGGCCAGCATCATTCTAGCCGCTTTGTCTTACAAATATATTGAAGAACCGATTCGGGGAGGACTGATCGGCAGAATGTGGAATAAATTCCGCAAGGGGCATGTAAACCTGTCGCTCGTACCGCTCAAAGGCTGGATCACGTTTGCATCCGTGCTTGCTCTGGTGATCGTTTCATGCGCCGGATTCGCTATGCGTACGCCGGTGAGCGCGTCCGTTCTGCCGCAGGAAGCAGCTCCGGTTACCGCGATGGTAACACCTCCTGATCCGAACGGAGAAGCGGTTGATCCGCCGCCGACAATGAAGCCGCCTGCCGATAAAGAATCATCTATCGGCACACCTGCGGCCCCTGCCCATGATGATGAAGCACAAGCGGCCGGTACACCTTCGCCGCATTCTGATCAGGGAGCCGGGGAAGTGTCCGCAAGCCCTCATAAAGCTTCGGGCTCGGTTGATTCTGCTCCCACAGATACCGGTAAAGCAAAGCCGCAGGATGCCGCCGCAAACGCCAGCCAAACCGGCCAGGATCGCTCGCAGGAGAAGCAGAATAAGCCGTCCACCGCAGCCAAACCGGATAAAAAAACCGTTCCGGTGACGGCAATCGGCGATTCCGTGATGCTGGATGCGGAGCCTTATTTGCAGAAGCTGATTCCAGGTGCCGTTATCGACGGCAGGATCGGCAGGCAAATGGCTGAGGCTCCGAAGCTCATTGAACGTTTGCGTGCGGAAGGAAAGCTTGGCGACCAGCTCGTCATCGAGCTCGGAACCAACGGTCCTTTCAGCAGCAAGCAGCTCATGTCCCTTCTCGATTCTTTACAGGATGTACGCAGGATTGTACTGGTCAATGCCAGGGTGCCGCGTGGCTGGGAAAGCACCGTGAATGCTTCCATTTCAAAGGCGGCATCCGCATATCCCAATACGGCCCTGCTCGACTGGCACGCCGCCAGCAAAGGCAAATCGTATTTTGAACCGGACGGCGTTCATTTGAAGCCCCAAGGCGGCAAAATTTTAGCGGAAATGATGGCCCAGGCGCTGGGTTATCCGAGGAAATGAGCTCAGCCGTCAACCATGCGCCATACCAGCAAGCGGACCTCTTCCCGGAAGAGGTCCGCTTTATTAAGTTTATTGGAACGTATACATTTCGAAGCATGACCAGCCGGATCCATTTATAATATCAGAAGATGGTTTGGGTTATTGTATAGAAAAGGAGGGAATATGCGTGAACAGCAGCGAAGGAAATTGCGAATGCTGTGGAAGGGAGGGCGTGGTGACGACCGTCCATCATTTAACGCCCCGGGAAGAAGGAGGAGCGATGCTGCCGACGGCAGAGTTTTGCATCCCCTGTCATACACAGATCCACCATCTTTATACGAACAGGCAGATCGTCGAGAATGGACTGACCACCCTCGAAGGTGTCCGGCAAGATCCCGGGATGTGGGCTTTTATCCGCTGGATTCGCAAACAGCCGGCGGGAGCGATCCCGAAAGCCCGCAAATCGCGAAATGTCCGCGGAAAGCATTAGACAGATGCATCCTGCGCCTGCTTTCGCAAGGCTAGCGACCCTTCGATAATCGCATCCAGCAGGCCGGAGAATGAGATGCCCGCCGCCAGCGCGCTTCGCGGAAGCAGGCTGGTTTTAGTCATGCCCGGCAGTGTGTTGACTTCAAGAATGTACGGAATGCCGTTCTTCAGTATCATGTCGATCCGGGCGTATACGCTGCATTTCATAGCTTGGTAGCTTTTCTCCGCTGCAAGCCGGATGCGATCCCCGATTTCTTTTTCAAACGTCACCACCTGCTCCGTGGAGGCTCCCGGTTCATATTTCGAGGTATAATCGAAAAATTCAGCACCCGGTTTGATAGATACAATGGGTAGATGCGCTCCGTTTAGTATGCTGCAGGTAATTTCCTCACCGGTGACGTAAGCCTCAACCAATACTTCCTCCCCGTAGGAAAAGGCTGTGCGTGCTGCTTGCACCAGCTCATCTTCATTTCTGGCAAGCGTCACCCCGATGCTCGAACCGCCGGCATTCGGCTTAACGACAAGGGGATAACCGAAGGCAGCTGTCCGCCCGTCGCGAAGCTCCTCCATGCTGCGAAGCAAGACCCAATCCGGGGTATGAAGACCCTCGTATCGAAGGAGCCGTTTGCTTAAATCCTTATCCATACAGAGCGAGCTGGATAGGAGCGTGCAGCCTGTATACGGAATTCCCATCGTTTCAAGCGTGCCTTGTATCGTGCCATCCTCGCCGAAGCTGCCATGAAGGGCAAGCAAAGCCATATCGATCCCTCGGGCCTGCTCCAGCAGATCCTGTTTGCGCACAACGTCGATTGCGATCACTTCATACTTGGCTGGATCCAGGTTCTCCATCATTTCTTTGCCCGTTGCCAGCGAGACCTCCCTTTCCGAAGAAACGCCGCCCATGATAACGCCAACTTTCATTCGTTACGCCTCCACTCTTTTTTGAACGGCTCTGCCGATGATTTCGATGCCATGCCGCAGCTCCTCATCGCTCACCCGGGAAAATCCGAGCCGAAGCGTATTTGCGCCGCCGCCATCCGTATAAAATACGTCTCCCGCCGTGAACACGACGCCTTGAGCGTAACATTCGGCCAGAATCTCTCTGGCGTTGCACTGATCTTCCAGCTCGATGAACAAGTGCAGGCCGCCCGATCCGGTCAGGCGTTTATACGGAATGTACTCGCCGCAATACTGGACAGCCAGCTCATGCTTGCGTTTGTACTCCGATTTGGCCCGCTTCAGATACTTTTCGAAGTTTCCGTTATGGAAATACTGGTACAGCACGGCCTGATCCAGCGTGGACGTGTGGATATTGCGCGCGCGCTTCACGCTGACCAAAGCGTCGATCAGCGCGCGGTCGGCTGCGATCCAGCCGATGCGAATGCCCGGAAATAAAATTTTGGAGAAGCTGCCGAGGTAAATGATGCTGTTCCCTTCCCCGCCAAAAGCCGCCAGCGGCGCCATATGCGAGCCTGAATAGCGGAGCTCCTCATTAAAGCCGTCCTCGATCAGCGGAATCCGGTATCGGGCAAGAAGACGCAGAACCTCTACCCTCTTCTCGGCGGACATCACGATGCCCGTCGGGTTATGATATGAAGGCGTGAGATAGGCGAGTCCGAACTCCTGCTCCTGCAGCGCCTTTTCAAACAGCTCCAGCCTTACCCCGTCCTGATCCATCGGAATTCCGGTGATGTCGAAGCCGTGCAGACGGGAAATTTTAATGGCGGTATGATGCGTGGGATTTTCACAGATGATGCGCTTTTGCGGAACCGCAAGCGAGGATACGAGCATGTCGTACGCCTCGGTAAAGCCGTTGGTGATCAGGATGTCCTTGCCTTCCATATCGACGCCTTTGGTTTCCATATATCCCGTCAAGTATTCGATCAGAGGCTTATACCCTTTGGCGTAGCCGTAGTTGAGCAGGATCTCCCCCTCCAGCGACATGCGGTCCAGGAAGGCCCGTTTCACGTTCGCAAGGTCGAACAGCTTTTCGTCGGGCGCAATGCTGGCAAAATTGATCATGCCCTTTTCGCCGCGCAGGTCGCGCTTCATCAGGTCATATTCCACGGCCTGCTGCGTCTTCCGGTTCAGCTTCTGCTCCCAATCCAGCGACCATGAAGGCACCGACGCGATGCCGACCTTGGAAACGAAGCTGCCTTTGGAATGGATCGTATAGATGAACCCCTCCTCTTCGAGCTCCGAATACACGGTTACCAGCGTGTTGCGGCTGATTCCCAGCATCGTGCTCAGTTCACGCGTGGACGGAAGCTTCTGGTCCACCCTTCCCTTTCCTTTCGTTATCCACTGCTTCAAATATTCTTTCACCTGCACCGTGAGCGGCCGGCCGTCTATAATTTTAAAATCGGTGAACATATATCCATCCCTCCATAGCTATCTTTGCATATTCCCGCAGCGGAAGAAAGATCCACCCCGGCGCTTTTTGCCGGCTGTCGTGGTACGGGATGGAACCAAAGCAAAAGGACGCCCCTGGTCCGAAAGCCCGAACCCTGTGGACGCCCCTAATGTTAAGCTTACCTTCTGCATTCATGATCATACCGTCATTCCTTCAATCCTTGACCAGCTCAAAGAGCTCGGCAATCGAAACGGTATCTTCCCTTAATTCTAAATCGAGATCCTTCCATGCGAGCCGGTGATCTTCCTGGAACTGCCCAACATCATCCCTGTTGCCTTCGCCCCGGACCAGCCGGGGATCCGGATTCCCAAACGTCGTTTCGATAACTTCCAGCAGCCGCACCTTGCATCTGGCATTGCCTTGCTTATCCTGTACCTTTAGAATTTGGCCGACCGGCTCATAGGTTGCTTGCAGCTCCGATTCTGAATATTCCTCCTTGGGAGCACAGGTTGCTGTCTTCTCGCCCCGAATGATCTGCTGGATGAGCTTCTCGCCTAACCCTTGATCCCCTTCCCAACCAAAAACCATCGTATAGCTTAACTCGTGTTCCTGCACTATCCGTCAATCCTTTCTTCTGTTCCCCTCAGAAACTTTATGCCAGGCTTTTCTCGATGATCGGCTGCGTGGACAAGGACACGTTCCCGGCAATGGCGCGGGAGATCATGCAGGAGCCTTCAGCCTTCTCCGCCAAGCGGCGCGCATGATTGATGTCCTGCTCCGAAGCGTCCGGTTTCAGGATGATGTGCGGTTTATGAGTAATGCTTACATACGTGAAAATGTTGTTCGTAACATCCACGATGCCTTCCGATTCCAGCGACAGCTTCTCGACCGGCAGGCCGCCCCGCTCCATCATCGCTGCCAGTGTGATCAGGTAGCAGGTCGCCGCTGCGCCAAGCAGCATTTCATCGGGATTGGTCCCGATGCCGGGCCCCCCCATCTCCTTCGGAATCGATATGGCCGTCTTCAGCTGGCCTGCTTCGATCCTTCCCTCGCTATTGCGGCCGCCATCCCACTCTGCCTTCAATATAAAAGAATGATTCATACGAAGTCGCCTCCTTCTGATGTCAGACCGTTACGGATTCCTCCGCCTTGGCGGCAAACCCGTTGGCTTTATGATTGAACCGTTTCCGGTAACCGCATTTCCGGCACAGCTCCTCCACCACTTCGCGGCGGGAAAAACCGTCGACGATGTTCGTCGCGCGCTCGCCTTCAATAATATTTTGAAAAGAGTCCTTGTGGATATTACCCAAATTGATGACGCCCTCACCGTCCAGGCAGCAAGGGATGACGGTCCCGTCCACCAGCACGCCCGCCTGATTGCGGAGTCCATGGCAGAATCCCGGCCCGAAATCTTCTTCGGCGTTCAACGCGGGCCATTCGAATTCATGATCCATATTGATGAAGATCCGCTCGGCGATTTTGATGCCTTTTCCGGGCTCGACCTTCTCGTCGATCCGATAATCCAATTGGAATTCCTCTTCGATGTATCCGAGTATTTCGCGGTTGCGGCTGCGTTCCAGGTTCGTTGCATTGTCCATATCCAGATTCCACAAACGCAGCGAGACGATCAAATCCGACTGAGCCACTGCTTCCCGGACGAAATTCAGCACCTTGGCAATATACAGATCCTTGTCCTGGGAGCCTTCGTGCCCGTCAAAGCTGTGCAGCGAAAAGTTCATCTGCCGGAGCGCAGGCTTGTTCATCAGCTTCGGTCCCGCTTTATGCAGCAGCGTTCCGTTGGATGTGATATTGACCTTGAACCCCTTCTCATGCGCGATATCCAGCAGTTGATCGATATGCGGATGCAGCAAAGGCTCGCCTTTGACATGAAAATAAATAAAGTCCGTAAACGGCTTGATTTCATCGAGGGTATGAGTAAATTGTTCAATCGTAATATAATTGGTCGCCCGGTGAGTCGGAGGGCAGAACGTGCAGGCCAGATTGCATCGGCTGGTCAGCTCGACGTAAAACTTTTTGAATCTTTTCATAGAGGTTGCTCCAGTCTGTTTTATCAGTCTATCCTTAGAAAATATTATAGTAGAAACCGGAGTACCGCAACCTATTCACCCGAATCAAGCGGAATCTCAGCAAAAATATGCCACAGATAGACATTTCCGCGCTTGTACGCATCATATGCTCTACTTAGGCTGCAGAAAGGAGCGTGAAGCAAACAATGATTCGGATCGGTGATCAGGAGGCCGTATTGGAAGTCGGCAGCTGGCCGGCTCTCTGGCAAAAAATCTATTTGTCCAAAAAAAACAGTCCAGCGCTTTACCGTTACGTCTCTCTCGGACATTTGAAATTCGAGCTGAAGCTCAGAACCGCCATCGTCGAAGCGGCCAAAGCCCTGCGACGAAGCGGTGTGCAGTTCGAAACCTTCGAGCGTTCGCACTGTAACGGGCAGTACTGGAATCTGAACAGCAAGGGCGGCTTTGAGTTGAGGCGCGATGTAACACCCGCGGAAGGGATCAGAGATATTTTCGCCAACGGGTCGCTGTACGGCTTCGAATGTGCGACGGCCATCGTCATCGTTTTATACAAGGGTGTGCTCGATTCGATACAGGAAACGGATTTCAACCGCATGTTCGCGGATTTGCTGCTGTACGACTGGCATTATGACAGCGATTTGCGCCTCATCGAAAAACAGGGGGCTCCCCAGTCGTTTCCGGGAGACGTGCTCTATTTCAAAAATCCGGACGTGAACCCCGAGCAGATCGAGTGGCAGGGGGAGAATACCGTCAAGCTTGAAGAGGACTTGTATTACGGACACGGCATCGGCATCGTATCCTCGCGGGAGATCATTTCGAAGCTGAACAGGCACCGCATACCCGGAAGCATGGTTTCCGCTTACTTGACTGACCAGGTGATCTATCCCGATTTTCTATACTTATCCCAATTTGAAGCAGGCAGCTCCGAAGTAAACCCTGAGGTCATGCAGCAAGCTTTTGCGGGTGACGGCGGCATTACATCTCAGATCGGGCGGAGACGCTATTTGCTCGCTTGACCCGATTAATTCTCTGGCTGGCGCTTTGTGCGGCAGCTTTTTTAAGGTGAATATCGAATCATGTCAAAAGATTGAGATGTTTTAGCTTATTTTGTAAACCTTTATAGACCATTTATCTAGGTCGATGTTATAATATGGTAGAATTAGTACATACTAAGGAGGCCTATTTTCCTATGTCGTGGTTGAAAAATCTTCCGCTGTCCCAAAGAGTGATCGCGGGGTGCTATCTGGTTGCCGCCTTATTCGCTTTGCCTGCCCTGGTTATTTTCATTGTCATCGGCAAGATCATCATCGGGGTGGTGTTTGTGGTTGTGCTTGCTGCTCTGACATTTCCTCTCGCCCGCTTTGTTGAGAGAACGCTTACATCCTCTTTCGAGAGTATCGCCAACGTAACTGCAGGCATTGCCAAAGGCGATTTCACCAATCGTGTGGATGAATCCGGCTCCATGGGCGATGTCAGCCGTTCGTTTAACAGCATGGTGGACAAGCTCAAGAAAATTTTGACCGATGCGTCCGGCATTACGCGCAAGGTTATCGAGGCGAGCCGCGGCATTGCCGACAAGAATCATGAGCTCAAGACGGTAATGGCTTCCGTTGCCTCCGCATCAAACGAGCTCGCGATCGGAGCGAACGAAATTTCCGAGGATGTCGCCGGCATGACCGAATCGATTCAGGATATCGAACTTAAGGTAGGCAATTACGCCCACTCCACCAAGGAAATGAAGAAGCAATCGGAGCTGACGCTGAGCTTTGTGGAAAAAGGACGCCAATCGGTTGAAAAGCAGGCGGAAGGCATGCGGAAAAACGTCGAGGCGACGGAAAATGTCGCAAAGACCATCGACGCGCTTTCCAAAAATGCTTACGGCATCAACAAGATCACAAAAACCATTTCCGAGCTGGCCGAGCAAACGAACCTGCTGTCTTTGAACGCATCCATCGAGGCGGCGAGAGCCGGCGAACATGGACGGGGCTTTGCCGTCGTCGCTCAGGAAGTCCGCAAGCTGGCTGAAGAATCCACGTCTTCTACGCAGGAAGTGTTCGGACTCGTGAAGAGCATCGAGCTCGGCATTCATCAAGCCATCGAAAATATCAAGGTCAACGAGGAAGTCGTACGTCTTCAAAACGAGATGATCCGCGAAGCGGAGCAAATCTTCTCGCATATTGTGGAAAGCGTCCAGTACATAACCGAGCAGATTATCTCCTTCTCCAATGAAAGCGATCTGATGCTGGAGAGCGCCCAGAAAATATCCGGCGCCATTCAAAATATTTCGGCGATTACCGAGGAATCCTCCGCAGGTACGGAGCAGGTATCCGCGTCCATGAACGAGCAGATGCGTTCCATCGAGGCTGTCGTCGAAGAAACAGAGGCAATGCGGCAAGCGGTATTCCAGCTGCAAAAGACCATTCAAATCTTCAAGTTCTAACTCTTTTGACATGGAATCCGCTATCTTCAGTCCTTTGTCGTATTGAACCCTTCCAGCATCCGTTATATGATGGATAGACATGTAGTATAGATGAACGAAAGTTCCCCGGAGCTTTCGTTCATTTTATATCAACAGGATTCTGGAGGTATGGAAGAATGACTTCCCATCAACAACGTATGGACCCGAGGGTCGTACGGACACAGCGGCTGCTCAAGAACGCCCTTTTCGCCTTATTGGAAGAACGCGGATATGATCAGGTGACCGTGCAGGACATTGCAGACCGGGCAACCGTCAAGCGCGCGACCTTTTATCTGCATTACAATGATAAACAGGATCTCATCCATCAATGCATTGCGGATTTGCTGGATGAATTAAGAGAATCCATCCAAAATCAGCAGGAGGACACGCTGCATTTTGATTATCTCGGCGGCCAAGCGCATCCGATCTTCATCCGGATGTTCAAGCATGTCGGCGAGCGCTTCCTGCAGTACCAGGCCCTGCTGGTCAACAACCGGATTCCAGCCTTCACCGCCGGGCTTCTGACGGTCCTGCATAACTTTATCTCGGAAGGCATCAACATGACGGAGCCCGATGACGCCAACCTTTCTGCCAAACGGGATGTGGTCATCAAGTACGTGGAATCGGCATTCCTGGAGCTCATCATCTGGTGGGTCGAAAATCAAATGCCGTATCCCGAAGAAGAGATGGCCGAAATGCTGATGAATCTCTCCATCATGGGGCCTTACCGTGTCCGGCCCTATGAGAAAGCGACGCAATAACCATGAAATGATCAACTTACTTTCACGAAAAGACGAATTTTAGCAAAAACCTCCCTGAACGGATCCGCATCCGTTAGGGAGGTTTTTGATTCTGCATATTTCGCAGTAGAACTCTAGCAGCTTGTTTTTACAGAGCGGTCCATCCGCCGTCAATGACCAGCTCGGCTCCCGTCATGAAGCGGGACTCGTCCGAAGCCAGGAAAACCACGCCGTAAGCCACGTCTTCAGGCTTGCCAAAGTAAGGAAGCTGCGTGAACGTTTTATAATAAGGCGTTGCATCCTTGAAGCTTGGAGCCGTCATTGGCGTTTCAATAATGCCTGGATGCACGGTATTCACACGGACGCAATCCTTCGCGAACTCAACCGCCGCACCTTTGGTAATGGCGCGAAGCGCTCCTTTGGCTGCGGTATAGGCGCTCGATCCCGCCATGCCCACAATGCCGCCGATCGAAGAAATATTGATGACGGAACCGGAGCCGTTCTTTTGCATTTCAGGAATAGCGTATTTCATGCCCAGCATGCAGCCGTTGAGGTTGATATCCAGCACTTTGTTCCACTGCTCCATTTCCAGGTTGGCAATGGTCATCGTCGTGGATACGCCCGCGTTATTTACCAGAATGTCAATCTTGCCATAACGCTTCACGGTATCTTCCACAATTTGCTTCCACTCTTCCTCGGACGCAACGTTATGCTTGATGCCAATGGCGTCGCCGCCTGCTGCTTGAATCTCGGAAACGACCTCGTTCAGAGCCTCTTCCTTAAGGTCGGTTGCAACCACTTTCGCTCCTTCGCTCGCGAAAAGTTTAGCTTCTGCGGCCCCCATACCGTTCGCCGCACCAGTAATAATAGCTACTTTACCTGTCAAACGTCCCATACTTCCTCTTCCTCTCTATGCGATAGTTCATGTTCGTTGTAATTGATTACAGTGAAAGTATACACCCATTCGTCTAGTTTGTGAAGTATTATACATCATGTCATTTAAGTATCTCCGAATCAGGTGACGAGCTTCATTGCAGATAGGCTTCCTCCACCCATTGACACCACTGTGTATATTGATCTTGATGCATCCGGGTAATACTATTTGCCCGGACACGCCGATGATAATAGCAGCCGTCTGCGAAAAATGGCTTGCCGGTTTGGAGAATCCTGATGATCATCAGCATGTCTTCATAGAGACGTCCTGCTGCGGGGTCATCCGTCCGCCATCCGCCTAAACTCCGCAGCCTTTCTGTACGGAAGAGGCGCGGAGCCAGCGGAACACCGGAGACCAGCATTTGCTTCATATTGATCTCCTCCGGGTAGATATGCTTCTCTCTAAGGGATACATGAGCTGCTTGATCCTGTCTCCACACCGTATGGTTTGCATAGACAAGCACGGTGTCTTTCTCCACGGATTGCAGCTTATGCGCCATTTCCTCCACGCAAACCGGGTCCAGCCAGTCGTCTGCATCCAGCTCCAGCAGCCATGGCGCGCGCGCAAGCGGTAACGCCGCATTGAGCGCAGCTGCCTTGCCCCGATTGGACTCGATTCGGACAACCTGAATGCGGAGAGGATCTTCTTCCGCCCATTTGTTCATCATCCGCGGCGATTCGTCCGTTGAACCGTCGTCTACCAGGATCAGCTGCCATTCGCTGGCGGTTTGTCTTTGTATGCTTTTCACGGCCCATGGGATATAATCCGCGGCGTTATACGCCGCCAGCACGATGGTCAGCTCAGGAATTGCCTTTTCCGTAAGGGAAGCTGGAACGTTGCCTGCAGGGCAAACTAGGGGAGCAAGCTTGGCCCACTCCTCCGCTTTTCGCTTCCAGTCCTTCGATTTCCGGTTCGAAGGGCTCCAGTGCGGTACAGCAACCGTTCTTCCCCGAGCGATTAACGACAGCTTATGCATAAGCTCCCATTCAACCAACCAGTCAAAAGGCAGCTCCCCCGTTTCCGGAAACGTCAATTTCCCTTCCCGTATCAAGCCTATATTCCAGAGGACAGGTCCCGGCTCACCAGGACGGAACTTGGCTTGCAAGCTGCCGCTGTCTTCAGCGGTTCGAAGATGCATCCAGGCTAATCCAGCGGATTCTATTTCCCCTATTAAGCCATCCAAGCTCGCCATAAATCCAGGTAAAATTATGCTTCCTGCGCGGATGGTCATGCAAAACACATCTTCCGTAACCGCAATGATTTCATTGATCGTTCGAATATGTCCGGCGGGAACCGGAATGGTCTCGATCTCCTTCATTTCAACCGCGATGGATTCCAACGTTTCCCGTTCCCCGGTTCCGTGATCCGCTCCCAGTACGAAAATCTTCACGACGCTTCCCCTTTCCAGTCTGGTCTATCATGTTTCCGTTTCCCTAAAGGATTCATTGAAGGGAAGCATGCCGATGTAATGTATATGATTTCAGCTCCAAATCGTTGCGCACAAAAAAACCGCCACGGCGGCGGTTTCTCTATCATGCGATGATTTTATTCCTTCAGTCATGTTTTTCGAGCCAAACATCCTTAAAATCAATCCAGCCCAGAGCATTCAGGCTAATCCCCCGGACAAACGGATGCAAGAACGTATTTAACAGGCGGTGATAAAGGAAAATAACGGAGGCTTCATCCCGGAGATACTGTTCAATTTCGCGCAATTTCACCCGTCTTGTTTCGATGAGGTCGGCGCTTAACGCTTCATCGATTCGGTCCTTGATCCAGCTCATCCGTTCCTTGTCCAGGTATTTCTTTAGAACGCTGCTCTTATGCTCATAGGTCTCGATTTCGCATACTTCATCCTCTGCCAGCACAATGCTGGAGAAGGTCAAATCAGCATCTTTCCAGGCACTTTGATCCAGCAATTCTGTCCGGATTCCCCATTCCGCGAGGCGATTGCCGATCCACTCGGCGTCTTCTCTGTATTTATCGTAAATTGCCATACGAATCACCTGGCCGTCATAAGCCGCTTCCTTCAAGGCCGTCCGGACTCGTTCCGGACGAAGGGGATTAATAACACGCTTGCTGCTTACATCGGGCCGGAAACCAATCGCCGGCAGAATACGAGCACCTCCCAGCTCCTCAATCATCTCGCCGGGATGGATTATCATGCGCACGGCTCTGCGGAAGGCTTCGGACTGCTGGGCACCCGGCACGTTCAAATTCCATAACAGCATGGTGCATGCCTGCCGCAGTTTCCCTGAGGCTTCCTGAACCTCCCCGCCTCCAAGCTGTTCTTTGTCCCTAATATGGTCCCAGGTATGTAAAACGCCGGGATATCCAACGCTCTCCGGATCGCAATCCTCCGGCATGATCACAATATCCACGCCGTCCAGATAAGGTCTGCCTTCATGGTAGCTGCTGTGAGCCGCAAGTTCTATCCGGTGCTCCGAAAATGACACGATCCGGAACGGCCCCGTACCGATCGGAAACTTCCAGAACTCACTTTCTTCGAGACCCGCCAGCTCAAAAGGAAGAATGGAGGCGCCGACGGAGCACATATACCGGTCGAAAATCCGGTTCGGTCTGCGGAGCCTTATCCGTACCACCCGCGGTCCAATTGCTTCTAGGCTCGCCACTTCACGCAGAAGCCATTCGTTCAGGGTACCGCTGCGGAGCCGCTCAAAGCTGTACACCACATCCCGGCTCGTCAGCTCCTGGCCGTTATGAAACCGGATGCCTTTTCGCAGGTAAAACGTCCATTCCGTCGCGTCTTTATCCGAATTCCAATGATGGGCGATGCCCGGCACGATCCGTTCAAGCTGTTCGTCGAAGGATAACAGCCGGTCGAAAATCTGCCGCTGCAGATGCGAGTCAAACGCATAATTCGCTTCCGCGGGATCGAGCGTCCTCGGGGGATGGAGAACGGGGAAAATCAAGGTATCGCTCGGCATGCCTTCGCTGCCTTCTTCTTTTTTATAGCCGAAGTGCCCGTTCAGCCAGTCAAGGAACCTTTCCTTGGCAAGCGTGCCGCTGCCATAATTGCTCAGCATGTCAAAAGCCTGCTTATAATCGCCGTTTCGGGCAAGCCCTACAGACTGATGGAGCAGAAAGTCCTCCTTATCTGCCTTGAACAACATTTGCGAGTAATTTCCTCTCCCTCTTCCCGGTAACCACTCGACCAGTTGCTCCTCCACAAGCTTTTTCAGGATTAGCTTGGCATTCCGGACGGTGCAGAAGAGCGCTGCCGACAATTCCTCCAACGTCACTTCGACTGCTTTACCGCTCTCCCGGCCATCCGCAAAACGGTTGTAAAGAATCAGATATTGTTCATTCAAAAGCATTCGCCGCCTACCCTCCTTAGATCGCTTTCGCACGTAAAAGGGGAAAATCATTTTCGCAAGTATACACTTTTTAGACCCTTTTGAATAGATCATAATTGGAAACAAATAGAGACGAAGTGGAGGAAATGAAATGCTGGAACATTATACGTTTGAAAAGCTGCTGGAATACGAACAGGCTGATCGCCATAATGCCATAAAAATCAAAAGGGAACAGGAAAAACACCTGGTGCATCAATTAAACAAGAAACAAAGCGTTCAAGAAAAATGGTATGTCATTCCGCTGAGATTATTCCGCAGGACGTTTCGACGCCAAAGATATCGAACCTGAGCAGGCTTGGATTACACGGCGATCGGATCAGACCGTCATGAAAACAGCCAGGATATCCGTATCCTGGCTGTTGCTTTGAAGCTTATGGATTTGGGGCGTCGGACATCGGCTTAACGCCGACCGTAATGCCTGTATCATCCGGGTCCTGCAGATATATGTCCGAAATAGCCCATCTCTCATAGATAGGGTCATCGTCCTTCTCGACGATGATTAAAGCTTTGCCGGTGGCGATCGTTTGGGTCTGGGCAATCAGGGGATAGTCGAAAGTGATTTGCACTTTTCCCGCTGTCAGCGTTTTGGACGTCAGCTTATCCACGGGTCCCATATGCGGACTGGAGCCTCCCGTGACCCAAAAATCATCCTCGAATTCGGCTTTGGTTGACTTCTGCATTGCAGGCGTCATGACCGCATACTGCAGCGGCCCGCTTCGTCGCTGAACCCCGCGAATCCAGGTCCGGACCGCCTCTTCAGGCGTTTCCGCTTCAAGCCCATTCAGATAACCGTTAACCTGATGGGATAAATGGGAGGCTTCAGGCAGGGACACATAGATGTTATTGTCCTTGTACGTCACTTCCCCTTTTAGCGTCTCTACGATCTCTCGCAGAGAAACCATGGACGTTCCATTCTCGACCTTTAGCTTAAAATAAGAGCTTGCATATCCGGCCTTGTTAATATAAATTCCCGGGCCGGACGTTAAGGCTAATGCGGTGCCTGATATCAGCATAAACGCAGAGCAAGCGGCAATCATAATCTTGAATCTTTTTTTCATCGCATAATCTCCTAACGGAACTGTCTGTTATTTATTTACAATTCCATTTTAGTAGATTTGCCCATCCGTAGGGTTACAAGCGGGTTACGTTTTGGTTTAAAAATCCACATGATTGGCTTCCGAGGCGTCCATCCGAACCGTAAACGCAACACACGCTCCACCCTCCTGCCTGTTCATGGCTTGTATGCTGCCTCCGTGCTTTTCCGCAATGACCTTTGCCGTATACAAGCCCAAACCGGATTGCCCTTTGTCGCCCTTGTAAAACTTGTCAAATAGCCGGGGGAGCTCCCGCGCCTTGAATCCCGGACCGTTATCGCAAACTTCGAATTCCAGATACTTCGCCTGCCTTTTCACGCATACCCCCAGCCATCCCCCTGTGCCGGGCAGATACCGCAAGCTGTTCGATATCAGGTTGTCGAGCACTTGGCCGACTCTTTGAACGTCGATGTATACGTCCGAAGAACCATCAGGCGATAAATCCTCATAGCGAAAATCGCATTCTGTTCGGTGGGCGGAACACATATAGCGTATTTCCCGCTCTTTGTCCTGCAAAAATGCATGCAGCCGAACCCGCTCGACCCGCAATGGAAAATACTCCATATCCTTTTCCGAAGCGATCTGCACGTCCTGAATGAGACGGTTCACGCGCTGGATGTTGTCCTCGATAACCTTGAGATGAGCTTCGGCCTTGTCCCGTGTCAATTCCGGTGCGTCGGCCAGCAGCTCGACATTCCCCTGGATCACCGTCATCGGCGTCCGAAAATCATGGGCAATGGCATCCATCATGTCCCTCCGTTCCTGTTCGAGCTTCCATTCCCTCAGCAAGGAATCCTTGAGTTCACTGCGCATATTTTCAAACGATTCCGTCAGCAGTCCCAGCTCGTTGTCCGCCATATAACGGATCGTAAAATCGAGATCCCTGTCGCGGATGCGCCGCGAGGCTTCGATCAGCTCATGCACCGGGCGGGCGATCCGTTTGCCGGTTTTGGCCGCAAACAGGTACGTGAACAGCGCAATATACAGAAACGGCGACACAATAAAGATCAGGATGATCAACAGTTGAATCCAATTGAATCCGGTTTGGTTTTTGCCGGAGACTTCCAGCTTATACTGAAGCAAAACGGCACCCTTCAAATCTCCCGCGTATGAGGTCACAGGAACGATTTTGATGAATCTCCCGCCAAAGCCAAACGAGGCATCCGCCGAAACGGTTTTGTTCAGTGTATCGATCAATGCGGTTCTGTTCCCGATTATCCGTCCGGGTAACGTCCCGTACAAAGGCACGCCATCCAAATCCGCCACCTGATATCGGATGCCTTCGGACGGGATTCTATTCTCAAGCCCCTGCCTTGCTTCAGGCTTCATGATGTCTGCATGCTGTATCCGGATATATTTCGCAATTTCCGGAAGCTGGTTTTCATATGCATTGGCCGGCTGGATCCAGCTGCTGTTCGACAACCACCAGACGCCGCAACCGATCGTCACGATGGAACAGAGCAAGCTGAGCAGCATAATCCAGACAAATGTCAGCATCAGCTGTCTTTTTAACGGGAGCCGTTCAATACGTCCGATCTTTCCCATTTGTAGCCAACCCCCCATACCGTTGCAATGTAGCTGTTCACGGGATCCACATGGACCAGCTTGGCACGAATTTTCTTGATATGCTCTGTCACCGTGCTAATATCGCCGCTGGCTTCGAGTCCCCAGATCCGGTCATAAATTTGCTCTTTGGAAAATACCTGGCCCGGATGCAGCGCAAGCAGCTCCACGATATCAAATTCCTTGGCTGTCAGCGGAACGGCGGCATGCTGAAGCAGCACTTCGCGTCCTTTCAGGTCGATGCGCAGCAAGCCGTAACGTAGGAGCGACCGGACTGCGGCGCCTTCTATTTTCCGCCGGCTCCCCCTCAAATGTGCGCCAACCCGGGCTTTGAGCTCGCGCAGGCTGAAGGGCTTCGTAATATAATCATCACCGCCGATGGACAAGCCTTGAATGCGGTCAGCCTCCGTCTGTCTTGCGCTGACGAACAGGATGGGACAGCTGACCTCGTCCCGGATCATCTGGCACAGCTCGAAGCCGTTTATGCCCGGCATCATGACATCAAGGATAATCAAGTCTGGCGAACGGGACAGCATATTCAGGGCCGAAGCCCCGTCAGAAGCCGTAATCACCTCATACCCTTCGGCTGTCATCGCCTGCTCAATCAGCGATACAATGTCGGCCTCATCATCCACGATCATTATCTTTTCTTGCATCTTCCACACTCCCGCAATCCGGGCATTACTTCACCCAATTTCTACGATTCCACCACCACATTGTAACGGCAAAACCAGGAATCATACAAACCATCACCGGTAAAATGAACGGGTGAGCGTAACTTCCCGCCATCCATTGAAAAATCGTCGAGATGCCGAACAGCAAAAAGCTGAACGTATTCGAAAGGTACATGGAACCGACCGCAACGGCAACCCAGCCGAGATAGCAGATGATCGGGCTTGGCAGTATGGTGCAAACGAGTCCTGTCAGACTCAGCTGCGCCAGCAGGATCAATAGGAATAGCCCGTATGATTCAAGACAATACATCATCGCCTCTAGCTTATGATAAGATCGTTCCGGATTTAAAAATACGACTTCGTCTACACTCGGCTTAAACATATGGCCGACAATCTCTCCGGCGGCAAAAGTAACCAAGAGAAAGATCCCCATCATGAACGCCAAGTTGATCCATTTCGCCGCAAACATCCGCATCACTGAAACCGGTCTGATCAGTACCAGTCGAAGCTGTCCTGCATGATACTCGCCGTTAAAGCTGTCGATCATCAGGATCGGACCGATAATGAGCACCAGAAAAAAGGACACTTCTTTTAACAGGAACAACGGAAAGTTCTGCGCGGTAAGCGGTACCGTCGAGACATTATCGAAGGCCCCCAGGGTTTGCATCAGCAGAAACATACAATCCAATAAAACGATACCAACGAAGAGCAGCAGGCTGACCATAGTTTTTTTGCGTTTCCACATCCGCTGCCAGTCGCTTTGCAATAGCTGCCACATTAGCTTTTCCTCCTTATATCCAACGATCCGATTTGGTGAAGATCAGGCACGAAGCTCCCATGAACACGGCCGTATACACGGCAATTACGCCTGACATCCATGTGCCTGCATGCAAGGGCTTCAGCCCCTGTGCGTCGGACATCATAACCGCGATGCCGCTGAACTGGATTTCCGACAGCGACAGATATTTCAGCATGGAGGGCAGCCCCAAACCAAACGATCGGTTCGACAATTCGAATATGAGCGGGTATCCCAGCGAGCACAGCAGAAATCCCATGCCAAGGCCGATCGCAGCCGTCGAAGAACGCGAGATGACGCCGATGCCGATAAATACGGAAGCCATACCGATGATGCTCGCATACGCCATGCCATAGTAACTCAGCGTATAAAGGATCATGTCTCTGTTTGACACCACATGGTCGTAATAGAACAGAACTTGCTCCGGTGATGACTTGAAAAATAATGCACCCGCGATGACGGCCGCGATCAAATAGAAGATGAAAAACAAAGCCATCATGAGCGCGAACGCGAGCCATTTGGCCCAGAACAGCTGCGCGCTGCTGTATGCCCTGAGCATGATCATCCGAAGCTGGCCCGAACGGTATTCCTCCGTAAATGACAGCGTCAGCAAAATGAGCGCGAGCACGTTAAACACGATGATCAGCTGCTCGATCATGGCCATCACCGGAAAGTTCTCCGCCGTCGTATGCTCCGGACTCCCCATAGGAATCGCCGCATTATGACCCAAATAGTATTTGGCCGTGGCCACGATGATCAGCGGGATGGCAGCCAGAAACAGCCAGAAGATTTTCCGCTTCAAAAGCCGTTCCCATTCACTATGCAGAAGCGCCATCATGAGGTCATCATCTCCACGAAATGATCCTCCAGGCTGATGCTGCCGGCGATTTGCTGCCATTGTTCCTGCGTACCCTGCCATACCAGCTTCCCCTCTTTGATGATGACAAAACGGCTGCATATCCGTTGGAGTTCATCGAGCAGATGACTGGACACGAAAAAGGTAATCCCATGCTTCGCATTCAGCTCCAGAATCAGATTCCGAAGCTCCCGGATTCCCATCGGGTCCAGACCGTTGGCAGGTTCATCCAATATAATCAGCTTCGGATTTCCGAGAAGGGCCTGGGCAATGCCAAGGCGCTGCTTCATGCCGAGCGAGTAGGTTTTGACTTTGTCCTTGCCTCGCGCCTCCAATCCCACGATCCGGAGCACCTCGTCAACGCGCGGCGCCCGCTGCTCCTTGGGAATATTGGCGTGCAGCTTGACCAGGTTAAGAAGATTATCCTGTCCCGACATATACGGGAAAAAGATCGGTGATTCCACGATGGCTCCTACCTGAGCAAGAGCCTTCATCCGGTCCCTCTGCACGTCAAAGCCTTCAATCCGGATGTTCCCGTCTTCCGGCCGGATCAAGCCGGTTATCATGCGGATCAGCGTCGTTTTGCCCGCACCGTTCGGACCGACGAAACCGCAGACATCCCCCTGTAAAATATCGAATGACATGTCGTCCACAAGCGTGCGCCGTCCGGCTTTTTTCGTAATATGCTCGATTTCCAGTACTTTCATGTTCCACCCCCTCCTGCTATTCAGCTTAGAAGGCAATTCTAAAGATTTTATAACGTCCCTGAATTTTTTTATTAAAATCATGTTCATCTGCGGAAAAATATTCTATAATACAATCAAAATCATTTCATATATCAAAACATCGTTTCATCTGTCGAAACAATTTTTATGAAGGAGTGAATAACTCGATGCCAATGAATTTTCATGATCCCGATAATCGGACTTCTTACACGACTCGCCAAGCGGATGATGCCTGGTTGAAGCTGCTAGCCGAGCAGGTGGATGTGCACGGAAAACATGCGGCTGATATCGGCTGTGGCGGAGGCATTTACACGCTTGCCTTGCTGGAACTTGGCGTGAAGCATGTTGCAGGAGTAGACTTTTCAGCCGAAATGCTGAAGGGGGCGAAGGCTCACATGGACGGTCGATATACCGATCAGGTGACCTGGATTCAAGGAAATGCATACCAGCTTCCACTGTCGTCAAAAAGCTATGATCTTGTACTGGAGCGGGCCTTGATTCATCATCTGCAGGATTTGCCGGCATGTTTCCGGGAAGCGCGCCGGATTCTAAAGCCTGGCGGAACCTTAGTTATACAGGACCGTACTCCCGAGGACAGTCTGCTGCCCGGCTCCGAGACGAATATCCGCGGTTTCTTTTTCGAGAAATATCCGCATCTCGCCAAGACCGAGATTTCCCGCAGGCACAGCTCCGAGCAGGTGATCTCAGCGCTGCAGACTGCCGGATTCCATGACATCCGGGAACTGAAGCTATGGGAAACCCGCGCTGTTTATAGCAGTACGGATGCGTTATTCGAGGACTTGCGCTCCCGCACCGGACGGTCCATCTTGCATGAGTGCACGGACGCAGAACTGGAAGAGCTGGTTTCGTACATCTCCGCCAAAATGAAAGGATCCCACCCGATCATCGAGAAGGATCCATGGACTTTGTGGCTGGCTAAGGCATAATGTGAAGGTTGTTGTTTCACGCTATACGCCTTGATTATTTCGATGGCATTTCATCTTCAAAAGGAAACTGGAGTTTCTCGCACGACATGTCGATTTAAACAAAAAGACGGAAGCCCGCATTCTCGCGGTACTCCGTCTTTTCCCCTGTATTTCTTATCCTTCTTCTTTTACGGCTTCAACACCACTTTAATGCAGTGATCGTCCTTGTCGTCGAATATCCGGTAAGCTCGCTCCGCCTCGGATATCGGCAGCCGGTGCGTAATCATGTCGGTTACATCGATTTCGCCGGATTGCACCCATTTGAACAGCTCCGGCATGTAGTGGATCACGGGTGCCTGCCCCATTTTCACGGTGATGTTGCGCTCGAATAAATGCCCGAAAGGAAACATGTTGTACGTTAATCCGTACACGCCTACGACCGAAATTGTGCCGAATTTGCGGACAATGTTCGCCGCCATTTCGAAAGCCCCGAGCGACCCACCTTGAAGCTTCAATGTCGTTTCGATCTTCTCCATCGGCGTCCGTTTGGCATCCAGGCCCACGCAGTCAATCACAACATCCGCTCCGCCTTTGGTAAGCTCGAGTAAGTGTTTGTCCAAATCTTCGATCGCTTCGAAATTATAGGTTTCAACATGATTATGTTTTTTCGCATGCTCCAGTCTGTAATCGATGCTGTCGACGGCGATCACGCGTTTGGCGCCTTTTTTCCAGGCGAATTTCTGTGCCAGCAGACCCACGGGGCCGCAGCCGAGAATCACAACCGTATCGCCCTTTTTCACGCCCGCATGATCGACGCCCCAGAAAGCCGTGGGCATAATGTCCGAGAGAAAGAGGATTTGCTCATCCTCCAGTTCCGCCTCTTTGGGAACGACAAAAGGCATGAAATTTCCGTAAGGAACGCGAAGCAGCTCTGCTTGTCCGCCCATGAATCCGCCGTATGAGTCCGAATATCCTAAATACCCGCCGGTATCCCGGTTATCGTTGGAATTATCGCATTGACTCTCCATGTGATTCTGGCAGAAAAAGCATTGTCCGCAGGAAACGTTAAACGGGATGATGACCCGGTCTCCTTTTTTCACGCGCGTGACATCCGGCCCCACCTCTTCGACTATGCCCATCGGCTCGTGGCCGATTACATAATCGTCGTACATGCCCGGAATCAAGCCATGGTAAATATGAAGATCCGACCCGCAGATGGCAGTGGTAGTAATTCTCACCAAAATGTCATCCTTGTTTTCAAGGCCGGGATCCCGGACCTCCTTAACCTCGACTTTTTTGCGCCCTTGATACGTGACAGCCTTCATTCTTATTTCCTCCAAGACTTTTTTCTTAGTTTGTCCGGAGGAAATCATAAACATTTATACCGCCATCCATGTCGATGCCGATCAGGACGATTTCCTTTATGCTTTCCCCCCATAATGCCTCCCTTTTCATCCGAATCCCGTTTTCCAAGTCTAGAACCGTGTTGTTATTCCTCCGGAATAAAAATCCATAATATGGTATAATTGAGTTGCGTATTCCTTATCACCCTATCATCGAGAACTGGGTTAACATCTTCATATTCATGTCAGGGGGAACGAAAAAGATGAAGAAATATATGGCGGTTTTTTGTTTTATTCTTTCATTAGTTACAGCGGGTTGTTCGAATAAAGAAATACATGATACGGTTGAAGCATTCTCTGTTGAAGTTTATTCTGATACCTCCAATAATGAAGACCTACCGGTGAAAATTGCCTATAAAAAAGTTAATTCTATAACTTATGTAGAAAAGTCAAATAATCTAGAAAAATATAAGTTGTATTCATTAGAAGATTATTTCGATATGGATGATAAATTTATTGAAAGTATAATCATCTATTCAGAACTCGAAAAGAATCTGTTAACTCCCGGACTTGAAAAACCAATTGAAAACAAAAAGAAGTTGAATGAGCCAATAACAATACTTGCTCCTAGACTTAAAGATGGTTACGGAGAATTGATGAATCTAACACAAGTACAGTCTCAACAGGTAAGAGAACACATTTTAGAATTTGTTCAAACGCTAAATAAATAGAGGGCAAGTAACATATTGGGGGGGCAGCCAAAATCCATGATCTGATGCAGGGCATATCCATAAAAAAAGACGGAAATCCGCATCAATACGGTCCTCCGTCTTTTCCTGTTTCTTCATTTCATTTTCTAGGCTTGTCCAAATGACCGAAAGGAAACATTCACATTTCCTCCATGGCACTTTTCCTAAGTGTGCCCGGAGGAAATTATAAACATTTACACCGCCATCCATGGCAGCGGATTATGGATTTGCGACCAGTCCAAGTCCATCTCGGCGGCGGTGAGAAGACAGGCGTCCAGCATTTCCTCAATGACAGCCGGGTCCATGTGAATGCCGATCAGAACGATCTCATTCATCCGGTCACCCCAGACTGCGTCCCATTTATGCCGCAATTCGGGTTCCGCGTCCAGCACGGCCTGCTGTTCTTCTTCCGGCATGGCTGCCAGCCAGTATCCTGCCGGACCAAACTGGATGGATGGCCCCGCCTGACTGAAGCTTGCCGCGACATCATCCTTGACTGCCAGCCAGACCAAGCCCTTAGCCCGGACAACCTCTTCCGGCCAATCGGTCAATAAATCCGACAGTCGACCCGGATGGAAGGGAACCCTTTTCCGGTAAACGAAGGAGCTGATGCCGTATTCTTCGGTTTCAGGCGTGTGCGTTTCTTTTTCCAGCTCTTGAATCCAGCCGGCAGACATGCTAGCTTTTTCAAAATCAAACAGCCCTGTGTTCAGGATGGCAGAAGGTTCAACCTGGCCCTTCACGATCCTGATGCACTTCGCAGACGGCTGAAGCTTGCGGAGCAGCCCCTCAAGCCGGTTCAGCTCCGTTTCGTCCACCAGGTCGCATTTGTTCAACAGCAGAACGTCGCAGGTTTCGATCTGTTCGACGAGTAGGTCCACCACATCCCGTTCATCATTCTCTCCTGCAGCTTCCGCACGGTCGAGAAGCGTATCTCCGGAGGCAAAATCCTTCCAGAACCGGAATGCGTCAACCACGGTCACCATGCAGTCCAGGCGGGCAAACTTGGTGAGATCGATGCCGGTTTCCTCATCGACGTAGCTGAAAGTCTGAGCGACAGGTATCGGCTCGGAAATCCCCGTCGATTCGATCAGAATATAATCGAACCTTCCTTCCTCCGCGAGCTTTTTTACTTCCTCAAGCAGATCGTCCCTCAGCGTGCAGCAAATGCAGCCATTGGACATTTCCACGAGCCTTTCTTCGGTGCGGGATAAGCTGGTGCCCGACTGAACTAATGCGGCATCCACGTTGATTTCGCTCATGTCGTTGACGATCACGGCGACCTTGAGCCCTTCGCGGTTGTTCAGGACATGGTTCAGGACGGTCGTTTTACCTGCACCGAGATAGCCGCTCAGTACGGTTACAGGTATTCTTTTATCGCTCATGTATGTTGTTCCTCCGATATCAATGAATATTATTACAGATTAAGCGCTTGTTCTGACCTCAGAACATTATTCCTCAAGTGCTTTCTTCAGCGCATCCAGATTGGAGCGCATGATTGCGATATAATCCTGATGATTATCCTGTTCTTCCTGGGTCAGCCCTTCAAGCGGGTTCAATACGTCCGTCTTTGCTCCGACCTCTTTGGCGATCGTTTCGGCTACGCTCGAGGAGACCAGCGTCTCGAAGAAGATCGTCTTGACCTGATGTTCTTTCGCAAACTTGATGACGTCGGTCATGGCTGCAGCAGAGGGCTCCTGTTCAGGAGAAAGCCCGGCGATCGGAACCTGCGTCAAACCATACGTATGGGCCAAATAGCCGAAAGCGGCGTGCTGCGTAACGAAATCCTTGCGTTTGGTACCGGCGAGCTCTTTCTGGTAATCCGCATCAAGCTGCTCCAGCTTGGCAACATAAGCGTCAGCGTTTTTCGTGAATTCGGCTTGATGCTGCGGCGCCTTGGCGACAAGCGCCTTTTCAATGCTGCGGACCTCCTCAATGGCGAGCTTGGGAGACAACCAAACATGAGGGTCCAAACTTCCGTGATCATGTCCCTCGTGGTCTTTGGCATCGGCATGCTCTTCTTCTTCATCGACGCCTTCCATTAACTCCAAACCTTTGCTGGCTTCGACAAGACTCAGGTTCGCATTATCCGAACCTTTGGCAACCTGATCCACCCAGATTTCCATGCCTGCACCGTTATACACCAGGACATCCGCTTTGGCAATCTTTGCGATATCCTGCGGTGTCGGCTCCCAATCATGAGGCTCCACGCCAGAGGGAATCAACAAATGCACATCCGCCAAGTCCCCGGCTACCTGCCGTGTAAATTCATACATCGGATAGAAGCTGGCTTCCACCTGAAGCTTGCCATTCGCCGCCGTCGCAGCCGGAACCCTACCGCCATCTGGCTCGGCTTCTTTCTTCGGACCGCAGCCTGCCGCCGTAACGGCAAGAGCGGAGATCATTAGTAAGGATAATAACGGAATCCATTTTTTCATGGTTAATAACTCCTTTTATGAATGGTTTGGTTCGATTGACGTTTACGGGACTGCGGCACTCCGGAAGCAGAGACATCTCCTGCTTTCCATATGCCGAGCATTTTCGCTGCGCGCTGAATGGCAATCCCGCCTAATAAGAACACAAGCAAAATAAGGGCAATGGTGCCTCCCGGCGGTGTATCCGTATAATAAGAAGCGGTCAAACCGCTGAATACCCCAGTCATCCCCGCGATGACTGCCAGCAGGGCAGCTGAAGCAAACCCGCGGGCGAAGCGAAGCGCCAGGGCCGAAGGCAGCACGATTAACGAAGAAACAAGCAGTACGCCGACAATGGGCATGGCTGCGGCCACAATCATGCCTGTCATGACCGCAAAAGCAAACGACATAAGCTTGACAGGAACACCGCTTACCGCCGCCGTATCTTCTTCGAAAGTCATTGCATAGAGCGGCCGCCGGAGGAGCACGAAAAATGCAAGCCCGATCAGCGTTACAGCTGCAATAATGATCAGCTGTGTTCGGCTGACTGCCACGATCGAGCCGAACAAATAAGAGCTGAAGCTTTTGCTCAAGCTGGCTTTCATGCTCATCAGCACCATCGCAAGCGCAAGACCCGAGGTCATGATGATCGCTACCGGAACCTCACTGTATGTCTTGTAGGTTCTTCGGAGCTGCTCGATCAAAAGCCCCCCTAGAATGGCAAACAGAAAGCCGGAGAGAACCGGCTCCACATGAATGACCGTCCCGAGCGCGACGCCGGCCATCGAGACATGCGACAGTGTATCGGACATGAAGGACTGCCGCCGTAAAACCAGGTAAATGCCAAGGATCGGCGCGATCAGCGCAATCAGGCCTCCGGCCAGAAAAGCACGCTGCATAAACTCATATTGAAACATGCTCGCACGCTTCCTTCCCTTCGAGGTAAATCACACGATCCAGATACGGTTCAGCCTCATGCAGATTATGCGTCACCATGACAACCGACCTCCCTTGGGATTTGACCGTCCCGTGCAACCACTGGTATAACGAAGCACGGTTCGCCGCGTCCATGCCGGTAACCGGTTCATCGAGAACCAGCAGGTCCGGCTGCTGCGCCATAGCCCTTGCAATGCATACCCGCTGTTTCTGCCCCCCGGACAGCTCGCCGATCTTTCGATCCCGCAGTTCCCATAGACCGACCTCTTTCAAAACCTCCTCTACCAGCGCATGCTGGCGAGAATGAAAGGGACGAAAAAGACCGAGCCCCGGATAACAACCCGATTTGACGAGTTCGATCACTTTGCTGGGAAAGCCGGGGTTAAAAGAGGCTACTTGCTGGGGAACATATGCGACAGAGCCTCTTTTCATATCTGCGGACCAATGGACCGTGCCGCTCCAAGGCTTGGCAATCCCAAGCAGCAGCTTGAGCAGCGTGGTTTTGGCCGCTCCGTTCGGTCCGCTGATGGCGATGAACTCCCCTTTATGAAAATCCGCCGAAAAATCGCGGATGACGGGCTCTTGATCGTAGCCGAATACAATATTGCGCATGGTACATAACGGCATATGTATCCTCCTCGTGATTATTAGTAATCATTACGATTAATAAAACGCAAAAAAAATAAATGACTTCTTCTCAGCGCTTTGTCGATCCTTAACAATCCCCTCGCTTAATCGTAATATTTACGTTTAATAGTCATTAAACCATAAAGTGACCAAGTTGGCAAGTTAATCGTAATAATTACTATTAATTGTATGATTCTATGCTTGCCTCTATGCCTGGAATTTGATATGATGACTGACGACCGTTCGTTAGCTGGAGGTGTGTGTTGTGAAAATCAATGAAATTAAAGATGCCGCCCTGAAATATTTCACGATGCATGGTTATGAGGGCGCGTCTCTTTCCCAAATTGCCGAAGAAGTCGGCATGAAAAAGCAATCCTTATACGCTTACTTCAAAGGAAAGGACGATTTGTTTTTGCAGGTTTTACGGGATGCGAAAGAAGCGGAGCTAGCGTCCAAAATCCAATACCTTAATCGGATGGATTCTGTTGATCCCGGCAAAGACCTGTATGGATTTTTACGATTGGTCATCGATCTTTTCCAGAAAGACGAGCAGTTAAAGTTCTGGCTGCGCATGTCATTTTTTCCGCCGGTTCATCTTACGCAAGCGGTCGGGAAGGAAGTCGTCGAGATTGACACGGAAGTACAGGCGATGCTGGAACGAAAATTCGATGATTGGATCGGTGCCAAAGCCATTTACGGAAACACGCCAAAAACGCCTACGCTCGCATTTTTAGGCATTGTCGATACGATTATGATCAGCCTGGTTTATGAAAATGACGAAACGCGGCTCCAGGAGAAATTGGATGCCTGCTGGGCCGTATTTTGGAGAGGCATCTCACAGCCATGATTCTTACAGAAAGTGATGTTGATCAGTGATGAAAAAAACAATAAGGGAACAAAAAGCAGTATTAATGATTCTTCTCAGCAATGTATTCATTGCTTTTTTGGGGGTAGGCCTCATCATCCCGGTCATGCCGTCCTTCATGGACATGATGCATTTATCGGGAAAAACGATGGGATATCTCGTCGCCGTCTTCGCTTTGTCCCAGCTGATCATTTCGCCGTTTGCAGGCCGCTGGGTCGACCGTTACGGCAGGAAGAGAATGATCGTGATCGGCCTGTTCCTCTTCGGATTGTCCGAGCTGATCTTCGGGATCGGCACGAGTGTGTGGATTCTTTATTTGGCTAGGATTCTTGGAGGCATCAGCGCCGCGTTCATCATGCCAAGCGCGACGGCGTACGTGGCGGACATTACTTCTCTTGAAGAGCGGCCCAAAGCGATGGGTTACATTTCAGCCGCGATCAGCACCGGATTTATTATTGGCCCCGGCATCGGCGGCTTTATAGCGGAATACGGAATTCGGGTTCCTTTCTTCTTCGCGGCTGTCGTTGCCTTCATCGCATGCTTGTCATCCGTTTTTATTTTGAAAGAGCCATTGACCAAAGAAGAGTTAGCCGAAATTTCGGAGAACGCAAAGAAATCAAGCTTTTTCGGCGATTTGAAAAAATCGCTTCACCCGCTCTATTTTATTGCGTTTATCATCGTGTTTGTACTTGCATTCGGCCTGTCCGCCTATGAAACGGTATTCAGCCTGTTTTCCGATCATAAATTCGGCTTTACGCCCAAGGATATTGCCGCCATCATTACGATCAGTTCCATTTTCGGCGTTATCGTTCAGATTTTCCTTTTCGGCAAAATGGTGGAATGGCTCGGCGAGAAAAAGCTTATCCAAGCCTGCTTGGTTGTCGGCGCGATTCTGGCGGTCGTATCCGTCATGATCTCCGGGTTTGTAACGGTACTGGTCGTCACGTCCTTTATTTTTCTGGCGTTCGATCTGCTGCGTCCGGCTTTAACGACGTTTTTATCCAAAGCAGCCGGGAAAGAGCAAGGCTTTGTTGCCGGAATGAACTCCACCTATACGAGCCTCGGCAATATCGTCGGGCCGGCGCTTGGAGGCGTATTGTTTGACGTGAATATTCAGTATCCCTATCTTTTCGCTGCCGTCATCATGGTCGTCGGCCTGGTGATCACCGCCCTGTGGAAAGATCGGCAGATGGCCGAAAACAATTAAACAAGCATGAAAAACGCCGCTTCCGGGGTCAAATCCCCTTGAAGCGGCGTTTTTTTTCTGCCAAGCTACCGTATTATCCGTGGTCTAAAGCAGGTGTTGGCCAAATTGAGTTTGATGATTCATTCGTGCATTAAGCCGATTTTAACGGTTCCCCCACCTGGCTTCCTAGGGCTTTCTTACTCAGCCGGCCTGCGTTCAAAAAGACGACCAGTCCGGAAATGGCCAGCAAGCCTCCGATGATCTGGAACCAGGTCATTTGTTCGCCGAGCAGAAGGAACGCCAGCAAGCTGGATCCGACGGGCTCTCCCAAAATGCTCATGGAAATTGTCGTGGCCGAAACGTACTGCAGCAGCCAGTTGAACAGCAAATGCCCGAATACCGTCGGGACGACCGCAAGCAGCAAGAACATGAGCCAATCCTTGCCCGGATACCCGATGAACGGGGTGGCGGTGAACAGGTTATAGACAGCAAATACAACCACGGCCGAAACAAACACGACAAAGCTGTAGATGAACGAGGATACCTGGGTGACCATTTTCTGACCGATCAGCATATGGACCGAAACGGCCAGCGTACCGAAGACCGACAGCATATCGCCGATCAAATTGTCCCGGGACACCCCGATATCTCCCCAGCCGATCAAAACCGCCCCGACGATCGCCACGCCCATGCCGAGCATGGAAACACGCGACGTGCGTTCTTTATAAAGAATAAAGGCTCCAAAGACGATAAATACGGGTTCAAGCGCCAAAATGATCGTCGAGCTCGAGACCGTCGTCAGCTTGAGCGAGCCCATCCAGAGCAAAAAATGCAGCGCCAGGAAAAACCCGGAGGTAAACAGCATGGATGCTTTTTTAAAAGATAACGACTTCAGCTCCGACCAATACGGCCCGATAAAGGGCAGCATCAGCAATACCGTAAATAACAAGCGGTACATGCCTTGAATCGATGCGGGCGCGGACGCCCATTTGACGAAAATCGATGAAAAAGAAACGGCAATAATTCCGATGAATAATGGGATGGCCGTTGGGAATGACGCTTTTTTTCTCATGATGCTTCCTTTCACGCGCTAAGCTTAATAACAATTCATTCTAGCACGGTCCAGCTGAGTCCGCCATCCTTCGTTTCGGCCATTCCCTCGTAAGATTGAAGCCATCCGTGCAGCGGATCCGCAAAATAGATCCGGTTGGCGTCATCAAGCTCCGTCTTCGCCGAAAAAGGATGATCTGTCCACGTCATCCCGCCATCTGCGGTTGTTAACAAATGGTACCCGTAACCATCGTTCGCATGGATATCATTGCATAGCAGGTAGCCATGCCGTTCATCCGTAAAATAAATCCCTGCCGGAAGCCAGTCTCGTTTCAGCCTCGACACCGTGGCGGTTATTCCATCCTGGAAGCGAATCAGCTCCAGCCGTCCTTTCGTGTCTCCCTGCTGGAGCAGCCAGCCGTCCGTATAGGATGTCAAGGCGACTTTCATATCTTTGCCCGGCTCTCGGCTCAAGAGGGTTTGCGTCCATGTCTTTCCCCCATCCGAAGTCCGGTATACCGATTTCCCATCGCCTAAGCCGAACAAAACGCCATGCTCGCGATCGAAAAACCGTATATCGTAGATGTCGAACAGATCAAGCTTGCTCAGTCCGTCGCCGGAAGCTTTTCCCCATGTCATTCCACCATCGTTTGTCACGAGCAGCACATGCTGGGGAGCTTTCTCCTGAAGCGCGACGATATATCCTAACTTCTCGTTCACGAAGCTTACTTTCTCCAGCCGAATCCATGATTTCAAGGAAGCGATGATCTTCCAGCTTGCTCCTCCATCAGTCGTTTTCAGCACTTGATTGCCATTAATGTGGGTGCCTATACCGTACCCGTTCTGCGGATCGATGAACGTGATATCCTCCGTCGGCCGTCCATAAGGGTCGCTTAACGGGTACGACTCCTGCCAACTGATACCCCCGTCCCGGGAGTGGATGAGAACATCGTTTCCGTTCATCCCGTCCACGGCAGCCCATGCCTCCTTCGCCGACAGCATCTGCAGCTGATTGACGGCCGTGACCGTGCCGACGCCGGTGAAGGTTCGCCCGCCGTCCCTCGTCAGCCAAATTCCGCCTTCGATCGGACCTGCACCGGGGTGCAGCGAGACCATGCCCGTATTCCCGTCGATCAGATGAATACCGTCCACATAGGGACGACCGGTGCGCTGCGTGCTCATGTAGCTCCAATGCTTCCCGCCGTCAAGCGTGCGGTACACATCCCCGTTCATCATTCCCGTATCATTCGTCAGCAGCCATCCGGCATTCTCGTTCGCAAACTGGATTTGAAATGCGGATAAAGGCGAATCCTTGCCCGTAATGTCAAGCTGCTTGCTCCAGGTACGTCCGCCGTTTGCGGTTTTCAATACCGCGAGCTTGCCCTCATTCTTGCCTACCGTGCCAATGACATAACCAATTCCCGCCTTCGGAAAGCTTGCGCTGAGCGCTTTGAAATCCCTGACTCCAAACGAAGCCGCTTTGAAATGGACGCCTCCGTCTGCCGTGATGTACAAACTGCCGTTCACGAGCATCGCGCCGTTGTTCTCGTCCACGAACGATAACCGATGCATGACCGGGTTCGCCCGGCTTCGGTCTTCCTTGGAAACCGCCTGCCATGACGTATTCCACGTACGTCCGCCATCCCGGGTTTTGAGCAGGCGCATCTGCTTGCACTGCAGATTGCCGCTCTCGGAGCACTGGTCCTCGATCAGAACATACCCGGTTTGTGCATTGACGAAGTCCAGGCTGCGGACATACTCGCCCGGAACCTTGCGTTCCTGCCAATGCGCGCCTCCATCTGCCGTGGTCAGCAGCCGGAGGGTGGCATCACCCATCTCCTTCATCGCAAAGCCCGTTTGCGTATCCACGAAATCGATGACCGGAAGGTCATAATGAACGGATGTCGTCCATTTCACCTCGCTGCCCTTCTTCGGGTCCAGCACTGCCGCCGGCTTGCCCGCCGCGACCGCAGCCGCCTGTATCTCCCGGGCAGATTCCTGTCCGGTCTTTGGTGGTATGGGAGCAGTCTTTTCCGAGACTGCGACAGCGACGGAGGCCTGGGTCTTCGCCGCGGGAGCGGCATGTCCGGCGGAAGCCAGAGTACAGCCGGATAACACAGCCACCAAAACGACCAAAACGGCAGCTGCGTGTAAATTCCATGATTTTATTCGCATCGCAAAAGTCCTCCTTACTTCTTCAGCGCAGGCATGCTCTGCATGAGTTGAGGCCGAATTACCTGCTCGCTTCAGGCCGATGAACGTTCTTGCTCCATTACCTGAAACGGCTGAATACTATTATAGAGAATGGCCTTGCGCGAAAAGTTAAGGAATATTTTCGATAAGGAGTCAATTTTTTCTTTTCTCGACGGCCCACCAGCCGCATAGAATCGCAAACGATACGCAAAATAGCACAATATTGGCGTTGAAGATCAGGTTGGCGGATAGCATGCTGCTGCTCTCGAATCCGCTCTGAGGGATCCCGTCGTCGCCGGTTACAGCGGGGGAAACAGCCGCAAGCTTGACCCGGCGCAGCTGCAGGGCAAAGGAGAGCAGCAGCGTGCAGGAAGCGAGGAAGGGGACAAGATCATGATGTAACATTTTTGCAATCATATCCTGCAGCGTGTCGAAATAGCGGACGGCGATAACGAAGGTTAATAACATAAGGAGTGCCAGCAGCAGCCAGCCTGGATAGAGCAGCATCCTGTCCATGGGAAGGCCGCCTGTACTCCCGTCCCGGCCGATTCGTTCCATCCCGGCTGCAAGCAGCAGGCATGTGGCAAACAGTGAACTGAAGATCAACCCTGTTTTACGCGACAACATCATACCCCTTTCATGGAGAAGTCATATACATTTCAACCA
The DNA here is from genome assembly GCF_004001045.1 of Paenibacillus chibensis. Taxonomy (GTDB): domain Bacteria; phylum Bacillota; class Bacilli; order Paenibacillales; family Paenibacillaceae; genus Paenibacillus_AQ; species Paenibacillus_AQ chibensis. The sequence continues at coordinate 76,289 of NZ_BIMK01000010.1, forward strand.
TTTCCTGGAGAACGGACAACCGAGGCCGGTGCTTCATATGTAAGAAACGATGTCAAACTTCTTGGGTTCAGCCCGGCTTATCCTCGGGCGGCACTCGCTTTCTCATGCTTCTATATGCCGCGTTGCCTGCAAACATCAGCCCCATTCCCGAAACCAGACAGATTAACAGGCCCACCGTGATGAACAGCTGCGGCACGCCGAAGCGTTCTGCACAGAACGTTCCGTACATAATGCCGAGCGGCGTCATCGCTCTGGTGAGCAGCGAGCGGACGGCCAAAACCTGTCCAAGGACGGCTTCCGGGACGATCCTATAATACAAGGCGCTGCTGTAAACGTTCCAAAACGGCATCAGCACTCCGGCCGCCGCTTCAATGCAAAGGGCTGCAGCCATGTGAACCGTTGATCCGAGCAGCAAATATGTCAGTCCGCCGCCGAACAGCGCCGCGCTCATCATTACGTACATATAAGGCCCGGGCTCCTTCAGCCTGCCGACAATCAAAGAGCCCAGCACATAGCCCAGCGGAAAGGACGCGGAAAACAAGCCGAAATCCATCGGGCCGCCGCCCAGCACGTCCATGACGAAGGGAACATACATCGACTGCGTGGCAAATACGCCGAAGCTGGTTACCGAGATCAGCAGCGCGAGCGCGTACAATATTGTATGATCGCGGTACACCCGTATCCCTTGATGCAGACTCCCCCTCCAGGTCATTCCCTGTTTCGCGTTTCGTGCGGGTTCATTCATGAAAGCGGTAAATCCCCAGCAGCTGAAAAAAAGAAGCATCAGCCATGGCAGCAGCACCCCGGGCCGGAACATGCCGGTCAGCATGCCTGCCAGCGGCAAAGCCAATACCCGCACCAGCTGCCCTCCTCCCGCCAGGGTCGCGTTGGCACGGATAAGCCTCTCCTTCGATACCAGCTTGGGCAAAAGCGCACCAGCCGCCGCATCATAGATTTGAAGCGAGCCGATAAAAGTGCCGATCCATATAACATATGCTTCCTGGTTGCCGGCTATCCACATCAGCCATACGAATGCATAGCCCATGCCGCGAACAGTTTCCGACAATTTCATAACCGTCGTACGTTTCCAGCGGTCGATGAGAGGCGCGAAGATCCACTGTACCGCCCACTGACCCGCAATGCTAAGCAGCCATAACACGCCCATAGCCGTTTTGGAACCGGTCAGCTCGTACAGCATCCAGGACAAAATAAACGTTCCCGAGGTTGCGGCAAGGATGGAGCGCATCTGATCGGCGCACAGCCACAAAAAGGGCTTGTTCCGATGGTTATGATTGTTCGAAGGGTTATGATTATTCGAAGGGTTATGATTATTCGAAGGGCGACCGTCTTCTTCTTTAACGTCCTTGATCCCCCTATGGATCATGGCTTATTCTCATCAAGTCCCAGAAAATCGCGAAGGTCGTCATCATGATGGTCCAGCGATCCCTTGTTCCACACATAGCTTCCGTCCTTGACCCTCACCAGTCCCGCCCCACGCAGAATAGCCAGGTGATGATGGACCGTCGTCTTCCCCATGCCCAATTGTTCGGTAAGCTCCTTGAGCGAACGTTCCTGCTCGGCGATCAGTTTAAGCGCACGCAGCCTTTTCTCGTCTCCCAGTGCCTTATACAGCTGAACAAGCTGTCCCGGCGGCTCGTACGGGTCCCCGCCAGCGGTCATGCTGGCGTCGCTGACCGGGTAATAAAAGATTTGCGTATCGATCATGTTCGCTTCAATCGTCCAGGGGCGATAGATGACATGAGGGATGAGAAGCACGCGGCTTACTCCGGCCTCCGGCTTATATTCGACGCCTGCCGCCCGCAGCACGGTCTCCTCCGGCGAAACGGACCGGAGCCATCCCTTCTTCGCGGCCAAATCCCGGCGGAGAATCTCCTCCTTCGCCGCGTCCTCCGCTCCTGCGACCTCCTGCTTCCATAGCTGGAGCAGCTTGATCAAATGATCCTTCAATCGATCCGCGGATGTATTCAAAGCCGTATCGATCATCTCCGAAAAAAAAGCATGTCGAGCGCATACCTTCTTCATCTCTGCCGCCGCTCCGACATCTTTCTGCGCGGTACTGCGGCGCAAATCCTCCATCCCGCTGCCCAAAAACGGCAACACTTCATAGATGAACCGCTCTTCTTCCAGCTTCATTACATCATCCGCAAATTGTTCGAACGTGTCAAAGACTTCCGTATGGAGCAGCTGCAGCAGCATTTTCCATGTCTGATGCTGCTCGCAGTAATCCAGCTCCCAACGCAGCGGCTCGGATACTTCGTTCCGCAGCTTGATCCAGTAGTCCTCCGGCTGCTCGAGTGCGCCATGCAGCCTTCTGTTCGTGGCCGCGGCTATGCCGAGCGCGTGCTCAAACAATAGAGAGCTCTGCAGCTCCACCCGGTAAGCATCTTTTTTAAACGACAAATCGATGAGGTTCATCCCGTCATTCCCCTTACCCATATTTTCCATCTACGTTTATTCTATTTTATTAGAATGTATTATTCAATGTTTTTATAATATAAATCACAAAAAAAATCCGACCCTCTGCCAAGGATCGAATTTCGTTACATAGGTTAGTAGGATGCATACCGCATCGCATTTTTCAAGCTGCTCCAAATATCATCGGTTTCCGCACCGATATACCAATATGCATACCCCGCAATATTCCGTTTCGCGCCCATCATCGTCTTCAGGGCAAGGGAACGTCCGTCCTCGACCCAGATCCGGTGCTGAACGCCTTGACGATTGTAGCTCACCACATATTGGCCCGACGTTTCATCCCAGACCCGGTTATACGCGACGGATTTGATGCGCTGTCCTTGCTGAATCAAGGATAACTCCTCGGACACCGCGCCTCCGGATTGGAGTGTCCAGTCCCGCGTATAATACGGAAGCGCCAAGATCGTTTTGGAAGCCGGCACGCTCGCCAGCATCCGGTTCAATGCCGCTTCCGCCCAAGGCAGCGACGACACGGAGCCCGCGACCGGATCGCCGTCCCAGTGCTCGTCATACCCCATCAGCACCACATAATCGGCATAGCGTCCCAGCGCCTCATAGTCGAAGGCCTCGGTCCAGTCCGTACCCAAATCGGGAGAAACGTCAATGGACAGCACAGCACCAGCAGAGCGCAGGGATGTGCCAAGCTCGGAAATAAAGGCGGTCAGCGGCAGCCGGTCCTCCGGACTGACATTTTCAAAATCGACATTGATACCGGATAGCCCATAGGTTTTCACGTAACCGGCCAGCTTCTGAATGACGGCTTTGCGTTTGCTTTCGTCGGACAGAATCTGGTGCGTCAAGGCGGAATCCGAATGGTTGCCGAGCATCGCCCATACCTTTTTATTGTTTTGCTTAGCCCATGTCGACAGGGTTGCATCCGCATAATTTGATACGGGCACAGCCGCATTTTCAAGGAAAAACCAGCGCGGGATGAGCGTGTTCACGTTCGTTTTTTTGATTTTTTCCTTAAACTGCGCCGTGGTGAGTCCGTTTTGCCAGCCGAGCTGCAGGCCAAGATCCGTCGTTTGATGAATCGCTTTTGCCCAAACCTTATCCTGCAATACACGATCCAGCACGGCCGCCGTTTCTTCGCGGGTCATCGGATCACTCGGGCGGAATTGCCCCTTGGCGCCGCTCATCAGACCCAACGTATGCGCGGCCATGACGTAGGAAGAGGCCCAAGAGGCAATTTGCTTCGAGTCCGTGTACGGCAGTTGGCCCGCCGAACTGGTGCCCGGATCCACCTTAAGAGCGCGTACGATCAGTACGGCCGCTTCCTGCCTGGTAATGTTCGTGGCAGGCTGGAATTGCGTTTTGCTTTTGCCTTCCGCGATGCCAAGCTGAACAGCTGCTTCGACCCACCCGTAATACCAGCTTTTCGGCGCAACGTCGCTGAAGGATGCCATGTCCGCCTGCACGGAAGAAAGCTTCAGCAGACGGTCGGTCATGGTTACAAATTCGGCGCGGGTGACGTTTTTCTTCGGCTCGAACTTCCCGTTGCCCGTGCCGTCGACGACGCCTTCCTTGACAAGCTCTACGATTTCGCTTTTGGCAAAGCTGCCGGAAATGTCATTAAAGGGCAATGCGGACGCCGCAGAGACGGGGGTTAATGTCCCGAACATGAATGCGGATGCCATGCAGAGGGACAGTACTTTCTGATATCTCTTCAACAGGAACAAGCCTCGCTTTTTATTTATAGTAGATTCATAGAATAACGGCATAGATGAGCCCAAAGAGCGCTCTTAATATCCTTGAAAAAACCCCGATCACTTACTTTTACTGAAGACGGATCCACTCATCGGTTTTCTTCCCATTTCAGAGAGCCATAGCTCTGAGTTCGCTACCTTCTAATACTATCAAAAAGCCGATACGAGGTTGATGTCCAAATGATGGTAAGCCGGGAAGGGCACTGCAAGAAAGGGCTTGCAATTGACCGGATAGAGCCATATAATCTATTCTCCAATCCATTTGATCAGAGGAGGCTGCTAGATTTGCTGACGAACAAGGACGGACGCTGTGAATTGCAATTGTTACATAAGGAGCACGCGCAGGCGCTGCTTGATCTGAGACGTCGAAATCACAATTACTTACAGCCGTTTGAGCCGCTCCGCGATCCGTCGTACTTTACGCTGGAAAGCCAGGAAACGGATATCTTATCGGGAATGGGAGACAAGGACTTGGCATCCTCCCGTTTGTTCGGCATCTTCCTGCGGGAAACGGGCGAGCTCGTCGGCCGGGTCGCGCTCACCGGAATCGCCCGCGGCCCGTTTCAAAACGCCAATCTCGGTTATTTCATCGCCGAGGAACAGCAAGGCAAAGGCTTTATGACCGAGGCGGTGCGGCTTTGCGTCGGGTATGCCTTTGATGAGCTTGGGCTGCACCGCGTGCAAGCCGGCGTCATGCCCCGGAATACTCCTTCGCAACGGGTGCTCGAAAAAGCGGGTTTCCGCCGAGAGGGACTGGCAGAGCGGTATTTGCGCATTAACGGGGTATGGGAGGATCATATTCTCTATGCGATCACGCGCGAAGATTGGGAATAACGCATAAAAAACGGTCCCTTCGGGGACCGTTTTTGTTTTGATTATGTTCTATCAACGAGTTGATCTTTGAAATTTACGATCGATTGTTCTTGAATTACCGATGACTCGGCTGTTCAGCAAGGTTTTAGACATGCTTGACCATATGATAATAGACATGGCCATTGATCATGATTTCTTTGTCCACCTCGTACCCCAGGCGCTGGTAAAGTGCATAGGCTCTCGTATTATCCGTCACGACCGCCATAGCATTCTTATGGTAACCACGCTCCCGGGCCCGTTCTTCGGCAGCCCGGATCAGTTCCGTGCCGATTCCCCGGCCGCCGAACCGCGGAGATACCGACAGCGTGTCGATGTAGTATTCATCCTCATCCGATTCTTTGTCGAGCTTCAGGCTCGGATCGTTTGTGAGCCTGCGCAGCCGATCCAGGATCGGCTGATCCAGCTTCGCGATTTCGTCCCCGCCGTAGACGACGATGACCCCGGCGACCTCCCCATCCACTTCCTTGACGAGTGCCTGGCGATGGGACAATCTCCCGTCTTCCGCAGCAAAATACTGTTCCAGTACGGGCAGCACATCCTGCTCGTTCTCTTCTCCGGTCAGCTGATGGGCCACATCATGCAGCGCATCATACAGCAGCCTGGCTGCCGGTACCGCATCCTGCGGCAAAGCCTGTCTGATCGTCATGTTGTTAATCCTCCCGTACCACCTGTTCATTTCATTGCTTCTTCTTACCCATTATAATCCACCCTTATCGGCGGAACAAATCGCCAGCACCCGCTCTACCGCCTCATCGGAGCTGATCTGCTCTTTGCCGCTCCCGTTCAGACGGTCCAGCCACTCGACCTCGCCATCCCCGGCAGCCTTGCCGATGATGATCCGCAGCGGAGACCCGATCAGATCGGCATCTTTGAATTTCACGCCGGGACGCTCATCCCGGTCATCCAGCAGGGCGGCGATTCCGCGCTGCTCAAGCCTGTGGTACATCTCCTCTGCCAGCGCCATCTGAGTGTCGTCTTTCACGGAAACGGGAAGGATGTGTACCTGGAAGGGAGCCAGGCGCAGCGGCCACCGCATCCCCTCATCGGACGCATGCTGCTCGGCGACCGCCGACATCAGACGCGATACCCCAATGCCGTAACAGCCCATGATCATTGGCTCTTCCTTGCCTTCCGCATTCGTAACGGTCGCATCCATCGCCTGGCTGTATTTGGTTCCAAGCTTAAACACATGACCCACCTCAATGCCGCGATGAAAGGACAGGCGTTCCCCGCAGTTCGGACAGCAATCCCCTGGCACGGCATTTCGGAAATCCCCGATCTGGGCAGGCTGATAGTCCCTGCCGATGCTGACATGGCGCAGATGATAATCTTTCCGATTAGCCCCTGTAATAGCTTCGTTCAAGGCTGCTGCATCCCGGTCGGCATACACCGGAACGTCCAATCCAACCGGACCGGCAAATCCATGGGGCGCCCTGGTCAGCCTTTCGACCGTTTCCAGATCGGCAAGCTCAACCTGCGCCGCACCGAGCGCATTTTTCAGTTTGAATTCATTCACTTCATGATCGCCGCGCACGACGACGGCCGCCGGCTGCCCATCGGCCAAGTAAATCATCGTCTTCATAAAGACATCCGGCTTTTCCGCAAGAAAAGCACTCAGCTCGTCGATGGTCCGGATATCCGGCGTATGGATCTCCTCCAACGGAGCGGTGGTCCGCTCGTTCGCCTCCCGGTCCTCCTGAGGCCGCAAGAATACTGCTTTCTCCAAATTGGCCGCATAATCACAGGACACACAGGAAGCGATCGTATCCTCCCCGATGTCGGCCAGCGCCATGAATTCATGCGTTTCGCCTTCTCCGCCGATGGAACCTGCCTCCGCTTCAACGGCTTTAAAGCGCAGTCCGCATCTCGTGAATATCCGCTCATACGCTTTAAACATGGATTGATACGACACATCAAGCGCCTCCCAATCCGTGTCGAACGAATAGGCGTCTTTCATGAGAAACTCCCTGCCGCGCAGCAGGCCGAAGCGAGGCCGGCGCTCGTCTCGGAATTTGGTCTGGATCTGATATACGCGCACCGGAAGCTTACGGTAGGAGCTGACTTCCGCTCCGATGATCGAGGTAATGACCTCTTCATGGGTCGGCCCAAGAACGAAATCCCGCTCATGCCGATCCTTCAATCGCACCAGCTCCGGACCGTATTCCTCATATCTGCCGGATTGCTGCCACAGCTCCGCCGGCTGCATCGCGGGCAGCAGCAGCTCGTCGAACCCAGCCGATTGCATCTCCTCGCGTATGATTTGCTGCAGCCGCTGCAGCACCCGGTTACCAAGCGGCAGGTAGGCGTAAATCCCCGCAGCCTGCTGCCGGATATATCCGCCCCTCAGCAGCAGCTTATGGCTCTGTGCTTCGGCTTCCGCCGGCGCTTCCCGCAAGGTTGGCACGAGCATATGTTTTTGTCTCATCATCCATCAGCTCCATTCTTTCATTTTTCCGTGGAACAACAAATAAACGCATCCTTCCCGGCTCAGGGACGAATGCGTTCGTGGTACCACCCTATGTTTAACGGCCCGGCCGCTATCCAAGCAGCCGAAGCCATCCTCATGGCTAAGATAACGGGATTCCCCGGCCGAAGTGAAACGAATCTGCAGATCCGTCATCCGGCAGCTCGCAAGATAGGAAGCTCATTTCGCGTGCGAAACCTTTCAGCCTCGGGTTTCTTCTCTGGGGCACGGCGGTCGTACATGAACTATTGGTCTTGGTCACAGCTTTTTCATGATATATAACGCTAGCGTTGTTTTCCATACATTACATGAACCTGTAGATTGTTGTCAAGAGTGCGCTGCTTTCCGCTCCCGCAAAGCAAAAATCCCGCCATTAGAGCTTGCTCATCGGCGGGATCGGTCTTATGAATTTATTTCTGCGCAAACATTTTCGGCAGGCTTTCCTCAAACGGCGCATAGGCAATACCGTTTTCCGTCACGATGGCCGTAATCAGGGAATGATCCGTCACATCGAAGGCAGGATTATAAACCTTCACGCCCTCGGGCGCCATCGGTTTTTCGTACCACTGCGTGGTCACTTCCGCATCCGGGCGCAGCTCGATGTGGATGTCGTCCCCCGTCTTACATTCGAGGTCGATCGTTGACAGCGGCGAGCAGACGTAGAACGGAATGCCGTAATGCTTCGCCAGTACGGCAACGCCGGACGTCCCGATTTTATTGGCCGTATCGCCGTTTGCAGCCACGCGGTCGCATCCGACCAGAACCGCCTGGATCTTGCCTTCCTTCATCACGATCGAGGACATGTTATCGCAGATCAGCGTGACATCTACTCCGGCTTCCTTCAGCTCCCAAGCGGTCAAACGTGCCCCTTGCAGGAGCGGACGGGTTTCATCGGCATACACTTTAAAGCTGTAGCCCTGCTCTTGTCCGAGGTAGATCGGCGCGAGCGCCGTGCCGTATTTCGCTGTGGCGATGGTCCCGGCATTGCAGTGGGTAAGAATGCCCCAGTTTTCCTTCAGCAGCGTCAGCGCATGCTTACCGATGCTCTCGCAAACCTTGGCATCCTCCTCGCGAATCAGCTCCGCTTCCTGCCGCAGCGCTTCTTTGATTTCGGCGACGGACCGATCAGCTTCCTGCAGCAGACGGTTTTCCATCCGGTTCAGTGCCCAGAACAGGTTGACCGCCGTAGGTCTGGAAGACGCGAGGTATTCCTTCACCTTGCCAAAATCTTGGCGCAGCTGATCGTAATCGGCAGCTTTGGATGCTTTCGTACCGAGATAAAGCCCGTATGCCGCAGCAATCCCGATCGCCGGCGCACCCCGCACCTTCAACGCATAAATGGCTTCCCAAACATCCTTCATTTCCTTTAAATGCAAAAATACCTTCTCGTTCGGCAATACCGTCTGGTCCAGTATGATCAATGTATCGTTCTCATCGTCCAACAGCACCGATTGGATCATTGTGAATTCGGATTCATGGTTGTCCATCTCCAGACCACTCCTTCTTTATCTCGTTGACGCTCCGCTCATATGTTCCTCCACCGCACGAACGAAATCTCCTCCGTCCTTCATGCCGGAACGGTCCATAATGAAGGCTTTCCCCATTTGCAGACACAGCTTCTCCGCGCGCGCTCTCGCCATGTCGTCCTCGATGCCGGCAATGTCTTTGACGTGAGCCAAACCCAGGATTCTGCGAACGAGTTCGAGTCCGACGACCGCCGATGCATCCTGAATGATCTGATCCAGATAATACAGGTCGAAGCCCGGAATTTTCGCCGAACGGTCCGTGGCATGCTCCCGGAACGCGCTTAAGAACTTCTCGCGGAATAAATCGATGACTTCCCGTACGCTGGAAAGCAGCCAGGCTTTTTGGGCTTCGCGGGCCGGAGCATCCTCCATCACACAGTCCGCGTTAACATATGCGAAGATCAGATGCGCAATCACGTTACCTACATCATAACCCGCCGGGCCGAAGAAGGCGAACTCCGGATCGATGATTTTGGTCGAATCCTCTGTGACGAAAATGGAGCCGGAATGCAAATCTCCGTGCAGCAGCGACTGCGCATGGTTCATGAATTCGAACTTCAGCTTGGCCGTCTCGAGCAGCAGAGCCTCATCCTCCCACAAAAAAGCCTTGGCAAACTCGCGGGTCGGTCCGAAAATATCGTTCCGCGGGCAATCGTAAAACGGCTCGGTATACACGAGGTCCTCCGAAATCTCGCACAGGTCCGGATTGATGAAGCTTTTCACCAGATCCTTCTTGGCTTTGTGGTCCATGACCACATCGGACGTAAGCAGCAGCGTGTTAACCATGAACTTGGAAATATGGTCCGCGAACAGCGGGAACTGCCGATACTCCAGCAGCGCTTTTCTCATGATGACGTGATCGGACAGATCTTCCATCACGCAGCAGTTCATCACGGGATCGTAATGATAAAACTGCGGTACCAGCCCGGGAGCCAGCTCATATTGAAGCTTCAGAATTTGGCTCTCGATCCGGTTGCGGTCCGTGGACACGAAAATATCCGCCGAAATGCGCGCTACGGGACCCGCCTGCTTAATGATGATCGATTGGCCGCTATGGGCATCGACCACGCGAAACACATAGTTCAGGTTACCGTCCCCGATTTCCTTGCAAGTCAGGCTGGCGCCCTCACTGAACATATCCAGCTGCGTCGCCGCATAGTCTGCGGCATCGCTTTCGTTCATCGTGAAATATTCGCTATATTTTCCCCTCATTCCAGCTCTCCCTTAACGATTTGAAATGAACTAAAGTTCCATTTATCTATTTGGATCTGTAATACGTAATCGCAAGCGCGAATGCGAGTACCGTGCCTTTCACGATGTCCATCGCGTAATACGGTACGCTGAGCATGACTAATCCGTTTTGCAATATGCCGATCAGAATAGCACCCACGAACGTGCCGATGGCATTAGGCTTGCCTGCGCCCAGCACGGCGAACCCGATGTATGCAGCGGCAACGGAATCCATCAGGTATGGAGCGCCCGAATTCACCTCTGCCGTCATCACCCGCGCTCCCAGCATAATGCCACCGATAGCCGCAAACAGTGCGGATAAGAGGTAGGCTGCGACACGGTATTTATTGACGGGAATGCCGGACAGCTTCGCCGCTTCCCTATTTCCGCCGATAACGTACATGTAGCGTCCATGCTTGGTGTACGTCAGGAACACATGGACAATAATGACGACGATGAGCATGATGATGATAATCCATGGCACCTGGCCGATTTTCGCGAAAACAGGGCTGATGATGCCGGTAGAGAACGATCCGTCCTGCATGATCATGTTCTGCGACAAGGTTGCCCCTTTGGTATAGGTTTGGGCGATGCCCTGGAATACGAACATCATCGCGAGCGTCAGCAGCATGTCCTGTATTTTCAGCTTGACGATCATGAATGAGTTCATGATGCCTGCGGACAAGCAGATCAGCAGCGTCAGGATGACGCTCACCCATACGCCTTGACCATGCCACACAAACATGGAAATGACAAGCGCATTCGCAAACGAAGCGACCGAGCCGACGGAAAGGTCGAATCCGCCTACGGACAAGGAGATTGTAATGCCGATCGCAATGATCGTCACAATCGAAATCGACCGCAAAATATTAATGATGTTCGAGGGCTGCAGAAAGCTGTCAGACAGCAGACCAAAGACGAGAATCAGCAGAGCGATCGTAATTAAGGTGCCGTATTTATACAGAAAATCGAAAAAGCCAAACGTCTTGGGAGCTTTTGCGGTTTGAATGGTTTTGACTGTGTTCATGCTTCGTTTCCTCCCGTGGAATAAAACAGAATTTCTTCTTCATTGGTGTGGCTCGTCTGCAGCTCCTTCGCGATGCGCCCGTCGTACAGCACGTACATCCGGTCGGTGATGCCCATCATTTCGGACATTTCGCAGGATGCGTAGATCACGCATTTCCCGCGCTGCGCAAGCTGCAGGATCAGCTCGAAAATATCCTTTTTCGCGCCGACATCGACCCCTTTGGTAGGCTCATCGAAAATATAGACCTCCGCGTCCGTGATCAGCCATTTGCCTATCGCCACCTTCTGCTGGTTGCCTCCGGACAGGTTTTGCACTTTGGCTTGCTCGCCCGGCGTCTTGATGTCCAGCGTCTGGATGATGTCGCGCGCAGCCTCCCGTTCCTTCCGGAAGTTCAGGAACAGATTCATCCGGCTAAACCTTTTCAGGTTTACCGCGCTGAGGTTCGTAGCGACCGATTCCCCTACCCAGATGCCCTCTTTGCGTCGTTCCTCCGGCACAAGCGCAATGCCCTCCTTAACAGCGGCATGCGGACTCTTCAAACGAAGCTTCTTGCCGTGGAGGACAACCTCCCCGGAATGCCCGTTACCGATACCGAACAGCGCCTTGCACAGTTCCGTTTTTCCGGCCCCGACGAGCCCGGCAATGCCAACGATCTCGCCCTTTTTAACGTGCATGTCAATGTCGTGGATCTTCTCCCCGTCGCTGAAGCCCCGCGTTTCAAAAATCGTTTCGCCTTTTACGATATCCATGGTGGGGAACTGGTCCCCCAGCTTGCGTCCCAGCATATACTCAACGACCTGATTCTGGCTCATATCCTCGATGCTCTTGCGGACGACAAATTCCCCGTCCCTCATGACGGTGATTTCGTCGCAAATTTCGAACAGCTCCGGCAGGCGGTGGGATATGAAAATCACGCCGACGTTTTCTAGTTTAAGATTGCGGACGATACGGAACAGCTCTTCGGTCTCCGCATGGCTAAGCGGTGCCGTCGGCTCATCCAGAATGAGAAACCGACAGGTTTTGGAGATGGCTCTGGCAATCAAAACCATCTGCTTCTCGGCGAGCGTCAGCTCGCTGACCAGCTTTTTCGAGGACACGTTCACGTTCATCTTGTCCAGAATTTCCTTCGAGCGTTGATGGATGGCTTTCCAGGATATGATCTGCTTTTTGCCCATATCGTTCACGGTATGGTCCAGCATAATGTTTTCTCCTACCGTTAAATACGGCACCAGGGCCGTATCCACTTCCTGATACACGATTTGAATGCCCAAATCCTTGGCATCCTTCGGATTCCGGATCTGCACAGGCTCCCCGTCAATGTGAATGCTGCCGGTATAATGACCGTATGCGCCCGACAGCACCTTCATCAAGGTCGATTTCCCTGCGCCGTTGGCTCCGATCAAGGCATGCGAGGTTCCCATCGTCATCTGGAAATCCACCTGATGGAGTGCTTTTACGCCTGGAAATTCTATGGATATTTCCTTCATCTGTAAATGTATCGGCTTACCTTCGCCCATGTCTTCACCTTCTAAAAAAGGATGTTATCGCAAGTAGGGGAAGTGCTGCTCGGCAGCACTTCCCTTCTCCTTACGGCCGCTCATTAGCCGCTTTGCTATTTATTTCGCGTATGCTTCCTTCAGTTTCTTCATCCACGGTTCTTCGTAAGCATCGCTTACACCCCAGCCCGGCATGATGCTCGCCAGGTTCACCATATTCACGCTTTCTGCCGAACCCTTCAGCTTGTCCTGTGTAATCAATGACGCTGCCAGGTCATACGTTTGCGGCACTTCCTCGCCCGCGATTTTCTTGGCAAGGAGACGCACGTCGACTTGCCCAATTACTTTCGGATCAACGGCCGCCGTGGATACCCATGGGCTCTTGTCTTCCTGCATCATCTGCAGATCCGCGTTGGAAACGTCGATGCCGTAAATTTTGATCTCGTCGCGTCCGGCTTCTTTCACGGCACGTGCCGCGCCGATTGCAAAAGCGTCCCACGTCGCGAAGATCGCATTAATCTCGCCTTTTTTATGCTTGGTCAGCATCGCCGCAACCGCGTTTTGCGTTTGAACCGATGTATCTGCAGAGGCGATTCCGAAGCGTTCGACTTCCTGAATGCCCGGATTCGCTGTCATAAACTCTTTATAAACGGTATTGCGTCTTACCATTGGCGGGAATCCGTCCACCCACAGGTAGACGATTTTGCCTTGGCCTTTCAGCTCGTCATTCATTTGGGTCAAAGCGAGCTTGGCCAAGTTCTCGTCATCCTGGGAAGTCAGTGTGACGCCGTCAACCTTCGCGAGGTCCGTGTTGGAGTCAAACGTGACGACCGGAATGCCTTTTGCCGTAATTTTCTTGACGTCATCTACCGTGGCAGCATCGTCGCCATGGGAAATGATAAAGCCGTCATATTCTTTTTCCAAAGCCTGCGAAATGGCATCATGGAATTTGGCCGTATCGCCGTTCGCGGAGAAGGTATCCACAGTAAAGCCCATCGATGTGCCTTCCTGCTTGGCTCCCGCCAGGAACTGCGCCGTATGGTCGTCTCCGCCGATTTTGCGGACCACCATAATTTTCACCTGATCATCCTTGGCGATTTTATCCGGTACGCCTTCAACCACTTTCTTCTCCGGCGCTTTGCTTCCCCCGCCGCCACAGCCCGTAGCTACGATCGCCACCGCAAAAAGGCTGATCAGCAGCTTGCTGAACGTTGTCTTCTTCATGTCCTCTCCACCCCTTGATCTTCTCTACATTCCAGCTTGCTCTCTATCATTCTATTATGGAAAGCTGTAAAGCTTGAAAGCATTTTAGCATCGTCATGCATAATATACAACATAATTTTCTTCATTTTATCGAATATTCGACAATTTTCTCTTCTGTTTTCCCGGTGATCGGTATTCTAATAACGAATAAAATGCTGCGAAAACCAAATCAATGTACGAGATTCACTCTAACAACGTCATATGATGAGTTGAATTCTAGTAATAAGAATAATTAATTATGTAATTTAATGCATCTATATTTAAAAACGCATCCGCCCTTCACAGGGACAAATGCGTTCACGGAAATACCCTATATACCTTATTACCGCCGCTGACGGAGCGAAAAAACGCAGTTAGCATCATAACGGGCGCTCCCGGCAGGAGTACTTGAATCTGCGCGATTCTTTCATCCGGCAGCCTGCCAGTCTTGTAATCTCATTCCTTGTCCTGTACCGGCAATCCGAGATTCGGAAAACCAGAGCACGACGGGGAAATCAATGCACTTCCGGGACATAGCTTTTCGTGATGTATGGCAAACAATCATGTTTGTTTTTCCATACATTACAGGATGACGAGGTTTAATGTCAAGTATTCAGCTATGATTAATTTTATATCATTTCAATATCTGCAGCAGCTGTACCCGGTAAGCTTCACTTTCCAGCGACTGAATCTCCTTGTACTCCGCGTCCGTTAGCGTTTTTGGCGTGCCAGCGGCCTTCGCCGCCAAGTATATTTTTGCGCTCTCCTCTACGACCTCGGTACGGTAATACGCCTCACGCAGATTTTTACCCGTGGTCACTAACCCATGATTTTCAAGCAAGATCGAATTGAAGTCCCCTACTTTGGCGGCGACAGCATCCGCCAGCAGATCGGTCGTTGGCAGCACGTAAGGCACAAAAGCCACTTCGCCCACCAATGCAGCCTGATCCGGAAACAGCATCGGCAGCTCCTGGGCAACCAGCGTTAAAGCGATGCAGTACGCAGGATGCGTATGAACGATCGCCTGAATCTCAGGATTTTCGCGGTATGCGAACAGATGCATCAGCACCTCCGATGACGGCCGAACTTCGGTATCCAGTACTTTCCCTGACTCGATCTCCACCCGGATCCATTGATCCGGGGCGATATCCTCCAAAGCAAAGCCGCTGGGCGACAGCAGCATCAGCCCGCCGGCCTTCGCGCTGATATTCCCTCCCGGGCCGACAACCAGCCCTTTCGCGACGATTTTGCGGGCATACAGCGTCAGTTCCTCTCGTACTTTTTGTTCCAGTGAATCCGTCATTTCTTTATCCACTCTCCTATCCTCTATTTCATTAAGGCGCCTCATATCGAAGGATTCACCCGTCAGCCTCTCATTTTCAGCAACCCAAGCAGCTGCTCGAACCCGTGATAGCGTTCTTCCCAGAGCTCCGCATCCGCAGGCACATATATTTCGGGCGGGAACGACTCACGGACAATCTCCCGGATTTCACCCAAGCCGTGGACCTCGCCATGCGCTTTGGCCTGCATCATCAGATTGCCGATCGAGGTAGCCTCGACCGGACCGGCGATGACGGTTCTGCCGGTCACGCTTGCGGTCAGCTGGCAGAGCAGACGGTTTTGGATACCGCCTCCGACCATATGAATATGATCCAGCCGTTCTCCGGTGAGCTCTTCAATTTCGCCCAGCGTTTGCCGATATTTGAACGCCAGGCTCTCCAGGATGCAGCGCACGATTTCGGGACGGGACTGCGGTACAGTCTGCCCGCTCGCCCGGCAGTATTCCCGGATCCGCTCCGGCATGTTTCCGGGCGGAAGGAATACGGCGTCCCCAGCATCAACGTAGCTGGCGTTTTGCGGTGCATGCTGCGCCATTTCCGTTAACTCCGCGTAGCTGAGAGAGTCTCCTTCCATCGCCCAGCTTCGGCGGCATTCCTGCAGAAGCCACAGCCCCATAATATTTTTGAGCAGGCGGATCATTCCTTCCGCGCTCCCTTCATTGCTGAAGAGAAGCTCCCTGCTTCGCGCGGTAAGGACCGGCTCATCCAGCTCGATGCCCATCAAGGACCAGGTACCGCTGCTGATGAAAGCATAACGGCTCGTGGAGGCAGGAATGGATGCGACCGCAGCCGCCGTATCATGACCGGAAGCCGCGATGACAGGCATCGCAGGGATGGACAGCTCTGCGCAAATGTCCGGCCGGAGTGCCCCCAGACGCGTGCCTGGCATAACAACGGGGCTAAACAGCGATTCGGGCAGAGACAGAGCGTGCATCACCTTGCTGTTCCATGTCCTTTGAACCGGGTCCAGCAAACCGCTTGTGCTGGCAATCGTATATTCGTTGGCCATTTCACCGGACAAATAATAATGAAATAAATCCGGCATGAAGAGCATCCGCCAGTCGTCCGCATTTTGGTATATACGCAAATGCTCATCCGCGTACAGCTGATATATCGTATTGATGCTGGAGGATTGGATACCGGTCAGGCTGTACAGCTCCGCTTCCGAGATCCATTTCAGGGCTTCCTTCATCGCCGGTTCACTCCGAAGATCCCGATAGTGGTACGGATTGCCGATCAGTCTTCCTTTCGGATCCACCAGCCCGTAGTCCACGCCCCAGGTGTCTACGGCGATCGATGCCGGCACTGCACCAAGCTCCTGCCTTGCCTTCATCATGCCTCGTTTCAGCTCATGAAACAGTCTCAGAAAATCCCAGTGAAGCCTTTCGCCCAGCTGAACCGGCTCATTGTCAAAGCGGTGCACCTCCTGTATCGACAACCGCTGCCCGTCAAAATGACCCGCGACCGCTCTGCCGCTGCTGGCGCCGAAGTCCACCGCCATCATCTGCAATGATTTTGTACTCATGTTTTCACCTCTTTATCCAGAAAAAACATCCGGCGCGGCCGCTGCAAACATGCAGGACCGCGCATTTCGGATGCTTTTCTCCGCGGCTTACTTGTACATTGGACCAAAATTTTTGCATGCGCGGTAATCCGCGCCTTCAGGATCATGGGTGCCGAACAGTCCCCAGGCTCTGGGACGGAAAATTTGATCCTCGTTGACGTTATGCATGCTCACCGGAATCCGGAGGATGGACGCCAGCGTAATCAGATCCGCGCCGATATGGCCGTAGCTGATCGCACCGTGGTTTGCTCCCCAGTTATCCATGACCGAATATACATCCTTAAAGGCGCCTTCTCCGGTCAGGTTCGGCGCAAACCAGGTCGTCGGCCAAGTCGGGTCCGTGCGGTTGTCCAGCTTCTCATGCACTTCCTCCGGCAGGTCGACCGTATAGCCCTCGGCGATTTGTAGTACAGGCCCAAGGCCTTTGACAAGATTGAGCCGCGACATCGTTACCGGCATGCCGCCGCGCGTCAGGAAATCGGAAGAGAATCCTCCGCCGCGGAAGTACTCGACAGCCGCGGGCCGCCAGGAAGTTGCCTTCAGACAGTTGTTCTTATCTTCCTCTGTAATTTCCCAGAACGGCTTCATAACCGGCTTGCCGTCCCGCAGCTGTTCGCCCGTGCCATCCAATGCGGCCGGTCCGGAATTGATAAGATGCAGCAATCCATTTTGCCCGAGCCCGCTCAGCTCATGTCCCGTGACGCGCTTCACGGCATCCGGACTCCAGTAAGTACGCACGTCCGCAAAAATTTGAGCCGTATTCGTCAGCAAATATCCGAACAGCATCGACACGCCGTTCAAGCTGTCATTTTCCGTTGCAACCAAATAAGGCGCGCGGATTCCATTCCAGTCAAACGACGAATTCAGAATGGCTTCATGGAAATCGCCGTTCGGGAAATGGTCCGTCCACTGACGCTGCCCTTGGAAGCCGGAAACAATCGCGTGATGGCCCATCGCTTCTTCGGCAAAGCCGAGCTCTTCCAGCCGCTTGTTACCGACCATGAGATCACGGACGATCTGCGTCATTTTGACGACCATTTCCCAGTCCTTGTCTTTTTTCTCGCGCGAGGTCTGGATGTTCTCCGGATTGTTATCAGGGCCTTCCTTGCAGTTTTCCTTGACCCAGGCCATCGCCATTGCAAACTCTTCCGGATCATAGATTTCCTCTTCCACGCGGCGCGTAATTTCGGACATGTCCACGTATTCGTTCCGCATGCCCAGATACTCCTGGAAGAAGTCCGGATCGATCATGGAGCCCGCAATGCCCATGGATACCGAACCGATGGCAAGATAGGATTGTCCCTTCATGAGCGCTGCCGCCAATCCAGCTTTGGCGAAACGGAGCAGCTTCTCCTGTACATCCTCCGGAATGGACGGATCGTTCATATCCTGAACGTCCCTGCCGTAAATCCCGAATGCAGGAAGGCCCTTTTGCGCATGCGCCGAGAGCACGGCCGCCAAATATACCGCACCCGGTCTTTCGGTGCCATTAAAGCCCCACACCGCTTTCGGGATGGCCGGATCCATATCCATCGTTTCTGTGCCGTAACACCAGCATGGCGTAACTGTTATGGATACGCCGACACCGGACTTCACGAACTTATCCGCGCAGGCGGCCGCTTCCGCTACGCCTCCGATGCAGCTGTCTGCAATGACGCACTCGACGTTAGAGCCGTCCGGATAGCGCATATGCTCACTCAGAAACGAAGCAACCGCTTTTGCCAGATTCATCGTCATGTCTTCAAGCGATTCGCGCACGCCTTTTCTTCTTCCGTCTATGGTTGGACGGATACCGATTTTCGGGAAATCCTGCTTCCATCTTGCGTCCTTCGTAGTCATCTTTGTTTTTCCTCCTTGTGAAAAAGCTGATGGGATTAGGGCAGCCAACATTAGGGTTATCGATAACCCTAATGAGAAAGCAATAGCAGCTGTCGTTTTGCCAGTGAAAAAATAATCAACTCGATTAGTTCTTTCATAATCTTACAAAAAGAGAGCTGCTTCTAAGCGGTAGTCGAATGTGCCGTAGCTGTAGTATAATGAGGTTATCGATAACTTTAAAATAGCAATGAAAACGGTTGCTGTCAATCCGTAATTTAATTAGAATTGGAATACGACAGACACAGATATTATTCATTTGAAGTCCACGAAGGGGTTTATATATGGTTACCATTTATGATATTGCCGCCAAAGCCAACGTGTCGGCCATGACCGTATCCAAGGTCATCAACAATACGGGGAGAATCAGTGAGCAGACACGAAAGCGCGTCAAAAAAGTGATGGAGGAATTAAACTACATTCCAAATTCGAATGCGCGCAGCCTTGTACTGCAGCAGACACAGATATTGTCTCTGCTGATCACGGATATTACCAATCCGTTCTATACAAGCCTTGCGCGCGGAGCGGAAGATAGCGCCAAAAAGCTGGGCTACCGCCTCCTTTTCGGCAACAGCGACGAGGATTACACCAAGGAGCAGGACTACGTGGACATGATTCTATCCACCCGTGTGGACGGAGTGCTGTTTGCTCCGGCGGGGGACCACTCTCTCAAGCATCTGGAGAAGCTTCGTGCGCATAACATTCCTTTTGTTATCATGGACCGCGCCGTACCCGGCATCGAATCGGACATCGTCTCCGGAGACAGCAAGCAGGGTGCGCGTAATCTGGTAGAATACCTGATCAACCTCGGCCACCGCAGGATCGCGCTTGTCAACGGTTCGCTGGATGTCTCCACCGCCCGGCTGCGCTATCAGGGTTACGCCGAAGCCCTGCAGCTTCACGGCATCGCTCTGGACGAAGAACTCGTTATCCATAAGAGCTACCGTGAATACAAGGACGAAGACCAGCTTCTCCAGCTTCTGCAGCAGCCATCGCCGCCGACCGCTATTTTCGCGGCCAACAACTTTCTGGCTGTCGGTGTCATCAACGCCCTGAGAAAGCGCGGCATACGGGTGCCCGAAGACATGTCCGTCGTCTGCTTCGATGATCTCGACCTCTCCTCCGCGCTCGATCCGTTCCTGACCGTGGCCGCTCAGCCGGCGTATCAGTTCGGAGCCATGGGCATTCAGCTGCTCGTCGAACGCATTCAAGGGAGCGCCGTGCCTGAAAGCAGGAAAGTCATTTTACCTTCCGAGCTCATCATTCGTTCTTCAGCCAGGACAATCGGCAAATAATTGGGTACAATATGAAGAACGCTTGACGAAGAAGGTGACGTCCCATTCGATCGAAAAAAATAACCAAAAGCATTTTGACTCCCGCTAAAATACTCGTTATCGGATTCCTGCTGATGATTACGCTAGGGACCTTTCTGCTGTCATTGCCTGTGTCTTCGGCAAGCGGCGTCCGGGTTCCCTTCCTAAATGCCTTGTTTACCGCGACTTCCGCTACATGCGTCACCGGACTTGCGGTTGTGGATACCGGGACGGTGTATTCCGCATTCGGACAAGTTGTCATGATCCTGCTCGTCCATACCGGCGGCATCGGCTTCATGACCATGGCCACCGTGATTGCCCTCGCGCTGAATAAGCGGATTTCGCTCCGCGAGCGCCTGATTTTGCAGGAGGCCCTCAATCATGAAACCATTAACGGCGTCGTGCGTCTGGTGAAGAAAGTCATTCTGTATTCTCTGCTCGTGGAGCTGGCGGGTGCATTCCTGCTTGCGGTTCATTTTTATTTCTCGCTTCATTTAACATTTGGCAGAGCGGTATATTTCGGCATTTTCCACAGCATATCCATGTTCAACAACGCGGGATTTGACCTGATGGGAACCGTAAACGGACCGTTCAGCGGCATGGCGCCGTTTATCAATGATCCCTATATCAATCTCGTGACGATGATACTTATTTTTCTGGGAGGTATCGGATTCATCGTGCTTTCGGATCTCATCGATTTTCCGAAAACGCGCAAATTGTCACTGCACAGCAAAGTCGTTCTGAGCGCTACCCTTGTGCTGATTGTCGTCGGAACCCTCGTCATTTTTGCGATGGAGTTCAGCAATCCCAACACGCTTAAGCCGCTGCATGGCGGGGGGAAATTCATGGCCTCCATGTTTCAGTCCGTAACGACCCGCTCCGGGGGCGTCTCGACGCTTGATATCGGTTCGTTCCGGCAATCGACGCAGTTCATGCTGATCCTCCTCATGTTCACCGGAGCGGCTCCAGGCTCTACCGGAGGCGGAATCAAAATCACGACCTTCGTGCTGCTGCTCGGTGCCGTGCATGCCATGATCCGCGGGCGCGAAGACGTCGTCTTGTTTCGCAAACGCATCGCTAAGGACGTCGTTTACAAAGCGATTACGCTTACGCTCCTTTCCCTGCTTCTGATCATCCTGTTCTCCATGCTTTTGTCCGTTACCGAGCATCAGGACTTCATGAGCATTCTATTCGAATCCACATCGGCTTTCGGAACAACCGGCCTCTCGATGGGATTGACGACGCATCTCTCGCCGCTCGGCAAAATCTGGATCGTCTTCCTGATGTTCTTTGGACGGATTGGACCGCTGACGCTCATTTACGCGCTGTCCCGCGACCGTAAAAAAGACTTGTTCAACTATCCGGAAGGCCGCATCATTATCGGCTAAATCCCTTACGACCTCATACGTAAAAGAGTCCGCTGCTGACAGATCATTCAGCAGACGGACTCTTTGCATTTCCTTGCGCATTACTGTCCTCCCCTTTGCCGGCTTTCGCTTTCCTTTTTTTCAATGCACCGACGGCTAGTAAGAGCACAGGGAACAAAAGGCATGGAAAAAGAGCGAATATCGTATATACATAGCCTATAAAAAATTCCATCTCTGCCGGATTGGCCACCACCCACTTCGACATCGGAAGCAGCAAAAACAGAAATGGCACGATCGCGTATTTATAAGACGTTAGCTTAAAAAGCTGGACGGCAGAAATCGTGAGCGCATAAAAGCACAGCGTGACTTTCACGAATGTGGTGCTCATCCAGATAATACCGACGATCGCCTCCACCCTCTCGAAAATGCGCTCGATCCGGATTTCTTTTGCCAGATCATACACCGCGTAAGGCGCACGGATGGTCTCCTCGATACCCAGGACCGCAATGGTATAGAGCGTGATGAGCACCAGTGTGAATGGGGCTGCGGCGGAGGCAATGTAAAAGTATTTTCTGGTTTTGTCTTTATCCACGATAAATCGGACAAGCATCAATACGACGATAACATCGAACGTTGGAAATCCGATGATGGGGTACAGCCCTTTGATCGAGGGCATGATGCCTTCGGGAAAAAGGGGCAGCAGATGATCCACCTC
This sequence comes from Paenibacillus chibensis, assembly GCF_004001045.1. Classification (GTDB taxonomy): domain Bacteria; phylum Bacillota; class Bacilli; order Paenibacillales; family Paenibacillaceae; genus Paenibacillus_AQ; species Paenibacillus_AQ chibensis. The sequence goes on from NZ_BIMK01000010.1 coordinate 98,523, forward strand.
AACCTTAGGGATCAGCATGATGGAGGACACGATGAACACAAATACCGCAATCGGCAGGAGAATTTCCGTCGCCCGGCCGATGACGCCCAGACCTAAAAACACACCGTAGACCACCGGGAGCATAAAAACAAGACTGATTACATCCATCGGGGATCTCGGTAAAATAACGGAGCCGAGAAATCCGCTGATGACCCGCAAGATGTATGCATCCAATACCAGAAAAAAGAGTAAATACATCAACCCGAACACCCAGCCTGCCGGTTTACCGAGGAGACGCTGGCTGTAATCGATGATCGTTTCATCGGGATACTGCATAGATAGCTTCATATACAACCAAGCGATACTGAGCTGAATAAAGATGGACAGCACCATGGTAAACCATTCATCGGATCTGGCAATGATCGAGATCGTATGCGGTTGGACAATCGCTGCCGTCCCCAGGATATACATGTACATCAGGACGGCAAACTGTGCGGATGTTATTTTGGCTTTATCCATTTTCCGTTCCTTCCATAAGCCATTTCGCTACCGGTTTATACAGCGGTTCGAGCGCCCATTCTACGATTTTGGTCAGCGTTGGCATGGGCGCCTCAAACAGCAGCAACAAATAAAGCGCCAATCCCGAAGCCAGAATCAGTGTCGCGGCAACCACGTCGCGGGTGATGCCGTGTCTTCTTAAGTAATTCGCTTGAACAATTCCCGTCAGCAGAGCAGAAACAACAATTCCAACCCAAGAACTCACGTTAGATCCTCCTCCGGCATGACCGTGCTGATCGCTGTTATTTCTCCCCGATATAGGTTCTCGTACGAATTCCCGTCCCGACAATGGCAATGTTTACTTCTACCTTCGTCGATATATCTGGAAAGATGGCATCCCAATCTTTCTTGTTCCTTTTCCAAAACTTCGGGTTGGTTTGGTACACGTATTTGGCATAAGCGGCCGCATCGCTGTTCATCGATTGGAGCCTGCCCATGCTGCGAAGGATCAGCTCGCGCTGTATTTTTTCCGCCTGATGCTCCAGCCAATGGATTTGCCCGCTATCCTGAAGCTTGACGATCGAGTTGTTATTGTCCAATACATAAGCCTTGTGCTCCACGCTGATGGTAATCACGGGCTTACGGCCGCGGAACACGGCTTCCACCTTGGTCTGATTTTGTATTGGCGCAATGGAGACGATCCCTTTATCTCCAACCGGAATTTCGATAAGCATGCGTTTAAGCTTGTTCTTCACGATGGTTAAGCCCTGGGATTCCTCATGATTCAAAAAGCCGGCCAGCCTTCCGTCTTTAAAAACGGACATGGAATCCATTCGCAGATAGTTCTCAGGCTCAATCTGTTCGGTGTTCGATTTCTTCTGGGCTTCGTTTGCGTTCCCGATGAGCTCGATACTTGGCAAAGCCGCATCATTCTGATCGCTTTGCAGCGCAGCTATAAATTCTCTTGCTCTCACCGGATATATGACGCCCACTCTTTCATGATAGGTTTTAATCATGTTGTATATTTGCTGCACCGGTATTTTCTCCATGGAGGTGATCGTTTTAAGGATATCCTCCGCCTTCCCATTTTTGGCGACCAGCATATCGAAATCCGTACGAATCTCAGGATCGCGATCCACGATGTCAAAAAGATCCTCCACTCCTTTACGGGCCAGCTCCTCGCCAAGGATCATCACCTGATTATGAGCGAAGTAAAGCCTTCTCGAGGCGAGGGATGTCATGCTCGTAAACGTCTCCAGCAGGGTCTTGCCCGTTCCGGTGTAATTGGTTACCGGAATCCCCTCTTTTCCGCCTCCGCTTTGCGAGTCGGAGACTTGATTAGGCACGACGACCTGAGGCGTTACCCGGATGTTGTCGTCGTTTTTCGGATCCTTATCGACCCCGATGGCCACGACGATGGACAAATCATCGAGATATTTGCTATCCCAGCATCCGCCAAGCGGAAGAAGCAGGATCAGACAAACTGTACAAAGCCACAGCCTCCGCTGCATGATGTCACCCCTCCTCTGAAGGTTCGGGTTGTTCATTAGCCTTCGATGTTGAACTTCTTCCCGCGCCCGAAGACGGTGAGGATGAGGCCGCGTCCGTTTGCCTACCCGCCAAGATTTCATGATGCTGTTTATCTGAAGCGCTTCGACTTTGACGAACGGAATTATTTTCACTAATCAGCTTAGGTCTCGTCTTCATCAGGGTCATAGGAACGCGAAGCAGCGTATCCTTCAGGTCTGAGAGAATGGCGGGACCGTAGGGTGCCATATAAGGAACATTCATGGATTTAAGGCTGCACATATGCAGCAAAATGATCAGGAGCAGGCAGGCCATGCCATATATCCCCATGAAGGACGATGCGAACAAAAAGAGAAAACGCAGCATTCTCGCCGTAATTCCGATGTTGTAAGCAGGCGAGACAAAGCTCGCGATAGCCGTAAGGGAAACGACGATCACGACCGCCGGAGAGACAATACCGGCTTCAACAGCCGCCTGCCCCAGCACCAATCCACCGACAATGGAGATGGTGTTCCCGACGCTTCTTGGCATACGCACACCCGCTTCACGGAGAATTTCAAACACCGTCTCCATGATAAAAGCCTCAACGAAAGCTGGAAACGGCACACCTTCCCTTTGCACGGCCAGCTTGATCAGCCAAGGCGTCGGTATCATTTCCTGATGAAACGAAATGATGGCCACGTAGAGTGATGGCATGAGGAGACCGATGAAGAAGGAAATAAATCGCAGCAGCCGAATCAGGCTTCCCACATCGAAACGGCTGTAATAGTCTTCCGCAGCCTGAAAATACATATTGAACGTGCTCGGCACGATCAAGGCAAACGGAGTTCCGTCCACCAAAATCGCCACCCGCCCTTCCAACAGGTTCGCCGCGATCACATCCGGCCGTTCGCTATGATACACCGTTGGAAACAGCGTGAAATTCGTATCTTCGATCAATTCTTCTATATACCCGGATTCCAGGATGGCGTCGATATCGATATTGTTCAGACGTTTACGGACCTCTGTGACGATCTCTTCTGCAACGATGCCCTTGATGTACATGATGCCTACATCCGTCATCGTCACACGGCCGATCTGCATCTCTTCCAGCCACAGCTTGGGACTTTTGATTTTGCGGCGCAGAAGCGAAGTATTCGTACGGATCGATTCCGTGAAACCCTCCCTTGGACCGCGGATGACGGTTTGGGATGTAGGTTCCGTAACGGAGCGCCGTTCGCCGCCTTCGGTGCCAGCGATGATGACTTCTTCGCAACCGTCGAGGAACAAGATCGTGTAGCCGGACATAAGCCGGCTATACAGGTTCGCCCAATCGGAGCATTTGCTGATCTGTCCCACGGAAAAGGCTCTATGTTTGAAAACTTTACCCAGTTCATCTATGTCCGGCTTGTTATCGGAGTCTGTAATCAGGCTCGTCTCATCCAGCACCGTTTGAATCGTGAATTCGGATACCGCCGTATTGTCTACAAGACCATCGATATATACGAAAGCCATTTGCAGTCCCAGCTTCTCCGACTCGATCTCGCGTATGATCAAATCCACGCTGTGACCCATATCGTCCTGAAGCTGTTGCAAGTTTTCCTTCATGGACTCCGATAGATGCCCGCTAATCAAATGTTCCGTCTCATCTTTGGTCGGCGAAGTCTTCGATGGTTGTTTTTTCAGGAAAACGGAATAGCCGGACATGTGACTGCACCTCGGTCGATTAATGAGCTTATTATTACCATTTTTGGCCGGAAACATCCAAACGCAAAAAAAGACGGAGAGCAAGATTGCTCCCGTCGCTTTCGTAGGATGGACTGAAACTTCGAATCAACTTTGAAAGTCAAATTATTCTTTCCACAGCTTGGTGAATAAGCCTTGTTTTCTTCCGACAAGTCCCTTTTCCAGAGCGTACCGCGTTAATTGGACCCTGTTCTCCAAATGCAGCTTCTGCAAAATATTTTTGAGATGATTCTTAACCGTCTGATCCGAAATATGCAGCTGCGCCGCAATTTCTTTGTTGGTCAGGCCTGAAGCTACCCAGTTCAATATTTCACGTTCCCGGTTCGTTAACGTCTCATGATGCTCCGGACTTTTGACCGCCAATGGAAACTCCCTTAAAATTTGCGTGGCAAGCTCCCGGCTGAGCGGCGCTTCATCGCTCATGATCGCGCGCAGGTATTCGATCCAGGTCGATGGAGACAGATTTTTCAGCAAATATCCCTGGGCCCCCTGTTTGAGTGCTTCGAATAAATGCGAGGCATCGTCAGAGACGGTAATTATGACGATTTTCACGTATGGGTACTGCAGTTTAATCTGACGTGTCGCTTCCAGTCCGCCGATCCCCTGCATCTGAATGTCCATTAATATTAAATCCGGCATCAGCGTTTCCGTCATCGCGATCGCTTCTTCGCCGCTTTTTGCCTGTCCAACCACCTCGAAGGAATCGTCCGCCGCCAGAATTTCGTTGACCGCTTCCCTTGCGTGTGCGGAGTCGTCCGCTATTAACACCCGAAACCATTCCATCGCTAGTCAGCCCCTTTCCGAATTTCAACCCTGCTCCCTTGCTGCAAGGGGATAAAATCAACCTGCCATTGCAGTTCCAGCGCCCGCTCTTTCATAATCCGTAGCCCATACCTGTCTTTTACGCGGAACGGGTCGATGTCCGTTCCTCTCCCGTTGTCATCGATGCGAACTGTCCACGATGCACCTTCCCGGATTCCGGTTACGGATATCCGGTCTGCATGAGCATGCTTTTGAATGTTGAGCAGTGCTTCGCGGATGCATGCCAGCAGCTCCACCTTTTCCTTGGCCGTAAACATGTCATCCGGTATGGACCAATCGAGGTCCGGGTCGATGAATGCTTCCTTGGCGGTATGCTCGATCCTCGATTTGATGGAATCCTCATATTCTTTTTCATCCGTCTGGGACGGAAATCTCAAATTGGCAATGGCTTGTCTTACGTACCGGTTCACTTCATGCACCAGCTTGCGCAATTCCTGGAAATCGGATCGTTCCTGGGCATTTTGCTGCCGGGCTTCGGCCCGGTCCATTTTGACGGACAGAAGAAAAAGTGATTGTGCAATCCCGTCATGCAGCTCGCGCGCAAGCAAATCCCTCGCGGCCAACGCCGCGTTCTCCGCACGCTCCTTGTTCAGCTCCTCCTGAACCTGCTCCAGGCGGTGAAAAAGCTGACTGAGCAGCGTCATGCTGATCAAAAACACGAAGACCGGGGTCAGAAAATTGCCCGCCTCCATTGAGATATAGGGCATTAATAGCGTATGGCGGACATATTCCCACAGTCCCACCGTCAAGGTCGGGACAATCAATATCATCCATTTGATTTGCTTATAAGACATAAACATCCTCCCGAATGACCATAAGTTCCAGAACATTGTAGCATGAAGCCGGAAAAAATGCCTGCTCATCCGCCGCATGTATGTTTACGAAGGCCCTGTCGCATACTACCAACGGACTTTATGGACGGGTGCGGCACGGCCAACATGATAAGAGGAGGTTAAACATGCATATTTACATACGCCGTTCCCTGCTTGCCGCTTGCGCGGCTGCTCTGGCATTGGAGCTCCTCTCTCCAGTCTCGGCTGCATCCCCTTCCGGGAATCGGGGGAGGGAATATTATGAGCAGCGAGGCGACGTGATTTGGGAAATTCCCAATAAGGAAAAGGTCATTGCCCTCACCTTCGACGATGGGCCGGATCCCCAAGAAACGACGCATATTCTCGATTTGCTCAAGCAATATGATGCGAAGGCAACCTTTTTTGTGGTGGGCAAACAAGTGGAGAAAAACCCGGATCTTGCGAGAAGAGCGGTAGCGGAGGGACATGAGCTCGGCAACCATACCTATGATCACGCCTATTTTAACCGTCGAAGCTCTGTGGAAAGCATCACCGGGCAGCTCAGTCGAACCCAGGACGCCATTTTCAAAGCCACAGGAAAAAGGTCTTATCTGTTCCGTCCGCCTGGAGGCTATTACAGCGACCGGATGATCGAGACCTGTAAAAAAGAAGGATATTTGGTCGTCATGTGGTCCTGGCATCAGGATACATGGGATTGGAACCGACCAGGCGTCGGTAAAATCGTCAAAAAGGTGCTGGGCAACGCCCGCAACGGCGATATCGTCCTGATGCATGACCATGTGGAGGGCCAATCGCAAACCATTGACGCGCTGAAGGAAATTTTACCCGAGCTGAAAAAAAGAGGCTACCGCTTCGTTACCGTCTCCGAGCTGGCGCGGTACAACATCCCTTGACCCGTCTCCCTCTCACCCCCGGATAAGGCAAACGCGGCAATCAGCGTAAACAGGAGCACGTAACCGGCCATCCACAAATACGTGTGTGAAAATCCGATGCGGTCATACAGGCTGCCGGCAAGCGGAGACATGATGGAACCGCCAAGCGCACCGGTAAATTGATAACCGACAAGGTACAGGGTTGAAGCAACGCGAAGATCGAAGTTCAAACGAATGTATTTGAAGATGGAGATCAGCATCACGGGAAGTTCCAGCGCCTGAATCATTTTCGTTGCTCCGACCTCCAGCGGACCGTCGACCATGCCCGAAACCGAAATCCGAATGAACATCAGCACTCCTCCGAGAAGCAGGCCCCGTTTGGGGCCTATTTTATTGATCAATGCAGGCGCAAGAAACATGCAGAGCGCCTCCGCGAACACCTGCACGCTATTGAGATAGCCGTACATGCGGTTGCCCGCTTCTTTAGTCTCGAACAAGGAGGAGAAGTATACCGGAAACTGCTGATCGTAAACCGGAACAAGACACATCACGCCAACAATATACAGTATGAACGCCCAAAATTTCCGATTGCGGGAAAGCCTGCCGATATCGGCGAATCGGAAGGGCTCGGAGGATTTCGGCTCATCGCCGCTGCCCTCTTCCCCCGCGGATGCATTTGCGAGCTTGGTTCGAAGCAGCAAAAAAGCCAGCAGCAGAGCCGTGCAGCTACAGATCCAAAAGTTCCAGTTCGGATTGCGGTTGAAGGTCTGGCCTGCGAAAAAGGTAGCGACGGCCCATCCCAGCGATCCGAACATTCTTGCTTTTCCGTATTCAAAAGCCTTCAATCGGCTGATCTTCTCGATAACGGATTCGATCGACGCATTGCCGGAGCTGAAGGTTGCCCCTATGTATATGCTCCCCGCCAAAGCCCCGAGCCAGATATTGCTGTGCAGCAGCGGGCTGTAGACGAACTGAAAAAAAGGACCCGCAAGCATCAAAAGGCCGATGATGACCGAAAGCAAATGCTTGCGAAGTCCGATTTTATCCGAAATGTATCCGTATAATAGATGGAAGCACAGCGTTCCCAGGGAATTGATCGCAAACACGATGCCCTTCTCGGTTCCATCCAGTCCCACCGCTTGTCCAAGCCAAATGCCGAAAAGGGACATGACCGAAGAAAAGCCGAAATAGTGAACAAAGAAGAAAATGCTGAATACCCAGTAAGACCGGTTCCATTTCAAGTGTACCCGCGCTCCGTTCAAGTCAGATGTTGCTCCCTATTATAATGGAGGCGGGAAATTATGGATATAGCATTTTTATGGCTTAGACCAATCCAGCGGGATTCGGATTCGCACAGAAATGTTTCCTGCATGATATCGTCCGCGGCCGCGGCTGAACGCGTCAGCATGAATGCAATCCCGTAGACATACGGCGAATGCGTTTCATATAAAGCCCTTGCTTCCTCTTCGGATAATGCTTGCATGTCCATAATTTTACGTCCTCCTTACCAGCTCACCTTCTATACGCTTTCCGCGAGTCAACCGTTTGGTTTGACGGCCAAAAAATTCCTGTAGAATCAGCCGCCGTTATGTTAAAGTTGTGAAAACATTCGTTTTACGTGACGCTCAGCCATATAATAATAACAGGACATACGAGGATGGAAATCATACTTACTTATCGAGGAGGTACATGTTATGAGTTCAGATTTGCGTTATCCGATTGGTGAATTCACAGCCGCCGAAACGATCAGTCCCGCCGACCGCAGCTACTGGATCGATCAGCTCCGCGCCCTCCCGGGCCAGGTCCGGGAAGCCATTCAAAACTTAAACGATGAACAGCTCAATACGCCTTACCGCCCCGGCGGCTGGAACGTGCGACAGGTGGTGCATCATCTGGCGGACAGTCATATGAATGCGCTGCTCCGCATCAAACTTGCACTGACAGAAGAAGAACCCGTCATCAAGCCCTACGAAGAGACGCTATGGGCGGAGCTCCCGGATTCACTCCTTCCTCCGCCGGAAGTTTCGCTCAAAATACTGGACGGCATTCATGCGCGCATGGTGCTGCTCTTTAAAAACTTCAAAGAAAGCGATTGGCAGCGCACGTATGTTCATCCCGTTAACGGCAAAACGAGACTCGACCGCCACCTCGGGCTCTACACATGGCACGGGCGACATCATCTCGCTCATATTACGTCGCTGAGCCGGCGCATGGATTGGTAAACGGCGTTTCGCTCTCGCCTGTGACGGTTAACTTGTGGGTAATCAAGGGAATTTCGACCAAGGGGTATGCTCCCTTCCGTCCCATGAAATACTAACAAAAACCGTTTTACAGGCGAGGTAGGCGATCTCATGAAAAATATTGCATTCATTTTCAGCAGGGACATCCGGAATATTATCACCAATTGGGCGGCACTGGTCATCATGCTTGGACTGGTCATGCTGCCCTCTTTGTATGCCTGGTTTAATATCAAGGCATCCTGGGATCCTTACGGCAACACAGGCGATATCGCTATCGCGGTAGCCAATAATGACAAGGGTACGACCTTGAGAGGCAAAGCGATCAATCTCGGCAACGAGGTGATCAACTCCCTGAAGGACAATCATAAGCTCGGCTGGCGCTTCGTCAGCGAGGCGGATGCGATGCGAGGCGTGAAACACGGGGATTACTACGCGAGCATCATCATTCCCGAGAGCTTTTCAGCCACCATTGCCACCGTTCTTTCCGATAATCCAACCAAAGCGGAAATTTTGTACTACGTCAATGAAAAAATCAATGCCGTCTCCCCGAAAATCACTTCATCCGGAGCAAGCGGCATCATTCAGGAAGTCAGCAAAAACTTCGTGAAGACGGCCAACGGCACCATTTTCAAAATTTTCAATGAGCTTGGGATCGAGCTGCAGGAGCAGCTGCCGACGATCGAAAAAGTCCGGACGCTCGTATTCAGGCTGGAGAAAAACTTTCCGGAGATCAACCAGGCCGTGAAGGTTGCCATAGACGACATCCATAAAACCGATCAGCTGGTCACAGCGGCGCAGAAGAACCTGCCGCTCGTCACCGATATCGCAAAAAATGGTCAGGCATTCGCCGGCGGGCTGGATACGTTTCTGTCCGCCGCCTCCGGTGCAGCCAAGGACATCGGTCCGAACGTCAAGCAGGATTTGCTGCTGCTTCAGCAGACGGCGCAATCGACGCAGCAGCTAACCTCCGTGCTGAAGGACCCGAACATCGACCCGTCCGTGGTTACCGACACGCTGGATCATGTTACTTCGAGGCTGGAGCTAGGACTCCAAGTCCAAAGCCAGCTCGTGGGCTGGTTTGATCAGCTCAATCAAGTAACGGGCAACCGCATCGGCTTCGTCAGCACCAAGCTGAGACAGGTTGAAGACAAGATGAAACAGCAGCAGACGCTCGTAAGCAGCATCAGCAGCGCCGTCAAGAAAGGCGAGAAGCCAGCTGCCGATCTGGTGGACCGGCTGAATCAGGTGTCGGGGGACACTTCAAAAATCCTGGGAGATATCATCGGCCGATATGACAGCGAAATTCAGCCCGCTATTCTGAGCGGTCTGCAAAAAGCGCAGCAAACCGCTGCTAAAACTCAAACCGTTTTAAACAATGCGCTTAAAAGCGTTCCCGATGTACAAAAGGTGCTTAGCGATGCTTCCAAAGGGCTGACCATCGGCACGCAAAAGGTGAGCGAAATTCAAAAGGAGCTGCCTGCGGTCGAGGCCAAAATTTCCGAGCTGGCCCAGCGGATGCGCGAATTTGAATCCGAAGGGAGCCTGCAGGAGGTCATCGGGCTTTTGAAAAACAATTTCCAGCTGGAAAGCCAGTTTTTCGCCGAGCCGGTCGTTCTAAAGGAAAATCAGCTGTACCCGATTCCCAATTACGGATCCGCCATGTCGCCCTTCTTCTCGACGCTTGCCTTGTGGGTGGGCGCCACGCTGCTTGTGTCTCTGGTGACGACCGAGGTACACGACGAGAATCCTTACAAGAGCTACGAGGTTTATTTCGGCAGGTTCCTGACCTTTCTGACGCTCGCCCTGCTCCAGTCGATTTGCGTGACTACGGGAGACATGTTCGTGCTGGGAACCTATGTCGTGGACAAGCCCTGGTTCGTCGTATTCGGTCTGGTCAACAGCGCCGTGTTTATGCTGATGGTCTACACGCTGGTATCGGTGTTCGGTAACGTAGGCAAAGCGCTGGCCATCGTCATGCTGGTCCTGCAGCTGGCAGGTTCCGGGGGAACGTTCCCCATTCAGACGACGCCTCCTTTTTTCCGGGCGATCCATCCCTTTCTGCCGTTTACTTACGGTATCAGCATGATGCGTGAGTCTGTGGGCGGTATCATTTGGGGCATCGTCCGGAACGATCTGATCATCATGGGAATATTTGCGGCCATTACCTTGATCGTCGGACTTGCTTTAAAAGGCATCATCAATCAGCTTGCGGCAGGTCTTGTCAAAAAAGCCAAGGAGAGCAAGCTGATTCATTAAAATAGGATAGGTCTATTTCTTTTCAAAACGAAAGACGCATCCGGACAGGAATGCGTCTTTCTTATTTTTCGCTGCTCTGGGGCGGAATCTCCAGGATTTCACCCGAGCTTTTGATTTTGGTATGAACTATGCATCGAAAAGTCACTTCAGGGTATACCTTTTCCCAGTTCAGTCTCTTCCACTCCGCATAGCTGAGTCTGTTGCGAACCTGTTTGCCAAGACCGACATTATCGGAACGTTTTTCCTGCATGATGTTGACCATTTTCTCTATTTTGCCCGAGATATATGCGGAAATTCCATTCTCGATCACCCGAATGTCTTTGGGGTTATCCAGCGGAACCTTCCCGCTATACTCCATGATGTCTCCCTTGACCTGCAGAAACAGCTCAACGATAAAGCCCCCGTTCCGTTTTCGCCGGACATTGAATTTTTTATCGCTGCTCACCGTTCCCAACATGACGGAGCCGTCCAATTTCTCCTGATCCAGCTTGATATATATTTCCCCCTGCCGATACTTTCCCCTCGTCATGGCAAACAGCATGTTATAATCCGGACTTAATTTTCCTACATACTTGTCATCGCGGAATAATCCCAATCCGTCCACGACAACACTGTCTCCTTTCTTGCGGACAACCGGAGCCACCGGATCGACGCCATCTTCCAGATAGTCTCTCGCGAACTGATACACATTAACCTGAGGAATGTTTTGATTTTTCCAGTTCTTCTGAAGCAGATGGTCCACGTACTGGCTCGTATTGGGGTGATCGGGAAACTTGCTTTCCAGCAGCTCTTTTACGGAACCGTTAACGATTGTTATTTTTACCCGGGGCGATATGGAAGGATCACGAACCAGATTTTCGATCAGCTTTCGGATTCCTTCGCGGGCTACATCAATACTGTACATCGTGTTTCGGATCTGACCGTTCACAATACTGCGGCTTGTCTGGCGGGAGAGCTTGATTTTGGCCTCTTTGCTCGAATCTGCTTCCGTGCTTATCAGCTCCTGTTTAACCTCGCTTCCTCCCTCCCCTTGGTTGATGATCGCCGCCGTGACGTACAGCTGTTTGTCATCATCAAGATCATAGCCAAGGGTATGATTAATCGCCAGCTTTTCCAGTATTCTCTGGCTGCGGGCGCACCCGGTCTGGCTAACAACGACCCCCAAAATGACCAGAAGCCAGACAAACCTTTTGAGCTGCAGATCACGCACGGGCCTTAACCTCCGATCGTTTTTGAATCATCAGAAGCAGGATCAAAAATAACGGAAATCCAAACGAAAACGCCGTTTCGCCGTAAGTCAAATATTTGAGCACCAGCTCCAGTTGAAACAGCGTATCCGGGAGGATCGAAATCAGAAAGCTCACAAACACGATAAACACTACCATAACGTTGCGATTCGCCTTTGGAAATACTTGCTGGGCGGATTCACATGCCGACCAAATATACATTCCGACGGTGATAACGACCGTGAACAGCAGAAAGCTGAACAGCAAATTTTCGAGCCTCTCCACGAAGGGAAGCTGTATATATGCAAGCATGTCCAGCAACGGATACAGCATGATTTTCAATTGATCAAGGCTAAAGAAGCCAAAGCTGATGAACACAAACGAGAAGTACGTCAGCGTTGTCATGAGATTGCCGGTTTGAACGGATCGGATCCATTTCTTGGACTTGTCCGCATAAGGCATGACAAATAATATCAGCTCATAGCCGGCAAAAGCGGCGAACATATCTACGGCGCCTCTCAACATATGATGTCCTTGTTTGAACACGAACGGCGACATGCGGTCAAACTCAAAATCATTGGAAAAAGCAAACAGTAAGAAGACCATCCATAGGATCAAAATGGAAAAGACGGTCGCTGCTTTGCCGATATTGTATATCCCTTTCGTTACGAGGAAGATAACCATTAGATCGAAGCAGGCCTTGAGCATGAACGTGGATGCCGTGGGAAAGGCGATCAGCTGAAAGATATGGATATACTGTTTGCCAACCATACAGCCAATAAGAGCCAGATAGACCGTGAACACCAGATAGATGGGGATCGTCACGAAACGCGGTAACGATTTTGCCATCACCGCGAATACCGACTCGCCGCCACACATCCGGTTAACGATCCCAATCAGCATAATATTGACCGAAGCTACGCCGCCCAATATCAAGATGGAAATCCAGCCGTTTGTACCGAAATACATGGCCGCCGATCGCGCAAGACTGAGCGCTGTCACGCCGGTCTGGATCATAAACACAAGCAAGGTGATATGGGATGCATAGAGTCTCTCTTTCATATGAATGCCTTCCTTTACCGCTTCATTTTATTGCGCACTTTATTGCGGGTCCGGGACTGCGAAGGCCGGTCCTTCAGCATCCAGAACGGACCGCGGATGAAAATATCCCTCCAGTCATTGACCTTCAGCGGCGCAATCGGAGTAATATACGAAGATCCGAGGCTCGTTAGCTTGGTTAAGTGAATGACAATCACCGAAATTCCGATCATCAGGCCGAAGTTCCCCCAAATGCCTGCCAGAATGATAAGGAAGAATCGCACAAACCGGATTGATGCGCTCATCACATAGCTGGGGATAACAAAAGACGCGATTGCGGACAGTGCGACGGCGATGATGAGAATATTGCTTGTCAAGCCGGCCTGCACCGCGGCCTGCCCGATCACGATACCGCCTACAATCCCGATCGTCTGGCCGATTTTGCTGGGCAACCGTGCTCCCGCTTCACGTAAAAGCTCGATCGTGATTTCCATAAGGAGCGCTTCGAACACCGGCGGAAAAGGAACACGGCTGCGGGATTCGATGAGCGTATAGAGCAGGTTCTCCGGAATCATCTCATAATGGTAGGTCGTAATCGATACATAAATCGCTGTAAACGTAATGGTGATGACAAATGCGATATACCTCAGAATCCGCGTCGCTGTTCCAATCACCCAGTGCTGGTAGTAATCATCCGGCGACATAAAAAACTCAAACAGCGATGTGGGCCCCGAGATGACCGAAGGACTCTCATCCATAATGACGACAAGGCGTCCGCCGGAAAGCTTCGAGACTATCACATCCGGCCGTTCCGTAGTTAAAAACAACGGGAAAATGGTATTGGGATAATCGTCGATATGCTGCACCAGCATATTACTGTCTGAGATGATATCGACTTCTATATCGCGTATCCGTTTAATCATCTCATTCACGTACTCCATATTCACAATCCCCTCGATAAACAGCACAAAAACATCACTCTTCACCACTTCACCGACAGATAACTGAATCACCTTCAGATGGGAGCTTCTTAGTTTGCGGCGGATCAAGGACAAATTGGTAAAGGCTGATTCCGTAAAGGCATCGTGGGGACCGATAATAACGGTTTCCGTTTCGGACTGCTCTATGGAACGGTTGCTTGGACCGTATAAGGCAACCAGGTAAACGCATGAATCATGGAATATGGCAGCATCGCCTTTTAAGATGCCAAGAACAATTTCCTTGCTGTTAAAAGAGGCATTGAATGGGGATCCCGACAGCAGCGGACCCATTTCATCGGCTTGAACGTTGGCGAAGGGTTGTAATATTTCTCTTTCCAGCTCATTCTTGTCTATCAAATGATCGAAATATAAGATATCCGCGGCAAGAAGCGGAAATTTCCGATGAATCAGATCGACGCACTGATCAAATTCATGAAGAATGTATTCCAGGCTTGGTGCAGGGTTTTCCTTCATGCCGCCAGCTCCTCTCTTTTGGAAACATTAGACAAGGTTAGTGTGCATAGCGGCTGGAAAAATATACGTAGGATAGCGGCAGAATTGCTCAACAATTGCGATGGATTCCGGGGCTTAACTCTCTGAAAACAAAGAAAACCGCAGCATCGCTGCGGTTTTAAGCTAATTTCAAAATCTACATGATATCTATGATTACTGCAATTCCTTTATCGTTTCCTGCAGGAACTTGCGGTTGCATTCCAGCAAAGCAAGCCGGTGGCGGAAGGACAGATTAACACCAATCCCCTCCTCATGGGGAGGAATCTTGGTTAAGGTTTCGATCAGCTCGTTCATTTTATCAAGCTTAATTTCTAGCAGCTCCCTGGCGTCATTCCGGGAGAGATGGTCTATAAACATTAAACCGATCTCACCTGCAGGAGTAACGTTCTCTGCGTGAGCTAATGAGGAACGAAGTAAATCGTAGAACTCCTTTTTCCCGTGATCGGTGATGGAATAAATCTGTCTGGGCGGGCGGTTGCCCTCCTGCTCGACGGTCACGTCCACGCAGCCTTGCTTGTCAAGGCGCTTCAGAATGGAATAGGCTGTCGCTTTTTTCATATCGGATACTTGCCCCAAATTTCGTTCTATAAAATCGTTAATTTGATAGCCATGCTGGCTTTGGGTCATTAACAGCCCCAGAACGAGCAATTCGCGTTCATCCATATTTAATGCTCCTTTGGTTCTTGTCCTATTATTAAGTATAGTCATCCTTGACTAGAAGGTCAAAAATTTATTGTTCGCTGCCCAGACTTTATAGCCTTACATGGTTAAGCCTTACTCTCACAACAAACAAAGGGCTGTCCGGGTAACAACCCTGAGACAGCCCTTTTCCTGCTTTATTCCATTTGCGTTTTGGTCATCCAGACCTTCATGCGCGCAATCACTTCGTTAATATTCAGCGGTTTGCTCAAATAATCCGAAGCACCTGCAGCGAGGCATTTGTCTTTATCCTCTTTCATCGCCTTGGCGGTCAATGCCAGGATCGGCAATTCATTCATTTCAAGCGTGCCGCGGATATTTTTCATGGTCTGATAGCCATCCATTTCAGGCATCATGACATCCATCAAGATCATGGCTATATCCGGCTCAGATTGTAGAATATCGAGGCATTCATAACCGTTTTGAGCTGTAAGGACCTTCATATTATATCGTTCAAGCGCGTTGGCAAGCGCATAAACATTTCGGATGTCGTCATCAACGACGAGCACTTTTTTGCCGTCGAACAGATCCGTTTCCTCGAGGATCAGCGGCTCCTCCACCATGTGGTTAGGCGCCGGTACCCGGGCTGCCAGTTCTTCGGCAGAATACGGATTGCTTCCGTCATGCCACGCCGCTTGGGATGCGGCACCCACGGCCGCCTCCGAATGCATCAGCATCATCGGCGAAACATCCACATGCTCCGTTGTGCAAGGAAGATACAACGTAAAGGTGCTGCCGATACCCGGCACGCTTTGCACAGTCAGCTCGCCGCCGAGCAGCTGGGCAAATTGCTGCGAGATGGAAAGACCCAAGCCGGTCCCTCCAAATTTTCTCGCCGTAGCTCCATCCGCTTGTTTGAAGGCTTCAAAAATCAGTTTCTGCTTGTCTTCCGAAATTCCGATTCCCGTATCGCGAACGGCAAAGACAAGGGTTTCCGACGGAATGGAGAATCCGCTGGTTTTCACCGAATCAAGCCTGGAGATACTCAGGTTGACCTCCCCGCGCTCCGTGAATTTGAAGGCGTTGGACAGCAAGTTCCGGATAATTTGGTGCAGCCTGAGCTCATCGCTATAGAACAGATCCGGAACGTCGGGAGCAATATCACATTTGAATTCAACCGATTTGTTCTCCGCCGTTTTGCTAAAGTACCGTTCCATCGATTCAGGCAATTCCCTGATATTCACCGCAGAAATTTCAAGCTGTATTTTCCCGGCCTCAACCTTGGACAAATCAAGAATATCATTGATCAAATGAAGCAGATCCGTCCCTGATGAATGGATGACAGATGCATAATTCGTTTCTTCCTCGGTTAGGTTACCCGAACGATTTTCAGCCAGAATCTGGGATAATATCAGCATGCTGTTCAGTGGCGTTCGAAGCTCATGCGACATATTCGCTAAAAATTCCGATTTGTAATTGGAGCTGGTCTTCAGCTCTCCTGCATATTTCTCCAACTCAATAGCTGCGCTTTCCGCCTGATCCTTCTGCACTTCCAGCTTTTCATTCAAGGACTGAAGTTCATCCGTCTGCATTTGCAGTTCTTCGGATTGCACCTGCAGTTCTTCCGTCTGCACCTGCAGCTCTTCGGATTGAGCCTGCAGCTCCTCGTTTAACGCTTGAGCCTCCATGTACAGGCGCTGAATTTCCATACGATTGATGACACTGTGCATCGTAATGCTGGACATTTCAACCATCTGTTTCAGCATATCCATGCGATGCGAATCCAGCATCCGGAGTGCAGCGACCTCAACAACTCCTAATGTTTTGCCTTCATATACAAAAGGGACCAAAATTAAATAAGAAGGACGCGTGCTTCCGAGCCCGGAAGATATCCTGATGTAGTTGTCCGGAATTTGGTCCAGGACAATGGTTTGCCGATTCTTCGCACATTGGCCGACCAGTCCTTCCCCAAGTGCGATACGGTGTTTGGCTGTATTCTCTTGCTCATCGGCGGCATAAGCGGCCGACAACTCGAACCCATCTTGCTGAGCGGTGTAAAGCGCGATATATGGAGCTCCGAGCACATCCGCCAAACGATTTACGATTTGTTCATTCAGGCTTTGAATGCTTGTTTCGTTTTGCAGTATCGCCGATAATGAGGCAACTTGGTCTTTGAGTTCCCCCTGCTTCTGTACAACCTCAAGCAAATCGTTCGTTGAACGGCCGAGCTCGGCGATCTCATCATTCGAGCGAACCTGTATTCTTCGGTCCAGACTGCCGCCGGATGCCATTTCTTTAATTGTTAGCGTAACATCTTTGATGATCATCACAATGTTTCTGGAAATCGTAACCGCGACCAGAATGGAAAGCACGGCAACGATAGCCCATAATATGTAGATCGTCGTAATGAGCTTATTATTGCTGTCGGCCAGATTTTGTACACGTTCGTTGGTCAGTGTCTTTTCCGTCGATAGAAAAGAATTAAACTTATTGCGGATGGAATCCATCTGGATTTTACCCGGATCCGTTTTGAAAAATTGCTTGATGTCATTCTCCCTGCCCGCCTTCTTCATCTCGATGACGGGATTGCCGGCAATTTCAATCCATTTGTCGATGCTTGTCCGAATGTCTTTTAAATTCTCCTGCTGTGACGGGTTATCAGCCAATAGCTGATAAAGCTTGTTATAGTTCATTTCCCATGCTTCGCTTGCCTCATTAAAAGGATCGAGATAGGAGGCTTCCCCCGTAATGGCATATCCCCTCTGGCCGGTTTCCATATCCAGGAGCGATTTCTCTACGCTGTTCGCCAGATCATGAACCTCAATATCATGCTGGCTCACGAAATCCGTCTCATGCTGAAGCGATGCCACCCTATTTGTCACAACAAACAAAAAAACGCCGACGCACACGATAATAAAAATATAGCCGAGCGTGATTTTGGAGCCTATGTTCAACTTTAATTTTTTTTGCAATTGCAACCCCCCCACCCAATGATCTTCTAAAAGCTCACTGCAATATTCTAGTAGTTGCCGTTTGAATAATCAACCAAATTGTAAGTTTTGGCTCAAACTGCTGTAATGAAAATATTATCACTATTTTATATGTAAGTATAATGATATCTTTTGAATGACGCGGCAGCTTGATAAAAAAGGTTAATGGCTCCATGATTATAGAAAAACCTGCCCAGGGGGAAGTCCTGAGCAGGTTGTCGCTGACCATGTTATTCACTTCTAGCCAGTACGATCCGATCATCCGAGAGCTTATGTCCGCTGATCCGCTCAAACTCGCCGAGAAGCTCTTCAACGGTCAGATGCTTTTTCCGCTGTTCGTCGATGTCCAGGATGATCTGTCCTTTGTCCATCATGATCAGACGGTTCCCGAGCCGGATCGCCTGCTCCATGTTATGGGTAACCATCAAGGTCGTCAGGTTCATCTCGCGGACGATGGATTCCGTCAACCGGGTAATGAGCTCCGCACGGGCCGGATCGAGTGCTGCCGTATGTTCGTCCAGCAGCAGGATTCCCGGCTGCGTGAACGTTGCCATCAACAGGCTGAGCGCTTGGCGTTCGCCCCCGGACAGAAGTCCGACTTTAGCGCGGAGACGATTCTCCAATCCGATGCCCAGCCGTTCGAGCGATTCACGAAACAATTGCCTGCGGCTTGCTTTGATGCTTAAGGCAAGTCCGCGGCGTTTGCCTCTGGCATATGCCATGGCCAGGTTTTCTTCGATCGTCATATGCGGCGCGGTACCGGCCATCGGATCCTGAAATACCCGTCCTACCCAGCGGCTGCGGCGGAATTCGGGGAGATGGCTGATCGTTCTGCCTTCAATCGTCACATCGCCCGCATCCGGTTTCATAACGCCGGAGATGATGTTCATCAAGGTCGATTTGCCGGCCCCGTTGCTGCCGATCAAGGTTACGAAATCTCCGGGACGCAGGCTGAGCTGAATATTTTGCAGCGCAATCTTTTCATCCGGCGAGCCCGGGTTAAACAGCTTCGATACACGGTTGATTTCAAGCATGGAGATCACCTCCCGCCGAGCTCTTGTGCAATGCCGCAATGAGCTCTGCCGAGCGCTTCTTCGCCTGCTGCTTTTGCTTCATCGCCCGGCTGGCCGTCGGGAACACCATAGCAAAGATAACGATAATGGCCGTAATCAGCTTCAAATCCGAAGCATCCAGCCATTCCACCCGAAGCGCAAAGGCCACCACAATACGATATACGACTGATCCTAATACGACCGCAATCGTCGCATGAATCACGTTTCTTGCACCAAAAATCGCTTCGCCGATAATAACAGAAGCCAAACCGATGACGATCATGCCGATTCCCATGCTGCCGTCCGCAAACCCGGACGATTGCGTGATAAGTGCACCGGAGAGCGCAACGAGACCATTGGCAAGGCTGACTCCGATGATCTTGGTGGTGTCCGTGTTGGCTCCAAAGCTCCGAATCATCCGGTCATTATCGCCTGTCGCCCGCAGGGCAAGTCCCAGATCCGTGTGCAGAAACCAATTCATAACCAACAAGACGACGAAGACAACGAGCGGGATTAGAATCCAAGGGTTGATATCAAATACGGTGCTTTCATCCATGATGGCAATATTCGGCTTGCCCAAAATCCTCATATTGATAGAGTACAGCGCGATCATCATAAGAATCCCCGATAACAGTCCGTTAATTTTACCTTTGGTATGCAGCAGGCCTGTGCAGGCACCCGCGGCGACGCCTCCCATGAAGCCCGCTAAGCTTGCAAGCCAGGCGTTATATCCATGCGTGATCATCACTGCGGCAATCGCGCCGCCCGTTGTGAAGCTGCCGTCGACAGTCAAATCAGGAAAATCGAGGATCCGATATGTGATATATACTCCAAGCGCCATCAATGCATAGAGTAAACCAAGTTCAATCGCACCCAAGAGTGAGCTTAGCATGATGAATTCCTCCTTATGACATGAAAGGAGTGGACGAAGGATATCGCCACTCCCCTAAACAATTCCCTACCGTTATTGAATAATGTTGTTCTCTTTGTCCTGAACTTCATTCTTCATCTCATCCGTCACCGTAATGCCTTGAGCCGCAGCGGCCTTCAAGTTCAGGATTAAATCAAGCTTCTCTTGCATCGTTACTTTCATGTCTCCTGGATTTTTGCCGTTCTTCAGAATATCCACAGCCATTTGACCCACTTGGTATCCATGATCGTAGTATTTGAAGCCTACAGTGGCAAACGCGCCTTTCTCAACGGTGTCCCGGTCGCTCGAGAAAAACGGAATATGGTTTTCGTTGGCTACCTGGATAATGGTATCCACCCCGCTGACCACTCTGTTGTCCAGGGTGATGAAAATGGCGTCCGCACGTCCGACAAGCGACTGAGCAGCCTGCTTCACTTCGGATGTGTTCGTAATCGCCGCCTTTACCAGCTTGATGTTGTGCTTGCTGAGCGTTTCCTCCGCGTTCTTGGACATGACAACCGCGTTTGGCTCCCCTTCATTGATAACCAGTCCAACAGACTTAACATTCGGGAAATGCTTAGCGATGAAATCCATTAACTTCTGCACGGCTGCCGGATTCGTATCCGATACCCCCGAAACGTTGCCGCCCGGTTTATCAAGGTTGGACACGAGCTTCGCATCAAGCGGGTCGGTAACGGCTGCAAACAGGACCGGCTTGTCTTTAACTTCTTTCACGATGGCTTGGGCGGAAGGCGTCGCGATGGCGAGCACCAAATCATCCTTCTCTGATGCAATCGTCTTGGCTATCGACAGATTGTTCGTCTGATCATCCTGAGCGTTTTTGTAATTCACTTTCAAATTACTGCCTTCGGTAATTCCGGCATCCTTCAGCGCTGCCAGAAAGCCTTCTCTCGTTGCATCCAAGGAAGGATGTTCAACGATTTGCGAGATTGCAATCTTGTACGTCTTGTTTTCCGCTGGGCTGCTGCCGGAACCGCTGCTCTCCGCTTCGGTTTTCTTACCATCCGTGCTGCCGCAGCCTGCCAGCGCCGTTACGAGGAGCGCCGACATCACGATTGTTAACAATGATTTCTTTTTCAACATCAAAGCCCCCTCCAATATTTTCCTCTACATTGCTTTTGTGTTCGAAAGCGTTAAAGCGTATGGATAAAAAAAAGAAGTGCCGCTTTCTGTATAGGCGCAAAGTCTATACGATGAATTGATTATTCATAATCATATATGGGCACTCCCGGATCCGTCAATCGGTATACGACAAAAAAGACGAAACTTTTTATTCCCTATATAGTGGTAATTATTCCAATCTTTCCGCCCGGTTTTATTGCTCGATCTGCCTGATAACCTCTTTCAGCGTCATCGCTTCCATGCTCGGTATTTTGAGATCATAATGCTCGAACGGGAATGTGCTCGTCATTTCGTTCGGCACGATCACGGTGCGCAGCCCTGCGCTTTTCGCAGCCGTAAAACCGTTCAGTGAATCCTCGAACGATATCGCTTCTTCCGGATGAACCTCCAGCTTTTGAAGGGAGATGAGATACAACTCGGGATCCGGCTTCACTTCCTTCACCAAATCCGCCGTATTGATCGAGTCAAAATACTCATGAAGACCAAATCTCGTCAAGTAGGGCTCAATCCAGTTGAAATAGGAGCTGGAAGCGAGTCCGATTTTCAGCCCCAATACTTTGGCTTCGTTTAAATAATCCACCACGCCGGGTCTCGGCTCGATCTGCCGCAGCAGTTCGCGGTACTGATCATCGACCTGCTTGCGAATAACCTCCACGTCCACGGAATGCACCAATATTTCCGCCAAATATGTATAGGGATTAAACACATCAAAGGAAGTACCGACGCACTGGGCGTACATCGCAAGCGGCAGTTCCTTTCCATATTCGCCGTAAACCTTGCAAAAGGCATGATACGCCGGCGTTTCCGTATCTACCATCAGCCCGTCAAAATCAAAAACGACTGCCTTGATCAATTCACTCACCTTTTTCTTTGTTGTTATGTTCTGCCTTTATTCCGCCCGTTTCCGGCGAAGCGTGCGCTCTGGATCGCGCACAAATCCATACTGCTCGTATAACCCGTGGGCATCTGCGGTCACCAATAAGCCGTGAAGCCGGGCAAATCTTTCATCGTTCGTAATCGCTTCGACCAGCATTTTGCCAAGTCCTCGTCCGCGATACGCTGGGTCGATGATCACGTCGCAAAGATAATACACCGTAACCAGATCCGTCACGACCCGGGCGAAGCCGATCTGAACGCCATTGTCATAAACTCCGAAGCAGATGGAATTGGTTATGGATGCCTCAATGATCTCCACCGGCCGGTTTTGGGCCCAGTAGCTGTCCCTCAACAAGGCTGCGATCCGGTCAAGCTGCAGCAGCTCCTTCCGGTCACTAACCAGGAACTCGTGATTTTCGAGCTGCATGGTTTCACACACCTCCGAATTTTTTTGGTTTATAAAAGCTTCTCCACACCTGTTGAAAATCCTTTTCCGGCCCTTCGGAGGCTTGAACTCAAACGGGCCGGACGCCCCGCGCCCGGCCAAAATACAACATTGCGATTGATGTCGGTTTAAAGCCGGACCATTTGCACCTGTTTCCGCAGCTGCTCGAACACCGCCGGATCAATTTGACCCGCTTGTTCGGTCATGGCGTTGGAGGTCCCGGCCGCGGAGGCCATCGCGAGACCATCTTCGAGCGAAAGCTTGCGGGCCAGCGACACGGCCATGCCTGCCACGAAAGAATCGCCGCAGCCTACAGTATTCACGACCTCGACCTTCGGCGTCGTGACGCGATAACATCCGTCCTTCACCGCCGTCAATGAGCCGGCCCCCCCAAGAGAAACGCTGATCCGTTCCATCTCGTATTTGTGAAGCAGGGTTTCCACCGCGTTCCGCAGCGCCTCTTCATCCGCTACCTCGATGTCAAGCAGTGCCGCAACTTCCTCTTCATTCGGCTTGATCATATGTGGCTTGGCTTCAATGCCATGGCGCAAGGCGTCGCCGCTTGCGTCCAGAATGACATATGCGCCTGCTTCCTTGGCGATTTGAACCAGCTCCACGTAATAATCCTTGGGAGCACCGGCCGGCAGACTGCCGCTCAAGCAAACGATTTGGGATCGCGAAGCCAGATCACGGATTCTCTGCTTCATCTCCTCCAGGGCCGCCTCGCTGACGGTCGGGCCCGGCTCAAGCAATTCCGTCGAAGTGCCGTGCTCCTCATCGAGAATATTAAGACAAATGCGGGATTCGCCTTCCACAGACACAAAATCATGTGCAATTCCCATCCGGGTTAACTGCTGCTTAATGATCTCTCCATTCATGCCGCCTACAAAACCGGTTGCCGTTACCGGAACGCCCAACTGGGCAACGACCTTCGCCACATTGATTCCTTTGCCGCCCGGCGCGGCATTGAAGCGCTGAACCCGGGACACCTTGCCCAGTGGAAACGAAGGCAGGTAATATGTTTTATCGATGGCTGCATTCAGTGTTACGGTCGTAATCATATGTCTCCTGTCATCCCATCTTAAGCTGATCGGGCGAGCATATCCACCTTGCGACGACCCGGGGAAGGCCGCGGATTCCCCTCGCTCGCCGACAGCTATGTCTTCTCGATGTCCCCTTTATCCGATCCTGAAATTTCGGTCTAGCATTCCTGCCGTATCAGGCTGGGACACACCGGCAATACCCAAAGTATACCGTCCCTCTTAGCATTGCACAACGATTTGGACATGGATGCAGTGATCGGCACGGAAGGACTCACCGCCGTTCATTTCATCCGTCTGCACTCGCTTCAGACGGATTGCATCAAAGTCTCGATCTTCCCAAGCGAAGGAAGGGAGCCCGTTCCGCCAACCCCCTGGGTAGATATCGCGCCGCTGGCATTGGCGAATGCCACCATTTCCCGGCCGCGCAGCCCATTGCAAAATGCATAGATCAGACCGGCATTAAATGCATCCCCCGCACCCGTAGTATCCACCGGTGTCACTTTGAAGGAGGCAACCATTTCCGGCTCCGAGCCAGGCTCAAGCAGCATGGCTCCTCTGCTGCCGCACTTCACGGCGGTGGTATGAGCTTCAGCCGGAAGCATCCCGCATGCTTCCTCCAAGCTATCGGATTCGTATATATGCATGACTTCCTCTTCGCTCGGAATGAATAAATCCGTATGCGGCAGAAGCCGGTCAATGCCCTGCCGGTGCCAGACGCCATGGACATCCCAGCCCGTGTCGAAGGAAGTGGTTATGCCTTGGCTGCGAAGCTGCGCATACAGCGTCTCCCAGTGAGGACGCATTCCGTCCTGCAGAAAATAGGAGCCGAAATGCACATGATCCGCTTCACGAAGCACCGCTTCATGGATATCTTCCGGTTTCAAGAGAGGTATGCTGCCCGGAAAAGTCATGAGCCCGCGGTCGCTCGGCGTCGAAAACGAAAGCGTCACCCCGGTCTTAAGCTCCGCTTTCCGGATCACATGCGCCGTGTTTACGCCCATCCGTTCCAACTCTTTCACGCAGAAACGCCCGAAGTCGTCATCGCCAACCACGCTCACAAAATGCACATCCGCGCCTAACCCGGCCAGCGCACACGCCGTAATGGCCGAGGAAGAACCCAGCACGATTTCAAAAGAATCAATCAGCTTCTCGCGGTTCCACTCCGGTATTAAATCCGTTCCCCTTACTATGGCATCCACATTCAATTCGCCGATCACAACAATGTTCATTCCGCTCTCCCCTTTTCGTTGAAGCTCATCTTCGTTATCCGTTGAAGATCTGCTGGCAGCAATGTCTCCCTGCAAAACCAGTCGATTTTGCGCAAATTTGCATTTCTGTATGCGGTATAAAGTCGTGCAAGTGAATACTCATTTCAGATGAAAGTTCCAGGCCTCCATATTTGATACCCCAGCCAACCGGTGATATTCCTGCAGACTGCCCTCTTCATTTCGGACTCTCTCAGGCAAATTGTATGTCCATATCTATGCAAAGTCAATCTCATTTTCTCACTTTTTGCCGCAAATTTACCCAAATCTTTCGGGACCATGCCTTGTTTATTTTCGTTTGACCTTCGATCCTATTTGTCATAACATGAATAGATACAAGCTATATTTAACTCGCATTTTCCCATCAAAATCATCATCCGGAATTAGGATTATTCATACTTCTTCTGTATCATGATGAATTTGCGGCAAATATATATATCAGTAAAGGACGGTCATACCATGGCTACACTAAAGGACATCGCAAGCATTGTCGGCGTGTCGGTATCCACCGTTTCACGGGTGCTTTCCAATGAGAGCAACCGCTCCGTGAATTCGGAAACCAAAAAGAAAATCTGGGACACGGCGCGTGAGCTCGGCTACCAAGCCAAAAGCTCGGGCTCGCTCCCCAATCAGACCAAGCTTGTCGGCTGCATTGTTTCGACCATGCAAAACCGGCGTTATCACCCCTACTTTTCGGTGATGCTGGACGGCATCGACCAGGAGCTCGGGAAAAACGGCTACAAGCTCGCATTTACTTATACGCAGGAGGAGCTGCAGAAGCCCGAGTCGCTGAAACAAATGCTGCAGGATAACCATATCGAAGGCATGATTCTGATCGAAGGCATTGACGAAACGATTTATCGTCAAATCCGCAAGCATGATTGTCCTATCGTCGGCATTGACGTGCAGGACAGCAGCATCCCCGTTGTATCCTATGACCGGGTTGAAGCGGCACGGACCGCTGTCTCCCATATGACGCAGCAGGGCCACCGGGACATTCTCTTTATCGGGGGTACCGGTTTATCCGGCAAAATGGAGCGCGAGAAACGATTTAGAGGGTACAAGCAGGCGCTTGATGAAGCCGGGATCCCCTTCCATCCCGAACGCATCCTTGATGCGCAGTGGGAACCGGATCAGGCTTACCAGCTCATGCTTTCTTTCCTTGAGCGCACATCCAAACCGTTGCCTACTGCGGTATTCGCGGCAAGTGACATTATGGCGATGGCGGCCATGCGGGCCATATCGGAAAAAGGCTATCGCATCCCTCAGGATTTTGCGGTCGTCGGATTCGACGATAACGAGCCATCCCGATACACCGTGCCGCCGCTGTCCACCATTCATATTCCGACTTACGAGATCGGCGCCATCGCGGCCAAAGCATTGCTTCAGTCAATCCGCGATCCCTATCCGCTGCCAGTCACGATCTCGGTACCGTTCGAGCCCAAGTTCCGCGCTTCAAGCGACTGGCAAGCCGGACGTTAATCCGAGAAGAAAAGGGCATTTCCATCAGGTCCGGTGACCAGGGAAATGCCCTTTCATATTTTCATAGAAATCATCCTGATTGCGATCCGCTCTTTAGAGATTGACCGCGTCCAAATGCCGGCGGCAATTGTACAAATCGCAGACCCACGCCTCATTCAGCTGCCGAACGAGCGTCACTGAGGTATTATGAAGATGCTCCTTCTCGCTCATGTCCGGAACCAGAGCCGGAAGCAGCGTCGCGATCAGCGCCCCGTGGCTCACCGCCAGGACCCGTTTCCCTGGATATCTTAAGCAAATATCCTCTACGGCTGCCATCCCCCGCTGAAGCATCGATTCATCCGATTCGATGCCGAGTTCCATGTCTCCCCAGTCTTCGCCCCACATCCGGATACGCTCGTCTTCCGTCGTTCCTTCCATTTTGCCGCAAGCCATTTCGCGCAGGCGTTCATCCAGATGGAGCGGGACGTTCAGCGCCGCCGCGATCGTTTCCGCCGTTTCCTTTGCCCGTGACAAATCGCTGGCATATATCGCGTCCCATTTTTCGTTTCTAAAACGCTCCGCCAAAGCCCGCGCCTGCGCCAGGCCCGTTTCGTTCAGCGGAACGTCGGTTTGCCCCTGTGCTCTTCTCTCCAAGTTCCAATCCGTTATGCCGTGTCTGACCCATCCGATCGTCGTCATATGCCGCCTCCAGTCATGTTATTCGCTATAAAAAGTCATATGATCCTTGTCTGCCCTGTAATAGTCCATACGGTCCTGCAAACTCCCGGTGTGAAGCTCGAACCGGTGTCCGTCAGGATCCAGAAAATATACGGATCGTTTGTCCCTCTCGTCCCGCTCGCGCCCTGGAAGAATGCGCACTTCCCCGTCCCTCAGACGCTTCATCCATGCATCAAACTCTTCTTCGGCCACGGTAAAGGCGATATGGGTATACGTCATCGGCATCGGCTCACGCGCTACATCTTCCACGTTAAGCGCGATCCATAACCCGTTCAGATCAAAATACGCAAGGCTTCTCCCTTTCACCAACGGTTTCGCGCCAAGAATACGCTCATAAAAATCCATCGAAGCCGTCAGATCCGAAACCGAAAAACATAAATGATTGATTCCCTGGATTTTCATAAGAGCCCCTTTCAAGCCGTTGATATATGCTCGTTTCCTAAGCTTGAAGCATGACGGAACATCGCCGTTAATCCAGATAGGTCGTGGTACGCTGGATCTTCACGCTGGATTCCCGCACGATGAGTCTCGGTTCAAACTGTACCTTCTCATAAACGCCAGTCACATTTTCGCGAATGCGCTTCAACAACAGCTCTGTAGCCAATCGGGACACTTCAACCCCCATGATGGATACCGAGCTGATCTGCGGTGATGTAATCGTCGTGTAAATATTGTTGTCGATGCCGCATACAGCCACATCTTCAGGCACCCGCACCCCTAGTTCCTTGAAGCGGTTAATCAAGCCGATCGCCACCATATCATTGCCCGCGTATACCGCATCCGGCATATTCTTCAAGCTTTTGAAATAATCCGCGGCCTTCGCTCCCGTATTCAAAGAGAAATCCTCGCCGAAATATACTAGCGACACATCCACATGGCTAAGTGAATTGACATAGGCATTGTAACGTTCTTCGATGATATCCCGCGGCGCCCCGGCATAAGCAATCCGCGTCCGGCCGATGCCGATCAGATGCTCCATCGCGAGCCGCCCCTCTTGCTGGGACAAGCAGACAATGTCCGCTTTAATGTCCGGGGCCAGTTTCTTGCCGTAATTGATGATCGAAATGGGAACCGGAGATTTGTTGACCAGCTCTGTGAAAGTCTTCGGGTAGGCGAGGGGCAGAATGATCAAACCATCCACGTGCAGCTTCTTCACATCCCGGATCGTTTCTAGCTCAATGCGGCCGATTCCGGACGTGTCGATATGAACCACGCGATAGCCGTGCTGCTTGGCTGCCTGCTCGACCGCCCACGCAATTTCGGGAACGAAGGCATTGCGTATATCCGGTACGGCGAGCGCGATTTGGTTCGTATTGCGGATTTTCAGGCTTTGGGCGGCAATGCTGGGGATAAACCCGAGCTCGTCGATTGCCTGCAGCACTTTAGCCTTCGTTTTTTCGCTGATGCCGCCAGAATTGTTGATGGCTCTGGATACCGTCGCAATGCCGACGCCGGCTCTTTCGGCTACATCCTCTATCGTTACTTTTGATTTGTTTGGCAAGCTGCATTTGTCCCTTTCTTATATGGAATCGTTTCCTAAAAAATCGTTTCATCCGTAACCTTATCTCTATTATACCACTAAAGCTTTTTTCAATAAATCTGAAAGCAGCGTCCATGCCTGTAAACTGGTATTCCACAAGCTTTACACGGCTTTCAAGACGTTAATATTTGCAATTTTAAGTTTGACAACATCGTGAATATGTGACATATTAATCACCGGAAACGTTTCCTTTTATGAGCAAAAACAGCTCATGTATTCATAATGATGATCTAATTTACCAAACAGGAGATGACCTACGTGAAAGCACTAAGATGGCATGGGCAAAAAGACTTGCGTCTTGACAGCATCGAGGAACCGGCTGCTTCCAAAGGCAAAGTGAAAATCAAAGTGGAATGGTGCGGCATTTGCGGCAGCGATCTGCACGAGTACACATCCGGCCCGATTTTCATTCCTCAGGCGGCACCGCATCCTTTGACCGGCGAGAAAGCTCCGATCGTCATGGGACATGAATTTTCCGGACAAGTCGTAGAAATCGGAGAAGGCGTCAGCAAAGTCAGCGTTGGCGACCGTGTCGTTGTCGAACCGATTTACGCCTGCGGCGAATGCGAAGCTTGTCAGCAAGGCAAATACAACCTTTGCGAAAAAATGGGCTTCTTGGGACTCGCTGGCGGCGGAGGCGGATTCTCGAGCTACGTGGCTGCCGATGAAGTCATGGTCCACAAAATTCCCGACTCCGTTTCCTACGAGCAAGGCGCTCTGGTGGAGCCTTCCGCCGTTGCCCTTCACGCCGTTCGTTCGAGCAAACTGAAAGTCGGGGATAAAGCGGCCGTATTTGGCACAGGCCCAATCGGACTGCTTGTGATCGAAGCGTTGAAAGCATCCGGCGCATCCGAGATTTATGCCGTGGAACTGTCCCCTGAACGCAAGGAAAAGGCGGCGGAGCTCGGCGCGATCGTTATCGATCCGAAGGAGTTTGACGCTGTCAAGGAAATTCACAAACGCACAGGCGGCGGCGTGGATGTTGCCTATGAAGTGACCGGGGTACCCCCAGTGCTTACCCAGGCTCTGCAATCCACCAAAATGGGCGGCGAATTGATGATCGTCAGCATCTTTGAAAAGGAAGCTCCGATCCAGCCAAACAACGTGGTGATGATGGAACGCACGATCAAGGGCATCATCGGTTATCGCGACGTGTTCCCTGCAGTAATCAGCCTGATGGACAAAGGCTATTTCCCTGCGGACAAACTCGTAACCAAACGCATCCGTCTGGATGAGGTTCTTTCCGAAGGCTTCGAAACGCTGCTGAAGGAAAAGAATCAGGTTAAAATTCTGGTTAAGCCGGAATAATTCGTTTTTATTGTTTACTATCTATCCACTTTCCATCTTCCTATGGCAGAGCCGGTTTCTCTTCGCGAGAATCCCGGCTCTTTTTTTATAATTGTTCGCTTATTTGCTGTCCATGGACCTCATGATTTGTATATTGACAAATAATTATTTTTGTGTTATAATAAAATATTTACTGTTTGACACCGATTTTTGATGGCGTTATGATAGTACTCGCTCGTTGAATCTATTCTTTTCATGGAGGGTACTTGTATGAATCAGACCAATCACGCCAGTCACATTCATATGCTGAATATTTCTTCCATCGTCATGGGTAAGACCGATACGATCCACCCCGTCTTGATCCATGACTCGGGGCACGTGATACTGGTGGATACCGGTTATCCCGGGCAAAGCTCCAAATTCTCGGAAGCGCTTGCTCCTTACGGCATCGACATTCAAGACATAACCCATGTGATATTAACTCATCAGGACCTCGATCATATCGGCAGCCTGCCGGCCATGCTCGAACAAGCAGAACATCCGCCCGAGGTGCTGGCAAGCGCCCAGGAAAAGCCTTATATCGAAGGCGAGCGAATGCTGCTTAAAATCACCCCTGAAGCCATCCGGGCTGCCGAAGCTATGATTCCCGCCGATGTGCCTGAGGCCTGGAAGCAGGCATTTCTCTCCACATTAAAAAATCCGCCACAATCACCCGTAAGCCGTGTGATTCATGACGGAGAACTCCTGCCCCTGTGCGGCGGCATTCAAGTTATTGCGACACCGGGACATACGCCCGGTCATCTCAGTTTATTTCACGTCCCGAGTCGAACGCTTATTGCCGCCGACGCCCTTCGAGTCGTTGACGGCCGTCTTTGCGGTCCCGATCCGGAGCAGACCCTGGATATGCCTCTCGCAGCGGAATCGATCCGAAAGCTGGCTGCCTTGGATGCAGAGGCTGTGATATGCTATCACGGCGGAATGTACAGGAATCAAGTCAGCCAAGCCCTGCGGGAGCTGATATCCGGCTAAACGGCCGGCGGCCGGCGGGACTATCCGTTCACTTTGAGTTCATTAGCCGGATGCACGGCCCGATCCTCATGGCTTTCGCGGCTATGAAACAGGTCGAATGCCTGCTGCATTTTCCGCAAATAAACCGGATCCTGGCTGGAGCAAGCAAAGCGGATATCCCCCCTGCCCTGTCCGTCAAGCAATCCCTTGCTATCCAGTACATGGCGGAGTCTGCGGATGGTACCGCAGCTGCCGTCAATGATCTCGATATGCTTGGGCAGAATCCGGCTTAGCAGCGGCTTGAAAAAAGGAAAATGCGTACATCCCAGCACCAGTGTTCCATAGTCATCCAGAGGGTACGCGGCAAATTTCTCGTTAAAATAAGCGGTCAGCACGTCATCATCAAACTGCATGGCCTCGCAGTACGTTACCAGTTCCGGTAGAGGCAGCGAATCTACGATGCTGTGGTCGTCCACGCGGGACACCAGCTGGGCATATTTCGATTGGTGGAGCGTCAGCGGCGTGGCAGCCACGAGCACCCTTTTTCCGGTGTCACGGTTCATCTCGACGGCAGGCTTCACTGCAGGCTCCATCCCGATGATCGGAAAGCTGCATTCCTTGCGCAGCTCCTCCGCCGCGGCACTGGTCGCGGTATTGCACGCAATGACCAGCGCTTTGATGTTTTCTGTTAGCATTTGATCCAGCGACTCACGCACAAACCTTTGCACCTGCTCCTTCGTTTTCGTGCCGTAAGGTACATGAAGCGTGTCGGCAAAAAATAAAAAGTCCTCATTGGGCAGCTGCTTCACGGCTTCAGAAAGTACGGTTAATCCGCCTAACCCTGAATCAAAAAGCGCAATTCGCATTGTTGTTCACCTGATTTTTCATAGATTCATTACACTTGTCTTCTTCTTTAATCCCCTATATGATGAAAACCAAATTATTGCCAAAAGTCAAGGCGATCAGCCATGGAAAAATAATACACATCTTTCCCGACCCTTGAATCATAGCTGCTAGATTTCACTCGGAGGCTGCTGCTCTCGGTCCTTAATCATGCATATAAATTCGACAGGACGGCCGTGAATGGGTGAAGCGAATTCGCGGATACGTTCGAAGCCCGCTTTTTCATATGCCCGAATGGCTCTTGCATTGAACGAAGCAACGGCAAGCCTGATCCCTTTGCCCGGAAAAGCTTGCTGCAAGTATCGTACGCCCTCTTCTACAAAACGGGATCCGCTCCCTTGGCCGGTAAGCTCAGGCTTCATCCCCAGTCCGAAATCTACATAGCCGTCATCCTCATAGATGCCTGCTTCATAACCGCCCGGAACGCGTGCAGAAATGCCGGAGCAGTAAAAACCGATCATTTGCCCCTGATCGTCCCGGCAGGACATGTAGTCCCCGTTCAGCAATTCCCCGATATCCTCTTCGCTTCCATCCATGCTGTACAGTTCGTAGGGCTCGGGATATGTCCATAGGGCGATGTTCTCCGCATCCTCACGGTTCATTCCTTTGATACGCACCATCACATTACTGCCTTCCTCCCCCCGGAGTTGTGGTCCATGCTTTTCTTGCAGTAGAGACTGTCCCAGTCCCCGGTCAATAAAATTAGCGGACACCCGTTTGACGTTCAACTCTTTGGCCCATACGGATAGCTGGCCGATATGATGGATCTCATGGGCGGTCACATGCCGGAGGACCTCTTCATACACCAACGGCTCTTCATGCCACGATACCTGCACCACGGAACGAAGCTTGAGATCGCTGGCTGTCGACAAAATATCCCTGATTTGCCGGCGGCAATCATCCGATAATCTTCTCACCGCATCCAGTGTGGGATAATCTTCGAACCGGGGTTCCCAATCTTCCAGCCCTTCGATGGCGCGAACCCAGCTAAGCTCCACATCGACAATATGGAATAACGTCTTCAGGATCGATCCGACGCCTCCTGTTCTTTCCTTTACAAGCTCTTCGGCCGGCAGCTGATCCCAAACCTCGAACCATTCATCTCTGACCTGCCAGTTATATTCAAACCAAGCTTTCATCGGTTGGGCTCTCCTTCGCAATGGGTTCATCCTCTTTCGATGTCGTTATTGCTTTAAATCTCTGAAACTCGCTGCATATCGCGTAATGCGCCCGTCTTTGAAAACCTCTATGCTTTTCATCGTATGCAGAAAAGTTATTGTTTTCCCTCCGCAAGCTTACATCCGGGACGGATTTAGCGCATAAATCCGCTCATAAAGGGGGTACCACGGCCTCGATTATGTATTCTGCTCCTGATCATCTTATATAGGAAATAGTATACCATGAAAAATATGACGCGTGACGAAAAAGCCGGGACTCAGCGCACCCGGCTTCTTCACCTGTATTCATTAATTCGTGATCATTTGGTAAATCAATTTGGCCAGCTCCGCGCGGGTAACAAATCCCTTCGGATCAAAACGGCCTCCGCCTTTCCCGTTCATGAACCCCAGCTGATTCGCCCGGCCAACGGCTTCGGCAGCCCAGGACGACACCTGATTCATGTCCTTGAAGGCCTCCTTACCGGAACCGGTCCGCTCCCTGCCGTATAACACATCGCTCAGCTTTACCAGAATGACGGCCGCTTCCTCGCGGGTAACGGTATCCTGCGGCCGGAATTTGCCATCACTCCCCTGGATGATGCCTAGCTTCACCGCTTCCGCCACAGCCGCGGCATAATAAGCAGCTTCAGGCATATCCTTGAAGTTCTGACCGGCAGCAGACATGTCAACGCCGGCTGCGCGCATAGCCAGGGTAACGAAATCGGCCCGAGTTACGTTCAAGCCGGGAGCATAATGCTCATCATCAATGCCTTGGATCCAATGCTTGGCAGATAGCTTGGCGATATATTCATCCGCCCAGGTGCCCTGTACGTCCTTGAACTGCTTATGATATTCCAGCACGGCGTAGGCGCCTGGCTGCTCCGCCGAGAAAATGACAGAACTTCCATCAAAGCGTCCGCCCTTATAGCTCGGCTTCAAGCCTTGCAAAAGATATACGCCAGCATAGTCGGACTGCAGCTGCTTTAACTGTTCAGCTGACAGGCTGCGGTTGATGGTAACCGGACCTCCAAATGCGGTAACGGCTGTTTCAGACTGTCCTTTGATGAGGGACAACCGCAGCGTGAACACCAGGCCGCCATGCATATAATTGGTCGAGGACCCGATCGCGCCGGATAGCGCTTGTTTCATGGTGTCATTCATGGATGTGTCGATCTTCAGCAGCAGCTGCTCCGCATCATCCAAATGATCCGGAAGTGCTGCTGCCGGATACGTCACGTTCAAGCCCGGTGCAGCGATAATCAGGGACTGATTGCTGTCCTTCGCTTTCTTGACCGCTGAAGCCGGGAGGTACAAGGCCAAATCTGCGGGTTGTCCGCTGCTGCTGCCGTTTAACACCAGCGTTACCTTGCCGTTCGTAGTGCCGACAAGGGCTTGCTCAAGCGCCTTGGCATCCGCACGGTATGCACCGTCAGACGAAGGCTGCAGCGCGAGCTGCCCTTTTCCCGTTTCGGGTGCTGGATTCGAAGGGGCGCTTGGCGTTCCGGAATTTGTCGATCCGCTTCCGTCACTGCCATGACCGCCGCTTCCCGGAATTTCCGGATGAACTTCGCCGGTTTCCTTGCCGGTATAGAAGCCCCAAACATCGGACAGCACGCTGCCGCTGAACGCATCCTCGGCTTTGACATACCACTGGTTATAGCTGTTGGCGGCAAGCCCTTTCCAGACGACGGTAGCTTCAGTGCCGCTCTTCACGTCGGACTGGGCACCGATATTCTCGTCCGTATACACTTTGACGCCGATATAATCTGTTGCCACGCGTTTGGTGGTTGGCGCAAGTCCAAGGTCCAGACTGAATTCGTCCTTGCCGGGCTCAGTCTGCGGATCATAGTAATTGTAATCGTCCAGATAAGGAGAATACGTTTTGATATGCAGCTTGTTGTTCTTCATGTCGAACTGCATTAAGCGGATATAGCCGAGTCCGCCTTCCGGCGCGCCTTGATAGTCGGCCAGCATTTGATACACGCTGCGATCCGGAATGCCATCCCCATTGTCGTCAAGCTGGTCCACTTTAAGCTCCGCATCGTGATAGTGGCCGGACAACGCAGCGATGACATTTTTATTCGGCTTGATAACTTTCTCGAAAATTTGATCGGCGATCGGCGCCCGGTTATTCGATACAAGCAGATATTCATGAAGACAGAGAATCGCTTTTCGTTCCGGATATTTGGCAACGACCTCGTTCATCCAGTCGATTTCCTTGTCACCTAGGCCCCAGCCCATATATACGATGATAAAATCATTACCGTTCGACGAAACCAGATCGTAATGGCCCATGTTATCGTCATACGAACCGCCGTACACCTGGCTGTTTCGGAAACGGTCCGCACCGAAATACTGCTTGAACTTGGTATAATCGTTGTTCTGATGATCGACGTCATGATTGCCTGCAAGCACGCCGTAAGGGATATTGGCATTTTCCAGCACCTTCATATCCTTGTCGGCTTCGATCCATTGGTACTCCTGGTAGGATTTATCCACCACATCCCCGGTATGGATCACGTATTTTATATTCATTTTCTCCTTTTGCTCCACGACCCAGTTGACGATCTTTTGATAAATCAGCGGATAGCTTTGGGAGTAATACTGCGTATCGGACATCCAGACAAACGAAAAATCATATGGATCCTGCGTTTCCGGCGTCGGCTTGCTGCCGCTGCCGGCAGCTTGGACCGCGATTTCATCCTGCACCATCACATCGATTTTGCCGCCGCTCGCATAGTCACCGGCCTGAACGACCGCCTCCAACGCAAAATCGTCCGGGCCGGCAATCACATGATCCAGCTGCTCCCATTTTTGGCGCGTCTGGCTCCAGGCATACAAGCTGACCTTGCGCCCTTCAAGTGATTTGCCCTTCCAATTGATTTCGACCCTGTCGCTGCTTTTTACAGAAGGATCCAGTTTCACTTCAAAGCGCTGATAAGGAAACTGCTCCACGGAATCATTCACGAGATACTTCCCGTCTTCCGCGCTGATCTTTTCATAGTCTTCCTTGGTAAGCGCCTTTTCCCCGGCAGGGGACATTTCCTTCGGAGGTTCGGTTACCGACGTATTCGTATAACCCGCAAAGACTTCGGGACGGCTTCCATCATATTTGAATCCCTTATAGAAGGTGACTTTCATAGGATCCTCGTTTGGATCCTGGACTTTCACCGTCAGTCCGGCAGAGCTGCCCACACCGGTCTGTCCCTGAGTCGGACTGATCAACTGCGGGGCAAGCGGATTTTCGTCCGGCACCTTAAAGCTCACGGTTTGCTCGGAAATGTTTCCAGCATGATCGGACGCCTGGATATGCAGCTGATGCGTGCCACCCTTCATTTGTCCGGAAGAAGTAGCGTACGGAAGCGCAATCGTTGTGTCATCCAGCTTAACGGTGACCTGATCTACCCCGGCGTAAGCATCCGTCACATCCGCATCAATGACGAATTCGCCTCGATATTCCTTGCCTTCCTCAAGGGTCGGCTTGATGACAGGCGCCGTATTATCGACAATGACGCTGGCCGTCACTTCCTTCGTCCCGTCCGTTGCCTTGATTTGATGAGGGCCATCCTTGGCCGTCTTCGTGTTCCAGGTGTAAGCTTTGGCTTTCAGGTTCTCCTTCTTCAATGCAAAATGGAATCCGATGGCTTCGCTTTTACCTGCGGAATCGCCCATCTTGATCTGTTTTTCTTGTTCGGCATAGGCAGGATCCCAAATCTCCGTGCCGTCTGCAAGCAGCAGTCTGACGTTTTTAACTTCAAAATCATCCTTATTCTCTTCCGGACGCTTGTCAAACGGCGACGTTTTCGATCCCGCCCGGATAAAAATAACGTTATCCCCTTCGTTCAGGCGCTCGGCGCTGATCGGGAAGGACAGGGTTGTATACGTCGTTATCGGATCCATGAACGTATATAGAATCGTTTTATCTTCAAGCTCCGGCGGGCCCATCGTTACGGCGTTTTTAAAATAATAATCCACGTTCACGGCGTCAAATACGAAATAGGCGTCATGCTCCAGTGCCGAAGCTGTCTCGCTATCTCCGATTTGCTGTCCGTCAAGAGAGAGGCTCACGCCAGCCGCTACACCGGATTCGGACGTCCCCTTGATCGTGTGCGTGCCTTTCAAGATTTCCTTGTCTTTAACGTTCAGACGCAGCGGTTCGCCATAAAAGCCGCCGGTTACGTCCACTTGGGCCGTATTCGATTTCGTTTCGTTCGTCCCGTCGGACACCACGAAATAATATTCGATGTATTTGCGTCCGATCAGATCGGCCGAGGTAAGCCTGTAATGATACATCATATCATTGTAGTCTTCCATTAAGCGGTGCACGGTGAAATCGCTCTGCTTGTCGGAGCGCACGTACACCTCGACGGAAGCGACTTCATGATCGTCCTTGGCATCCAGTTTGATCTCTAGCCCCTTGGACTGATCCACTTCAGTCAGACCGGTCAAATCCTTAATCACCGGAGGCTCCGCATCCAGTTCAACATGTACGGGTGCAGCCGGTACCTGCGATGGAAGGACCAATCCCGGGGAGGGCGCCGCGCTGCCGGAGCTGGCCTTGATCATCACGCTGCTCCCATTCACCGGATAACTGTAAACAATCGCTTTGTCTTCTTTCGTTTCATCCGACTTCGTCCCGCCCTCATACATGAGGTCCGCGTCATAATAAGCGGAAGAAATCTCTTTGCCTGTATTCGTCTTAATAACGACCGCCCGTCTGCCGGAGTTAGCCATACCATCGCTCTGAATGCTCTGCAGCGTTACGTCCGGAATCAGGTTCGTATGATAAAAGCTGTTGAAATCATCTGCCTTGTAGTTCGTGTTAGCCGTATTTTTAATCCAGAATACAACGGATTGCTTGGAAGGAATCGTAAAATCCTTGTTCACAGAGGCCCATTCCACGTCCGCGGACGGCCCTTTATCCGGATATCGGTAATAGATTTTGTAATTTTTGAAGTTAACCGGCTGATCGGTATTGTTGTACACCTCGATGTATTCGTATGCATCCGAAGAAGTCCCCTGCACGTTCGCTGAATTGGGAACCAGCTCCGTTACAAGCAGCGTCGGTGCTTTGGAAGCATCGAATGCCGGCATGTTGACCTGAGTCGTGTATGCTTTGTCCAACACGCCTGCTTGAATTCGGTATTGCAGCGTGGGCTCTACCAGGGCCGAGGCGGGAATCGTAGCCGCATAATCTCCGCTGCCACCGGAATCCGTCATCGTCGTCACGGTATATCTTGCTTGCGCCGGCGTCTTGTAGAGAAGCTTTACGGGAGCCTTGGAGCCATCCGCATTGGTCCCCGGATTTTTGACATGGGCTTTGATTTCAAGATCCTTGGCATCCACGGCCTCCGCTGGGCCATGGCTGATATCAGTCTGCTGACCCTCATCCACAACCGGCGGCACCGCCTGATCAGGATCGATGCTTCCCGGCGTTGCCGGAAGCTTCCCGGACGAATCCAAGACGCCCATCACGATGCTTCCGGCCGCAGGATGCTTGAAGAACACGCCCATATTCGCTTTGACATGGGATGGTTCATAGGAAGCCGATACCACCGTTTCCCCCGACGCCGCCTTAATCATCAACGTTCGCGCGCTGCCGTTAGCCATTCCTCCTTTACCGGGTATGCGGAACAGATTGACGCCTTCAATTAATTGAGCTCCGTAATTTTGATTAAATTCCTCGGTTTTTACTTCCGTATTCTTGTCGTTCATAATCCAGAATACGATAGGTTGACGTGCCGGGATGACCACATCCGTTGCGGCATCAGGTGCCCATACATCCTTGTTGTTATAGAAAAAAGTATAATCTTTGAAGTTTACCGGCTGATCCGTATTGTTGTAAACCTCTACAAATTCATAAGCGTCCGTTGTGGTTCCCGGAAGGTCTGTGGTGTCAGGTACCATCTCGGTAATCAGCAGCGGAGGCACTTGCGCGGCAGCCGCCATCGCTTGCGGCACTTCGTTCTGAGAGGCTTCCGCTTCAGTCTGGATCGAGGTCGTGTACGTTTCGGACTTCAGGATCGTTCCTTCCGTATCCCATACTTCGATGGTGTACATCAGCTCATGTCCAATCAATGGCTCGCCTGGAATAACGCCTACGTATGTATCCGCCTGCTGACCCGGCGACAAAGGAACCGGCATTTGGTCTTCTCGATCAACGGAGAAACGGATCTGTCCCGTCCATGGACCGGTTACGCCTTCAATTTGTGCGGTTACTGCATAGTCCTGCTTCTTGGGAACCGAGGCTGCCGGCGTATGCTGCAGGAGGATCGTCTCCGATGGACGGCCGGAGCTGATCTGTCCATTTTCTGCAGGCGCTTCCACGGTTGACGGTTCCGCGCTCACCGGCGCGGGAACAAAGGATGGCGTTCCCGCCGCAAGTATCATGCTGCTCAGCATGACGATCGTCACGCTTCGTTTCATTCGGTTGGTCCTGTTCAATGCTGCTTCCATCTCCTTTATCATTGGCATGGCTTCGCTACTTCCATTTCTATTGTATAAAGGAAATGTTCGCTGAATATTAATGCTTCGTAAATGGATAGTTAATATCGTTAAATCTCGAAATATATTAAATAAAACATTTTTCATTCATAAACCAATAAAAAACAGGAGCCGCACACATGCAGTTCCATTCATCCATCAAATTTGATTAGTACAATCTTTGCTCATAGCTCTCCTTTAAGGACGCTCGAACCTCCTCAGTGGAGAGGCGCAGCCTTCCGGCATGCTCGGCAATGATCTCCGCCGGGTCAGGCAGGACCTCGGATGACGGCCAGGAATCGGGCTGCCATAGTCCGGACCGTTTAAAAGCCTTGGCACAGTGCATATAGCATTCCTCCACTTCGACCCCGATGCCGGCGGCAGGCACTTTGCCTTGGGCTGTCATCCGCTCCAGCAGATCGCGGTCGCGGATAATGTATGCTTTGCCGTTGATCCGCAATGTTTCTTCCAAACCGGGAATGATGAAAATCAGCCCGATCCGCGGATTCGCAAGCAAATTGCGCAGCGTATCGTAACGGCGGTTGCCCGGGCGTTCCGGCAGCACGAGATGATGATCATCCACGATATGTACGAAGCCCGGGGCATCGCCGCGCGGAGAGCAGTCGCACGCTCCTTCTGCATTGCTGGTAGCGACGAATACCATCGGCGACAGCGAAATGAAGTTCCGGCAGTGATGGTCTATCCGTTCGATGACCTTCTGGTTAACCAGCTCCCGCGGCCTGCCTGCAAGCTGCTCCAGCTCTTCTTCGGATTGGATCAAATCTTTGAATATGCTCATGTTCCCACCTCCGCTTCTATTATAAAGACGAAAGAATAAAAAAACAGCCAGCGGACTCATAAAGGTCCGGGCTGTTCTTCCTTTGTCAGCTGTTCGCGTCCGCATATTCGGCCATCGCATCGCGCATAAACCGTGCAAGTCCTTCACCGAACTGATCAATGTTACGGGTAAAGCGTTCGTCGTCAACGTACATTTGGCCCAATCCCTTAAACGCCTCCAGCGAGTATTTGCCCATCCGGTTCAGCCAGTCGTACCACTCCCCGATCGCTTGCTGGGCTTCCTCCGAAGCTGGCGGTTCATTCCGAAGGGCTGCCAGCTTTCGGTAAATGGCATTCATTTCCTCGCCCAGCTGTTCCTGTTCTGTCTTCGACAGCTTGTTCAGCTTGGCATTGGATTCGTCAACCGCTTGATCCCCCCAGCGTTCTCTGGCTTCCTGCTCATAAGGGTTGCTGCTGAAATCAAAGCCTGCAAATTTATCCTCGTTCGTCATCTCGATCTCTCCTTTTTCATGCTTCATCGTTTTCTCCAAGGTTTCGATCATCCGCTCCAGCCGGACGCGCTTTTCCAGCAGCAGCTTATGGTGAAGCTCCATCGCCTCCCTGCGGTTGAAATCGGGACGGCTGACGATCTCCCGGATTTGCTTCAGCGGAAACCCGAGCTCCCGGAAGAACAAAATCTGCTGAAGCAGCGCCAGGTCTTCGCCTGTATAGACGCGGTATCCCGCTTCGGTCGTTTCGCTTGGATGCAGCAGACCGATATCGTCATAGTGATGCAGCGTGCGCACGCTGATGCCTGCCAGCTCGGCGACTTCCTTTACCATCATGGATGTTCTCCTCCTTTCAC
The DNA here is from genome assembly GCF_004001045.1 of Paenibacillus chibensis. Classification (GTDB taxonomy): domain Bacteria; phylum Bacillota; class Bacilli; order Paenibacillales; family Paenibacillaceae; genus Paenibacillus_AQ; species Paenibacillus_AQ chibensis. The sequence goes on from NZ_BIMK01000010.1 coordinate 139,593, forward strand.
CATCACTATAGAGAATGACGTAACGTGAGAGTCAATAGGCTGATTTAAAATTTGACCCGCATTCCAGGCTGGCCTGTGATTTTATTTGCCGTCCATGATATCATAGAAATCAAACCGCAATCTACATATGAAATGACACCATATATTCAAGGGAGCTGAACATATGAAACAGGAAATCATGGACCGCTTTATTTCCTATGCCAGAATCGAAACGCAATCGAACGAGGATAGTCCGACTTGTCCTTCCACACCAGGGCAATTGACACTTGCACGCAAGCTGGTCGAAGAATTGCATGCGCTTGGCATGCAGGACGTGACCATGGACGAGAACGGCTATGTCATGGCTACGCTGCCTTCCAATACAGACCGGGATGTGCCGACCATCGGCTTTCTGGCGCATGTGGACACGGCAACGGACTTTACGGGAGCCGGCGTCAATCCGCAAATCGTTAATAATTATGACGGAGGCGACATCGTTCTGAATTCCGGATTGAATGTTGTCCTTTCCCCTAAGCAATTTCCCGAGCTTTCCGGATATCAGGGCCACACCTTGATCACTACGGACGGGACAACCTTGCTCGGCGCCGACGATAAAGCCGGCATCGCCGAAATCATGACCGCTATGGCTTATCTGATCGCCCATCCGGAGCTTAAGCATGGCCGAATCCGGGTCGCATTCACTCCCGACGAGGAGATCGGCAGAGGTCCCGAGAAATTCGATGTCAAGGCCTTCGACGCCACCTTCGCCTATACGATGGACGGCGGCCCGCTGGGCGAGCTCGAATACGAAAGCTTCAATGCGGCCAAAGCCAGCATCACGATTAACGGCACGAATGTCCATCCGGGCACGGCCAAAAACAAGATGGTCAATTCCGTCAAAATCGCCATGGAATTGAACGGCATGCTGCCAGCAGAGCAGGCGCCCGAGCATACCGACGGCTATGAAGGGTTTTACCATCTCCTCAGCCAAAACGGCGATACGGAGCGCACCCGTATGGAATATATCATCCGCGATTTCGACAGAGCGGAATTTGAAAACAAGAAAGAAAATTTGAAACGGATCGTGAAGGAGCTTCAGGCGAAACACGGAGAAGAACGTATCGTGCTGGAGATGCGCGACCAGTATTACAATATGAAGGAAAAGATCGAGCCTGTAAAAGAAATCGTGGACATCGCCTACGCGGCAATGGAGAGCCTCGGAATCAAGCTGATCGTGAAGCCCATCCGCGGCGGAACCGACGGATCGCAGCTATCCTACATGGGTCTGCCTACACCTAACATTTTTACCGGCGGCGAAAATTACCACGGCAAATTCGAATACGTCTCGGTCGATAACATGCTGAAGGCCGTGCAGGTTATCGTGGAAATCGTTCAACGCTTTGAGCAGCGCGGCGAATGAGCAGCATTCCAGAAGGGAATCGCCAAGGCAACATCGAGCGCTTTTCCGGTTACGAGAATACCTATGACCGCTACCGCCCCAGCGCCCCTTCTCAGGTCGTGGACATACTCACAGGTTACTTGCAGCACCGGCCGGAACTTGTACTCGATGTCGGCTGCGGTACCGGACTTTCCACCTTTATCTGGGCCGACCATGCAGACAGCATCGTCGGCGTGGAGCCCAATGAAGATATGCGAAGCAAAGCCGAATCGAAGCTGGATTTACAGAGTCAACAAGGCGGCGCAGGCCGAATCCGGTTTATGGGCGGATACTCGAACCAGCTGGATTTTAAGGATGCATCTGTAGATGTGGTCACTTGCTCGCAATCCTTCCACTGGATGGAGCCGGTCAGCACGCTGGCCGAAGTTGCCCGGGTGCTGAAGCCTGGAGGCGTGTTCGCCGCCTATGATTGCGACTGGCCGCCATCAGCCTCCTGGCAGGTGGAGAAGGCGTACGTAGAGCTGCTCGCCCATGCAGACGATCTGCTGAAGGAACGCCAGGCAGAACAGGAGCAAGCCGTGAAACGCGACAAAAACTCGCATCTTCGCAGCATTATCGGAAGCCATCGTTTCCGCTATGCACGGGAAATCGTATTTCACAACATGGAGACCTGCGACAGTGAACGATATTTCGGCCTGGCGCTTAGCCAAGGCGGTCTGCAAACCGTCATGAAGCTCGGATTCACGGAGCTGGACGAACAAATCCGGCGGTTTCAGGAATCGGTAACCGATTATTTCCAAGGCCGCACGCTGGACGTCATGTTCAGTTACAGAATGAGGATCGGCATCAAGTAAACGTAATAAGGCGGATCAAGAATACTCTTGTTCCGCCTTTTTTCATTACCGCTACAGCAAGTCGCAGAGCGGTTCGAATCAAAATTCTCATCCTTCTTGTTTCAGCTTCATCATCAAACGCATCACATTTTCCGACACGCGTTCCATATTTTTCTCCCCCTGCTTCAAGGCATCCTCAAGCGTCGAAGCACCCGGCATAATTCCGAAGATGGCATCGATCCCCTCCGCGTACAATGTCTCGATATCATCCCCGATCCGGCCGGCAAACGCGACAACCGACTTTTGGTGTTTTCGGGCCACTCTGGCAACGCCAAGCGGCGTTTTACCGAACTGCGTCTGGAAGTCGATGCTGCCCTCGCCCGTCCAGACCATATCCGCCTCTTGCACCTTGTGCTCCAGCCCGGTATATTCAATGACCATCTCAATCCCTTTTTTCAGCGTACCGTTCAGGAACACCATGAGTCCCGCGCCGAGTCCCCCGGCTGCCCCGGCTCCGGGAACCTCCGCCACATCTCTGCCTAACTGGGACTTGATCAGTTCCGCATAATGCCGAAGATTCGCATCGAGGAGCTCGATCATCTCCTGCGTCGCTCCTTTTTGAGGACCGAATACGCGGGAAGCCCCCTCCGGCCCGCATAAGGGGTTGGTAACATCGCATGCCACCTCGACCTGAACGTTGCTTAATCTCGGATTCAAATTCGCGAGGTCTATTCGTTCCAGCTTTCCAAGCTCGCCGCCACCGGGACCAAGCTCCTTCCCGTCCGCGTCCAATAACCTTCCCCCCAGAGCCTGCAGGGCACCGGCGCCGCCGTCATTCGTGGCGCTTCCGCCGATCCCTATCAGGATCTTCTCGACACCGCGCTCCAGTGCGGCGTGGATCAGCTGACCTGTTCCATACGTTGTGGCCGCCATGGGATTCCGATCCGCAACAGGGACAAGACCGATTCCGCTTGCGCTGGCCATCTCCAGAACGGCGGTCTTCCCGTCCCCCATAATTCCCAAAGACGCTTGCACCTCTTGCCCCAATGGTCCTCTAACGGGAATTACATGTATTTGCCCTCCGGTCGCATCGACTAAAGACTGCATGGTACCTTCCCCGCCGTCCGCCATGGGGACGTGCACACAGCGGACATGCGGATTCACGCGATGAATCCCACGCTGCATCGCCTCACAGGCTTGTTTAGCCGTCATGCTCTCCTTGAAGGAATCGGGTGCGAGCACGATCACCGTCTCTTTGTCCATTTTCTTACCTCCTATCCGCTTCGTCGTATCAAGATCAAGATGAAAGCAAAACAGAATGCTTGCAGCATAACAGCAGCATGTCAAAAAAAACGCCAAATCCTTCGGACCGGACGCTTTTACCCTAGATTTTGGAGATGCGGATTTGGCGAATGACCTGATTGGTCACCTCGGACAACAGCAGCCCGAGCGCAATCGCGCCCGACATCATGAATGCCTCAGCCCCCGACTGAACCGCCTGGTCATATTGGTTTTCGACCGCATTGCGCATGGCGTCGTAGGCTAGTCCTCCAGGAACAAGCGGAATAATGCCCGAGACGCTGAATACGATGATCGGCGTGCGGTAGGTTTTCGCGAAAATATAGCTGATCATGGTCACGCAATAGGCCGCCACGACCGTAGCTGTTAATCGCTGGACGCCGATGTCCTGCAGCCAGATGTACAGCACCCATCCGACCATTCCCGCGAGCCCGCATTGGATCAGCGCCTTTTTGGGAGCGTTAAATATCATGCCGAAGGCCGCTGAAGCGATGAAACTGGTTACGATTTGCTCGATATACATATGGTCCTCCTATTGAAAAGAAAGCATGAACGCGATGCCCGCGCCGATCGCAAAGGATGTGATGAAAGCCTCCGCCCCTTTGGACAGTCCGGAAACGAGGTGGCCTGCCATCAGATCCCGGATCGCATTGGTAATAAGCAGCCCGGGAACGAGCGGCATGACGGAGCTGATAATAATGATATCGCGCGCCTGTCCAAAGCCGGATTTTACGCTGAAAATGGAACATAATCCGATCATCAGCGCCCCTGAAAATTCCGCGAAAAACTTGACCGGGACGAAGCGATGCAGCAGCACCGAGCAGTAATATCCGATCCCGCCCGCCAGCATCGCCGGAATGAAATCGGCCCAGGTGCCGCGAAACATGATCAGGAAACAGCCGCTGGCCACGGCAGCCATCAATACGTTAAGCCATAATGGATAGATTGCTCCCGCACGGTCGATATCCTGCAGTTCCTTATAGGCCTCTTCGATGGACAGTCCGCCTGCGCTGATCCGTCGGGATAAGCTGTTCACCTGATCAATTTTATACAAATGGGTAGTCCGCTCCGTAATCCGGTTCAGCCGGGTCATCGGCTGCGGGTCCTCCAGGGAGAAAATGATTCCTGTCGGGGTCATATAGCTGTGCGTATGGTCGATTCCGTAGGAGGAAGCGATCCGCATCATCGTATCTTCTACCCGGTACGTTTCCGCTCCGCTCTGCAGCATGATTTGTCCCGCGAGCAGACACAGCTTCATGATTTCCCGTTCTTTCTGCAATGAATCCTCCAAAAAAGCCTGCTCCTTTCACCGCTTGCCTGCAGTCATGTCAAATTACATACAGTATAATGCCTTTTGCAGATAAAAGCATGGGGGGAGGCTCCGATTCCTGCATTATATGTGATATGCCATAGATGAGCCGTTAAACAAAACCATCCGCTCCGGCAGAACGCCGAAGCGGATGGAGCGCATGACCAGCTCTTGTCCCTTTGGTGCTAAGATCGCACGTGCGGATTCAAATGAAGCTTATGACTGCAAGCTCCACAATGCCGGTACGTTGGAAGGTTCCCATCCGGCAAGCGAAGTATGCGGCTGCAGGCATTTGTACACCTTGCCGTTATAGGTTACCAGATCATCCTTGACGTATGCCTTGCCTGCGGCCCATGCTGCCGGAGCCTGCGTCGATGAATCGGTCGTGACCGTCACCGCATTGCTCGCTGCGGAGATGTTGCCAGCGGCATCCTTCGCTTTCACGGTAAACGTATAAGCCGTGTTTGGCGTCAAGCCGCTGATGACGGCGGTCAGCGTTGTTCCGTTGACCGATGCGGCAAGCGAAGCGCCTTGATACACGTCATAACCGGTTACACCCACATTGTCCGTCGAAGCGTTCCAGGTCAGCGTAACGCTGGTCTGCGTCTTGGAGGCTGCAGCAAGGTTCGCAGGCGCGGTCGGCGCCGTCGTATCCGTGGATGGCGCATCCGTTGTCACGCTAACCGCGCTGCTGGCAGCGGAGACATTCCCGGCTGCATCCTTGGCCTTGACGGTAAAGCTGTACGCCGTACTCGGCGTCAACCCGCTGACCGAAGCGGTCAGCGTCGATCCGTTCACGGAAGCCGCAAGCGCTGTTCCTTGATATACGTCATATCCGGTTACACCCACATTATCGGTGGCAGCCGACCAAGTCAGCGTAACCGATGTCGATGTCTTGGCCGTCACGGACAGATTGCCCGGCGCCGTCGGCGCCGTCGTGTCGGCGGCGCCAAGCATAACGGTGGCCGTATTGCTTGCCGGCGAAACATTCCCTGCGGCATCCTTCGCCTTCACGGTAAAGGAATAAGAGCTCGAAGGCGCGAGGCCCGTGACCGTATACGTTGTGGAGGTTGTGCTGCCTACCAGCGAGCTGCCCTGATACACATCATATCCCGTTACCCCGAGGTTGTCCGTGGATGCCGTCCAAGTGAGGGAAACCGAGTTTGCCGTTTGCGCCGAAACGGTCAAATTTCCCGGTGCCGTCGGAGCCTGCGTATCCGTCGGAGGAGACGATTGCAGCTGCCATAAGGTCGGCGCCGAAGGCGGCTCCCAGCCCGTTATCGACGTATGTGCGTAGGTGCACTTATACAAATTGCCGTTATAGGTTACGTAGGCTCCAACAGCATATGCCGTGTTTGTCTGCCAGGCCGGATAATTCGGATCCGTCGGCGTCGTTACGCTGATCGAATTGCTGGCCGCCGAAGCGTTGCCGGAAAGATCCTTAGCTTTGACATAAAAGCTGTAGGTCGTGCCCGCAGTAAGTCCGGTAACCGTCTCTGTCAGATTCGGCGTGGATTTGACCAGCGTTCCGTTCTGGTAAATGTCGTAGCCGGCAATATCATCATTGTCTGTCGAAGCATCCCATTTCAGGGTAACGCTTGTTTTCGTCTTGGCGTTAGACACCAGATTGCCGGGAACGGTAGGCGGCTGGTTATCCACAATCGGAGGTGCCGTCGTCACCGTCAGCGAATTGCTGGCCGGGGAAACGTTGCCCGCTGCATCTCTGGCTTTGACGGTAAACGTATAAGAGGTGCTTCCCGTCAGTCCTTTCACAACCGCACTTGTCGTGGCTCCGTTCACCGTCTGGACCAATGCTGCGCCTTGATAGATATCGTAGTACATCACGCCGACGTTATCCGTGGAAGCGGACCAGCTGAGGGTGAGCTTTTTATCCCCGATGGCCGAAGCAGCCAGATTGGATGGTGCCGTCGGTGCCGAATTGTCTACAGGCGGATTTCCGGTATTCAGGTCGTTATAGACCTTATCCAGAAGCTTCGGACCGGTGCAGCTGTATTTCGGGCTTGTTCGGCAATCCGAGCTGAATTCCCAGAACATCGCGCCGCCCAGGTACTTGTTCTTGATATAATCCGTCTTATATCCGAGAGACTCCGTATCGTCGTACGAGATGAAAATTTTGGTGCTCGGATTATACAAATAAGACACTTTCGCTGTGCTGTTCCAATACCGCGTGTAGCCGTTTTTGTTCACGTAATTAGCCGCGATGTCTCCATAATCAAATACGCCGGTGTTGCCCGATGTGGAATCGTCCCAGGTTCCGACAGGAGACCATTTGTATACCTGGCTCGAATCCGGCGTACAGGTCTGGAATTGGCCGTCATTGTTTGGCCCCGGCGGACAGTTTTTCCAGCTGCGGGCCATGAATTCCAGTCCCAATACGATTTTGTTCATGGGAACTCCGGCATTTTGATAGGCTTGAATGGCTCCGTCCACGAAGAATTGGTTTGCGATGTAAGGATCTTTCGGATCGCCATACAGTCCCGTATTGTGGCTGGTCGTGCCTTCCCATGATCCGCCGTGGAAGTCATACGTCATAATGTTGATCCAGTCGACGATCTGCGCGATTTTGGTCAGTTCGGTGTTGCTCACGAAGGTTTGGCTGGCACCCGAAGCAATCGTGAGGATATAGTGCTTGCCATCCTGGGCACCCGCAGCGTCCAGCTGATTTCGAACCTCCTGCAGCAGGAGCGTGTAGTTTTGCTTGTCCTCCGGACGGTAGCTGTTGCCGGGAATCGCTTCGACGTTCGGATACTCCCAATCCAGATCCACGCCGTCAAAGCCGTACGCGCGAAGCGCATCCACGGCCGATTTGGCGAAGACTTTGCGGGTCGCGTCTGTTGCCGCGGTGTCCGAAAACCGGTTGGACCAGGTCCAGCCGCCGACGGACAGAATCGTCTTCAGCTGCGGATGAGCCGCTTTCAGATTACGCAGCGCCCCAAAATTCCCGCATGCCGCGTCAGCCCAGCAGCCCGTCGTCGGACCGCCGGTCGTTGGCCGAAGCGCATCCGCATCCGGATCTCCGAGCACGATGCTTCCGTTAGGAACCGCGCCCTGCTGCAGCGGAATGCCGGTTGTGGTGCACGGCCAGGTCTGCTTGTTCGGATTGCCGGGATCCGTGGACGGATTACCGTGCTTGCCGTCCCAGCATATATCCGCAAACGCATAGTTGATATGCGTGACCTTCGACACATCGATATCGGTCACATTATAGCTTCTGCCGTAAATACCCCACGAAGGGAAGTATCCCACGATTTTGTAATTGCTGCCGACAGCCGCGGCATTAACGGCATTCTCGCCGCTCGCGGCGCTTGCCGAACCCTGGAAGAAAGGAACCCATGCAATCAGACAGCAAAGCACAGCAAGCAGCAACCCGCGGTAACCTTTTCTCACGTACATGGCGACGCCTCACTTTCGTTCATCAGAATGGTGATGCTTCTGACTGGACTTGGCCGCATCGAATCATTGTTTCAAATCGCTATGAAGCAACCACCTCTTTCCGCAGGGAAAAGCATTTACTTCTTCACCCACAAGGCAGGCACGTTCGGAGGTTCCCAACCCGCGAGAGAGGTATGCGCCAGCTGGCATCTGTATATTACGCCGCTGTAAGTGACTTCCGCTCCGACAGCATACGCTGTGTTCGGAGCCCACGCAGAGGGCGTCAACGGACCTGAAGCATCCGTCGTGACCGTGACGGCACTGCTCGCCGCGGAGATGTTTCCGGCAGCATCCTTGGCTTTCACCGTGAAGGAATAAGCGGTTTGCGGCGACAGTCCGTTGACCGTGTAACCCGTTGCCGTTCCGGACACGCTTCCGGCAAGCGAATTCCCCTGGTAAATGTCGTAGCCGGTAACCGCTACATTATCCGTGGACGGACTCCACTTCAGCGTAACGGTTTTATCCGTATGTCCGATCACCGTAAGGCTTAAAGGAGCCGTCGGCGCCTGGGTATCGCTCGCGGCCAAGGTAGCCACGGTCAAGGCATTACTGAATGCAGACAGGTTGCCTGCGGCATCAACTGCCTTGATTTTGAAGGTATATGAGGTACTTGGAGTCAGGCCGGTAACTGTGTAAGATGTGGCCGGCGATGTGACGATAAGGGTACTCCCATTGAAGATTTGGTATCCGGTAACGCCTACATTATCCTGGGAAGCGTCCCATGTCAGCGAGATGGTTACTGCGGTTTGCGATGGCGAGTTCAAGTTGGCTGGGGTTGTTGGTGCGGTAGAATCGGTTGGTGAAGATGTAATTTGCAGATCTGAGGCGAGTTGGTCAAGCAGTTTCGTGCCTGAGCAGGTAAATTTGGGGCTAGTCCGGCAGTCTTCACTGACATCCCAGATCATGGCGCCGCCAAGCGAGCGGGTTTTGATATAGGTTGTTTTCGAGGTTACCGACTGTGGATCTTCATAGCTGATGAATATTTTGGAAGTAGGGTTATACAGGTAAGGAACCTGTGCGGTTTGGCTCCAATAACGGGTAAATCCGTTTTTATTCACGTAACCTGCGGCAAGGTCTCCGTAGTCGAACATGCCTGTCGGCCCGGATTCATAGTTATCCCAAGTTCCGTTAGGGATGTAGTTCCCGTTGAAGTCCGGCGTACATGCCTGGTAAAGACCATCCCCGTTCGGACCGGGGGCACAATTTTTCCAGCCGCGACCGTAGAACGGTACGCCCATGACGATTTTGGAAGCAGGTACGCCGGCATTCATATAAGCAGAGATGGCAGAGTCCGCGCTGAATTTGTTGATGGGGTCCGGAGCATTCGGATCCGGGTAGAGGTTTGCGTTATGATTCGTCGTGGTTTCCCAGTCTCCATGAAAATCATAAGTCATGATATTGATCCAATCCAGAATCTGCGAAATGGCGCCAAGTTCTGTGGTCTGTGCATAGGAAGGATTGGCCCTTCCCGCGATCGTGAGCAGATAGCTGCGTCCGTCCTGGGTTCCCGCAGCTGTCAGCTTATCGCGGGTTTCCTGCAGAAGCAGGGTAAAATTATGCTTGTCCTCCGGCCGCCGGCTGTTATCCGGCAATCCGTCGCTGACTGGATACTCCCAATCGATATCGATTCCGTCGAACCCGTAGGTTCGGAGCACATTTACGGCCGAATTAGCAAAATTGGTGCGGGCAGCGGGATCGGCAGCCACATCCGAGAAATGATTAGACCAGGTCCATCCGCCGACGGACAGCAGCGTTTTCAGGTTCGGATTGTTCTCCTTCAGCACCTTCAGCTTATACAAATTGCCGCATTTGCCTTTCTCGCAATCCTCCCATTCGAGCGGTACGCCGTCACTGTTATTCACATCCGCCCATGGATCGCCAAGCACAATCGCTCCATTCGGCACGCTGCCGGTCTGGGTCGGAACGCCGGCATCCTTGCAGTTCCAGGTCGTTTTGTTCGGATTACCGGGATCATTCGAGGGGTTACCATGTTTGCCGTTCCAGCATAGATCCGCAAAAGCGTAATTCAAATGGGTGAGCTTCGAGGCATCTACATTTTCGACCTGAAAGTTCGCATCATAGATGCCCCAATCCGTAAAATAGCCGACAACCTTGTAGGACGGATTCGCGAAGTCGGCTTGTTGGGCGACCGCTCGTCCCGAGCTCCAACCATTTAGAACGAGCAGCAGACCGATGAAAACCGCAAGCATTCCCTTGCCCCAATGTCCTTTTCGCATGAGTCATCCTTCTTTCGCTACAAATTCCCGGGTTCCTGACGTCCTCTCCCTATTTTGAACGTGCAGTCGGGTGCAGCTGATCTTGGAGCCGAAGTTAACCGAATTCACCTCCTTTCATGGATGAGCGAAATACATTTATGTACTTTGTTTACATTTAATGCGCTTACATAACAATATTTGTATAAAGGGCAGCTGCGAGACTGCCCTTTTATTCCTGTAACTAAGTTGTTTACTATCGATCTTATTCTAATCCCATTTGCACGCTTCTTCAAGACTTAATTTGGTATTTATTTGTAAAAAGCCAATGTCTTACGACTCCCGGTTCTTTTTCAAGGAACCTTCAACCAGAATAACCGCAAGCACTGCAAGCAGCACAACAGCCCCCATCACCACCAAAAGTCCGGTGGTACCCTGAACCCAAAGACTGCAGATCACACCGATCAACGCCAGAAGAATTCCAAACAGCATCATCAAACCGGCACCGAAGCTGCTGCCTCTCTCCAACTGCTTTTTCGTTTGAAGAGGCCGTGACATCCAGCCGCCGTACTTGATGCTATGCGGTTTGATCCGCATTGCGAGACCGAGCGCACAATAAATCACTCCCACAAGCACGCCTAAAACGAGATTGCCGATATCCATCTTCCATTCACGCTCCTTCATCCTCACTGGATCTTATGATCATCGCCCTCTTAGGGTCAGGTTAATCAGAGCAGTATGTACCGTTTGTTATCCGATTGTCTTCAATCTGCGTGCATACATCAAAAAGCTATCCTGATCGAACGACACGAAGTAGACATGCTTGATGCTGTTCAAGCTTCCCGCCAGCTCAGCAATCGTGTCTACAGCGATGTCGCAGGCAGGCGATTTCGGAAAACCGTATATGCCTGTGCTGATATTGGGGAAAGCGATGCTTGCCGCCCGATGCGTCTCTGCCAGTTTTACGGACTCCATATAACAGCTGCGCAGCAGCTCGTGCTCGCGCTGTTCTCCGCCCCTCCATACAGGACCGACAGTATGAATGACGTATTGAGCATTTAAATATCCTGCGGTCGTGATGACGGCGCAGCCGGTTCGGCAGCCTCCCTGACGTTCGCGGATCCGCATGCATTCCTCCAGGATTGCCGGACCTCCGGCACGATGGATCGCCCCATCGACCCCGCCGCCGCCAAGCAAACTGCTGTTGGCCGCATTTACAATGCAGTCCGCAGCTACTTCAGTGATATCGCCTTCCACAGCCTCCAGCGTAATTCCGTTCAACTGCACTCTCATGCGATTACCTCATTTAAACATAACCACTCCAGGCAAATCTCCTGAACGGATACCCCGCCGATTTGCAGTTCATCCCGCATCAGAAATTGGCCTCCCAGCTTTTGATAAAATTGGACCGCGGGATTTTCTTCGAGTACCCATACAAGCATGGAAGCAAATCCCTGCTTCCGAAAATACTCGGCTATCCGATTCATCAGCTTGCGTCCATGCCCTTGGCCTTGCGCCTCCTGCATCAAATATAACGAATAAACTTCGGCGTCGATATCCAGCTCCTTTTCCCGGCTTTTACCTCCATTGATAAAACCCGCTACCGCTCCGGCCGGATTTACGAGAACGAAGGTGACCGTATCATTGGCGGGATCCAGCACTCGCGTCCACAGTTCAATTCGGGACTCAAGTTGGATCCCGTCCAGATATGCGTCAGGCACGATCCCACGATAAGTTGTCTGCCAGCTTCCCACATGCACTGCAGCTAATGCGTGAATATCCTGCGTCTCTGCCTGTCTGATGATCCATTCAGCCTCTTCCATCTTCTTTACACCGCCCTGTCATCCAAAATCGAAAAAAGTATTATATTCGACTATAGTTTTCACTCGTGGGAAAATCAAGAGCGAAATTACCGGCAATTTACATTCCCCCTACCGCTTGCGTGAATGATGGATGTTTGGTGCGGCTTCGGATAATAAAAACATTTTTTAGTTAAACGGTTCACTTTAACAGCAAAAAAACAGGCACATCAGCTCCCAACCCCTGATCTGCCGCGGTTTAACCACGCATTCTCAACTTCCGTTCCCTCAACCAAACCTTCCTGTATCTCTTCAGCCGTCTCATCCCTGACGATCGCCTCTCGTATATTCAAAACTGAACCTCGCCCCGCCCAAAGACGACTCCGAGCAGGTGATTACAGCCTCCAGCCGGTCCGCGATTTGCTTGCAGATCGCAAGACCGATGCCCGTAATGCCAGCCTGTCCGGTATAATATCTGTCAAATACAGAACCTCTCTCATGGACGGGCACTCCGGGACCGTCATCATCCACGCTGATGCAGAATCCGCCTGGAGCTTCCTTCATCGTCAGCCTCACTTCAGTGGATGCATACCGCACGGCATTTTGCATGAAATTCATTGCTACCTGAAAAATCTGCTCTGCCGGCACGGCCATCTCCAATGCATCGCCATCCAGAGACGTGCGGATATGCCGTTCCGCCGCTGCCGGCGCCATCAATTGATGCACATGCTCCATCATCTCCAGCACATCCACCTCCGTCAGCTTCCATTCCTCCTGAACGGTTTCCATCCGCGTGAGCTGCAGCAGCCGGTCAACCATCTCGATCAGTCTTTCCGACTCCGCTGTAACGACATTCAGGCCAAGCTCCACGGATACCACCTGATCCTTGACAGCCGATGCGTATCCCTGGATGGACATCAGCGGCGTGCGCAGCTCATGCGATACATTTTGCAGAAATTCGATCTGCTGCTGGTGCTGCTTCTGTATGCGTCCGGACATGCTGGAAAAGGTATTGATCAGCTGGCCGATTTCCGACGTGTCTCCTTCAGGTATGCCAAGACTCCGGTAGCTCGGATGAAACTTGCTGACCGCTTCCTTGAGCTGCTGCAGCGGCCGGGTCGTCTTCCAGACGAACCAAAGACCCACGATGAAAATAACGCAGAAGCTGATGATGATGGATATGAAAGAAACCCGCAGCACCCTACCCGAGATCTGCTTCAGGATATCCATAGGCGTATAGATAATGATGCGCAGCCCATGATCCAGCTTTTGATGGGTGTACATCATTTTCTGACCATCCAATGTAAAAAAATGATTGCGGGGGCTCATCGAAACATGAATCGTTTGCCCCTCCTTATTGTCATCGCCGGCGGCAATGATTTTATCGTTGGCATCCACCACGAAAAAGTCCGCGTAGAACATGCGGTCGCGAAACCGCAGCTCCAAATCCTCTGTGCTCAAATCCCCTACATCGCCGCCTTCGATAATATCGATAGCCTTGGTCATTTGCAGCCGCAACTGGTTTCGGGCCTGGTCCATCAGCATCCCGTCAATAAGCCTGCTAAAAAGGAATACCGTGGTCAGCACCGAGCATACCATCACGATGATAAGGGAAGTGAAAATTCTGCCCCGGATCGTCCGCATCAGCCCTTCACCGTCGCTTTGTAACCAAAGCCCCACAAGGTTTCGATCTGCAGCCCGGCGCCCGACTCACCCAGCTTTTTGCGCAATCTTTTAACAAGATCGTCCACAACCCGAGGCTCTCCCATAAAATCATATTTCCATACCTGCTGGATGAACTGCTCCCTGCTGAAAGGCCGCTCCAGATGTCTGATCAAAAACACAAGCAGTTCATATTCGCGTGAAGTAAACGACACCTCCCGCCCTTCAACCTGCACCATTCTGAATGCCTCGTTTAATGTTATATTGCCGATGCTGATGCCGCCCTTATCCCCATCTTGACCTTCGGGGGAACGATAAGTCTGCACCAGGCGAAGCATACCTTTGACCCGGCCGACAAGCTCTCTCGGATGAAACGGCTTGCGCAAAAAGTCGTTGCAGCCCAGCTCCAGGCCGATGATCCGATCCATCTCCTCGCCCCGCGCCGAAATCATAATGATGGGCATCTCCGTAAACGTACGAATGGCTGTCAGCAGGGTGAGCCCGTTCACTCCGGGCATCATAATGTCCAGGATTAAACAGTCCGGTTTATCCGCCCGCACCTTCTCCACCAGATCGCTACCCTCGGAGAAGGCGGAAACCGTAAACTCATCCTTCCGCAAATATTCCGTAATCAATTGCAAAATATTGGCATCGTCATCCACGACAAAAATATGTGCCATCTCCGTCATCCCCCCGATATTTCTTTATTTTACTCCCCGCGGAGCAGGCGTTGCAAAAAGGCGGGAAGACCTGATGTCTCCCCGCCTTTCCCGTTTCCGCAACGCTTATTTATTCTTCTTCACCGCTGGCTTTTGGACTGCTTTTTTGACCGCTGCTTTATGTGCTTTGACATGGTGTTTTTTCACATGATGTTTTTTGATTTTATGTTTGGAATGTTTGAATTTCACCGCTTTTTTCGCCGCTTTGACCTGTTTCGCTGCTTTCGCAGGTTTCGTGGATTTCGAAGTCGTGGCTGTCTTTGCAGCTTTGGTCGTCTTCGTTGTTTTAACGGCTTTCGCAGGGGAGGCCGCCTTCTTTACCTTGACCGTGGTTTTGTCGACGGCGGATGTTTTCGCTGCTTTCGTTTCAGCCTTTTGTTCCACCTTCACAGGTGCTTTGACCGCGGAAGCGGCGGGCTTCGCGGAATCGGCAAATGCCGCAGTTCCTGCACTCGCGAGTAAAAGAACGGATGTGATACCGGAAATCAGCCATTTTTTGGACCATGTGTTGTTCATGTCGTAAAACTCCTCTCGATTGGGTATGCCTTTATACTACAGACCAATCATGTGAGAGAAGTCGGAAAGCCGTGTGAAAAGTATATGAAAATAGCTACAAACATGTCATGTTTACTCAGACGATGTAATCCAGCACGGTTTCCCCGCCGATAATCTCGCCGGTTTCCACGAACCCGAAGCTCTTGTACAGGCGGTTCGCAACCGTGTTGTCGGGGACATGGGAAATTCGGATTTTAGTGCAATCCGCATGGCTTTTTTGCTGGTTGATGACCGCCGCAAGTCCCGCTTTGCCATATCCCTTGCCCTGGTAACGTTCATCTATCATAAACCGGCAAATCCAGAATGAACCGTCTTCCGGGTATACCTCCTCATCGAAAAGCGCGAATCCGACCATCGTATCATCGGCATAAATGCCATAAGGCCGGGTAGATGGCTCACGCTCGGCTTTCTCCAGAGAATTCGTATTGGGGGCGACCAGCCGCTGCTGATCTTCCCTCGGCTTCAGCTGCAAACAGGCTTCCCGGTTTTCATCGGAGATCGGTTTCAGATATACGTTCGCTATTATATTGGGCATAACCAGCTTCCTCTTTTCGCATGGTTTGTGTGAAACATGAACCCGCATCGTGTTGGTGGTGCCTGTGATCGGTCGTAACGGCTATAGCTTTTTTACGCTTTCCTTCAGCGTGGTTTGGCTTTCCATGTCATAAACTTCGTGGATTTCAAAGGTCCCTTCCTCAAAAAAGAGCGGAAACCGGCGCTTGAACCAATCCTGCATGGGCAGCGAGGTCGCTTCACGGATCGGTACCCACAGCAGCTCCCCTTCCGGAGGATCCGCAAGCAGTTCTCCCTCAAATGAGGTCGCCAGATAGTTGAAGACCATGTACCGGTAATTAGAGGACGGATCGACGAATTCCTCGAGTCCTTTATAGACGAGGTCTTTCACAATCAGTCCCGTTTCTTCACGCACTTCGCGGATCGCCCCTTCAGTCAAACTCTCCGGAAACTCCACCTTGCCCCCAGGACCGATGTATCCGGGAAAACCGCGCTTGCTCGGCCGGTTCAGAAGCAAAACCTTGTCTCCGTCCTGAACGAGACACATGGTGTATAATGCGACTTCTATCATCGGTGGCGCTGATTGGATCATTTCGTTCTCTCCTCTTCGTATTCACGCAATGCCATAGTAAAAAGTTAAGTTGTTCAATGGATATAATATGGATCATTCTATCATAATTGACATAACGAGAATATACTTGCAGCGAGCCGCATCTATGCGTTGAAAAGAGAAAGACCGCCCCAATCGGCGGTCTTTCCTTATGATTATTTATTCATTGATCAGCTTCAATGCAACCAGAATCCGCTTGATCATGACCGCGGCCTCTGCCCGGCTGGTCGTCTGATCCGGTTTGAATTCCCCTGACGGCAGGCCTGTTACCAGTCCTTGGCTGGCCGTAAATTCCACGGCAGTCTTGGCCCAGGCGGAAATTCGTCCTGCATCTTTAAATATCGGCCCGTTTGGTTCCGACGCAGTCGCCTTCATCTGATCGATAAGTCGAATGGCCCGCTCAGCCATTACGGCCATCTCTTCACGGGTAATCGTCCGGTTCGGCCGGAATGTGCCGTCCTCGTAGCCTGTAACGATTCCCAGCCGCGCGGCTAAACCTACCGCTTGACTGTACCATGCCGCGCCGCCCACATCCTTGAACGCCGGAGCATCGTTACCTTCGGCCGACAGATCCAATGCGCGGAACAGCATCGAGGCGAACTCGGCCCGAGTGACGGCACGCCCTGGAGCAAACCGTCCATCCGGTTCCCCCTTGATAATCAATTTGGAAGCAAGCTGTTCGATTTCACTTTGCGCCCAGTGACCTGTGATATCGGTCATAACCGGGTGAACTTGCGCGACCGTGAATACCCCGTTCACCGTGCTTTTCACGGTCACAACCGTATGACCGTTCTCGACCGCGAACAGCGCAGGCACGCTGCGGAAGGTTCCGGACGCTTCATCATAGAGGAGAACTGTGCTTCGCTGCGGATTCAGCGCTTCGTTCAGTGTGTACTGACGGATCAGATACAATGGACTGGTGTTCTGAACGGATGCGGCTTCCCCGCTGCGAATGACAGAAATGGAGGTTTCGAATCCAAGACCTATCAGCGTTATGGCCTGCTGTTTGGCAGAAGCACTCAATCGTTCCTGACGTGCAGCGTCCAGCTGGCTTACCGCGAACCGGATCACCGCATTCGGATCGGATCCGCCGCTTCTCTTGAGAAGATCCTCCGTTTGCTTTAACGGGAAGATGTAAACCAAGTCGCCGTGAATGAGTTTTAGACTGCCATCGGGATCGGCTGCGGCAGCTGCGAGCAGCGCTTTGGCGCTGAAGCCGATTTCCCCGTTCTCGTCGGTCTTGAGCTCGATCCATGGCTGTGCTTTCGCAGCTGCCGTTTGAAGCGCCGCGTCAGCCGCGGCGGTGTGGCTTGCTCCTGCCGCTCCGCTGCTTCCACCATTGCTGCCGGAGTTGCCGCCGCTTCCTCCATCCCCGCCGCCCGGAGCGCCTGGATCGCCAGGATCGACGACTGGCGGCTCTTTGTACACCGAAGCAAATCCCTGATTGATTTCTTCAAAGCGAAGTCCCGTGGACGGATTCGATACCATGTTCATCCGGTCATTCCGGATAATTACATTATCTACGGTAATGAGGCCCTTTACGCCGCTTGTCGCTTCGATACCGTTTGTACCCGTACCGTCAATAACCAAATGATTCAAGAGGACATGCTTGATGTCAAAGTCGCCGTGGGCCAGAAGCCCCGCAAAGGTGCTGTCTTTCACCGTATTGTTTCTGACGATGACTTCTCCGTTCATGCTGCTCTCCCCGGCATACAGCCAGATCGCGCCGAGATTGACGCCATATCCGCTGTCATAACTGCCGGTGCGGAGCAAAGTGTTGCGTTCCACAAGCGTAGTGCCGCCAAAAGGCTCTGCGGTGAAACGTGTGGACACCGCAATCCCTGCCCCATTCGCAATCGTATCCTTGGCGATATTATCCTGGATTTTGTTGTCCTTGCCGCCGAAGACTACGATGTTATCCGCGAGCCAAGGCAGCGAAACGGTGTTAAAGCGAGCGGTATTGTTCACGCTCGGCGTACGTTCATCGCCGTTCACGTCCTTCAGCTTGGCATCCGTAAATGACCACATCGCAATGCCGTCGTCGCCGGGATAGCGGATATCCGACTGCTCCATCATGCTGTTGCTCGTGCCGACGGCAAAATTGATGCCATCCGCCATCAAATCGCGGATGCGCAAGCCCATCATATAGAGGCCGTTCGTGCGCGCCTTTTCACCCACGGGCTGCGTCAGCCAGAGGCCCGCTTTGGTATGCTCGATCCACACGCTCTGAATGACCGATCCGGATCCGAAAGCACCATGAAAAGCATTCGTGAACGCCTCATCGTCCCGGACGTTTATCCCTCCGTCAATCAGCAGGTCATAGACCTCCACTCTGCCTCCGTGCCCGAAGAACTTGGCACCGTTCAGCGTGGTATTCCACATCCCCGCACCGCGGATGATGGCGGAATTCAAATCCAGCAGACCGTCCCCGACCTCGAAGGTACCTGCTGGGAACCAAACGCCCTTCCCTTGCTTCTCAGCCTCGGCGAGCGCCTGTCTGAACGCTCCCGTATCATCAGCTCCATCGTCTGGAACCGCCCCGAAGTCCGTCACGGAAAGGAACCCTTCCGGCATGGAATAGGCCGAACCGACCTGCTCCATATCGATCAGATCGAGCGTATAGCTTGCTGCATGATCGCTCGCGCTCTTTTCAAGACGGATCACAGCTCCTTCCGGAACGTCCCCGATCTTCGCATGGATTTCATCGTAAAAGCGGTGAGCGCTGCCTTGGCGCGGGTCATTGGACCATGGATAGCTGCCGTATTCCCACGCATACTTGCTGGTCAAATGCAGACTCTGCTTGAAGACGCCATTGATATAGAGAGATAACGTTTCTTCCTTACCTTGGCCTGTGTCATCATCCGGGATGGAGTAACGCAATACCATGGTGTTCGCCGCCTTCGCGAGCGGGAACTCCACATAATCACCGGTGCGCTGCAGCGTAACGGCCTGTCTGCCGGAGGCTTCGGACGCCAAGCTGCGGTATTTGCGTGATGGTCCGATGACTTCCCCATTCGTCTTCGTATCCTCCGCCTCATAGCTGATGTAAGGAAGCGTGGCTCCGCGGTACGATTTGGCAGTGCTATGATCAACTGTGAGGCTGGTGATCACAGATGGGCTGAAGGCATTCGGACTGCCTTCCACCGAAACGGTATTCATGCCAGCTCTCAGCTTCAGCTTGATAGCGGCCGTATTCGATGCAATACCGCCTTTCAGACTGATTGTCTGCGCATCCAGCCCGTTGGCGGATACGCTAATGTTCAGCTCCAAGTCGGACTTGTAACCGATATGCGCTTCATATTCGCCGTCCGCCTGGGCATGCACCGCAAACCGCAGGACATCATCGCTGCTGAACGCTTGATTAGCGGGATATACCACATTGGAGGCTACCTTCTCGAAGGACCACAGCGCTTTCGTATCTGTTTTGCCCGATAATCCGTATTCAGGCTGCCGGTCCGCATATCGCAGGCTGCCTTCCGCCTTCGCGCTCGTCAGCGTACGGTATCCCAAATGCTCTTCGATGTTCCACTGAACGTTCAATCCGCTAGTTCCCGAGACGGTTTGCACGCCAAGCTTATCGTCGATGGACAAATAACGGCCGGAGGCTGCATTTTTAAGCAAAAATCTGCCGTTCATGTCCTGAAGCAGCCATTTCGCGGAAGCCTGCGGCTCCGAGCTGTTCACGTAGGTTAGCCGTCCGCCTTGTTCGGCAAGCACCTGGTTGCTGTCGTAGGCTCGAATGAGGATCTGATTCAGATCGTCTTGAACCGGCGTCGACGTCGCCAAATTTCTCGGCTCCTCCATGGAAGGGGTCGTATACTTTTCGGCTGCCGTCTCGAGCTTCCACTGTACCGAGCCCCATGATGCCGGCCAAAGTCCACGTTCAGCGTAGCCGGCGTTATTTTGAACATTGACCAGTTCATCGTCGGCATCCCCAAACAGGCTGCGGATCACAACGGAATCGCCTTGGCCGGAGCGTGTCACGGACCAGAAGGATGTGCCATCCTGCTGAGGTGTGTCTCCCTTGCTCTCCAAGAAGCTGTAATCCTTGTTCAAGGTCAGGTAATGGCCCGTACCGCGGTTGCGAATCGTCTGGCGGTCGCCGTCGCGCCCGATAAGCCACTGGCTATAGCCGTTGTCGGCGGCCGGTTTGCCGTATAATACGACGCCGCTTTTATTTTCATACAAATACTGGCCGTTCGCCGCGCTCTGAATCCGAACCGGCTGGTCTGGGATCGGCTGCGCAGCCGCCTGTACCGGTATGGCTTCAAACTGGGCGGCATCTTTGTTTTCAGCTCCCGGGGCCTTGCTCATTTTCAGCGCGGGAGCCCCGCTGTCATCTGCGGCTGCGTACAGGTAATGCCCCGCCCAGCCGCTTTTGAAGCGAACGAGTCCCGTGCTGCCGTCCTTCTGCACGTACCATTTCACGCTGGCCCAGCTGGGTTGAATTTCCTTCAGCGTCTGTACAGTTTCCGCCGGGTCGTCCTCGGCTTCATGGCCGGCGATGTTTTCCAGGGCAATGTAGAAGCCTGAGCCCTGATTTTTGAGCAG
Source organism: Paenibacillus chibensis (assembly GCF_004001045.1). Classification (GTDB taxonomy): domain Bacteria; phylum Bacillota; class Bacilli; order Paenibacillales; family Paenibacillaceae; genus Paenibacillus_AQ; species Paenibacillus_AQ chibensis. The sequence continues at coordinate 160,487 of NZ_BIMK01000010.1, forward strand.
CACCGCATTCCCGCTGTCTTCGAGGAACCAGATGGAATAAGGATCGGTGGCCTCTACGTCGCCGTAAGTCACCTGCCCGACGGTCGGCTGGGAGGTCGGCTTTTCGTACAGGTATTCGTTTGAATCCTTCAGCTTGAAACGGAACAGCTGCTGTTTGTTTTCCGACACGGTTATGAACTTCCAATGCGGACTGCCCCAGTTCGGATTGATGACGCCGTACTCCGCATACTTGGTCAGATTCTGCAAGGAGACGAATTTATCCGCATCCTTCCCAGGCAAGTAATCCATCATGCTTGTGATGAGGTAGGTGCCTCCCCCGAGATCCTTAACCGACCACATATACCCCGGCTCCACCTGCTGAGGATCTGTAATCGCGGTTGCTTGAATATGGCCCTCAGGCATGTCTTGAATGTTCATATAATGGCCGGTCTCTCGGTTTTTGAAAAGCTTGCGTCCGTTGTACTTCTCGATGCTCCATTGGTCTCGCCGGTCTCCGGTACGCTGGTTTCCATACTTGATGGTGCCGTCCGGCTGTTCATACAGATAGAACGGCTGCCATTCATTTTGAATGCGGATATACGTTTGTTCCCCGTTAGACGAAGCCGTAGGATCGACGATTTGCCACTGCGATTCCAGGCTGGACGCATCCGTGCTAACGTTCAGGCTTCCATCGCTTGCCGCCGCGATATAGCTGCCGCTTGCAGCAATGCTCTCCATGGTCTGATAATCGTCGACGTCTTTAGAGCTTCGGAATACCCACTGGCTCTGTGCTTCCCCGGCATTCGCAGCCACCGCTTCAATCCCGCTGCCGCCATAGGTGACGTAATGTCCCGTCGACGCGTTCCGGATCCGCTTGTTGCCGTCAAAATCCTCGATATACCACAGCGCCAGGCTGTCCCCTCCTGCGTCCTGCAGGCTGCCATGCTTCACTTGCCCGTTTGCTTCATACCAAAAGTCACTGCTGGTCTGCTCGTTGCTGTAAGCGGCAATCCGCACGGGCTTCATGTCCGTAACCTGCACGATTCTCCACTGTGCGCTGGGATTCGAAAGATCTCCCGGCCAATTATTGGAGCGAACATCCTGATCCCCGTCAAACTGCGTATGAAGCCAGCATGTAATCGGATTTTCCGTATCCGCCTCCGGCCTTGAGCTGACATTCTCGAATATTACGTAGCCCGAAGCATCCGGAGCCTCCTTCTGAAGCCATTCGCTTAAGCTCGGATCCTTCGAATCCGGATCTTGGGCAAGCGCTCCGGCCCATGTGGTCGTATTCTGCGTGACGAGGTGACCCGTGGCCCGGTTGCGGATCAACGTGCTGCCCGGGATATCGCCTGGTTCCAGATACCACTGCGCATTCATGTCGCCCGCTTCGGCTTTGGCATATTGGACTTTTCCGTCCTTTTCCACCATCACCTGTCCCACGCGCTGCCGGCTTTCCAATTGAACGGGCGAGCGGTTATCCACGGGCACGAATGCCCACTGCGGACTTTCGAACGTAATATTGATGTCGGCGCTCGCCTCCGCAAAGCCTAGCTGATCCTCCTCGTGAATGACGGCATTGCCGCCGGAAGCAGCAGCGCTGCGGATGACCATATAGCCTTCTCTGCTCGACGGCTCAATGCTCCATTTTTCCTTATCCGATGCCCCTGCTTCTACGGTCTTCAGAGGCTGCGAACGCTGAGATGTTTGAGCGATGCTGATGTAGTGCCCCGTCTTGGCATTCTTGATGGTCGAGACTCCATCGGCCGATTCCACGATCCACCGGGCGGATTCATCGTTTGCTCCCGGCAACCCATATCTCACCGTCCCGTCGGACGCCTCATACAACACATTGCTTTTCCACTTGTTCTTGATCATGACCTGACCGCCAGGGACTGTGCCCTGCGCCGATATCTCTCCGCTATTCTCTGCCGCGTAAGCCGGAAATGCAGACAATATCAGCAAAAGGGCCAACAGCCCCGCCATCGCAGGCCTCCATTTGCTCATCGATGAACCCCCTCCACCAATTTGGACTTCCCCTTCATCTTAAATTAAAAGCGCTTCCAAACTGATGTGCGTTTCTTTGCGAACGAGGTGTTATTTTACGAAAATATATAAAATGAACGAAAGCTTAGCCCGGCGTTCCTTGGATTCTATCCGGAATCCGGGTGAGAAGCCTTCCATCTTCTTAAGTTTTTATAGAAAAAAACCGTTTCCGGAACGGAAACGGCTTGCTCATCCATTAAAATTAGATTCATTACGGAGTGAAGACAACAACCCGATTTCCCTCCGCTGGTTCAAGTGTAAGCTCCTGATCCTGCTGTATTTCTTTCACATCTGTAAAATCCGCCTCCGCGCGATTCAACGTCACGTCAAGGACCACCTTCCCATCCTTCATGAATACGAGCTTATTCAGCGAATCATCATCGAGCGGGTATTCCCCCAGAAAGGTCCGCTCCAGCAAATAATCGAAATAGGAATGGCTCGTGCTCCAGCGAATGGCGGTGGTTTTCTCCATTTCGCTCTTGGAGGTATAGGGATGAAACACATAAACCCGGTCCCACTCGACCGAAGTCAAATCCGATAATTTGAATGCCTGATGACGGGACATGGCTGCCTGCAGGTGGAGGGAGAACTCCTTCGCGCCCTGGTTTGCAATCTGCTGCGACTGAAACGAGAAAAAACTGACGCCAAAAGGGATCAGTAAAATCACTACCAGTATAGTGGGGATCAGCAGCTTTTTCATGTTCATATCCGGTTCCTCATTCAATTCATAGTAAATTCATTGGATATATAAGAATTTCCTATATCATACCTTCTTCCAGCGTTGGTTTCCAGCTTTTTTTGGCAAAAAAACAAAAAAAGGACAGGCTCCATTCATGAAAGCCTGCCCTTTTTTACATGGGTCCTAACTCAGATCAGCAGTCTGCGTTTAGAATTCAAACGTAGCCACCTGAATCGTGCCGAAGGCCGGGGTTGCACCCGTCAGCAGCGCTGCGACCAACAAACCTTTTACAGAGAGCGTCAAGCTGTTTATGGCTGGAATGACGTAAGTGATTACCGGAGCGTCAACTCTCGTAATGACCAGGCTCACCGGGTTGGTCGAGTTGTTCTGAACGGTAACCGCCGCGTTCGTGCCGCCTTCCAGATTTTCGTAATAGGATTTGCCGACATTCGGTGCCAGATCGAAAAATTGTTGCGGAAGAAGAAGCGCCATGCCGATCACCTCCCTTCTCTCAAGGATATGATATTCTATGACGAAATCTATAAAATGAAGCGATGATTGTCATAGTTTCATAGTCCATTTTAAGAGAGAGAATCGGTTTATCGTTGAGCTAAGAAAACAGGTTCAGCGTCAAAGCTTGCCGCTTTCCGTCCACTCGCCCTCATACTCATGGATGATGCCTTCTGCATCGGTCTTCAGCAAGGCCGAGTAACCGCTCGATGAGCGGTATTCGTATTCGCCATCCTGCAAGCGGGTATAGATTTGCTGAAGCGGCCTCACGTCAAATTCCGGAAATCGGACCCACGCAGCCGTCACTTCCGCGGAATCACCGACTTTAAGCCCCAATCTCCGGATCGGAAGCACATTCGTTGACGGTGTTGCGCCGATATCAATATCCAGTAATCCGTCCAGCTCGGGAAGCGGGATGCCGTCGCACGTCCAGCGATGCTCCTCGTCCTTCCGCAAACGGATGGTCTGAACTTCATGCTGCCGGTTGTAATCGATATCCACTTCCACGGTGTTCCCTGATTCATCGCATATCACGCTGTATTCGACGAATGAGGATTCATTCTTCTCTGCACGAATGACTCTGCCGCGGATGCTCGTCCGCTTCCCCAAGCTATGCATGCAATATTCCATGCCCGTTCCATCCACACGCTTCCATATGATGGTCGTTTCCATGCCTGCACTCTCCTGTCCTGAGCTATTATCTATGGCATGACGCGAACTCAAATAAATACGGAGGCTGCCGCCTCCGCATCCATTAGAACAGTTTAAACTTCTTCTTCTGATAGAACGGCTCGATCGACTTAAAATAATCGTATACGCCCGAATCCTCGGACAGCTCGATGAAGTCGACGGGAGGATTCGGCACCTGCACCGATCCCGCGATGCGACCCGCTTGCTGCATCAGAGCTTCCCGGTCGCCGGTAAACTCGATCGCGATCAACGTATGCGGACTTTCATCCGTATCCGGGTTGAAGTAATGAGCATGATATGCCGATGTCACGTTTTTCATCGTTTTGAACAGGCCGCTCAGTGCCTCCAGCAGCTCGGTCGGCTGTATGGCAGCCTGTCCGATCATAATTTGCGTATCCTTCTCCAGCTCCCGGCTCGCCACCTGCTGAAACATCGATCCGTCCAATAGCGAAGCGATCTCTCCGGGCAAAAACTCCTTGCCATAGCTGGAGCCGGGATTCAGCAGTACCGCCGTGCCACGGGTCAGATCAAAAAAATCTTTTGCTTTCATCGAAATGAACTGGGCTTCTTCCTTGATAAACTGCTGCAGCCGCAGCAGCGACGTGAAGATCGGTACGTAATCCGTCCCGTTATATTGCACGTTGATCAGGTTGATGCGGTCCCCCGAAACCAGCGTCTGATGCTGATGGTCCCGGGCTTGCATCCCCACCTGAATCGTATAAACCTCCGACTCCAGCAGCTCGCGGTAAAAGTCTTCTCTGGCGATCGGATACTGCGCTGCCATCACCAGTTGTTCCTCCAGCTTGTTTTGGGGTTCAAATTCCATTGCTGCATGCTCCTTTCATGATGAACCGGTTATCGCTGCACCAAGCTCAAAAAATAATGTTCGAATTCCGTATCCTTCTCATAACCGGACTGCTCGTAAAGACGCTGCGCTGTCAGGTTATCTTTGGCGGTGGATAACTCCAGACCCTTCACCTGAAGCGCTGATGCATATTCCCTCGCGGCTTCCAAGAGTTTCGCCGCCGCCCCCTGCTTGCGGCAAACCGGTTTCACATAAAGATCGTTCAGGATGAACATGCGCTGCATGGAAACCGACGAGAAGGAAGGGTACAGCTGGGTAAAGCCCATCGCCTGCCCCGATTCGTCCCTGGCAATGAATAGGATGGACTCCTTCAAGGCCAGCCGCTCGGACAGGAAAACACGTGTCCCCTCCAGATCCGATTCCTGCTTGTAAAACATCCGGTATTCATTAAACAAGACTGCCAAATCCTCAAGATCATCGGCAGACGCCTGATACACATTGGCCATGGGCATTCATTCCTTCATTATGTATTCAAGATATGCTTCCTATTGTACAGCAAACCCGCTACATCGTCACCGGACCCTGCGCAGGCACGGACGGTTTCGCGGACGGAATCTCGTATTTCACCTCCGAATAATTATGGACCAGAAGCTCCTCCATAATGGTCAGCCCCGTCTTTTTGTCCACGACTCTTCGCCAGATTTCGTTCTCCCTGTAGTTTTTTCCGTCCTTAACATGGAACTGGTGGTTCCGTTCCTCCATGTGATAGGCATAAGGCCATTCCTCTCCACAGTTCAGCGTCCCTTTCAAATGCTCATCCGTCAGCCACAGGTTGAACTGAAACGGCTGTGAAGTGGAGTTATGAAACCGCAAATCGACGTAATTGTAAAATACGCTCGCTCCGCTGCCGAAGGGCAGCACCCGGTGATCATCCGGAAACGGATCAAAACTGTGGTGATGGCGTTCCGCTACTTCGAGCGGAGAGTGGAGCGCAAGCCAGTACAGCAGGTTAGCCAGCTGGCATAAGCCTCCGCCGATGCCGGTTCTCACCTCTCCCCGCGACAGCTGCAGTCCTTCAATGTATCCTTTGCGCTTGGAGGGCTTGCCTACCAGTTTCCAATAGGAAAAGGTTTCTCCCGGCTGGATAATCACGCCGTTCATTCTGCTTATAGCGATGCCGAGGTTCGTAATTTTGTTCTCCTGCAGTCTTGGATCCGAGGAACCAAGCTTACGCCGGAGGAGCGATTGATGCCGTTTCATGACTTGAGGCAGCGGGGATTCGCTTCGCTGCGTGGCAAACGTGCTGAATTGGTTGTGCAGGCTTCGCGACCAGCGAAGCTGGTGTACGCGCAGGGTGTAAGCAAAAGGGATTTTAACGAGGATTTTCTTCAACATGAATTATTTTCACCTGTCCAGTCAAGGCAAATTTTTATTGAGTTTTCATATCATTTAATACCGTGTCATCCAGCGAACCGTCCGACAACATCCTCAAGCAGCTCCGGCTCCAGCGACTGCACTTCCAATACTGTTATCTCGTCTTTCAAGCGGCGTTCCTCCTTCCCAGTCTATTCCTCTCCTTATGTACGAAAAACGGCTTCCAATTGTTTCAGTGCGGCAGAGGATTATTTTTGATTGAAGATGCCGAACGAAAAACAGATCAACGAAGATGATTACAGTGAATGACCGTCGTTGATCTGAATGGTTTAATCTAAGGCCGTCAAGTCAGATCGATTTTATTGGGACACAAATTTCGCATAGATTACGGTGAAGCAAATCATAACCAGTGTATTTTTCTACAATCGGTTTGTTGTCCACCTGATATCCCAGGCTGTGTACGGCCGGAAAAATGTCTGCCCAAGCTCTTTGCATCGCCTCTGCGGTATGCCGGATCTTGAAAACAACATAATCTCCGCCAATAAATTCGCTTTCGCAGACGCCATCATTCATGAGGTCATCTTCCGTAATGATTGTATCTTCGGAAATAACGATACATGCATCATATCGGCAATGCTCAGGAAGCGTGGTTTGGGGATGATCTTGCGGAATTCCGAACAATATAGCCGACTCAGTCAGCAAACCCTTTGCCTTCGCCCAGCGTTTCAGATGTTCCATCGCTTGCACATTGCCCGGGCAGTACGGACCGGTCTGTCGGACATACGCAAGACGGTAATTCGGAATTCCTTCGACTCTCATTTCCATGAAATTGTCTCCCTCTTCTCTTGGATAATCCTTACATTTCGGATGCTAACATGATATAAAATATTATTCATTTGTTTTTTTGGTCATGTTGTTATCGTTGTTGGACGAGGATGGTAAACACGTATATGAGGATCTTTCTTCCCTTCGCCTTCAAATTCGATTACACAACCTGTCCCCCTATGACGGACATCTTCCAAATTCTGCTTCCCTCCGGTAGATTCCCTTGCTACAATGGGATAGGACTTATCATGTGGACAAACGGAGGATCAGACATCATGCATGTGCTGCATGCGCTCACATCAGGTTGGAAACATCTCGGACGCAATATCAAACTCTTTTTTCTCGCGAATCTGCTCTACCAGATCGGGACGGGCATGTTTTCCGTGCTCTACAATTTATACATTCAAGCGCTGGGCTACAGCGATACGATGAACGGCACGATCGTCAGCGTCCAATCTCTCGCGACCGCGCTCATTTTCATTCCGATCGGCCTGATCGCCGACCGTGTCAGCCACCGGTTTCTGCTGATGCTCGGGGCGCTGCTGACTGGCGTTACCTTCATGGGCCGGGCTTTTGCCGGCGCGGAATCCGGGCTGATCGTCCTGGCGGTCGCTGCCGGTCTGTTCGCCGCCTTTTTCCAGGTCATCGCGGTTCCGTTCCTTGCCGAGAATACGGATAAAGAGCAGCGGCTCAAAATGTTCAGCTTTCATTTCTCGCTCGTGCTGGCGGCCCAGGTGCTGGGGAGCAGCGGTGGCGGATTTCTCGCGGACCTGCTGCAGCAGGCCGGATGGGACAAAATCCGCAGCCTGCAGGCCGTGCTGTTCATCGGCGGGGCGGCCAGCGCGGTCGCTTTTGTACCGCTGATGTTCGTCAAGCCTGTCAAAGCGAAGGTCATGATCGAGGCACGGGAGCCGGAAACGCCCGCAAGACGTCCTGTCCATGCCAAGGACGACTGGAAAACGATTCTCAAATTCACGCTTGCGCAGCTTATTGTCGGGACGGGCTCCGGTCTGGTCGTACCGTATTTGAACCTGTACTTCAGCAACCGCTTCGCCGTTTCCTTGACGGCCGTAGGCGTCCTGATCTCGCTCGGACAGGTTATGACCATCGTATCGATGCTGATCGGCCCGACGCTGGCGCGGCGCGTCGGACCGGTAAAAGCCGTGGTGCTGTTTCAGATGATGTCGCTGCCGTTCCTGCTGCTCACCGGATTCACGAACCTGCTCTTCATGGCCTCGGTGAGCTTCCTGTTCCGGCAGGCACTGATGAACGCGGCGAACCCGATTCAGTCCTCCATCATGGTGGACCGGGTATCCGACGCGCGGCGCGGCATCGCCAATTCCATGACGCAGACGGCTTTTATGCTCGGCTGGGCCACGATGGGGCCGGTGCAGTCCTTCCTTTTGACTTCGTATGGAACCTATTGGGGCTATGCGATTACCTTCAGCATGACCGGCGTGCTCTATATCAGCGCATCGGCGATCTATTATTTCATGTTCAAGGAACGGAGAACCTCAGCTTCCAAAGCTGCGGCCCCCTTGTAAAACGCGCAGTTTCACTTCACAAAAAGAGGGCGTTAAAGACCGAACCTTTCCACTCCGTCCCGAAACTAAAAAAGCCTGCTCATGCTTATCAAGCATGAACAGGCTTTTCGCGTATAACCGGTTAGATTTCTTCCCATATCCGCCGTAAATTTTCCAATCCCAGCCTGGTGGCTTCGCGGCATTCCTCCATGCCCTCGAATTCGAGCGTGATATAGCCGTCGTAGCCGGATGCCTTCACCAGGCGCAGTACGCGCCGGACATCGATGTCGCCCTGGCCGAAGATCGCACCCCGCAGGTACTTACCATTCGTGCTGCGGAACCAGTCGCCGCCGCCCGGATTTTCATCCGCGGGACGGATGTAGAAATCCTTGACGTGGATCAGCGAAGCATATGGCAGGTTCTTTTTTACGCCTACCAGCGGTTCTTCGTCGACGCAGAGGAAGTTGCCGATATCAAGCGTCGTCTTGAAGTTCGGCCGGTCCACTGCCCGCAGAACCCGCTGTACCCGATCGCTTGCCTGAACGCTGACGCCATGGTTTTCGATCGTGGTCGTAATGCCGTAACCCGCAGCGTAATCGGCAATCTGCCGGCATCCTTCCACGATCTGATTCAGATGCTCCTCCAGATAATCGATGCCCCATTTCTCCGGCGGCAGCGTAAAGGCGGTCACGTCATGACGCATATGCTTCATGCCCAGACGGTGCACGGTGTCGACATGCCGCTTGATCCGCTCGATCTCCGCCTCGAATGCTGCGCTGGTCTCCTGCACGAAATTCGCGGGCATGGAATAATTCGACAGCTCGATGCCCATCGAAGCCGCCCGGTCGCGGACGGCGTCCGCGAGATCCGGCTGGTCTTCGAGTGTATATCCGTAAGGAACGATTTCCATATGTTCTCCGCCCTGCTCCGCAATCCAGTCGATGACGTCCAGTACGGTCATCTCTCCGGCTTTGATCGCATGTAAAAGACTATATGTGCTTACTCCGGGCTTCATTTCGTTCATCATCCTCCTCCGCATGAGAATTGCCAATCCATTTCCGGCCCAGCTGCTACCAATTTATTCGTAAAGCTCCAGTTCGATTACCGTATCCAGCTCATCCGGCAGGTCGCCGCCTGCGATGTGGATAAAGGCTCCGCTTGCGGTGTCGGAATACTGGTCCGCCATCCATGGTGTCTGGACGTGAAGCTCGCTGCCGTCCGACAACAGCCGTGCTTTTTTAATCCGGCCCTTCAGCCCCTGGAAGTAGATCGGTCCGATGCCGCGGTCGAATACGTGAGCGTACAGCTTGTTGCCACGCTGAGTATAGCGCCCCCACTCCGGCTTCGGCAGCTCGGCAATGCCGCAGCCATAGATGCTGTCGCCGTTGCGGTGAAGCCATGCGCCGACCGCCGCCAGAATATCCAGCGATTCCTGCGGAATTTCGCCTTTGGCATCCGGTCCCACATTCAGCAGCAGATTGCCATTCTTACTGACGCATTCCACCAAAGCCCGAATGACCTGGCGCGGCGACTTATAGTTCCGGTCCGTGGAGTGATAACCCCAATGGTCGTTCAGCGTAATGCAGGCCTCCCACGGAATTGCCTCGCCCGCATCATTTACGATGCCTTCCGGCGGGATGATCTGCTCCGGCGAGAAGAAATCGCCCGCATAGATTTCAGGCTCCTTCGCCATGATGTTACCGCCAAGCCGATTATCGATCACGATGTCCGGCTGGAGAGAGCGGATCATCTGGATCAGCTCGGTCGCGCGCCATTTTTCTCCGGTCATATCATCGTAAGAGAAGTCGAACCACATGATGTCGATTTTGCCGTAGTTGGTCAGCAGCTCCCTGACTTGGCCGTGCATGTAATCCAGATAGCGGTCGAAGTTTATTTCCTTATCCTTGAACGATTCGTCATCCCGCATCGGATGCTGACGGTCGCCGTAGGCCGGATAATCGTCGTGATACCAGTCGATCAGCGAATAATAGAAGCCGACCTTGATCCCTTCCGCACGGAATGCCTCCACGTATTCGCGAATCAGATCCCTTCCCGCCGGCGTATTCGTCGCCTTGTAGTCCGTCAGCTGGCTGTCAAAGAGACAGAAGCCGTCATGGTGCTTCGTCGTCAGCACCGCATACTTCTGGCCTGCGGCCTTGGCCGCTTTGGCCCAGCTGCGCGGATCATACAATACCGGATTAAACTCTTCGAAATAAGGCTGATACTGCTCGTTGGTGATCCGCTCCTGGCTGCGTACCCACTCCCCCCTTGCGGGAATGGCGTACAGGCCCCAGTGAATGAACAGGCCGAAGCGGTCCTTCATCAGCGGGAGCGTTCGTTCAAAGCGCGCATTCATGTCTGTTGTACCTCCGTTAGCTGGTTTATTTTTTGTTCTTATCGTCATAAGCCGTCTGATAGATTTCCAGGTAGCGCTTCAGGTTCATGTTATCCAGCTGGCTGACGTAGTCATCCCAATCCGCATCCAGGCTTGCATCGCCGATGACGAAGCGCGCGATCATCTCATCCACGTAATCATTGATCGTTTTGGCGAGGTCGGCTACTTCCGACGCCTGTTCATTGGTCAGGAACAACGGCGGTACCGTGCTGACATCCTTCGGCTTATACGGCTCATATTTATTCTTCGTCTCGTTGTACAGGATTACCTCTAAATCGTCGTCACCTTTTGCGACCGCCGACAATCTGAAATCGTTGGAGCGCAGCGCAGGACCCGTCTGTGCCCAGTTCACGTTCTGAACCGTACCGAAGGATTTGAGCTCGGACCATACGGCAGGCTTCCCGTTAATGCCAACCTCGCCTTCCTTGGCGTCGCGCCATTCCTGATTCGGACGTCCATATACGCTCCGCAGCGTCATTTCCTTCTCATATAATCCGTCGGCCCAGCGGAGAGCCAGCTCCGGATTTTTTGCTTTTTTCGTGATGATGAATGAGCCCGGCGTCAATGCCGTCGTGTCCAAGGCCGCATACTGCACGCCACCCGGTCCCTTCAGCGGTGGCACGGCTTTATACTCTTTCCAGCGCCCGCTATCCCCCATCAGCTGTGTGAAGACGCCTTCATGACCGCCGGTGGATGCTCCCAGGATCACCGTGCCCGGATTTTCGCCCTGCTGAATCAGCTGATTCTCGTCCTGGGTAAAGGATTCCGGCGCAATTAGGCCTTCCTTGTAGAGCTTGTTGATATAGCGCAGCCCTTCCCGCCATTCCGGCTTGTTGTAGGCTACGTCCAGCTTCCCGTCTTTAATGAACATATGCTTGCTGCTTGAGCCGTAAACCGGGTTATAAATGAACGAGTTCATCAGGAAGGAATCGATCGTCGAGCGCCAGGATTTTTGAGTGATCGACAGCGGTATCTCATCCTTTTTACCGTTGCCGTTCGGATCCTGCTCCTTGAATGCTTTGAGCACGTTGTAGAGATCTTCCGTCGTTTGCGGCATTTCAAGTCCCAGCTTTTTCAGCCAAGGCTCATAGATCCACATTTTCTGGCTCATCGAGCAGTGATAGCAGTCGTTCACCTCGGGCAGCGCATAGATATTGCCGTCGATCGCGGTGACCATATCCTTGATTTCCGGATTGTCCTGAAACATTTTTTTCGTCTGCGTTCCCTGCTTTTCGATCAGGTCATTCAGTGGCAGGAACGCCCCCTGTGAGCCGTAAATCATCTGCTGGGTCGGCGATACGTTCAAACCCATGATGACATCGGGATAATCCTCGCTCGCCAGCACCAGATTCAGCTTTTCCTGCATGCTCTGCTCCGGTACGACCTCCCATTCGATATGGACGTTCGTTTTCTCCTCATACCATTTCGTGAATTCGTTGGTTTCAAAGTTCTCGACCAGCGGATTTCCACGCACCATGATTTTAAGCGTCGTCTTCTCCTTCACGAGCGGATAGGTTCCGGGCTCGGATAATGCCAACGCTGCTGCAGCGGGCTCTTTGCTCTCTTGGGAATTCCCGCTTCCTTCTTTCGATCCGCCCGAGCATCCTGCCAGCAGCATGCTGACCGCGATGACAAGACCTGCTATTGTTCTGACTTTCTTGTACATAACAACCCTCCATGATTTTTCATCGTTATTGAACGGCTCCCACCGCCGGCTCTTCAGCGGTCAGCCTTTGAGCGAACCGATCATGACACCTTTTACGAAAAACTTCTGCACGAACGGATACACCACCAGCAGCGGTACGGAAGTGACTACAATGAGCGAATACTTGAGCAGCTCTCGCAGCCCCTGGCGTGCGGCAGCCGTTTTGGCGTCACCAAGCATATCGATATTGATCTCGTTCTGCACGAGAATATCTCTCAGGATCAATTGCAGCGGATATAAATCCGCCCGTTTGAGGAAAATCATCGCGTTAAAATACTGATTCCAGTGACCCACCGCGTAAAACAAGGCGATGACGGCCAAAATCGGTCCCGATAAAGGAAGCACAATCCGGAGCAGGAACCGGAAGTCCGTGCAGCCGTCCAGTTGTGAAGCTTCCAGCAGCTCGCCGGGAATGGTTGTTTGGAAATAGGTTCTCATAATGATGACGTTCCAGACGGACAAAGCCGCAGGAATCAGCATCGACCAGACAGTGTCAATCATCCCGAGATTTTTGACAAGCAGGTAGGTCGGAATCAGCCCGCCGTTAAACATCATCGTGAACACGAACAGCAGCATGAATATATTCCGTCCGCGAAAATCCTTTCTGGAGAGCGGATACGCGGCCAAAACCGTAAACAGCAGGTTAATGCCCGTTCCCGCCACCGTGTAGAACACGGTATTCATGAATCCGCGGATCACCATGCCGTTCTTAAATACAGCCCGGTATCCGTCCAGCGTCGGCTCTACGGGCCACAGCCACACCCGGCCGGATAAAACGGCGCTGCTTGAACTGAATGAAGCGCTTACAACATAAACAAGAGGATACAGCACGATGATCATAATGAGCGTCAGCACGCTGTAATTCACGATCGTAAACAGACGGTCAGAGCCGGCTTCTTTCATTTTCGTTTTGTGCAAGGTTTCCGCCGCCTTTCTACCATAAGCTTTCCTGCTTCAATTGTTTGGCCGTCTGGTTCACGATAATCAGCAGAATGAAGCCGATTACCGCCTTGAACAGGCCGATAGCTGTCGCATAAGAGAAATTCATGGCCTGCGACACGAGGCCGACTTTGTACACATACGTATCGATGACTTCGGATGAGCGCAAATTCAGCGCATTTTGCATCAGCAAAATTTTCTCAAAACCGGTCTCCAGCATCTGCCCGGTGTTCAGGATGAGCAGGATGACCGCGATTGGCAAGATGCCTGGAATGTCGATATGCCGCATCCGCTGAACCTTGGTGGCGCCGTCCATCACGGCCGCTTCATGAAGCGCGGGATCGATGCCGGAGAGCGCTGCCAAATAAATGATGCAGGCAAAGCCCGTATTCTGCCATACATGCGACCAGACATAAATCGATTTGAACCAGGAAGCCTGTGCCATAAAATGAAATGGTCCAAGCCCGAACCACCCGAGCAGCGTGTTGATCAGCCCGGTCCGCGGATCGAGAAACTGCAGCAGCAATCCCACCAGCACGACCAGCGAGATGAAATACGGTGCGTACGTGATCATCTGGACCGTATTTTTGAAACGCCGGCTCTTCACATAATTCAGCCCAAGCGCCAGGATAATCGGAAACGGAAAGCTTGCGAGCAGGGCATAAAAGCTGATCACCAGCGTGTTCCGCAGCAATCTCCAGAATTCATGCGAATGAAAGAAACGCTCGAACTGCGCGAAGCCGACCCACGGGCTGCCTCCGATGCCTTTGGTTACGTTAAATTCTTTGAATGCGATCTGCGCGCCGTACATCGGCACATATTTGAATATGATGATGTAGATCAGCGGCAAAGCAAACAGTGCGTACAGCTGCCATTTGCGTCTGATGTCTTTCCAAAGATTCAGCCCAGTCACCCCCGATTTTCATTTTTTATTCCGGCCGGTGATTGAAGTATAGAATGGGGCGTTCCATTCGGTAAATCTGCAAGTTTCTGACGTTATTCCGCGCTTTAGAAACGGCATTATGCAGATAAAGACCGCTATTCTTTTCTTTAGATGACAGCCGCGGCGCCCGCAGAAAACGAGAAACCACCTACCGGCTAGAAGCGTCCATCAAGGGCAGTTCCCGCTTTTTTCACGCATGCGTATTAGGCTTCGCGAGCCTGATTGTCCTTGCGGTACTCCGTTGCACTGATGCCATTGGCGCGTTTGAAGGCTCTGCTGAACGTATTCAGTGACAGATATCCGGTCCGGGAGGCAATTTCGCTGACAGGCATCAGGCTGCTAAGAAGGAGCCTTTTCGCTTCCTCCATGCGGACATGCTCCAGGTAATCGGAGAAATTCATGCCGGTCTGTTCTTTGAAAAAATAAGATACGTAAGCCTCCGAGTTTTTGGCTTCGCCGGACAATACGGCAAGGCTTAAATCCGGGTCCTGAAAATGCTTGTCGATGTAGTCCATCAGCTTTCCGGCCAAGGAATCATTGTGGCTGCGCTTGCGCTCCTCTTGCTTGTGGCACAGCTGAAGCAGCGCGTGAAACAGCATAGGAATCGCTTCGGAAGGCGGCAGAGCCGGCTCGGATGCCTTCAGCACGACTTCCACCTCCTCATTCGGCCCCATATCCCCGCTACCGGATGGCTCGCAGCATTTCATGAGCGTCCCGCACAGCTCCTGCGCCAGCAATCTCTGCGTCACCGCGGGTACCTGCTGCGTGCCTCCGTTTTTCTCCTTGATCTGTTCAATCAGCCTTGCCGTTTCCGGCTTGTTCCCCGACCGGACGAGCTGAATCAGCCGCTGCTCCACATCGGCTGGATAAAAGTAAGCGGGCACCGGTACTTCCGCCTCATCGTAATACTGTACCGGGTCAGTTTCGCTCCAGGCGGCATGAAGAAGCAAAAATTCGGCTTCGCCATAGGCGCGGTACGTTTCCATCCATCTCATTTGACAGGTTCCCACGGCGATAACCAAGCCAGCGCTGCTGACTTCCCTCAAGCTTTCGTACAGCCCGCCCAGAAGCCGTCTCACTCTCTCCATAAAACGCTCCGCCATTTGGTCTTCACCGTGGAGCAGCAGGACCAGCTTGTTTTCACCCAAATCATGCAGATGCACGCTAATACGCTCATTCAGCTCGAAAGACGAAACCACGTCGCGGATATCCAGCTTCACAATATCCAGCTCCATGAGCATTTCTTCGTTGTATGGGGCGTGATAACCGCGCAGCTGAATGACTGCGGCTGTCAGTATGCTTCCGCCAAGCTCGATGCGCGAATGCTCCATTGCGCCCTCGAGTTCCTCCGCTGATGTAAATCCCCCCTGCAGCAACCGGTCAAAAAATACGTTGCGAAGCAGCGGCAGCTGGGCTTCCAAACGGCTGTTCAGCGCATCGTGGCTCTCCACCAGCGCCGATACCGAGCTGCGGATATCATCCATCAGGTTGCCTAGCGGCGGCCGTTTTCTTGGAGTCCCCGGCTTCAACGGCAGCAGCTGCAGCATGGTGAACACCGGCCGGCTGCTCCGATAGGCCAAAAATGCCGCGAAGATCAACCCCGCGATGAGCGCCAATACAAAGACCGTCAACGTGAGCTCCTTGATGTAGTTGGCCTTTTCCAATACAACCGCCTCCGGCTGGGCGGATACGTAGGTCCAGCCGTTATAGCTGGAGGTGGTCTGCGTAATCAGCATCCGCTGTCCGTTCCAGCGGATTTGGGAAAAGCCCTCTTTTACAGGAAGCGCTTTCAAATCCTCGAACTCCTTTTCTAATCCTACTTGACTGATCAGGTTGCCGTTCTGGTCGGCAACGTAAGCAAAACCGCCCTGTTCCGAATCGATATGCCTCAGCATCTCCTGGATTTGCTTGTTGTTGATCAGCACGCTGATCACGCCCCCGCTGTCTTTGGTGCCGAAGGACTGCATATAGCTGACAACCGAATACGGTTTGCCTTCATATTTCACCGGCATTCCAGGTTTGTAGGTTTTATAGTAGTACGTGTCAAACAGCTGAGCGTACCAGTCCTCGAACGAAAGGTTATCGTAATGCAGCTGCAGGCTGTAAAACTGTTTCGCGTTATACACCTTGCGCGGGGAAATGAACATCCCGCTGTTTTTGTATGCAATATAATAATCCACGATAAAGTGGTTGGACATCCGGTAATCGAACAAGGTTTTCTCCAGATCCCACAGCCTGTAGGGATTGGTGTCCTCATATGGGGCTTTGACGAATTGAAAGGCCTGGATTTTGGATTCGCTGGACATTTGTTCGGCGATGGTCTCCACTTCGGCAAAACGCCGGTCCAGCGCTTCCCGGATCTGACCGAGCGCCGCCGCGCTGCTTTTCATCGTTTCCGTCTCCACCAGAGCCGACGTCTTGTGATAGGCGAACCACCCGACCAGCAGGGAGCCCAGTAATATAAGCGCATAAGGTACAAAAAAACGAAAAATCAATGTCGCGCGTTCTCCGGAAGCATTCCTCAAAACGTATCCCACCCTTTGCCAATGTTTGCAATATTAATCCCAATATAGCAGAGAAGCGAAGCCTCGTCTTTACATCCGTAGTCATATCCGTAAAATTACCCCACGAAGTAGAGCCAAGCTCCGAAGTCTTCTTTGCGGAGAGCTCAATATATAGCTTCTGATATGTAAAAAAAGCCGGCCGGATGCGAATATCCGGCACAGCTTTTCATTATCGGCTTGTATTCAATTTATCCGTTTTCCTGTTGGTCACCGTCCCGCTCCATCGCCTCTTGAACATAATCCCGCTTTGGAATTTTATGATTGATATGCAGCAGAACGCCCAGATTCAGGACCAGCAGGAAAATAATGATGATCGAGGTCATAAGGGAGCCCCCTTCCTTTTCTGATCCCCTGTGCTTCAAGCCGGCCAGCATCGCGTCACTTGTACCAGCTCGTTGCCCTCAAACTCCAATCGATACATATCCGGCATCGAGGTCGATGCCCAAAACTCGAAATGGTACGCCGGATCAAAAAAATTCAGAATCAGCGTCATGATATCCCCATGGGTGCCGACGGCAATGACCTGTCCCCGGCTGCGGTTCAGAAGCTCAAGAATAGCACTTGCGCCTCTACGCTGTGCCTCTGAGCTTGATTCACCCCCCGGGCAGGCATAGGCAAAGTCATCGTAAAGCTGTCTTTTGATACGGTAAAACTGATCACCCGGCAAGAAAACATGGTCCCCCGCAAGGGTCCGTTCCCTTAAGTCCTCGATCAGAATAACCTCTTTCCCGAATGCAGCTGCGGCTGCTTCCACGGTTTGAACGGCCCGGAGGTAAGGGCTCGAGTAAAAGGCGTCGATTGGCTCCTTGCACAGGAGTGCTTTTATTTTCTGGGCGTCTTCCAAACCCTTCTCCGATAACGGACGGCTTCGTTCCGAACCGGGAACGTATTGCGAATCCGCATGCCTGACCAGGTACAGGACGGTATTCAAGCTGTTTCATCTCCTTCCCGCTCCCGTGGATTTCTTCTCTATTCCCTCGCGGTTCCAGAAGAAAAAATAAATACCGGCCCCTCCCAATCCTCTTCCCTCGTTTCCCTATAATTCGATTGGGCATACTGCGCGATGATTTTTTGCCAAAACAGCTTCGCTGGCAGGTTACTCTCCATGACCGCGACCTTCCAGGTACCCGGGAACCGGTCAAACAGCTCCTTGGCTGCAAGCTGCCCCATTCCGGTGCGGCGGTACTTTTTCAGTACGAAAAATTCAGCCATCTCATACGCGGATTCATGGCCTGGATAATGAAGCCTGCGGATTAATGCCAGCCCCGCCAGCTTGCCGTCCACGCGCAGCAGAAACGGGTACCTTCCATCCTCTGTCCAGTAATGATCCAGGTACCGGTACTCGTACAAACCGTTTTCATTCACATCGTCTTCCGGATCAAACTCGCTGAAATCATATTTGTATAGCTCCAACAGATTACGCATTTTCGATTTATCGGCGAAAGCCGCTTCATGTATTGTGATCAATCTCAAGCTTCCTTTCCTCGCATTCTCAACCGTTATGTTCTGCATCGTTATCATCGTTATATCGTTATCATCGTTATCATCGTTTTTCATTTTGCATCTTCTGCATCGTATTTTCCGCTTATTCTTCAACCTCAAAGATCGAATCGATGATGATCGGAAGATTATCTCGGACGGACACCGCCCCGAACACCGACCGGGCATGAATCCCGTTATCCCCGAAAACCTCCATCATCAGATCCGAGCAGCCGTTCAGTACCTTGTGATGCTCCTCGAAAAAAGGCTGGGCATTGACGAACCCCTGGATTTTCACCACTCGTTTCACCTGATCGAGCGATCCGAGTGCCGATTTCACGACGGCCAAAATTTCCAGCCCGGCACTGCGGGCGAAGCGATAGCCTTCCTCCGTGGAGTAATCGCTTCCCAGCTTGCCGCTCGGATGTCCTGACGGCCCTTTTCCCGAGACGAACATCAGTCCGTTCACAATGGCAACGTTCGCGTAACGGGCTGCAGGTGAGCTTGATTCGGGAAGAACAATTCCCAAAGATTCTAGTCTGGCTTCGGCGCTATCATATGCCATACTTTCCACACTCCCTTGACTCACGATCTTTTATTTGATCAATATACCAATAAAATCCTCTCTTGGGAATGCTTCTGAACGCGTCCGTAAGACCGTTTGTCATCGATAACGCTAAAAATTCTTTGATTCTTCCATTGATGCAGCCCATGTAACATGATTATAATATGGTTACAATCGGACCCGAAAAATGGTAAAAGAGAGGGGATTTTAAGTGCTCCGTGATCATCTCCAGCGTTATGATCCTGTTTTTCAGCACGCAGCCATCGGCATGGCTCTAATCTCGCTCCAAGGAAGCTTTATACAAGTTAACCCCGTACTTTGCGAACTTTTGGGCTATTCCCAGCAGCAACCCCATTACATCTCTCAACTGGATCACGCCTATCAAGATGTACTGTCTGCCGTGATTGAATTCGGCGGCTCGCTCCAATCTCAACAGTTGCCTCAGGGAACATTCGATATGCAAATCCTTCAGGTCGCAGGCCGGCAGCTCACGGTTACGATTCACCTTACCCTGATATATGATGAACAGGTGCCGCTGTACTATTGGGCTCAATTCGAGAACCGTAGTCTACTGACAGAGACGAAAACGCAGCTTCTTTCCACTGAAACCATGCTGCGCGATATACAAGATTCATATCAACAGCTGCTGGAGAAAATGCCCCTAGCTGTGCTCATCACCAAAAATGGCGTCATCCAGTACGTCAACCCGGCTGCCCTGCGGCTGGTTCACGCCAGAGACCAAAGCGAAGCGATCGGCATCTCCACCGATGAAATCGTGGATTCTTCTTACCATAACTCGCTCTCAGAGCGCAGAAAAACCTATTATGAGCATCAAACGCCGCTTCAATCGATAACTTATCTGATTAATTGCATGGACGGTCAGCAAAAGCTAGTGGAGGGATTTACCCTGCTCATCAACTATGACGGAGGGCCTGCTGCGGTAGGGGTGTTTAAAGATATTACGGAGCAGCGGGAAAAGGAGGAATTCATGATGCAGTCGGAGAAGCTGACCATGGCCGGACAGCTTGCCGCCGGGATCGCGCATGAAATTCGGAACCCGCTGACTTCCATTAACGGATTCATGAAGCTGTTGAGGTCTTCGGACCGGAGCAGTGAAGCTTACTTTGATATTATGGAATCGGAGCTGAAACGGATCGAGCTGATCGTTAATGAACTGCTCGTATTGTCCAAGCCCCAAAGCAAGCATAAGAGCCAAGCCGTGGATATCCTGCTGGTCATCGATCAGGTCGTCACCTTAATGGACGTACAGGCGACCTTGAAAAATATCGAGATTCTTTTTGACAAGCCCGATTCCCCTGTCCAGATCGTCGGTGAAGTCAATCAACTGAAGCAGGTATTTATTAATTTACTCAAAAACGGCATGGATGCCATGGCTTCGAGCGGGAGCATTCATGTCATGATAACGACCAATGAGCATGAGGTGCTGATCAGTGTCAAGGACGAAGGCAGCGGCATGACCGCGGAACAAATCCAGCAGCTCGGCCAACCCTTTTACACGACCAAGGATACGGGAACCGGTCTCGGTTACATGATTACTCAGAATATTATCCATAACCATGGAGGCTCCATCCAGATTGACAGTGTTCCTGATCGGGGAACGACCTTTACCGTGAAGCTGCCGAAGTTGGTTAGCGTTGAAGCTTCCTCGAATTAACCCTCATGAACAAGCCATGTCTTGGCGTCCTCGGGATCGCGAAAAAAACGGAATTGGGGTAACTGCATGCCGAGCCGTTTCTGGATTCTCTGCATACGCACTCTGTCTCCATATCGGAGCCCGACCAAAGCCAATTTGGAAACGCGATGCTGCACACGCTCCATGCTGTTCACGAATTCTTGCAGCACCGCTTCCGATATGACCGTCTTATACCAATCGACCCATATAGGCATCGCACGGTTCAGGGACAAAACAAAAGCTTCCTCCGCATGCATCACATTGAACAATGAGGCCTCGTCGTCATAATAGCTTCCATATTTCAGACAGTGGATTTCCCCGCCTTTGTAATAATAGGGAAAGTAGGACCCGCCCGGAGATTTCTTCATCATCCCATCCATACCTCCTGATTTAACAGACATAGACGATGTAATTTTTTACATATTCCAATTATAACCTCATCCCACATTTTTCTCCATATTCATTCTGCTATTTATTCCAGTTTCCCCATATAAAAAACCCTTGGCATAGTCAAGGGTTTGAGCTTAACCGTGCTATTCCATTCTTGGGCTGCTTCCCAGCCCCCTGGGGGAGGCAACCACCCGTTTGCGGTCGGGATGATCCTGCTTAGAGGCGGAGCGTATTGCCGAATTTTGGTCGGGTCAGCGCATACGCTTAGCTATGAAGTGACGCCATGGGCTGCTGCTGCCGCTGACTTCGCCTTTTCCAAGTCCTATTCATTTATCTATAGGGTCTGGGTCTATACCGTCATTCTTTGAATCGGAGATTGATATGGATTTCGACACGGTGCTCCCAAGCTGTAAAAAATCTGTCCCTGATTCAGATTTGCCGTGCAGGACCAAAAGGTCGCCATTCCGTCGCGATGGCCGCATACCGGCGCATCATGGTCGGACAATAATGCCTGCATAGAGCTTAGGGGATGTTCCGATGTCCTTAGAATCTCGGCCCCCTGCTCGCACAGCTTCCGGTATCGCTGACTTGAGTTGGGCCATTCCGGCTGATATGAACGCATTTCCGGATGGATAAAATGATTCGTCACGACCAGCAAACCATCCTCTAACGTCCGTACCGCCCTGTGATCCATATGGACTTCTGCCACGTATGCCGTACCGGGATCGGCCAGAAAATAGCTCTTCGGCTCCTTCACCGGCAGCTTCAGCAGCCGCTTCAGCGCTTCCTCCGCACTGCGGCAGGTTTCGAGCAGATAGCGGACGATCAGATGAAAGCTCATTCCCGGCTGCGCCGGATCGGGATGCTGCCCCGCACCGTTAAAGCTGACAAACAAGCCATGCTCGTTCAGCCCGTCAAAACGCCCGCCGATCAAGCCCTCATGCATCCCGATATGGGAATAACCCTTTTCCGGACGGGTTTGAATCAGATGTCTGCGGTTCTCAAAGTAGTAGTAGTCGTAATTCCGGCCGACAAGCATTCCTTCCGGTGTGAGCAGTGCGATGGCACTGCAGCCTCCCTGCACGCCAAGCGTCAAATGCCATAGCCATTGATCTTCGGTTAAATCGAGCGCAGCGGCGTACCCCCGGCATTCCTCAATGATCTCCGGATATATTTCTTCTACCAGGTCCCTGCATTTGTGAGCATACTCCCTTTGTTCGGGGGTCAGAACCATCGGGCCATTAATCGGGAATCTCCCTTGTAATGCCGTTTGCCTGCCGATCTCTTCATGACTGCCCGACACCGTGTAGGCCTGATAATCCGCAGACTGTTCTTCCAGCAGATTTTGCTCCACAACAGACACCACCTTATCATCGGATTCGTGAAACTGAAAAGGCTACATGCGAACCGCGTGTTCAAAACGATGAATCCCAAAATCCTTGATCGATGAGTTCAGAATTGCTTCCCGCAACGGGTATAAATCCGGCGTAAACCGGACCTCGATCCCCATCTCCATCAATTGCGACAAGGAGTCGCGAATAACCGTTTTTTCGACAGGTTTTACCATTTCCCTGGAAATATAATACCCAGCCGTCGCATCAAACAGCTCAAAGGTCTCCGGCGGAAGCTCATACCTGTATAACGTAGTTTCCACAATCCGTTTGTACCAGCGGTTTTCCAGCGTCATGACGACGGGGGATGAAGATAGCCCGAAAAAGCGGATCTCATCTTCTGCGCTGATCCCTTCCTGCCTTCGATAAACAATGCGCGGACAATTCCTTGGAACGAAAAAAGTAAATGCATGCGCTTCGTCGATTGCCCACACCACTGGCGGCATGTCCGTCCGGTTCGCCTTCACGCGCGGATGGAACGCTTCGATATGTTCTTCCTCGCTGAAATGATATCGTTTCATAAGACCTCCCTAAAATCAATCCGGCTGCGGCGCCGTACAGTAAAGCATGCAAGGTCTATTCATCCATACTCCTGCCAAAAACAGACAAAACACGACGTCTGACAACAAAGCAGCGATGATTTTCCGGGTTAGGTACTTTCCCATGTAAACCTCCCCCCGATTACGTATAGTTTGATTCCAAAAATGTCTTGATGCGATCGTTTATTTGTAGGATCTCGATGTCTGAAGGGAAATGGCCCATGGGAAAGACCTCGGTTTCCGGCGTTGTCATGATGCGGTGTGCCGCCTGGATCACCTTATTCGCAGGAAAAAAGATATCATGCGAACCGGCGATGACCAATGTAGGCGCGCCGTAGCGCTCAAGCTCCTTTTTCCCGGTGATCTTGGGCATTTCCTGTTCCAGACGGACGCTTTTGAAGATCTCGCCAATAATCTCGGCGTCCCTGGATTTCATTGTGCCACATGACATCGCATCCGCGATTTGAGCTAAAGCCTTTTCTGAGGAAGTCAGACGATACCGCAGCATGGGCAGCAAAATACACCGAATCATTTTCGGAATGGAACCCAGCGTCATGCCGGACGGAGATACCAAAATGGAGCAGGCAATCCTTTCAGGCTGAAAGGCGGCCAACCTTAGAATGATGCCCGCTCCATAGGATGGACCAATGAATGCGCTTTGCTCAATGCCGAAATGATCCATCAGATCGCGAATCCAGAGCGCAAAGCTGTCATCCTTGGCAGAAATGCGCGTCTCTGCGCTGTATCCGGGATGCCCAATCGTATCGGGCGCATAAACTCGGTAATCTTGAAATAATCCCGTGAACCAGGATAACGTCATGGGATTAATGCAGTTCCCGCCTTGAAAAACAAAAACCGGTTTACCATCGCTCGGCCCCGATACCAGGACATGGGTAGATCCGAATCTAATGTCTACATGCTGCCGTTCCAGATCCTTCGGAAATGCAGTAAGATAGTCCTCATAATACTGCTGTATCCGTTTTTTTCCTGTCTGGGTTCTGTATATCGTATGAACGGTCATGTCGTCCTCCTGTGATGAAATTCATCCATTATGCCCTGCCCAAATCTTGGGTCTATTGTATTCATCCAGTCATGATTTGTATCGGCAAGCAGCGTATCCCACCCCAAGCTGCGGGCTACGATCAGGTTTTTCTCCTGGTCATCCACATAGACAATCCGGGTATTCTTGGGCATGAAGGTTTCCACCCTTCGGAAGATCGCAGGATCCGGCTTGCAGCATCCCGTCTCGCTGGAAATCGTCACGCTCTTCACGAACGGTTTAACCTCCTCAAGGATCGGTTCCACCCACTCGCTGCAGTGATTGCTAAGCAGATGGATATCTGCCGATCGGTGCCAATCCTTAAGGCGATGCCATGCCGGCAGCGGTCTCAAAGCTTCCTGTAACGCGGATTGCAGTTCCGTTCTGTCCATGCCGGCATACGAATCGTCCAGCCACGACCAAAAATCCTCTGCACGCGCTCGCCCTGTCCATAAGTTTTCTCTCAGCTCATGATTAAACCGATTCTTGATGGCCCTAGCATCGATGTTGGAACGGGCGGCAACCGCCTCCCTGCCTCATCGATACCCACTCCGTTTCGTCGATTCCGTGAATGTTTATGCTCCTGATAGGGTTGTTCATACACGTTCACCGGAATATGCATTTTGTTCGATCTGCCTTTCAACCGTTTAGTAAGCCCCTCACATCTAGGAATGGTTACAGAAAAACCTCAGGATAGACGAGTTCGCCCTGGATGCGGCCAAGCGCGCCTTCCTGCAGCTCACACACCATGAAAACATCATCAGGCACAGCGAATTGCTTCAACTCCATACCAAAAGGGCGAGCAGGCTTAAATCCAAATTTCGGATAGTATTCCGGGTGCCCTATTAATAAGACCAAGGGATACCCGAGATTCTGACATCGTTTCAATCCTTCCTGCATTAAAAGTTTGCCGACGCCCTGCTTTTGATGCTTGGGACTGACCGCCAATGGTGCCAGCGCAATCACTTCATCCCGTCCCCCTTCGTTTACGACCTCGGCTTTGCTCAACAGAATATGGCCGATAATCTCCCCGTGCAGCTCTGCTACTACGGACAATTCGGGGATAAAGCCTGCGGAAACCCGGATGTTACTCACTAATAACGATTCGTCATCACGATCGCCAAAAGCATGGTAGAGTAGTTCGGCTACCTTTTCAGTGTCTTCCGGTTGTTCAGTTCGAATGTTTAGGTTTGTCATGCTGTCTCCTTTTCGTCATACATCATTTTTTATTTCTCAGCCCATCTGCTGTCGCATAAAACAACGGACGTCTCAATCTGCCGATCCGGTACGCTCCAGTACTGGCGCAGCAGCATTTCCTTCTCGGCGGAAGATACGCGCTGGAATCCGTTTTTTTCGTAGAAGGAAATCGCCCATACGGCAGCGGCCCATGTCCCGATCAGAACCGGACGGTCTGCGAGCGACATCAGATGATGTAGCAGTCTGGTGCCAATGCCTCCTTGGCGGTGGCTTGATCTTACATAAGCATGCCTGATAAGCGCCACGTCGCCCTTATTCTGGATTCCCATGACGCCGACGAGACGGCCATCTTCCTCATATCCCCAAAAAACAACCCCGTCCTCGATTTCGTGCCCCAGTTCATCCTCAGACATATAAGGCTCATGATAGCGGTCTTCCGGAATCACGCCCCGGTAAGCCTGTGAAGCGTCGTTAATGATATCAAATATCGCTTGAACATCCCGTGAATCGCATAATCGAATCATGACAGATCCCTCCCAGCTTAACCAAATTTAACAATGTTAAAATATAAGTTCACAATCATGATGCTCCCATACATCGAACAAATTGCCATCCGGGTCTTCGAGGACAAAGAACTTACCGTACTTGCCTTCATCGGCAATATTGCCGACCTGCACCTGCTCCGACTTCAAAACCGCGTGCAAAGATTCAATATCATTGGTGAAAAATGTAATCACCCATCGCTTCCGGTTATTCACTTCAAAGGTCGCTCTGGAATCATGATCGCTTTGAATCAGATCCAGAATCGGGCGGTTCTCGCGAAACAAGCTCAAATACCCTTCCCTCTTGTTCCGGACTTGAAAGCCGAAATGCTTCGTATACCAAGCCGCCGCCTGCTCTACGTCTTTCACCGGGATCACGTTGTATGCAATTCCCAAAATACGGCCTTCCGCCATGAAATCACTCTCCATCATAAAGAATATTATCGTAATCGGTAAGGTTAAGTAGCTGCTACAATATTCTAGATAATTATACCTTCATTTCCATATGCAGGGAATCATTCATCCGGCTGATTGTTTCGACAAAGCAAACGGGGTATAAAAAAAGAGCGGTCAAGCCGCTCTCATACCTGGATCGTTCTGAAGTCGTTCATTTTGTCAGGAATCGAGAGACAGCTTCGGCCGTTTGTTTTCACTTTGAAAGGCATCGCTTGCCAGATGTAACCCGGGCCACCTCTTGTCCGAATCGCTCACAGATCTCTTCACTGTCCATGCCTCTTTCCGAGCCTTCCATACGTAAAGAGAACGGCGTACCGGACACCTTCAGGTCACTGAAGCTTATGAATGATCTTTCCTTTTTATGTAATAAAACCCTGCGTCTCTTGCCTTATTCAATCGCAGCCTAAATCGAGAATCCTCTTCCCGCTCACATCGCCCAGCAGCTGCTTGATGATCGGTTTCTCGATCGTATCATTGGGATTCTCGCTCCCCTGCCTTCTATCCATATAACGCTTGAAAATCAAGGGATCATAATAAAATCCGGAATCGTTCTGTTTCATATAGCCCTCCCATCGTCAGATCTTTTGTGAGCATAGCCGGTAAACCATAAAACCAAGCGAAGCGCCAATGCCGTTTAGAATCACGTCATCGATGTCACCGATGCCTACCCGGAGTATGGTCTGCAGGAACTCCAGCACGATTACGGAAGCCGTGAACCATGTCAAAAACAGACTGTATCTTCTTAAGCCCGGGAACAGGAATGGAAGCAGTACTCCAAATGGCATAAAAACCCCGATGTTCCCAGCCAAATTAATGATCGTCGTTCCCAGGTTATCCGTGTTCAGATTAAAGATATAACCAAAAATCGTATTCAGCGGCACCAGATTAAATTGAAGCCCGATATGGGCCGCGCGGCCGAATCCCCGAAACATCCAGTATACTAAACAAACGCTATACCCAACGAATAACAGCCAGGCGAGAACTTTTAATGCTTGACGTTGTTTAGGCTGCAAAGGTACCTCCTGCTCATGTCATAATGATGAACCGTAAGCGGCTTTATTTGTTCCAATTCCGCAGCGGTTTCTCCAGCGCATATAAATCGTCGTCGATCTGAGCCATTTTTTCTGTGATGAATGCTCTTGCATCCTCGATCGCTTTGTTATAGATATACGGCCCGAGTTCGCTGATCATAAAGTCGATGAGCTGTTCCGCGCCCAGCTGCCCGATGCTTTCCGAACGCTCGTCTTCAAAATAACCTTGAACTCGGCTCGCGATTTCAAGTTTCTGTTCCTTTGGCAGTTTGATCGGTATCATATTCCGTAACCTCCAATTCGGTCCTTTGCGGACTCCATTTTTGTGAAATGAAAAACGGGCATTACCTGACCATATCCAAAATAGCTTCATGCAAAATCGGCCGCAGCTCCTTGACCTCGTGATCTCTGCCCAAATGTACGCCATTGGTCAAAAAGACGACGCTCAATTGGTGTGCTGGATCTATCCACAGACTTGTACCGGTATATCCCGTATGCCCGAAGCTGCCGGACGGCCAATGAGGACCGCAGGACATCATCGAATCCGGACCTTCATGAACCTGCCACCCGATGCCGCGCCCCTTGATAACCGACTTGGTGCAGGCATCAACCGACGCACGCGTCAACAAAGCGTGCTGCTCCGGAAATAGCCAGGCTCGCGCGTATCTGGAAAGATCATCCGCGGTTGAGAATAGACCCGCACTGCCTGCCACTCCCCCTAGACGATAGCAGGTTTCATCATGAACCTCGCCATGCAGGTACTTTTCGCCGTCCCACTCGGTGGGAGCAATCCGTTCACGCAGGCTGGCGGGTGGATTAAAGAAGCTGTCGGTCATGCCAAGCGGAGCAAAAATGGCTTCCTTCGCAACGATGTCCAGAGGTTTTTTCGTCAGCCGCGTAATGATCCAGCCGACAAGGACCATTCCGATATCGCTGTACGAAACACGTTCACCCGGGCTGAATTCCAGCTCCAGCGCGAATATTTCCTGAATATCAAGGCTCTTATAGCGCTCCCTGAAGTCCGGCAGTACCGAAGGCAGACCCGATATATGCCTTAAGCAATGCTCGATCGTGACTTCGGAGTGACGAAACTCCGGAATATATTGCTGAACCGGATCCTGCAGCGACAGCGTGCCGGACTGAACCAGCTGCATGATGGCCGGCAGCGTGACGACAACTTTGGTTAGCGAAGCGGCATCAAAGATCGTATCCAGCGAAGCGTTCCCGAAAGCCGACTGCCATTTCAGCTTGTTGCCCGCTTGGATATCAATAACGGCAGCCGGTATTTTCTTCGCTGCAACCCAGCCCTCGATTAAATGATGAATTTGTTCGATTCCTTTCATAACAGTCACCGCTTTCTATAATTGAATGCATGAAACAGGGATGTCAGCCTGACCGTTAATCCTTTTTCGCTAGCCCGACTACGCTGACAAGCATCCCGAGCAAGATCGTAATGAAGCTTAGGCTCGGCATGAGAAATTTGAAATCCGGTATGTCATTAAAAATGAATCCGAGTATGATCAGCTCCGCGCCAAAAAACATGAACTTTTTGCCGGTTAACCGCTCGCGATTGACGAATAGGACAATGATACCGATTACAATAACAAGTATAATCAACAAGCAGATGATTTGAAATCCCAATTCGGTTAAAGAGAATAAGTTAAACAAGGTATTCCGTGACTCCACAGCATCCCCCTCCTTTCAATTCTATCCGAATTATTCCATATATTATGCTTTTTGTATACGCTCTAGCGGTATCCCTACACAAATCTACTCAGACAAAAAAACATCCCTGATCATCAGAGGATGCTCCCTGCAAAGGTATGATATCATTTCAGTTCATGGTATACATCGGGATCGCATTCAGGTTTAATACCGAACCGCGTTCAATGAGCTTGGCTTCTATCAGCTCGGAAACCGGAAGCTGCTTAGGATCCCTCATCATCCGGAGCATGGCAAGCGCGCATTTTCTCCCCATTTCCTCGGTCGGCTGCTCCATGGTGGTTAATTGAGTCCAGTGCAAAGCGGCATGCTCCAGGTTATCAAACCCGATGACGGAAATCTGGCCGGGAACGTTCATCTGTTGCTGATGAAGCCACTCCAGTGCACCGACAGCGAGCAGATCATTCGCAGCGAACACTGCCGTCAGGCCCGGACATCTTTGGTACAGCTCTGCCATCGCAGTCCGCCCCTGCTCTATGGTTCTTCCTCCCTCAACCATCCCCATCATCTCAGGCATAAGTCCGTAAGCGGACATCGTATCCAAGTATCCCCGCTTCCGCTCCGACCCGGTAAAGGAGCTTGCTGGCATGGCGATAAATCCGATGCGCTGGTGCCCCCGTGTAATCAAGTGTCTTACGGCTGCCGAGGCCGCGTGATAATGATCGACATCGACGAAGGGAGCATTCAACCCTTCCGGCATCCTCCGCCGAAGAAAAACAACGGGCATCCGTAAATCGGATAACAGCGAAATCAGCTCTTCGTCGAGC
The DNA here is from genome assembly GCF_004001045.1 of Paenibacillus chibensis. GTDB lineage: Bacteria > Bacillota > Bacilli > Paenibacillales > Paenibacillaceae > Paenibacillus_AQ > Paenibacillus_AQ chibensis. The sequence continues at coordinate 190,275 of NZ_BIMK01000010.1, forward strand.
ACGTCCGGGGTCAGAATCAGGCCGTCGAACTGGCGGGAGACCGCATTCAGAATAAATTGTTTTTCTTTTGCCGGATCCCTGTGCGTACTGCCGTATACCACCTGATAGCCTTGATCTGAAAAGGATTTTTCCACAGAGGCTGCCAGCAGCGAGCAAATGGGATCGGAAATATCCGGAATCATGAGTCCGACCGTAAACGTTTTTTTCTGAATCAAACCTTTAGCAACGGCATTAGGCCGGTAATTCAAATGCTCGACGGCATCCATGACTTGGTTTTTCGTAATCGGACTGACATCCGGGTAATGATTCAGCGCCCGGGAAACGGTCGAAACGGATATGCCTAAGTATTTTGCCACATCTTTAATATTGGTCACGATGCTCTCCACTCCCATCTCAGATTGCCAAAAACGTTCCCGTTCATGTCTATCTCTATCTTATGGAATGAATGTTTTCGCAGCATCAATGGAAGGAAAAGTTTCTGTTAAGGAGCAAAAATTAAGCCAATGTTAAGAAATTTATGATAATAATATTAAGACTTGGTGATTACGATGGTTGGATAAGCTATGTATATGCAAGTTTCCTGTACCATAATCAGATAAAGATCAGATAAAGAGGTGTTCCTGGTATGCCCAGAGAAGCGATTCTGCTCGTTGATGACGAGAAAGAGATTATAGAGCTCATGGAAATCTATTTGAAAAACGAAGGCTACGTTCTTTACAGAGCCAGCAACGGACTTGAAGCACTCGATCGGCTGCAAAGCACGACGATTGATTTGATCATACTTGATGTCATGATGCCCCGAATGGACGGAATTCAGGCCTGCATGAAAATTCGGGAGAAGAACAATACGCCGATCATCATGTTATCTGCCAAGAGCCAGGATATCGACAAAATCTCGGGACTCAGCATCGGAGCAGACGACTATGTGGCCAAGCCTTTTAATCCGCTCGAATTAGTCGCCCGGGTCAAATCGCAGCTGCGCAGGTATAAGCAGTTAAATTACCGGGATCTTGCAGCTGAAGACGTGATTGCCATCGATGACCTGGTGATTAATACGGCAACCCACACGGTAACGGTAAGTGAGCAGGAGATCAAGCTGACCCCGCGGGAATTCGAAATTTTGAAGCTGCTTGCCGTTAATCAGGGAATCGTGCTGAGTATGGATAAAATATATCAGGAGGTGTGGAATGAGCCGTTCATGGAATCCAAAAATACGGTTATGGTTCATATCCGCAAGCTTCGTGAAAAAATAGAGAAGGATACCCAAAATCCCCAATTCATCAAAACGGTATGGGGAATCGGTTATAAAATGAAATCGGCGAAGGAGGTCTGACGGATCATGAACAACAAGCTCTATATCCCGCTCCGTTGGAAATTCCTCATTATCTTAACCCTGTGTACTGGACTCACGCTTCTGTTCGTGCTGCTCGGCCGGCTGTTCGTTACTTATGTAATCGTCCATCCTCCTTATAATCTGCCTTTTATCTGGATGATCAATCACATCGGTTCAACGCCCTTAAGCCTTGTGACCGCCATTGCTTTTTTTCTGTTTCTTTATATTATAGCCACCCGGCCTATTACCCGTTACGCCAAGGACATTTCCGCGGTGCTGCAGGATATGGCGGATGGGCAGCTGAATGCGTCGGCCAAGGTTCAATACGCGGATGAACTGGGTACCATTGCTACCCGGATCAACAGCTTATCCGGTCAAATCGATTCCTACCTGCAGGAAATCAATCATGGCCTGAGCGAAATCGCTAAAGGCCATTTCGATTATGATATCAGCGTCCGGGAAAATCATGAGTTGGGCAAGATTGCGGACAGCATTAATCTCATGAGCGCGCAGCTCAATCATTCCATCCAGGAAGAAAGAAATGCCGAAAAGACAAAAAACGATCTGATTACAGGCGTCTCCCATGATCTGCGAACCCCGCTGACCTCCATCCTCGGTTTTTTGGAAATCATCGACAAAGACCGTTATAAGGATGAGGTCGAGCTTCGATATTACATGAACATTGCCTACGATAAAGCGCTGAGCCTCAAAAAGCTGATCGACGATTTGTTTGAGTACACAAGAATCAACAACGGGATGCCGCTTCATCTCCGTCCTCTGGATATGAGCGATTTCTTAGGCCAGCTCGCCGATGAGTTCGTACCCAGCCTGGAGCGTGCAGGCATGACGATCCAAATCCACGCCCCCGAGCAGCCGCTGCAGATCCGGGCCGATGGTGACCAGCTTGTCCGTGCGTATGAGAATCTGTTGTCCAATGCCATCAAATACGGCAGCAAGGGCAAATATATCGATATATATATTCAAGAAACCGAAGATAGGCAAATTTCCGTTCAGATCTGCAATTACGGCGACCCGATCCCCAAAAGGGACCTTCCTTTTATTTTTGACCGGTTTTACCGCGTTGAGCAGTCCCGTTCCAAAGAGACCGGCGGCACAGGACTTGGACTTGCCATCACCAAGAGCATTATTGAGGTGCATGAGGGAAGGATTTCCGTGAACAGCGATTCCAACCAAACGGTTTTTGAGACCCGATTCCCTTCTGTTTCATCGAAATAAGAATCCAAACCTCCATTCATATGGAGGCTTTTTTGCGTTTATATCCTCTTTTCCTATATCTGAAAGCATGTTCCGATATTTTTAAGGGTTTGTTAAGGGTTTGAATAGACTTGCGTTAAGAAGTCTCCGGTAATCTTAGTAGCATCAAAACACTACATCACTCATTGATTTGCTTGTCCAGAAAGGAGCAAGGTTCTCAAATGGATGTCATGACCTCCAAGATCATCGCCTATAAAAAACCACTGCTGATCACGCTTATGCTGCTAATCTTCGGAATAGCCCTGTACGTGAGATTGGATTTTCTTATCTCGGTCAGCCACCACGTGTCCCACGACACCTTAAACTATGACAAAATGGTGCGTCAGCTGCTGGAAAAAGGGATCTATGCCTATAAGGATACCTCTCCGAACGCCCAAGTCACGCCGGGCTATCCCCTGTTTATGGCGGCTGTATATTCGATCGTCGATTATCATAAGCATGATCCGTTTCCGTATATCCGTTACATTCAGCTGCTGATCAGTCTCGTGACCTTATGGCTGATCTATAAGGTATCCAGGAAGGTTACCGGACAGGCGGTTTCCCTCATCGTCCTGTTCATATGCAGCGTATATCCGCCTTTCATTTGGAGCAACGGTGCGGTGCTGACGGAGACGCTTGCCACCTTTTTCCTCCTGCTGTACATCTACGTCCAGCTGCATGCGTTTGAGAAAAAGACAAGCTCAAGCGCCCTGGTTGCAGGAGCTTTCATGGGACTGCTGGTGCTCACCCGGTCCGAGTTTCTCATCCTGATCGTGCCGGTCTACGCTTTTCATTTTTTCTGGAAAAAAGAGCGGAAGCTAACGCTGCGGCTGCTGCTATTCACCTGCATCGGGACGGGAATGGTGCTTTCACCATGGGTGATCCGGAATGTCGTCTCGCTGCATCAGGTGGTCATCGCTTCGACGCAGGTCAATCCGTTCCAGGCCGGAACATATCCGGACAAAAATTATGACGACGGCTTGGTTGACCGCCATGGCAAAACCCAGATGGAAGTGGCGAAGGAACGGCTTAAGATCGGCTTTACCGAGCACACCTGGCAGTTCACCAAATGGTACACCGTCGGCAAATTAAAATACATTTATGCCAACATGTATTTTGGCAGCGGCCATCATCCGCTGTATCCCGTTTTGCCCAGTCCGCTGGGCAGCATGCTGCATCTGGTACTCGTTTATTTCTGCCCTGCCGCCTTGTTGGCGCTCATCCGCAAATGGCGGCAGCCCGTAACGCTGCTTACATTGATTCTGATTGTCATGACGTTAACGAGGCTCGCCTTCGTACCGGAATACCGCTACAACTATACCGCGATGCCGCTCATCATCATGATGGACACCGTCGCCGGCATGGCCATGCTCCGCTGGATATGGCTGAAAATAACACAGAAAAATTCAAACAGTTCCATGAAAGGAGCGACAAAAAATGCTGAATATTCCGGGGAGTAACCCCCCATCCTTCAACATCCTTGTCATTGTTCCAGCCTACAACGAAGCCGACGGCATAGCCCATGTCGTAGAACAGTTGCGTCACGCCACCCCGTACGCCGATGTGCTCGTGATTAATGACGGGTCCACCGATGCGACCAGCCGTGTCGCCAAACAAGCCGGAGCCAAAGTGATTGATCTGACCTGTAATCTGGGTATCGGAGGGGCCGTGCAGACAGGTTACCGCTACGCGGCCGAGCATCATTACGATTATGCCGTACAAATCGACGGAGACGGCCAGCATAATCCGCAGGATTTAAGCCGCCTGCTGACTGCGATAAGGGATGCTCCGCTCGATATGGTTGTCGGTTCGCGCTTTATTACGAAGGCAGGCTTCCAATCGACCTTCGCGCGCAAAATCGGCATCGATCTGTTATCCAACCTTCTCAGCCGTCTGACGGGACAGAAGATTACGGATCCCACCTCGGGTTACCGCTTATGCGGCAGAAGAGCCATTTCCTTGTTTGCCCGTGAATACCCGACCGACTATCCCGAAGTCGAAGCGCTGATGCTCCTGTATAACCATGAGCTTGCATTTGCCGAAGTCCCGGTCGTCATGAACGAGCGCCTGGGCGGCGTATCCAGCATCTCGGCTATGAAGTCCGTTTATTATATGAGCAAAGTCATTCTCTCCGTCCTGCTCATGAAGACCCAGAAAAAGAGAGCGTGGGAAAACCGTTATGAATCTTAATATTTACTTGCTCAGCTTTTGCATCAGCCTTGGCTTTGCCGGAACGATCCTATACTTAATCCGCAAGCGCAAGTTAAGGGAGCAGTATGCACTGCTCTGGCTCGTGTTAAGCGCGATCATGATGATTTTGTCGCTCTTTCCTTCGCTGTTGAACGAAGTTGCGGCTCAGATTCATATTTTCTACGCGCCTTCGCTTCTCTATCTGCTGAGCGTGGTAGCCATGCTGTTTATTCTGCTGCATTTAACGATGGCCGTTTCCTCGCTCACATCCCGCGTGGTTGTGCTCACCCAGACCTTGGGGCTACAGGAACAGCGCATCCAAAAGCTAGAAGCGCAGGTTGCAACCAGTCAACGTCAAACACCGGCAAAAAATGACGCATCCTTGGAGGTGTTCGGCTCGTGATGGCTTACTTCATGCTGTTTCTTAATATAATGCTGCTCGTCTGTGGTCAAATCGTCTGGAAAATGGGCTTGCAGGCGCAAGGAGGCTTACATTTCAGCAGCCTGTTATCCGTCGTTTTTTCCCCGCTGATTCTATTAGGCATTGCACTATATGCTATCGCGACAGGGTTATGGTTCGTCGTTTTATCCCGGTTGCCCTTAAGCCTGGCCTATCCCATTCAGAGCGCGGCTTACGCCCTCGGCATATGGGCGGCATGGTACATCTTTGGAGAATCCGTTCCGCTGAACCGCTGGATCGGAGCAGGCGTGATTGTTGTTGGTGCAGTTATTATTGCCGTGAAGTAAGTAAGGATCGCCCTGAAGTTTTAGCAAATTTTCAGAGAAAAAAAAGATAAGGAGTTTTACAATTTCATGAAGTTAAAAACAGCTGTTCTACTCACATTCATTCTGATGGCTCCGATTCAAGCGGAATTACGGGCAAATGCCGAGTCTGCCCCGGACAAGCAAGAACTTAATGTTACAACCGGGAAGACCGTTATCTATTTAAACAGCAGCGAGTGGCTCTATAACGGCATTTCTTATACACTCAGCCGCAATACCCTTGTCAAAGGGGGCGTCACATATGTCAGCCTACGCTCCGTATCCGAACGTCTGGGATACAGCATCAGCTACCATGCCCCGACGAAAGAAACACGGGTAAGCGGCAGCGGAATTGAAGCGGCTTATCGGATCCAATCGAAGACGTATCAAGTCAATGGCGTTTCGCAAGTCATGAAGGGCGCCGCCTACTCGGATCGCGGCGTACTGATGATTCCGTTAACCTCGCTAACCGCTGCCTTTCATATTCCATATAAGCTAGAGGGAAATCAAATCATTCTGAACCCATCGTCTTCGGGGTCGGTTTCACCTCCTCCCGTACATAACAATGAGGCGCCGAAAGCCTATTTTACGACAGACAAGGATCAATACCGGATTGGAGAGCCGGTTATCGTCACCGATCAGAGCACCGACGATGAAGATGCTATCGTGGACCGCAAGTGGGAGAACCATGAACCTGCCTTTTTCGAGCCCGGCGTCGTTGAGATCAAGCTGCAGGTGACCGATCAGCATGGCTTATCCTCTGAATACAGCAAACGAATCGAAATTACGTCTGATATTCTGTACACGAAGGACGAGTATGCGAAGCGGTTCACGCCTGTCGGAAATACGTTTGACCTCAACGGCAAGGCCGTCTTGTCTTATCAGGCACTGCCCTATCGATACACGACAGAGCCTTATGTTTTATTCCGGGCAAGCGGACCGGAAACGGTCAATTCGGAAGGCATCCTGTATCAGGATACAATTTCCGGTCCAACCCGGTTTATGATCCATCATAAAAATAACCTGACCACGAAAGCCAGGTTCTACCTGATCGCTCATAACAACAATGACGCCGCTGCCTCCATCCAGATCGAAAGCGAGGGAATGGCCGGGCCGACGCCTTATCCGGAATTGTCCGGAAGACTGGCAGGTGCAAGGTACTGGGAATCATCCATTACTGGCAATGATCAGCGCAATTTGCAGCTGGCCGCCGGTGAAAGCATGATCCTGTTTGATAAATTGAACGCTACTGCCGCCTCGCCCGGTGATGTCTTGTCCATGAATGCCGATCTGACCAGCGATGCGCCGATTCAATATACGATGCTGATGGTTCAAGCGGATCAGGATCCACTCCTGGCGATGCCCTCCCTGCCCGATCTGGATCCCCGTGAATCTATTGTTCGCGGAACCTTTGCCGATTCGACCCGGGTATTTCAATACGACGGAATCGTCGGGAAGAAGGCGGAACGCCTGCCTCTCACAGATAACACGACCGATCCTTTTCAAGAAGGCATGGACGGGCTGCAAAATCGCGTAGCGATCAATTCGGGGAATTACGGGGTGGTTTACAAAATCATATTGAACCATGTCGCCCCGGATACGGTGATTGCCTTTAATCCCCGCGGCGGCAGATACTTCGGGTCTGCAAGGGTGAACCAGCAGGTTGTGGACATCAAGCATAGCAGCGATACGCAAAATACCGCCACCGTACTGTACCGAACCCAAAGCCAAGAGGAAAAGGTGGAGATCTGGCTATCCCCTGCAGCCGGAAGCAACCTTCCGTTTTCGTTATTATTCCTGCCCTTATCCGATGAACCAAAATAAAGGAAATCCCAGAATCCAGACCTCCCCAAACACAAACAGGCCCGGCAATAAGCCGGGCCATTCCTTATTCGCTACTTCAGCCTGCTGATTAGGCACCAAATCGCTTTAAACCGCCCAGCTTATAAATGCTTGCGGTAGCCTTCGACCTGTTCCTCCCTGTAGCCAAGCTTTTCATAAAATACATGGGCCTCTTTGCGCTTCTCGCCGGATACCAAGATGATATAGGCACAGCCACGGTCGATTGCGATCTTTTCGATTTCGGCCATCAATTTTTTGCCGATGCCTTGCCTGCGGATACGATCCGAGACGATCACATTCTCGATGACCATGAATGGCTTACATCTGCCGACGAGATCCAGGCAAATAATTCCCATAACGGAGCCTGCCAGCTCTCCTTCATGGAACGCGCCTAGCACATGGTAGTTACCGAGCGCTTCCGCCGCCTCGAATACATCGTTCATACGGGTTTCATCGGTGGGAATTCCCATCAATTCCTCATACAGACGGCTTAGCGCCGACAGATCTTCTCTGGTGATTGGTTTAATGTTCATCCTGTGTTTCCTGCTTTCTTTTGAATTTTAACGTTGATTCCTTCCACTCTTCCGCTTTCAATCCATATATAACCCGGTCAATAAATCCGCCGTTCAGAAACTCGTAGTCCCGAATGATTCCTTCCTGTTTAAAACCTAATTTTTCAGGGATCGCACGGCTTCTTGTATTCATGGTTGCAGCTCCGATTTCAATTTTATTCATGTTCAGCTCATCAAAAGCATAATGAATCAACGCCGTAACCGACGCTGTGATCAATCCTTGACCCTCGTATGCTTTTCCCAGCCAATATCCGATTTCGGTCTTTCGGTTGTCTTGGTCGAAATACAGAAAACCAATGGAACCCGCTAAATTACCATCAGACCAGATCCCCAGCCAATATCCTTCGTTCTTCGCGTATCCCCATCGTGTTCTTGTTATGAATGCTTGAGAATCCTCCACGCGCGGGGTCATACTTGGAAACTTTAGCCATTTGCCGATATATTCCCGGTTTTGATCGATCAAAGCGTACAATTCGGCCGCATCTCTACTGTTCATTAAGGATAGATAGGTCCGATCATTGACGTCGTATTTGAACATCACGTTCCGCCCCTTTGCCTTTATTTTCAGCAATCATCTTCAGCTGCCGGTTGCGATGCTCCAAAAAGCGCGTCATGTAGGTCTTTAACACGATCCTTTCGGCGATCCAGCCCAGGAATCCAAGCGGTGCTTCAAAAATCAGCCGATCTCGCATCAGCGTTTTGCCATGGACGTCTTCAAAAGCATGTTCATGCCGCATACTCTTAAAAGCCCCTTTAACCATGACATCCACAAAATAGGACGGCCGTTTATAATCGACCACTTTGGAGGTCAGCTTCTGCCGGATGAAAAAATGGGTCGCTTCAAACGTCACCACTTCGCCTTCGCCGATCCGGCCTGCTACCGTTCCCCTGACGGCTTTTTCTTTGGTATGTTTCCAAACCGTTTGGGTATGTACGGTCATATCCCTGGCCAAATCAAAACAAGCCTCGACCGGGATATCGATGAGAATTTCAGTCGTCACGATCACCAAGCCGAATCCCTCCGTTCACTTTCCAATAGACATACGGTCCATATGAAATAAAACCCACCTTTGCTAACGGCTAGGGTGAGTTTACTTTTATATTTTAGCTTGATTGCCAAACATCAACAAGCGTTTATTCACTTGGGATATACTCCTACTTGGTCCTTAGCAGATCACGGATTTCCTCCAGCGTGTTTTGCATATGATCCATTTTTCTAAGCGCGGAATATTGATTGCCAATTAGTCCGTATATTCCAATAATCATAACAATGATTAATAAAAAAATCATGGATCTTTATTTCCCTCCCTGAGCACCGGAATATGTTAGCGTCAAATGCTCTTCCTTCCCATCCTGCCTGATTGTCAGCTGATATACCTTGTCTTCATAATCACTCAAGTCGATCAGCTGTTTGTTATACTCGGTCGACACCTGAAAGCTTCTTACGCCCTGCAGCGGCTGGGGATACTGGCTTGAAGCCTCTCTTCCATCACCCTTAAGGACATATTCGATCGGTTTCATCCCGGAAACGGCGGGATCCAGGTTCTGAATGTACAGTGAATCAAAATACGTTTCTCCGCCATCCAAGATCGTATACGTTGCCGCCCATGAGCTTCCAATCGCATAGTAAACGAACAAATCTTTCGCTTTAGTCTCATGCGTTGATGTACTGCAGCCCATCATGACAACAGTTAACAACAGCATCAGACCGCCTGTTTTTCTCACAATCGATTCACCTGCCGGCATTAATTTACGAAGCTATGAATCCCTTTTTCAATCTTTTACAGATTTTTCTTGCAGTCTCTCGTGTGTTGTCTCCTTCCAAGCTTTCACTCTCCATAGAACCCCAGTATGCATTTAAAGCATCTTCTGGTTTTATGCGAAATTTTGATGCCTTCCCTTGAATCGATGATGAGAACTTTGCGACCGATCCAAATTCTTAAATAAATGGACTTTAGCTTCATCAATTTGACGATTCCTCTGATTTCGGTCTCTGTACCATCCGGATGCTCCACCTCGGTGCGAATAAACCATCGGTTTCCATAGCCGATTTCAATATATTTCTTGAGACTTTCTCTTGATTGAATGTTCAACGCCTCATCTCGTGGCTCCATCAACCCGCCCGGTAGTCCCCAGGTATTGTCATGGCAAGTCTGGATTTTGGGAATCCGACACCGGTCTTTCGAAAATGATCTCATAATATTCCGGCTTCCCATGGCTGTTGTAATTCGTCGGCAGCACTTGAACCAGTCTCCAGCCTTGCTTGGCATACTCCATAATCGTTTCCTGATGTGTAGCTTCCGTAAAAAATCCGCCCAATGACGTGTCGACAAAAATATATTCGTACATCGGAATCCCTCCCATGCTTTAATAAGTTTTCTCGTCGTTCTTGGCTGTTGCAACGTTAGCGAATCAAGTTAAGCTTTTGGTCAAATACAGCGCAACGTCATCATTGACCACCAGGGGATCACCATACCGGAGATATTTGTGTCCGTGCCCATCGTAGATTCCCTGTCCATCCGGGACGTATCCGCGCTTGGCGTATAAAATCTGGGCATGCCCGTAATCCGAAAATAAACCGACACCAATCCCTGCGACAGCAGAACGCTCCTTGATGACTTCCTCCGCTCGATTCATCAGCATGGAACCGATTCCCTGCCGACGGTACTTAAGGAGAACGTTAAAATCGTTGATTTCCGGTATTCCCTGGTCTTGAAAGAATGGATAGTGGGAATGCCATAAAACGTTGACATAACCAGCAAATTGATGATCCTCTTCGGCCACCAAAGAAACCCGTGTACCCTGTTTTTGCTCTTCCAGATATCGAAGGTATAATTCAACAGGCTTATCCCACCCTTGTTCTGTAAAGGCTTGGGAGATGATGATCGGGTCTCGTTCATCTAGCGCTCTAATATGTATATTCATGTTTTCACACTCTCTTTACATGGTATTGGGGTGGCTGCTTCTCCCCGGAAATAAAATGTTCGCGTGTTTTCTGTAGAAATCTGATGTCCCGTTCATGGATAAAACGGCTTGTATAATCAGACGGTTGGTCCTGCTCCAGCAGCGGCAAGGCTTCATCGAAAGCTACCCATCTCAGAACAAAGCCGTCTTCGCGCTCTTCATCTGTAAACGCCGGACTTCCTGACTCTTGAACGGTATGCGCCAGAAAGCAATAAGAGATTTGCAGCAGGCTCTGCTCCCCGCGGTATTCACTAATCATTCCGATATCGGCTAGAGTCTCTATTTCAACTCCGACCTCTTCCATCGTCTCCCGAACCAATGCTTCACTTACGTTTTCCCCCTGCTCGATGCCTCCGCCCGGCAGCTTGTGGACATGTTTCTTGGCAACGTATAACAAAGCGATCTCATGTTTTGGATTCAAAATCACTGCCCGTGCTGCTTTACGAATCCGATATTCATGCGGAGGTACGACATGATCAAATCCAAAGTCGGCATCCGTGATTTCAGCTATCATTTCCATGCTTCGTTCGTCTTCTCCCGCTTCATTCATTTTCGCTGTACCACAAAAGTTAGGCAATCACTTTGAAGCAGCACCAGGCGGCCATTTCTTTTGATTGTAAACTCCAAAGGCTTTAAAGTCGTAAATATCAGCTCCCAGTCCGCATAGGCTTTGGACAAGCAAGCCTGCGCCTGGATTGTCGTCATGTTCACTTCCATGTAAGTCTCTAATTCCTCACTGGTGACCGGATCCACCTCATGTACATTCGTACTCATGATGATGCAGTGAACGCCATGCGGCTTCGTCCCGCGAACCATTCGTTCGAGAACCTGTTCGAGCTTCCTTTCTGATTCTACGTGCTCCAGCGCCGAAACGGCAACGATATAATCAAAAGCATTTTCAGCTATCTCATATTCCCCTATATCGCTCACATGCGCTTCAATATATTCGCCAACCCCATGCGTCTCACTGTAGCCTTCTAATTTCGTGATGGCGGATTCGAGCAGATCCACGCAGACAACCTTTCCTTTTCGGCCTTGCAGCTTACCCGCTATTGGAATGCTGTTCCGGCCGACTCCGCAGCCCAGATCCAGAACAGACAGACTTTCCCTGGAATCCAAGACTGCGAGCGTATCCATAACCGTTCGAACCGGCTTATAGAGCCATGATCCTGCTTCAAACAGACGATACTGATCATAGCAAGCTTCATGGTATTTCCGTTCTTCCTCTCTTATTTTCACGATACGTTTGTCCACATGGATGCTCCTTTCTGCAGTGCCTCCCTAGGTGCGACGCGAAATGGCCTGGCATGATATCGTTAACCTATGCCATCCTAAGCCGGATCGCTTGATCATCTGTCATACTTCACCATGAAAATAGTACGGAGACATGCTGTGGATGCGGTCAGGCGTAATTTTGAGCTGATCCGTCAAATAAGGCATGTACGCATTAACCGTCTCCAGATCGATCCATGCCGCTTCCAATATATCCTCGTCCGGATCGCAAATATGGATTTCCCCGCCCGTGATATTCGCCAAAAACGTAAAGATAATGGCATGATGCCCTCTCTTCGTAAACATGGCCTCTCTGACCGAATAAAGCTGCCCGATTTCGATCTCAAGGCCGGTTTCTTCCCTGGCTTCACGTTTCGCGGCGATCTCCAGCGTCTCCCCTTCTTCGACGGCACCTCCCGGAAGGCTCCAGTACCAGGAGTCCTCCTCTTTGTTTTTAACCATCAATATATGCTCACAGGCAGCATCAAAAATCAGCGCACACGCGACGTTAACTCTTTTGTACAAATATAACACCTCCTGTCAGACCATCGATCCCTTAATCCTTTGCTTCAAATCCTTCTGGGGTCTTTAACTGTATCTCGGATATCTTCAAGAACCTTCAAAATTTCCTGGTCATTCTTCAGTTTCTTTTTCATCGTAGTGTCGATATTGGCTACCGAAAGCAAAATAAACAGCATGAATATGAACATCACAACAACATACATGGTCATTCCTCCCTCGGTATATACTTTTGTTATCCCACCGTTCCGTTCTTTTGACGTGGCTACAAAAGGCCATTTCCCTTCATCATTTTCGATGCTTTTTGAAGGATGTTTTGGATGAACGGAGCCTTGGCTTCGGTATACTTGGCTCGGTCGTTCGGATACAGCTTCGCCATGTTTTTCTTCAGATGAAGATATTCCTCTACCGCATCCGGGTGAGTCAACAGATAATTTCGGAAGAGAAGCTGCTGATTCCAATGCTCACCATGAAAAGCATACATATGCAGATGATGCGTCCCTGCGCGCCATTGACCACGGCGAAAAAATCTTCTTTCCGGAAAATGGGCATGCTCGACATATTCGTAACCGATTTCGGCTAACCGCTCGATATGGAATGGCTTTAATTCCTCCAAGTCCCTGACTCCGGCCATCATATCGATGATGGGCTTTGCCCCGAGTCCGGGAACCGAAGTGCTTCCGATATGCTCCATCCCAAGCAGGATGTCTTGCAAAGCCTGCGTGATTTTCGTTTTTTCTTGTTCATACTCCGCAGCCCACCCGGGGTTATATTCCGCTATGTTGACTTGTTCCATCGAGTTAGAGCCTCCATTTTTTCATCCTGTCGTGAGGACGTTATTTCCCATGGGTTTCGGTAGAATTTACAAGCCAGTTACGATCATTCTCACCAACGAAAAGACAAATAACAAAGCTAATACAACCAAACATGCAATCTTGGAATATTTTATCAGCTTATCGCTTTGAAATGTTTTATTAAGCAAAAAGAAGAATCCGACAACCCATACTCCGTCTTGAAAAAAGGGTACCAGGATATTACGAAGCATGGTGACACAAAAATATACGTATTGCATGCTCTATCCCCCACTGTCCGATGAACTTATTTACAAAGCCAGCTCATCCATCAGCCTTTTCGCTGCTATGAATCTTTCACCTTCGAACTCCATCCGGTAAATGTCCGGCTTCGAGGTTTGCAGCAAGAAATCGAGCCCGTATCTGTCATCAAAATATCCCATCATAAGCGTCATGACGATGCCATGCGTGCCGATCGCGATTTTTTGCCCTGCATAGGTGTTTAAAATCTCTTTCAACACCGCGACGGAACGTTTCTGGCACATCGCATTCGATTCGTCTCCCGGCAGCGGGAGTTCAGGCTCCATAAACATGCGATCCAGATAGGAATACAGCTCGTGATCAGGGGTTATGTTCTCCTCGCTAGCAAACACCCTTTCTTTTAAGCCTTCATATATGATGACTTCTTTACCTACGTCCCGGGCAGCTCCTTCAATAGTTAACACCGCCCGTGTATAAGGACTTGAAACGAACGTCTGCACACCCTCCGCTCTCAATATGTTGGATACTCGTGCCGTATCCGCGAGCCCTTTCTCCGTCAACCCTCGCGTTCTCTCATTGCCTTCCGTTTTAGGAGATTCCCCATGCCGGACCATGTATATGTAAGTTTTCATCATTACCTCCGTGTTATGACAGTGTTGTTCTCACAAACGCCGCTCTTTCCTCGTTTCTGTTCGTAAATAGATCTTTTCCCCTGATGATCAACTGCGGGCATCGCCCCTCTTCAAGAACGAACACAACCTCGATGCTTAACGCTTCCAAATAGTACGTATTTTCCCGTCTGCGCTTACACCGCAGTTCTCGTGAAATCTTTAAACCGGGTTCCTTGATACGTCAACTCCCCTTCATCGCCGACGACCAGCAGCCCATAAACTTTGTCCGGTATGTATAATTCGAAGCGCCTGTGTTCTTCGGTTTCAAAAGTGACATAATAATGTGTGGTCGCGCTCGAATCACCGGAGCCTCCACTGACTTCCGTTCTTTTATCAACAATCTTGCATTTTTGCGTGATAACCTCGGCTCTATTATTCGAAACCCACATGCGTAATCCTTTGATGATGACATAGGAAAAGCCCCCGACGACAATGACAAGCAAAATACCAAAAAACAATTTGATCAATAAAGGAACCTCGCTCAAGAAGTCCCAAAATCCATAAGGTTCACCAAAATGATTCAAGACCTTCTCCTCCTGAACTAAAAATATGAAAATAGACTCTGTAGCAGTTTCGCTAAACCTGGCAAACAGGTTCTTACCATCCGTCACTAGGTATCCGCTTGATATCCTTATTAAACCAATGAATATATCCGCAGCGGTGGCAAATCAGAATATTTGCCGACCGGTTGGCAAAATCAAGATTCAGAAAACTAAGCAGAGCCGTATTTAATTGAGCAAACCCATGGTCGAATTGATCATGACGGCAGTGAACGCATATCACTTGAATGCCATTGACCTGATAGGGGCCGGGACCTGCGGAAGCCTTGATTTTTTTGGCGAATCGCTTGAACAAGCCTTTTTTTTCGTATGACATCCAATTGAACCTCCTTGCATGATGAATCATTCTTACATCCATGTGAACAAACTCATAGATCAGCTTTTTCTGTCCAACTGGATTTCCAATTCACTGTTTTTAACGATCAAATGCTCCTTATCCACTTCCACAGTATAAGGCTTTCCGTCAAGCATGATTTCATGTTTGGAATTCCAGTGATAGGAAACCTTGACGGCAGAATTCGGCAGTTTCCCGGTTCCATCGGCTGCTGGGTCATCCGTAAACAATATGAACTCATTCTCCGTTACATCCCACGCTTGATATTCAACCAGCTCAAACTGCTTTCCCACCACTTGTGATACCTGCTTCGGGATCCATGTTCCCATGATCAAGCTTTTGGATGAGGAGCAGCCTGCTATGGAAACCGTGCACAACAAGATAATAATCAGGAATATCATGCTTCTTTTCAAAGGTGTTCTTCACCTCTTCTTCTTTTTTTCAGCGGGAGGATTCCAGGCAAATCCATTCTTTCTGCGTGGGTAATCATCACCTGCTAGCTCCATACCATCACTCAGATCTGGTTCGATTCATCTTCCTTATCGTATTTATCCCCGATAATCAATAAAGCTATGGATGTTCCCTTTATTCATCCTCATTACGCGAACATGATCCTACACTTCGTGCTTTTCAAAAATAGCAAAGCCCAGCCATCGAATGGATCTTTAGCCGGGCTTCGAAAAATGGCTTGCGATGTTAGGATACTCTTCCATTCTATAACAAATCCCAAATTTAGGATACATGTTTGGGAATTTTATCCGGTTCCCAGTGGATTTGAAAAAAGCCTATTTACAAACAGAACATGGCGGGTTATTATGAGTTCAGCAAACCGATCTAAATAATTAGATCGAATAATTTATGTGGATCATGCTGAGAAAATAGATCGGATAAAAATATAGAACGGAGTTGTCTTCGATGGAAAAAGATGAAAGTCAGGCGATTGAAATTTCTGTGGAACAGGCCAAATTACTCGGCAGCGCTCAGCGTATTAAAATTATCGGAGCTTTAGTCGACACGGCGAAAACCTCCAAGCAAGTAGCGGATGAAGTGGGTGAATCCCCCGGCAGCACCCATTATCATATTCAGAAGCTGTATAACGGAGGCTTAATCGATTTGGTGGAGACCCGGACCGTTGGCGGTATCGTAGAGAAATATTATAAATCCAAAGCGAAATGGTTTAATACCCAGGGAACGCAGTTAATTGATCCCGTGCTTGCAGAGGATTTCAATGCGGCCTCTCGTACAAAAATGAGCTTAAGATTGAATTTGTCTCCAGAGGAGCATGAACATATGACAGCCGAATTCAAGGCATTACTGGAGAAATGGGTGGGCATCACTTCCCAATCCAGAGCGAAGAATTCGCAGGAATATGCGATTGGTATTAACGTGATTTCAACGAAAAGCTCAAAATAGAAGGCGGCCTTCGGGCCCTCTTCAGTCTGGATGTAAAAATAATCAGGGAATGGATGTGCTTGATCATATGGAGATTTTTAAAAATCGAAATTTTTCGTTATTGTTTATCGGCCGCATTCTGACGAATATCGGCGACAGCTTATACGCCGTGGCTGCCATGTGGCTCGTGTATAGTCTTGGGGGTTCAACGCTCTATACAGGTATCGCCGGATTCTTATCAATCCTCCCCCGAATCATACAGCTGTTCTCTGGACCTATGATCGATCGCATTCCCCTTCGCGGCCTGCTGGTCTATACCCAATTATTTCAAGCATTGCTGCTGCTGATCGTCCCGATCTCGCATTACTTTCACTTCTTGACCGTTGGGCTTGTGCTGGCCATTACGCCAATACTAACGACGATCAATATGTGGTTTTATCCCGCCCAAATGTCCGCACTCCCCAAAATTCTCGATAAAAAACAGCTCACGCAGGGCAACTCCCTCTTCTCTATCGCTTATCAAGGTATCGACGTGGCCTGCAATGCCGTCTCGGGGGCCCTCATCGTCGTGCTGGGCGCAGTGTCCTTGTACTTATGGAACTCTTTAGGATTCTTCATCGGAGCTCTTTTGTTTACGCAGCTCCGCCTTAAAACTCCAATCATAAATACACCTAACAACGATAATTCAACATCTAAATCAACATCTTCACAGCAACACAATCCCATGAAGAACTATTTCAAGGATATGAAAGAAGGACTTCGATTCATCTTTGCTACGCCTCTTTCAAGAATTCAACTCGGAATTATTGTCGTTAATGCGGCGGGCGGTGCTACCTTTACGGTAATGCCGGCTTTCGCCAACAGTCTTGGGGGTGCCGGCGTCTACGGCATTTTACTGATGGCTCAGGCCTGCGGAAGCTTGCTGGGAGCGGTGCTGGCACCTTATATGCGAATAGAGCGGCTTCGCCTCGGATATATGTTCGCTGCAGCTTTTGTGCTATCCGGCGCCGCTTGGTCCCTCAGTGTTTTTAGCCATTGGACCTGGCTTGTTGTGTTGGTATACGGCCTGGCATGGTTTCCCGGGGGAGTCACGAACGTGATCATCAATACCGTAATCCAAAAAGCCGTTCCTGAACGGAGCTTGGGCACCGTATTTGCCGCCGCTTCCGGACTTAGCGGGATTGCCATGCCGCTGGGGAGCTTGATTGGCGGTGCTCTGGGTCTTATCGCAGCAAGCTCATCTGTCATTGCAATCTGTGGAATCACGGTGCTGGGTGTAGGCATTTACTGGATGCTGGATCCTGTATCCCGGAGGCTGCCTTCGTCTAACGAGGTGGATGAATCGTGGTTTACTCCGCCTATGCGTGTGCGGTCGGGGAATTATTCACTCGATAATTTAGGGTCATAAGATTTTGCGGATACGCAGCATGCATGACCTCTTCGATGTAGTTTATTCCATCACGGATGATCTCGATTAGTTACTTCATCTAAAATTACCACCAAAGTTACGAGTACCCTTGTCTCGTTTTCCTTGAAACAAGATCTCCCCGTCTCTTTCAGACTTCAGGTCGAATGTGAGTCTGTAGCTCTTGAGGAATAACTCATCTTCCCCTCCATGTTAGATGAACGAGCCGTGAATTCGTCTATTCTCTGCTCGTTTTTTCATCGTTTATTTCTAAATTCAAAAATGATTCTTAGTACTCCGATGACAAAGAAGCAGATGCCTGCAAAGATTCCAAAATACATGGAAGTATAAGCAAAAGCCGGAACTTCCCCATCCCCAACCGGACCTACTTTAGGCTGATCTAATGACCATAGCCGGTAGGAGGCTAAACCAATAATAAATAAAGAAATAATGATGGTCACGATTCCTCTTTTCAATGTAAGTCTACACACCCTTCCGTATAATTGAATCTAATTATCAAGGCTGATTTTCAGCTTTTATTTGACGCCACATACGTTATTTTTTTGCAAATATGACCGGTCCCAACCGTTCATCCTCATCATATCCACCGCAATGGGTTACGGAATAAATCGTTCCGTTCATATCTTCTTCTTTCATCATGTCTTTACAAACATAAGTTATCTTTTTATTTACACTGTTGCTATCTCTTGTATAATCTACTGTCCAATGAATTTCCGTTCCGTTCGTAGTGAGATTATATATAACGGGTCCGCTGTCGATCGTTGGTGTGATGAGCATCAGATGGTCGCCTTGCTGATTTTTGAATCTTTCATACAATGAATTCATTCTTTTCAGATCCGATTGATCAAAATTCGTTAAAATCCCCTTCTGCATGTAACTGCTTTTCATTTCTGAATTCATGCGAACGGAATAAACCAAACCTCCGATCAAAACAAGAACAATCACCGTAAGGATCCACACCCATTTATTCATCGGTTCTCCTTTAATTCATGATCTCAGCTCCTAAATTCGCACAAATCCAATTCGCCGATTTATGATTGTTTTTTCTTACGAGTCAATTTTCATACTGAGGATTGCATGAACCTCCTTCCTATTTCGCACTCCCGCCTCCTATAGCACGTAAGGCGATATCCTGAATGATTCGTTATACTATGCCGTCTCGTTTCTGAAGCAGAGTTCTGTCTCTCCAGCTCCTCAGCTCCATTGTCTCTTTAGCGCCTGAATCGCACCAATATGCAAACCTTCATGAAAAATTGTCCGGATCAATACCTGCTCGAGGGTATGCATTCCCATTTCAGTCGGAGCAAAGTCCTCCTCCAACCGATCCTGATACTTCTCCTGAATCACGCATGGCTGCTGCTGCAACAACGGAATGAGCTGAGAAAAGGTCGGGGTATCCTCCGTGAATGAAGCAGGGCTGGTTCCGTAACCGAACCATTCATGATATGTCATAGGTACAGGCAGTTCTTCTTTCGTAAGAGCCTGAATCCATAGATACTGATCTACATACATATGCCCCAGATTCCAACGGACATTATTGTGAAAACCGCGAGGTATGATCTCGGCCTGTTCCTCCGATATTTCAGCAACGATTTCCAACAACTCACGACGGTATGTATGCAACTGCTCAAATAAAACTTGATGCCTTCTCTTCATTTGGACACCTCACCTAATTAGTCTGTTTAGTCAAAATGAACGAAAACCCACTTACCATTCTGATGCTAAGGATGGGTTTCGTTCCTACCTCGTTACAATCAGCTCATTCTTTATCCCGTATAATCTCCTTCATTTCTCTGATTTCTTCCAGAATCTCTTCCATGACTTTATGACTCTTTGAATTTTCAATGCCTAGCTTAATGACGAAGACCCCAAGCAATAAATAAACCACTAACATAATGACAATTCCCAACATGAACACACCTTTCTGAGCCTACACATCGTCTCGTTCTACCTTAAGACGTAACGACCACCGACATACATTGGGCCTGATAAATGCTTTTTCATAAGCTCATTTGATATTTGGAGCGCTTGATCCCGGGTTGTCGCCGGCCCTGCAAACATTAAGCCATCACGGCCGTCCCACCTAACGATTTGGGAGCCATTCTCAGGTATGTTGTCCCGCATCCTCTGAAACGTAACAGAACTGAAATCAGCATTGGCGAACAAGGCACCGTAGTTATACACCCTCGGAAGCACAACCCCTGAAACTGTTTCCTCGAAATAGGGATATATGATGGGCCCCACCCATTCTTATCGAAATAGATCGTGGTCTTCCGGCTATCTTCGGGAACGGGGATCGTATCATGCGCGAACGTAATTGTCCCTTCAAATATTCGTAATCCGTTCCATTTTCTAGACCATGAACCTTTGATGCTTACCGTTTCCGGATTTACATGATTACGGTTTTCAGTTCCAAGCTGGTAGTTAACGCCTTGGATGGTCACGTCGATCGGACGTCCAATCATATTCCATACGAAATACCCCAGCACAATAACGATGATCAGAATAAACAACGTCATGACCATATTTTTTGATTTATTCAGGTTCGGAAACAATCCATTCTCACGCCCTTTTGGTTAACGAACTTCACGTCTAGATCTATGTTTATTAATCACTTTTTCGTCCCAAACCTGAACTTCGATATATCTTTCCGGCCCCTGGCTCCCGTCCTCATTCCATTCCTGCGGCCAGCCAAATTGTTTAATAACATTCATGATTTCGTGCAAGGTGTATACCTGCTCTCTATATGGCTTCCCATCCTTAAATCTCATCGTCGGAAAAAGATCACCGTAAGTAAAGCTTAGGGTGTCAGGTTTGAATTCATGAATATGTATGTTTATTTCTTTCCCCTCGGCATACCATGTTTTGAGCCATTCGCAGCGTCCTAGAGTCATGTAATGGGGGAACATCGTTTTTGGCTTTCCGCCTTTTTGCATGAAATCATTTCGGGCTTTGGCCTCTAATTCCAAGCGAATGCGCAGATAATCATCAGACCGTCTGCTTGCAAACATATTCTCCTCCGTTTTCAGCGCATCCATGATGGACTGAGCTTCTTTCAATGTCAACGAAGACAAGTTTTTAAAGGGACCTTTGTTAGCTTCGTAATAATGGTACAAATATAAATTCTCCATGCAATCCCCCCATCACTTTCCATCTTTCCTACCTTTTTCAGTCGTATACCACCGCTCAACTATAGGGAAAGCAAGGCCGCACATGATGCAGGGTACATTGAAAAAGTAAGACCAATGGAACGCTTTGTTGAATAAAGAAACTAACGCAAACCCTGTGATGATTCCAATGAATCCTTGAAGGATGATGGAAAAATAGAAGCTTCTCCTGTTTCTCGTCTTCAGTAGAGAATCAACGAAATAAGTGAATGGTATCACCAATACGACATTATAGATGCCAAGAATTATCGAAAGCGCCGCTAACAAACCAGCAAATGCAAGGATCTGACCGTTCAAAAGG